>NZ_SPPD01000002.1 GCF_004570575.1 Streptococcus cuniculi
TTAAGGATACGCTGTTTGACCTTACCATCTTTACGATAGCCTTCTACAAGGTAAACATGCGTCCTACCTTCTTTGTTTGTTGTTGTTTTAATAAAAGCCATAGTTCATTATACCATACATAACCATATACAACAAGATAAGACGTTGAAATTTATTAAAAAACCTTACTCTACCAAGGGGGAGCAAGGTGGGGGGAAAAAACAAGTGATAAAGTCGGGAGGAAGTTCACCAGGAACAAACACTCGATGATACGATTACGGAAGCTAAGAATAAGCTGCATATAGAGCAACTAGAAAAACGGATTGAGCAATTTAAGCAGATGAGGAAGCCGAAGTGATTATATATTTGTTGCATATTAATTATTACTTGGGATTAAGATTAATAAGTTAAATACTATTCTATTTTAGATTTCATTGTTTTTTTTATTGGATAATATATGCTATAATAGGGGAAGTTTAACTTACAAGGAGAGTCTGTATGTCTACAGGAGAATTATTTTACACCTATATTGACGAATGTAAACAAAATTATTTAACTCAAGTAATGGATGGGGAAGGAAAAGATATTTTTCAAGAATATTCTATTACCAGCTTGACATTTCCGCAGAATAGTTATCAGGAAAAATTAGAGTCAGAATGGAAGAAGTTTCGCAATAAGTATAAATTTGAATCATCAAAAGCTCTGCATTTTGTAGATTTTAAAAAGTTGTTATTATCCGAAGGACAAAATGAGTCTAATCCAATGTATTCTTATTTTTTAGAAGATGAAGTATTTTCTGTCCAAAAGTTAAAAGAGTTTTTTACTGATTTGCAAAAGATTTTAGATGATAATACATTTTTTATTGTACATACAGACTATTACTGGGAGAAAGGATGGTATCTTACTAAAAGAAATAACATTAAGAATAATCAGTTTAAGTCAAAAACCTCTCGAAATATAGCACCTGGTATCTTAAACGCCGTTCCTTACGTAGCAATGAAGCGACATCTAGATTCACTGCTACTTACATTATTGAAAAAGGATGTTATAGGGCATACTAATGTTCCAGATGGTAGGTACCTTGATGAGGAAATGCCTAAAAAAATTTATACTAAACTTAGATTTGATGCGGATGGAAAAGAGTTTGACGCCCGTACAGATTTAAAAAAAGCCTATAATCATACAGTCGCTATTGGAAGTGATAATGTTCGACAAGATGTAGCAGTTGAAGTATTGGATGAAATTAGATTTATCAGGAAAGAGGAAGTGGGGAGTAAGCATACACCAAGTCATTGTGGATTAGAAATTGTTGATTTTTTATGTTCCATGATTGCAGGTGAAACTCGTCTCGAAGAATATAAAAAAATCCACTCAGATTTATCTGTGGATGAAGGAGAATTTTTGAATATTAAATTTGAAGATGGAGAGATTGTTAAATTTTACGATATAGTGATGGAAAGAATTCACTATAAAACAATGAATTTTCTAAAATATTAACAATAAAAAAACTCGCCAGATATCATCCGCGAGGGTCGGAGTGGCGAATACTATTCCCAAACCTACAATAATTGTAATACATGCTGTCTTTATTGTCAAGTATTTTCTAAAAATTTTTTAATGTGCCTCGTTGTCAAGTCAAGTACCGAAAGTTCTAAAATGAAGTTAACCGGTTGAAGGTATGAAAAAACACCTCAGAGAGATATAATTGTAATCACCACAACAACAATTAGAAGGACTCTGAGATGCAAGACTATTATACACCAAAAGGAAAACATTTAACACTATCAGACCGTAGAAATATTGAACGTTGGTTACATGAAGGCTGTTCCAATCGTGAAGTGGCTAGGCGACTAGATAAAGCTCCTCAAACCATCCATAATGAGGTCAAGCGGGGGCTAATTCTCCAACAAGTGCGTCAAAGTAGGTTCAAAAAGGTCTATTCAGCCGACAGAGCTCAGATGACCTATGAAGAAAATCGAAAACGCTCTGTGAAAGCTGTTCAACTAGACAAACAGACCAAGGAGAAAATCTGTCACTACCTGACTCAGAAATACTCGCCTGAGATGATGGTCAAGGCTGGAAAGGTAACTGTTCCTGTGTCCACTATCTATTACTGGATTCATCATGGACATCTAGGAGTTGGGAAAGAAGCCCTGCTCTATCCTAGAAAAGCGAAAGCCAACAAGAAACAAGCTAGTCCTAACTTTAAACCTGCTGGAAAGTCGATTGAGGAACGACCAGAGAGTATCAATAAGCGGGAGAATATCGGTGATGTTGAGATTGACACAGTTATTCAAACACGAGCTAAAAACGAGTGCCTACTGACCCTAACCGACAGAAAAAGTCGGTATCAAATCATTCGCCTTATTCCTGACAAGTCCGCCTCTTCCGTCAATCATGCCCTGAGAACAATCCTGCAAGAGTATCAGATTCACTCTATCACAGCTGACAACGGGACGGAATTTAGTCGCTTATCTGAGGTTTTTGACCCTGAGCACATTTACTATGCCCACCCTTATGCTTCTTGGGAGAGAGGGACCAATGAGAACCATAATCGTTTGATTCGACGTTGGTTACCAAAGGGAAGTAAAAATGCGACCCAAAAACAGGTCACATTCATTGAAAATTGGATCAATAACTATCCTAAGAAAGTATTAGATTACAAAACTCCTAGAGAAGTTTTATACGCTGGCTAACTTGGACTTGACAACGGGGCATTTAAGCAGATGAAGAAGCCGACATAAATTTTTTTGACATTTGCTTAATATTCTGGTATACCTGTTATAGATTAGAAGTCATCAAAGGTATCAAGGGTTCTCTTGACATAACTAGGTGGCCTTTTTTTGTATATAATGGAGTTGCTCTTCCTTGGATAGTATTTCGTCTAATGACTTTTGGAAATATTGCTTCATTTTTGATTGCCTTACAACCAAATTATAGAAATAAAGTAGCAACGCATGTGAGTTTACCATTGAGTGAAGATATGAAAATTCCGGCTAAAGTGCTATTGTCATGGTGTAATGCTTTACGATATTTGCGCAATATCTGCTCACATAATGGTCGATTATATGATCGTTTGCATAATACACTACCTGCTATTCATCATGCGGATGAAGAGTTGCTGGAGGCTTCTTCAGAAAATGGTGATAAAAAATTATTTGTTTATTTCATAGCAATGAGGCATACTGTGATGTCTATGTCTAAAGAATCTAAGTTGTTTTGGAATAATAAGTTACAAAAATTACTGGAAGAAAGTTGTCGCTATCAAGTTGATTTGGTACATTATGGATTTTCAGAAAGGTAGTTTGAGTTATTAAAACTTGTTTAGAGGTAATTTTTGATACTTAGAGAGACTTGCTTGAGGACGTCTCGAATGTAGTGGAGAAGTATGTAGAAGCTAGGTTCATATTTTTAGTGAATCTAGTTTTTTTCTATGTCACAATATTTTGAATATGTAAGACTATAATGCACCATTTTTGGTGCAGAAAATATAATTTTATGGTATACTTTTAATATGGAGGACCTACTATGATTGGAAATAATATTAGCTCACTACGGAAAACACACGATTTAACACAGACAGAGTTTGCGAATATTGTCGGTATCTCACGAAACAGCCTCAGTAGATATGAAAATGGAACGAGTCCGATTACAACTGAGTTGATAGATACTATATGTCAAAAGTTCAATGTGTCTTATGTAGATCTGGTTGGAGAAGATAAAATGCTTACGCCCGTGGAAGATTATCAGTTGACCTTAAAAATAGAAGTGATGAAAGAACGTGGCGCAGCCATTCTATCTAAACTGTATCGTTATCAAGATAGTCAAGGAATTGCGTTTGATGACGAGCTTAATCCTTGGGTTTTAATGAGTGATGATTTATCTGACCTTATCAATACCAAGATTTACCTTGTCGATACCTTTGACAAATTAGAACGCTATAATGGTTATTTAGATGGCATTGAGCGGATGTTAGGCCTTGCGAATCATCAGGTGGTGGCTTAATGACGTTAGAAGAATTCAGTCAAGCTGACTTTGACTTAGCCCTGAAACGAACTATTTGTTCTTTAACTCGTGGTAAGACGATTCCATCAAGTCCACAAGCTCTCTTACTTGGTGGCCAGAGCGGAGCAGGTAAGACAACGATACACCGCATTAAACAAAAAGAATTTCAGGGAAATATCATCATTATTGATGGTGACAGCTATCGCTCTTTACATCCGAATTACCTAGCCTTACAAGAAAAATATGGCAAAGATAGTGTGGATTATACTAAATCCTTTGCGGGAAAAATGGTTGAATGTCTTGTAGATGAGTTGAGCAAACAAGGATATCATTTGTTAATTGAGGGAATGTTAAGAACAACAGCAGTCCCACGAAAAACAGCTCAGCTATTGAAATCAAAAGGCTATCAAGTATCACTGGCATTGATTGCAACAAAGCCAGAACTGTCTTATCTTAGCACTTTAATTCGTTATGAGGAACTTTATGCCATTGATCCAAATCAAGCCAGAGCAACCCCTAAAGAACACCATGATGTCATTGTGAATCATTTGGTCGATAATGTACGAGAGTTGGAAAATGATAAGTTCTTTGACCAGATTCAAATTTACCAAAGAGATAGGAATTGTGTATATGATTCTGAAACGGATGAAGGTTCAGCAGCAGAAGTTCTACAAGAATGCCTTTTCGGAAAATGGAGTAAGGTAGAGGAAGAGATGTTGAAGGTGGGGCAAGAACGGTTGAGGGAGTTGTGTTGGAAGAACGATAATAATGTTATCTTCTAAAATCATTTTTTGATTAGTTAGTCAATTGGAAGTTCAAAAAATGGTAATAGAAAGTGTTATAATGAAAGTTAGATATAACAAAATAATTTAAGGAGAAAGTTTATGGCTACTTTGCAGTCACAGTTTATTAAATTTCACGATACTATTAAGCTAGATGCCGATGATAAAAAGGTTTTAATCGAAAAACGTAAAGAGGTTGAAGAAATAATTAATAATGACGTTTCAGAATTTGAAAAAAGCTTTTTTAACCAGGGGAGTTACTCAACTCATACTGGGATTTTACCATTAGATGATGGAGATTATGATTTAGATAGAGGTTTGAGAATTGATGTTGATAGATATTCAAATACCCCTAAAGAAATAAAGAAAATTATTTTTAATGCATTAGTTACTAAATTTGGAGAAAATAATGTAAAAGTAAAAAATCCATGTGTGACGGTATCATTTCCTAAAGATAATGTTCATATTGATATTGCTTTGTATTGTATTGATGATGATAATTATTTTTTAGCAAGAGGAAAGCTTAATAGTACAGATGAAAACACTAGGTGGGAGGAAGCAGACCCTGTAGAATTAACGGAAAAAATTAATAATGCTATGGAGAACTCAGAAGACCGAAAACAATTTCGAAGAGTAATTCGCTATTTAAAAAGATGGAAAGATCTAAAATTTAAGAATCAGGATAATAAACCAACTGGTATTGGTATTTCAGTCTTTGCTGTTAATAATTTTACTGTGTGCAAAAAAGAAGACTATCTATCTGGAAATACTATTTATGATGATATTTCAGCTTTAAGAAATTTAGTAAATACTATGATTAATTCATTTTCGGATACATATGATGTTGATAGAAACTTATTTTATCCGAGATTAAAGGTTTTCTTACCGGTTAAGCCGTGTACGGATGTATATGAAAGGGTATCAAATATACAAATGGAAGCATTTAAGAATAAATTAGAAAAATTAAGAGACTCACTAGATGAAGCAATAGATTCTACTGATTTAAGTGAGTCTACAAAAATATTGAGTAAACAGTTTGGTGATGATTTTCCTATTACTGAACAAAAAGAGACAGCAGAAAATTTTGGAACTCGGGCTATAATCAGTGATTATCCAAGTGCTTAGAGGCGTGTATGTTAGAAAAAAAAGAAATATTCCAGATATACTTTGACGAAATACCTTCAGAAAGTTTGGAGTTCGAAGATAAGGAATGCTACTTTTATCAATATAAAAAATTTACCTTAAAAATTATCGTTTCTAATGACTTTCCCCATTCACTTCCTGAAATCTATCTTTCAAATTATATGGATTTTAATAAATGGTATAGCCATGTCGGTTCCGAAGGGAAATTGTGTTACATTTCAGAAGATAATTTAATTTGGGACTTTAACAATCCACGTGGATTATTGAAAGATTGCTGTGAAAAAGTAAAGGAATTACTGGATAGTTGGGATACACCAAAAATGACCGAAGAGCTCAGGAAAGAGTTTCTATCATATTGGCATATCAGTTGTTTGAAGTCAAAAACAAAATATATAGACATTCGAAGTTGTTTATCCAAGGTCAGTACATTTGAGAAACATGAATTAGTTCTATCGAATCAGAAGTGCTATCTTTTTAATTATGGTTCACAACTCAAAGAGAGTGTTGCGCCACATTCTAAAAAAAGCAGTGATGTTTATATACTTCCACTTAAAGATTCGACTTCTGTGATTCCTCCTAATCCCCTGAAGGAACTAACAGAAGCAACATTTAAGAAAATGATTACAGGAAATCTATCTTCGGGTGTTAGACGTCGCTTCCAAAAGTGGTGTAAAACGAAACGAAAGTCATTCATATTAATTTTATCACTTCCTATATCTGATAATGATTATGTTTTGTTTGGTGCGAGCTTTGAGTTTAGTACTTCCAAATTTCCATTTAAAATTGATAATAAGGTGCAACAAAAAAATAAAAATAGAAAAAATATTGATTCTAAGGCGCAGAAATCAAAAAATGGGAGTTGCAAAATTACTCCAGTATACATTACAAGATTTGACAAGGAGTATAGAGTGAGTAGGACATCCCAAGAATATGATTTCCTGAATAAAAAAGTAGTCATTGTTGGACTTGGATCTGTAGGATCTTTTGTTGCTAACAACTTATCTAAAATGGGTATAGCGCAACTTCTTTTAATAGATCCTGATTTTTTAACGGTAGATAACATTTCTAGGCATTACTTAGGCATGGATAGTATAATAGACAATATTCAAAAAGTAGATGCTCTAGAAGATAGATTGAAAAAAGAAAATCCAGATTTAGAAATCGAATGTGAGGGTATTCGATTTCAAGAAATAGCTCGGAAGAATCCAAATTTATTTCACGAATATGATTTTATTTTTTCTTGTGTCGGAGATACTAAAACAAATTTTGAAATTAATCATTTTTTCAGAAAGATTGGAAAAACGGTATTGTATTGCTGGTTAGATCCATATGGAGTTGGGTACCATAACCTGCTAGTTTCTCCACAAAATAATGGATGCTATATGTGTATGAATTATGAAGATGGACATCTTGTTAATAATAGAGCCTCTTTTGCAGAGAAAAATCAAATATTTGAAAAGCGTCTAGCTAGCTGCTATTCTTCATTTATTCCTTATAATGTTATTGCGCCTAGTTCATTGGCAAATAAAGCTATAGAAGTATATTTACAGTACTTGGATGGGGAGTTTTCTGCTGAAAACAGATTAGTATCAGTAATTGGTTCAGATAAACAGTTTGGAAAAGAAGGATTTACATATAGTGTTCGATACTACAATTGTTTAAAAAATAGTGATTTATTAAATGTTGCTTTAAGAACAAATACTTCTTGTCCAGAGTGTAATGGAGAGTATAAAGTTGATATATGTAAGTCTGAATAATAAATCCCAAATTGTAATACCATCTGATATTTTTAATTTATTACTAGAATTTAGGCAACTGGGTTCGGAACCTGAAGCAGGTGGTATCTTTGTTGGTAAGAGACTTTTAAATAATTCGATACTTATTATAAATTTTTCAGGACCACAGGATAATGATGTAAGAAGTAGATATAAATTCTCAAAAACTTCTCCAAACCACCAGAAATTTGCGGATGATTATTTTGGTAAAAGTTCAGGTTTTATAAGTTTAATTGGAGAATGGCACACCCATCCTGAAGATATACCTACTGCATCTAATGTTGACATTCAATCATGGGAAAAAATTATCTCAGATAATGATGACAGATTATTCTTTTTGATAATTGGTCTTCGGGCTGGTAGATTCTACTTTAGGGAATCAAATGAGTGGCAATCCACTCTAATCTATTTTAAGGATGTATAGAATACGTATGAATCGAAAAAATAAATTATTTAAGAAATGCTTTTTTTGGTCTCAAAAATTTTATTTACCATTAGTATTAATTTTTCTATTTCCAATTCTTATTTGCTATTTGATTGGGAAGAGTTTGACCCTAGTTGAAGTTGAAAAAATATCAAATACCAATTTTTTTACAAGAGCTATTTTTGAAATAACTCCTGATAATTCTACCGCTACTTATATCGTTCTTTATTTATTAATCTCTATTTCATTATTAATGATTTTTAGAAAAAACAATGCGGAGCGAACATTTAATGATGGTCATTCTGTATATCTTCATAATTGTTATAAGAGACTGTGGATCGCAGCAAATATATTAGGCTATCAAAAGTTACAACTTATAGGTGTCTCAATACCAATGCAGTTTGAACTTATTATTAATGGAGTTTTTTCAGAATTTATCTCTGAATCATCAGTTGTTCAATATGATGAATTTCAAGGAGAAATTATTGTTGAGTATCCAATTGAAAACAAAAAGAATAAAATTGTCAATTTATTAGTATGTGATACATATGATATTCCTTTAGAAAAATTAGCAGCTGACTATTTGGAAAATACAACAGTAAAAATTTCATCGCAACGAAAGTATAGTGGTAACAGATATAACAATCCTCAATTAGTTAGTACAGTTCGAGAAGAGGTACAAAAAATAGTTAACACCTATAATGAGGTTAATCTATTTATGACAACAAATCCTTTAAATACACAAAGAATTGTAGGAAAGTCATTTTTAACATTAGATAGATCGGGTTTTGATAAAGTTTCGGTTATACAGATGGATGAAACCCAAATTTATAAAAATCCATTTGTAATATACGAAAATTAAATGGATGCCAATGGATGAGGATCATAACATTCTTCTTAGCATTCGACTGCATATTATTTCTCTGAGAGCTTAGGCTCTCTTTTCTCATTCCCTCATTTTCCCCTGTGATATCTTTTCCAAACTACCTTTGTTATCCTTATATCATTCCTAAGAAAATCAAGTTTTGATTTTTATAGGGGAGGTGTTGGCGCAAGCTATCTTTATGGTTAGCTAATCAATATTTTTTAGAGAAAGATAAGATTAGTATCGGCTATATTTCAGAAGTTGAAAGTGGTGCCTCAGACTTTAAAAAGGATGTGATGATGTCTTCTCAGCAATCGGATTCAAAAAATGATGTTTACGACCATTCTAGAGTGTTTTTCCATGAAAAATGTTGTATAATAGTTGTAGATAAATCTGTAGTAGGTATGTAGGCAAGAGATGATAGCTCATACTCTTTGAAAATCAAATTCAAACTTGGTCGGCGTCGCCTTGCCGTACGCCAGTATAGCCTTCGGCTAGCTTCCTAGTTTGCTTTTTGATTTTCTTTGAGTATCACTTTATGGAGGCATAGCATGAAAAAGAAATTACCTGTTCTAATCGTTTTACTAATTATCTTAGGAGGTTTATTTATGGCATTTAGTCTGAATGGTGCAATCCAAAAGCAAAAAGAAGAACAACGCAATCGAGAATATGAGGTTAGTCTGGTCAAGGCGTTGAAGAATAGTTATCGGGATATTGATAGGATAGAGATTAGTAAGCCACATTATGCAAAACCACCGGGAAGTTGGAGTTGTTCCGTCACATTAACGTTTTCTGATAGAGAAGTTGTGCAGTATGGAATAGGGCATAGTTTGTATTTGAAGACAAACAAGTCAGGAACTGTGACTACGGAAGAGTCGAAAATATTGACTGCACATGAAGGAAGTACAAAGAGTAAGATAAAAGTATTGTTTTCAGATGGGAGGGAGAGTGTTGAGTAATGTCATTTCAGTACACAGATGAGCAGCTAAGCATTTTAAATCAAGGACGAAATGTCTATAGTGTCAATCGAAATTTTGTTAACAGAGGAAATGCAGAAGGTGGGGAATATCAATATATAGTTGATAAACCAGATGCTAAATTATTATCTAATGAAAGCAATACAATTCGGATGCCAGACAATCAACAATTCAAAGTCATCAAGACCTACTCCGACCCTAGGACTGGTTTTGATGGGATGGCAGTCGCACCTATTGTGGATGGTAAAGTAAATCAGAGTATATATATTTGAGTTTCTAGTAAAAATGAGAAAGATATAATGTTATGATGAAAAAAAGAAAACTTTGGACACTTATACTTGCATTAGTGGTGATAATTGGAGGGATAACTATGTTTACACTAAATCAAAAAATGACAGAAAACCAGCAAAAACGAGAGCTAGAGACTAGTATTGCCAAACTTTTGGTACATGACTATGAAAATGTCAAAGAAATTGAATTTAAGGGCTGGGGCTACTCCAGAGAAACAGGCACATGGGGGACTACTGTTATTGTCAATGCGAATAGTCAAATCAATCTTTCTTTTTCAGGGTTGTCTACTTTAAAAGAAATTTATAGTATAAGATACAATCCTTCAACTTTTAAGTTGAAGGAAAAAGTCAACATAGAGCGACTAGAGCCTATCAAAGATAGAGTGACTGAAATCGAAAGTGTTTCGTTAAATGATATAGAAGTGAAACATTCAATTAAGCTAGGAGAATAATATGTCTATTACTGATAGTAGTTATAATCAAATAGCGAAGCAGGTCTATAATATTGAACCTAGTAAGGCTAAGTCAAACGGTGAAAACCCTGTTTTAGTAGATGATACTATAACAGATCCCAACACAAAACAGAAATATCAAGTCCTAACTGTCCAAGACAACAACAATGATAAAGATGCTACAAATAATAACGGCATGCAAGCGATGGCGGTTGCGCCAGTTGTGAATGGTAAAGTAGATACATCGCAAGTTGTGATTGCCTATGCAGGCACTAATTCCTCAGATGAGCATGATCGTGATACAGATATTCAAATGATTGGGCTGGGAGATACTGCAAGCTTGAGAACAGATACCAAGACTGTACAAATTCCACAGACCATTGTTAGAATGACGATTGACACAACTTATACTGAAAGCCAATTGAAGTCGGCGCAAAGGTTTTATGAACAAGTTCAGAAAGAATATCCTCACGCAGCTCTAACGACAACAGGACATTCGTTAGGAGCTTACTTGGCATTGATTATTGCGGCTGAAAATCAAGTACCTGCTACAACATTTAATGGTCCAGATCCTATGAGAGGGATGTCAGAGCGTGCAATAGCATGGGTTAAGGCGAATAATGCGATGTATAATAACTATCGTATAAACTTTGATATCGTTGGTAATTTCGGGGCTTATTTTAATGACCTATTAAAATCAGATAAGTTAGGCATTTCAAGAAATGTGGATGCTAAGAAATTTTACTTGAATCCCATTGGTTATCATGATTTAGCAGCTTTTCCAGTGAATAAAGACGGTCAAATTATTGATAAAGATGGTAATGTAGTAGGTAGTCAATACCTATCCTCTAAATCCTATCTTTCAGTGCTCGCTACTTCTGTAAGAATGGCAAGTTTTGATACGTTAAAATCCAAATGGCAAAAAACAGGAGGAGGATTGAGCACAAGCGAGACTATCTTCCTTGATGCAGGTCAAGGTGCTATTTTAGGCTCTTCTATGGCAGAGGCAGCGAAGCTTGGGCTAGATGAAATGACAAGTCTGAAAAAGCAGGCAGATAGTGAAGCAGGAGCTCTGTGGTCTAAGGTCGATTTTTCGATTTATTCCCACCTGTCTTATGGGGAAGTGCAAGAGATTTTTGCTTCTCATGGTGTTACGTATGAACATATTGTCAGCAATTTCCATGAGTATACACAGACGAAAGTTGAGGCAATGCAGAACTTGTCGACTACTTTTGACACCTTGAAGACAAAGCTTGATAGCGCTATCGAAGAAAAGCTAGCGCTAGACAATCAACTAGCAGGAGAATTTAAGACATGGTATACGGGGCTTTAGAGGAACTGTTGGGCTTTATTCGTCAGAAAGAGCGTGAGCTCACCGAAAAAGAAGAGGATTACTATCGCAATAAAAGGCGACTCGAAGAGAGAATGAGGGACTTGGATGATCGTCATCGCCGGTTATCGGCTATCTTAGAGCAAGAACAGAATAAGATGAAGCAACTGCTGATCCACCACGATGCGAGTCAAGAAGAGGCAGGGAGTTTCTATGCGAAAGTCCAAGAGCTACAAGATGAGTCACAATGGGCTTATAAGGATATTCTTCATACCTTGGAAGAGGAGATAGAGGAGACGAAACGCCTGTTTTATCATGAACGTGATCAGTTGGAGACAGAATTACATGACTTGAGGAGGGAATATAATGACATTGGTAACTAGCTACTATTTACAAGACGATGGGGAACTAGATCTTGATGAAATCATTCGCTCTTTACAAAAGCAATATGCGCATGTGCAAGCTGGTTTTATTAGCAGAGATTCTAAAAACCTTAAGGAGCGTTTTAAGACAGACGGCAAGAGTATTGTTTTGCATACTCAAATCGCAGTGAAAAGTATCTACGGGCAGCTAGATACTGCTATTAAGGGTGAAGCTGGTAAGGCTCTCAAAAAGACTGTTGATACAACACTTCCTAAATATGAGAAGGTTTTCTCTTAGGAGAAGCAAAGGGGCTGGCTACAAAATGTAGCTTTTTTACTTATCTGAATAAATGATGAGTAGGCTAGACGATATAATCAGAGAGAAATGATCATATTAATGGTTCAATAATGAGATTTTATTGTATAATAGAGATAGGAATATGGTTTAAAATGAAAGGAATCTCTCATGAACAAATTATTCAATATCATCCTCGGTCTAGGTTTTCTATTGATACTTGGTGCGGTGATTTATCAGTTGGTAGAACCAATTCTCCCTCCTATATTTCCTAGAGACAAGCAAATCGCTTATCTTAAAGAGCATGAGCAGGAAATTATAGATTTTGTTAAATCAGCCAATCCGAAAGTGGAATCGGTTCAAATTGACTGGAGTCAGGAAAGATAGGAAACGGAACTCCTCAAGGTGGAGGAGACGCGATAGATGTTTATGGTGGTTTTAACAACATTGAAGATTCAGATTGGGGCGTTGTTATAGGAATTAAATATGAAAAGGATGGGCAGATTCGCATTAAAAGCATGTGGTTTGGAAGTCCCTTAAGGATAGGAGGTGAGCTACTTGAGTAATTTGGTGACTTTTGATAATATCTATGCAAATCTAGCTCAAAGTACTTATAACGGGCGTCCTAATTTATTTGTTTATAAAAAGCTATCTAAAAAACAGCAAAATAGACTCCTTTCAGGGCAATCGATATCAATTAATTATTCTCAAGATGCGCCAATAACGGATGAAAATGATAACATTATTGGAACAGTTAGAGGCGGTCGGCAGCTACCGAATGACGGAGTGGTCTACCTCCAACCAGATTCTACCTATGTAGTTGAACAAACGACAACAGTTCAAGTGCCTAAAGTAAACGGTGGATATGAAACACAGGTTGTGACAGGTAAGTATCAAAAAAGTTTATTGACAGATAAGAAGGCTGGCTTTAATGCCTATTTTCTGACAGACACCCCTACCTTGACACAGGACACCAAGAACACCTATCTGGCCATTCGTGGAAGTGATGCGCCGCATCGCTAGCAACTGTAAATGATTGGATAGACAACGATGCCGAGTTTGTCCGTCATGACAGCTATATTCCTCAAGCAAAGTTAGCCACTAAAGCTTTGAAAGCCAAAATACAAGATTTTACAGCCCATTCCCCTCAAGCTAAGTTGCATGTAACTGGTCATTCATTAGCAACGATGATTTCTGCTCAGTCGATTGCAAAATTGTACCAAGATGACCCAAAGGCATTTGATAAGATTGGGGAGGTTCAGCTGTTTGATGGACCGGATGTAGTCAAGAGTCTTAAAAAGATGGGCTTATCTGATCAAGATATCCAAAAGATTGGGGAGAAAGTCACTTACTATGTCAATCCTTTTGACATAGTGAGTATGTTAAACCGAACAGGACCATTAGATAAGCAGTTTGGAAAAGTGAATATTATTGTTCCGCTTCACTTTACCACTACTTTGGACGATCCGATTTCTTCCCATGATTTTGGTGAATTTCAGATGAACGCAGCGGGCCAAATTCGAGTTGCCTCAGCAACCTACCATCCAGAATTTATCACAGCAGGCAAAAAGCTTGCACATCTCGTAGATGAGAAAGTGGCCCAATTGAAAGTTTTGGGATTGTCAGATACTGTCATTATGAATCTTCTAAGAGGAGATTATGTGGAGCGGGGGACGATGGGGTATGCTATTTATCGTGATTTTCAACAGCAATATAGGCAAATCATCGCAGATGCTAAAAAGGAAGCGTTGGCATGGAATAAAACGGCTATACCTGACTACCAACAAAGAATTCGTGCCGCAAGTGGTGATCAAAAAATTAGTCTTAGAATGGAATTACTAGACACCGTTGCTCAAGATTTTGGATTAAGAGCAGAGGAGCTAACAGTGGCTACAAAGACCGCTATTGAAACTACAAAAGCAAATATTTTAAAGGGGCTGGGTGATAGTCGTCTTGCTATGTGTCAAGTCGTCCAGTATTTAGATAGTTGGGAACTGTCACGATTTTTATTAACTTTAGAACTATCAGATTTTTGGGATGAAGGAATAGAGGAAGCTGATTAAACTGCTCTGAGGAAATACCAAGAGAATGTAGAGAAGTTCTCAGAAAGGTTAGTAGAAATTTCGTCCCATATTCAAGAGGTTGATGCACAGGGTGCACAGGGATTTCATAATATAATGAATCGATGACATTTGAAGTAAAGGAGTAGAAATTATGATAGAAGACTATGCTGAAAATAATCCTTTTATCAATGCCGGCATGCTGTATCAGCGACATGTAGAATATATGAAAACTCAAGAACGTATCGCTATACAAGCGATGATAGCCGCGGCAGAGCTGGGAGTAAGTCAGGAAAAAATATCATTAGCCTTAACCTTGCAAGCACAAAAGACTCAATTGGAGCAATTAGCAAGTCAGACGATTGTTGGAGAACTGCAAGAAGGATTGACTGGTAAAACAGCAGATGCAGCAAAAGAGTATCTAAAAAAAGAGCTATTTAAACCTCGTTTGAAAAATCCAGTCAAGTAAGATTACAACCAAGGAGGTCTCTGATGAATCAGGAACTACAAGACCAGTATGAAGAGGAACATTACCGAAATCTTCGCTATTTAGAGGAAGCAGAAACTCTAATAGAGGATTATACACGAAAAGCACGCAGAGATACGGAAGCCTTAGTAGCCTCTGTTGTTAGCTTTTATCAACGTACAGGAGAAGGTGTTCCAAGTGATGTGATGGGCAAATTTGAACAAGTCTCTGAAGAATATTCACAAACTCTCAATCAAATGCAATGGGATTTAGAAGATGCACGTGATGAAGAAAGAAGAGAATTCTACAGAAAATTGGAAGAGTAAAGGAGTATTTCTAGTAAAGAGGTTGATAAAAATCATTGACATCATAGCATAAAAAGTGTAAAATATTTTTGTAAACAAAAACACTATAAATTGATGAGGAGGTGCCCCTATGGGACAAATTAGTGTAACACCTGAAGAGCTGAAACAACAAGCACAAGTTTATGTGCGTTCTAAGGAAGAAATTGAGCAAGCTATTCAAAATGTAAATAGCATGAACAGTGTTATTGCAGAAGAGTGGAAAGGTCAAGCTTTCCAAGCCTATCTTGAACAATACCAACAATTGTATCAACACGTTCAAAAGTTTGAAAACTTATTGCAAGATATCTATCAACAGTTGAACCAATATGCAGACAGAACAGCTGACCGTGACGCTCAGGATGCACAAGGCTTTGGTTTTGGTGACTTTTAATTAACAAATTGGATTTGAGCGCCATAAAGGCGCTTTTTTGGTATAAATTTATGATAAAAAAAGTGATTTGCATTTTTGCTATTTCTCTTCATTTATTCAGTATAACTCATAAAGTTTATGCTGATGAAAATGGCAATTTACAGTTAAATCCAGACATTATTACAAATGATACGGTTGATGCAGGAGCGACTAGTGATTTTGCGATTCGTGGGCAATTATTTCTGGACGATTTTAATAAGCGTATTGAGAGCTTGAAACAAAAAGAAGCAGGAATACTGGATCAAACAGTAAAAATCGATTTTAACCGTGAAATGACGCTAGAAAACACAAAGCCCAATTATGTAACAAAAATGTTTCAAAACTATCAACCCAAGGCAGTAATAGAATCTGATGAAACAGTTACTACTCCTATTAATTGGTATGTGTTAGGATTATTTTTAGGAGGCGTCTCTGTCTCTCTTGGCGGAGTAGCAGTCGGTAGTTGGTGGAGTAAAAGAAAAAGGAGAGCGGTATGATTGGTGTTACGCTAGTAAAAGAAGGAAGAGAGATTGATTTGCTAATCCCAACGAGAATTACTTTAGGCCGCTTACAAGATCTCGTGAAAGAAATCTTTAGAGAAAATGGCGTGGTATTGCCGGACGGATTTAAGTTGGTAATTCAGGGGAAAAATTTGCAATTAGGTGAAACGGATCTATTATCTGATTTTGGAATTGCAACTGGGGATAAATTTGAAATACAATTAGGAGAGTAAGTATGACGTTTGTGGATGATACTATGACAATTCAAATAAAAGCAGAAGAAGATAAGTGTTACGTCTTTCTGGATAAAACACAGTATAGACAAGACTCATTAGAAATTATCAAGGAATATATTACAGTTCATGAGCAAAAGGATGGACTTCAGCTTATCTATAATATTCCGGAGGCGACAGTCTCTTTGAGGAGCTATCAAGAGGGGCTTCGTTCACGCTTTGATAAATTAAAATTAGCAGAGAAAGTAGTTGAAGCCTTGGTACTACCAATGGAATATAAAATACCTTTCATTGATCCAGATAACATCTATACAGATGGAGAAAGAGTATTTTTACTCCATTTCGGCTTAAAAGGATTAGTGTTTCCTCAAGACTATGATGAAGAAGAAACATTTCACGATATAAAATCGATTGTCGTCTCTTTGTTTCATCCGACATTAGAGTTTAAAAAGTTGCGCCTAGCTTCTCTGGCCCTAGACGATTCCTTCTCTAAGAAAATTACCCAAATTGAATCTGTAACAGAATTATTAGCGCTTTTACGTTCAGAACGTTTAAGTGAACAAAAGCGCATGAAAGAGACGAAGTCAGTTGTATCTAAGAAACTCTATAATTTTTATCGTATTAGCGGGATTGTAGCATTATTTTCAACAGTCGTAGTTTCTATTTTTCTTTATTCGTATTATACAAACTATCAGAAGCAAGAGGCTATTATCAATGCGCAAGCTAGTTTCATGACCAATCGATATTCACAAGTTCAGAAAGATTTAGAAAAATATGAACCAACAAAGCTTCCAAAATCTGCAAAGTATGTATTGGCTATTTCAAGTATTGAATTGACCGATTTAACAGAGGCTCAAAAACAGGCTATTTTAAATAATATCTCTCTCAAATCCGATGATAATACATTAAATTATTGGGCTTATACTGGACGTGGTAAGTTTGAAAAAGCTCTTGATTTAGCGCAGAACTTAGGTGATGAACAACTGATTTTACTTGCTTATACTAATTTATATCAATCCATAAAACTAGATAATAAGATGGATGGAGCGAAAAAGCAGAGTCTACTTGCAGAGTATTCTAAACAGATCGAGGAACTTTCGTCAAAAGTTATTAGTCCAGAATCAAGTGGATCAGAAGTAAAGCATTCGAGTGAACCAGAAGTCAAAAAATCTAGTAGTAAAAAATAGTTCACGCGAGATGACTTCAGTTTTAGCAGTTGTTCTCTAGTTTGGAACGAGTATTCGTTTCCCGATTTAATCATATCATAATTGTGCAGATATAATTCTAGGGAAATAAACATTGTAAAAAATACAGAAAGGAAATTCTGTTTAAGAGGAAATTGTATGGATATTTTTACACAGCAAGATTTGGAAAAAGCGCCTTTTGCAGTATTGGACCATCGCTTGAATCCAGAAAATTTACAATTCGTCATATATATATTAGGGGATTCTTTAGAGAAGGTGACGTTGACAGAAGAAAATCCCTTAGCGAAAAGTAGAAACTTTACATTTAGTGTCATTAATGAAAAACTCTTTGTGAACGGAGAGATACTTGAAGCAGGTGTTCAAGAGGTAGAAGGTAGTCATTTTTTGATTATTTCAAAATCACTTGCTCGCACAACGCTGTTTGGGCTTGATGAAAGTCAACCTTTCACCATTTCACGAGATGTGTCTGCAAGTCTTTGCGTGTCAAGTGATATCGATATGATGCTGCACCAACAAAAATTAATCATTAACAAGGCAGTCGACTTTATCTATTTTGAGAATCAGTTGGTGACTCATCAGAAAGTATTAGAATTTTCAATAGGGTCTGTGTTGGTGACAACAGATTTTATGCTGGAGAAGAGGCGGAACAATTGGAGTCTTACCACATTTTCCAATAATCTTACATTGCATACGAAGGCTATTCTAGTTGAACCCTATCAAGGAGACTACCCACAAGGATTCCCTGACTATAGACGGAAGCCCCGTCTAAATTTAGAAGTACCGACAGATAAGTTCCGTCTTCAAATGATAGACAAGGCGTCTCACTCAAAGAAACAAACCGTTTTAAGAGCTATTTTACCTCCGTTAGGAATGCTTACAGCAACAGGGGTATCAACCGTTCTTAGTGGCAACAATCCTCTTATGATGTTGAGCATGGGAATGATGAGTATCATGACTATTTCGTTTAGTATCTCTCAATATGTCACAGATCGAAACGAACAGAAAAAAGAAACTGAAACGAAACAATTAGATTATAAGCGCTATCTAGTAAGTGTAATTGCAGATATAGAAAAGGTTTATAGCAAAGAAAATAGCATTTTACACTACCATCATCCAAGTCCTGAAAAA
Organism: Streptococcus cuniculi; assembly: GCF_004570575.1. Classification (GTDB taxonomy): domain Bacteria; phylum Bacillota; class Bacilli; order Lactobacillales; family Streptococcaceae; genus Streptococcus; species Streptococcus cuniculi_A. The sequence goes on from NZ_SPPD01000002.1 coordinate 19,025, forward strand.
TTGATGGAAGCTATTAAAGAGTATGATTCGCGTATTTATGAACGTCAAGTAGCTAATAAGGACTTTTTAGATGTTTCCTTAGGAACTAGCCAGCAGGCTTCTTCGTTAAAAATCGATTCAGATGTTAATCCAAAAGATTTTAGCGAGGAAGCACAACATGTTCAATCTCTTGTAAAACATTACAGTCTACAAAGAGATGTTCCTACTCCTATTTCTTTATTGAATCAGTCACTAGGCCTTGTAGCTCGATCAGAAGTTGCTTCTGTCTTTATGGAAACATTATTATTACAAATTGCGTTCTTTCATTCTTATCAAGATGTTAATTTTATCCATTTGCTTCCGAGAAGTGACTTTTCTCGCACATGGTCCAAGTGGAGATTTTTACCGCATTTTCAGTTGCGGGAACTAAATATGCGTGGTTTGATTTATAATAATCAATTGAAAGAAATTGTACTAAATTCCTTTTATCAGTTATTAGTAAAACGTAAACAAGTCGTAGCAGAGTCTGGCAAGGAGCGCCCTATTTTTTCTCCACACTATATTTTTACGATTTTTGAAGATAGTTATTTAGCTGGTCATAGTATCAATGAATTGTTAGCAGAAGATATGAGCGAACTAGGTGTAACGGTGATATGGATTAAAGAGAATGCTCATTATTTGCCAGAAACAATTAGTTCTCTTGTAGAATTATCTGATTTGACAAAAGGACGTCTAGTGACGGATAATCACGTCTATGTCGAGCGCTCTTTTGCACCTTATCTTGTATCGGAGGATATGGAGTCTACAGTTCGGCAATTAGCGAATTTAAACCATTTAGAGGTGGAAAAGAATGCTATTCCAGAGAGTTTAAGCTTACTTGAGCAATACGATGTAACACGTGTTGAAGAATTACAAATCTTGGAGCGTTGGAAAAAAGCGGAGCCGAATAAATCAATTCGATCGCTAATCGGCTGGCGCGGAAAGCAAGATTACGTCTATTGGGACTTACATGAACGGGCTCACGGACCTCATGCTTTAGTAGGAGGAACCACTGGTTCAGGGAAATCAGAATTCTTAACGACCTACTTACTTGGCTTAGCAATTAATTTTTCACCCGAGGACGTGGGGATGCTGATTATTGACTGGAAGGGTGGAGGAATTGCGAATACCTTGGCTAGTCTTCCTCATTTTATGGGAGCTATTACTAACTTAGACGGGGCAGGAACTGCTCGAGCATTAGCTAGTATAAAAGCAGAGTTAGATAAAAGACAAAGAGAGTTTGCTAAATATGGCGTTAATAATATCAATGCTTATATGAATCTCTACAAAAATAGACATCAACCAAAAGAAGATGTCATCTATCCAACGAAACCATTGCCGCATCTAATACTGGTATCAGATGAGTTTGCTGAGCTGAAATCAAATGTACCTGAGTTCTTAGATGAATTGACCTCTGTTGCCCGTATAGGTCGTTCATTAGGAGTTCACTTAATATTGGCAACACAGAAACCAAGTGGTGTAGTAAATGATCAAATCGAAGCAAATTCTACATCAAAAATTGCATTAAAAATGGCTAGTCCACAGGATTCTAACGAATTATTGAAGACGCCCGATGCAGCGCATATCACCAATCCTGGTCGAGGATACTTAAAAGTTGGACAGAATGAAGTATATGACTTGTTCCAGAGTGGCTATGCCGGTGTTACTTATGATCCTGAACAAGTAATGGGGGAACAAGTAGATGAGCGGATATTTAGAATCAATGATTTAGGACAACATGAATTGTTATATGATCCAGATGAAGATGTTATTCAAGGTAAGGATACAAGCGATTTGCCAACACAATTGGAAGCAGTAATTATGGAAGTGAATCAAGTATTTAATGGATCCACTTTTGTTCGACCAGAACGACCATGGTTACCAAATCTTGAGGAACATCTAGCTACTCCGGCAGTCGCTCAAACTTCTGAGAGACAGGTATCTGTACCACTCGGAATAGTTGATAAACCTTCTGAACAGATTCAAATTAATTATAATTATAATCTCTTTGAAATGAGTCATACAGTTATTTTTGGTAGTCCAGGTTATGGAAAAACAACTGTTCTTCAAACAATTGTAATGAATTTAGCTCGCTTGAACACTCCAGAGCAACTTCACTATTACCTATTGGATTTTGGAAATAATGGTTTGTTACCTTTGAAAGATTTACCTCAGGTTGCAGATATTGTGACATTGGAAGAAGATGAAAAACTTCAAAAAATGTTGGAGAGATTATCGGAAATATTAGCGTATCGTAAGAAACAATTTAAAGATGTCGGTGTAGCTAATTTATCTCAATATGAGCGAAAAACAAGCGTCGTGTTACCGATTGTTGTAGTTATTGTAGATAGCTATGATGGTGTTACGCCAAATGATTTACGGAAAGAAAAAATCGATGAGATCATGGTGCAATTGCTGCGTGAGGGAGCTAGCCTAGGAATTTACTTGATTTTTACTGCAAACCGATTAGGTAGTGTTCGAATGAATATGATGAGCAATATTGCTACTAAGATGACGCTATTCCTCAATGATGAAAGTGAAATTTCTGCTCTCATGGGACGAGAAAAGGTATCTCCACAACCGATTACAGGTCGTGGACAGGTCATGCTTGAAACACCAACAGCCATTCAGTTCTATTTACCGGTTGTACAAGAGGAAGATGAGGAGCTTTTGACTATTTTAGAATCAGAAGTTTCGAAATGGAGGAGAGAATGGACAGGTTGTCGTCCAGAAGCCATTCCAATGGTGCCTGAACATTTAAGCATTACAGACTTTGAACAATGGATTGGTCAGCCAGAGGCGCAAACTTTATATATTGGATTAAATAAACAATCTGCCCAGATTGTCTCCTTTCCACTCTTTAATGGCCGCACACTGGGGGTTTTTACAGAGTCTATTAAACAAAATCAAGTGTTATTGCCTCGGATGATGGAACAGTTGACTTCTACACCTGATATAGAGATTATTATGATTGATACTTTGTCGAATTTAAAAGATTTAGCTGGAAAAGTGACAGTCTACATTGATCGTAATCAGATACAGCAACAAAAAGAAGATTTGAAAATTGCATTGGAGGCAGTTGTTGGGCAGAATATTACGAGACGTTTAATCATTATAAATGGATTAGCGGAACTAGTTGAAAAATTGATGTGGAGGCCAGAAGAAGTGACGGAGTTTCTATCGTATGCTGGCACAACCAATCAATTTGTGTTTATAGATCAACTATCAAAAGTCGGCACAGGATATGGTGGTATTACGGCAATTGTGAAAGATACAGTTTCAGATATCCTTTTTGGAGGAGACTTCCAGCAACAGCGCTTTGTAGATCAGCTAACTACAAAACAAAGGCGAGCTACTTATCCACGCCACATTTTACACTATTTGCAGGATGATATAGTAGTAGATGTTGTTATACCAGTACAGGAGATGAATCATGACTAAACTGAAGGAACCTTTTTTGCCATTGGGGACAGTTGTTACACTTGTTGATACAATGGAATTTGAACCAGAACACTCGACCTATTTCATTGTTGCACGGGCCATCATTAAAAATAGTGAAGAAGAAATAGTCCCTCGCTATAGAGTAGCCCCTCATCCATATGGAGATATTCCTAGTCAAGAAATTCTTTCAATAAACGCTGATGAGATAGAGGATATTTTATTTAAAGGATTTGAGAATGCTGAGGATGAGGCTTTTGTAAATATGTTGCTGGATAAGATGAAAAACTATGTTTCAAATCCAACTCAGGGTAGTTTACAAAAGCCTGATCAGCCTCAAAAAAAGGTAGTATCAGAGCAAGAAAGATTGGCAAAAGATCCATTTTATAAGTTTAAAAATTAGAGGAGCATACTTATATGGTTAAGATAGCATCAGATTTAGGCGCTACAACACAAGCAGCCAGTCATGTCGCAAAGATTCAAGCTGACTCGGGACAAAGTGTTAGTCTTGGTCAAAGTAACATTTCTGGAATGGAGAGAGGCGCTAAAGTAGCCAATCAATTGTTGCCAACATTACAGAGATTATCAGAATCTATAAAGAAGCACGCGGATAAGTTTCCTCAGCTTGCTCGAGTCATTGAAAGCAGAGATGCAACTACAAGATTTGGAGGGATGTGATGAAAGTCAAGGATCGGCTTGCTAATAAACGTTTTGAACTTGACCAAAAAATCGTCGAAAAAGAAAGAACAATCGATGAGATGCGACAAACATTTCGAGAGGCTTCGAGGTTTCTTGATGAGTTAGAAATGGAGATTTCTCGAGGATTTAGTGAAATACAGGCTCTAAATGAAGAATTGATAGCTCAAGGGAGTTATCAATCTCATTGGGAATCCGTTGAGAATCAAGGGAAGCAGCATTACCTATCTCAACTACTAGAAAATGAAAGAGTTGAATTAACAAAATCGCATCAAAGCGTGATAAATAGCCTAGAAGAAGAACGGTCAGCTATACAGAAAGAGAGGAATAACCTATCATGGGATTGAAATATGTTAGTGGAGAATCTTCCAGTCTCATCTCTACCATGGAAAATAATATTAGGTGTGCCAATCAATTGTTGGACGATTTAGGTTCTGGTTCGGAGAGACTGATTGCAGCAGTAGATGGGCATACGTTATCAGGAGCAGCTTATCAAGCAGGAAAAGGTCTCTTTTCAGAACTTGTACGCCCAACTATTCAAGAGATTCGAGAGTCCGTTCACTTTATTCAGACAGATCTAGAATTGTACAAAACTGCAGATAGTAAAGTGGCTCATCAAGGTATTCTTGATGAAGCGAATATAAATCAACAAATTGCGATAAAACGTACGATGCAATTATCCGCCCAAGCGACTGCAGCAGTACTAGGGAATCAAGCTTCTTCTTTATTGCTAGGTGAAGCCAATAGACCTTTAATGTCCTATATTAATCGCTTGTTTGGACTTCAAAGTCAATTAACAAATTATGCGGAAAGTTTAGGCGAAGACATAGCAGCATTAGAAAAAAAACTACAGCTGTTGCAAAATTTCGCTTCGGAAACAAATAGCTTATTTTCCGAAAGTTTATCGAATTTAGAGCAGTCTATTCAGGCTGTCGTAGTAATTCAAGGAGTAACGCTTCATTCTGATGGTTCGTATGACCTTCCATCAAGTAGCAATCTTTATGAGCAATTTAAATCGATAATGGATAGTGATTCAGCTAAACGACTGAGTCAATTGATGTCTCTGCTTCCTAAAAATGTGATAAAGGCAGTATTGAAGTCAGATGGATTTTGGGAAATTTTAAGCAGTGTGGAAAAGACTGGAGCTAAAGGTGATAAGTTTGTGACGGCAGTTCTCGCAGGATTGGCTAAGTATGAAAGCATGGGAAAATTTGGGACAAAGACTTCAAAAGGCTTTGGGTATCTACAAAAGTTCGCTAGTCCAGTCAAATCAACTATTAAATGGGGGTTAGAAAAAGCTTCAGGTGTTAAATCCTTGGCTACATATGTCAATAAGGGAGGTCAGTTGGCAGGTTTTTGGGGCAAGGCCGTGAAAGTAGCAGGGAAGGCAGGAACAGTCCTAACCGTTGCAGACCTTACGATTACAGGAGTCTCCAGTGGGCTTGATGAGTTTAGAAAATCAGGTGACGTAGGGAAGGCAGTTGGTAAAGGAGCACTTTCTGCAGTAGCTAGTGTTGGGCCGTTAGAAGGGGCTACGCTAGGAGCAGCGGTAGGAAGCGTCATACCAATAATTGGAACTACTGGAGGGGCAATAGCTGGAGCCGTTATTGGAGGAATAATTCAAGGTATGAAAGCTTGGAAACCTGATTTCTTTGATAACCCTGTTAAGGGAACTAAAGAAATAGTAAATGATGTTGGAAAAGGCATTAAAGGGGCAGTAAATGCAGTCTCTAATGTAGTTGGTGGGGTTGGTAAGGTACTAGGGTTTGGGTAAGGATTAATTATGAAAAAAACACTATTTAACGCCAGTTTTGAAGAAAGTTTGAATTTGGAAGATGACGGGTTTTTACAGTTTCAGAAAAAAGATGTACACAATAAACTAGTGAACTATTTTAAAAATGGGAAGCCTTCATTTGGAGTAAGAATTCAAAGTTTAATCCTTACCATTCTATTTCCCATAGGATTAAACTTCATGGTCTATGTTTGTTCAATGTCCTTACATGATGCACATCCGAAAGAATTGGCACATCCTGTGTCTCGACATCCTGTACTAACAGTTGAAGTGTATCTCATTTGCTTATTGATTTGGTTACTAGTGGTATTCGTCGGTAAGTTCGTTAGAAGGGCTTATCTGTTGCCATATCGTTATCATTTTCATGCTTGTACATTTCTTATTTGGCTCGTTGTAGAGTTTAATTTATTAGCGATTGATCTCTCCTTGCCTGCCTTATCTTTTTGGGGGATTTTGGCTATCTTTGGTTTGATGTTCATCTTAGCATATAGAATGTTTGCTGGCAGAGTGAGAGTGCTCAAGAACCTCATGTATGGAACAGATTTTTCACCTAATGTTGGTCATAAAATGGCCAGCAAGATAGCTGTTTATGGGATGGGAATTTTAGGGTTAGGGGTTATTATCCGAATCCTATTATCTGTTTTTTCTATAAAGTTATCAGACACTATGACCCTTTTAGGCCTTTTCCTAACTTGGATGATTCTTAGTTTAGCGTTAATTGCTATGATGGTCTTTTTAGAATTTCCCTACTTCCTTCAAGCCTACTACAAATGGAAATACCCCGAAGAATATCGCGAGTGGGAAGGCAAGAGTCTGGAAGAGTGGTACGGCAAGAAATATTTGAAAAAGCACAAGGAGTTATATAAAAATGAATAAAGCAAAAGAATTATTACCATTGGGAAGTGTTGTCTACCTTGAAGAAGGGACGCAAAAGCTAGTGATTGTAGGGCGCGGGGTTATCTTTGACGATCCTGATACGAATGAGCAAGTGTTTGCTGATTACATGGGGGTTCTTTATCCGCAAGGATTGCAGACCGAATCAACCTTATTCTTCCAACATAAAAATGTGGATAAAGTTGTTTTTGAAGGGTATAGAGATGAAGAAGAGGCACGATTTTTAGATGTGTACCATCAATGGGAGAAAAGCTTAACGATTCCTAAAAAGGAAATTAAATAAGTGACCTATCGTCCATTCTGCACTACATATTGTTATAACACAATCTGAATAATACTTGAAAAAAATATATAAATTTTATATTATATAACATATGTAGAATTATAGGAATAAATAGGAGATCCAAATGAAGAAGATATTTTCGAAAGGGACAGCTTTCATTCTAGCCTTACTTTTACTGATTACACTAAGTGGGGCCTTGATCTATTCAAATTTGAGTATGAAAGAGGAGAAAAAAGTTGAGAAGCCGACTATTGCTTTAGTCAATGAAGATGTTGCATCTGATTTTAATGGCCAGAGTTACAATTTTGGGAAAAGCTTTGTTTCGCTAGTATCAGATGATCCAAATTATGATTGGCAAGTAGTATCTCGTTCAGTGGCTGATAGAGCTTATGAAGAACAGTCAGTTGATGCGGTAGTATATATACCAAATAGTTTTTCAAAAGATATTTTAACATTACAAGAACTTTCACCGACGCAGGCAAAAATAGATTATAAAATTCAGCAACAATCAGACAATGTTTCTGAAATTGCCTTAAAGGGGAAAGTGGTAGACCTCCTTTATGATTTTAATAAAAGTGTTATTAAAATGTATTATGCGAGCATCGCCAACAATTTGTCAGAGGCAGAGGGGCAGTTAAATGGAGCTCTAGGAAAACATGAAAGTTTGGTTACTGGATTGACCAATAATGTTGATGCTCCTTTTAAATCTACCTACCCACGTTACGATACCTTTATCAATGGAACGAATCGACTCAAGTCTATCAATTCCTTAAATGTGACTGCTCAAAATACATTTACGGATTCAACGACCAAGCTATTGTCTGAAACCGGGAAAAATCTTTCAGACCAGCTACCTGCGATTGAAGCGTATGCTAATTTACAGAAGCAAATTAGTGAGATTAATGTGAGAAATGCTAATGAAGCAATTGAAATGCAGGCAACAAGAGATGAGGAATTTTACCGTCAGCATTTTGACATCTTGCAGCAAACAATCTATAGTAAATTAGGTGCCGTAAATTCTAGAATTGGAGATAATGGAGTAGATACTGGTGGTCTACTCGGAGAACTTCATTCAAAAGTTACAGACTATAACAAAATGATGCAGAAGACAAAAGGAAATATTGATAACTACTCAAAAACTCTGAAAGAGAAGCGAGAAACTTTATTATCTTTAGAAAAAGATGTATATCAAAAGTTTTTCAATCAGACAATAGATCCGACAGTTGAAAATTTTGACTTTTCAAATTTAGAAACAGATGATAATGCTCGAGCTGGTCTCGCGAGTATCATCAAAAAGTCTTTTGAAGATACGGATAATATTGACAAGTCTGCTTATACTGAGAAATTGAAGAGTTTAATTGGTGGGATTTCAGTTAATTCGACAGATTATAAACTCGATGAACTTGTGGCACATCAATCATTAACTCCTGAGAGACGAGACCAATATGTCTCTGAACTTCATCTCATTGAAAGGTATGCTGCTGCATTTGAAATTCCGACAGGAAATGTGAATGTTGAGTTACAAGAGGTACCAGGAGATGAAGAGACTGAACAGAAGTTTAGTCAAACCATAAATGTTCATGTACCGGCAAAAACAACCTATGTTTCATCAGCAATTCCAAAGAAGTATGTTGTTGAAGTTTTGGGTGACGTTGAGGGAGGAGAAGTTAAGCGGTCAAGTGTGAGCCTTAATAACCAAACTGAAAATGATGTAACCTATACTATAAACATTACAGGTACCTTAGAAAAAGATAGTACTAGTGATAGTTTTGAGTTATCATGGAAGGATACCAATAAAAAGGTTGAAGTTTCAAAGACTAGTGTCAGCTTTACGCTGGTGCCACGTGATAAATCTACTAACTATTACAAATATGTTGCTGTTGATCATTTCAGTGATCTCCTACAGTTATTTAACCAAATTGATGTCATCGCTAATACTGTTACACTCTTATATGGTGAACCGGGAGCAGATTATACTTCACTTTCACAGGCTACTACAGCAAAAGATTTCAAAGAGCATTCTTCTTCTTCAATAGTTGCACTATATGGCAACATGGATAGAGAAAATATTGCCAAACGACTTCACAATGATGATGTAGTGGCTTATAAGGAGTCGGGTGAAGGATCAATTGATAAGATTGTAGCGACTATTCAATCTTTAAACACTGTCATTACAGGCTTGGAAAAGGATTCGAAGCTCTTGTCAGAAAATATGCCGGAATCCTACTTTGCTTCGACAGTCCAATCGATGCAATTATGGTATGAACAGACAATGAGTCAAGTAGAAGATGAATATAAAAAATGGAAGAAGGCAGAGTATTCGCAATTAACCGTACGACCATGGAGCGGAGTTAATTCTTCTAATGAAAAAGATTTGTACGTAGATGATTCTTCAGCATTATATAATCAACTTCAGACTATGATTCGAAATACTGCACAAGTAGTTGAAACAACTACTCAAAGTTCGCAGACTGTTCAAGACAATTCGAAAGAATTTGACACACTGGTAGAAAATGCGACAACTATTCAAACTGAAGCGCAAGATATTTTGACCAGTGCAGATAGCTTAACAACTACAGGGAATATTGATGTTGTTTCAAATAAAGGATATGCTGAGAACTTTTCAAAAATCCTTGCGAATACGCGAACTCAGGGAGTAAATAAGGATCATCTGTATACATTTTTTGCAAATCCAATTATTAGTGAGAATATCACCCCTACTCAAAAAATAGCAGCACCAAAAGCGACTGACTATAGATGGATTTTAACATTCCTAGTCGGCTTAGCGCTTGGTATTGTGCTGATGATGGGAATGGCTCGCTTAAGTAAGCAAGGAAGTCAAAATTAGAATAGTTATTTTGACATAATATTACATAGAGATTTTGCCGAAACAGTCGGTCAGTTACAAAAAAGAACTTTGGGAGGTGGAATAACGCTCTACCTCCCAAAGTTCTTTTATATGAGTCATTTTAAGGAGATAATTATAAGTCCCTATAGGAAAGCTAGGATAAATGTGATATAATATGTATGAGTATGGGAGGTAGAAATATGAAAAAAATATTAAAAATACTAGGACTTGTTTGTTTCATTATCGGACTGAGTATAGGAGGATTTAAAATGTATCAATATAAAGAAAAACAGAAGATGATAGCTATTGCTCACAGCAAAGAAGCTAGACAATTATATGAGGACTATATGAGAAATTTGGATAAGTCTGCATTGACAGAGCAAGGAAAAATACGAGATTACCAAATAGTAGATCAAAGTGTTTACTATAATCCTATGGGAGGGATGGCTGTAACAGTATATTTGAATAATAATCCTAAAAGTGATATCCAATTTGGATTGGTGCAGAAAGAGGATGGTGAACTGGAGCTGTATGGCGTAACGTATTCGAGTGAAGTGCGTCAATTACTTGAAGGAGAAAGGTAATGCATAAAAAATATATTGATGAAGAGCATCTGCAAATTGCAATGACCGAGTATTTAAATCCCAGTCTTAATAGGATTGTTACTACTCCTGACGGTCGAAGCATTGGGACCGTAACACAAGTGTATGATGATGTCAAAGGAACAGGCGAGCAAGTTTACGCTATTGTAAACGATCCTAAGTTAAAACCTAGTGAAGTATCAGAGGTAACAGTATTATTTCGAGGTTCTACAGGGATTAATCAAATTACAGAACAGCCTAAAGATGTTTTTGACGATTGGGTAAAAAACGATCTTCTCATAGGTCTTAGGGTTCAAGCGCAGGAACATCCAAACTATAGTAAAAATGTCGATCGTTCTACCCCACAGTTAAAAGCTGCAGCAGAGCATTTGAAAACAATAATGGCAAGTTATCCTAATGCTAAAATTAATATATATGGGCATTCTCTTGGATCTATGAAGGCTCAGTATTCCATAGCTGATTTATCACAAGAGGATATTTATCGAATTCAATATGCTTATATTTACAATGCTCCTAATGTATACGGTATACTAGATGATTATCAAAAAGAGACAGTTGATTTGATAAAAGGAAGAATTTACAATTTTGTTGATCCGAAAGATTGGATTAGTATGGTTGGACGGGATATGAAAAAGGGGAGTATTGATGCTGTTGGCCAAGTGTACTATGTAGATAGCAAAGATTTGGGTATGTCCGATCAGCATATGACATATGGGTATCAATTAGATAAATATGGTAATATTAAGCTTCTTTCTATTTCCTCTTCTTCTATATTTAAGAAAATCTCTAAGAACATGCAGAATTATTACGCGAAAAAGGCTAAGTTTGGTTCAAAAGCGAGCAGTTTGTCAGCGAATGAAAAATTGTATTTAGATAGTGAACAAGCATCAATTATTGGGAAAGGCTTAGGCGAGACTGTTCAACAAATACATGATCGTATTCAGAGCTTGAAACAGATCAGTGTTCAAGACTCAGAGAAACTTTGGTCTGAAACATTACAAGTTCCGTGGGGATTTAGTCTGACTCCAGCTGAGGTACAGTCAGCTTATATAGAAGCAGGTATGACACATCTATCAATTGTTGAGAATACACGTGATTATGGTGATGAAATAGTAGAAAATCTACTAATTTAAAATCAATATTTGAGACACTGGAAGCCTCAATCCAAAATGGAATTCAAGAGAAATTATCACAAGATGCAGATTTCGCAAAGGATTTTAAGTTATGGCAGAATATGAATGGATAAAAAAGATTAGAGATAATGAAACACTATTAGAAGAGTCATATTTGACGTTTCAGAGTGAACGAGTACGGATTGAAAATCAAATTTGTCAACTTTCCACTAAGAAAAATCAGTTATTGCAGTTGCTTGATTCTAGACAAGATATTGTTAGAAGATATTTATATTCTCACGATAGAGATATGACAGAAGAGTTTCAAAAACTGAAAGATATGTTTCAACAATACTTTAATTATTCAGATGAAGTCTATTATATAGAGAGAAAACGATTGGACTATGAGTATGAAAAGCTTGAAGAAGATTATCAGCGTACAAAATATAAGATAGAAGAAAAGATAGCAGAGGCTTATCGAGAAAAGAAAAAGTCGGGAGGTTAGTGAGTGTATGGGCATGATGGAAATGATTGAGGATTTCTTGACAGATGGCACAGTTGAAATTTGGGCACTTCAGAGAAAATTAGAGAAGTCAATGATTAGAAATTTTTGGGCTCCAGCTAAGAAGAAGTCTCAGGAAAACATAAAGATAGATTTTCACCAAAAAGTAAGAGAGTTGGGAGAAGAAACGCAAAGAGAATTAATGTCTATCAGTGAGCAGTTAGATGATTCAATGAAAGGAAAGTGGTCCACGAAAGTCCAAGAAACAGTTATTAATAAAGCTAAAGGATATGCGCAGTTATAGTTTTAGAGGCTTCTGAGGCAGCAAAGGATGGTGGGAGCCTAGAAACTCTGGGACAAACCGGTATTAGTGCGTAGCACTCACCCACAAAAAGATGAAAACTCGCACAAAGCCCTCAATTAGGTGTATAACTCCTAGTGAGGGCTTTGTGGTTGATATTTTATTGAAAAATGAAGTAACGTAACCGCCCCATAACAAGGTACCTATCCAACCACTCCCTCCTCCAGTATACTGTTATAAAAAACAAAACTGGAGGATTTTTTATGTCACACCCCATCGTCCCATTGACTGTTCCCCAATCTCGACGCTTTGAGAAGAAAAGCAGAAACGATATTCTGATGAAAATTCGTCTCGGAAAAGTGGAAATCACATTCTTCCAATCTATCAACCAAGAGGTATTGGAAACAATCTTGAATGAGGTACTAGTCTATAACCATTCATCTCAATGATTTAGGGCAAGTCTATTTGGTTTGTGGGAAAACGGATATGAGACAGGGTATTGATTCACTAGCCTATTTAGTGAAATGTCAATTTGAATTAGATCCCTTTTCTGAACAAGTCTTTCTCTTCTGTGGTGGTCGTAAAGACCGTTTCAAAGCACTTTATTGGGATGGTCAAGGTTTTTGGTTGCTTTACAAACGCTTTGAGAATGGGAAATTGACTTGGCCAAGTGATGAAAATGAAGTCAAGGCCTTAACATCAGAACAAGTAGACTGGCTCATGAAGGGTTTTTCCATTACTCCAAAAATAAATGTTTCAAAAAGTCGTGAGTTCTATTGAAATCATGGCTTTCTTTTAGGTATAATAAAGAAAATATCAGGAGGATAGCTATGAATTCACAAGATAAGTTCATTGAAAGTTTAACAAAAATGATTGAAGTCATGTCCAATGAACTTGCTCTCCTTCGTGAACAAGTCGACACATATCATTCTGAGTCTTTTGGAAACGGCCAAGCGACATGGGCTTAACACTGAGAAATATATCGCTTATCTTCTAGAAAATCTACCGAACGAGGAGACGCTCGCTAAAAAGGAGGTGCTAGAGTCAAAATAACTTTGGAACTTTTTCAATACACTCGGTTATGACGCGGTTACCATAATTATAAGTCCCTATAGGAAAGCTAGGATAAATGTGATATAATATGTATGAGTATGGGAGGTAGAGAAAAGATTTATTCTATCAATTTAGAAAGTACTAGAGGGGAGATTAATCACAAATGGCAGTAACCGATAAAACTATACCCAAGAAGTCAAGGTGGAAAAAAATGATTGGAATCTTATTCTTAATCATAGTGCTTTTAACAGGAGGAAAAATTTATATGGATAGAAAAAAAGTGGACGATCTGTATCGTCACGGTTTCTCGCTCTTGGAGGAGCAAATCGCAACCTATATCGTGGAACATTATGCTGGAGTGAGCAAAGTTGAGTTTTCACCGATTTATGTGGATAGGAGTACGGAAAGTTTAGATATCGTTCCAGTAATTTATGATACGGATGGAAACCGAGCTGTACTAGGCGGTAATGTCCCTAAACAGAATATTATGTTTGCTACTTACGGTAGTCATGTAGGCCTTACTGCTATAGATTTTACTATTGATGGAAATCATATTATTTATCTAGGAAATTCTAAAAATGGTGAAGAGATTGATGTATCTGATTCAACTGTTTTGCCTGAAGCTGCAAGGATTGAAAAATCAAGAGACATTGATGATAATATTGACGCTCTGATAGCTGATGGTCAACTAACAGCTATCTATAAGCAAGACGGTGGTAGCCCTAATGCAGAAATTGTCTATAATTTAGAAATTATTCGAGGAGAGGTTGATGACAAATGGCAGTAACCGATAAAACGATGCCCAAGAAGTCAAGGTGGAAAAAAATGATTGGAATCTTATTCTTAATCATCGTGCTTTTAATAGGAGGAAAAATTTATATGGATAGAAAAAAAGAGGACGATCTGTATCGTCACGGTTTCTCGCTCTTGGAGGAACAAATCGCAACCTATATCGTGGAACATTATGCCGGAGTGAGTAAAGTAGAGTTCTCCCCGATCTATGTGGATTGGAGTATCGATACGATTGAAACGGTTCCGGTCATTTATGATCAGTCGGGCAATCGAGCTATTTTGGGTGGAAATATTCGAAGCCAGAACATTAATTTTTCAGGATTTGGTGTTCCTACAGGATTCTATGCTCTTGAGTTCAACTATAGCGGTAAACATATAATTTATCTGGGAGCTTCTAAAGATGGTGGAGAAATAGATGTATCTAATTCAACTGTTTTGCCTGAAGCTGCAAGGCTTGAAAAATCAAGAGAGATTGATGACAATATTGACGCTCTGATAGCTGATGGTCAACTAACAGCTATCTATAAGCAGGACGGTGGTAGCCCTAATGCAGAAATTGTCTATAATTTAAACATCATTAGAGGGGAGGTTGATGACGAATGGCAGTAACTGATAAGAATATACAAGATATAGTCAAGAGTCAATTAAAAGACGGGATCTCTGACAATCAAGTTATTAGAGTTGGACAAAATAGTAATATCCGCTATTACAAAGTCATTAACCACATAAATGATGTGACACAGGGGTTGGCAGTGGTTCCAGTTGATGATTCTAAAGGGACAAACCCCCAGTATAACCAAGCCATTATCACAATTGCGGGAACACAAATGCCTTGGGATGACTCCAACCCAAATGTGTCAGATAGGTGGACCTCTACTAGCAATGCCTTTGGAGCTCAAAAAGGCCTAACAGCTCAGACGAAAGATATTGATGACTTTTACCAACAAACCTTGTCTAAAAATCCTAATGTAACTGTTCAAATCATATCGGGGCACAGCCAAGCAGGACCGGGGACTGCTAAAATAGGAGCTAACCATCAAGTACCTAGGATTTATAATTTTCAGCCATGGGCCTCTGTTAGGGCTGTTCAAAATGGAGATTTTACAAAAGAAGAGCTGGGCTATTTAAACAAACATGCGATTGTCTACAGTGATGCAGGAAAAGATGTGACTTACATGGATGGTGGTAAGGGAAGGGTAACCTATGGACAAGTTTATACAGTGGAGGGGACGCTTGGACCGTTGGCCGACCATGATGTAAATCTTTTTAAGATAAAAGGCAACGCCCTAGATATAGATTACTACGTCAAAAATGGAGTATTCTGCTCAGGCATGACAGAAGACCAAGTACGGCAGGTAGCGAAAAAGAAAGCAAAGGATACGTGGTGGGATTGGGATGATGATGCGGAAGTAAAACGTTTGATGGCAGAATATAAAGATAAGTATGGTTCTTTTGCCAGCAAGAGTGCCATCGATGATGTTCGTTCGAAAAATAAAAAAGCTAGAAAAGACTTGAAAACGGCATCAGGAGCTAAAGCGATATCCTTGCGTGAGGAGATTGTCCGCAGTACTGCTCAAATCGCCCATCTACAAAGCGAGGAATACGAGAAAGAGGTTCAGCGGCAATTACTTGCTACAAAAGAGAGAGTGCAAGATCATGTGACTACTTTTACCAATCAGGTATATGCCCAAGTCTCTGTTTTACCATCGTATGAAGTAGCAGGATTTTTAGCGGAATTGACCATGGAGACAGTCTGGGACGAAGGCATTGAAAGCCAGACACTTGCTGCTGCGAAAACTTACAGAGAAGCCTTGCACCGCTTTTCAGCCAGCTTAGATGAGGTGGCAGACCATATTATCGAGACTGATCAATCAGGTGTATTATTGTTTGAATAAGGAGGAGATGTAATGTATTCATTAACTTACTTGGACGAATACT
This sequence comes from Streptococcus cuniculi, assembly GCF_004570575.1. GTDB lineage: Bacteria > Bacillota > Bacilli > Lactobacillales > Streptococcaceae > Streptococcus > Streptococcus cuniculi_A. The sequence goes on from NZ_SPPD01000002.1 coordinate 35,294, forward strand.
ACGCAGAGTTTGAAAAAGAACAGGAACGTACCGCCATTCGCTCGGCTATAAAAATTCAGAAAGGGAATATCCTGATAGAGTATTCACTATCGAGCCAGGCATTAGATGAACTCTCCGAAAAGATGAAGCAGTTTGCATCGGTTGCGGTGGCAGACGATTTAGCAGATGGATTATCTGGAAAGGCTGCTGATGCTGCGAAAAAATTTTTGGAAAATATCGAAAAGCCAGTATTAGATTGTCCTATAAAAGGAGTGTAAGATGAATGAAATCGAGGCATTAGAAGAAGAATATCTGGAGACTTGTCGTCAAGTTGATCAAAAAGAAGATAAGTTGCTGGAACTGCGTTATAAGGCTAGGAATACAACAGATAAGTGGATTGCTTGGCTAGAGCAATTTCATCAAGAACAAACACCATTTTCCGAAAGACAAGCAGCTATGCAGAGCTTAACCTCATCGTTAGAAGAATTTGAGAGAATGCTCAATAGCAAAGAAATTGAGTTGGAAGAATACCGTGAGGAAACAACCAGAGAATATTATCGAAAATTAGAGGCTTTTGAGGAAGCAAAGGACGGTGGAAACCTAGAAACTCTGGAACAAAAAGGATTATGAAAAGCCTTGGAAACAAGGCTTTTTTGGCACTTTGTCAACAGTAGTGGGTGATGTGTTATCCCATACGAGAGAGAATCCAATTGGTTCTCTCTTTTTGTACGTTTAAAGCGATGGGAATTTTGTTTTTGAAGTTTCGGCATCCGAAAGCTTGACGCTTGATGTCTTTAATGAGTTTGTTGGTAGCTTCTAGTTTGACGTTTGAGAATGCTGAGCGATAAAGGCTAGTTTGCGCCCTTGCTTCGTGAATAATGCCCCTCTTTCAGATAATATTTCGACAGACTATAGTAGCAGTCAGTTGGCTGCTTTCCAAACTGAAAAACAGGTATAATGAAACGTTCTAGCAACTGAATCTTGGTCGCTAGACTTTTTGGCTTTTTCATTGCTTATTACTAAAATCCAAACTGCAACACTAGCTATTACAGTCTAAATAATGTAAAATAGAGAGCAGTTAGGAAGCAAGGAGATTTGAAATGGCATCGTATTGGAGTCGCTATCCAGTGTTGGGAGAACAGCTTGACAGCGTAAGGGCCTTAATTGAGCGGAAAATGCATATCCGCAACAAGAGCATCGAGCAGGCAGTTGTGGCCTTAAATAGTGCAGGTGGAAAGTATTTGCGTCCAGCTTTTTTCTTTTTATTTGAAGCCTTTGGCGATGCGGTGAGGTTGGACAAGGAACAGTTGGTGACAGCGGCTGCTTCGTTAGAGGTCTTGCATTTGGCAACCTTGATCCACGATGATGTCATTGATGACTCGCCGCTACGGCGAGGGCAGGTAACTGTTCAAAGTCGTTTTGGCAAAGATGTTGCGGTTTACACAGGAGATTTACTGTTTACCATCTTTTTTGAATTGCTCCTAGAGTCCATGTCTGGCTCTCCTTATATGAATGTAAATGCCAAGACAATGAAGAAGATTTTGATGGGCGAGTTGGACCAGATGTCAGCCTATTACAGACAAGACCAGACAGTTCGTGCTTATTTACGGGCTGTTGCAGGAAAAACAGCTGCCTTGTTTAAATTAGCTAGTCGGGAGGGTGCGTATTTTGGCGGATCAGACCCAGAAACGATTCGACTGGCAGGTCATATAGGCTTTTATATCGGAATGGCTTTTCAAATGATTGATGACCTGTTGGACTATACTGAAGATAGTGAGACGTTAAATAAGCCTGTTTTAGAAGATATTGGGCAAGGGATTTATAATTTACCACTCATCTGTGCCCTTCAAAAAAATCCTGTAGCCTTTCGTCCCTATCTTGATAAAAAGCAGGCAATGACAGCAACAGATGTCCAAGCAGTGGTGGCCTTGATGAAAAACGAAGGTGGGCTAGAAGAGGCGAGGCAGTTAGCCACTCGCTTCACCCAGAAAGCTGTAGCCGCCATTCAGCAATTACCTGCCCATCCATCAAAAGTAATCTTGCTGGAGATAACCGAGCGCTTGATCAAAAGAAGTTGTTAGGATAAGGAGTCTGAGCCAAAAGAGTTCTCAGCCACAAAAAGCTAGCGCTTCCCAATGGCGGAACTCTAGCTTTTTAATGTTGAGTCGTTTTCTTAATGTATTAGTCGTTTAGTTTACTTTTAGTACTCGCTCCAATAGTCTGGGAGACTATTGGAAGTTGGAAATAAGGAAACGAAGTTTCCTCGGTCCCCGAAGTAATAAAAGATGAACTAAATGAGTATATTTTAGGAGATTATTGGCCAAGAGCACGAATCCCATGTCAATTGTCACCTGACGCTTTGCCTATTAGGTTCCGTCTCTTGTAACCCAAACAAGCCTTTATCTGCCCAAAGACAGGTTCCACATCAATCTTACGTTGAGCGAAAATCTGTCTACCTTAGGGAGCTAAAAGCGCTTGACATTTTTAAGCTTTTAAGTGTTGCTAGTGTTCGTTGATATAAAGTCCTTTTTGAGGGGCTGATTCAGGTTCATCAGCGTAGTCAACCTTGATTTCCTGTTGAAAGTCCGTCTGTGTTTTATGATGTTTGAAGAAAAATAGAGCCACATTTGATGATTTAATCCATCTCTTTTCTTGATATTTGGATGAACTATTAGAGATAGTTCTGTTAATTTATCAGATTGATAGCCTAAAATCCCGGCTTGTCTTACTTGGCAAGCTGGGATTTTGATGTTCTATAGGTATACAATTTTCAATCATATTTTCAGCGATATGACATGGAACAATAAAAGCGAGTTCTTTTCTTGCGCTGTTTTTATAAGAATCAGTTACTTTTTTCCAGGTCAAAAGGAAAATTTACATCTTTTGTATTTGGAAAAATAAGAATATAATAATGATAGAAGATGTAAGCGTTTTAAAAGGAGAGGGATATGAGAAGTGACTTAGTTTTATCTACTTTATTGGACAATGACTATACTCCTGAGCAGACCCTTGCCGAATCTCTCAAGGTTTCTAGGCGAACCATCCAAAATGATATTAAGCAATTAAATGAGCTTGATTCTGGATTTATCATTGAAAAGTATAAATCAGGCTATCGTCTTTCGATTACGGATTCTGCACTATTCCAACCATATTTTGAAAGCCTGCAGTTTGATGTGGTGGACAGTCAGGAGATGCGTTTGGATAAAATCGGCTTTTTGCTGCTAGTCTATCCAGATTACATTACGATTCAATTTTTGGCAAATGAACTGTGTAGTAGTAGCAGTCAGATTAAAAAGGATCTAAAAAAACTAGAGCAGCTATTCAAGGAACAAGGACTTGTTCTAGAGAGAAAAGCCCATTATGGCATTCGAGTCAGGGCATCTTTAGCAGAAAAAATTGCTTGGTTATTGCAGCATGTCAGCTATCGAGGATTTATCACAGAGTATATCACAGACAGCCAACAATCTCAGCTTAGTAGTCTGTTATCAGATTGGTTTCAATCCTGCGCGTATATCCCAGATATTGCAGAGATTCATATTGCAGAGCAGGAATTGGCTCTGTTATTGTGCATGGAGATGGTATCAGGCTCCCTCGGCTTAGAAGAGCTGGACTCGGTTTTAGACAAGGATTTAGAGACTATTAAGCACTTGGTTTCTAAAGATAAGCGTCAATTTTTGGAAAATAGTTTATCTATTCGGACCAGACAACAGCAAGACACTAGATCCCTGTCCTTGAAAAAGAGGATTGGCGAGTATTTTCAAACTTTTGATACAGTCCATCAGACCGAATGTTCAAGCGATGATGAGTTTTTAAATGTGGTGTGCTTGCATATTGCAGCGTTGATTGAACGATCGCGGAAGGGAATTGTCAGTGTTAATCCGTACGCCAGTCATATTAGTAAGAACTATCCTGTTATCTATAATGCGGCTTTGAAATTTTCTAGGTGGCTGGAAGAAATCTATCAGATTACCATTACATCTGATGAGATTGCCTATCTGGCAACACACATGCTGGTCCCTTATCAGAAAAGTAGGCAAAAGCGTTTGGAGCAGCAGTATCGGATAGGTGTTATTTGCTCTTCGGGCGGTGGCATTGCCCAACTAGTTCATTTGAAACTGAGACGTATTTTTCCAAATGCGATGATTCAGACTTTCTCTTTACTTGAAAAACAAGCAATTCAGCAGTTTCAGCCGGATTTGGTCTTTTCCATAACAGATATAGATTGCGCCTTACCATGTCCAGTGATTCACTTAGATGAAATTCAGGAGAATTTAGATGATATGTCGATGGCCAGCTACATTGATTCCTTTCAAGGGTCTAGGTCTCGTTCTATGGAAGATTTGTTTCTTGAGTGGCTCTCACCAACCTTTTTTACAATAAGAGGAAAAGAGGAGTATCGAGAGATTTTAGCTGATTTAGCGAGTCAGCTAGAAGTCGATAATCAACAGACAGGCTATATGCGCTCTCTCTTAGAGAGAGAAGATTATCTATCTACCATCTATGCTCACGGAATAGCGATACCGCATCCTATGGAGATGAGGGGAAAGGAGAATATTATTTCGGTTTGTTTGTTACCACGTGGTGTGCAGACAGAAGGCATTCATCCTAAAATTATCTTTATGGTGTCACTGAAAGAAGGAGAAGTTGAAAAACATCAAATCATTTCGCAGGTACTTAGTAAGTTAATGGAGAAGCCATTGGGTATTGAGGCCCTGCTCAAGACGGAAAATTATCAAGAATTTCGTTATCAGTTAAAACATATATTGGAGGGAAAATAAGATGAGTATTGAATTGTTGGAGGCTTTATCGAATGCAGATGGTATTGCTAGTAACGAAACAGAAGTTCGGCAAGTGTTGTGTCAGGAGTTGGACTCGTTGCCTTTTTTAAAATGCTATGATGGTCTAGGAAGTCTGATTTTCACCAAAGTAGGTCAGGATCCGAGCAAGAGTATTATGATTTGTGGGCACTTAGATGAAGTAGGTTTCATGGTACGAACCATTAGCGAGACCGGCCTTATTTCCTTGATGGTGGTAGGAGGTGTGAAACCCTTAGCTCAGCATTTTCAAAAGGTACGGATTACGACATTTGATGGCCAAAAGATTGTAGGTTTTATTTCGGGGGGCTACCGTGACGGTGTAACAGAGGAATTGATATGTGATATCGGTGCCTCTTCTGATGAAGAAGTAGCGGATTTAGGTATTGAGGTAGGCAATATGGTCTGTTTTGATAGTGCATTTGAGCATCTAGCTCCTCAGTCCATGTATATGGGAAAAGCCTTGGATAACCGTTTGGCCTGCTATATTATGGCTGAATTGATGAAAGATATTGCAGACAAGGACCTACCAATCACGATTCATTTTGCCTTTACTAGTAGTGAAGAAGTTGGAATCAGGGGGGCTAAGACGAGTGCCCAACTGGTCAATCCAGATAGTGTTTTTGTCATCGATGTAGCGACTTACAGTGATTCGACAACCAGAAATCATTTGAATCAGCGACAGGTGGGCAAGGGACCTATTTTAACACATTTTGATCGCACCTTGGCTCCAAATATACAGATGATTCGATTTGTGAAAGAAATTGCGAGTCAGTATCAGATTCCCTTGCAGTTAGATATGTTTTCATCTGGGGGCACAGATGGTGGCCAGGCCCATCTTGTTCATGAAGGAAAACCGACAGTAGTGACGATTGTTCCTGTTCGGCATGGGCACTGTCCGTATTCCTTGGTAAGCAGCAAAGATATTTGCCAGATGATTGACTTATATCGGGGTATGATGATGAACTGTTCAACAGCAGTTTGTGAGCAATTTAAGTCGTTTAAGTAGGAGTATGAAAATGGAAGAAATGGATATTGTAAAGATGATTGCCATCTCAGGCGATAGTAAAGCCAAGGCATTTGAAGCCTTGAAATGCCTTAAAGATAAGGATATTGCACGGGCAAAAGAGTTGATTAAAGAATCTAGGCAACTAGATTTAGAAGCACATAATCTTCAAACAAATCTAATTAGCAAGGCGTTAATGGGAGAGGAGGATACAAAGGTGACGTTATTAATGGTCCACGCACAAGATCATTACATGACTAGCCAGCTCGCCAGAGATTTGATTGAAGCAATGATTGCTATTTACGAATAAAAAGGAGTACGAAGATGAAAATTTTATTATGTTGTGCAGGCGGTTTTTCAACCAATATGCTGATGCAAAATATGCGAAAAGTTGTGCAAAAGAGTGAGGTATTGAACGATGAGGACTTTGACTTTACGGCCATTCCTGCAGATGCCTTGGAACAAGAAATTGATGGCTGGGATATTGTCTTGGTCGGACCACAAATTGCCCATAAAATTGATTATATCAAATCTATACTAGAACCAAAGGGCCTTCCTTATGCTGTCATTGATAAAGACGTCTATGGTCAAATGGATGGAGCAACTGTCTTAAAATTGGCACTTGTCACACATCGGAAACACACATTGAAGTCATAAAAGAGGGAAAGGATCCGTCGTTATGTTTGAAAAATTTGAAGCGTTTATGAATCGCTTTTTTCTCCCCCTAGCACGCAAAGTAGATAACCAGCGGCATTTGAGTGCGATTAAGGCAGGAATGGTTGCTATGACTCCCTTTACTATTCTAGGAAGTTTCTTTGCTATATTGCCTGCCTTACCTAATATGCTAGGAGAAGAAAACGCTGTTAGTCAATTTATACTAGGAAATGCAGAATTGTTTGATTTACCTGTTACGCTTTCAATCGGGTTAATCGGGCTCTATTCTAGTATGGCCATTTCCTTTAATTTGGCAAATTACTACAAGCTCTATATTCCTGGAGCGGTCACTCAGGCTGTCTTTGCTTTCCTCTTTTTAACCATTCAGTTTACAGAAGATGGTGGCGTTAGTCTATCAAATTTAGGAGCGAAGGGGTTGTTTACTTCGATGATTGCTTCTATAGTAACTGTTGAGCTCTACCAGTTCTGCAAGAAGAGAAATTTGACTATTCGCATGCCAGAGGGCGTTCCTGATTTTGTGTCTAGATCTTTTGAGTTAATTCCAGTTACCCTGATTGTTGGTGGCACCTTTATTCTGACACGTTTTGCGTTATTATCAACCGTTGGTGAACTTCCTCCGACCATTTTAACCCGTTTCCTTCAACCTTTAGTTGGTTCAATGGACAATCCATGGTCTGTTTTAGCATTGAATTTCTGTATTTGTACCATTTTCTTCTTTGGTATTCACTCATCTGTATTCAGCCCTATTACGCGCCCGATTATGGTAGTGTTTATCGCTGAAAATATTGCAGCCTACCAAGCAGGTCAGCCATTGCCTCATTTCTATACGGCAGGAGCCTCTAGTGCCTTTTTTGGGTTTACAGGTTGCGGTATTTCCATCGGCTGTGTCATTGCTTGTATGCTATCAAAAAGCCAGCGTTATCGTCAAATTGGTCGTGTATCGCTCTTTCCAGCCTTATTCGGAATTAACGAGCCAATCTTGTTTGGGGCACCGATTATTTTAAATCCTGTCATGTTTATACCGCATGTATTTGGAGGAGCTATTATTGGGACCTTACCAATGTTTTTGATGCATTGGGGATTGGTGGACAAGCCAATTTTTGATCCTCCATATGTGGGTGTCTTTTTGGAAGGATTTTTGACAAATGGAGATTGGCGCTCAATTGTGGCCAATGTCATCCAACTCGTATTAACCGTCGCGCTTTATTGGCCATTCTTTAAGGTAATGGAAAAACAAGAGTTAGAGGCTGAGCAACGAGTGCAAGCAGAAAAGGAATGGTGATGACCTGTGAGCCTGGGATCTATATACCTGATATCGGTGGTGTTCGAATTGAAGATGTAGTCATGATTCAAGGAGGAGTTGGGAAGCAGCTAACACTTTCTAAAAAAGAGTTAATAGAAGTTGGTTGATATGGTATATGACTTTGATAAACGAATAGATCGTCGTTTGGGAAATTCTAGGAAATGGAATCCCCAACAAATTGCCATGAAGTTTGGCTTGGGAGAAGGAGTCATTCCGCTTGATTTAGCAGATATGGATGTTGCTGTTGCTGAGCCAATTTGTCAGGCCTTGGTCGAACGAGCCATGGTTGTAGACTATAGTTATACCTTTGTGCCAGATGAATTTTACAGGGCTGTTATTGGTTGGAATCAGAGACGGTTTCAACATATGATTGAAAAGGATTGGATTAAACTGACTTTTGGGACCGTCTCAACGCTTCATTATCTTGTACAGGCTTTTAGTAGGGAAGGTGAAGCTGTCATGATCAATACGCCAGCCTATGCTCCCTTTGCAGAAGCTATCATCCATAATGGTCGAAAATTGCTGATGAGTTCTTTGATGAACAAGGAGAATCGCTATTATTTTGATTTGGAGGATATGGAATGCAAGTTCCAGACAGAAGATGTAAAATTATATATCTTATGCAGTCCTCAAAATCCTTCCGGACGTGTTTGGACAAAGGAAGAACTCTCTCAAGTGGCAGAACTCTGTATCAGATACAATGTTTTACTGGTCTGCGATGAGATTCACCGAGATATTCTGTTTGACCCTACATCTTTTACGACCATTGCGAATGCGCATCCTGACATTATGGAGCATTGTATTCTCTGTCTGTCTCCCAATAAGGCCTTTAATCTTGGTGGATTGAAAACTTCCTATGTTGTCATTCAGAACCCCGTTATTCGCCAGCGCTTTTATCAACAGCTAGAAGCAAATTCAATTACGTCGCCACATGTTTTTGCAGTACCAGCTATCATTGCTGCCTATACCCAGTGCGAAGATTGGTTGGATCAGCTGACGGACTATATTCAGGAAAATATGCGCTTACTTCATGAGTGTTTGGAAGAGATTCCAGAAGCAGTGATTATGCCAGCAGAATCGTCCTTTTTAGCTTGGATTAATGTCAGACAACTTTTTCAGAATGAAGCAGAAATGACCGCCTTTTTTAAGGAAGCCAACTTAACCATGGTCCCTGGTAGTTACTTTGTGAAAGATGGTGAGGGATTTGTCCGTCTGTGTGTTGCTCTGCCGAGAGATTTATGGCTGACGGTACTAGCAAGATTGAAAAATACGTATGTAAAATACAAAGCAAGGGGCTTATAAGAATCTATCACAATATCCGAGAGAGGTTTGATGATAGAAGACATTTGTGACCGCCTTTGTTCTCACATGGATGTTTGGTTACAAAAAGGAAGACACATTATAAAAAGGAGCTAGTTGCTCCTTTTCTTATATTTCCCCGTCATCGACCGCCTTGAGGTGGCGGAAGCGGGGGCTGGTTTCGGCTAGGAAAGCAGGGCTACCTGCCATTGCAAGGGTACCATTTTCAAGGAAGATGACCTGATCGGCGTATTCAATTCCTTTTAAATGGTGGGTGATCCAAATCACTGTTTTCCCTCTTAACTCTTCCATAAAGGTAGTTAAGAGTTGTTTTTCGGTAATCGGATCCAAGCCAACAGTCGGCTCATCGAGAATGACAATAGGAGTGTCTTTCAAGAGAATACGGGCAAGGGCTATTCGATGGCGTTCTCCTCCTGAAAAACGTAGTCCAGCTTCGTCTACCATGGTATCAAGTCCTTGTGGTAGTGCCTCCACCATTTCTTTTAAGCCCACACGGTCCAGAACCTGCCAGACTTGGTCCAAGCTAGCTGTTTCATTTCCGAGGCGGATATTGTTGAGCAGGCTGGTACGAAAGAGATAGGGAGCTTGTTGGATAACGCCGATATAAGCTGGAATGCTTTCACCAAGTGCTGTTACTGGCACACCTCCTAAGAGAATCCGTCCAGCGCTAGGTGTCAAATCTCCCCGCAACAAGGTCGCGAGGGTACTTTTTCCAGAACCGCTTCGACCGAGAATGGCCAGTTTTTGCCCCTGAGGAATGGTTAAGTCTAGCTGGTCTAGCACAAGCTTTTGCTCATTGGGATAGGAAAAGCTGAGAGCTTCAATATCGATATGATAGGGAGCTTGAGCTTGTGTCTCAGCTACCATTTCAGAACGTAAGTCAGGGAGGGCATTGAGGCGTTCAATCGAATCCGCATAGCTATTGGTTTCTTGACTAGCTGTTGAGAGTCCAGCAAAGGCATCAACAATGGGCAGAAGCGAGAGTACAAAGGCTGCTACCCAGTTGGCTTCTCCGCCATGATTGCCAGTAAAACGCCCACTAGCCCAGATAAAGGTAACCAGAATTAAGAAACCATAAGTTACTTCAAAGAGAAGGGAACGTTTATTCTGAAAGGCCTTCATTTTGGCTTGGACAGCCAAGAGGTGGTCTTGAGATGCTTCATGGAGGGTGACATATTCCTGCCCTCTCTGGCTGAAGATCCAATCGGAAATTCCCAAGACATTGTCTGTCAACTCTGTATAGAGACCATTTTTTAAGGTCTTTTCTTTTTGCTGTCGCGCTCCATTGACTAGAACAGATACGAGGGGAAAGACAAGGAGGAGAATGAGCAAGTAAAGGAGGATAAACAAGGTAAACCACCGTGAAAAGAAGCCGAGGGCGACTACGATAAAGACATAGAGAGTCCAAACGATAACGGTTGGAAAAATGGTTCGCAGATACAGATTTTGCAGGTGGTTAATGTCCTCTGCCAAGAGCCCGATTACATCTCCCAAGCGAAAATCACGCTTGATAAAAATAGCATCTTGTTCCAAGGTCTGATAGAGTTTGAGGCGGAGTTTGGAGGTCATTTTGAGAACCCAGTTATGACTGGTTAATCGTTCCAAATAGCGAAAGACTGGGCGAGCAATTCCAAAGGTCCGTGTGAGGACGATAGGAATGTAAACTAAAAGAATGTTGGTCGGCAGAGAGGCTGACTTGCTGATTAGAAAACCTGAAATAAACATCAAGGCACCTGCACTGAAGAAGGTTAAACCTCCAAGAAAGAGGGCAGTTGCTAGAGCCAGCTTGTATTGTTTGAAAAATGGTTTGACCCAGTTGTCCTCTCTCATGACACGAAATAAAGGAATTTTAGTCATGGTTTCCTCCCATTGCAGTTTTTAGGTGATAGAGCTTGCCTTTTTGAGCTAACAGTTCTTCGTAGCTCCCCATTTCCACGATTCGCCCTTGATCAAGCACCAAGATATAGTCCATTTGGTGGAGCCAGTGGAGGCGGTGGGTGGCAAGAAGAACCAAGCGGTTGTCCATTAAGGGGAGCATTTTTTCCTTGAGTTCTAACTCGGTTTCAATATCCAGATGAGCAGTTGGTTCATCTAGTAAGAGAATGCGACGCTCTGTATCGAGAAAGGCACGCGCAAGGGCAATCCGCTGCGCTTGCCCTCCACTAAGGAGACGCGCTCCATTGCCAATGCGGGTGTCAAGCCCCTCTGGTAAGTTAGCGACCAGCTCCCCTAGTCCCACCACTGAGATAGCCTCTCTCACCTCCTCATCGCTGGCAGTTGGTGTATAAAAGGTAATATTCTCCCGTAGGCTCATTTCAAAGACATAGGGATTTTGAGGAATATAGATCAGTTGCTTGCGCCAATCCTCTTGATCGAGGTTGGACATTGGCACATCGTCAATCCGAATCTTCCCTTCTCTAGGCTCTAAAAATCCGCCCAAGAGATTGATAAGACTTGATTTTCCTGAGCCACTCATTCCGATGATACCAATCTTTTGGTAGCCAGAGAGAGTGAGTGAGGTGCCGTCAAAAAGTGTTTTCTCCTCATAGGCTATGGATATGTTTTCTAGTTCCAAACGGCTGTCTGTATTCCAAGTTGCAATGGTGACCTGCTCTTTACGGATATTAGGTGTATTCAAGATGCGCTGGATGCTTTGGAGGGCATTTTTACCGTCCAAGGTTGCATGATAGTCGCTTGAGAAATCACGTACAGGTAGGAAATACTCAGGTGCCAAAATCAGAATGGTCAGGGCAGGAAAGAGTAAGAGCTGCCCATTGATGAGGCGAAGTCCTAAGAGAACCGCAACAACCGCAATCGATAGGGTAGTAAAGAAGTCGAGCGCAAAGGTCGATAAAATTCCAATCCGTAAGGCACTCATGGTCGCCTTACGAAACTGTTCGCTGGTCTTGTAAATCGTTTGAGCGTAGGACTTACTGCGACCGAAGAACTTCAAGGTATCAAGACCACGTAATGTATCCAAAAAGTGATTGGAGAGTAGTTGATACTGCGCATATTGGCGGTCTGCCCGTGCCTGCGCAGCATAGCCCAAGATAATCATAAAGACGATGATAATGGGAAAGACGATGAGCAGTACCAAGCCTGATTCCCAGTCCAAATAAAAGATAAAGAGGAGAATTATCCACGGAATGATACTCATATTCATCATTTTATTCAAGATAAGGTGCAGGTAATTTTCCACCAAGGAGATACCGTCAAGAGTCATAGTAATCACATTTCCAGACCCTTCCTTTTGGACGATATGGGGGCCAAGTTCAAAGAGTTTGCGCAGGAGTTGCTTCCGCAGGAGACTTGCCTGCTGGCTTGAAAAGCAATCGAGGCGCTGATCTTTGAGATAGTTGATAGCATGGCGTCCCAGATAGCAGATGAAAAAACAAGCAGCAGGTAGAAGTTGACTCTGTAAGGGATTGCCCTCCCAGACACCGGTAATGGCCTGACTGAGTCCTGTGGCCTGTCCGATAATAAAGATTGCTTGTAGGACGTCTAATCCTGCAAGCAATCCTAGTAGTTTATGAACACCAGACAAGCGCATGATAGCTTTATCCAGCATGATGTTCCTCCGATCCGATGACTGGTAATGTAATCCGCTTTCTAAAGATATAGTAGGTCCACGCAGTGTAGGCTAGGACAAATGGTACTAAGGTCAAGGCTACAATGGACATGACACCAAGTGTGTAAGGGGATGAGGAAGCGGATTCGATGAGCAGGTCATATTGAGAGCTAATCGAGCTAATCATCACGCGTGGGAAGAGACCTTGGAATAGAAGGGCAACGACTGCTACCAAAGAGAGACCGCTGGCAAGAAAGGCAGTCATTTCCGCTTTCTTGATAACAGACAGATGAGCGACAGCTGTGAGGACGACAATCGTGACCACCAAGGCCAAGGTTGGCACAAGGTGGAGTTCAAAGAAGTCTGTTTTGAAGAAAAGTAGAACTGCAAAAGCTACCAAGCCCAGATAAAGAATCAGATAGAGGGTTTGAGCATAGTGACGGGCACGTTTTCGGACGATACCGTCTGTTTTTAGACTGATGTAGTTCAACCCATGCAGATAGGTTAGCAGTACCATGGCTACCCCACCAACCAGTGAAAAGAGGTTGAAGTAGTCGCTAAATCGGGCAGACATATTGCCATGTTCATCGATTGGCATGCCCTGCACCAAGCTGATGAACATGATTCCGAAGAAGAATGGCACGATGAAAGATCCGATTGCCAAGGTCCAGTTCCAGCGTTGCTTTTCATGACTAGGCACTTTGTGGCGGAATTCAAAGGAAACACCACGGATAATCAAACCGACCAAGATGAGCAATAAGATAAGATAGTAGCCACTAAATAAAGAAGCGTACCAGTAAGGGAAGGAGGCAAACATGGCACCTCCTGCGGTCAAGAGCCAGACTTCATTTCCGTCCCAAACAGGACCAATGGTTTCGACAATCTGATCTTTTTCTAACTCGTTTTTTGCCAGCGACTGAACTGCCATTCCTACTCCGAAGTCAAAGCCTTCAAGGAAGAAGAAGCCAGAAAAGAGTAGGCCGATGAGAAAGAACCATAATAGTTGTAAGTTACTCATGTTAGAATACCTCCTTGTTCAATGCGTCAACAGAAGCATAGCTCAGTCCTCCATGTTGGTACTCAGGTCCGTGCTGTAATTCACGGATAATGAGTTTTACCATGGTAATGGCGAGAGCGGTAAATAAGACAAAGTAGACAATGTTTGAAATCGTCAAGGACGCAACAGATACGTTTGGCGACACACTTTGCTCAATCGTAAAGAGACCATAAACAGTCCAAGGATAACGTCCTTGCTCTGCGATAATCCAACCGAAGGTATTGGCAAAGAAAGGGGCAAAGGTCGTGAGAGCAAGGAGCCAAAGCATCCATTTTTTATCGTAGAGGACTGGTTTTTTCTTGCGAGTCCAAAAGAGTCCTAGGGCTGAAACAAGGAGCATCAAGGTCCCAAAACCAGCCATGATACGGAAGCCGTAAAAGAGGAGGTTCACCATTGGGAAGTAGTTTTGATCCCCGTACTGGGCAATCAATTCTTCGTTGGCGGTGTCCATTCCTTTGACAGCACCTGATAGCTTATGATAGGACAAGACACTGAGCATATAAGGAATTTTGATACCGAACACTTGCTTGTGTTTGGCTTCGTCAGCCCACGCCACAACAGTCCAGGCAGCCGGGTCTCCAGAGTCTTCATAGTCCCCCTCCATGGCTGCAAATTTCATAGGTTGATCCTCGATGAGTGCCTGCATTTGCGCGTCTCCCGCCCCAAGAACAGAAATGGAGCCGATTAGGGAGATGATGAGGCCGATACGGATTGATTTTTTATAGAGGGCTTGGGTGGTTTCTGTCAGACTCTCTTTTTTCAAGAGACGGAAGGCAGACATGCCAGCAATCAAAATCCCACCCATGGTAATAGCACCGGTAATGACGTGGCTGTATTCATAGATGAATTGCGGATTGGTAATCAAGGCACCAAAGTCGGTCATCTGGGCGCGCCCATTGACGATCTCGTAGCCAACTGGATGTTGCATGAAGCTGTTGGCAATTAAAATCCACATAGCAGACATCAAAGAACCAAATACGACCAGCCAGATAAAGGCAGCGTGGAGTTTCTTGCTGATTTTTTTGTTTTCCCAAGTAAACATCCAAAGTCCCAAGAAGGTGGATTCCATAAAGAAAGCAAAGAGAGCTTCAACTGCTAGAGGAGCTCCGAAGATGTCTCCAACAAAGCGGGAGTAATCAGACCAGTTCATTCCGAATTGGAATTCTTGGATAATCCCTGTTACCACACCGACAGCAAAACTAAGGAGCATGATGTTGCCCCAGAATTTGGTTAATTTTTTATACTCTTCCTTGTTGGTTACCACATAGCAGGTCTCCATAATGGCTACAACTAAAGCGGTTCCGATACTAAATGGAACAAAGAAGAAGTGAAAGATAGTGGTCATCGCGAATTGCAGACGAGCCAGCGTTTCAATGGTCATAATATCCTCCGTTTCAGGAACTGAATAGACTATCCAGTTCCTCTCCTAAAATTTCTTTATCCCTTATATCATAACATGTTTATCAAATAAATGGTAGTAGCTAAAGGGATGATGGCATGACGTACGCATGAAGAAAAAAGTAACCCTATTTTTTCTGAAAAGAGTGAGTATGTTCTGAAAAACAGAAAATATTCGTTGTGTTTTCTAGAAAACATAACTTTCCGAATGTTTCTTTTTATCAAAAAGAGATTTTTTACAGTTTGGTCTTAGGAAAAAGAGTTGAACTGTGTGACACGGATAATAATTTGCGATTTTCATTGTTTTTTCAACAATTGATTTTCTTCATGCGTTTGTCCTGGGGATGATGGTGCGGAAATTTTGCCTTGCCATTCGGGCTACCGTAGTACAATGCCAAGGGCATAGGTGAGCACATGAAAGGTTGACCCCAGAGCCAAAATTTTGATAGCACATGGAAAGGTTTCGGACTTGACTTGTTTTTGCCATAGGCGCCTCGTCTGCTTGGTGATAAAGGGGAGTAGGAGCAGGCTGAGGAGACAGGTCAGCGGAGCGATTCCGATCCAGACTTGCCAAGCAATAGCCAGCAGTGCTAGACCATTTGCCGTAGCAAACAGGTAGAGTCCGCCTTTGATTCCGATATAGTGAACCAGGGTATAGCGATGATTGCGTTCATCTTCTTCCTTGTCGCAGAGATTATTAGCCAGCATAAGATTGGCAATCCAGAGGGTATTGGGAAGTGCGATGAGGAAAATCTGGGCAAGGGTCAAGAGATTCCAGTCAAAGTGCGGGGCGATATTGAGGTAGACACAGATGAGACTAATCATAAATCCCATGGTGAATCCTGAGCAGACCTCTCCCACAGGCAGACTGGATAAGGGCTTGGGACCTGATGAATAAAAGATGCCAACAGCGTAGCAAAATCCTCCCATAAGGAGTAAGGGCCAGCCCACAAACCATGCAAGAATCAGTCCAAGGGCAAGGGATAAGGTAAAAAGAACCAGCATCAGACGCCTAATGGTAGGGAGGGAGAGATTTTCCCGCCCGATGATATTGGTTTTGGTCTGATAGTCTAGGTCCACGGCATGCTGATAGTCCTTGTAATTGTCCCAGACATCGACAAACATATTGAAGAGGAGCATGGCGATAAAGTAGGCTCCGACAGCAAGAGGGTGTATCGCTCCATAGACATAGTAGCTAAAACAAATCCCAATCAAAAAGGGGAGGATGCTTGCGGTCTTGGCTTTTATTTCCACCAGTTCCAAAAAAATAGGGAGGGACATGATTTCCACCTTTCTATCATATTCTATAGCCCTACCATTATAGAGGAAAAAGGGGGAAATTGGAAATAATTGGGATTGAAAAGTGGGGCTATTAGAGACGTATTTCTCATTCTCTGAATTTTTAAGTGTTTTTTGCTATACTAGAGATAGTAGTTAGAAAAAAGAATTTGAAATAAGGAGAAGCTATGCAGACACTAACATGCCCGCACTGCGGGGTGGCCTTTCAGGTCAATGAAACAGAGTACAGCCAGTTATTGTCCCAAGTCCGTGGGGTAGAATTTGAGAAGGAAGTGCATGAGCGCTTGGCGCGTGAGACTGAATTGGTCGAAGAAAAGGCTAAAAATGATTTGCAGCAACAGCTGGCAGAGCGAGACAAAGAAATCGTTGAATTAACGGCTAGGCTGGAGCAGTCAGAGAAGCAGACAGCGCTAGAAATCCGTTCTGCCCTATCTCAAAAAGAGCAGGAAATCCTTGCCCTTGAAGCCCAGATTGAGAAAGTGCGCCTAGAAAAAGACCATGAATTACAAGTGGCGCTTTCTTCCATGGAAAAAGAACGTGATACGGTCAAGACAGAATTGCTCTTACAGGAACAAAAGCAGGAGTTAGCCCTTGCAACGACCAGACAGGAGTTTGAACTGCAATTAAAAGCTGCTAATGAACAAGTTGAATTTTACAAGAATTTCAAGGCGCAACAGTCAACCAAGGCGATTGGAGAAAGCCTTGAATTGTACGCAGAAGCAGAATTTAACAAGGTGCGACCTCTAGCCTTTCCCAATGCCTATTTTGAAAAGGATAATCTGGTTTCTAAGAGCGGTTCAAAAGGGGACTATATCTACCGTGAAATGGATGAAAATGGTATTGAAATCCTCTCCATTATGTTTGAGATGAAAAATGAAGCAGATGACACGGTGAAAAAGCATAAGAACGATGATTTCCTCAAGGAATTGGACAAGGATCGCAGGGAAAAAGGCTGTGAATATGCGGTGCTGGTCACCATGCTTGAAGCAGATAATGACTACTACAACACAGGGATTGTGGATGTCAGTCATAAATATGAAAAAATGTACGTGGTCCGTCCTCAGTTTTTTATTCAACTGATTGGGATTTTGCGTAATGCCGCCATGAATGCCCTGCAATACAAGCAGGAACTGGCCTTGGTGAAAGAGCAGAATATTGATATTACTCATTTTGAGGAGGATTTGGAAACCTTCAAACATGCCTTTGCCAAGAACTATCAGTCTGCTAGTACCAATTTCCAAAAGGCGATTGATGAGATTGATAAGTCCATTAAGCGTATGGAAGCGGTCAAGGCAGCTCTGACAACCAGCGAAAATCAACTGCGTCTTGCCAATAATAAATTAGAAGATGTTTCCGTTAAAAAGTTAACCCGGAAAAATCCAACCATGAAGGCCAAGTTTGAGGCGTTGAAGGAGGAGCAATGATTCGTCCCTATCAAGAAGGAGATGTCCTAGCTTGTCAGCATTTACTGGAAGAATTAGGCTATCCTAGTCCAGTTGAGGAGGTGAATAGGTGGCTCACAGAGCTGTTGGAACACTCCGATTATAGCTTGCTGGTTTATGAAGAAGATGGGCAGGTACTTGGCTTGATTGGCTATGCCAAGATGTACTTCTTTGAAAGAAAGGGTGCCTACTTGAGGATTTTAGCTCTGGTTGTCGATAGTCAGTATCGCAACCAAGGAATAGCAACAGCCTTGCTCAATAGGGTCAAGCAGATTGGCAAGGAAACAGGCTGTCAGGCTTTGGCTCTAAACAGCGGCAGGGGAGCAGAACGACAGACAGCCCATGCTTTTTATGAACACTATGGCTTTGAGAAAAAATCAATCGGGTTTACGTATCAACTTGAGGAGAAATAAGAAATGGATAGCAAAATCTTCCAAGTATTGAATCGCATAAAGCATGAATGTGTGGTTCAAGTAGGTTCTAATCTAGTCGGCATATATGTGCATGGCTCTCTTGCCTATGGCTGCTTTTCTTGGGAACAGAGTGACATTGATTTTTTAGTGGTTGTTAAGTCCCCTTGTAGCAAGTAGAAAAAGAAAAACTCATTCGTTATTTACTTGAAATAGAGCGATTTGGCCCCAAAAGGGGCTTGAGATGAGTGTGGTTTGTGAAAAGGACTTGAACCCACCGCGATTTCCCATGCTCTATCAGTTGCATTATTCTATCCAACACCGAACAGCGGCGGAAGAAGATATCTCCTTGTATTGTGCAAATATGCAGGGAGTGGATATGGATTTGACTGCGTATATCATGGTCATTTTTCAAAAGGGAATTGTCTTATATGGTGAGGAGATTCCCAAAGTCTTTCAGGCGCCTACTCGAAAAGACTACTTAGACAGTGTCTGGGATGATATTGAAGATAGTACTACAAGGATAACAAAAGACCCCGTATCTACTATTTTGAATCTCTGTCGGACACTGGCTTATGTGAGAGAAGAGATAATTTTATCCAAGAAAGAAGGTGGGGAATTGGCACAGGAACACTTGTCTCAACGATACTATCAGATGTTGGAGAGTGTTCTTAGCGCCTATCGGACTGGCGTTGCATTAGTTCCTACTAGTTTAATGGCACAGTTTGTAGAAGAATGCTTGGCTGAATTGGCCGAGGATATAGTCTAACGTCTTAAAACGATAACCCTGATCCAGATGTGATAGGGGCATATCCATTGAGAACTAGGAGGAAGCAATGAATTTTATCACCAAACTTGAAGTAAAGAGCTTGGCAGAAGAAGAGTATTATTTCCATATTCCTGCCATCCGTGAGCTAAGGACGCTTGATTTATCTTTGCCCGTTACCTTTTTTACGGGAGAAAATGGGAGTGGCAAATCAACCTTATTAGAGGCGATTGCTGTTTCTTGGGGCTTCAATCCAGAAGGGGGAGGTCTCCAAGCCCATTTTACGATCAAAGATACCCACTCGTCTCTTTGCGACTCTCTCATTCTTTCTAAGAGTGCTAGGCGACCAAAATCAGGTTTTTTCCTCCGAGCAGAAAGTTTTTACAATGTAGCCAGCTATCTGGAAGAAGTATGGGAGGAAGAAATTCAAGCTGGCTATCACTTAGACCACTATGGGGGAATTCCTCATCAAAAATCTCATGGTCAGGCTTTTATGGGCTTGCTCTTACATCATTTTAAGCCCAATAGTCTCTATCTATTAGATGAACCGGAAGCGGCACTTTCTCCGCAGAATCAGCTGGCCATGATGCGGCGGATCTATGGATTAGCCCAGCAAGGCTCTCAATTTATCATTGCAACCCATTCCCCCATTTTGACAGCCCTTCCTCAATCACGGTTGTATCATTTCGATAAGGAAATCAAAGAGATTCATTACAGGGAATCAGAAAACTATAGGCTGACCAAGATGATGCTGGAAGACCCTGATCATGTCCTCCATTATCTATTAAAAGAGTAAGAATCTTCTACTTGTCCAATTCCATTTCTATGCTATAATAGTTCTATGCTTTCAGGAATTATCAATGTAAAAAAAGAAGCGGGGATGACCTCGCATGATGTGGTGTTTAAGCTCCGCAAAATCTTGCAGACCAAGAAGATTGGTCACGGTGGCACCCTTGACCCCGATGTGACAGGGGTCTTGCCCATTGCAGTTGGAAAGGCAACCCGCCTCATTGAATACATGCAAGAAAAAGGGAAAATCTACGAGGGTGAAATCACGCTTGGATACTCCACGACAACAGAAGATGCGTTTGGTGAGGTGGTGAAGCGTACTCCGATTCCAAGGAGTGTAACGGAGGAAGAAATCGACCAAGCTATGCAGCGTTTTGTCGGCCCCATCACGCAAATTCCTCCCATGTATTCAGCAGTCAAGGTCAATGGGCGCAAGCTCTACGAATATGCGCGGGCGGGTGAGACGGTTGAGCGACCAGAACGTCAGGTGGACATCTACCAATTTGAACGGACCAGCCCTCTCATTTTTGCGAACGAATGCGCCCGCTTTTCTTTCCGTGTGCGCTGTGGCAAAGGAACCTACGTGCGGACCTTGTCGGTGGATTTGGGAGCCCAGTTGGGTTTTGCCAGCCACATGTCTCAGCTCGTGCGGACGAGTTCTGCTGGCCTGGTGATTGCAGATGCGCTGACCATTGAAGAAATCGCGGATTTAGTTGAAGCAGGAGATGTTTCTTTTCTGCAGCCGATTGAGCATGGAATCGGTGATTTGAAAAAAGTGGTGCTTAGTGAAGACCAGCTAGCAGATGTGATACACGGACGTTTTGTAACCTTAGATGAAGCAGTTGATTTGCTTGCAGGTTTTAAAGACGACAGACTGATTGCTATTTTAGAAAAAAGAGAAGATTTCTATAAGCCTCGGAAGGTTTTTATCTAGGTCTTTTGAGCGCTTTATGATACAATAATATAATGATGAAACGGATAACGATAAACGATTATAAAGACATTCAGCCCCAAGGAGAAACCGTATTGGTATTGGGGTATTTTGACGGGATTCATGTGGGACACAAGGCGTTGTTAGACAGAGCACGTAGGATTGCGAATCAACGTGGCATGAGTGTGACGGTCTTGACCTTCCCTGAATCACCGCGCCTTGCCTTTGCCCGCTTTAGTCCAGATTTGCTCCGCCATTTGACGAGTGCCCAACGTCGGTATCAACTCTTTGAAAAGTATGGAGTAGATCAGCTCTACTTGATGGATTTTACGAGTGAATTTGCAGCAACGACCCCTCAAGAGTTTATCAACCAGTATGTCAAAGCCTTAAAGGCTAGTGTCGTCGTCGTTGGGTTTGATTATCATTTTGGAAATAGCAGGGCCACGGTTGCGGATTTGAATGACCTTTTTGACGGAGAAGTTGAAGTGGTTGGTGAAGTGCAATTGAAAGGCGAAAAAGTATCGTCCACTCGGATTCGCAAGGCCATTCAAGATGGACGAGTTCATGAAGCTAAGCAATTATTGGGCTACCCTTTTGAGACCCGAGGAATTGTCGTACATGGAGATGCCAGAGGACGAACCATCGGCTATCCGACAGCCAATCTAGCCCCGCTTGATGCCGTACACTTACCAGCAGATGGTGTCTATGTCGCTGATGTAGCAATCGCTGGAAAACGCTATCGTGCCATGGCAAGCGTTGGGAAAAATGTGACCTTTGATGGCACAGAACTGCGCTTAGAAGCCCATATATTTGGTTTTGAACGCTATATCTACGGTGAAACAATCACGATTTACTGGCTTGAAAAAATTCGTGACATGATTAAATTTGATGGCATTGATGCCTTAATGACACAAATGAAAGAAGATGAGCGATTAGCGCTCACTTGGAAGGATCATGATTAAGAAAATCATAAACGATTCGCGCTATGAAGTAGCGATGATTGTGATGGCTGTGCTCTACGTTTTACTGATTGTTAGTGAAATGCTGGCACTTGTTTCTGCTCAAAGTCTCTTTTATCACATTTTTGATACCATGCTTTGGGCTATTTTTGTGTTTGATTATAGTAGTAATCTGTATTATGCCGACAATAAAGGGAAATATATCCGCAACAATCTCCTTGACTTAATTGCGATTTTGCCTTTTGTCCAACTGGCAGCCTTTTTCAGAATTGGACGAATTGCCCGCTTTGCAAAATTGTTTGGGCTCTTAAAATTTACCCGCCTTGTTGCGGTTTCTAGTAAGCTCTGGGATATTCTCCGTAAGCTGATGAATACCAGTGGCCTGTATAAGATTTTGGTACTCAACTTTGTTGCGGTCATGATTGCCAGTGGTGTTCTCTCTGTAGTTGAAAAGCAATCTCTCTTGAACTCCTTATGGTGGTCGATTGTGACCATGACGACCGTTGGCTACGGCGATATTGTGCCGCAGACAGCTATTGCAAAGGCTATTGCGATTGTGCTCATGCTGATTGGTATTCTGACCTTCGGGATGGTGACGGCCATCATTACCCGCTTTTTTGTCGATAGCGAACGCGATGCCAAAATTGATGAGCTGACCTTAAAAATCGAAGAACAGAATCTCCTGCTAGAGCGCTTGGAAGCAAAAATCGATGATTTATCTCGGCAATAGCAAGACCAAATCTCACACCAAACGCATGAAAGATTTTTAGAGAGAAAATAAAGTTTTCTGTATTTCATAGTTCGGATTTTTCATAAAGCATTGGGGAGGGTTTAGTGTTTTTACTATAGAAGAACTTTACAATAAACGGTTTCTATTTAGGGAATCATTCGGAAACGGTTGTTTCGTGCATTTGTTCTGACTAAATCTGATTTTATCTTGTAAAACGCTTTTATCTAGTGTATAATAGAGGGTGAGAAAATAATATAGAAAGGTATGCTTATGATTACACTATTTTTGTCACCTAGCTGTACCAGCTGTCGTAAGGCTAGGGCATGGCTAACCAATCATCAGGTACCTTTTTCTGAGCATAATATTATGACCAGTCCCTTGACGACAGAGGAATTGAAAAATATTCTAGCCTTAACTGAAAATGGGACAGACGATTTGATTTCTACCCGATCAAAGGTCTTTCAAAAGCTCAATGTTGATGTTGACGAACTCTCAATTTCAGAGTTGATTGAATTGATTGTTACCTATCCAAATTTGCTTCGTCGTCCGATTATCCTAGACGAAAAAAGGATGCAAATTGGATTTAATGAGGATGAAATCCGGGCCTTTTTACCACGGAAATATCGCAAGCAAGAATTAAAAAATGCAACATTAAAAGCGGAGATAGGACAAGTATAGATATGGACAAAAATTATTCCTATCCACTTGATTTTTCGTGGAGCACAGAGGAGCTTTCCTCCGTGCTTTCTTTTTTGAATCAGGTGGAAAAAGCCTACGAAGGCGGTGTGACAGCTCAAGCTCTTTTAGATGCCTATGACCAGTTTAAAACCATTGTGAAAAGTAAGGGGGAAGAGCGGCGAATCGACCGAGAATTTGAAGTAGCCTCAGGCTATTCGACCTATCGTGCTGTGAAGCAGGCAAAAGAGCAAGGGAAAGGAGTGGTTTCTCTTGGAAGATAAGTACCAATTCGCCCAAAAGATTGTTCTGGAAGCTGGAGAGTTTCTCAGGCAGCATTTGCACGATGATCTTGAAATTGAAGAAAAGGGGCATTTTACCGATTTAGTGACCCAACTAGATAAGAAGGTGCAGGAGTGCTTGACAAAGAGCATTCTGGAGCGCTATCCCAAAGACCGTATTTTAGGAGAAGAAAGTCCCGAACATCTCCCGCTTGGTCAGGGGAAGGTCTGGGTCATTGATCCCATTGACGGGACGACCAATTTTATTGTGCAAAAGGCTGATTTTGCGGTCTTGCTCGCCTATTTTGAAAATGGTGTGGGAAAATTTGGCTTGATTTATGATGTGATGGCAGACAAGCTCTATCATGGGGGTGGTGATTTTCCTGTCTATGAGAATGAACAGTTGTTACCACCAGCCAATCCTAGGCCTTTGAAAGAAAGTTTGATTGGTCTCAATGCAGGTCTCTACGCCCAAAATTACGATGGTTTAGCAGATGTTGCAGATCAAACCTTGGGAACACGCTCCATCGGTAGTGCAGGCATTAGCTTTGCCCATGTCTTGACAGGGCGCTTGCTCGCACAGGCTTCTTATGTCTATCCTTGGGATTATGCCGCAGCCAGTATCTTGGGTGAAAAACTGGGCTACACCCTGATGACGACCAAGGGAGAAAAACCAGCCTTTTATGGTCGTGAATGTGTGATGCTTGCTCCAACTGAAAAAATAAGAGAAATAAAAAGGTATTTACAGTGATATCATTACCGAGAGAATTTAAAGAGAAATACGAACAACTGCTGGGTGCGGAAGCACCAGCCTTTTTTGAGAGCTTTCAAGAGCCGGCAGTCGCAGGTTTTCGCACCAATCCTTTAAAGGAAAATCAGCAATCGTTTGAAGAAAAGATTGAGAATATGCCCTGGTCTTACTACGGAAAAGTCTCTGGCAAGTCAGTAGCGCATGTCACAGGACTCGTTTATTCGCAAGAGCCTGCTGCTCAAATTGTCGGACAGATTGCAGCGCCTGCTCCTGGTATGAAAGTGCTGGACTTGGCAGCAGCACCAGGTGGCAAGTCAACTCATCTTCTTTCTTATCTAGACAACAGAGGGATTCTCGTCAGTAATGAAATATCCAAAAAACGCTCGAAAATATTGGTCGAAAATATCGAACGATTTGGGGCGCGCAATGTCCTTGTGACCAATGAATCTGCCGAGCGTTTAGCAAGGGGTTTTGCAGGCTATTTTGATATGATTGTCTTAGACGCACCTTGTTCGGGAGAGGGTATGTTTCGTAAGGAGCCAGCTGCCATGGAGTATTGGTCAAAAGATTACCCCAGTGAGTGCGCAGTTGTGCAAAGGGAGATTTTACAATCAGCGATAGAGATGCTTGCTCCCAACGGGCAGTTGATCTATTCGACCTGTACCTGGGCGCCAGAGGAAAACGAGGATATCGTCCACTGGTTGATGGAGAATTACGATGTTGAATTGCTAGATATTCCCAAGATCAATGGCATGGTGGCAGGGATTGACCTACCACAAACTGCTCGCATGTATCCGCATCAATTTAAAGGAGAAGGACAATTTGTCGCGAAATTCGGCTACTATGGAGAGGCACATCCAAGTAAGAAGAAAAAGGGCAATATTTCCAACCTCAACCGAGAGCAGGTTCAATTATGGCAGGATTTTGCGAAAGCGAATCTGTTTTTTCAGGCAGAGGGCATTTTGCAGGCTTTTGGGGATCAGCTGTATCTCTTACCCCACGATCTACCTGATATTTCAAAGCTAAAAATTGCCCGCAATGGATTGCACTTGGGAACCTTTAAGAAGAAGCGGTTTGAGCCAAGTTTTGCTTTGGGATTAGCCCTCAAGAGTGAGGAAGTGAGGCAGCGAGTCGAGATTTCAGAAGAAGACTTTGTTCAGTATGTAGCAGGGCGGACAATTGCAGTATCAAAGGACTTACCCAATGGCTGGTACCAAGTGGCTGTCGCAGGAAACGGCCTTGGTTTTGCCAAGATTGTCTCAGGAACCCTAAAAAACACCTTTCCCAAAGGGCTCAGGTTTGGTTAGCTCCCAAGGTATAAGTATACCTTGGGAGGTGGGAGATGGAAGTTGCTTGCCAACTTTCTTATCATTCTTCGGATAGACTGTCGGTGGTTATTAGATACAACAAACGCAGTTTGTGACATTTGGTATAGTTATACTCTTGAGTGCGCTTTGAGTTCTTTACGGGCTTTGTATCTTGAGGAAGTTTGAATTGTGTTCGAGCTAAAAGTCATTATGAAAAAGATAGACTGCCTTGTGTTCACGTTAAACACGGCAGCAATCTCCTATTTTACCGTAGCCGTTGCGAACTTTGTTCGCTTACGGATGTGGATACCCTTGTGGTACATTAGGACTTTTCTGACACTCTCACTACTTAATTGAACTCGGGCTAAAAGCTCGGAAAAAAGATAGGCAGCTGTTCTCGCTTTAGCGAGTTACAGCTGAGAATCCCTTTAGGAAATGGGCTGAAAACCTCCACAGGAGCTTTTCGCTCGTCAAAATTCCTATTTTTGCTATGCTCGCTTAACGCCCTCGTATCTTGTGTAATTGAACTCGGGCTAAAAGCTCGGAAAAAAGATAAATACTCCTAGAAGCCTGAGCTTCTTTGTCGTATTTTCTATTTTTCTGTCGCTTTTTTCACGCCCTCGTATCTTGTTGCAACTTGTGGTGTTATATGATATAGTGGAAATGTGTAAAATTCTTGTAAATGGCTTGTAATAGTTATGGAAAAACCATTGCATGAAGTAACACGGAAAAATGTAAAGGAAATGTGAAAAATGAAACAAAAGCGTACGCTTGGTATATTAGCTTTATGCCTTTCAGCGAGCCTCAGCTTATCTGCTTGTGCTTCATGGATTGACCGTGGAGAGTCGATTACAGCAGTCGGATCAACAGCCCTTCAGCCCTTGGTAGAAGCAGCAGCAGATGAATTTGGGATTGAAAACAAAGGCAAGACCATCAATGTTCAAGGGGGTGGATCTGGTACAGGTTTGTCACAGGTTCAGTCAGGAGCTGTTCAGATTGGCAATAGTGATGTCTTTGCCGAGGAAAAATCTGGGATTGATGCAGACAAATTGGTTGACTATCAAGTTGCGGTGGCAGGGATTGCGGTCATTGTCAACAAAGAGGTTGATGTAGAAAACATCAGTCTTGACCAGCTGAAAAAGATTTTCAAGGGCGAAGTGAGCAATTGGAAAGAGTTGGGCGGAAAAGATTTAGCGATTTCCATCATCAACCGTGCGGTAGGGTCTGGTTCTCGAGCAACCTTTGACGCAGTGGTCATGCAAGGCGAAGAAGCAGCTCAAAGTTTGGAGCAGGATTCAAACGGAATGGTGAAGTCAATCGTATCTCAAACGCCAGGTGCTATTTCTTATCTTGCCTTTTCCTATGTGGATGATTCGGTGAAAACTATTGAGCTGAATGGCTTTGCACCAACTATGGACAATGTGGTCACCAATGATTGGCCGATTTGGTCCTACGAGCACATGTATACCATGGGGGAAGCAACTGGTCTTGAGAAAGAATTTATCAACTATGTTATGTCGGACAAGGTTCAAAAGGGAATCGTTGTGGATATGGGCTATATTTCAGTGAATGATATGAAGGTCATCAAGAGTTCAGACGGTATAGTGAAGGAGAAAAAGTAAGCATGAAAAATGAACAACTTGCGAAAGCATTGCTCTCCCCGTCCAAAAATTCTCGTTTAGAGAAATTTGGCAAGAGCATCACCTTTCTCTGCTTGGGCTTAATCGTTTTTATTGTAGCCATGATTCTGCTCTTTGTTGCCCAACGAGGACTGTCTACCTTCTTTGTGAATGGTGTCAACATCTTTGAATTTTTATTTGGTAGCGTCTGGAAGCCCGCCATTAAGTCCTTCGGAGCGTTTCCGATGATTGCAGGTTCTTTCATCGTGACCATTTTATCTGCGATTATCGCAACGCCTTTTGCCATTGGAGCTGCAGTCTTTATGACCGAAGTATCGCCTAAGTATGGGGCGAAAATCTTGCAACCCGTTATTGAACTCTTGGTCGGTATTCCGTCGGTTGTCTATGGCTTTATCGGTTTGCAGGTCGTGGTACCCTTTGTCCGCTCTATCTTTGGTGGAACAGGTTTTGGTATCTTATCAGGGGTCTTTGTTCTCTTTGTCATGATTTTACCGACAGTGACCTTTATGACAGTTGATAGCTTACGTGCTGTTCCTCGTCATTACCGTGAAGCCAGTCTTGCCATGGGAGCAACTCGCTGGCAAACCATTTGGCGGGTCATTCTCCATGCAGCCAAGTCTGGTATTTTTACCGCGGTCATCTTTGGAATGGCTCGGGCTTTCGGTGAAGCACTTGCTATTCAAATGGTCGTGGGAAATTCAGCCGTTGTTCCAACATCTTTGACAACTCCGGCAGCTACGCTCACCTCTGTCCTCACCATGGGAATTGGAAATACTGTCATGGGAACGGTGCAAAACAACGTTCTTTGGTCACTAGCTCTCGTTCTATTGTTGATGAGCCTAGTCTTTAATTTGATGATGAAATTTATTACGAGAGAGAGGAAGAGAAACTATGCACGCTAAAAAAATTGATAAGTTAGCGACTGGTATTTTGTATTCTATTGCAGGTATTATCGTTGCAATCTTGACCTCCCTCATTCTCTATATTCTGTTGCGCGGTTTACCGCATGTCAGCTGGTCCTTCTTGACGGGGAAATCTTCTTCTTACCAAGCAGGGGGAGGAATTGGAATTCAGCTTTATAATTCTTTCTTCCTACTTGTGATTACGATTTTGATTTCGGTGCCGCTTTCAATGGGAGCAGGGATTTATCTGGCTGAGTATGCGAAAAAAGGTCGTTTGACCAATTTTATCCGTACCTGTATTGAGATTTTGTCTTCCTTGCCATCTGTCGTTGTTGGTTTGTTTGGTTATCTTATTTTCGTTGTGCAGTTCCAGTATGGCTTTTCAATTCTATCAGGAGCCTTGGCGCTGACGGTCTTTAACTTGCCACAAATGACCCGCAATGTGGAGGACAGTCTTCGCCATGTTCACCACACTCAGCGTGAGGCAGGGCTTGCCCTTGGAATTTCTCGCTGGGAAACAGTGGTTCATGTGGTCATCCCCGAAGCTCTTCCAGGGATTGTGACAGGGATTGTCCTTGCTTCTGGTCGTATCTTCGGAGAAGCAGCGGCCTTGATTTATACAGCAGGTCAATCAGCACCAGCCCTCGACTGGTCGAACTGGAATCCGCTTAGTGTGACGAGCCCGATTTCGATTTTCCGTCAGTCAGAAACCCTTGCGGTTCATATCTGGAAAGTCAACAGTGAGGGGACGATTCCAGATGCGACTCAGGTTTCTGCTGGTAGTGCAGCCATTCTCTTGGTTTTTATCTTGATTTTCAACGTTTCTGCACGCTATATTGGTAAGAAATTGCATGCGAAATTAACATCTGCAGCCTAAATTAGAGGAGAAACAATGGCAGAATATAATTGGAATGAAAAGCATATCATCACCTTTCCGCAGGAGAAAATTGCCTTAGAAACAAAGGATTTACATGTCTACTATGGTGGTAAGGAATCCATTAAGGGCATTGATATGCAGTTTGAAAAAAATAAAATTACAGCCTTGATTGGTCCATCTGGATCTGGTAAGTCTACCTATCTGCGGAGCTTAAACCGTATGAACGATACGATTGATATTGCCAAGGTGACTGGGGAAATTCTCTATGAGGGAGTGGATGTTAACCGACCTGAAATCAATGTCTATGAAATGCGTAAGCACATTGGCATGGTCTTTCAGCGTCCTAATCCTTTTGCAAAGTCTATCTATCGCAATATCACCTTTGCCCATGAACGGGCGGGTGTAAAAGACAAAAAAGTCTTGGATGAGCTTGTTGAAACCTCTCTTAAGCAAGCGGCTCTCTGGGAACAGGTCAAGGATGATCTTCACAAGTCTGCCCTGACCCTATCAGGTGGACAGCAGCAACGTTTGTGCATTGCCCGTGCAATCTCGGTTAAGCCGAAAATCTTACTCATGGACGAACCTGCTTCAGCTCTTGATCCGATTGCGACGATGCAGCTGGAAGAAACCATGTTTGAATTGAAGAAGAACTATACCATTATCATCGTGACTCACAATATGCAACAAGCAGCCCGTGCAAGCGATTATACAGCCTTCTTTTACTTGGGAGATTTGATTGAGTATGATAAGACAGCTAACATCTTCCAAAATGCCAAACTACAATCCACCAACGACTACGTGTCAGGACACTTTGGATAGAAAGGAACTTTGATGACAGCACCGATTTTACAAGTCAAAGACTTGTCTGTTTATTACAATAAAAAAAAGGCCTTGAACAACGTTTCCGTTGATTTTTATCCAAATGAAATCACAGCGTTGATTGGCCCATCTGGTTCTGGAAAATCAACGCTTTTACGTTCCATCAACCGCATGGGCGATTTGAATCCAGAAGTGACTCTGACAGGAGCGATTGACTATAACGGTCGCAACATCTACAGTCCGCGGACTGATACAGTTGATTTACGCAAAGAGATTGGCATGGTTTTCCAACAGCCTAATCCCTTCCCGATGACGATTTATGAAAATGTTGTCTATGGCTTGCGAATCAATGGGATTAAGGACAAACAGGTCCTAGATGAAGCAGTGGAGAAATCCTTGATTAGTGCTTCTATCTGGGACGAGGTCAAGGATCGCCTACATGATTCAGCGCTTGGTTTATCAGGTGGACAGCAGCAGCGGGTTTGTGTCGCGCGGGTTCTTGCGACTAGTCCGAAGATTATCCTCTTGGATGAGCCGACCTCAGCGCTCGACCCGATTTCAGCAGGGAAAATCGAAGATACCTTGTATGGCTTAAAAGAGAAGTACACCATGGTCTTGGTGACACGCTCCATGCAGCAAGCTTCGCGGATTTCAGACAGAACAGGCTTCTTCTTAGACGGAGATTTGATTGAGTATGACCAGACCAAGCAAGTCTTCTTAAATCCTCGCCATAAGGAAACCGAGGACTATATCACAGGAAAATTTGGATAATAAAAAGGAATAATCACAATGCTAAGAACACAATTTGAAGAAGAACTAGACAAATTGCATAACCAGTTTTACGCCATGGGAAATGAAGTGCTTGGACAAATCAACAATACTGTCCAAGCCTTCATCACGCATGATCGGGAATTGGCCAAAGAAGTCATCGAATCAGATGCTAAAATCAATGCCTTTGAAATCAAGCTCGAAAAAAAATCACTTGAAATCATCGCACTTCAGCAACCTGTCTCTACAGATCTACGCACCGTTATTACCGTCTTGAAAGCCACTAACGACTTGGAGCGCATGGGAGACCATGCGGTGTCGATTGCAGAAGCGGCTATCCGTATGAAAGGAGAAGTCCGCATCCAGGTCGTGGAAGCAGAGATTAAGAAAATGGGCCGCGAAGTCCGTAAATTAGTGGAAGCTGCTCTGGAACTCTACCTAAACGGTGGTGAGACGGAGCAGGCCTACGAACTAGCTGCTCACGACGAAATCATCAACCAATACTACAATGCCATTCAAGATTTAGCGACAGAAGAAATCAAGAAAAATCCAGATGCCTTGATTGCTGGACGCGACTATTTCCAAGTCATCTCCTACCTCGAACGCATCGGTGACTACGCCAAAAATATCTGTGAGTGGGTCGTTTATCTTCGTACAGGAAATATCACAGAGTTATAATGATTCAATACTCTTAGTAAATCAAAAGGCTCCTTTGTTAACTTGTCTTGATGAGTGAAAAGCTCCAGTGGAGCTTTTCACTGTGTGCTGTTCACGCCCTCGTATCTTATATAACTGAACGCGGGCTAAAATCTTAGTGAAAAAGAGACGCAGATGTTTCGGCTTTAGCCGATTACAACTGTGGCTACCTTTAGGTATAATCTTTCCTAGTGCCTCAGCACTTCGTCAAGATTCCTATTTTCATACAGATTTTTATACGCCCTTGTATCTTATAATTGAACACGCCCTAAACTCTGTGCGAAAAAGATAAATTTTCCTAGAAACTACAGTTTCTGCGTCAAATTTCCTATTTTTCCGTAGCCGTTGCGAATTTTGTTCGCTTACGGATACGGATACTCTTGAGTGCGCTTTGAGTTTTTAACGCACCAAAGATACAGTGTATCTTTGGTGGATGAGTGATGAAAAATTGCGTAACAAGTAAACTACCGCTGTATCTTGAGTAATTGAACTCGGGCTAAGCACTGTGTGAAAAAGATAAATCTTCCTAGAGTCTACAGACTCTTCGTCAGATTTCCTATTTTCACTGTGTTCTTTTCACGCCCTTGTATCTTAGTATTTGTCCAGATTTTTAGTTTTTTTTAAGTTTGAGAAGGTAGACTGTATGAATAGCTAGTAAAAGTTACCATGATGTGGGAGCGTTCATGGTATAATGGGATAAGATAGGAGAGATGAAATTGATTAAGATACTACTGATAGAAGACGATTTGAGCTTATCCAATTCCGTATTTGATTTTTTAGATGATTTTGCAGATGTCATGCAGGTGTTTGACGGTGATGAGGGTTTGTATGAAGCCGAATCAGGTGTCTATGACCTTATTTTGCTGGACTTGATGTTGCCAGAAAAAGATGGTTTCCAAGTCCTCAAAGAATTGCGGGCTAAAGGCATTACAACGCCTGTCCTCATTACAACTGCTAAGGAAAGTTTGGATGATAAGGGACACGGTTTTGAATTGGGAGCGGATGATTACTTAACCAAGCCCTTTTACCTAGAAGAGTTGAAGATGCGGATTCAGGCCCTTTTGAAGCGTTCGGGAAAATTCAACGAAAATACTCTAACGTTTGGTGATCTGTCTGTTGACCTTTCTACCAATACAACAACAGTCAATGGTAGTGAGGTAGAGATGCTCGGGAAAGAGTTTGACCTGCTGGTTTATTTCTTGCAGAATCAAAACGTCATTTTACCAAAGACACAAATTTTTGACCGAATTTGGGGCTTTGACAGCGATACGACCATTTCAGTTGTAGAGGTCTATGTCTCCAAAATTAGAAAAAAATTGAAAGGGACGACCTTTGGTGAGCAGCTGCAAACCCTCAGAAGTGTCGGCTACATCTTGAAACATGTTAACTAAATTTCGCAAGCTCTACCATACGGATAATTTTTCTTATTTTATCCGTTATTTTGCTGTATTTACCCTTATTTTTGGGCTGATGACCCTTATTATTTTCCAGCTGATGCGCTCCACTATGTATCGGAGTTCCGATGAAAATTTTAAGGAAATGGCAAACGCTCCCGATATGCTGCTGGAATTTGCAAGAGCTCGTGGTTTATCATCAGAAGTCGAAATTGTTTGGGAAAAAAATGAGAGTGCAAACAAAGTTGAAAAGGGCACGAACAATGGGGACGCCGAAGAAGAGAAGGGAGAACCTGAATACAAGTTCGTCTATCCGGCTTCTAAAATCCGGCTGAATGCTAACTACCACGTGATACTGTACGATAGCAAGGGCAATCGTCTCAATCAAGTAGATTATTTTTCTGGTTTGTCCACTTTACAGCTTGATAAGGAATCGTTAGATACCATTACGGAGTGTACTGTGACGACTCCTTTTGGTGAGAAAGAAACCTATCGGTGTATGAGCCTGACCCTGCCGACCAGTGCTGTTTCTGCCTACACAGGTTTAGACATCAAATACGCAGCTATCCTCTTTAACACCAGTCAAATTAAGTCCTCAATTGCCTCGTATGAATCAACCGTCATGATTGTCATGATTGGGTTCTGGTTGATTTCGATTGTAGCCAGCATCTATCTTTCAAATGTCAGCATGCGCCCAATCCTCGCGAGTTTTCAAAAGCAGAAGGAGTTTGTCGAAAATGCCAGCCACGAATTGCGGACGCCTCTAACGGTCTTGCAAAATCGTCTTGAAAGCCTCTTTAGACATCCTGAAGCGACCATTATGGATAGTAGCGCAAATATTGCGTCAAGTCTTGCAGAAGTGCGCAATATGCGGTTGTTAACGACCAATTTACTAAATCTTGCCAGACGTGATGATGGTTTGAAACCAGAAATCGTAGATGTTCAGCCCTCTTTCTTTGATGACACCTTGGTCAACTATATCATTATGGCGGAAGAAAATGGGAAAACAATTGAAGTCCACCAAGATGTCACGGAAGTGATTCGCTCCGATAAGACCTTGCTCAAGCAGTTGATGACTATTTTGGTGGATAATGCCATGAAGTATTCGGAAGAAGATGGGCATATCTGGGTAGATATTTATACCAAAGATCGTTTCCTCATCATCAGGGTAGCGGATAACGGGTTTGGTATTAGTTCTGAAAATAAAAAGAAAATTTTCGACCGGTTCTATCGTGTCGACAAGGCCAGAACCCGTCAAAAGGGGGGCTTTGGTCTTGGTTTATCTCTCGCCAAGCAAATTATTGAAACCCTTCGCGGAACCATTACGGTGCAAGATCGTCAGCCCAAAGGCACCATTTTTGAGGTCAAGTTGCCTAAAGAATATCGAAAATAGCACTAAAATAAAAAGAGTAGGAGTTGAGCGAAAGTCTCGGCTCCTTTTGGCTTGAAAAGATTAAAAAATAGCAATTTTCTGACTTTCCTCATAGTCATGAAAAAATTTATGATAACGGTTGCATTATGTCCTGTTTATGCTAAAATAGAGAGTGTGATAAAAAGCACATATTATTTCATATCTATTGGCAAACAATAGAAAAAAGGAGAGTAAGATGAAAAGAAGTTTGAAGGTCATACTGCTCAGCTTTGTAGCAGTATTGCTGATGATTGGCTGTTCTGCTGCGAAAAAAGGTGGAACCTTTGAAGGTGTGGGGAGTGGGAAGCATGGTGACATCAAGGTAGCTGTGACCATTAAAGACGGCGCCATTACCAAGGTTGATGTTTTGGAGCAAGATGAAAACAAGGTCTTGTCTGAGCCTGTTTACGAAGAGTTGCAAGAGATGATTATTGCGCAAAACTCAGCAGATGTGGAAGCGGTATCTGGTGCTTCTGCAACTAGCGAAGGCTACCTCAATGCGGTAAAAGATGCCGTTGAAAAATCAGGGATTACCCTTGTTGCAGCTAAGAAATCAAAACAAGCCAAAGAAAAGGAACAAATCCCAGCAGAGCAAACCTTTGATGTGGTCGTTGTCGGTTCTGGTGGGGCAGGATTTAGCGCAGCCATTGAAGCAGCAGAAGCTGGTAAAAAGGTAGCTATTTTGGAAAAACTTCCTGCAATTGGCGGAAATACCCTCCTTTCTGGTGGTGAAATGAATGCACCAGGTAACTGGGTTCAAAAGAAATTAGGAATTGAAGGGGATTCAGTCGACATCTACTACCAAGACACCATGAAAGGTGGCGACAATGTCGGAGATCCGAAGATGGTTCGCTTGATGGCTGAAAAAGCCTTGGAATCAGCTGAATGGCTCCGTGATGACATCAAAGTTGAATTTCTCCCAGATCAATTGTTCCAATTTGGTGGTCACAGCTTCAAACGTGCCCTCATCCCAGTTGGGCATACGGGTGCTGAGTTGATTTCTAAGTTGAAGATGAAAGCGGACGAGTTGAAGATTCCAGTCTTTCTGAATGTGAAAGCGGAGAAGCTACTGAAAGATGATAGTGGCAAAATCGTCGGGGTTACTGCAACAGATAGAGAAAAGCGTGAAGTGACTTTCCATGCTACCAATGCTGTTATTTTGACAACGGGCGGATTTGGTTCCAATATCGAAATGCGCAAACAATACAACAAAGAATACGACGAGCGCTACCATTCTACTGACTCTGTTGGTACAACAGGAGACGGAATTGTGATGGCACAAGAAGTAGGCGCTGCCCTTACCAATATGGAAAGTATCCAAACCTACCCAATTGCTAATCCAAAAACAGGTATGATTTCCTTGTTGGCAGATACCCGCTTTGACGGTGCAATCTTAGTCAACCAAGAAGGTAAACGCTTCGTGGAAGAACTGGAACGTCGCGATGTGATTTCTAAAGCAATCCTTGCACAAACAGGTGGATATGCCTACCAAATCTGGAACGACGATATTGACGCAATTTCTAAGACCAAAGAAGCCCACAAGGCAGAGTATGATGAGTTGATTCGTGAAAAATTATTGGTCAAGGCAGATACGATTGAAGAAGCAGCAAAATTCTTTGACATTGATGTAGATACCTTGAAAGCAACCCTTGAAAAGGTTAATGCCTACGCAAAAGACGGTGAGGATAAGGATTTCCACCACCGTGCGGGCTTGGTATCCCTTGAAAAAGGTCCCTACTATATCGAAAAGGCAGCACCGTCTGTACATCACACCATGGGTGGCTTGGTCATCAATGAAAAAACAGAAGTTTTAGATGAAAGTGGAAAAGCGATTCCGGGACTATATGCAGCAGGCGAGTTGACAGGTGTCATCCAAGGGAAGAACCGTCTAGGTGGAAATGCCATTACTGATATTATTACCTACGGTCGAATTGCTGGTCAACAAGTTGGTGCAATGAAATAAAAACATGTAGAAAAAAGGTTGAACTTGAGTTCAGCCTTTTAGATTGAAGAAAAAGTTCTTTTGTGCTATTGTTCTTAGGTGGTGCGGAGGGGAGCGACTTCCTGCGGCATTCCATACCTATGTGAATTGCATAAAAGTTAGGACATCGTTCAGTCGCTTTGATGAATGCTAAGTTCTATCTATAGCTCCTTGCCTCGTCCTAATCTTTTCTCAATCCACTATATAAATGTTGAACTAAACCTCCTAACATTTCTGAGTAGGAAGTGGAATTCAATCGTGATTTCGTAGAAATCGATTTTGTAGTCCTCTTATCAACTAGAAACGACTGCATCAACCTGTTAAACCTATGAAACGTAACGAGGTAAACTCCCTACCTTTACCACAGCGAAAAGCAGCGGATGAGGCTCGCTCCGCTCGAGAAAATCGAATGTTAAGTGAACGGGGCTTTTGAGCTTGGTTAAATAGAAAATTGTTTATCTACGTTTTGAGAGGCTGAACTTGAGTTCGGCCTCTCAGAGCACTCATAAGTTCATCCAGTTCTTTCTGGTTATGGAGAATAGTGATCTTGTCAGCGTAGGTCTGGCAGATTGCTTGGTAGCGTTTTCGGGCTTTTGGAGATCGTCCATCTTTTAAAATCCAGCGGATAAATTCCCAGTCCAGTTTTTCGCTGCAGCCCTCTGCACTACTCTCACGGACTCGTCCAGCATAGGTGATATAGCGTTTAACAGCGCGGAATAGACAACTCCAGCGTGAAAATACCATCAGGATAATCTGGTCCGCTTCTTCCATGCGCTCTTGGTAGTAGAAGTCACTGTAATTTCCTTCGATGATCCATGAATTATTCTCTAAAAAAGTCTGAAGTTGGCTGCGCATGTCTTCATCGGGTCGTTCCTGCCAGTTAGGAAGGAATCGTAACTTGTCTAAATGTAGACAGGGAATCCCATAATGTTTACTGAGATAGCTAGCTAAGGTTGATTTGCCAGAAGCGCTATAGCCGATAATTGCAATTTTCATGTCAGAACCTTTCTAGAAATTTGGATAAAAAAAGAAGCCGAAAGGCTCTTTTTATTAAGCAAGTTTTGATGCAAGACGTGCTTTGTCGCGGCTTGCTTTGTTTTTGTGAATCAAACCTTTTGTTTCTGCTTTATCAATAGCTGAGCTAGCAGCGCGGAAAAGTTCCTCAGAAGGGTTTGCTTCAAATGCTTTGATTGCAGTACGCATAGCTGATTTTTGAGCTGAGTTTTTTTCGTTTTGTTTTACGTTCAATTCAGCACGTTTGATAGCTGACTTAATGTTTGCCAATGGTTTCACCTCCACCTTTTCTATACTAACTACACTATTATATCTGAAAAAAGAGATTTTGACAAGAGGAAATTATTTTTTCAAGTAAATTTCATCAATCTCATGATTTTTTGCTTTATGAAGAATGATATCTGCCCGATGTCGGGTCGGCTCGATATAGTCTTTCAGATTGACCAGATTGATGGTCTCCCAAATGCTGTGGGCAAATGCAGAGCTGTCCTCTTCAGACATGTCCAAAAAGCGGTGGTAGTAATTGCTCGGATCCCTTTCTGCCAGTTTCAACAGTTTCTTAAAGCGCTCCAAGTACCAGCTTTCGATATTTTCCACTGCGGCATCAACATAGATGGCCAAATCAAAGTAATCACTGACATAGAGATGCTGATTTTGAGGATTTTGTAAGACATTAATTCCCTCTACAATCAGGAAGTCGGGTGCTGAAATGGTTCGATACTGATTTGGTACAATATCGTAGACTTCATGGGAGTAGACGGGAATTTTAAAATCATGCCCATTTTCAATGGTGTTTAAAAAGTCAAGCAGCAACTCCATATTGTAGGACTCAGGGAAGCCCTTGCGGTCGAGGAGATTTCTTTCTTTTAAAACAGCATTAGGATAGAGAAAACCATCTGTTGTGACCATTTCCACCTTGGCACGCTTAAAAGTTCTAGTCAGTAGAATCTGTAAAAGCCTGCTGGTTGTCGACTTTCCAACAGCCACACTACCTGAAATGCCAATGATAAAGGGATGAGTTTTGATTTTCTTCTGTAAAAAGAGACTTTTGGAAAACGACAAATCCTCGCTAGCCTTTTTATAAATCCGAATCAGGTTAATGAGTGGTAGGTAGACATCAAGGACATCTTGTAGGCTAATGGTATCATTAAAACTTTTAATCGAATTTAGTTCTTCCTGGGTTAGCGGAACCGTGGTGTTTCGATGCAGTTGTTGCCAAGTCTGGCGACTGATTTTTTCAAAATTGATCAATTCATTCTTCATAGCACCATTGTAGCATGATTTTTCATGGGTGTAAAATGATTGTAAGAGTTTTAGCAATCTCTTGTAAACGTTTTTCTTAAATGGTATAATAAGGACATGGCAAATATGTATTACGAGAAAAATCCTAGTGTTGCTCATGATTTTCATGAGTTGCGCGTCACCTTGCTCGATCAAGAAATGTTCTTCCTAACAGATGCAGGAGTGTTCAGTAAGAAGATGGTGGATTATGGTAGTCAAGTACTACTCAATACCCTAGAACTGGAAAAAGGAAAGACATTATTGGATGTGGGCTGTGGATATGGTCCACTTGGTTTGACTTTAGGGAAGGTTTTTGGTATTTTGCCGACCATGGTCGATATTAATAGCCGAGCTATTGAGTTGGCGATTCAAAATGCTGGAAAAAATAAGGTTCAGGCCTCTGTTTTCCAATCCAATATCTATGAAGAAGTTGTTGGAACTTTTGACTATGTGATTTCAAATCCTCCGATTCGAGCTGGTAAGGCAGTTGTCCACGAGATTATTGAAGGAGCGTATGACCATTTGGTAGCTTCTGGACGGTTGACCATCGTGATTCAGAAAAAGCAGGGTGCTCCAAGCGCCAAAGCCAAGATGGAGGAGGTTTTTGGTAACTGTATTATCTTGAAAAAAGATAAGGGATATTATATTTTAGAAAGTGTGAAAGAATGAGGACAGTTGACTTAATTCAGAAAAAGCGGGA
This sequence comes from Streptococcus cuniculi, assembly GCF_004570575.1. Taxonomy (GTDB): domain Bacteria; phylum Bacillota; class Bacilli; order Lactobacillales; family Streptococcaceae; genus Streptococcus; species Streptococcus cuniculi_A. The sequence continues at coordinate 74,237 of NZ_SPPD01000002.1, forward strand.
CGATCATGAACTCACCACAGAAGAAATCAACTGGCTCATCAGCGGATACGCTGAGGGGAGTGTTCCTGATTATCAGATGGCAGCATTTGCAATGGCTGTCTACTTTAGAGGCATGTCTACTCGGGAAATCTCTGATTTGACCATGGCGATGGTGGCAAGTGGGGAAGAGATTGACCTTTCAGCGATTGCAGGTGTGAAAGTAGATAAGCATTCGACTGGAGGTGTCGGTGACAAGGTGACCTTGATTTTAGCACCTCTCGTTGCTAGCTTTGGAATACCCGTTGCGAAGATGAGCGGACGTGGCTTGGGTCATACAGGCGGAACCTTGGATAAGCTAGAATCCATCAAGGGCTACCAGATTGAAGTGACCCAGGACCAGTTTATCAAGCAGGTCCAAGACATCGGTGTAGCAGTGATTGGTCAGTCTGATAATATGGTGAAGGCAGATAAATTGCTCTATGCTCTTCGTGATGTGACGGCAACAGTGGACATTATTCCCCTGATTGCAAGTTCGGTCATGTCCAAGAAAATTGCGGCGGGAGCGGATGCGATTTTACTAGATGTGACGGTTGGGGAAGGTGCCTTCATGAAAAATATCGAAGATGCCCGTCAATTGGCACAGACCATGGTTGAGCTCGGAAAAGCAGTCGGCAGAAAAACGGTTGCCGTTATTACGGATATGTCACAACCTGTCGGAACCAGCATCGGAAATCGTCTGGAGATTCTCGAAGCCTTGGAGATTTTACAAGGCAAGGGACGCGAGGATGTGACCGAGTTTATCTGCGAGTTGGCACAGATTATGTTAGGACTTGCTGATGTCGAAAAGACAGTGGACGAAGTCCGCGCACATTTGCACGACGGATCTGCCCTTCGAAAATTTGAAGAAATGGTAGTTGCTCAAGGTGGTGACCTAGAGGACTTGTATCGTCAGGTCCATGTTTCACATCAAGTGCCTGTCTTGGCACAAGAAAGTGGCTATATCGAAGCTCTCCCAGCTTTGGAATTTGGCTTGTTTGCTATGAAATTAGGTGCAGGGCGGTCAGTTAAGACGGACTCGCTCGATTACGAAACCGGAATTGTCTTTCATAAAAAGGCCGGGGAGGCTGTTGAAGCTGGTCAAGAAATCGCAACGATTTTCGCAAATGAAAATATTTCGGAAAATATGCTCGCAAATTTCCAAAAAAATGTTAAAATAGGAAATGTAAGTGTAAAGACGAAAGAAATTATCGAAATTGTTTCATAATGTACGGAGAAAAAGATGAAATTAAATAAATATATTGATCACACCCTACTAAAACCAAATGCGACCAAAGAGCAGGTCTTGGCAATTATTGCTGAAGCAAAAGAATATGATTTTGCTAGTGTCTGTGTCAATCCTACGTGGGTAGCTCTTTCAGCACAGGAGCTGAAAGACACAGACGTAAAAGTTTGTACCGTTATCGGCTTTCCTCTAGGGGCAAATACACCAGCGGTTAAAGCATTTGAAACCAAAGATGCGATTGCAAATGGTGCAGATGAAATTGACATGGTGATTAACGTCGGTGCCCTCAAATCGCAAGATTACGATACTGTCTTGAAAGACATTCAAGCAGTTGTCGAAGCGAGTGGTGATACCTTGGTCAAGGTCATCATTGAAACCTGCCTATTGACAGATGAAGAAAAAGTCAAAGCTTGTCAATTATCACAAGAAGCAGGTGCTGATTTTGTCAAGACTTCTACGGGCTTCTCAACTGGAGGTGCTACAGTAGCAGATGTCGCCTTGATGAGAAAAACAGTTGGACCAGATATGGGAGTGAAAGCATCTGGTGGTGCTCGTTCGTACGAAGATGCGAAAGCCTTTATTGAAGCAGGTGCAACTCGTATCGGAGCTTCTTCTGGGGTGGCGATTATGAAAGGAGAAAAGGCGAATGGCGACTACTGATTTAATTGATTTATCCATTGAAGTTAGTAAAAAAGCCTATGTTCCTTATTCCCACTTTCCTATCGGAGCTGTCTTAGTCGCAAAGGACGGTCAGGTCTTTACAGGTGTTAATATTGAAAATGCTAGCTTTGGTTTGACCAATTGTGGGGAGCGGACAGCGATTTTTAAAGCTATTTCAGAAGGTGTTTTGGAGTTTTCAGAGCTCATTGTTTATGGTGAAACAGCCAAGCCCGTTTCACCATGCGGGGCATGTCGCCAAGTGATGGCAGAATTTTTTGAAGAAGATTTAAGAGTAACATTAGTTGCTAAAGATAAATCGACAGTCGAGATGACAGTCGGGGAATTACTTCCGTATTCTTTTACAGACTTAAACTAATACTCAAGAAAGGTCAAATAGATGGGAACGCAGCTGTCATCCTACAAAGGCAAGCAAGCTGATGTCTCCCGTTCTCAAGATACCTTAAGGTATCCCTTGAAGTTTCAAGAGTATCGTCTGTAAGACAGTCGTTTGACTGTATCATTTCCATTTTGCAACGAAGGTTGCACAAAGAATTTTTAGGAGGGTTCAGAAATGAACAAAAAACTTATTGGTTTAGGTGTTGCGACTCTTGCAACTGTGGCACTTGCTGCTTGTGGCAACCGCGCAGCTAAGAACGATTCAAGCTCAAGTGATGCCACAGGAGTAAAAGCAGCAATTGTTACGGACGTTGGTGGTGTTGACGACCGTTCATTTAACCAGTCAGCTTGGGAAGGTTTGACAGCATGGGGAGAAGAAAACGGTCTTAAAAAAGATGAGGGCTACACCTACTTCCAATCAGGTAGTCAATCTGATTACGTAACAAACCTTGATTCAGCAGTTTCAGGCGGCTACAACCTTGTATTCGGTATCGGTTTTGCCTTGGAAAATGCGATTGCTGAAGTAGCACCAAACAATCCTGACACAAACTATGTGATTGTTGATAGTGTTGTCAAAGACCAGAAGAACGTAGCGAGCGTTGGCTTTGCAGACCATGAAGCATCTTACCTTGCTGGTGTAGCTGCTGCTAAATCAACAAAAACAAACCATGTAGGATTTATCGGTGGTATGGAATCTGTTATCATTGACCGCTTTGAAGCAGGATTCGTAGCAGGTGTGAAATCTGTTAATAAAGATATCAAAGTAACGGTTGACTATGCAGGTTCATTTGCTGATTCAGCAAAAGGTCAAACATTGGCTGCTGCTCAATATGCTGCTGGTGCAGACGTGATCTTCCACGCATCAGGTGGTACAGGTAACGGTGTCTTTGCCGCAGCGAAAGCAGAAAATGAAACACGTAATGAGGCAGACAAGGTTTGGATCATTGGTGTAGACCGTGATCAATCAGCAGAAGGTAAATACACTTCTAAAGATGGGAAAGAGTCAAACTTCGTATTGGCATCTACTCTTAAAGAAGTAGGTACTTCTGTTAAAGACCTTGCTGCAAAAGCTCTTAAAGGTGAGTTTCCTGGTGGTGACATCATCACATTCTCACTTGCAGATAAAGGAGTAGACTTGGCTGAAACCAATCTTTCAAGCGAAGCTTCAGAAGCAGTAGCAGCTGCTAAGAAGGACATCTTGGATAAAAAAGTAGAAGTTCCAGAAGCGCCTAAGAAAAAATAGAATAGTGTTTAATCCGAAACGGCGACCTGACTCGGTCGCCGTTTTAGGAGTTGAGATTATATAATTTCATTAAAGCTTATCAAGCCTTGTTTTGGTAGGTTTTACTGACAAAATATAATCCGAAAGGAAAAGAGATTATGACAAAAGATTATGTCATTGAAATGCGAGAAATCACAAAGATTTTTGGTGATTTTGTCGCAAATGATCATATCAATTTAAATGTCAGACGTGGAGAAATTCATGCCCTTTTAGGAGAAAATGGTGCAGGTAAGTCGACATTGATGAACATGCTTGCGGGTCTTTTAGAGCCGACAAGTGGAGAAATTGCTATAAATGGTCAAGTTGTGACAATTGATTCTCCATCTAAGGCTGCACATTTGGGAATTGGGATGGTTCACCAGCATTTCATGCTTGTGGATGCTTTTACAGTCGCCGAAAATATTATTTTAGGAAGTGAAACAACCAAGGCTGGCGTGATAGACCTTAAAAAGGCTATCCAAGATATTAAAGAATTATCAGCTAGATATGGTCTGGAGGTAGATCCGACCGCCAAAGTCGCAGATATTTCAGTCGGGGCACAGCAACGGGTAGAGATTCTTAAAACCCTCTATCGTGGAGCCGATTTATTGATTTTTGATGAGCCAACGGCTGTTTTGACGCCGGCAGAAATTACAGAGCTTCTAAAAATTATGAAAACTCTGGTGCAAGAAGGAAAATCGATCATCCTGATTACTCACAAGTTAGATGAGATTCGCGCAGTTGCGGATAGCGTAACTGTTATCCGTCGCGGAAAATCAATTGAAACTGTCGAAGTCGCTGGTGCGAGCAACGAAGACCTAGCCGAGTGGATGGTCGGGCGTTCCGTATCCTTTAAGACGGAAAAAGTTGCTGCTGATCCTAAAGAAGTCATTCTATCGATTAAAGACTTAGTCGTTCATGAAAATCGCGGGATTCCTGCTGTTAAAGGCTTATCGCTTGATGTCCGTGCAGGAGAAGTTGTTGGTATTGCAGGGATTGATGGCAATGGTCAGAGCGAGCTTATTCAAGCGATTACAGGGCTTCGTAAGGTAAAATCTGGTCAAATTTTTATTAAGGGCACAGAAGTAGTCGGAAAAACACCCCGGAAGATAACAGAGATGAAGGTTAGCCATGTGCCAGAGGATCGTCACCGTGATGGTCTGGTCTTGCAAATGACAGTGGCTGAAAATATTGCCTTGCAGACCTACTACAAGGAACCAATTTCTAAAAACGGTATCTTGAACTATGATACCATTAACAAAAAAGCCCGTGAACTCATGGCAGAATTTGACGTTCGGGGTGCTAGTGAACTGGTAGCCGTCAAGGCACTTTCAGGGGGAAATCAGCAAAAAGCGATTATCGCGCGGGAAATCGACCGAAATCCTGATTTGTTGATTGTCAGCCAACCGACGCGCGGTCTTGATGTTGGGGCGATTGAATATATCCGTAAACGCCTCATTGCAGAGCGTGATAAAGGAAAAGCGGTACTGGTGGTCAGCTTTGAATTGGATGAAATTTTAGATGTGTCTGACCGTATTGCAGTCATTCATGACGGTGTTATTCATGGGATTGTTGATCCTGCCAAGACCAATAAACAGGAATTGGGATTCTTAATGGCTGGAGGAAGGCTGGAAAAGGAGGAAGCAAATGCCTAAAAAGTTACAAAATATAACTCTCCCCCTACTTGCGGTTCTGTCAGGCTTGGTTCTAGGAGCCATCATCATGCTTGTATTTGGCTATGACCCTATTGCAGGCTACGATCAATTATTTTATTCAGCCTTTGGCTCTGTAAAATCTATCGGAGAAATTTTTGCAGCTATGGCTCCGCTCATCTTTACAGCTCTAGGATTTGCAGTGGCAAGTCGCGCAGGCTTCTTTAACGTTGGGCTTTCAGGTCAAGCGCTTGTCGGTTGGGTATTTGCGGGATGGTTTGCCCTAGCAAACCCAGATCTACCACGTCCTGTGCTAATCTTGGCAACGATTTTAGTCGCAATGATTGCCGGAGGTCTTGCCGGAGCAATTCCGGGGATCTTACGTGCCTATCTCGGAACGAGCGAGGTAATCGTGACCATCATGATGAACTATATCTTGCTCTATACCAGCAACTATATTATCCGCAATGTTTTTGCAACTGATTTGATGAAGAATAAGGACTCAAGTATCAATATCTCTGCCAATGCTTCCTACCGCTTGGATTGGTTGACGAGTGCGACTGAAAATTCTCGGATAAATATTGGTATCTTCTTTGCTGTGGTTGCTGTGCTTGTTATCTGGTTCTTATTAACAAAGACAACCCTTGGTTTTGAGATTCGCTCTGTTGGTCTCAATCCGACAGCTTCTGATTATGCAGGCATGTCTGCTAAACGGACGATCATTCTCTCCATGATTATCTCTGGTGCCTTAGCAGGTATCGGTGGTGCCATTCAGGGACTTGGAACCTTCCAAAATGTCTATACTCAAGGTGGAAATCTGGATATTGGTTTCAATGGTATGTCCGTAGCCCTACTAGCCTCTAATTCGCCACTTGGAATTCCGTTTGCTGCCTTCCTATTTGGTACCTTGTCAATCGGAGCGCCTGGTATGGTGAAAGCGCAGATTCCACCTGAATTGATCAACGTGGTGACTGCATCTATCATCTTCTTTGTCGGTGTTAAATTCATCTTTGAACAATTATTGAAACGTAGAAAAAAAGCGAAAGGAGCGAACTAGGTATGAATCTGACAATCTTAACGCTGCTTGTTTCGCAAATGTTGATTTACTCTGCCCCTCTTATTTTTACCAGTCTTGGAGGCGTGTTCTCTGAACGAGCAGGTATTGTCAATGTGGGACTAGAAGGAATCATGGTGATCGGTGCTTTTGCTGGTGTTGTATTCAATATTGAATTTGCAAGCATCTTTGGTAAGACAACTCCACTTTTAGCTGTCTTGGTCGGAGGAGTAGCAGGATTAGTATTTTCTATTATCCACGCAGTCGCAACGATCAACTTCCGTGCAGACCATGTCGTGTCAGGAACGGTGCTCAACTTACTAGCGCCAGCCTTATCCGTCTTTCTCATTAAGGTTCTTTACCACAAAGGGCAGACAGATAGCATTCCACAATCATTTGGTAAGTTTTCATTCCCATTACTAGAAAAGATTCCAGTAGTCGGTGATTTATTCTTTAAAAACACTAGTTTAATGGGCTATGTAGCTATTGCTATGGCTTTCTTATCTTGGTTTATCCTCTATAAGACTAAATTTGGTTTGCGTCTTCGTTCAGTTGGTGAGCATCCACAGGCAGCAGATACCTTGGGGATCAACGTATACGCTATGCGCTATGCTGGTGTCCTGATTGCAGGCTTCCTCGGTGGAGTTGGGGGTGCTGTAAGTGCCCAAACCGTTAATATTAACTTTTCAGCAACGACCATTGTCGGTTCTGGCTTCATTGCCTTAGCAGCTGTGATTTTCGGTAAATGGAATCCACTGGGTGCGATGCTGGCTAGCCTATTCTTCGGCTTGTCTCAAAGTTTAGCAGTTATTGGAGCGCAGCTTCCAGGCCTTTCTCAAGTACCGACTGTATACTTACAGATCGCCCCTTACTTGATTACAGTAGTAGCGCTTGCAGCATTCTTCGGAAAAGCCGTTGCACCGAAAGCAGATGGTATCAACTATATCAAATCAAAATAAAAAAATGGAAGTGGGAGTAAAATAGTCTGGACTAGACCATTTTACTCCTACTTTTATATGGTTTTAAGTGAGCAAGCGGAGGGCTATAAAGCAGATGCAATCAGTCTATTATAGGCATTTAGTTTATACTTCGTTAATGCACTTCAGTGCTACCTGCGACTTTTGACGAAAACTTCGTTTTCTTCATTTCCTAGCTCAAACAGTCTCTCTCCAGGACTGTGTTGACGAAAACTTCGTTTTCTTTATTTCCAACCTCCAACAGTCTATCCCCAGACTGTGTTGACGAAAACTTCGTTTTCTTTATTTCCAACCTCCAACAGTCTATCCCCAGACTGTTGGAGCTAATACTAAAAATAAACTAAACGGCTATACCAGACCTATCGCTGAATGCAAGTCTCTAACAGAACTAAAAAACCTTGCTAAGCAAGGTTTTTAGATTAGTTTTTGATTGAAGCTGCAATCTCTGGATTTGCAAAGGCATCATCCATGATTTCTTTTAATTGTCTAGCAGAGGCTTGCATTTTTTGCAATTCCGCGTCGCTCAATGGGATGTTTACTGGACGAACAATACCGTGTGCACCGATAATCGCTGGTTGTCCGATAAAGACATCTTCAACGCCCTCGTATTGACCTGCTTGGTAAACAGAAAGTGGAAGCACAGCGTTCTCATCATCAAAGATAGCCTTTGTGATACGAGCAAGTGCAGCACCGATACCATAGTAGGTTGCCCCTTTTTTATTGATGATAGAGTAAGCAGCATCACGAACAGATACAAACAAGTCTACAAGTCCTTGCTCATCAATATCACGGTTGTCTTGTAACCAACGCTCTAACTTAACACCTGCAACGTTTGCATGTGACCATACGGCAAACTCTGAATCACCGTGCTCACCCATGATGTAGGCGTGAACTGAACGCGCATCAATACCGATCTTTTCAGCAAGTGCTTGACGGAAGCGAGCAGAGTCAAGAGAAGTACCAGAACCGATGACGCGCTCTTTAGGGAAGCCAGAGAATTTCCAAGTTGAGTAAGTAAGGATGTCAACTGGGTTAGCTGCGACAAGGAAAATACCGTTGAAACCAGAAGCAACAATTTCACTGACGATTTGTTGGTTAATACGAAGATTTTTCTCGATCAATTGAAGGCGAGTTTCACCTGGTTTTTGTGGCAAACCTGCTGTTAAAACAACAAGATCTGCATCGTGTGCATCAGAATATTCAGCTGAATAGATTTTTTTAGGCGAAGTGAATGCAAGAGCGTGGCTCAAATCTTCTGCATCACCTTGAGTACGATCTTTGTTGATATCAACGATACCTAATTCTTGACCAATTCCTTGGTTGACAAGTGCATAAGCATAAGCAGAACCTACGGCACCATCACCGACAAGGATAACTTTTTTATGTTGTTTAGTTGCAGTCATGTTCTAAACATCTCCTTAGTTTTATTTAGGGACGAGCGTCCCGACCATTTATCATTCTAGCATTTTTTAGGTACTTTGTCACTTGTGAAAGCCACTTTGAAAATGTTTACATTATGGCTTCTCTACAAGAAAATTTCTTCACAATATGTTATAATATAATAGATACTTTCTAGAGAAAAGAGACAGATTTAATGCATGATAAACATTTGGTAGATGTAAATCTGACCAGCGAAATGAAGACCAGTTTCATTGACTATGCAATGAGTGTTATCGTAGCTCGGGCGCTTCCTGATGTACGAGATGGTCTAAAACCCGTTCATCGTCGTATTCTGTATGGAATGAATGAATTGGGCATTACGCCAGATAAACCGCATAAGAAATCAGCCCGTATTACAGGGGATGTTATGGGTAAATACCATCCGCACGGTGATAGTGCGATTTATGAGGCTATGGTACGGATGGCTCAATGGTGGAGCTACCGCTACATGCTAGTAGATGGTCATGGAAACTTTGGGTCAATGGACGGAGACGGAGCGGCTGCCCAGCGTTATACCGAGGCCCGTATGACCAAAATTGCCCTTGAAATGCTGCGGGATATTAACAAGAATACCGTCAATTTTGCAGATAACTATGACGCTAGCGAGCGTGAGCCAGAAGTTCTGCCAGCCCGCTTTCCAAATCTTCTCGTCAATGGGACTACGGGGATTGCCGTAGGGATGGCGACAAATATTCCACCCCACAATCTCGGTGAAACAATTGAAGCGGTGAATTTGATTATCGATAATCCAGAAGCGACCACCCGTGACATTATGGAAGTCTTGCCCGGCCCCGACTTTCCAACAGGCGCTCTTGTCATGGGAAGATCCGGTATTCACCGTGCTTATGAAACAGGAAAAGGGTCAATCGTCCTACGCTCTCGGACAGAAATCGAAGAGTATGGAAATGGTCGCGAACGGATCGTTGTTACTGAATTTCCTTACATGGTTAATAAGACCAAGGTTCATGAGCATATTGTTCGCTTGGTGCAGGAAAAGCGCATCGACGGGATCACAGCTGTTCGTGACGAATCCAACCGTGAGGGGGTTCGCTTTGTCATTGAGGTGAGACGTGATGCGTCAGCCAATGTCATTTTGAATAACCTCTTCAAATTAACCCAGCTTCAAACCAACTTTAGCTTTAATATGCTGGCGATCCAAAACGGTGTGCCGAAGATCTTGTCAGTCCGTCAAATTTTGGATGCTTATGTAGAGCACCAAAAAGAAGTGGTGACCCGCCGAACGCAGTTTGACAAAGAAAAAGCAGAAGCGCGTGCCCACATTTTAGAAGGCTTGCTGATTGCACTTGATCATATTGATGAAGTGATTAAGGTCATTCGTAACAGTGAAACTGATGCGATTGCTCAGGTGGAATTGATGACACGCTTTGAATTGTCAGAGCGTCAAAGTCAAGCCATTCTGGATATGCGTCTGCGCCGTTTGACAGGATTGGAACGAGACAAGATTCAGTCAGAGTATGATGATCTGGTAGCCTTGATTGCAGACTTGGCGGATATTTTGGCTAAGCCTGAACGTGTCGTCCAAATCATCAAGGATGAATTAGAAGAAATCAAGCGGAAATATGCGGATTCTCGCCGGACAGAATTGATGGTCGGAGAAGTGCTATCGCTAGAAGACGAGGACTTGATTGAAGAAACAGATGTGCTGATTACCCTATCAAATCAAGGCTATATCAAGCGTCTTTCCCAAGATGAATTTCATGCCCAAAAGCGCGGTGGACGTGGTGTTCAAGGAACAGGGGTCAAAGATGACGACTTTGTCCGTGAATTGGTTTCGACCAGCACGCATGACAGGCTCTTATTCTTTACCAATAAGGGACGGGTCTATCGTCTGAAAGGGTATGAAATTCCTGAATACGGCCGCACAGCCAAGGGACTGCCAGTCATCAATCTCTTGAAATTGGAGGACAATGAGTCTATTCAGACTATTATCAATGTGACCAAGGAGCAAGAAGAAGGTCACTATCTCTTCTTTACCACCCGCCAAGGAATTGTCAAACGAACCAGCGTTGCTGAATTTGCAAATATTCGTCAAAGTGGTTTGAAGGCCCTCAATTTGAAAGAAGATGATGAATTGATCAATGTCTTCTTGACGGATGGGCAGACAGATGTCATTATGGGCTCTAAATTTGGTTATGCCGTTCGTTTCACAGAAACAGATGTCCGCAATATGGGACGTATCGCGACTGGTGTACGGGGGATGAAACTCCGTGAAGGGGACTGCCTTGTTGGTGCAGCCGTTGTGTCAGATGAGCAAGAGGTTCTTGTCTTGACGGAAAATGGCTTCGGAAAACGCACGCCTGCCCAAGAGTATCCAACCAAGGGACGTGGTGGTAAAGGTATCAAGACTGTTAAGGTGGCAGAAAAGAATGGTTACCTAGCAGGCTTAACCACGGTTTCGGGTGATGAAGATGTCATGGTGATTACAGATACAGGGGTCATCATTCGGACAAATGTAGCGAATATCTCCCAGACAGGTCGGGCGACTATGGGTGTGAAAGTCATGCGATTGGATGAGGAGGCAAGTATCGTAACCTTTGCCTTGGTAGACGCTGCAAATTCTAAAGATGTAGAGGAAGAATAATTTTATGAGCAATCGTAAACGTTCGAGTAACAAGAAAACAAGTAGCATTTGGAGAAATATCCTCGCGGCTATCCTCCTCCTTATTGCTATCGCCTTAATTTTTAACACATCTATTCGCAATATGATTATCGCCTGGAATAGTAATCGCTATCAGGTGAGTAAGATCACAGAAGCTGATATTGAGAAAAATAAGCAGGCAGCAACGACCTTTGATTTTGATCAGGTAGAATCCATCTCAACAGAGGCTGTTCTGAAAGCACAATGGGAAGCGCAAGAACTACCTGTAATCGGAGGGATTGCGATTCCTGATTTGAACATCAATTTACCGATTTTTAAAGGTGTGTCTAATGTTTCGCTCATGTATGGCGCAGGGACGATGAAAGAGGGGCAAGAAATGGGGCAGGGTAACTATGCCCTTGCTAGTCATAATATTATTGGAATGGCTGGTTCTAGCGAAACTCTCTTCGCTCCTCTATTGCGTGCTAAAGAAGGTATGAAAATCTATGTGACTGATAAGCAACATGTATATACCTATATCGTGACGGAAGTTAAGTCTGTTACTCCAGAGAGTATTGAAGTAATTGATGATATTGAAGGTCAAACTGAGATTACGCTTGTGACGTGTGAAGATGCAGCTGCCACTATGCGAACGATTGTTAAAGGCAAGCTAGAAACAAGTGTTCCATATAAGGAAGCACCAAAAAGTATGCTGAAACACTTTGAAAAGAAATACAATCAACTTCAATTATAAGGTATCAGGAGTGGAGAAAAATTTTCAATGGTGTTTCGCTATGATTGCTATATACATTTAAAGAGGCTGGATGATTCCAGCCTCTTATTTTACTGTAAAATAAGAAAAACATGATGCTTATGAATTTCTTATTCCTTTTTACGAATCAATAGTATGAAGGAGGAATGCTAGAGATGTATAAGATTGCATTTAAAGAGGAACGTTTATTGCCACGGGAAAGGTTATTGGAAGTAGGAGCTGAGCGCCTCAGTAACCAAGAACTACTCGCGATTTTTATCCGTACAGGTACAAAAAACCAACCTGTTTCTGCTGTCTCAAATAATCTATTAGCAAGGATTGAAAACCTTGCTATGCTAAAGGACTTATCTATTGCAGAATTACAGGAGTTAGCAGGAATTGGTCAAGTTAAGGCGATTGAGATAAAAGCTATGATTGAGTTAGGCAGAAGAATCAATCAGTCTGAATTGCTTGTCGAGGAACAGATTGTTGGTAGCGAGTTACTTGCAAGAAAAATGATTCAGGAATTTGGTTCCAAAAAACAGGAACATTTAGTCGCTATTTATTTGGACACCCAGAATAAGATTATCAGTCAACGCACCATTTTTATCGGCAGTGTCAACGCACCATTTTTATCGGCAGTGTCAACCGTAGTATCGCAGAGCCACGTGAAATTTTACACTATGCGATTAAGCATATGGCGACTTCAATTATCGTTGTACACAATCATCCGTCAGGCTTTGTTCAGCCTAGTAGAAATGACATTGCATTTACTCAAGCACTAAAAAAGTCCTGCGATATGCTAGGACTTATACTGTTAGACCATTTAATTGTTGGAAGGTCAAGCTACTATAGCTTGCGCGAGGAAAATCAGCTTGACTAATAGTCTTGCACAAAATATTTGAACAATTCTTGCGATTCTGGACAGGTAGCGTAGAGCATTTCAGGATGCCATTGAACACCGAGAAAGGGTGGGTTTTCTGTCATGAGAACAGCCTCTATGATTCCATCAGCTGCTTGACCGATGACCTGTAAGCCAGGGGCTACTTGATCCAAGGCTTGTCTGTGGAAGGAATTGACTTGCGGTTGCTCTCCATAAATTCTAGTCAGTGCTGTCTCAGCTACTAGTTGAATTGTCTGAGAAGGAGTATCAGCAGGAATCGTCTGCCAATGATTGGGAATGGTTTGGTGCAGGGTTCCCCCCATGGCAACATTGAAGAGTTGCATTCCACGACAGATACCTAAAATCGGTTTTTGCTGTGCTATCGCTTCTTGAATAAGGGAAAAGTCAAAAGCATCACGCTTAGCGTGGTAATTATCGCTATCGATTGTCTTTTCTTGTCCATAATAGTACGGTAGGACATTTTGTCCACCAGTCAGGATGAGCTTATCAATCATGCTCACGTATTGTTTTGCGGTATCGGGAGATACGATTGGCAGGATCAGCGGAATGCCACCAGCATCTTCAATGGCCTGTACAAAACTCGTGGCTACATAGGAGAGGGTTGGTTCGGTATCATCGTTTGCATTGTTAAATTCATTGCCTGAAATGCCGATAATGGGTTTCATAGGTTAACCCTTTCTCATGAAGTAAAGGAGTGTCTGTAATTCGCTTGTCAAATCTACATATTGGACAACAACATCTTTTGGAACAGACAGATTGACAGGAGAAAAGCTCAAAATTCCTTTGACTCCTGCTTTTATAAGAACATTGGCAACTTCCTGGGCCTTACTACTTGGTACTGTCAAAATAGCGGTTTGAGCATTGGCTTCTTTGATCTTTTCTTCAATTTCTGAAATCGCATAGATAGGTACATTTTCATCAATGGTACCGACCGCTGGATGGTTATCTGCTTCAAAGGCCATGACAATTTTCATTTTATTACGTTCGTGGAAGCGGTAATGAAGGAGAGCACGTCCCATATTTCCGACCCCGATTAGCATCACATTTGTGATTGAATTATCATTTAGGATATCCGCAAAGAAATCCATCAATTTCTTGACATCATAACCAAATCCGCGCCGACCAAGCTCACCAAAGTAGGAGAAGTCACGGCGAACAGTAGCAGAATCAATACCGATAGCTTCAGCAATTTCTTTTGAACTAGCCTTTTCAATATTTCCAGCATGGAATCGTTTGAAGATGCGGTAGTAGATGGATAAACGTTTGGCAGTAGCACGAGGGATAGCAGATTTTTTTTCGTTTTTCACAATCTTTTACTCCTTTCGATGATTATCTCTATTTTAGTAAAAGTTTGTGAAAAAAGCAACAGATTATACTTAAAAAACAGAGAAAAAAACAAGAATTGTTCTTGTTTTTCTACTGATTTATAGGGTCAATTGTTTGTAAATAGCGGTATAAATCACCGATTAATCCTTGATAGCCTAAGTCTTTCCCGTCCTGAGTTAAGGAGAGGACCTTGAGGTGATCCGGAATGGTCACGCAACCCGAGAAAGTAAGAAGCAGGACATCAAAGTTTTCAAACGTTTGTGAACGAATTTGCTGATAGGAATCTTGATAACGTAATTCAATCATGATTTTGTGCTTTCTTTTGTGAAAATGTCTCGGTCAACCAAGCTATCCATGAGGAAATAAAATTTTTCTTGAATGACAGCATTGCCACCCGTCTTAAAAATATCTACCAAATGTAAGCCTGACTTGTCTGTGATATTGATTTTGAAACCAGTCAAATCCTTGTTGATGATGATTTTTAGGAGGAATCCTTGATTTGAGTTAGGGATTTCCTCTAACATGCGGGTCAGTTGATAATTGCCGACATGAGTTTGTTCAAATGTGTTGTCGCGCAAGGTATATTTTTTAATAGCGGGACTAATAGTGTAGCTATAGTCACAATTTTTAAGCGTTACAGATGTTGCAAAAGCCATTACTGGGTGCCTCCGATGATTTGATGTAGTTGTTGAACGAGGAAATCGAGTTCTTCTTTGGTCGTTTTGTGGGAAAAGCTAATCCGAATCGATTCTTTCAGCCGATCTGAATCCTGACCGTACATGGCTTCTAGGACATGACTCGCTTGAATGACACCAGCTGTGCAGGCGGATCCACTTGATACAGCGATTCCTGCGAGATCAAGGCGCATGAGGAGCTGTTCATTGAGCTGGTGTGGAAAACCAATGTTCACCACGTAGGGTAGACTAGGACCGCTTTCGTTGAGATAGTAGTTGCTTGGTGCCAACTTATCCAGCAAGAAGGCTTTCAAGTCAGTCACAGTCTGGTAGTGTTGCTCTAGCTGGTCGGTTTGTTCTTTCAAAGCGGTTGCCATGGCAGCAATTCCAGCCAGATTTTCGGTACCTGCCCGATGTTGTTCTTCTTGTCGTCCTCCGTGAATGAGCGAGTCAAAGTTGGCAAGCCGACTATAGAGGAAACCGACACCTTTGGGGCCGTGAAATTTGTGGGCAGCAGCAGAGAGGAAATCAATGTGTAGTTCTTCAGGTAAGATAGGGATTTTTCCAATCGCTTGGACGGCATCCACGTGAAAAACAGCCTGGTGATCGTAGAGGATTTCTCCGATTTCTCGAATAGGAAGTAGCAGTCCAGTTTCATTATTGGCATACATGACACTGACCAAAATAGTGTCTGGGCGCAAGGCTTCCTTAATCTGCTGAGCAGAAATCACTTGGTTGACAGGTTCAATGTAGGTCACTTCAAAGCCAAAGCACTTTTCTAGATACTCCATAGTATGGAGTACGGCATGGTGCTCAATAGCTGTAGTAATCAGGTGTTTGCCCTTGTGCTGATTGGCGAGGGCGTAGCCCTGAATCGCTAGCGTGTCAGCTTCTGAACCGCCAGATGTAAAGATGATTTGCTCTGGCTTGGTATCAAAAATTTGAGCAATGTCAAGTCTGGCTTTACGAAGAATACTATTTGCCTTTCTGCCTGCCCAATGAATACTAGAGGGATTGCCATAGTATTCTTTTGAAATATCTATAAAGGTTTGAAGGGCAGCATCAGACAGCGATGTGGTTGCTGCATGGTCTAAATAAATCAAAGAAAACTCCTAGTTATCTTTAGTGGGATTGGTAAAGTTAAAGAGCGGGCTGACTGGACGGCGTTCATGGATACGGATAATTGCATCTGCAATCAACTCGCTAGCGGTGATAAAGGCGATATTCTGAGGGAGTTGTTCCTTACTTGCTACGGAGTCCGTAACCAAAACTTCCTTAATCGGTGCTTGATCCAAAAGCTCAGCAGCCGTTCCAGCAAATAGACCGTGACTAGCTACTGCATAAATTTCAGTCGCCCCGCCTTCTTGTACGATACGAGCGGCTTCTGAGAAGGTCCGACCAGTATTTAAAATATCATCGATCAGGATGGCTGTTTTGCCAGCGACATCTCCGATAATGTAGCCTTCTGTACGGTCCGCATCATCTTGTGCATAATCGATAATGGCAATTGGTGAATTGAGGTATTCTGCTAGGCTACGCGCACGTTTGATACCTGAATTTTTGGGGCTGACGATAACGACATTCTCATTGCACAGACCTTTTGCCATGTAATGCTCAGCAAACAATGGTACCGTAAAGAGGTTATCAACTGGAATATCAAAGAAACCTTGTACCTGAACAGCATGCAAATCAAGTGAAAGTACGCGGTCAACGCCTGCTTTTACGAGCATGTTGGCAACGAGTTTTGCTGTAATAGGTTCGCGAGGAGCGGCAGTACGATCCTGACGAGCATAGCCAAAATAAGGCATGACGACCGTGACAGAGTGAGCGCTAGCGCGTTTACATGCGTCTACCATAATCAACAATTCCCAGAGGTGGTTATTGACAGGGTAGCTGGTTGATTGGATGATGTAGACATCAACTCCACGCACACTCTCTTCGATGTTAACCTGAATTTCTCCGTCTGAGAATTGCCGGGTCGTCATTTTTCCAAGGGGGATGCCCGAAGCTGCTGCAATTTTCTCAGCAATTGCGCGATTGGCATTCAAAGAAAACAGTTTAATTTGTTTATCACCATAAGGTTGAACCATGATCAGAAATACTCCTTTTATTCGATAGTTCTATTTTATCAGAAAATCTAAAAATTTTCAGTAATGAAATGGATTTATTGAACTTTATCGGGTTAGGAAGTGCTATTTAAAGTAGCAGCGGTACGGGCTACCTTGCTACTGGCATATTTAAAGGCAATGTGGCGGTGTTTGAGATAGTCTTCAAAGGCCTTTTTCCCTTGTTCGGCATCTTGGACCTCGACTTCTAGTTCATAGTCTTTCTGGCCTTGATAGGCATTTTCATCAAGAGCCATCAGGCCAATCGCAGTCTCTTTTTCATAGCGTTTCGTAGTCAACTGTCCCCAAACTGTCAAGTTTTCAAGGGCTGTTTTCGTCTGTTGAATCAGGCTTAAAATGTCGCCCTTAGGCAAGTCTACCGTTTGGAGGATGGTTTGTGCCTGCTCCAAAGTCAAGTCTTGATTGTATTCTTGATTGCCGATATCCTGCGGGATTTTTAAGGTCAACTCCGCTCGGTCTTCTAAGGTGCGGATGCGTAAGGCGTGACGGTGTTTGCGTAGGCTAAACTCCGGCGTATCAATGTAATAGTTGGTCTGGATAACTGGCGTTACATCGGAAAATTCTGCTAACAGACGTTGAAATTCTGTCTCAGTCAGCAGTGTCTTGTATTCAATTTCTAAATGATTTTTTTTCATAGGACAAAACCTTTTCGTATGGTATAATGGTTCTTGTGCTATTCTATTATAAAAACTAGTATTTGACAAGAAAGGAGCAGCCATGGAAATGAATTGGGAAGAGTTCCTAGATCCGTATATTCAAGCGGTTGGGGAATTAAAAATTAAACTGCGTGGCGTCCGCAAGCAATATCGAAAGGCCAATAAACATTCTCCGATTGAATTTGTGACAGGGCGTGTCAAACCGATTGAATCGATCAAGGAGAAGATGGCTTTGCGCCATATCCAACTGGAAAATTTAGCTCAAGATATGCAGGATATAGCAGGTGTTCGGGTCATGGTGCAATTTGTCGATGACGTGGAAGAAGTGCTTGAGATTCTTAGGAAGCGAAAAGACATGCGGATTGTTCATGAACGCGATTATATCAATAATATGAAATCGTCAGGCTACCGTTCCTACCATGTCGTGATTGAATATCCGGTTGACACCATTAACGGCAATGAGACGGTGCTGGCTGAAATTCAGATTCGCACCTTGTCCATGAACTTTTGGGCTACGATTGAACATTCCTTGAATTATAAGTACAAAGGAAATTTTCCAGAAGAAATCAAGCAACGTTTGGAAATTACGGCTAAGATTGCTTACCAATTAGATGAGGAGATGCGCAAAATCCGCGACGATATTCAAGAGGCACAGGCTTTGTTTGACCCAGCCCATCGCAAATTGAATGACGGAGTGGGAAATAGCGATGATACAGATGAAGAATACAGATAGAAAAAAAATCGCTCTACTGAGTAGCAAAAATCCTAAAAGTCAAGTGGTGATGAATGAACTGTGGACTAAATTAAAAGAAGCGCAGTTTATTTTGACTCCCAAAAATCCAGATATTGTAATTTCAATCGGTGGTGACGGCAT
Source organism: Streptococcus cuniculi (assembly GCF_004570575.1). Taxonomy (GTDB): domain Bacteria; phylum Bacillota; class Bacilli; order Lactobacillales; family Streptococcaceae; genus Streptococcus; species Streptococcus cuniculi_A. Next base: position 92,848 of record NZ_SPPD01000002.1, read on the forward strand.
GCTCTTGTCCGCCTTTCACAAGTATGAAGCCATCATGGATCGGGTCCGTTTTGTCGGTATCCATACAGGGCATCTTGGCTTTTATACGGATTACCGCGACTTTGAAGTCGATAAATTGATTGAGAATTTGAAGTTGGATACAGGCGCGCGTGTGTCTTATCCGATTTTACATGTCCGGGTCAAGCTGATGAACGGGCGTGAGATTGTCATGCGAGCCTTAAACGAAGCCACTATCAAACGCTTATCAAAGACGATGGTTGCAGATATCTTTATCAATAAGGTTCCTTTTGAACGTTTCCGAGGGGATGGGATTTCCGTATCGACCCCGACAGGTTCGACAGCCTATAATAAATCTCTAGGAGGCGCGGTCTTACATCCGACCATCGAAGCTTTGCAGATTGCAGAGGTTGCGAGCTTGAATAACCGTGTTTATCGGACCTTGGGATCTTCGATTGTCGTACCAAAAAAAGATAAGATTGTCATTGAGCCCAAGCATGATGATAGGTATTCTATCTCAATTGATAATCGGACCTTTGTCTATGACAATATTGAGCAGATTGACTACCAGATTGATAATAGTAAGATTCATTTTTTGGCGACGCCGAGCCATACAAGTTTCTGGAATCGGGTCAAGGATGCCTTCATCGGTGAGGTGGAGTAATGCGGTTTGAATTCATCGTGGATCAGCATGTGAAAATCAAGACTTTTTTGAAAAAACACGATATTTCAAAAGGCTTGTTGGCAAAGATTAAGTATGAAGGTGGAGCTATTGTCGTCAATGGGCAGCCACAGAATGCGACCTATTTGCTAGACATCGGGGACCATCTCCGCATTGAGATTCCAAGCGAGGAAGACTTGACAGGGAAGTTAGAGCCGATTGCCCATCCCTTGGATATTGTTTATGAGGATGACCATTTCATGCTGATCAATAAGCCAGCAGGTTTTGCCTCAATTCCGAGCGTCTTACATTCGTCAACGATTGCAAATTTTGTCAAGGGCTATTATATAGAGCAGGGCTATGAAAATAAGCAAGTTCACATTGTAACGCGTCTCGATCGTGACACGTCAGGTCTTATGCTTTTTGCCAAACATGGCTATGCCCATGCGAGGCTGGATAAACAGCTTCAGCAAAAATTGATTCAAAAACGCTACTTTGCCCTGGTTCATGGTGCAGGTCAGCTGGCACAGAGTGGTGACATTATTGCGCCAATCGGTCGGCCAGAAGATAGTATTATCACGCGTTGCGTGACCCCGATAGGAAAACATGCCCATACTTCTTATGAGATTGTTCAGTCTTGGGGTGATGTGCATCTGGTCGATATCCGTTTGCATACGGGGCGAACGCACCAGATTCGTGTACATTTTGCCCATATTGGTTTTCCCTTGTTAGGAGATGATTTGTACGGTGGTAGTATGGAGCATGGGATAGAGCGGCAGGCCTTGCATTGTCATCGGATTGTTTTTTTTAATCCATTTACAGAAAAAGAACTGATCAGTGAAAGCGATTTGACAAATGACTTTAAAAGCGTTATCATGAACTTGCAAGATAAAATTTAGAAAGAGGTATATCCTTTCCGTTGAATTTAGTACTAGGCAATGCGGCGCAGGCATAACTGGAGTTAGGCAAGGGCGCATTAACGACGCAATAAAGAAAACGAAAATGGCTATAAAGGTAATTAAAATGGGAATTCGTTCACTATTTGGTGGTTTACGTGAGAAGATTGTTGGACAACAAGTGAAAATTGTCTTTCCAGAAGGAAACGATGAGCGCGTGGTGCGTGCTGCTGCACGTCTGAAATTCGAGGGATTGTTGGATCCAATTATTCTCGGTGACCCTGATGATGTGCGCGGTCTATTGTCAGAGTTTGGATTTGCAGACCCACACTGTACCATCATCAATCCAAATGAATATGCGGATTTTGAAGCAATGAAAGAAGCGTTTGTAGAAGTTCGTAAAGGGAAAGCAACGATGGAAGATGCAGATAAATTGCTCCGCGATGTCAACTACTTCGGTGTGATGCTCGTGAAAATGGGTTTGGCTGATGGTATGGTGTCAGGTGCTATCCATTCAACAGCTGATACAGTGCGTCCAGCGCTACAAATCATTAAAACCAAACCAGGTATTTCTCGTACATCAGGTGTCTTCTTGATGAACCGTGAAAATACCAATGAGCGCTATGTCTTTGCGGATTGTGCGATTAACATTGATCCAAACGCCCAAGAGTTGGCTGAAATTGCTGTCAATACAGCAGAAACAGCAAGTATCTTTGACATTGAGCCAAAAGTTGCCATGTTGAGCTTCTCAACAAAAGGTAGTGGTAAAGCCCCTCAAGTTGATAAGGTAGCAGAAGCAACACGTATTGCTAAGGAGTTGGCGCCAGATTTAGCCTTGGATGGTGAATTGCAGTTTGACGCAGCCTTTGTACCAGAAACAGCGGCTATCAAAGCACCAGATAGCGATGTAGCTGGTCAGGCAAATGTCTTTGTCTTCCCAGACTTGCAAGCAGGAAATATCGGCTACAAAATTGCGCAACGCTTGGGAATGTTTGATGCTATCGGGCCAATCTTGCAAGGATTGAACATGCCTGTTAATGACCTTTCTCGTGGTTCAAGCGCGGACGATATTTACAAACTTGCTATTATTACTGCTGCGCAAGCCCTAGAAAACGAAAAATAAGATGAGACGATTTAGGGAGTATGGGAATGGCTATGTAAAGGAAGCAATTTTTGCTCCTTTGTTCAAATTCTTAGAAGCCTGTTTTGAGCTAGCTGTCCCTCTTATCATTGCCTTTGTTGTTGATACCATAATTCCTCATAGCAATCACGAACAGCTGATTGCTATGATTTTATTATTGGTTCTTTTTGCAGTAGTTGGTGTGATTGTGGCACTTACCGCCCAATATTATTCAGCCAAGGCAGCAGTAGGCTACACCAAAGAACTAACTCAGGATCTCTACAAAAAAGTCTTATCCCTCCCCAAGTCTAGTCGTGACCATTTGTCCAGTGATAGCTTGCTAACACGTTTGTCGAGCGATACTCTGCAGATTCAGACGGGCATTAACATCTTCTTGCGCCTTTTTTTGCGGGCACCGATTGTGGTATTTGGTTCTCTCGTGATGGCTTTTTACATCAGTCCTAGCTTATCACTAGATTTTTTGGCCATGATTGCCCTATTGTTTTTGATTGTTTCTGCCGTTTCAGTCATGGCGAGCAGGTTTTACCTCCTCATGCGTAAAAGCCTTGACCGTCTAGTAGGGCAGGTTCGGGAAAGTCTAACGGGCATGCGGGTTATCCGTGCTTTTGGACAAACCTTGCGTGAAATACGGTTTTTCCAACAGGTCAATCTGACCTATACCCGAGAGCAATTAACTGCTGGTTTTTGGTCCTCTTTACTGACCCCAGCTACCTTTTTGGTGGTTAATAGCACGCTGCTTATTTTGCTGTATCAGGGGAAACTAGCCATTGGTCAAGGGAGTTTAAACCAAGGTATGCTGGTTGCCTTGATTAACTATCTATCGCAAATCCTGGTGGAATTGGTGAAAATGGTCATGGTCATTTCGACTTTAAACCAAAGTTTTACCAGCGTTGGTCGCTTGAATGAAATTTTTGAGCAGAAATCAGAAGATATTGAACAGCCGTTTCCGTATGCCAGTGTGTCAGAGGTGTGGACCTTGGTGGTGGACGATTTGTCTTTTACCTATCCTAGTGCAGCAGAACATGCCTTGACAGCTCTTTCTTTTAGGGCTAAAAAAGGAGAATTTTTTGGTATCATCGGAGGAACGGGTGCTGGAAAATCAACCTTGGTCGACTTGTTGGTGCAACTCTATCCTGTAGCTCCTCAGCACCTAGCTTTATTTAAACCAGATGGGCATTCGCCTGTCAATTTGAGAGAATGGCGTGAGCAATTTGCTTGGGTTGGCCAACAGGCCCAGCTCTTTAGCGGAACGATTCGCTCCAATCTCTTGCTTGGTCGGCAGTCTGCATCAGATGAAGATTTGTGGGAGGCATTAGAGATGGCGCAGGCCAAGGACTTTGTCCTTGAAAAAGGTGGATTGGAAGCAGAGGTTGAGGCATTTGGACGTAATTTTTCAGGAGGCCAGCGCCAGCGGTTGACCATTGCACGCGCCCTCTTGCAGGAGGCGCCAATTCTGATTTTAGATGATGCGACCTCAGCCCTTGATTATCTGACAGAACGCAGGTTACTGACAGCGATTCAAACGGCTTTGCCAGATAAATTGCTCATCATGATTTCCCAGAGGACCAATAGTCTTTCCCAGGCAGATCAGATTTTGGTCTTGGATCAAGGACGGCAAGTTGGATTAGGAAGCCATGAGGAATTATTGCGGACCTGTGCAATTTATCAGGAGATTGATCAGTCTCAACATTGTCAGGAGGTGTCTCATGAAGACTAAGACAAGTTTGTCTCAACTCCTAGCTCGTATCTTGCGGCAGCCTATTCGGGCCCTGACTATTCTCATCGGAAGTCTAGGACAGGTGATATTGTCTGTTTATCTACCAGTCTTGGTTGGGCAGGCAGTAGATGCGGTGTTGGTCCAAGGAAATACAGACCGCTTTGTCCAGTTGTTGGTGAGAATGGCGCTGGTCATTGTACTCAATACCCTTATCCAGTTCTTTTTACCACTTTTCATCAATCAGCTGATTTTCCGCATGATGAATGAGCTACGCCAAGAGGTCTATGAGAAAATCCATCGTTTGCCTCTGGCTTATATGGACCGTCAGAGTATCGGGGATATTGTTGCCCGCATTACTAGCGATAGCGAACAATTAACCAATGGCTTGACCATGATTTTCAGCCAATTTCTCATCGGTGTGCTCACCATTTTCCTAACGATTTTTAGTATGGCAAGGCTGGATCGAACCATGATGCTACTGGTGGTAATATTGACTCCAATTTCTCTGTTTGTCGCCCGCTTCATTGCTAAAAAAAGTTATGGGTATTATCAACAGCAGACTCAATCGCGTGGGCAACAGACCAAGTTACTGGAAGAAAGTATCCGACAGTTGCCCCTGATTCAGGCCTTCAATGCTCAGGAGCAATTAATCAACCAGTTTGAGGAAGTCAGCCAGACCTATGCGACCTATTCGCAATCAGCGATTTTTGCTTCTTCAACGAGCAATCCGATGACCCGTTTTATTAATGCCTTGATTTATGCCTTGTTGGCTGGACTTGGTGCCATGCGGATTATGGCTGGAAATTTCACCGTGGGAGAACTCACGACCTTTCTCAATTATGCTAGTCAATATACAAAGCCTTTCAATGATATTTCGTCAGTCTTATCAGAATTGCAGAGTGCCCTTGTCTGTGCAGAGCGGCTCTTTGAAATCTTGGAGGAAGAGTCTGTTGAAGAAGGGAATGTATTGTCGCTGATAGAAGAAGAGGTACGCGGAGAAATTCGCTTTGAAGAGGTGGATTTTTCCTATAATCCTCTTCAGCCTTTGATTGAAAATTTGACTGTTCATGTTCCATCGGGTGCTAGGGTAGCTATTGTGGGTCCGACTGGGGCTGGAAAATCAACGGTTATCAATCTTTTGATGCGTTTTTATGAGGTCAATAAAGGCCAAATTTTACTGGACAATGTCCCCATTTCGCGTTACAGCCGTAAGGATGTGCGCCGTCAAATCGGTATGGTCTTGCAGGAAACGTGGATGAAGACAGGAACAATCCATGAAAATATCGCCTATGGCTATCCCGAGGCGACACGTGAAATGGTGATAGAAGCGGCCAAAGCTGCCAATGCTGATTTCTTCATTCGGCAGTTGCCACAAGGTTACGATACAGAATTAAGAGATGGCGGAGCTTCCCTGTCTCAAGGGCAACGACAATTGCTATCGATTGCGCGGGTCTTTGTCCATCTCCCTAATATTCTCATTTTGGATGAAGCGACGTCGTCCATTGATACACGGACAGAAATTCTTGTCCAGCAGGCCTTTGAACGTCTGATGCAAGGTCGGACAAGCTTTATTATTGCTCATCGCCTATCTACTATCCAGTCCGCTGATATGATTTTGGTCATGGTGGCTGGTCAGATTGTGGAACAAGGTAATCATGATCAACTCATGCAGGCAAAAGGATTTTATTACCAATTGCAGACGAGCCAGGGAGTTACTGAATAGGGAAGTTGGACAGAGCAAGGAGTTGCAGATAGAACTGGCGTTCATCAAAGCGACTGAACGATATCCAACCTTTATTTCATTCATTATAGGTATGGAATTCTGCAGGAGGTCGCTACCGTCCGCAGCACAAAAGAATTTTTTCTTCAATCTAAGAATAGAGGCTGGACATTTGTCCAGTCTCTATTCTTAGATTGTGAACTAGGGAAATGGGTGATTTTTATGATATACTGGTTACATGTTTGATTTTAAGAAATATGGCATTGAAATGTGGCCACAGGAGAAGATAGTAGCATTTCGAAAAGCCTTGCTTGATTGGTATGATGAGCATAAACGGGATTTACCATGGCGGCACACAAAAGACCCTTATGCGATTTGGCTGTCTGAAATCATGCTCCAACAGACGCGGGTCGATACGGTTAAGTCCTATTATGAGCGCTTTTTGTATCACCTGCCGACCATTCGAGATTTGGCAGAAGCGCCGGAAGAGGTGATTTTGAAACTCTGGGAGGGGCTGGGGTATTATTCCCGAGTGCGGAATATGCAAAAGGCTGCCCAGCACATGGTGGCCGACTTTGGTGGTGCTTTTCCAAATACCTATGCAGAAATTGCTAGTCTCAAAGGCATTGGTCCTTATACTGCAGGTGCGATTGCCAGCATCGCCTTTGACTTACCAGAGCCAGCTGTTGACGGCAACGTCATGCGAGTGATGAGTCGTTTGTTTGAGGTGGATTATGACATTGGTGTACCAGGAAACCGCAAAATTTTTCAGGCTATCATGGAAGAACTGATTGATCCAGACCGCCCTGGAGATTTTAACCAAGCTCTTATGGATTTGGGTTCAGACATTGAATCACCTATCAATCCACGCCCTGAAGACAGTCCTGTCAAGGAGTTCAGCGCAGCGTATCTTAATGGAACAATGGACAAATATCCGATAAAGGCACCAAAGAAAAAGCCTCGACCAGTTGCTTACCAAGCCTTTATTATCCGAAATGAAAAAAATGAGTTTCTACTGGAAAAAAATCAGCAGTCTAATTTATTGGCAGGATTCTGGTCCTTTCCCTTGATAGAAAAAGGAGCTGTCATGCTCCCGCAAGTGTCTTTGTTTGAGGTGACAGAAGACGGTCCACAAGTTGATGTTCGTAAGGAATTTTGCAAGCTCTATCCACTAACAGTCGAATGGCAGGCAGATGAATTTTCGCCAGTTCAGCATATCTTTAGCCACCGCAAATGGCAGATTGAGCTTTTAGAAGGACTTACTTCAAACGAAGCATTTCAAACAGACCGAGAAGTGCAGTGGGTTGTAGTCGAAGATTTTCATCGCTATCCTTTTGCTAAACCGCAGCAAAAGATGTGGGACAGCTACTTAGCTGGAAAACAGCGAAAGAAACTTTGATTCACTCGCTTATGTATGGATGGAAGTGTTGATAGACTCTTTTAATTGCAGCATAAATAAGCTACTTGTTGTGCAGATTGATACTGTATCTTGAAAAGTTTGAAAGTGAATTACAAAGATGTTCAAAACGATGGTAAAGCAAAAGGTGAGCAAGTATGGCTTAAAAGTATATGGCTTATAATATATTGTATATTGATTGTAGTATGTATGCATAGATGACAGGATTTTCTATAATCAATAGTGAAGTAGCTCAGGTGAGATAGTTTAATTATTGTGCTGTTACAAATGTCTTACCGTGCTAGATTATGTTCACATGTTAAGATCTCTTCAAGATTTGATTGGAAACCTACAGATAATAAACAGACAGATGCCCCTTTATTTTAAGCAATCGTTAAGGATTTGACACTAGAATAGGACTAAAAGTAAGCGTTTTACAAGCAAGGGGCGGCTGGTACTCATGCACCAAGCATGCATGGGATTTCCCTTGTTTCTAACTGGCTGTATAAAACGGAAAGGAAAGTTTTCATATGAAACAAACATATTATCTTCGGTTTGCGATTGCAGGTGTCCTATTGCTTGCGAGTAGTGGTCTAGTTGCTTGTTCCAATTCAACGAATCAATCAACCAGTATTCCAACACAATCCATGGGAGGAGAGACAAGTAAAGGCAGTCGTGAACAAATCACGGATATAGCCTCTAGTCAGTACAGCGCCGTTGCGCGAATTCAATCGAAAACAAACTCAGAAGAGTTTGGCACAGGAAGTTTTATTTCCCCGGACACCCTTATGACGAACAGGCATGTTTTAACAGCACTTGAAAAAGCTGAGGATACAGTTGTGCGTGTTGTAACGAAAGATAATAAAGAAATAGAGCTTCCCGTGAAGTCATTTGCGATACCAGACGACGAAAGTATGGATGTAGGGATTGTAAAGTTGAAAGAACCGATTAGCTCGAACGAGCAGTTACAGCATATTAAACCCTTTGCCTTGGCAGATGAGGCCACCATTGAGAAGGTCAAAGCGAGCCAGTTTATTCGGACAGTGGGGTATCCGGGGGATAAGGAGCTGGGTAGCTTGTGGGATAGTAAGGGGACAATTACAGAACGAGACGGTAACTTCTTGAGCTTTACTGCCCCAATTGCTGGAGGTTCTTCAGGCTCTCCTCTTTTCAATGATAAGAATCAAGTGATTGGCCTTGCGAACGGTTCGACAATGGAGGGAGATAAAAACCCGATGTCCTTTGGCTTTTTGATTGATGCTACCATAAGAGACTACATTACAAAACACAGCTAGAGTCACCTAAACACCTCCAAACTTGAGGAAGAGCAGGGAGTGGTCTCATCACAGGGTACAGCTTATGATGCGACTAATCGTATGGTGACCAAGAAAGACAATCAAGACCTCAATGAATCTTACACCTATGACAAGGCACACCGTATTACAGAAATCCGTCATTCAGACAAGAAGAATAAGTTGCTTTCAAGTTATGTCTATGAAACTGATGCTGGAGATTTTTAGCTGGAAATAGTGGTGGGGATATGAAGATGTAAAGAGTCTACGATCTGGGCAGCTTTATGGCTATGCAGGCAAGGGCAGTTGCACCAGTTGTGAACGGAGAAGTGGATACGTTAAAGATACTCTGTTTTTTCATTTGTCCTAGTCCTGTGCTATAATAATAGATAGTGAAAAATGAAAAAAGAAGTGAGAGTATATGGTATTATCAAAAAAACGTGCGCGAAAAGTGATTGAAGAAATTATAGCCCTCTATCCTGACGCGAAGCCTAGTCTGGACTTCCGCAACCATTTTGAATTGTTGGTAGCGGTCATGCTATCTGCTCAGACGACAGATGCGGCAGTCAACACGGTAACCCCAGCCCTTTTTGAAGCACTGCCGACCCCTGAGAAGATGGCAGCAGCCAGCGAGTCCGATATTGCAGGCTATATTTCAAGGCTAGGACTGTACCGCAACAAGGCTAAATTTCTTAAAGAATGTGCCCAGCAATTACTCAGTCGCCATGGAGGTACCGTGCCACAGACAAGGGAAGAATTAGAAGCTCTATCAGGAGTGGGACGCAAGACCGCTAATGTGGTGATGAGTGTTGGCTTTGGCATTCCAGCCTTTGCGGTAGATACCCATGTGGGGCGTATCTGTAAACACCATGATATTGTCAAAAAATCAGCGACACCTCTGGAAACGGAGAAACGGGTTATGGAAGTTCTCCCCCCAGAATTGTGGCTCAAAGCGCATCAGGCGATGATTTATTTCGGGCGTGAGGTCTGCCATCCCAAGAATCCCGAATGTGCCAACTATCCCCAATTATATGAATTTGATTAAATTTTTCTTATCGCAATCTATCGATTGCGATTTTTTGAATCGGGATACATAAAAACCGAATGATATCCATTTTTAACAAACATAAATTTAAGAAATGGCGAATATTTGAAAATCATATAGTTTTTAAATTGACAAAATACAAACGTTTCTGTATAATAAATTAAGGAAACGCCATGGAAGGCGTAGCGATGCACGTAGCATAGGTAGGTCATTATCTTAAAGGAGAGCTGAAATGCTGAACGAATTCCCTATTTTTGACTATGAAGACATTCAATTGATTCCCAACAAATGTATCATTAAGAGCCGCTCAGAAGCGGATACTCGGGTGACCTTGGGGAGTCACAGCTTCAAATTGCCTGTTGTACCAGCTAATATGCAAACCATTATTGATGAAAAACTAGCGGAGCAATTGGCAAAAGAGGGGTATTTCTACATTATGCATCGTTTTGATGAAGCAGGGCGGATTCCCTTTATCAAGCGCATGCACGAACAGGGCTTGATTGCCTCTATCTCAGTGGGGGTAAAGGACTACGAGTACGCCTTTGTCAGCCAGTTGAAGGCTGACGCGCCTGAATACATTACCATTGATATTGCCCATGGCCATGCGGATAGTGTCATCCAAATGATTCAGCACATCAAGAAAGAATTGCCAGAAACCTTTGTCATCGCTGGAAACGTTGGAACGCCAGAAGCCGTTCGTGAATTGGAAAATGCAGGGGCAGATGCGACCAAAGTCGGCATTGGACCGGGGAAAGTCTGTATCACAAAGGTCAAAACAGGTTTTGGAACTGGTGGTTGGCAGTTGGCTGCACTTCGCTGGTGTGCCAAGGCTGCACGGAAACCGATTATCGCAGATGGGGGGATTCGTACTCATGGCGATATTGCCAAATCCATTCGCTTTGGAGCCAGCATGGTGATGATTGGGTCACTCTTTGCAGGTCACATTGAAAGCCCAGGAAAAACGATTGAAGTAGACGGCGAGCAATTCAAGGAATATTACGGCTCTGCTTCTGAATACCAAAAAGGTGCGTATAAAAATGTTGAAGGAAAGAAGATTCTCCTACCGGCCAAAGGGCATTTGGGCGATACCTTGATTGAAATGGAGCAAGACTTGCAAAGTTCTATTTCCTACGCCGGTGGAAAGGACTTGTCAAGTTTGAAACACGTGGACTATGTCATCGTGAAAAACTCCATTTGGAATGGCGATGCCCACTAGTAGCTACCAACAAATCTGCTGAATACGCTATTCAGCAGATTTTTTATCAAAGAAATAGACAATCAGTAACGAGTTGACATTTTGCACTTTCTTCCTTAAAATGAAGTGTCAGCCTTAAGATCCAAAGCCCGTAAAAAAACTCAAAGCGTACCCTGTTTGAAGAAACAATCCACTGGATTATTTCTTCTGTATCTGTAAAGCAGGCATAGCCTGCAACAGCTACGGTAAAATAGGCGGTCGAAGTATTAGAGGAGAGTTTGCTCCACAAACTCCTATTTCTCCGCTAAGCCTCGCTTCTTAGTTTTTAGGCTCGGGTAGAAATAGTCACTCCCTTAACTATTTCTATTATCCCCAAAGGGATTCTTAGCTGTAACTAGCTAAAGCTAGAACAGCTACCTGCCCTGATAGGAGCCATATCCGTAAAGCGAACAAAGTTCGCAACGGCTACGTCTCTTTTTTCCGAGGTTTTAGTCCGAGTTCAATTCATTTGCTTTTTGATTTTTATTGCGTATTAAAGATGAGAATTTCAGTGAGAGAAAAGGAGGAAGTATGTATCAAACGCAGACTTGGAAAGAAAAGATTTTCGTATTTTTAAAGATTTTTGTTCCCCTCTTGATCTATCAATTTGCGAATTTTTCAGCCAGTTTTATCGATACGATGATGACGGGGAAGTACAGCACGGTGGATCTGGCAGGTGTGTCAATGGCGACCAGCTTATGGAATCCCTTTTTTGCGCTCTCAACAGGAATTGTATCAGCTCTGGTTCCGATTGTTGGTCAACAGTTGGGGCAGGGAAATCAGAAACGGATTCGACAGGAATTGCATCATTTTATCTACTTAGCAATCGGTCTATCCATGATCTTCTTTCTGCTTGTCTTTTTGGGTGCGATACCGATGTTACGGTTGTTACAGCTAGAGCGTACCGTCTTTCAGGTAGCAGAGCACTACCTTATCTATATTTCAATTGGTATTTTACCTCTTTTATTGTTTAGCGTCTTTCGTTCCTTTTTTGATGCGTTGGGATTGACGAGATTGTCCATGTATCTGATGCTCTTAATTGTCCCGTTCAATTCCTTTTTTAACTACCTGTTGATTTATGGAAAATGGGGCTTGCCTAGACTAGGAGGAGCAGGAACTGGTATGGGAACAGCTCTCACCTATTGGGCTGTGTTAGGGATTGTCATCTGGGTTATGTACCGACATCCTAAGATGCAGGGCTATGGGAGTTGGCGTCAGACTATCTTCGACCTTTCTTTTATCAGGGAAGATGTGCGGTTAGGACTACCAATCGGTCTCCAAATTTTTGCGGAAGTAGCGATTTTTGCGGTCGTAGGGCTTTATATGTCCCAATTTTCTTCGCAAGTCATTGCCTCGCATCAGGCTGCCATGAATTTTGCAACGCTTCTCTACGCTTTTCCCTTAAGTATCTCTGCGACCTTGCCGATTATGATTTCCTATGAAATTGGAGCGGGACGCTATCAAGATGTGAGGGCCTACAGTCGCTTGGGGCGCTTGATTGCACTAGGTTTTGCGTCTCTGACCTTATCCTTTCTCTATTTCTTTCGTCCAATGGTGGCAAGTCTTTACGGTCATGACGAAACCTTTATTCAATTGACCTCCCAATTTTTGACCTATGCCCTCTTTTTCCAGCTGGCAGATGCGTTTACAGCACCAATACAGGGGATTTTACGGGGTTACAAGGACACCACCATGCCCTTTATCATCGGCCTGGTCTCTTATTGGAGCCTGACCTTTCCTATCGCTTTTTTCCTTGATAATCGTACTTCACTAGGACCATTTGCCTATTGGATTGGCCTCATTGTCGGAATCTTCGTCTGCGGTATCTGTCTGAATCTGCGTTTGAAGATTGTTAGGAAACAATATTAAAATCATTAAATCTTGATGCTTTGGAGCCATCCAAGGCTTTTTTGGGTATAATAGAATCATATTTATCATAGAACAGTGACGAATGAGCGATAAATACAGGTTAGTGAAATATGTTTTTTTGAAAAGTCATCTATAGGGGCGAATGTAGCGAGGGCAGACTACTTTGACACAGAGCGTAACATAACTTTAGTTGCCCCTCAAAGTAAGTTGCTAAATGCGACTGGTGCAGGAATGACCAATCTGTTGATATATCTGGACTCATTGCCTTGGTTTTTGGTGGCTATTATAGCGAAGCGACGCTAGTATTTTTGATAATTGCGTGGATAGTGGAGTGTCTTGGACTGATTTGGCTGTTGGAACGTGCCTTGTATAAGAATGTTACATATTGGCAGGGGTTAAATATGCTTGGAAGGTTATTGGTAGTGAAATCATTATGATTAGTTTAGTAGGTATCATGCCATTTTTTGTACTTCCTTGTGTGGCAAAATAACCCCATTCGTTGGCTGAATGTTGTTGAAAAATACCAGAAACGACAAATTAAATGGGGAAAAGCCCTAAAAAGATCCGCTCTATCGTAGAAATAAGGGGTAGACTGTTGGTAAATGGAATGGAATGAAAATAAATAAAATTCAGCTATATGCATTAAGTCAAGGCTCTTATTTGTTTTATGATACAGATACTCAGCACTTTTAACGTACCATTTGCACCAAGTCCATTAGATAAGCATCGTTTAGAAGAGTTTATCGAAACATACTATGATGAACTAGAAGCCTGTTACAAACAAAATGTTTATGCGAGTTTCTTGTTCCAAGAATGTAAGTTTGAAACAGGAGACAAGGAAGAAACAAAAAGGAATAGCATAAAAAGGTGTTATCATCAACTAGATTATCTATTCAAAAAAATGTAGATAATCTTTACATCATCAGCTATAAACACCTCTTAAAACATGGTATACTAGTAAGTAGGAAAATAATTGAAAAACAAGGAGAAATCAATGAAAAAGAAGATATTATTGTTAGGAGCGCTTGCTTCTCTAGCAACTGTCACCGTCTCTACAGTTACACAGACAACAGTTGCTTATGCAGAGACAGAATCCAGCAAACTGACACAAGCACAACAAGCAGTCAGTCAAGCACAAAGAGCGCTAGAACAAGCCAATCAAGCAGTTACTGTAGCTACAAACGATCTAAACGTATCTAAGGCAAGAGTAGATGATGCCCAAAACAAAGTTGATTCTCTTCCAACGTTCACCTTGACACCTGAGTATGTCGCATATCTGAAAGAACAACGCACTCCTGGAGGTCATGCTGCAGCTAGTGCAAAACTCAAAGCCATCAACGATAGTGTCAAAGCCCTCAACGTCTACACTCAAAACAATGATGATAAGACCCGTATGATTTCAGACATCAATCGCATGTCAGTCGCAGAACAACAAGAACTAACTTTTTTTGCACAAGCCCTCATGAACCAAATTAGAAGCCAAATGGGGACACCAAAAGCCCACGTAAGCAACGGATCTGTCCGTTTCGCATCTCTTGTTACTCCAGGCTATCTTATTGATAATTGGGATAGTTGGAATAACGGACATGATGTCCAAGCAATCAATGAAGGCGCACGAAGTTCTGGCTTAAAGGCTGGACAGAATAATTACTACGAAAATCTGAATACAACCTTGACTAGCCAACAATCGATGTCAATGGCAGAAGCTAAAGAGTATGTATACAAAGCGTTTCTTAGTTTTATGTTCAACGGTGGTGAGTGGGCGCATGCGGCTAGTATCGCAGGCTTAGAGAGTACCAGTGAGGTTTATCTAGGTGTATCTATGTCTCAAAACGGAGGTCAATTACGAGTACACGTACTAGACTTTGAAAACAAAAATGTTGTTGATGCTTCAAAAATTGATTTGAATATCTTACAAACTACCCTACCAGAAAGATCTATCTTACAACAACAACTCAGTGAGGCGCAAATGCAATACACTATTTCAGAAACTGTATACAATAATGCCATCGCTAAACAAAAAGCAGCCCAGCAAGCATTAAATCAAGCACAAGCAGCTCTTGCGGCAGCTCAACCAAAGCCAAAACCAGCTCCTAAACCAACACCACCATCATCATCGTCTTCTTCTAAGAAGAACACCCAACAACCAGCTAGCTTACAATCAGTCTTCCGTATGTATAACCCAGGTCTACAAGTCCACCTCTACACCACAGATACCAACGAATACAAGGTGCTTTCAACCCGTGGCTGGAGACAAGAAGGTACTGCTTGGAAGACGGAAACAAGCAAGGGTCAACCAGTATACCGTATGTACAATCCAGGGCTCAAAGTCCACCTCTATACCAAGGATGCTAACGAATACAAAGTCCTTTCAAAACGAGGTTGGCGACAAGAAGGTGTAGCGTATCGCTCATCAGGCTCTGTAAAAATCTATCGGATGTACCATCCAGGCATCAAAAAACACCTCTATACCAAAGATGCTAATGAATACAAAGTCCTTTCAAAACGCGGCTGGAGACAAGAAGGCATTGCTTGGTATAGTAAATAATTTTTATGAAAGCAGATATATCAATAAATTTGATAAAAGCAATTTAGCAGGACATGAACCATGTTATTCCTCGCCTCTATGGGATAAAGTGAAATAAAAAAACTCAGCTTAGCGAATGACTAAACTGAGTTTTTTCTATCCCTTCCGTTTTATTTCTCCATGGGGGAAGTAGGTGCCTTCTGGCATGTCGTTGATAAAGACGTGAATGGCTTCTTTGGGGGCATTGGTGTTGCGGGAGACAACTTCAGTCACTTCACGCGCAAGGGCGATTTTTTGTTCTTCGGTGCGTCCTTCAAATAAATCAATTCGTACAAACGGCATAGGATTCTCCTTTTTCTTTGCTAGGACTAGTATAGCACATTTGCACGGAATAGGATAGCCGAACGGAAACGTTTTTTTCTTTCTCTCTAGTACCGCATTTGCTGATTTTATGGTAGAATGGAATGAATGAGTTTGATAGATTGGAAAGAAAAAAATTGGCTCAATTTTATTTTAAATATGGTTCCATGAATTCTGGAAAGACCATTGAGATTTTAAAGGTGGCGCATAATTACGAGGAACAGGGCAAGAACGTGGTCATCATGACATCAGCCCTTGATACACGTGCAGGCGTGGGAATTGTTGCGAGTCGTATCGGAATGCAACGAGAAGCGGTGGCAATCACAGAAAAGATGAATGTCTATGACTACATCGCTGATTTGTCCTTAAAACCCTACTGTGTCTTGATTGATGAGGCCCAGTTTTTAACCAAGCAGCATGTCTATGACTTTGCTCGTGTAGTAGATGAATTAGGTGTGCCAGTTATGGCATTTGGACTAAAAAATGATTTTCGCAATGAACTATTTGAAGGCTCCAAGCATTTGTTGCTTCTAGCGGATAAGTTGGATGAAATTAAGACGATCTGCCAATATTGTTCGAAAAAAGCGACTATGGTTTTGCGGACAGTGAATGGCAAGCCTGTATACGAAGGAGAGCAGATTCAAATCGGGGGCAATGAGACCTATATCCCTGTATGTCGCAGGCATTATTTTAGACCAGAAATATAGGGGAGTTAAATGAAAAAGAAGCTGTTGTTCATTTGAAAGAATAAGTGACGGTGTTATGTTGTTTAGAAAAATTTATCTTAGAAAGGAACTGAACATGCCCTAAAAGCTACGGAAAAAAGATAGACTGCTGTAGGTGTAACCACCTTTCATCAGTCTCCTATTTTTCTCTTGCTTTCTTTACGGGCTTTGTATCTTATTATGAACATTTATGATCAATTGCAGGCGGTGGAGAACCGCTATGAAGAACTGGGAGAATTGCTGAGTGACCCAGCTGTGGTGAGTGACACCAAGCGTTTTATGGAATTGTCAAAGGAAGAAGCTGCAACTCGTGATACGGTAACAGCTTACCGCGAATATAAAAAAGTGCTTCAAAATATCATAGACGCTGAAGAAATGATTAAGGATGCCTCTGGTGATGCTGACTTGGAAGAAATGGCAAAGGAAGAGCTAAAGACAGCTAAGGCTGACAAGGAAGCCTACGAAGAAAAATTGAAGATTTTGCTACTACCAAAAGACCCGAATGATGACAAGAATATCATCTTAGAAATTCGTGGAGCAGCTGGTGGTGATGAGGCAGCTCTCTTTGCAGGAGATTTGCTGACCATGTATCAGAAATTTGCAGAAAGCCAAGGCTGGCGTTTTGATGTCATGGAGGCCTCTTACAATGGTGTCGGAGGGATCAAAGAGGTTGTCGCCATGGTATCAGGACAATCGGTCTATTCTAAGTTGAAGTATGAATCAGGTGCTCACCGGGTTCAACGCGTGCCTGTGACCGAGAGTCAAGGACGCGTGCATACATCAACCGCAACTGTCTTGATTATGCCAGAGATTGAAGAAGTCGAGTATGACATCGATCCAAAAGACCTGCGAATTGACATTTACCACGCTTCAGGTGCGGGTGGTCAGAACGTCAATAAGGTGGCGACAGCTGTGCGGATTGTCCACTTGCCGACCAATATCAAGGTTGAAATGCAGGAGGAGCGAACCCAGCAGAAAAACCGTGATAAGGCGATGAAGGTTATTCGGGCACGGGTGGCAGACCACTTTGCACAAATTGCCCAAGACGAGCAAGATGCAGAGCGGAAGTCAACCATTGGTACGGGAGACCGTTCAGAGCGGATTCGGACCTATAATTTCCCGCAAAACCGTGTGACAGACCACCGTATCGGCTTGACTCTTCAAAAACTCGATACGATTTTGTCTGGGAAAATGGACGAAGTCATCGATGCCTTGGTGCTCTATGATCAAACGCAGAAATTAGAAGAGTTGAATAAATAATGAACTATGCTCAATTGTTTTCAAGCTATGAAAGCAAGTTGGAGGAGGTTGGCGAAGAGCCAGAAAGCCTAGCCTATGCTTTTCGCAAGTTGAAAGCTCTCAGTCTGACAGACTTTGTCTTGCAGCTGACCAAAGAAGTGACAGCAGAAGATGAGGTACTGTTAGCTGATATTTTTCAGCAGCTGCTTCATCATTATCCAGCCCAGTACATTGTTGGAAAATCCGACTTTCATGGTCTGGAATTAATGGTAGACCCGCGCGTGCTAATTCCCCGTCCTGAGACAGAAGAGTTGGTGGACTTGATTCTCGCTGAAAATCCGACAGAAAAGCTTTCTGTCTTAGACATTGGGACAGGAAGTGGTGCGATTGCGATTAGCCTTGCCCACAGCAAGCCAAGTTGGAAGGTAGTAGCTTCAGATATTTCGGCAGAAGCTCTTGCGGTCGCAAAGGCAAATGTAGAGCAACATCAGGTTGAGGTGACCTTGGTCCAATCGGATATTTGGGAGAAGATAAGCGGAAAGTATGACATCATTGTTTCAAATCCTCCGTATATTTCACGACAGGATGAGGCAGAAGTCGGCTTGAATGTGCTTCACTCGGAACCCCACCTAGCCCTATTTGCAGCAGAAAACGGTCTTGCTATCTATCGGGAAATAGCAGCAGGAGCGGCTAAATTTCTAGCTGAAGGTGGAAAAATCTACCATGAAATCGGCTATAAGCAAGGGAAAACAGTCTCTGAACTCTTTCAAACAGCCTTTCCATGCAAACGTGTCCGTATTCTAAAAGACCAATTTGGACAGGATAGAATGGTGGTGGTCGACCATGGATAGGATTGAAAGGATACTAGAAGCAGGTGGGGCGGTTGTCTTGCCGACCGAGACTGTCTATGGCTTGTTTGGTCGAGCCTTAGACAAAAGGGCTGTCCAGCGTGTCTATGACCTTAAAAACCGTCCGCTAGATAAGGCCATGAATTTGAATGTGGCAAGTTTAGAGGATATGCTAGCCTTTTCCAAGCACCAACCAGCCTACCTAGCCCACCTCTTTCAAGCTTTTTTACCGGGTCCCTTGACCATTATTTTACAAGCAAATGAACAAGTCCCTCACTGGGTCAATTCTGGCATGAAAACGGTTGGTTTTCGTGTTCCGAGCCACCCTGTGACGCTCAACTTGATACAGACATTTGGACCTCTGATTGGACCGTCTGCTAATCTATCTGGAAGGACAAGTGGTGTCTTGTTTGACCAGATTATGCAGGACTTTCATGGGGAGGTCATAGGTGTAAAAGACGATGAGTTTCTAACTGGACAAGATTCGACGATTTTGGACTTGTCAGGAGCGGAAGCTCGGATTTTACGCCAAGGCGCTATCACTCGCGAGAACCTTCTCGCCCAGCTACCAGAACTGAAGTTTAAAGGAGAAAACGCATGATTTTTGATAAAGAAGATTACAAAGCCTACGATAAAGAACTATGGACTGCCATTGCTGCAGAAGAAGAGCGCCAACAGCACAATATTGAATTGATTGCCTCAGAAAATGTCGTGTCAAAGGCTGTCATGGCAGCACAAGGTTCGATTTTGACCAATAAGTATGCTGAGGGCTACCCAGATCGTCGCTACTACGGAGGAACCGAATGTGTAGATGTTGTGGAGAGTCTTGCAATCGAACGTGCCAAGCAAATCTTTGGCGCAAGATTTGCCAATGTGCAGCCACATTCTGGTAGCCAAGCCAACTGCGCAGCTTATATGGCCTTGATTGAACCGGGTGATACGGTTATGGGAATGGATTTAGCAGCTGGTGGGCACTTAACCCACGGTGCTGCGGTTAGCTTTTCTGGTCAAACCTATAACTTTGTCGCTTACAATGTAGATGAAGAAACAGGTTTACTGGATTACGATGCCATTTTAGCCCAAGCCAAAGAAGTACAACCTAAGCTCATTGTTGCAGGGGCTTCTGCTTATGCGCGTATCATTGATTTTGCTAAGTTCCGTGAAATCGCAGACAAGGTTGGAGCTAAGCTCATGGTGGATATGGCGCATATCGCAGGTTTGGTTGCAGCAGGTTTGCATCCGAACCCAGTACTACATGCCCATATTACAACTACAACGACCCATAAAACCTTACGTGGTCCTCGTGGTGGCTTGATTTTGACCAATGATGAAGAATTAGCGAAGAAAATCAATTCTGCCATTTTTCCTGGAATCCAAGGTGGACCGCTTGAGCATGTCATTGCCGCAAAAGCCGTTGCTTTCAAGGAAGTTTTGGACCCTGCCTTCAAGGAATATGCCCAAAAAGTCATCGATAATAGTAAGACGATGGCAGATGTATTCTTGGCGCATGATAAATTCCGTGTCATCACAGGCGGAACAGACAATCATCTCTTCCTTGTTGATGTGACCAAGGTCGTTGAAAATGGAAAAGTGGCTCAAAATCTCCTAGACGAAGTACACATCACCTTAAACAAAAATTCGATTCCATTTGAAACATTGTCACCGTTTAAGACAAGTGGTATTCGGATTGGTTCTGCGGCAATTACGGCTCGCGGATTTGGTGTTGAAGAAGCGCGCAAGGTGGCTGAATTGACTATTAAAGCCTTAGAAAATGCTGACAATGAGGCGGTATTAGACGAGATTCGTCAAGAAGTCCGTGCCTTGACCGATGCTTTTCCATTGTATGAGGCCTAATATCCATGGATATTTATATTAAAGAAGCTGTTATTCACCAATTTTCTCCAGAAGACACAGAGCTGGTCTTGGCAGACAAGCTGTTGACCATTACACCCAAAATTGAGGAGTATCTGCGGAAAAAAATCGAGCGTTCCTATTCGGACGAAGCAAAGACAGGTCAATTGGGGGAGGACAGCCCCTTTCTTGCCTATCTGTCAGATGATTTGCTAGCAAGTTCCATCACCATCGCCAACCTTTGGAAAGAGGAGTTTTCTGTTTCGGAAAATCTTAAAACCAATGACTTGGTCTTCGTTCGGTTTGAAAAAAATGGCGTGGAACAATTTGCTTTCTTACGGATTTCACTTCGTGAAAATCTCGTCCATGTTGGTGCAGAAAGTGATAACCCCTTGAAACTCACGCAGAATAATCTGCCGAGTGCCGGCTCTGCCCCAGACGAGGCCTTGATTCTTAATCTGCAAACCTACAAGTACCACTTGATTGAAAAACGAATCAAGTACAATGGGACTTTTCTGAATTATTTCTCAGATAATGTCCTACAAGATAGTCCCGCCATCTCCGCCAAGAAATCCATTAAGGCAGTTGAACAAACAGCTCAGAAGATTGCGGAGAACTTCAATCAGGCAGATTTCCAGTTCCAATCCAAGGTCAAGTCAGCGATTTTCAATCATCTGGAAGAAGACAATGAATTGTCGTCTGAAAAACTGGCCAATCAATTATTTGATAACAATCTCAGCGCTCGTTTGAGTTTCGTCGATGAGTTGAAAGATGTGATTCCAGAAAAAGTTAGCTTTGAGGAAATTGACAACAGTCGCCAACTGAAAAAATTTGAAAATCAGAAATTGTCCCTCTCAAACGGGATTGAGCTGATTGTACCAACCACGATTTATGAAGATGCAGAATCCGTCGAATTTATCCAGAATGACAACGGAACCTACTCTATCCTCATCAAGAATATAGAAGATATTAAGAGCAAATAAGATGAAAAAACTAACAAGAACGATCGCCCTTATCGTCCTTGTTTTTCTAGCCTATCAGTTCTACAGGATTCGCCAAGATATCAAGCAAGTCA
Source organism: Streptococcus cuniculi (assembly GCF_004570575.1). Classification (GTDB taxonomy): domain Bacteria; phylum Bacillota; class Bacilli; order Lactobacillales; family Streptococcaceae; genus Streptococcus; species Streptococcus cuniculi_A. The sequence continues at coordinate 114,441 of NZ_SPPD01000002.1, forward strand.
TGACCTATCAACCCATGGTGCAAGAAATCTTGGCGGAAAATGATACCAGAGCCAATGAAGAATTGGTACTAGCAATGATTTACACGGAAACGAAAGGGAAACAAGCGGATGTCATGCAGTCGAGCGAGTCTGCTTCAGGATATGCCGATACCATTACAGACAGCAAGGAAAGCATTCGCCAAGGAGTTGAATATCTAAGTAAGAATCTTTCCTTGGCTGAGGAGGCAGGAGTGGACGTTTGGACAGCTGTTCAGGCCTACAACTATGGTCCTGCTTATATTGACTACGTTGCCCAAAACGGTGGTAAAAATACCATTGAGCTGTCCATCACCTATTCAAAAGATATTGTGGCACCAAGCCTTGGCAATACCACAGCCCAAACCTACACCTACTATCATCCCATCGCCCTCTTACATGGCGGCAAACTCTATGTGAATGGTGGCAATATCTACTATTCACGGCAGGTACGATTTAATGTCTATTTAATCCGGTTGATGGGATTATTTTAAAGAAAACGAATGAGCAGTAGCACAATGTTCGTCTTTTCTGCTCTTTTTCCCTTTCTCCTTTCTCAAAAAAAGTGGTATAATGAGAGAAAAGGAGGGGAAGCATGACAAGATACGTACTGATTACAGGTGCGACAAGTGGGATTGGAAAAGCGATTGCCTACGCATTTGCCGAAAATCGTGTTCATGTGATTCTCACGGGTCGTAGAGTAGAAAAGTTGCAGGAAATCCAGGCTGATATAGCAGAAAAATATGGTATTAAGGCTTTTTATTACCAGATGGATGTGACAAATGCAGCAGAAGTAACAGCGGTTTGCCAGCAAATGTTAGCAGACCTACCGCAAATTGATATCTTGGTTAATAATGCGGGCTTGGCGCTAGGGCTTGAAAAATTCCATGACCATGATATAGCGGATATGGTCACCATGATCGACACCAATGTGAAGGGCTTGCTGTATGTGACGCACCAGATTCTACCAAGCATGGTCGAACGTGACCAAGGCCATGTGATTAATATTGGCTCAACAGCGGGGATTTATGCCTATGCAGGAGCAGCAGTCTATGCAGCCACAAAATCAGCTGTCAAGGTTTTGAGTGACGGTATCCGTATCGATACCATTGATAAGAATATCAAGGTCACGACCATTCAGCCAGGGATTGTGGAAACTGATTTCAGTCAGGTGCGTTTTCACGGGGACAAGGAGCGTGCTGCGATTGTCTATCAAGGAATTGAAGCCTTACAAGCTGAAGACATTGCCCAGAGTGTCCTATTCGTTGCCAACCAACCCCGCAACGTACAGATTTCAGATATGACCATTATGGCAACCAAACAAGCCACAGGATTTATGATTCACAGAGAAAAGGAGGATCACTCATGAAAAAATACACACTTCTTGCCATGTCTTTACTGGCTGTTTTGACCTTATCTACGGGCTGTTCTATGAAAACTCCCAAAACCAGTTCTAGTAGTAGTGTAAGTTCTAGCCAAGTATCGACCAGTTCTTCATCCTCTACAGATAGCACTTCTTCAGTAGCAGTGGCATCCAGTTCTGAAGCGCCAGCCGCAGAGCCGGTCACAGATCCTGCTAACGCCATACAGAATAACAATACAGGTGTGACCCTAGATAGTGGTCAGGATACGATTAACTATGCCAATAGTATTCTTGGAGACAAGGGCTGGACAGTCTTAGAAGATAATTACAATCGGACGGATTCCATCCCATATAACCTCTTGCAAGGAACAGACGGCTCACTCTGCCGCGTCTATCAGAATGGTGTGATTCTCGACATGGACGATACGGTTGTGCACCAACCTTAGTGAGTAATACTCTATAAAGAAGTGTCAAGCAAACAAAAAACGAATAGGGAAAGCATTCTGATGAACGGGTTTCCCTATTCGTTTTTTCTATTTTGATACAATGTTTTACTCAGACTGTTTCAATGCGCCTGAGTCATAGAGCTGCGCGATGAGATTGGTTTGGGCTTCTTTTTCAAAGCCTAATTCAGAGAGCAGCTTCACCATAGTTGCTTCAGAAATTCCTCTTTCTTTGGCAGAAGAGAGAGCAGTAAAAATACTTGAAATGACATAATCAACGATTTTACTACTTTCTTCAACAGACATAGGTTCATGATCAAAGCTTGAAATTGTGCTATATTCCTTATCACGTTTTCCAGTGAGGTAATCAACACTCACATGAAAGAAAATTGCCAGGTCTGTAATTTGCGAAAGGCTGGGTTCTAATAGACCACGTTCCCAACGTGAATAGGTTCCTTGCTTGATATTGAGCGCATTTGATAATTCTTGCTGTGTCAATTTAGCATTTTTTCGCAACTCTTTCAGTCGCTTGGGAAAGGGATTTTTAATCGTATCCATGATTGACTCCATTTTATATTCATAATCTTATATTTTTATTGACAAACCAGATACCAATTAGTATAATATAAATATACCGCTTGGTATCTTTATATCTAAATCTTGTACTTTTATTTTACCATAAATTAGGCTAAATGCCTATGGTCAGATGAAGGGTTTGTAAAAAAAATCACTTGGTAAAAATCACTTGGGCAGAAAAGGAGAGAGAATATGGAACATGGTACGACAGAAGCTCAGACCTTGACGGATATTATCGGAAAATTGACAGAGTTAGAAATGGTTGGCTATATTATGTATTCGCCAAAATTGAAGAAAAAAATCCTCCTGACCAATGAAATGTATAATGAATTGGACAAGGAAGAGTTAGAACTGCACCAGTCTCGTCATCAAGCGGTTATGCAAGCAATGGATTTAGTAAAAGAGGTTCTTTCAGAAGAAGAATAGGTTACCTGATTTTATAGAAATCGGTTTATTATTTATGCTCCCCTCCGCAAGGTCGGCGTGGCATCGAATCGTGTTAATACTCAATGATTCGCTGCCCCACTGACCTTGTTTTTTAGTTTCTAGGTGAGGGGACTTAGATACTAGCTTGGAAGAACTCAAACGGAAGGGAAGTAGGAGGAGTGATACAGTCTACGATCAAGGTTTCTTGTCCCTGAAAATAACTGGTCAGCTATGTAGCCCCAGCTTCTTGTACATGCTGAGGGAGTTTTTTTACGTTCTCTTATAGTTGTTTCACTTTAAAAAACATTATCCAGACATTCTGTTACCGAGTTATATGTTGGTAGTAACTCCATGACCTTTTTCTTAAGGTTAGCCCAGGCTTTTTCAATCGGATTTAGTTCAGGAGAATAGGGAGGTAAAGGTAGAAAGAAATGGATGGTGATTTGCGATACAAAGCTCATCTAATTGTGCCTTTGGATGAAAGGCGGCGTTATCCATAATCACAATATGAGGTTTATCTAAAGCTGGCAATAACTGAGACTTTCAAACCATTTAACAAAAAAGTGACTGGTCATGCTTTGTTTGTAAATCATGGGCGCTACAAACTTACCATTGACTTGCCCAACCACAACAGAGATACGTTCAAAGCGTCTGCCACTGACCTTACCATAGACTTTCTCCCCTCGTTTAGCCCTTCCCTTTTTCCGATACAGGTAGGTGTCAATTCCTGTCTCGTCAATATAAACAATAGGGAGACCACCGAGGACAGCTAAAACGGCAAGAAAACATCTAACCTTTTCTGGACTCTGTTCGCGATAAGTTGTCGTCTTTTTTTAAAGTAATATTGTATTTCCTTAGGGCTTTCCAAACTGCATTAATCGCACAGGAAAAGTGCTCTGCAATTTCTCGCAGATAGGCATCTGGATGTTGCTCAACGTAAGCCAATAACTGGTCTTTAGGAAGTTTACGGGGAGAACGCTGTCTAGGCTTGTCTGTAAGTGCCCTTCTGTTTCTACTTTTCGTTCCCATTTACGCAAAGTAAGTAGAGGGATTGATACCGAAAAGATCGCAGGCTTTTATTCGAGTGTGACCTTCCTGAACGAAAGACAGCACACGTTTTCTAAAATCAATGCTATATGTCACAAGTATTTTAAAGTGAAACAACTATAAGATGAAGAGGGAACATACTAGTCTTCCTTTTCAATTTGCCTGCTAGTCTACCACATTCAAAAAGAAGCTCCTATTATAGAGCTTCTTCAAAGTAAATATGACCTTTTTCTAGCCTCTAATTAACACAGCTACTGGATTATCCTCGCTTTTTAGTTTCTAGGCTCGGGCTAAAATAATCCACTGGATTATTTTACTCCCACTCAACCGTTGCTGGTGGTTTGCTGGTGATATCATAGACGATGCGGTTGACGTGATCGACTTCGTTGACGATACGAACAGAAATTTTTTGGAGGACTTCCCATGGGATTTTTGCAAAGTCTGCTGTCATGCCATCGATAGAAGTGATAGCGCGGATGGCAATCGTGTAGTCGTAGGTACGACCGTCTCCCATGACACCGACAGAGCGCACACCTGTATTGACTGTAAAGTATTGCCAGATGTCGCGCTCAAGACCAGCTTTCGCGATTTCTTCACGGAGAATAGCATCGGATTCACGGACTGTTTCCAGTTTTTCCTCGGTGATTTCTCCCATGACGCGAATGGCAAGTCCTGGACCTGGGAATGGCTGGCGCCAGACGATTTCATCAGGCATGCCAAGCTCTGTCCCTAAGGCACGGACTTCGTCCTTGTAAAGGGTATTGAGGGGCTCAATCAACTTGAACTGCATATCCTCTGGTAAGCCGCCCACATTGTGGTGGGATTTAATGGTCTGAGCGGTATCGGTACCAGACTCAATCACATCTGTATAAAGTGTTCCTTGAGCAAGAAAGGCAACATCGGTCAGTTTACTTGCCTCATCATCAAAGACATAGACAAATTCATTTCCAATGATTTTCCGTTTTTGTTCAGGGTCAGATACGCCTGCTAATTTATCAAGGAAACGTTTGGCAGCATCTGCCTTGACAATGTTCAAACCGAATTTACCGCCCAACATCTCCATTACTTGATCCGCTTCGCCCTTGCGAAGAAGTCCGTGGTCAACGAAGATACAGATGAGTTGATCCCCAATCGCTTTTTGGAGCAGAACTCCTACAACAGATGAATCAACCCCGCCAGATAGTCCAAGAAGCACCTTCTTGTCCCCTACGGTTTCACGAATCTTGGCAATCTGCATGTCGATGAAATTGTCCATTGACCAATTGCCTTTGGCACCGCAGATATGAAGCGCGAAATTGCGTAAAATGTCATTTCCATAAACGGAATGGCGTACCTCTGGGTGGAATTGAATCCCATAAATCTTTTTATCAGGATTTTCAATCGCTGCATAAGGGCAATCAGCTGAAACTCCTGTGCGTACAAAGCCCTCAGGAATTTCAGTCACCGCATCCCCATGGCTCATCAAAACTAGCTGCTCTTCAGGCGTTCCCTCAAAGAGAGGAGAAGGAGTGTGGGTCAGTTCAGATTGGCCGTACTCACGATTTCCAGCGTCTCCAGCAGGAACGACCTTACCACCAAGCTTGTGGGTAATCAGTTGCATACCGTAGCAAATCCCTAAAATGGGAATGCCTAGCTCAAAAATATCTGGGTCGATATCAAAAGAACCGTCTTCATAGACAGAATTTGGCCCACCAGAGAGCACAATTCCGACAGGGTTAATCTCACGAACTGCAGCTGCTGAAATCTTGTGGCTCTTGAGTTCGGAGAAGACACCAATCTCACGAATACGGCGTGAAATCAGCTGATTGTACTGGCTACCATAGTCCAGAACAATGATTTTTTCGACATCTTGGAGTGTCATATTATTTCCTTTCAAATAAAAATATCAAATGATGTTTCTTATTCTATCATAAAAACGAACAATTTGCAGTAAGAATGGTTAAAAAGATAGAAATTTGGTACAATAGAAAGAGAAACGAAGAGGAGTGAGTATGAAAGCTGCTTATATTGCCATCCACGATAAATTAAAAGAAGAAATTGACCGTGGAGTCTGGAAAATCGGCGAGCGTTTACCGAGCGAGCGGGACTTAGCTGATGAGTTTGGTGTGTCGCGAATGACCTTGCGCCAAGGGATTACGCTCTTGGTGGAAGAAGGGATTTTACAACGCAAAGTCGGATCGGGTACCTATGTGGCAAGCACTCGTGTGCAAGAAAAAATGCGTGGAACCATGTCTTTTACAGATATTATCCAGCTTCAGGGCAAAACTCCGTCCAGTCAGTTATTGTCCTATATCCGAACAAAGCCCACTGATAAAGAAGCTAGTCAGTTGAATTTACAGGCAGGAGATTCTATCGTGCGCATGGAACGTGTACGTTTTGCCGATAATATTCCGGTTGTCTATGAGGTGGCCAGTATCCCTGAGCGCTTGATTCATAATATCAAAAAGAGCGATGTGACCAACCATTTCTTCAAAACCTTGACAGAAAATGGCTATCGTATTGGCAAAAGTCACCAGACCATTTACGCTCGTTTGGCTAACGAACAAGTAGCCAAACACCTACAAATCACAAAAAATCAAGCCATTTTGGCGCTGCGCCAAGTTTCTTATTTAGAAGACGGTCAACCGTTTGAGTATGTCAATAGTCAGTATGTCGGCGAGCGTTTTGAATTTTATTTAGAAAACAAAAAGTTTACATAACATTTATTATGTAAACTTTTTGTGATTAAAAATAGATAAGCAGGCTTTATCCCATTGGAAAAATTTGGTATAATAGAGGGTATGGAAATTGAAAAAACAAATCGGATGAATGCCTTGTTTGAATTTTACGCGGCACTCTTGACCGATAAACAGATGAATTATATTGAGCTGTATTATGCAGATGATTATAGTCTAGCGGAGATTGCTGAGGAATTTCAGGTTAGCCGTCAGGCAGTGTATGACAATATCAAGCGGACGGAGAAGATTTTAGAAGATTACGAGAAGAAATTGCACATGTATTCCGATTACATTGTCCGTAGTCAGATTTTTGATCAAATCCTTGAACGCTATCCCACAGATGACTTCCTGCAGGAGCAAATCACCATTTTAAGCAGCATTGACAATAGAGAATAAAGGAGAGCACTATGGCTTTTGAAAGTTTAACCGAACGTTTACAAAATGTCTTTAAAAACCTACGCCGTAAGGGGAAAATTAGTGAGAGCGATGTCCAAGAAGCGACCAAAGAGATTCGTCTAGCTCTTCTTGAGGCGGACGTTGCCCTACCAGTCGTGAAAGACTTTATCAAGAAGGTCCGTGAGCGTGCTGTTGGTCACGAGGTCATTGAAACGCTGAATCCTGCTCAACAAATCATCAAGATTGTTGATGAAGAATTGACAGCGATTTTAGGGGCTGATACAGCTGAGATCAATAAATCACCCAAAATCCCAACCATTGTCATGATGGTCGGTCTGCAAGGGGCTGGTAAAACAACTTTTGCAGGAAAACTAGCCAATAAACTAAAAAAAGAAGAAAATGCTCGTCCTTTGCTGATTGCGGCGGACATCTATCGTCCAGCGGCCATTGACCAGTTGAAAACCTTGGGTCAACAAATAGAAGTGCCTGTATTTGAGTTGGGGACGGGTGTTCCAGCGGTTGATATTGTCAAGCAAGGTCTTGAAATTGCTAAACAAAATAACAATGACTATGTGTTGATTGATACGGCAGGTCGCCTGCAAATCGATGAAGTTCTCATGAACGAATTGCGGGATGTGAAGGCACTTGCTCAGCCACATGAAATTCTCCTCGTGGTTGATGCCATGATTGGTCAGGAAGCTGCCAATGTCGCTCATGAATTTAATAACCAGCTAGAAGTGACTGGGATAATTTTGACCAAGATTGACGGGGATACCCGTGGCGGTGCGGCGCTCTCTGTTCGCCATATCACAGGAAAACCAATCAAATTCACTGGTACAGGTGAGAAGATTACTGATATCGAAACTTTCCACCCAGACCGCATGTCGAGTCGTATCCTCGGCATGGGAGATATGCTGACCTTGATTGAGAAGGCTTCTCAAGAATATGACGAGAAGAGATCGCTTGAACTTGCTGAAAAAATGCGGGAAAACACCTTTGATTTCAACGATTTCATCGATCAGCTCGACCAAGTTCAAAATATGGGACCAATGGAAGATTTGCTCAAGATGATTCCAGGAATGGCAGGCAATCCAGCCCTTGCTAATCTCAAGGTTGATGAGCGCGAAATCGCAAGAAAACGCGCTATCGTCTCATCCATGACCCCAGCTGAGCGTGAAAATCCTGACTTGCTAAGCCCGAGCCGTCGCAGACGGATTGCCAATGGTTCCGGAAATACCTTTATCGAAGTCAACAAATTCATCAAGGACTTTAACCAAGCCAAGGCTATGATGCAGGGCGTCATGTCAGGCGATATGAACAAGATGATGAAGCAGATGGGAATTAACCCCAATAATCTTCCGAAAAATCTGCCCAACAATATGGACATGTCTGCCCTTGAGGGCATGATGGGGCAAGGGGGCATGCCTGATTTATCCGCCTTGAGTGGTGCTGGTCTGCCAGATATGGGACAGATGTTTGGCGGTGGATTGAAAGGTAAAATCGGAGAATTTGCGATGAAACAATCCATGAAACGCATGGCAAATAAAATGAAGAAAGCAAAAAAGAAGAGAAAATAATTCTCTTCTTTTTATATAAATAGGAAAAAATCAAGAAAAATTGATCAAGCCGATCGTCTATAGCGTTCTCATTCTTGTTACAATAATTAATAAACATTCGCTTTTGACTTTTTCCATATCATCCGTATTCCCTCGCTCGCCTCAGCAAACGATGATATGAGCCGAAATGATGTCTTATCACCCAAAAACGCTGACTTGGTGAATAAGGTGATTGACCGTGAGCAACTCGATAAGGACTTTTTTCGGCCGACCCGGTTAAGTCAGATATTTGATAAAGACGAGGCCACCAGTATAAGACCATATCGAAGTCTGGTATCAATCCGATAAAATCATCGATTAAGATTAGAGGTGAAAAATGGACCTATTCTATTTAATTGTTGTACTCATTGTAGTCCTCGCAATTCTAGGGATTTTCTTTGCGGGATTCGTATCCGCAAGTCCCGGAGAGATTAAGGTCATCTCAGGCCCAAGAGGGCAACGTGTTCTCCATGGTAAGACGGGTTGGAAAATTCCAATTTTAGAACGTGTTGACACTATGGCAGCCGGAATGATCTCCGTTGATGCTCGTACGTCAGATTATGTCCCAACTAACGACTACATCAATGTCAAAGTAGACGCCGCGGTAAAAGTCAAGATTGGCACAGAGCACCCTTAGCTATTTCAAGCGGCTACTCGCAACTTCTTGTACAAAACCTCTGATGAAATTGCCGATGAAGTGCGTGATACCTTAGAGGGGCATTTGCGGGCCATCATTGGACAAATGAAATTGTCGCAAATTGTAACTGACCGTGTATCATTTCTCATAAAAGGTGCAAGAAAACGCGACTAAAGACCTAGAAGAGGTGGGACTTGAAATCGTCGCATTTAATATTCAAGGGTTGATTGATGACAAAGGTGTCATTGAAAATCTTGGTATTGACAATACCGAGCAAATTCGTAAAGAAGCTGCAAAAGCAAAGGCAAAAGCGCAACAAGAAATCGCTCAACAGCAAGCCGAAGGCTGATACGGAGCGTGCGAAGGCTGATGCGGCCTATACGATTCAACAAGAAATCCAGCGTAAAGAAATTGAACGTGAAACTGCTGAGGCAAACATTGTGAAGCAAGAAAAAGAGGCTGAGGTTAAAACACGTGAGGTTGAAGTGCGTAAGCAACAGCTCGCTGCTGACATTAAAGCACAAGCCGAGGCCGACCGTTTAGAGCGTCAAGCTAAAATTGTACGAAACTCAAAAAGAGGCTGACGCCCGCAAAGCTCAGGTAGAGGCGGAAAAATTTGCACAACTCCAAGAAGCTGAGGCTAAAGGGCTACTCCAAAAAGCTGAAGCCATGAAACAAATGCAAGATGCGGCCATTACAGAAATGGTTGTTAATGTCTTACCAGAAATTGCGAAGAATGTAGCTGCTCCGCTTACAAATGTTGATTCCATTACCATGTACAGTGAGGGAAATTCGGCCAAAATGGTAGGTGATGTCATGAACACCATGAGTCAAGTGACTGAAGGAATGGGAATCGACATAAAAGAGTTGATTACAGCAACTTTAACTGGACGTGCAATCGCTGAAAACACAGAGGAACAGGCATAATAGTTCAACAGTCTCAAACAACAATATTTATAGCAATTTTATTTCACGCATTGCAGTATTTAGTTCCTAAATACTAGGATAAGGAAAATCTGTAGAAGAACACTTCAAAACAACAAAGATAGATTTTTTCTAGAGACATCCAAAATTCAATACATTTTTAAATCATGGATGAATGCACTATCACTATAAAAGACGATTTTCATTTTTGAAAGTCGTCTTTTATTATATATTGGTTGTAAATTGGTAGATAGTTCCTCAAAACTCACAGACCAGTTCTATATTTTATGTCTGCTCTAGATAGCATTTAGGGACGTGAATGCTATCTAGAATTATATTACACCTAACATCTTTCCGAAAAACTATAATTTTCTTGAAATATATCTATCCTTGTGCTATAATGATAGATAAGAAAAGATTTGGAGAAAGTCATGCGACGTGAATTATTATTAGAAAAAATTGAGCAACTAAAGGCGGTCATGCCCTGGTATGTGCTCGACTACTACCAGTCAAAGCTCGCTGTACCGTACAGTTTTACTACCCTATACGAATATTTGAAAGAATATCGGCGATTTTTTGAATGGCTAATCGATGCTGATTTGGTGTCTGTATCCCACATTTCGGAGATTTCCTTGGATACTCTGGAGCATTTGACCAAGAAAGACATGGAGTCGTTTATCTTGTATCTGCGCGAAAGACCCTTACTGAATGCCAATACCACTCAAAACGGGGTTTCGCAGACAACCATCAATCGGACCTTGTCCGCCCTATCAAGTCTGTACAAATATTTGACCGAGGAGGTCGAAAATGAGCAAGGCGAGCCTTATTTTTACCGCAATGTCATGAAAAAGGTATCGACCAAGAAGAAAAAGGAAACTCTTGCTGCGCGGGCTGAAAACATCAAGCAAAAGCTCTTTTTGGGTGATGAAACCATGGAGTTTTTGGACTATGTGGACAGTCAGTATCAGGTCAAGTTATCTAAACGTGCCCTCTCCTCTTTCCAGAAAAATAAGGAACGGGATTTGGCGATTTTGGCACTTCTGCTGGCTTCGGGTGTGCGGCTTTCAGAGGCAGTTAATCTCAATCTAGCTGATGTCAATTTAAAAATGATGGTCATCGAAGTGACACGAAAAGGGGGCAAACGAGATTCTGTCAATGTGGCGGGCTTTGCCAAGCCCTATTTGGAGAACTACCTTGCCATTCGTCAGCAACGCTATAAGGCTGAAAAGTCCGACATCGCTTTCTTCTTATCAGAATACCGTGGTCTGCCCAATCGCATGGATGCATCTAGCATCGAAAAAATGGTCGCTAAATATTCGGCAGACTTCAAGATTCGTGTGACACCGCATAAACTGCGCCATACGCTCGCAACGCGTCTCTATGATGCGACCAAGTCTCAAGTCTTGGTGAGCCATCAGCTAGGCCATGCCAATACTCAAGTAACAGACCTCTATACCCATATCGTCAATGATGAGCAGAAAAACGCCTTGGATAAGCTCTAGAAATCATCATATGGGAAAAAGTTTACATAATCTATTTTATGTAAACTTTTATCTCTATTCTCCAATAATTTCTTTCATTTTAGCTTGATTGACCTGAGGATAGGCAGCACAAAAAGCAGACAAGCGTTTGAGGATTGGAAGAATGTAGCCCGGCTGATCATTTTCCACTTGGAGGACCAAAAGTGGCTCATGCAGGCTCATTCGCAATAAGAACCAGCCGTCTCCATACGGATCCGTTACATCAAAGCGCACTCCTTCTTCGTTTTCAGGATTAAACTGGAAGCCCTCAATCGACTGCGCTTGTAAATCGGCAATCACCTGTTCGCCCAGAGCTCGGTAGTCTTCTGCTTCTAGCTTGAAGCGGACTTCTTGTGTCTCTACAGGTTGTTTCAACTGCGCAATCAAATCATCCAGACTAGTGCCCTCTGCTTGCAAGCGTGGCAATAACATCAGAATTTTTGCTGCTGCATAGGTTCCGTCATCCAGGAAGTAATTTTCCTTGAAAGCAGCATGTCCAGAAGTTTCAATCGCCAACTGGCAATCAACGCCTGCTGCATTGGTCTCAATCGCCTTATTAATCACATTGCGATAGCCTGAAATATAGCGAATTTGCTTGCCACCCAACTCTTCAATAAAGCGTTTTAAATGCTCGGAAGTGGGTGAATTGGTCACAATGCTCGTTCCAGGGTGTTCTTGCAGAATGATTTGACTTAGAACAGCAATCAGATTGTTCCGGTTTAATATTTCACCAGACTTAGTCACCAAGGCAGCGCGGTCGACATCGGTGTCAAAGATAATCCCTAAATCTGCCGCATTTTCTAGGACTGCCTTCTGAATGCTGGCCATAGCTTCTTTATTATCTGGATTTGGAATATGATTTGGGAATGTGCCATCTGGATCTAGGAATTGTGAGCCCGTTGTATCAGCACCCAAAACCTGTAACACCTTGTCCGCAAAGAAGCCACCTGCTCCATTTCCCGCATCTACAATGATGTGGAGACCCTGTAATGGCGCTTCTGATCCTTGGTTGGCCTGACGAATTTTCCCGACCAAATCTGCCGCATAAGGGGTCAGTAGGTCCGCTGTTCTAACATTTCCGCCCGACTGTGTAGCCATTTCTTGGTCATGCTCAAGGATGAAGGCGATATCTTCATGCTCTGCACCGCCTTTTTGGCTAAAAATTTTAATTCCATTGAAATAATAAGGCAAGTGGCTCGCAGTCACCATGACACCCGCATGACAGGCAAATTCCGCATATTGGGTACTCATAAAAAGTGCTGGAGTGGTGGCCAGACCAAAGTCGATTACCTGTACGCCTAAGCGGACAGCTTCTTCTGTAAAAGCAGCTACCAGACTAGGACCACTCAAACGGCTATCGCGCCCGATACCGATGGTCAACTTGCCTGACTGATGGAGCTGAACCAATGCTTCGTCTTGACAAAGCCAATGAACCAATCCGCGGACAATTTTTGTGACAGCTTCCGGTGTGAGATTCACCGCCAGCTCGTCTGTTGCAATCGCAATCCCACGAATATCTGAACCATTTTGCAAAACATGATGTGCCATAACTTCCTCCTTTATCTATTTCCTAGTATATCATCTTTTAAAACGTTTTCAAGTATTATCTAAAAATCGCTGTAAAAAATAAAGTTTACATAATTTGTTATGTAAACCTGTATTAGAAAAAAGTATCTGATGAGGCTCGCTCTGCTCGCAAAAATCGAAAAAATAAAATGTTACGCTAGCAGAGCTTTTGAACCTGTTTAAATAAATCTTAGGTTGGGCTATGTTTTTAATTTACATAATATATATTATGTAAATTTTGATAATCTATTCTCATCGTCGTGCTTGGAGGAGCTGGTGCCAACTGGCATTTTTTCTCTACTTCTCTTGCCAAATTCGAACCTGCGTTCCTTGGTCAATTTGGCTTGTAATCTGAATCATCAGTCCTAATTGTGTCAGGACACGCTTAGTTAGGTAGAGGCCAAAGCCGCTAGCTTTCTGGTGTTCACGACCGTTGTAACCCGTAAAACCTTCTTCAAACAAGCGTGGAATATCCTCTGGCAAAATCCCAATTCCCTGATCGGAAATCGTGCCCCCATTGTCCAGATGAATGGTTACGGTACCGCCATTAGGACTATATTTAATCGCATTGTCGATGACTTGTGAAAGAGCAAAGGACAGCCATTTGCGGTCGCTTTTTATCTGCCAAGTTCCCACCACTTCAACCGTCATTTCCTTTTGGAGGAATTGACGGCGGTATTTTTTGACCAATGCGATGATGACGTCCTTGACATCTACTTTTTCAAAGCGGAAATCGCTGGCTTGATTGGACAACTTCATATAATTTAAGAGATTGGCCATATAGTTGTCCAGACGGAGTAACTGATGATTGACATCGGTCTGATTAAGCTGATTGGTCTGGCTCATGAGAGAGAGAGCCGCCAAGGGAACCTTCATTTGGTGGGACCACATTTTGACGAGTGCCTGCCACTCATTTTCCCGCGACTTGTAGGCAAGAATCTCTTGCTTGGCCACTGCTTTTTCTTGCGCTAATAATTGGAGATAGGCAAGGTCAGACGGGAGGTGGAATGCATCCAAGATTTCTTCATACAGGGCTTCTTCCAGCATGACTTGCTTGCGCTGAAATCTAAAAAAGAGCCAAACCGTCCAAATGGCAAGGAGACTGCCGGTAAAAAAGAGGCTTTGGAGGATAAAATCAAAAGGCAGGTGATAGAGGGCAAACATGCCTAAAAAGCCAATCCCCATAAGGAGATAGAGCAGGTACCAGCCTGCGTATTCTTTCATAAATTTTGCAATCATTGGACGACATACCCCACTCCACGAATGGTATGAATGCGGTCAAATCCTAGCTCACTGACTTTTTTTCGCAGACGAGTCATGTTGACATTCAAGGTGTTTTGGTCAATAAATTCCTCATTTTCCCATAGCTGTTCTAGGAGCTTTTCCTTAGTCACGACTTGGCCTTGGCTCTGCATGAGGGTGGTCAAAATCTTGGTTTCCGTAGGTGATAGCTGAATCTGATTATCTCCATGGCTCAACCGCCCATCGACACTTAATTGATAGTCATCAAGGACGAGCTGGGTTGTCAGGGTGAATTGCTGGATACGGCGTAAAAAGGCCGCGATTTTGGCATCTAAGAGGGCTAGCGAAAACGGTTTTGAAATGAAATCATCTCCGCCCATATTCATCGCCATAACGGCGTTCATCTCATCATCGCTACTGGAGATAAAGAGAATCGGCATGGTCATGGTCTTGCGAATCTCTGTCGTCCAGTAAAAGCCATTAAAATAGGGCAGGCTAATATCCATGAGCACAACATCGGGTTGCCATTCTGCTACTTCCTGACTGACGGCGCGAAAATTGCGCACGCTTTTCACTTGGTATTGCTGACTGAGATGCGTTGTCAATAATTGCACAATCGTCTCATCATCTTCTACGATGTAAATTTTTTCTTTTTTCATATCCTTATTGTATCAAAAAAGTGGCTCTATAAACCACTTTTAGAATGTGTAGTTAGTAGTAATTCAATAGTACAAGCATACTGCAACTAGACTTTATGACGAATTTAGAAGAAAGCCCAGCATTTTTGCTAGGCTTGTAGTTTCTTAACTGCGATTACTTCGTTGAGTGACTGGGAGAAGAGCGGAAAGCATGTTAGTTATAGCGGAGACTTCCTTAGGGATTAGGCTGAAAACCTCCACTGGAGCTTTTCACTCGTCGTATTTCCTATTTTTGCCGCAGCCGTTGCGAACTTTGTTCGCTTTACGGATACGGATACTCTTGAGTGCGCTTTAAGTTTTTAACGCACCAAAGATACACTGTATCTTTGGTGTATAGACAATGGAAACTTGTGTAGCAAGTTAATTATCGTGTATCTTATAATTGAACTCGAGCTAAAAGCTCGGAAAAAAGATAAATCCTCCTAGAAGCCTATGCTTCTTCGTCGTATTTCCTATTTTTCTATCGCTTTTTACACGCTCTCGTATCTTGGATTACCGTTCTATAATGCGGTAGTAGGTTCTGCTGGTCCATTTGTAAATGATGAAATAGATGAGGCAGACACTTGCAATGGTAATCCCACTCACGGTGTAAATCATGGCATGTGAAGTCACTCCAAACATGAGTAGCATTTGCTTGAGCATGATAAGAGACACGATAAAGTGGAGAATGGCCATGGCAAGCGGCATAAAGAAGACGAGTAAGATTTGAGAATTGATGGTCTTTTTGACGGCCGTCTGGCTCATGCCCACCTCTTGGAGAATCTTATAGGATTTCTTGTCTTCATGCCCTTCGGAATACTGCTTGTAGTAAATAATCAAGGCAGCACCGAGCAAGAAACTGATCCCGAGTAAGAAGCCTGTAAAAAGGAAGCCACCAACGAAGCCTAATATCGCATTTTTGAAATCGTCTTTTTGGACGACAAGCCCCAGACTTCTACTTCCATCTTCTGTCATGAAATTTCCATCATTTGCACCGACTAGTGCTTGGTATTCGTCCTTGCTAAGATTGGTTTGAACTTGATAGTTCATGAACCGGTCAGGATTGTCAGGTTGACTTTCTTTGAACAGTTGTAGAACCTCTTCTAGCACTTGATCGTTGCTGACGATGAGAAGGAAGGGGTTATAGGTATTTAACCTATCAGGGACTCGAATCTTCTGTTTCACCTCTACTGCTTCAAATGTCTGATCAGTTAGGTAAATAGTTTCGACCTTGTTTTTTTGTTCTGGCTGGTAAAATATCATTTGCTGCTCTGTCAATTCCGGGATATCATTGCCCAATTTCTTAACATCTTCCTGGGTCATGACAACGAGACCTGCAAAAGCATTGACAGAAGGGGTGTTGAGTCTTTCCTTGGTCAACTCAAGCGTTTTCCCTCCGTCATAATAAATCACATCTGATAAAGCTAGGTAAGACCTGCTATCGTTCGCCTTTTCAGGATAGGTATCAAGTACCGTTTTTTGAAAAGCCGCTGCTCCTTCTTGACGATTCTTCACATAGTAGGTAATGGTCGTTTCTTTTGGAAAAAGAGTATCGAGGGTACTCGTCATATTGGTGTAAAGCGATGTCGTAGTCGCAATGGTGACAAAGGCCATAACGGCAAGGAGGGTGATATTGGCAAGACCTGTCGCGTGTTGCTTCATGCGAAAAATCATCTGCGAGGTTGAGATAAAATGTTCAGGTGTGTAGAAATACTTCTTCTGCTTGCGCTTGGTTTTTAAATACCAGGTCATAAAGCTGATGTAAAAGAGATAGGTTCCCACGATGACAAACAGCACCGCAATAAAGAAGCGATAGAGAACCACGATTGCGCTAATTTTACTGGATGAAAGGGAAAGATAATAACCGATTCCAAGGCAAAGCACACCCAAGATGGCTAGGAGCATGTTGCCTTTCGGTTCTTTTTCTCCCTCTTCCTTACTTCTAAACAAGATGAGTGGAGAAGAAAATCCAACCTTGCGAATGGCTAGTAATTCCAAGAGGAAAAAGATGCCTGCAAAAATCAAGGTATTGAAGAAAAAGGCGACAAATGAGATTTCAAAGTGCAGATTGGTTCCTTGAACTAGATTGACAAATATCAAGTACATCAGGTTGGAAAATGCTGCACTCAAGATGCTTCCGAGAATGACAACTAGGCCAAACACCATCATCAATTCCAGCGTTGCAATGAGGGCTAATTTCTTTTTGTTCATGCCTAGCATATTGTAGAGTCCGAATTCTCTTCCACGTTGCGTCATCAAGAAATTAAAACTGTAGATTTCTATGATGACAGAAAAAATCGTTAAGACCACACTACCCAAGCCGAGCGCCAAAGTCCCTGTTCCCATGGTTTTGGCCACCGGACTGAGAATAAGGAGCAAGGTCGAGCAGTTGAGGACAAAGAGAACCAAGCTCGCTAGGATAAAAGGCGCAAAGGTTGGGAGGGATTTTCGGATATTGCCATAGGCTAATTTGAGATAGAACATGGACTATTCACCTCCTAGTAGCGCAGACATGCTGAGTGAGATTTCCTTGGCAAAGTCACTGCTGGATTTATTGGCCTTATACAGTTGGTGGAAGATACGTCCGTCCTTGATAAAGAGGACACGCCCTGCATGGCTGGCAGCATTGGCAGAGTGAGTCACCATCAGAATTGTTTGACCGTCTGCATTGATGTCTTCAAAGAGATGGAGTAAATCTTCGGAATTACGGTAATCCAGCGCTGCTGTCGGCTCATCTGCTAGAATCAATTGCGGCTGGGTAATCAAGCTACGGGCAATGGCAACCCGCTGTTTTTGCCCGCCAGACAGTTCAAAGGGACGCTTGTTGAGCAAGTCGGCAATCCGCAACTTGGGCGCGATTTGCGCTAAACGCTCTTCCATCTCCTTGTGAGGTCGGCGTGCCAATACCAAAGGAAGAAAGATGTTATCACGGATGGACAGGCTATCGAGCAGGTTAAAATCTTGAAAGACAAAACCTAGGTTGCGCAAACGGAAATCGGCTAGCTGACTTTCTTTGATATTAGTAATATCATAGTTGTTGAGGATGACACTACCGTTACTTGGCTTATCAAGGGTGGCGAGAATGTTCAACAGAGTCGTCTTCCCAGATCCACTTTCTCCCATAATAGCGATAAATTCTCCCTTTTCAACTTTGAAGTCCACATCTTGAAGAGCGCGGGTTTCTTCTTTTGAAAAACGGGTACGGTATACTTTTTCTAAATGATTGATTTCTAAAAACATAAATACTCCTTTGATTGTATCGAGCTGATTAGCCATGTAGATAGCGGTAAATAGCGGTCGTCTCTTGATAGAGAGCAGCTGCATACTCAGCTTTTTGAAGCAAGTTGGCTACTTCTGCTGCCTCTCTTGCTGTTACGGTTGATTGCTTTGTGATAGCTTTTTTCCACATAGGCTTTTCCTCGTTTCGTATAGTTTATGATATTATTATACCGCGAATGGCGCCAAGTGAACCTTACAGCCTTGTCACCCTATCTTACAGTTTTGTAAGTATCTCTATAAACAATCGATTGGTTGTATTCTCAATTAAAACGAGTATTTTTTGAGCGTTTCTTAAGTAGTCGTGACGATGTATCAACGTTCATCCAAAGACTATACTACCACAAAAAAATTCGCCTGCTAAGAGCAGGACGAGGTATTAGGAGTGCGTTTGACTGATGTAGGCAATCATCTCCTCTAGTTCTGTACGGTTATCCGTTGTGAGAATATAAATCGTATCTCCCTGTAGGGCTGCAAAGGCGCATGGCATGCGTTTTTCCATTTTTAACTGACCAGCGTAGCGGCTGCGCAAGTCTTCCTCACTATGGACATACTGGGTCGTATCCCTGCGCGTGATGGCTAGGCAATATTGGGGTTCAAAGGTGCGCTTCGCCACTTCTTCTCCTGCCACGATACTCGCATAATCGCGATACAAATCAATCGAATGGGCAAAGTTGTAGACATCGACCGTAAAACCACCAGCAGGGCGATTGTTATACTCAATCGCGATGTAATCGTCTCCCTCACGGAAAAATTCAATGTGGAAGAAGCGTTCTCTCATGCCAAAAGCCTTGACAATGGCACGGCCATAAGCTTGAAGTTTTGGATCAATAGTCTTTAAAATATAGTAGGCATTGTCTTTCTGGCTTTCCAAGAGCTCAAGCGGCGTATAATGATAGTCAAATGTCGTCTCAAAGACAATCTTGCCGTTGCGATCAACCAAACCATCATAAGTACAAATCTCGCTCGAATTGACAAATTTTTCAAAGAAGTAGACAGTTTCGCGGTCCCACTGGTCTATAAAGTGCTCCACGTCTGCTTGACTGGTCAATTTGTAGGTTGCAGCAGCTCCTACTCCATTATCGGGCTTGGCAATCAGGGGCAGACCAATTTTTTTCAGGGATCTGGTAATATCTTTTTCCGTCTTAATCACCTGCCCTGGAACAACTGGCACACCTGCTTCTGCAAAGTATTTTTTCATTTTTGACTTGAATTTTGTCTTACGCAGGTGGTTCGGCTTAGCTCCAAAGATATGGAATTGCTCACGGAGGACCGCATCATTTTCCAGCCAATATTCATTATGAGATTCAATTCGGTCAATCGGACCATGCTTATAAAATAGAAAGGCGACAGCGCGCTTCACTTCATCAATATCTTCCAGATTCTCAACGCGGAAGTATTCGGTCAAAGCCCCTTGCAAATCTGGTCCTAGCTGCTCGTAAGGCTCTTGTCCAATTCCTAGAACATTGATTCCTTTTTTAGCCAATTCAATCGTAAATGGTTGAAAATTTTCAGGATAATAGGGCGAAATCACAATAAAATTCATACATAGCACCTTTCTATAGATCGAGGGTTCGTAAGAAATACGGCATTTGTCGTCTCCACCATACCCAGTCATGGGCGACATCACTTCCCCATTCATCAAACCATGCAGGTATATTTTTCTCAGCAAAAGCGGCCTTTAGATTGTAGAAACTTGGCAAGCCGTCCTGCTCCCAATCTCCCAGACCAGAGCAGACAATGATGTCGGATTGACGATAACGATCGATAAACCAGCCGTCATGTTGGTTCCAAATGTAATCTGCTGGAGAATTTTGATAGACTGCCTCATCATGACCGTAATCTTGGTTGTTGTTAAAGAAACGGGCATCGTAAATTCCAGAAAGAGCGATGACCTTATTAAAGACATCTGGATGTTGGAGGAAGAAATTCAGCGCATGATAAGCCCCCATTGAACAACCTGTTGTCATCATCGGCTCAAACCAGTCTGTCTTATGTTTGATAAAGGGGATGGCTTCCTCAATCACATAGCGTTCATAGGCTTGATGTGCCTCAGCGCGGTCATGCATTGATTTCCAATCTGCCAACCAGCTTTCCTTATCAATACTGGTTAGGGTGAAAAATTGAACCTTCCCAGCTTCAATCGATCCCTTACAAGCCTCAATCATGCCAAAATCAGCATATTCATTGTAAGAACCGCCAGATGAGGCAAAAACAACTACTGGAATACCTGCATGCCCATAGCGATTAAGGTTCATTTCACGACCTAGATTTCCTGACCAATGACTTAAAAATTCTACGTGCATATACTCTTTCTCCTTACCATTTTTCACTTAAAAAACGTAGACAATCAGGCAGATATTTTGCCCATGCTTCTTCGTTGTGAATCGCTCCTGAAATGATTTCCAAGGCAAGATTATCCAACTCTACTCCCCCAGCAATCAACTGACGATAGTAGGAAATAGAAGAGTGGATATAAGCTTGCTTGATATTGCCTGCCATTAACGTCTTATCGGTATCATCTGCTTCTTCCGTCCCAACATAGATGTAGACCCGCTGGTCCTTATCCAATTCCTGACGCTCAATATAGCGATCAAAGGCCTCCTGATGAAGCCAGTTGGCAGATGAAAAGACTCCCAAGCAACCGATTTGCTCTTGATAGGCCAAGCCCATGAATTGGGTGATATTCCCGCCTAGGGAAGAACCAATCATAGCAGTATGCGCCTTATCCGATTTAGTACGGTATTCACTGTCGATAAAGGGTTTGACTACTTCCATGACAAATTCGGCATATTCTGTCCCTTTGCCCCCGAATTGGACACCGGGGATATTGATTTCCTTGTACTTCCAGGCGGAATATTCGTTCATCCGCTGGAAACTATCATTATCAATAGCAACGACAATCATCTTGACAATATCAGGGTTCCGTTTGATAGCGGGAATGATTTTCCAAGAATGGCCGCTAAAAGACTCCTTGCTGTAGAGGATATTTTGCCCGTCATGAAAGTAAACAACCGGATAGGTTTGGTCTGTATCTGTCTCATAATTTTTAGGTAATAAGACCCGCACGCGCCGCTTGTCCTTGGTGTAAGGAACTTCTAATTCGTGGGTTCTCATATCAAGATAAAAGTAAGACTTGTTCATCAGATTCTCATTTCCATTTCAAATATAGAATTAGTATACCATATTTTCTGATAAAATATTCAGAAAATTTAGTTATTTTGTCAAAAATTCGGGAAAAACGAACAAAAAGAGATGATTTCAGCACGTAACCAGAAATAAAGGAGTGGGAAATATCAATCTTTCCCACTCCACAAGTCTAATATAGACATTTCGTTTACCTTTAGCTATAAACTAAATGAGTATAAATCTAAAAATCTTCTTGTTCAGCCACAAGCATATGGGATGATTGATGGTGCAACATCAAGGCTGTCATTCCTACTGTGACAAGGAAAGCGACCAAGGTTAACATCGGAGAATCTTTAGTGACAATCAAACTCATCAGCAAGCCAATCGTTGGTAGGGCCAATTCGGCAAGATAAAATGTACGAGTCCAGCTGTATCCTGCCTTGTTATAAGGTGCATGTAGGAGAATTCCAAGCAAAAACAAGAAAATACCGCCATAGAGCAGGCCCACAATCACATTTTTAGATAGCTGATGCTCCTGCAATAAGGTAAAGGCAGCCGTAATAAAGCTCAAGCCAAAAAAGATAAAATAATGATAATAAATGGCACCATTTCCTGAGACATTTGTTTTATTGACATCTATCAAGCAATCAATCTCTGTAATATAAAAGAGAAATAGATTAGCGACAATTAAAAAAGGAAATAAGGACGAAAATGAAAATGCTTCAATTGAAAAATAAGGGGCGATTCCAATAATCATCTCGCCAAAAGTGATAATCACAAGCAGAGATAAACGCTCGATTAAATGGGAGAAATGAATCGGAGTCAGTCCCTTTAAAGCCTCTGTCTTTTCTGGATTGAGTAAGAGAGATGGCATGAGCCAGGTTACAATGATTCCTAAAATAGCAATTGCGAGACTAAATGGATAGGGGAGAAATAGACAGGACAAGAGGCTAACAATGCGCACTCCCAAAATGGAAAAGAATTGCTTGATAAAGTATTGATCGGCTTGATTTTTAGTAGTGCGATACTCAACGCCATATTGTGCAAGTAGGAGGAAGGTGAGAACAGCCATTGAGCTAAAGAATGGGACGATCATTGTTTGTAAATCACTAGACAGCAAGCTAGCAGCAACTAGCAAACATATCATCTGCAAGAGCATAAAATATGTGTTGGTCGGGCTATTTTTCCCAAAACGGTTGGTAAAAACCATCTGAATCATCCAAGAATTGATAAAGATAATCAAGGCGATACTAAAGACAACAATAGTTTCGTGGATGAACATTCCATGGTGAACATTGGACAAGAGATGAGTCATTTGTGAAATAACATAGACATAGACTAAATCATAAAAGAGTTCAGTCAGTTCTACTTTTTTATGTCGAATTAGTGACATTATAACTCCTTTTCTATTACAGAATAGACTACATTTCCTTTGTTTACGAATGCAATCGGTGACAACTCACGCCTACCTATTTCTTCAAGATAGGCCTTATTTTCTAAAAAGGGCGCTATAAGGCTATAACCTATGCGAAAGATGTGCATAATATACCAGGTGTTGGGCGAATCCGCAACGTGACCAGCATACAGAACACCGCTTTCTCGTGCTTGCATTGCCTCAAAAAGTTCATTTTTAAATAGTCTTTCCATACTTTCTTTGATATGGACAACCGTCAGCCTCATCGACAGTTTAGACAAATCCTCTTCAATCAAGCGCTCTTTTTCAAGCAAGACTTGAGGAATCAGTGCAATGCGTTCTTTTTTAGGAATAAATTCTTGCGAAAAGGCAACGAAGTCCGCAAAATGTGCAGATTCGATATGTTCTTGGTAGGCCATGCGATCACGGTAGACTTCTATCACGTAAAAATCTTGCTCTCTCGCATCTTCTGCCAAATACATGGCAAGTGTTCCCTCTTCTTGTACGATAGACTGGGTAAAATTAGTCTTCCCAATGCGGAAAAATTCTTCCAGTTCCGCTTCTGCTACTTCTAACTTAAAAATATTGACAATCGGTTGCATTAGACTCCTTTCTGTTTCGATAAACGGTACCAATTATCCGCAAAGATGGCCTGTTTTTCTTCGGTTGAAAGAGGCATCGCCTCAATCGCTGCAATGATTTCTTTGGTTGGTCCAGCAGGCAGGATACCTAGGGGCGCATCTGTTCCAAACAAGACATGTTCAATTCCAAAATAATCGACTGCTAATTCAAGTGCCTTAGGATTACCTAACAAGGCCGTATCTACGTAAAATTTCTGGAAATCCTGCGCCATATCCTTGGACAAGATATGACGAATCCGCTCGGCAAAATAGGGCACCATAGCTCCCGCATGGTGGACAATCACCTTCAAATCAGGATACTGTTGGAAATAATTAGCCTGTACTAGATCAAGCATGGCCTGTGTCTGCTCGTATTCCCATGAAAAGACGATGTTATTATCAGGTTTTCTCACATCAAACACAGGATGGAGCCAAATAGGAATATGTAGCCTTGCGCAGGCTTCAAAAATCGGTGCAAATTCTGGTGCAGCAAGAGACTGACCAAGGTGGCGACTGAACAATTGAATCCCTACGATTTCCTTATTTGGGGCTACAAATTCTTCCAGTATCTGAAGGCTACCTTCCACATGATTGAGTGCGAGCATGGCCACCCCGCCTGCAAATTGCTCTGGATCTGCTTGCAAGGTTTCCAGCAGTTCTTGATTAGCTTCCTGAACTAGCTCCAAGGCCTCATCAGCTGCTACATAATCTTCAGGATTGACATTAACGTAGGAGATGATTTGCTTGACAGAGGAGGTTTGATGCTGCGCCCGCATGGTCATATCAAGCAGGACCGGGTTCTGCAAAAAGGGCATCTTGTCTGGTAACTGCGGATCCAACGCCAGCATTTTTTGGTAAAACCTTGGTAGTAAAACATGGGCAAATACATCAACTTTCATCTTCTTATTCCTTCCAACTAGTTTCCTTATCTGCTAAGATAGCATATTCTTCAAAATACGAGGTGACTTGGTTGATTTCGCCACTTTCATAGAGGGAAATTTTGTGTTCGAGACGGTTGATGGAACGCTGGAGACTCTCCTTGCGTTGGTACAGGGCTACTAATTGCTCTCTGAGGAGCTGTTCACGTTCTGCATTGGTCGCCTCTCCCTCATGTAATAGCTCTACGTATCGTTTCAATACTTCAATCGGAATCCCCGAATGGCGCAGACAAATCACCATCTCAAGCCAGTTCAACATTTCCTTGGTAAAATAGCGATTCCCGTTTGGCTTTCTGGGAACGGCTGGCAACAGCCCGATACGTTCATAATAGCGTAGCGTATTGGAGTTCAATTGATAAAGTTCGCTGACTTCTGTAATCGTATAGGTCTTTTCTGAATTGGTCATATTTCCCTCCTTCAACCCTACCATTATATCACTTATAGTGGACTATAAGTCAAGTTTGGTATTGTTATTTGAATGCGAGCTAAAATCTCGGAAAATAGACGAGCCACCCTAGAAATACAATTTCTTCGGTCGTCTCCCTAATTTTCTATCGATTTTTTAACGCTCTTATATCATGTTATTTGAATAAACTTTGATATATCGTCTCTTTCGACTTGCCGTACTCATACTCATAATCAATGAAAATCAATAGCAGACTAGGTGATGCCAGGGCAGAGAGAACAGAAGTTCATCAAGTCAACAACGTCTGCTTTTGATTTTCGAAGAGTATCATGTACTGTCCGCGTCTTCCGTTTCTTGTCTAAAAGTTCATTCATTTGATTATAAAAAGCTAGGGAACACCTAGCTGTTTATTTCTTATTCAACATCTCCATACAGGCGCTCAAGTCTGTCAAAGCACGTTCAGCAATTTTTTCATAGCGTTCTTTTTTATCACGAATGCGTGGCCCTTCCAGCTCTTTGATAATGCCGAAATTGACATTCATCGGTTGGAAATGCTTGCTGTCGGCATGCGTTACATAGTGCGGTAGACTTCCGATTGCCGTTGTTTCTGGGAAGATGATTTCTTCTTCTCCCTTGAATAAGCGAGCAGCGTTGATGCCAGCTACAAGACCAGACGCCGCAGACTCAACGTAGCCTTCAACCCCTGTCATCTGACCAGCAAAGAAGAGTTGTGGATTTTTCTTAGAACGGAAAGTTTGAGTTAAGAGATTCGGCGAATCCATGTAGGAATTGCGATGCATGACACCATAGCGGACAAACTCTGCATTTTCCAATCCCGGAATCATTTGAAAGACCCGCTTTTGCTCTCCCCATTTGAGGTGGGTCTGAAAGCCTACGATATTGTACAAACTTCCTGCTGCGTTGTCTTGGCGCAACTGGACAACTGCATAAGGCGTTTTATATTCACCATCACGTGGGCCTGTATAATCTTCTGGATACTCCAGACCGACTGGCTTCATCGGGCCATACAGCATGGTTTTGACCCCGCGCTTGGCCATCGCTTCAATGGGCATACAGCCTTCAAAGTATTTTTCTTTTTCAAAGGAATTGAGCGGTGCTTCTTCGGCATGAACCAACGCATTATGAAAGGCCATGAATTGCTCTTTGGTCATCGGTGCATTCAGGTAAGCAGCTTCTCCCTTGTCATAGCGAGATTTCAGATAGACCTTGCTCATGTCAATGGTATTAACATCGACAATCGGCGCTGCCGCATCGTAGAAATAAAAGCCAGCCCCGCCGTTCAAGGCGTAGATTTTTTCTGCCAAGGCATCACTTGTCAGGGGACCTGTCGCAATGACCGTAAGTCCCTCGCTTGGCAATTCTGTGATTTCTTCACGTACCACCTCAATCAAGGGATGATTTTCTAAGGTTTCAGTGACCATATGTGAAAACCCTTCGCGGTCAACTGCCAAGGCCCCTCCAGCGGGAACACGCGTGCTTTCTGCCGCTTTCATAATAACAGAGTCCAAGCGACGCATTTCTTCCTTGAGCAGACCGACCGCATTGGTCAAGCTATCCCCACGTAGAGAGTTTGAGCAGACCAATTCTGCAAAATTGTCGGTCTTGTGTTGTGGGGTGGGCTTCACCCCACGCATTTCGTACAGTTTCACAGGAATGCCCTGCTGAGCAATTTGATAGGCAGCTTCGGAACCAGCCAAACCAGCTCCAATAACAGTAATGTAGGATTGAGACAATATACTAATACCTCTAAAAATGAATGCCGTAACCCTAGCCAGCTTACAGCCTCCATTTCCTGAGTATGGGGGACACCCACACCCAAACCTTTCTAAATGTTAATACTTGATTATCATACCATAAATGTTCCCAAAGACCAATTAAAGAGAACGCGACATCTATTTACCTCATAATCTGACAGACCTAAAACAAGCAAATCCACGCGGCAACTAAAACACTCAGAATACTAAAGAGTGAGCCAATAAGATAGTATTCTGCAAAGGTGGGACTTTCAGATATTTTATTGTAACGGGCAATGGATTTGGCAGTAAAGACCAGACCGATTGAGGCAAACTGGTGAAACATGATGCAAATACTCATGACGATACGCTCTAAGTGACCAATCGTGGCTCCTACCCCAGGAATCGTATCCATCTTGTGAGTACCTTGAGGCTGATATTTTTGAAAGAAGAGCTTGAAGATAACATTGGTCGGCTTGGTAATCAGCAGAAGAAACAAGATACTATTTAGCGCTTCTCCTGCTATCATGGCTGGTAGCATCGTATCCCTTGTCAGCCTAGCTAACAAGAAAATCATGGACACATGCAAGGCTTGATCGATGAGAAAGATGACTAATGTATTCCATTTGAACCATCTAGCTACATACGGTTTTCCGCTATCAATGATAGCATGGCTGAATAGGAGCAGCAAGGTCACCCTCCAGATACTTGGAACAAAAATAGTGACCAACAGAAGGGGAAACGCGACTCCCATCAGATGGAGTCCTAAATACACCTTATCCGTGTCTTTTCGGTCCGCTATTGTTTGACTTTGTAGATGAAAATCTGATAAAAAATGGCAAATCAATAACAGCGTTACAATAGGATGCTCTAGTAGGTAGTGTGAAAGACCGGTGATAGACATTTTTACTCCTTTCCTGCTTCTTTCAGTAGCTTTAATGCGCAGTTCCGAGCTCGTAGATAGACCTTTAGATGGCTCGTTTTTAAGCGCTTAGATAAGGCGCTGCTGTCTAGTTCTAAGGTTCTTGCCAATGCTTGTTGATCAAAAGATTCATGATACCGATCATTTTCTAACAGCTTTTGTAAAAGAATTTCTTGACTGGCGCGCCAGCTAGACTTAATCGCTTCACTACTAGCAATCAAGCTATTAATCACCTCTACATTATGAACTCCTTCAAAATCAACAGCAATCTGCGTATTCCCATAATCATTTTTTTGGTGAATATGCTGAAGCGCCTTTCTGGCATACCAATAGGCTGGTCCATCAGCTCCTATGCTCTGTTCAGGATTTATATTTGTCAAAATAGTACCTAGACCAAGACCAAAACGAATTTGGTGGGGCTTCATTGCCATATTAATACTATCAATGATTTGGAATAAAGGGGCGTCCAAGGTCAGTAAGCCTTGAAATTCGTCTCCTAGTGTGATGGACATTTTTGAAATGATCACATCGCTATACTTCGCATTAAGTTGATGTAAGCAGGATTCTAATGTTTTTTGAACTTGATAGCGATCATCGATTTTTTTTGAATCGACAATATCTCCGATGAAAGCAAAATAATTCATAAACTACCTCTCATAAGTCTATAGTCTTTTGAATGAACTTTGCTACATCGTCGCTTTCGACTTGCCGTACTCATAGTCAATGAAAATCAAGTACTGTCTGCGTCTTCCGTTTCTTGTCTGAAAGTTCATTCATTTGACCATAGTATAACAGATTTGGCAAAAAAAGTCTGTTATAACGGCAATTGTTTAAAAAGTCCGTTATAAAGGAACTTCTTTTGAAACTCCTTTACAACGGAAAATTCTCTTATTTGATTTTTTCTTCTTCGTAGTCACCGTTTGGACAGACGACTTGCTTGCCACCTCCTCGGACTTTCTTTTCAACAAGGTAGTGTTGACATTTCGGACAGTCACGACCGATCGGTTTGTCCCATGAAGTAAATTCACATTCTGGATAGCGGTCACATCCGTAAAAGATACGATTGCGTTTGCTCTTGCGCTCAATGACTTGCCCTTTTTGGCAATCAGGGCAGATAACACCAATTTCTTTTGTAATCTGCTTGGTGTTGCGGCAATCAGGGAAATTGCTACAAGCGTAGAACTTGCCAAAACGTCCCAACTTAATCACCATTTCATGACCGCAGACATCACAGTCAAAGCCGGCTGGCTCGTCCTTGATTTGGATTTTTTCAATCTCTGTCTCTGCCTTGGCTAACTCAACCTTAAACGGCTGATAAAAACTATCAATAATCTTCTGCCACCGTGCCTTTCCGACCTCAACATCATCTAGTTTTTGCTCCATTTCAGCCGTAAAGGTAACATTTACGATGTCCGGGAAAAATTCGACAATCAATTTATTGACAATTTCACCAAGTTCGGTTGGCTCAAAGCGTTTGGCCGCTAGTTTCACATAGTAGCGTTTCTGAATGGTTTCAATGGTCGGTGCATACGTTGACGGACGGCCAACCCCGTTTTCTTCCAAGGTCTTGATCAGGGTCGCTTCTGAGTAACGAGCAGGAGGCTGGGTAAAGTGCTGTTCTGGCTTGGTCAAGACACGCTGCACCTTGTCGCCAACTTCCATCTCTGGCAACATCTTGCTCTTATCCGCGTCATTATAAACGGCCATATAACCGTCAAACTTCACCTGACTACCATTTGCGGTGAAAAGAACCCCGTTTTGTGTCAACCGAACACTCATGGTATCAAAAATGGCTGCGGTCATCTGGCTTGCGACAAAGCGATTCCAGATAAGGGTGTAGAGGCGCAACTGATCCTTATCCAAATATTTGGCAATGGATTCAGGAGTTAGTTGAACGTTTGAAGGTCGAATAGCCTCATGGGCATCTTGAGCACCAGAAGCATTTTTAATCTTGCTGCCGTGCTTAGAATACTTGGCTCCAAAACGCTCCGTAATAAAATCAGCAGCCTGACCTTGCGCAACGGGACTAATCCGCGTTGAATCGGTACGCATATAGGTAATCAAACCTTGTGTTCCACCAGTTCCAAGGCTCACTCCCTCATACAACTGCTGGGCAACCATCATGGTCTTGCGGGTACGGAAATTGATTTTATTGGCCGCATCCATCTGCAAGGTTGAAGTTGTGTATGGCAAAGGTGCATTGCGCTTACGCTCTTTGCGGTCTACCTTATCGACTAGGAACTCATCACCTTTAATCCGTGCTAGGACTTCTTTTACCTGCTCATTGTTTTCCAGTTTGAGTTTTTTGTCATCGAGACCATAGAAACTAGCTTGGAATTTCTTCGTGCCCTTTTTAAAGGTGCCATCAATAGTCCAGTATTCTTCTGGTTTAAAATTGTTTATTTCATGTTCACGGTCAATAATCAATTTGAGGGCTACTGATTGGACACGACCAGCAGACAAGCCCTTCTTGACCTTTTTCCATAAAATGGGCGAAATAGAGTACCCCACAATACGGTCCAAGACACGGCGGGCCTGCTGGGCATCTACTAAGTCATGATCAATCGCTCGTGGTTCTTTAAAGGCATTTTTAACGGCGTCTTTTGTAATTTCGTTGAAAACGACACGGTTTTTATCCTTCTCATCTAAGCCCAAGATATGAGCTAAATGCCATGAGATCGCTTCTCCTTCACGATCCGGGTCACTTGCGAGGAAAACTTGCTTCGCTTTTTTAGCTTCTTTTTTCAAATCGTTGATGAGCGGACCTTTGCCTCGAATATTGATATACTCTGGCTCATAATTATTGTCAAAATCAATGGACATGCTGGATTTTTTCAAATCACGGATATGTCCGACTGAGGCAACAACCTTGTAATTGCGTCCTAAATATTTTTCAATCGTTTTGGCCTTTGCTGGCGACTCCACGATGACTAAATTTTTCTTAGTAGTTGCTTTTTTCTTCGTTGTTACCATATTCTTACCTTTACAATATTTTTAAACTAGTATAGCACCAAAAAGAATATACTATTTTTAGGTAAGTGTCAAGATTTTTCTTTTCCTATAGGAAAACTCATTTTAGAGTTGGTATTCTGAAAGAACATCAATCCCCGATGTAATGCATTTTGCACCCTCTTGAATCAGAAAATGACAGCCAGCAGATTTTCCATCTGTAATAGATCCGGGAATCGCAAAAACATCGCGTCGTCCTTCGTCCAAGGCGTACTCGCAAGTAATCAGGCTTCCTGAGCGCACTTTTGCTTCTGCCACGATAATCCCTTGTGACAAACCTGCGATAATCCGATTTCGCTCAGGGAAATGGTACTTGAGGGGCTGGGCATTGGGCTCATACTCTGATAGTAGTAAATGATGCCGCGCGATATAATCCTGTAATCCCTTATTCTCCTTAGGATAATGAACATCCAGTCCAGAGCCGATGACGGCGATTGTTTTACCACCATTTTTCAACGCAGCAATATGGGCTGCAGTATCAATTCCCCTTGCTAAGCCACTGACAATTACAAAGCGATTTTGTAATTCCTTGATGATTTTTTGCACGGAGCTGATCCCTGCCTTGCTAGCAGACCTCGCCCCCACCACAGCTAGTTTTGGCTTCTGTAAGAGTTCAATATCTCCTTGATAAAAGAGTAAGACAGGCGGGTTGTAAATCTGTTTTAGCTCGATTGGATAGACCACATTTAAAATCGAAAGGGAGGGATAACGGTTAAATTCCTCTCGACAGGCCTTGAGATCCAACTGTTTGTACTGCTCGATAAAAAGGACTGGGTTGGGATAGGACGACACTAAGGCGATGGACTTAATCGATAAGGATTTGCCAATCCTCGCTTGGTGGGCTAAGACTTTATGGATATGAAGATTGGTCAAGCCAGCTTTTTTTAATTTAAACAATTCAAAGTTATTCATTTTTCACCTCTACATTTCTATTCGTAAAAGAAAATCTAAATTTCCCTATAAAAATTAAGTTCTCCTCGAAACAAAAAATCCCGACATAAAATGTCAAGATTTTGTGTATTTCTCCAAATAAAAACAGAGAGCACCGATTAAATTGGCTTGGTTGTGAAATTGACAGGCCTCAATTGCTACTGAATGGAGCAAGTGAGGAGTGCTGACTTCTGCTTTTAGAATCTCGCGATAACTGTCTTGAATCTGTTCAATTAACAAATCCTGCTGGCTAATGCCGCCTCCGATAACAACTTTGTCTAACTTAACGAGACTCGTCAGATTCAAAATCAAGTAGGCAACTTCACGGCAATAATCGGCAAATAACTTGGACAAATCGCTGTTTGCTCCCTCTTGTAATTTTTCAAAAACAGCCCGACCGTCTGCTTCTGATAGCTGCAATTGCTGGCTAGCTTGTTCGACAAACTGAACAGCTGATCCTGCATTCTCAATCAGGCTCTTGACACCTCGTAAATGAAGGCCAAAGATAGCCCCCATATCTTGAAAGGAATTGGTCGTCTTATCAAGTAAGGACTGACCGATTGGATTTAAAAATAGATTATCTGACTTTAAGTCTGCAACAGTTGCTAAATGACCATTATGGACAAGGGAAAGACCGACACCAGTCCCCAAGACGAGAGCAGCACCGCACGACGCATGGGCCAACTGCCCCAATCTAGCCTCCGCAAGGCCTGCCGCATCGGCATCATTTAGGACGCTAACAGGCAAGGAAAAACGATTTTCAAGGTGTTTGGCAAGGGGAATTGCCGTCAGATAGGGAATTAAGCCACCTTTGTAGACAAAGCCCGTCTTGCGATTGATTGTACCGGGACAAGAAATAGCTACCCCTGCAATCTGTTCATGATAGGTCTCGACAAGGTTTTCCAAGCAAGACAAAAAGCCCTCCATTCTTGCAGGAGTTGGCGTCTTGTCCATCTCTAATAGCTGAAAATCCTCTGACATGAGACTGTACTTGATATAGGTCCCCCCAATGTCAATCGTCAGATAGTTTGTTGTCATCTTGCTATTTCCTTTTCTAATCGTTATAACGTCTTGATGACACGAGCAGGATTCCCTGCTAAAACAAGGTTATCCCCAAATGACTTGGTCACGACCGAGCCAGCACCGACAACCACATTATCTCCCAAAGAAACTCCTGCTAGAATCGTTACACCGCCACCAGCCCAGAAATTATCTCCAATCGTAATTGGCTTGCCATACTCTAGCCCTGAAATCCGCTCTTTCGCATCTAGTGGATGGAGCGGTGTCAACAGCTGCACATTTGGTCCCAACATGGCATTATCGCCGATGGTAATCGGACAGACATCTAAAAATGTACAGTTAAAATTGGCATAGAAATTCTCTCCTACATGGATATTACAGCCATAGTCACAGGCAAAATGAGGCTCGATGTAAATCTGTTTGCCTGTCCTGCCAAACCATGATTTTAGTAATTGGCTCCGCTTGGCACCGTCTAATTCTTGATTAAAGGCCATGCGATACTGTCGTGCAGTGTTCCGCAGTTGCACCAATTCTGCATCTCCAGCATCATATAAGGCTCCAGCAATCATTTTTTCTCGTTCGGTCATCTTGTGTTACTCTCTTTCTTTTATCATTGATTTTATCGGCTCAAAGCTCTTCCGATGAATCGGAGTCACACCTTTTTCTTGTAAGCCTTCCAAGTGCTTGGCAGTCCCGTAGCCTGCATTTTGAGCAAAATCATAGCCAGGATAGGCCTTGTCAAATTCTGTCATCATCTGATCTCGTGTGACCTTAGCCACAATACTAGCCGCAGCAATCGAAAGACTATTGGCATCTCCTTTGATGATGGAGGTCTGCGAAATCGGTGTCTCCAAGGTCATGGCGTCAATCAGCAAGTGCTGTGGCTGTACTGATAATTGCGCCAACGCCTCTAACATAGCGAGTTTGGTCGCCTCATAGATATTGACTTCATCAATGACTTGACTGTCCTTGATACCAATTCCTACAGCAACTGCCTGCTCCATAATATCCTGATAAATGGCTTGATGCTTGGCTTTAGGAATTTTCTTAGAATCATTCAAATAACGGATTTTACAGCCTTTGGGCAAAATGACTGCGGCTGCTACAACTGGTCCTGCCAAGGGCCCTCGTCCAACTTCATCGATCCCTGCAATCAGGTCCAGACCTTGTCTATATAAGGCTTTTTCATAGATTAGCATTTGCTCCAGTCGCGCATTCTCCGCTTCTTCTGCCTGAAAATCCTTAGCTTTTTTCTGGAGCAATTGTTGCACACCTGCTCGTTCATCTTTTGCCAATTCCTCTAAACGAGGGTCGTTCTTAGTGGTAATGGAAGCTAACAGATCCTTGATTTCCTTAATCGTTGCCATTTGCATCTCCTACTGCATCAAGCGTATAAAGCCCCAGCTTACCGTCTCGGACTTCCTTGACAAATAAGCTATAAAAACGGTCATAATCCTCGCGGAACCCCAGTTTTCTCGTCATATCCATGATGATATCAGGCGCCTCATCGCCTAGATTCATCTGCTTGAAACGCGCTTTCAAGGCTTCTGGGTAATGTACTTTGAAATAATTGAGCCCAAAGATGGTCACCTCGTCCATCGGCAATAAATTGTCCTTAATAGCACCTGTGAGGGCGAGCTTGAGCGCTACTACTTCATCTTCAAACTTGGGCCACAAAATCCCTGGTGTATCAAGAATTTCCAAATCCTTATTGGACTTGAGCCATTGCTGTCCCTTAGTCACCCCAGGTTTGTTTCCAACGACTGCAATTTTCTTGCCAGCAAGGCGATTCATCAACGTTGATTTCCCAGCATTTGGAATACCGATAATCATGGTACGCAAGGTTTCAATCTGAATCCCCCGTTCTTTTTGGCGTTCGATTTTCTCCCGCATGAGTTTTTTAGCTGCTTCTGTGACTTTTTTGACGGTCGCTTGCTCCTTGGAATTAACGGTCAAAGTCGGGATACCTTGTGCCTCAAAATAAGCTCGCCATTCCTTAGTAGCTACGGGATCCGCTAAATCTGCTTTGTTTAAAATCAATAATTTGGGCTTATCGCCCACAATCTTAGTTAGCATCGGATTTTGACTGGATAAAGGCAGTCTTGCATCCACCAAAATCGTCACAAAATCAACAAATTTAAGATTTTCCTGCACCTGCCGTCTTGCTTTGGACATATGCCCTGGAAACCATTGAATCGTTGCCATTGTTTAACATTCCTTCCTTCGTATACATCATTCACCATTAGATAATCAATTATCATTATACCATGATTTTGAATCATGTATAGCCATTCACACCTGAGAGACTAAAAAAGAAGCAAAAAAAGAAGCGAGGAGAGCCGCTTTCTGCAAATGAACGGCTTCCCACACTTCTTTCTTATGTATCTGATTGTTAAAACAACTCTTTATAAAAAGCAATGGTTTCTTCAAGGGTTGGCATGAAAGGATTGCCTAGTGCACAGGCGTCAATCAAGGCATTTTGGGAAAGGTATTCAAAGTTAAATTCTTCTTCATTGATGTCCAATTCGGTCAATTTCTTCGGAATGCCGACGGTTTCAGAGAGTTTTTCAATTTCTGAGATGGCGTAGTCTGCACATTCTTGGTCTGTTTTGCCTTCTATATGAAGTCCGAGGGCTTTTGCAACATCGCGGAATGCTGCTGGTACACGTTGAGCATTTTCCCGTTCAACCACTGGCAGGAGCATCGCACAACAAACTCCGTGTGGGAGATTATAAGCAGCTCCTAATTGGTGCGCCATAGAGTGAACATAACCTAATCCAGCATTGTTAAAGGCCATTCCTCCGAGAAAGATTGCATGGACCATAGACTCACGAGCTTCGATATCCTGACCATTTTCAACCGCACGTGGAAGGTATTCTTTGATAAGCTCAATCGCTCCGATAGAAAGTTTCCTGGTCACTCCGTAAGCAGCAGGTGTTACAAGAGCTTCAACCGCATGGGTCAAGGCATCCATCCCGTCGCTGCTGTGAGGGCTGCTGGTTTTGAGAGCATCAGTTCTGGATCGTTCACTGACATGAGAGCCAAGCTATTTTTATCCACCATCATCATTTTGACCTTGTGCTCTTCGTCTGTAATAACGTAGTTAATTGTTATTTCTGCAGATGTTCCCGCAGTTGTATTGACAGCAACAACCGGCAGACCTTTCTTTTCAGACTTATGAAGGCCTTCATAATCTTGTGGTTTTCCACCATTGGTCGCCATGATAGAAATACAACTTGCAGCATCTTGGGGAGAGCCACCACCGACTGAAATGATAAAATCGCACTCATTTCCCTGCAACACCTTTAAGCCGTCTTCGACATTTTTACAGGTCGGATTTGGCGCGACATCACTGAAGATAACATAGTGAATATTAGCTTCATCCAAAGGCTTTGTCACCTTCTCCAAAATATCGCTAGAGCGGATGAAGTCATCTGTCACTAACAGGGCTTTTTGGTAGCCCAGCTCTTTGACATAGCTACCAACTTCCTGAACACAGCCACGACCAATCAAGTTGACCGCAGGTACATAAAATGTTGCCTTAACATTTCTCCTTTGTTATTTTATATTTCGTTTTATTTTGTTCATATCATCACTGTCTATTTCGTATATTATTATATATTATGATAAATCAATATGTATGTCACATTTCTTCTAAAAATCCTGAGTGGGGAGTAACTCCGAAGGCATGAGCTAATGCTACTAGTTGCTGATCGGTAATATCTTGTTTGATACTACCACCTTGGGCACCTATTTGAGAGTAAATCATGGCAGCTTTTTCAATCACTTCTACAAGGCCGTAGGTTTCATCAAGAGAAACGCCAGAAGCAAATAGGCCATGGTGAGGCCAGATAACCGCTTGAAATTCGCTCATCTTCTCTGCAGTTGCTTGTCCAATTTCTCGTGTGCCTGGTGTCATATAGGGAATGACACCAATGCCTTCTGGGAAGACGACCAAGGATTCTGCCTGCATTTTCCAAAGAAGCCGTGATAGGTGCCGTTCATCCAAGTCTTGCGTAAAGGTAAGGGCAATTAGATTGGTTGGGTGGCAGTGAAAAACCACTCGTTGCTCTGGATTGACCTTTAGGCGTTCCATGTGGCTCATCAAATGACTTGGAAATTCAGATGTTGGTTTTCCACCATCCGCAAATCCCCAGAGCAGATGCGCACTCTGTCCATCTTCTGAGATTTGAACCAAGCCCAAATCCAGTTCTGGCTGATGGAGGATATTTCGGAAATACCGTCCAGTTCCTGTTACGAGGTAATAAAAGCCAGACAGACTAGGGGCATCAAAACCAAGATCAAAACTGCGAATTACCGTCTGATTATCCTCATAACCTGCTACTTCTTCTGGCAATACACAGACAGAAACATTGCCCCCATTGCGCTCATCCCAGTAGCGTTCATAGGATTCACGGGTCACTTCACACATTTTTTAACAATCGGTGCATCTATAAATTTCATCTGTTTCCTCTTTCTTTTCTCATTAACGTTCATTTAGTATCATCTCTTCGTACTCTTTGACTTCTTTGAGCCAGTTAAGACCAACTGGGACACCATTTTTCTCACAGAAGTAATTCCAGACATCTGCATAAGGGAAATCTTTCAACTCTTCTGTATAGGCTAGGCGAGCTGTGAAATCAAATGTATTTTCCATCTCTTTCAGAGTTTGAGTTGGCTCTAACATCGCTTTTAAGAGTGCCTTTTGAGTATTGCGTGTTCCAATGACCCAGGCTGCAATCCGATTGATGTCTGCATCATCTAGCTGGTTGACAATGTCCTTGCCAGTTTTCTTCGATGTCGCAAAGCTAGTTTCATCAACTTGTCATTCTGAACCGATCACTTGATTGGTCGCTAGTGCAGCTTTCCCAAGTTCTTTTTGTCCTTGTGCGGCGAGAATATTATTGACAGCATCATGAGTATCCTCACCAATCGCAAAGTAATAGTTACCACCGTCTAGGATTAAGCCTCCCTTGCCATCTTTTGCCGTTGAATCCCAGCTGGTCATGTATTTCATATCTGCTGTGATGGTCACGGTTTCAGATTCTCCAGGCTCCAATTCTTTCGTCTTGCCCATTCCGAGGAATTCAAGTGCTGATTTTTCAACCTTGTGTTGCTTGTCATAGTCTGTATAAGGTGCTTGATAATAGAGCTGTGCTACCTCTTTCCCTGCTACATCCCCTGTATTTTTCACAGTCACAACGGCTGTTACCGTTTGGGCATCCTGATCCACTTTTACACTATCTAGTGTTTGTTCAAAGGTGGTATACGATAAGCCATATCCAAATGGATAGCTGACTTCTTTATCATATTCCCATGAAGAAGCGCCATTTGAAGCCCCTTTGGCACTCTTTGCATCTCCTTGGCCTAAGACACTATCGTAGTAGCGAGACTCATAATATTTGTAAACTGTGTAAATGCCTTCTGCTTCAATCAAATAATAGTTGGCAGCCATTGCAGGCTCTCCACCAAAACTTCCTAGAGGAGAGGTGGCAGATAGATTCCCCATCAATGAGTTTGGAGCTGCAATTGCAGATAGGTCTTTTAGCTCGATTCTCCCAAAATTTTGAGCGGAAGGAGAAACAGAGTTATCCACTGCATATGTGTCTGATAAGTGGCCAGAAGGATTGGCTTTTCCACTTAACACCTCTGCAACACCATTCATCCCGTAGGCACCTGGGAAGCCGATGTAAAGGATGGAATCAACTCCTTCATCCTGTTTCAACTCTTCAATTTCCATGACTGAGCCACTATTGACCAAGACGATGACCTTCTCAAAGTTGTCTTTTGCTAACTGAAGAATTTCTTTTTCATTTTTACTGAGGGAAAGGGCACTATCTGTGTCGTATTTTTTAGCATCAATGCCTTCTGCCCCTGGATAGTAGTCATTTCCTTCAGAACCTGGACGAGAGAGGACGACAAGCGCTGCATCATTGTATTCTTTAAAACTGTCTTGGTAATTCTCCCTCGCCTTTCCTCCTGCCGTGTAGGTCGAAATAGCTGGTTCAGAAGGCTCATATGGTGTAGAAAATTCTGCTGGCCGGTAGCCAAAGATAGGCGCTGTTCCAGTCCAAGTCTTTTTCTCACCTGTTTGAATTTCACCAAATGTTTTATAGATATCCATCATTGTTGGATTGACTTCAAATCCAGTCTCTTTTAGAGCTGTCACTAAGTCAACCTGATCTTCACCTGTAATGGTACTGCCCATGACACCTCCGAGGAAAGGATACTGACTTCCCATGCCAAACAAGGTAATCTTTTTATTTTTCAGAGGCAGCGTTGCCTTGGTATTTTTTAGTAAGACACTTCCTTCTTCTGACACACGTTTTCCTAAATCTTTGTGTGCAGCAACCAAAGCATCTGTCGTTTCATAAATGGACTTAAACTTATCATCGCTTGTAGTAACTGTACTAGACGTTCCAAGTGCAAAGTCAATCGAACTCCGCCACGTATTGACAATCCCTGTCGCACTGGCGAGTGCGACAGACGATGATAGGAATAAAGCCGACACCCCACGAAATACTCTACCTGAGTTTTTCATCTGTTAACCTCCGTATTTAACTTTCCCACTTTAAAACCTGTGACTAGCTCTAGAAACTAGTGGCTGGTTTTTGAAAGCGATTTTCTTTTATATAAATTCAGTATAACCAAAAAGAAAACGATTACAACACTTCTGTCATAGATCGTCTCTTTTTTGTCGTAATTGGATGTTTAGACAGATGAGTGAGGAGGAAAGAGAATGGACAGTTCAAACCAACCGCCACGAGTTGAAATATCTAAAGAACCGTCATATTGCTGTAAAATAGAACGAATGCTCTTTAGACCAAAACCATGATAGCTTGCCTTTCCTTTGGTTGTCTTTGGAAGGTTGTCAACAAATTCCAATGTGCCTTCAAATCGATTTTCTAACCGAATGCGTACAAATCCTTTGGTTTTTGTCACAACCAAATGAATTAAGCGTTGCTGTTTGTCTGTAATTTTTTCGGTACTTTCAATGGCATTATCCAGCATATTGCCCAGTAAGGTCATCAGT
The DNA here is from genome assembly GCF_004570575.1 of Streptococcus cuniculi. Taxonomy (GTDB): domain Bacteria; phylum Bacillota; class Bacilli; order Lactobacillales; family Streptococcaceae; genus Streptococcus; species Streptococcus cuniculi_A. Next base: position 154,036 of record NZ_SPPD01000002.1, read on the forward strand.
TGTACAGCATCGAGAAAGTCCAAAGCCTGGCCGTCCACTACCGTTGTAAATTCAATCTCCTTTAGCTGGCATTGGATCGGTTTTCCTGTCAAAATGGTATCTACGATTGAATTTCCTGTACGGTTCTGGGCTTCATAGAGCTTTATCTCTTTTTCAACTTGATCCAAATAGGCTTGTCCTTCTTCTGCACTCATCCCTTCACGGATGGCTTGAATCTGGTACTTTAGGTCATGGTACTTCTGATTGACGACACTCATACTCTGCTCCAGCATCGCATAATTTGTATGCTGAGTGGCGAGCATGTCTTGCAACTTATCTTTTTCTGTTCGGGCTTTTAATCCGCTAATCTGGAAATGATAGGCATTCAAAAGAGCCACTCCAGCAAAGTCTACCAAAGTCCGAATCAGAAACAACTCTTTTGAAACATTGACACTCAGTACACTTTCGCCCACTACATAGCTAAGATTGCTAATCACAAAGACAGCCACCCCAATAATCAACGTAGACAGCATTTCCCGTCTACTAATGGTCAGATGGTTATTAAATGCCTTTAGTTCCTTCTCCAAGAAATAAAGACTGAGCATGACCAGCGGAAGGGTCACCACCATCCCCATCGCATACGTTGTATATTGAACCTGTGTCTGCAGAAGGGTCGCCATATAAAATGTGACCTGCCATGCTAGCGAAGCAATAAATTCACCGATGATAAAGGTCCTAACCGCAAAATAAATACTGGTTTGCACATCATAACGGCAGGTCAACCGAATATCATACAAAATCAATGACATGTATAGGAACATCATCGGAAGGAAAATGATGGTAATCCCATCACTAATCGTCATCAAAAACGTTAAAATGAGGAGGAATCCTATCTGAACCCCTATTAACAAGCGCACTGTCAAACGCTTCGGACTCATCCAGATACTCAAACAAGCACTAAACCAATAAGCCCACGCATAAAAAACTCCCGGGGTATGCTGCAATACTCCTTCTGTCATTTTCCAACCTCATTTAGATAATGATTCATCCGATCTAAAAATTCCTTCCGTCGAGACCGACTGACTGGTATTCTGTTTTCTCCGACAATGACATCCATATCTTCCATTCCATCGACATAGTCTAGATTGATAAGACAACCACTATTACACCTAAAAAAAAAGCAAGCCTTCCAATTCCTTTTCCAGTGCGCGCAAGGTTCCTCTGACACTCATCACTCCTTCCTTTAAGTGATATTCGATATCATGATTATGAACTTCAACATATAGCAAATCGTCTGTTGAAATGCGTTTTACATTGTTATACCGACTAATCAACAGCTGCTTTCCACGCTTCTTTTTCATCCGTTCCAGGGCCCTGCTTATTCGCTGGGCAAAAGCAAAATAATTGATGGGCTTTAAAACATAATCGAGAGCTTCAACCGCATATCCTTTCATGGCGTAATGCATCATATTGGTAATAAAAATAATGACAACATCCTTATCAATCAAGCGAATTTTTTCCGCCGCCGTCATCCCATCCATCCGCTCCATTTCAATGTCCATCAAAATCAAATCCACATTTTCAGGATAGTTAAAGACAACCTCTTCCCCATCTCGGTATCGTGTCCATTGAAAATGAACAGCCTGCTCCCGCTCGTATTGCTGTAAAAACTCTATCAGCGTCTGAGCATATCCATCATCATCTTCAACAATTGCTATTCGAATCATCCATCTTCTCCTCCAATCCAGTCCCATTATATCATTTTAAGATGGAGTTACAAGGGGATAACTTTCGATGAGTATAAAATGCATCCCAATAAAACGCTTTGAAACAGTCTTTACGGCCACCGCAGAAAAGAAAGACAACACCTAGGAAAGGAGCTAGATAAAATTGACTTTTAGTGAGATAGGCTAGTGAATCTATTCCTTGTCTTATATCCGTTTTCCCACAAACTAGATAGACCTGTCCTAAATTACTAATTTGAATGGTTATCGAGCAATACCTTATCCAAAATAGTTTCTTACGTTTCTTGATGAAGAGAAAAGAGTACCCTAGAGTCAAGCAAGACTTTGGAAACTTTCAATATACTGCGGGATTGGCTACTTACAAAGAACCTTAAAAGCCACAGAACAAAAAAAGAGGCAGAGAATATTGTATTCTCTCCTCACGGTAGTTATATTGTATTTTCTGAATCTTGCTTATTGATTCTGCCAATCCGCTGGATAAGTCACGTAAATAAAGCGTGCTTTTCCTTTAACAGAGAATTGAATATCGCTTCCTTTTGGAATGAAGAGAAGCTCACCTGGACCAGCAGAGAGGACTTCATCTCCTACAATGATATCCAATTTACCATCAATGACATAGTCAACCTCATCATAATCCAAATGCCATGGGAAGGTTGTATCTTCCATGGTCATCAGTCCCAAACCAAGTCGTGGACTTTCTTCTAAGCTGAGAAGGTCGCGTGTATAAACCTTGTCTGTTGGATTGCCAGTATCTAGACGATCCTCAGGACGAACATCCAAGCTCGGAAGGGCAATGGACGCAACTCCTGATTTACCGACTTGTTTAGCTCCTTTTTTCGCAAGTAATTCTTCTAATAAAATTTTACGAATCAATGATTCTAGTTCTGAGCGATTTACATCTGCCATCATTTTTTCCTCCCTGCCCTACTCAGCTTCTTTTTTGGTCAATACAAAGGCTAGTAAAACAGCTGTAATTCCACCTACTAATTTACCAACCATCATCGGTACAATCATTTCTGAATTTTGACCAGCTGTAAATCCAAGGTGGTCACCGATAACAAATGATGCAGATACTGCAAATGCAACGTTGATGATTTTTCCGCGTTTATCCATATCTTTCAACATTTGGAACATAGCGATATTGTTCGCAAGAGATGCTACAAGACCTGCAGCTCCGACTTCATTCATCCCTAATGATTTCCCAATAGCTGAAAGTGGTTTGTTTGCGACTTTTGTAAAGACAGCCACAAGTCCAAAGGCACCTGCTAAGGTTACAGCGATTGAACCTACCACTTCAAAGGCTTCTTTCAAGGTGTCTGCTCCTGAAGGGTACAGGTTCAACAACCATTCATTTTCAGTCAAGAGTTGTGCAGCGCCAAAAGCAAGACCAAGTGTTGCAATCACAACAATAATTTGCCCAAATACTTCAAACCCTTTAATCATTCCATTTGGTGCAAGAACCAAGCCTAGGAAGATCAAGGCTGATACGATGATAATTGGGATTAAGTTGACAAGTAAGGTTCCAAACCCCAAACCTGGTACCAAAATACCACCAATCAAGCATCCGATCGGAACAGTGACAAGACCGTATAAAATTCCGCGAGCAAGCAAGGGTCTATCTTCTTTTTCAATAATTCCTAAAGCTACTGGAATGGTAAATACAATGGTTGGCCCCATCATAGAGCCCAATACATAGGCCGCAAAGTTCCCAACCGCTGGGTCTTCAGCCAATTTAAGGGCAAGCGGCGCACCACCCATATCATTTGCAATAAAGGTCGTTGCAAAAATAGAAGGGTCGGCTCCTACTAGACCATACAAGGGTACAATCACAGGTTTCAACACATCGGCAAGCAGAGGTGCCACAACCATAATCCCTGCCATGGAAAGAGCCAAAGCACCCATAGCCATAATACCTTCTTCAAACTTTTCACTTAGTCCTAATTTTCCACCGATACACTTATCTACTGCACCGACAATCATAAATAGGACCATGATGTAAATGATAATTTCATTTATACTCATAATCTTTATATCTCCTGATCATTTTACTCGTCAGGATATTCTACCTTGTCTATAATCGCCACAACGACCATATCCACTGGAACATCCTCTTTTGTGAGACTTACGCGTGCAGAACTGCCAGATGTAACCATAACCAAATCTCCCTCTCCGGCCCCGATACAATCTGCGACAATAACCAGAGCAGGATCTGTTTGATGTTCATTTAGCTGTCTTTCAACTACTAAAAATTTCAAACCATTCAATTTTTCATCTTTCCTAGTAGCCCATAGACTTCCTTTTACTTTTCCAACAAACATATCCTGACTCCTTTATTTTACAATTCTAATTTTATGGCGTTTCAAGTAATCTTTTGCTAGCGCTGTGACAATCATGCCTTTTTCAATGGCGAAAGAGTCCCCTTCACCTAAGCCCATCGCCCGTAGCTTTGCTTCGGTGATAAGATTGGTTTTAGCTTTGGGAGTTAAGGCTTTTTTGTCTATTTGCTGTGGACTGAATTCTTCCTTTTCAGTCCTACAAGTATCTAGCAGATTCAGCAACTGATTTTCCCGATAAAATTGAACACCGTATTTCTCTAATTTTGCTTTTTGCTCTAATAATTCGCGATACAAACGTGAGCGTGCGGAGTGTTTGTATTGCTCAACATTAAATGTTTCAAGAGAAACATACACTGGTTTGCCGTCTAATAAGCTAGTCAAGATAGCTGACTCTACCTCATTAGCTGGACAGAGTGAGGCGATTCTCAAAAATGCATCTAAAGCTAAACAATCAACCACAACCACATCTGCACATTCCCCATGTTTGACTAGGCGGTAGCCATTTTCAACTAATAGAGCATCTGTACGATCTTTTCCAATCAAATAAACAGATGTTTCATTAGGCTCATCTTGGAGGTTTTCTAACAAACGGTCTGTAATCAGCTGGACAAGTTTGTCTAAATTTTCCATGTTTTATAGCCTCTCTAGGTCCTATTTCTTTTTGATAATGTGACCACGCGTCCCTTTTTTAAAGCCACAAGCATTGGCTTCATCATAGTCAATGTGCATATAGGTTGCAAATTTAGGACTGACACGAATGACAACGTCATCAAAAATCAATGGACGTTCTCCTTCGACTTTTACTTGAACAATTTCATGGTTTTCAACACCGGCACGTGCAGCGTCTTCTGGTGTCATGTGGACATGACGTTTCGCCACAATCAAGCCTTTATCAAGCGATACAACCTTATTACCATTTGCCAAAATGACACCCGGTGTCCCTTCAATATCACCACTTTCACGAATTGGTGCTTTGGTTCCTAATTGGAGACAGTCGGTCAGTGAAACTTCCACTTGGGACTCGCCCCGTACAGGACCTAAAATCACGACATTATGGAAGGAACCTTTAGGGCCCAAGACTGTCAAACGTTCTTGGCATGCATATTGTCCTGGTTGTGACAAATCTTTTGCTTTGGTTAATTGGTAACCATGTCCAAACAACGTATCCAAATCTTTTTGGCTCAAATGGACATGACGACCACTTGCCTCGACTTCAAAACTTTCTCTTGATTCTAGTTCATCTTGAATTTTTTCAACAATTTTATCAACTAATTGATCTAATGACATTTCAGACCTCCTTTCTTCTTATTCACTAGCTATCAGCCATAATAAAACCTCAATGGATTTTAATAATTGAGAAACCTTGCCAGCAAATACATCCCTATCAAAATCTGCTACACGCTCGATTTCCTTACGCACTAGACTGGTTTCAAGGTAGGTTTCATAGCCTACCAAGCGCCATTCTGGTTCTTGATAATTCATCATCACCGTTTGTTGGTCTAGTTGCTTACTAACGCGAATCGCTTGCAAATCGGTATTTGACAGTAATGTGGTGTGATAGTCTGAAATATCCTCTAAAATATGGTGTCCTACCATTTTTTCAAGAATAGATAATAATAGGCCTACTTGCTCACACTTTTCATTCTGGAAAGCCAAATGTAATTCTCTTTGGCTCTTTAAGAAATAGCTATATAATCTGGTTAATCTAAACAGTAGCGGATACACAACAGAGTCTTCAATATTGGTAATAGGCTCTTTGCTTACTTCATATTGTGATACAGATGCTCTCCTTTTTTGCTGATTAGAATTAACCACCTTGATATGATGGTCATTTAGAAATCCTCTGGCAGCTGGGGTCAATTTTTCATGTTTTGCTAACTCAAGGACACCATTTTCTAAAATGCCAGACTCTCTAAACAACTTTCTAATCTTTGCTTCTGTAAGAACTGACATGTATTCACATCCTTCTACCGATCTTGTTACGATAAGCTATCTACTCGCAAAACGAACTAGATAGCTTATGAGTAACATCAATCAAACTGAAATATTATTTTGGTAAAATCACTTCAACTTCTGCGTGTGGACGTGGGATAACATGAACAGATACCAATTCACCTACGTTTTCTGCTGCCGCTGCTCCTGCATCTGTCGCTGCTTTAACTGCACCAACATCGCCACGAACCATGACAGTTACCAGTCCTGCTCCTACTTGTTCTTTTCCAATCAAAGTAACATTTGCTGCTTTAACCATTGCATCTGCCGCTTCAATTGCGCCAACAAGTCCTTTTGTTTCTACCATTCCTAGTGCGTTTGCATTTGCCATTTTTATTTTCCTCCAATAGTGTTATATTTTCTTATTCTTATTTATTTTTATGGTGAGTGATTTATTCCTTGTTGCTACCAGCAGGTAGGATCACTTCAACTTCTGCGTGTGGGCGTGGGATAACATGAACAGATACCAATTCACCTACGTTTTCTGCTGCTGCTGCTCCTGCATCTGTCGCTGCTTTAACTGCACCAACATCGCCACGAACCATGACAGTTACCAGTCCTGCTCCTACTTGTTCTTTTCCAATCAAAGTAACATTTGCTGCTTTAACCATTGCATCTGCCGCTTCAATTGCGCCAACAAGTCCTTTTGTTTCTACCATTCCTAATGCGTTTGCATTTGCCATTTTTATTTTCCTCCGATACTATTGTTATTATTTATCTAGTTTTGAAAGTACACGTTGTACGAGAAGTTCCACCAATTTATCTTCATCAACAGAAGTTGGGCAATCTTCTTGAACGGTGACAGCCATGTTTTCGGCTTGGCGTAAGTCAGACAATTCTGTTGTTCCATAGGCAACACGACGAATATTGAACAGATTTCGTGGGCTTACGTTATCAGAAGTTGCACTGCCTCCAACTGCTCCACAACCAAGTGTAAAGGCAGGGAACAAGCCAGTTGTTGCTCCAACACCACCCAAGGCTGCTGGTGTATTGACAAGCAAGCGAGAAACTGGTTTTTTAAGAGCAAATTCACGAACAATCCGTTCATCCTTGGTATGAATCGCCATTGTATGACCCACCCCTTCGTGATGAAGAATCTTCATGCTCAGTTTGCAAGCCTCTTCCCAATCTTTGACTGTGTAGAAGCCTAATACAGGAGCCAATTTTTCCATTGAATATGGATGTTGTTTTCCGACACCTGTTTCTTCCGCAATCAGAACACGGGCGTCATCTGGGACAGAAATTCCAGCCAATTTTCCAATTACTTGAGGAGATTTCCCAACCATCTTAGGATTCATCGCTCCGTTCGGAAGAATAATAAATGCTCCTAGTTTCTTAGCGTCCTCAGTTGGCACAAAGTAAGCACCTTGTTTCTTGAATTCTTCTACAACTGTTGCTTTCATGTCTTCTTCAACAATGATCGATTGTTCTGAAGCACAGATAACGCCATTATCAAAGGTCTTAGAATCCAAGATTTGACGAACCGCTTTTGGAACATCCGCAGTACGTTCGATAAAGGCAGGTCCATTTCCAGGTCCAACCCCAATTGCTGGAGTTCCTGATGAGTAAGCTGCCTTGACCATAGCAGTTCCACCAGTTGCCAAGATCAAGTTAGTATCTTTATGTTTCATCAATTCATTAGTTGCTTGGATAGATACACGGTGGATGACACCGACAGCACCATCTGGGCAACCTGCACTTTTGGCTGCACGATTGATAACTTCCACCGTTGCTTCAATACTCTTTAAAGCATTTGGATGTGGTGAAAAGACGATACTATTTCCTGCTTTCAAGGCAATCAAGGCTTTATAGATAACAGTTGAGGTTGGGTTAGTAGATGGAATCAATCCAGCAATCACTCCAACTGGTACAGCGACCTCTGTCACCTTATTTTCTTTGTCATCAGACAAGATACCAACTGTCCGCATATCCTTGATTTCTTCAAGGATACCTTTAGAAGCAAGAGCGTTTTTCAACACCTTATCTTCCCAGCGGCCAAAGCCTGTTTCCTCTGCTGCCATCTTAGCTAAGCGCTCACGCTCATCATAGCAAGCTTTGGCAACTACTTTTACAATCGTATCAATCTGTTCTTGACTCATTTGAGCCAATTCTTCTTGTGCACGTTTTGCTTTACGAATTAAGTTACGCACTTCTTGAATCGAAACTAAATCCTTATCTTCTAAAAACATTCACGATTACTCCTTTCTGGTAATTTTCATCAAAGCTTCAATCAATAGGTGCTTGTTTGCAAACTTAATTTCTTTCTTTGATAAATCAATATCTTTTTCACGGTAAGCAATGCTCCGTAATTTCACAACTTTTAATTTTTCTAATTCTTCGCGCGAAAACTTAGGAACTCCTCTCTCCTCTTGGACAATAACAGCTTCCTCTTCTACAACAGGAGGGATTTCCAAAATAGCCGTTTCTGTCAACTCAACTGTTTCTTGAGGTGGTCTTACGTCGTCCAGTGGCTGAGGAATTTCTACTAGCGTGTTCTCTTCCTCGACCACTTCCACTTCTTTTGCTTCATTTCGTTTTGCTTTGAAAAGAATGTATGTCTGGTCATCCAAACGAGGAATGACATGGCTAGCTAAATAATATGGCTTATCGTGGACTGCATCAACTGCTGCATCAACTGCTGCCTTAACAGCACTCACATCGCCTACTAATTGAACAGTATTTAACCCTGCCTTAACAGTTTCAATATTAAGCAATGACACATTGGCTGCTTTTACTGCTGCATCCGCGGCAACCACAGCACCTAGATAACCTTTTACTTCAATTAAACCGAGTGCTCTTTTTGTCATCTAATCAACCCCTAATGTTTAATAGCTTTTTGGATCGTTAGCCACTGCTACTACTGTTTTTGCAAACGCATCACATGCTGCACGGCAAGCTGATTGAGAACCGACTAACAAACCACCTGCAAAGTTTGTTTCACTTGGTGGGCCATAAAAGGCACCGATTTGGACATCTGCCGCTTTAAGAGCTGCATCGAGTCCAACCATAGCTTCTGCTGGAGGAGCGATTAAGTAAGCAATCGCTGTTCCTTCTGTTGAGTTTGCTCCTGCTGAAAGGTATGACCCTGCACGAGAGACACAGTGTGCAAAATACGGCACGCTGTTATCATCATTTGCACTGTAAAAGCTTGCGCCGTTTTCAATTTCATAGACAGCAACATCAAGACCGCTACGAACTTCTTCTGGATTTGGACCAGCGATAATGCCAATCACCTCACCAGCAAGTTTCGTAGAGGCATTGCCTGCACCAGCATACATACTGCGTGCATATACAACTTCTACATCTGCTGCTTTTGTTGCCTCGTCAAGAGCCACATAGGTTACATCATCACAGTCAGAAGTCACAATTCCAAGACTTCTGTGATGTGGTTTTAACTCAAGTGATGCTGCAAGCCCAGCATCCACATTTGAAATGACTAAAGCGCTTAATACGCTTGCGCCTAAACGTTCATTTTTCAAAACAATGTCCTCCTAAAAATTATTTCAAGTCAACCCCTGATTTCTTATTATCAAGGATTTTCTTAATGATTTCAGCCACATAAGCTCCAGCTTCAACGGCTGGTGTTCCACCTTTATGGATATTTGATAAAACCGTACGTTTTGCTTCTGGCATTCCAACAGTTGGTTTGTAAGCCAAGTAAGCACTCATGGATTCTGCTGTGACAAGACCAGGACGTTCACCAACTAGCATACAGACAACTTCTGCACCAGTCAATTCAGCGATTTGGTCCATAGCAGCAACCCGAGCATGTTTGATAAAGAGCACTTCGTTATAGTCTAAGCCAAACATCTTCAAACCTTGTTTAAGGGCTGGCAAGAAGTCTTTGACGTTGGCTTCAATGGCAGAAGAGCTCAGACCATCTCCGACAACGATTTGTACTTTTGCATTGTGCACACAGTTATCTTTGATAAACTGTTGTTGGTCTTCTGAGAAGACACGACCAAGGTCTGGACGAGTCAAGTATTCATCTTTTGAAGAAGCCTTGGTTTGTACAGGGACAAAGCCCATTTCTTTGACAAAATCCTCTGATACATAAGAGAATACCGCATCCTGCGCTGCCGCATGGTCTGCTCTAAAGCGTAAAACAGATTGGGTCATGTAACGGTTTCCAGCTCTCCACAATCCAAGACGAGCGGGTGTAAATTTCTTGATTTTACGATAGGCTTCTTCGTTAATCGCATTTGGTACCAAGAATTGTTCCTGAATATCCACTTCTGTGATGTCTGGAATCATCCCATCTTCAATCTCCGTTGCTTCGCTAGCAGGCAAGCCTTTTGCTTCTACCACAGCAGGTTGATTAGCTTCAACAGTTACTGCTGGAGCTGCTGCTACTTCTTTTGTATCCATCTCACTTAACAGTGAGCGAATCATTTCTTTTAATTGCAATTCATCCACAATGATTTCCTCCCAACTAATTTGATTTCATGAAGACAGAACCATCTCCACCGATTGCAGTTAGATGTCCGTTTTCCATCAAGCCCATTTTTTCCATCCACTCTTCAAATTCTTTGATTGGACGTTTGCCTAATAGGTCACGCATGGTTGCTGTTTCATGGTATCCTGTTGTTTGATAGTTCAACATGATGTCATCACCATGAGGGATAGCCATGATGTAGTTAACACCCGCAGAACCAAGCAATACCAACAAGTTTTCTGCATCGTTTTGGTCTGCTTTCATGTGGTTTGTGTAACAAATATCACATCCCATAGAGATACCTGTCAATTTACCCATGAAGTGATCTTCAAGACCAGCACGGATAACTTGTTTTGAATCATAGAGGTATTCAGGACCGATAAATCCTACTACGGTATTCACCAAGAATGGATCAAAGCGTTTTGCAAAACCGTAACAACGAGCTTCCATTGTCACTTGGTCAGCATCATAGTGCGCATCAGATGACAATTCAGAACCTTGACCTGTTTCAAAGTACATCACGTTTGGTCCAGCTGCAGAGCCAACTTTAAGAGCTGTATCACGAGCTTCTTGAATCGTTGCGGCATTAAATCCGAAGGCTTCATTTCCTTTTTCAGAGCCAGCAATAGATTGGAAAACAAGTCCAGTTGGAGCCCCTTGATTCATCGCTTCAATCTGGGTGGTGACGTGCGCTAGTACACAGTGTTGAGTTGGAATCTTGTATTCTTCGATGAAGTCATTGAACTTATGAAGGATACGTTTCGTACTTTCAACTGAATCATCAACAGGGTTCAAACCAAGAAGGGCATCTCCACATCCATAAGCAAAACCTTCCATGGTTGACGCCATGATTCCGTCTGGATCGTCTGTTGTATGGTTTGGTTGCAAACGAGATGAGAAGGTTCCTGGCATACCGATTGTTGTATTGGCTTTCTTTGTGATAATAATTTTTTGAGCGCCAACAATCAAGTCTAGGTTTGTCATCAGTTTTGCAACTGCTGCAACCATTTCAGAAGTCAAGCCGCGGGAAATCCATTGAATATCAATGTTGGTTGTATTGTTGTCCAAAATCCACTCACGCAATTCTTGAACCGTCCAGTTTTTGATTTTTTCATACGTACGCAAGTTCACATCATCAATGATGATACGTGTTACTTCGTCTTCTTCATAAGGAACTACTGGGTTATTAAACAAATCAGATAGTTTCAATTGTGCCAAGACAACTTTCGCTGCGACACGTTCTTCAGCAGAACCAGCAGCTACACCAGCCAATTGGTCTCCTGATTTGTATTCATTTGCTTTAGCCAGCACTTCTTTTACTGACTTAAATTCGTAAACTCTACCAAATAATTTTGTTTTCAAAATCATTTAATATATCCTCCTTTTTTATACCTTAGTTAAATACCAATGTTTTCACAACAACTGGTAAGACAGATCCTTCAATCACAGGATTTCCAATATCGATGTAATCTCCGTTTTGAACATCGACCGAATCAATACAGACAAAGGGATAATCCTTAGGGAGCTGTGCGTAGAGACATTGACCAAGGACCTTTGCCATGTCCTCTTGAACGACAACCAATAATGGGATTTTCTTTTCAATACTCTCTGCCATGCCGCCGATAATGGCCTCTGTATAATCAACTACCCGAGTGAAACTAGGACTTTTTTCTCCATTGATTGCTAGGGCGATTTGTTGGACTTCATTTTCTAAAGTAAACCAACCGACCTTGTCCTTGATAATCTCTCTCATTGTGTCCTTGTCTTCTTGTTCATCGCTAGAAGCAAGTTTCAGAACAGGGACATTTTTGATAGGCAAGACATTTGAAATATAGGTAATGGTACTTCCGCTAACATCTGTTGTATGGCTTCCAGCGCCTACAACAGTTGCACGGATCGTTTCTGCTGACTTGATGACCCGTTTTTGGTCAAAAATTTTTGACTGACGAAGGGCACGGCCGAGCAAAATACCAATATCTCCGTATTGAAATTCATTGACTGGTGTCGAATCGATGATCGCATCCGCTACACCACCAGAGAAGGAAACACATTTAATTTCATAATTTAATTTCAAACCATGATTAGTTTGCAGCATTTCATAGTAAGGACTGTGGTTGTCAATGCCAACAGATTGTTCAAGCACTTCAACGAGAATCTGAATGAGGGCATCCAAGTACTCTCGGTCAGCCACTTCCCCTTCCTGTAATTTCCACTGTTTATCAGCTATAATCTCTTTTAGCTTGGGAGCAATATAAGTGATGCGATGTGTTTCAGGATTTAGCTTAATCAAGCGCCCTCCAATGTCAAAACATCCTGTATCAATCAAGTCTCCCTCACGGAAAACAGCTAAGTTTGATGTCCCACCCCCGATATCAATATTGACTACTGACGTGTGATGTTCTTGAGAATATTGGTGACTGCAAGCTCCTTTCCCTGCTATAATGCTCTCTAGGTCAGGTCCTGCAGTGGCTACGACAAAGTCGCCAGCATAGCCACTCAGGGCCTGTAAAACATGACTAGCATTTTCTTTCCGAGCTGTTTCTCCCGTGATAATCACGGCACCCATTTGAATATCTTTTTTCTCAATCCCAGCCTTGGCGTACTCTGTCATCACAAAGTCCTTAATCTTATCCACCTCAATCAAGAGCTGGTCAGAAATTGGTGTGAAGATAATATCGCTCTTATACAGAACTTTCTTATCTGTAATACAGACACGTGGAATGGTAAAGAGAGAGGAAATATTTTCAATGGTCAACTCGGATAAAATGAGCTGTGTAGTTGCAGTACCAAGGTCAAGCCCCACACTTAAAATCTTATCCGACATGCTACAAACCTCCAAAAAAGACGCTTAAAGAAGCACAAATAAACAAAGGTTTACTTATACTCTTCAAGCGTCATTGCTTTTAAGACCGACATCGTTGTTAGTCTATTTTATTATACTTAAATGTAATCATTGTCTTGGTGCCACGATGGCTCGATCGGATAGATAGTTTACCAGACAATCTACTTTTTACGAATCGTTCTACAATCATCAAACCGAGATGATTATTGAAAGACTGATTGACATCGTAACCGCTTCCATTGTCAGTTACTTGTAGCTCTATTATATCATCTTTCAACGCGATTTGCAAATGAATTTTCGGATTTTTTTGCTCGATGGTTTCAAATGCGTGGTCGTAACTATTTTGCAATAGTTCATTGACCACTAAGGCTAGTGCCGTTGCTCGATTGCTATCAAGGTAAATCGTCGGATCTAGCCAATAGGACAGGGCAATATCTATTCTCTCGCTGAAACAGCGCTGTACATTCGCAAGAACTCCTTCTAGTAGCTGCTCAACAGCCACTTCATCATTCTTTTGTGAGGACAAGAGTTCGTGCGTCATGGAGATAGACAGGACACGGTTCACACTGTCTGATAGGTTTTTCTTCACGTCCTTATCTTGACTGCGCTGCGACTGCAAGCGCAAGAGAGAGACAACGGTTTGCAAATTATTTTTCACCCGATGATTCATCTCGCGAATCGTCGTTCGCTCAAGGGATAGATGGACTTCCAATCGTTTCAAATCGCTGATATCTTTACAAATCATGATAAGTGATTGCGATTCACGAACCACATATTGGTTAACGGAAAAACAATTGGTTCCATACTGTACTTCGGATGATATGGAATAGGTTTCTGTCAAATCTTGACTAGCTACACAAATATCTGAAAAGAAGTTCTTTTCAAGAACTAAATTATCATAGTGCATCCCCTCAAGAGAATCCCTATAACCCAGCTTTGTACGATAAATTTCTACTGCCTTCGGATTAAAATAAATCAATTCCCCTGTCTGTTTGAATACTAAGACAGCATCTTCCATATATTTTAATAGGGCAAATTCTGGCGAGTCAATATTCGCACAAGCATCATCAACTTCGTGATGGCTAAATTCCACCGTTTTCAACGAAAAATGAGCAGGAAAATCCGATGGGCTGTCCTTTTCTAAAATCAGGGTCGCAATCACTCGTCCTTCTCTTAGAATCGGAAGAACGGTCTGACGAATGGGGATCCCTTCTTGAGAGAGGGCTGATAAACCAATCGACGGAGCCCCCGTATGCAGGGTCCGAATAACACCGGGTTCATTTTGCAGATACGCAAGGCTACCAACCACTGTCTTTTCGTAGAGACTTCCCTTGGTTTGAGGCTTCTTATGAAAGATGACCGTCGCATGCTCTGAATAGACGTTTTGAACATCAATAAAGACATCCTCGCTAGCATAATCTGAGGTTTTCATCAGAATATCTGCCTGCTCAATCAAGGTTTCAATATCTTCTGGACTGAGATTGGTTTGCTGCTCGCATAATTTTTTGATTTTTTCTCTATATTTCATCATTGAGAACCAATAATCGTGCAATTTCAACCATTGGAACGCGCTTTTGCATACTAATTGTCCGAATTTGCTTAAAAGCTTCGGGCTCTGATAGATGGTCACGAACCATTAGCAGACCTTTAGCTTTTTCAATGACAATCCGATCATCTATTTTTTTAGATAATTTAATCATCTCATTCGACAGTTGCTGCAATTGGCGTCCTTTTTCAATACAAACTTCTACCATTGGAATCAATGATTTAGCGTCCAATGGTTTGACAAGATAAGCGCTTGCACCATAATGTTTTGCTTTTTGCACATAACTCTCATCATCATAGGCGGATAAGAGGATTACTCCGTAGGTCAAGGCATCATCAAGCATTTTTTTTGTAGCTGTTAAACCATCCAATAAAGGCATCTTAATATCCATAATCACTAGATCAGAGCGATATTTTTGACAAAGTTCAATCGCTTCAAATCCATCAGACGCCTCTGCGACCACTTCATAATCTGCTTCTTCCAGAATGCGTCTTATATCTAGTGTTACAATTGGATCATCATCAGCAATGAGTATTCTACCTTTCATACTTCCCCTTATCAGTTTCTTTTTTTATGTTCGTGTGACAACTGTGCTGGAGAAACCTAATATTTCTTCCAAGCCTTGCAAGACTGCAACGAGGGCTGCTTCAACGGATGAAACATCTCCAGTCATCACAACAGATCCACTAAAACGATCGACAAAACCAACTTGGACATCTGCTGCCTTGGTTGCAATATCTACGGCAATGATTGCCGCTTCACTCGGTGTAATGGTCAAAATACCAATCGCACCTTTATTTTCCACAATCAAGCCAAGCTTTTCAAAAATGACATCATCTGGATTTGCGATGAGATGTGCGAGGGTGACTTGTTTTCCCGGCACATACTCTTGTATCATTCTTTGTTTTTCTTCTACCATATCTACCCTTCTTCACCTACATAGAAGACAAACTCTATGTATTATATACTAAATTTATTCAGATGGCAACATCATTTTTAAAAGGCAGTTTCTAAAATTTTCAGCACTTCTAAAATGGTTGGCACTCTTGGATTTGTATCGGTACACTTATCTTTCAGGGCAGCTTGGGCAATGTCTTCCTTGTACTGAGCAAAGGTCTCTGAGCTGATACCGTACTCTCGAAGCGAAGTTGGCATTTCCAATTGTTTTTGTAGTTTTTTCACTGCTTCAACTAATTGGCGAACACCCAAGGATGGATTGGAAGCACTGTAGCCCAACAATTTTGCAATGTCCTGATACCGAGCAGCTGTTTCTTTAGCAATCGGCTGTTTGCCTCGGTTCATAACATTGGCATTGTACTGGATAATATGGGGCATGAGAATACTGTTTAGGCGACCATGAGGAATGTGGAATTTAGCACCCGCAGCGTGGGCAATCCCGTGATTTAAACCAAGTGACGCTGTATTAAAGGCCATTCCAGCCAGTGTGGAGGCCACATGCATCTTCTCTCTTGCTTCTACATCTTGACCATTTTTATAGGCTTTTGGCAAATATTCAAAGACGAGTTTGATCGCCTTTTCAGCTAAGGCATCTGAAAAATCAGTGGCATTTGTAGAGACATAAGCCTCAAAAGCATGAGTTAAAACATCCATTCCTGTATCAGCTGTGATATTGGCTGGTAAGGACAAGACAAGGTCAGCATCCAACACCGCGACATCTGGTAAGATTTCTCGCGAAACCAAAGGATACTTGGTCCCTTTTTCTGCATCGGTGATGATGGAAAAGTCTGTCACCTCAGAACCAGTACCGCTGGTAGTAGGAATTGCGATTAAAATCGCTTGAGAGAAGATGCCTTGTTGCTTCCCAAAGTAATACATAGCTTTTGCTGCGTCAATCGCAGAGCCACCACCAACACACAAGACAATACTAATCGGACGACCACCTGCTGACTGAATGCCAGCGACAACAGTTTCAATCGGTGGATCAGGTACGATGTCTGTAAAGACAACCACATCATTGCTTTCATCCAAATAAGCTAAAATAGCTTCTAGCTGACCAGATGTTTTCAAAAATGGATCGGCTACCACCAAGACATGTTCGTCCTTGTATGTACTCAATTGCTTCAAAGCACCCTTGCCTATGCACAATTCAGTTTTATAAAAGATTTTATACATTTGTTCTCCTTTCTTTCTCTATAAATCTGTGACACGAAAAATGACTACATGAAAAACCACTACTCGTCTACACACCTCATAGTCGTCTCACATAGCCACATTGCTTCGTTATAAACAGTACCTCTTTGTACTATAATTGAATTATAACACAAAAGCGCTTTCAAATCAATGAAAATGGTCATTTTTATTTCAAAATTTATTTTCTACGGAGTATTTCAAGGAAATTTGATTCATATTGCTTGTAAAAGTCTAGGAAAGGTGTTACAATAAACGTGCTAGGAAATTAATTTTAGTACTTTTAGGAGTATGGAAGTTTGGTGAAAATCCAACGCGGTCCCGCCACTGTGATAAGCTTAGGCTTTAAGTCAGGTCTTTATTCTTAAATTTTAGTAGATTTCACGCCTCGATGTAAGGTGATGATGTCATTGTGGAATCAGCATTGATTGCAGCATTTCCATTATTGGCTCTACGTTAGTACGCTAATTTTCTAAAGATAGGCTGTGCTTATCTTTCTGCAACGAGGCAGAGCCGATAATCAGGAAAGCTGCTGCTAACCAACGATGCTTAGCAATATTCTACAATGCCGTAAAGACGCTTTCTTTTATTGACTATTCTCCCACCTCTTATAGAAGGTGGGATTTTTTATTTCTTCATAAAAAGCAGTAAAATCCTTCCTTCAGGACTCTACTGCTTTTTTGTTTTGAAATTCTTTAATCGCGCTTACTTGCCCAACGTTCCACATCTGCTTTGGTGATATTGTGAAAGACTTTTACACCGCGTTCATACGCTACGTCAGGGCGATTTTTTCTAAAGTTTAGCACGCGTGCCAAGGCAAAGAAATAATCAGACAGGCGATTGACAAAGATCAACACTTCATTATTGATTTCTGTCGTCCACATAGTCGCAACAATATGGCGTTCTGCTCGCCGAGCAATGGTACGCGCCACATGGATCATAGAGGCAATCTCATCGCCACCTGGAAGAATAAAGGTTTCAAGAGCTGGCGGAATATCTGCATAGGTATCAATCCGCTCCTCAATCCATTCAACCAACTGTTTATCAACCTTGTAAGGATACACTCCCTGTGGTGTTGATAAGTCTGAACCACAGTCAAAGAGATAGTGTTGAAGCTGCAAAAGCTCTTCTTTTAGGGCATCGGAATCAGTCATTTTG
The DNA here is from genome assembly GCF_004570575.1 of Streptococcus cuniculi. Lineage (GTDB taxonomy): Bacteria > Bacillota > Bacilli > Lactobacillales > Streptococcaceae > Streptococcus > Streptococcus cuniculi_A. The sequence goes on from NZ_SPPD01000002.1 coordinate 172,217, forward strand.
CTAATAGTCAGACCAATCCAGGAATTTAATTCGTCAATGGTTCCATAAGCATTGACACGCTCTGCATCCTTAGCAACACTCTGGCCACCAACGAGCTTGGTCAAGCCTTTATCGCCTGTTTTTGTATATAATTGCATGGTTTACCTCCTTATTCGGTTCTATTCCGAATATCAATATAATCTTCTTTGTTTAATTGCCCTTCTGAAAAGGTGGGCATGTGTTCAATGGTGTAGCAGGCATTTTCCATGAGAAAGAAAGCCAAAGGACAACCTGATCCTTCTCCCAAGCGCATATCCATAGCGAGCATAGGATCCAAGCCCAAGTCTTCGCACACTAATGCATAAGCTGGCTCTGTCGAAAGATGAGACGCAAAACAATAGTCTAAAACCGCTGGTGCCAAACGCTCAGCAATCAGGAGCCCTGCAATGGAAATCAAGCCATCAATAACGCAAGGTAGGCCATACTCAGCGCAGGCAAGATAGGTTCCGACCATGCCTAGCAAATCCAAACCACCGAGCTTAATTGCAACATCAAAGGAATCTTTGTAAGGGGCATGCTGATGGAGACATTGTTGGATAATCTGGGTCTTGTGTGCCTTCATGTCCTGTGTGAGACCAGCTCCGTACCCCGTCACTTGATTGGCTTTTAGCCCCAAAATCGCTGCAATCACTGCCGCAGATGTTGTGGTATTGCCAATTCCCATTTCCCCAGTTCCAAAAAGGGTATAGCCTTGATGAATAAGTTCAACCGTCTTTCGGTATCCTAGTAAAATAGCTTGCTCGCCCTCTTCTTTGGTCAAGGCAGGCTCATGCAACATATTGCGCGTGCCATACCGCACCTTCTCTTTTGAAGGCTCTCCCACATCTTTTTTGCAGCCAATATCCACCAGACACACATCAGAGCCAACATGTTGGGAAATGGCACAAAGTCCTGTTTTTCCCTTGAGAATATTTTGGGCTACGATAAAGGTCGTTTCTTGTGGATTGGCAGAAATGCCTTCTGCCACAATGCCATTATCCGCCACATAGACCATAACTACCTTCTTGGAAAGAGTGATGTTTCCTTCAAACATGGCATACAGTCGGGCATAGATGGTTTCCATTTTTCCCAAGGCCCCCAAGGGTTTGGCTAGCTGGTCACAAATCGCCTTCCCTTTTGCTATTTTTTCACCATTCAAGGGTTTGAGCCTTGCAATGATTTGATTTAGCTCTTTCATATTTTCCCTCATTCTTCTATTTGCCTCACTCCCTCAAAAATAATCGGTGATAAGCGCCTGTCTTGATAGTAGGAAGCTAGCGGATGACCTGCCAGCTCTTCTTCCAAAGCTTGAGCTAACTCTTTAGCTGGTAATAGAATTCCCAAAACGGTTCCACTGTGAGCGACATTGACACCGATTGATCCGTGCTTTTCAGAAATAGCAATAATCTCTTCCAGATACGGCTTGGGCAAGCGCCTGTTATTGAACCGTGCACTTCGTGTTGCGACCTGACCTAATTTGACCACATTTTCTTCCTCACACGCTTTTACAAATCGGATAAATAGTTCTTGAGAAGTTTCTAGAGGATAGGTCTTTGTTTCGGTCATTCGCGGTAAGCTCAACGTATCCACTGTGTCTCTAGGCTCTAAGATATAGACCCACAAATTAGGTTTCCAGCTGGTCTGAAAGACGACTTCACCCGTCAAAGGATTGACCACTGTCCAATCTTTAAAGGCCACCGAATCACTGGGTTCAATCGTGCTACAGATTTTTGTCAATGCTTCAGCTGATACTTCTTGATGTTTCACCAAGGACAAAAGTTTCAAGGCTACGAGCATATCTGCTGTGCTACTCGAGCAACCTTTTCCAATTGGCAAATCCGTATGGTAGTCAAAGACTAGATGTTCAACATCTGTAAATCCTCTCATAGCCTTTGTCATCTTCTGACCTAACATACTATGAGACTTCTCATGTTCCGCCAAGCAGAGATAACTTTTTTGCACAATGCCGTAAGACAGGAGGTATTCTTCACCACCCACCACGCACTGAAAAAGCTCTCCGCATGAACCTGGGCAAGATACACTAAGCTTAGTCATACAAGCGCTCATCTTCTAAGACAGTCCTCAAGGCTGCCAGTAATCGTTCATTTTCCTTGCGACTTCGAATGGCTACTCGATAATGCTGACTTGACAACTGGCGGTAATTGCTACAAGAACGGATGAATATCTTGTACTTACGCAATTCTTCCCGCAGATCCAGCTCCCCTTGATATTCGAAAAAGAGATAATTCACACTTGGTTTTACAGGAATCAAGCAGGAAAACTGAGATAGTTGATGAAAGAGATACTCTTTTTCTTGTACCAACCACTTTCTTGTTTTGTCTTGATACACCTTGTCTGCTACAATCACAGGGACAGCAGTATCAGCTAAGGTGTTGACTGTCCAAGGCGCTCTTTTATCCTGAATCTCAGTCAAACAAGTGGGATGATAACTCAAGGCGTATCCCAAACGTAGACCTGGAATCGCATAAAATTTTGTCAGAGAACGCACTACAATGCTATTGGTAAATTCTGCCAAATAAGGAATAAAGCTATATGTCTCTTCCTCGCTTAGAAAGTCCATAAAAGCTTCATCTATGATGAGAATAATTCCTTTTTCTGCCAATGCAGCGGCAACTTTTTTGAGGGTTTGGTTGTCTTGGAGCGTCCCTGTCGGATTGTTCGGATTGCAAATCAAGACAACATCCCCCCTGGACAAGTCGCAAGCAGCTTCAAGAACATTCTCGCAATCCCAGTGATAATCAGGAGCTTTTAAGACACACTCTTTGACACGTGCCCCTACCTGAGTAAAGGCTTTTTCGTATTCCATAAAAGTCGGACTGAGCGTCAAAACCTGCTTGGGACGAAAATAACGAGCCAATTCGTAGAACAGTTCCACCGCTCCGTTTGACAAGGCAAGATTTTCCAAATCACAGTTATGGTGCTCAGAAAGCGCCAAGCGAGCCTTACGATAATAAATATCAGGATAATGAGTGAGCTGCTCCATGGCTGAAACCAAGGTTGATTTCAATTGCTCAGACAAACCAAACGGATTGATATTAGCACTAAAATCTATACATTCCTCTAATGGATAACCCAACGTTTCTGCCAAAGCAGCTGCATCTCCTCCGTGCTCTACTCTCATCACTCGTCCATCCTTTCTCTCATTTTTCTCTAGTATATTATGATTTGCACCGTCTCAAAATAATAATTACTATTCTTCCCGTAAATACTCCTCTAAGGCTGCAATTCCCTTATTTTCAACGGCAGAAATTTCAAAGATTTGAAGAGCACCAGCCTGCTTTAATTGTTGCCGCGCCCGATCAATCTTGCTGTCATCTTCTGCCATATCAATCTTAGTAATCACTCCGACAACAGGCTTGGTAAAAAGAGAAGAAAATCCCTGAGGGAAGGTCTGCATTGTATCTACAACAGACACCAACAAACCAATCACATCCGCTTCTGCGGCAGTCACGGTCAAGGCATTGTAGTACTTACGATGTTGCAAAAATTCTCCCGGCGTATCAATGATGGCATCATAAAATTGAATTGCTTGGGTTTTGTAATAATTTAACTCCAAGCCTTTCAAGCGCTGGGTTAGAGTGGTTTTTCCCACCCCGACAGAGCCCACAAACATGATTTTCTTCATCTCTTATCCCCTTATTCTTTCATCAATTTTGCATCTTTTTTATCCAATTTAATAGTTTCGCGTTGTGGCAATAACACACCCTTGTTTTCATCGCGACCTTGTAAGAAGTATTTTTCATCTTCTTTTTCATAAGTATCTATTGCTTCTTTGGCAAGTAAGCCAACACCCTTACTTGGGTCTCTCAATAGATTGAAAATCAAACCGACCTGCAATTCAGGGAAATCTTTTAGCATTGCATAGTCGCCATTGCTATCTCCTCCAATCATGATGGGTTCTGCCCCATCATAATTGACAGCAATCAAATCTTTAATGGTTTTCGTTTTTCCTTCGCCTTGTGTTTGTGCATAAGAGGTGTCAAATTTAGATTGGATAACCCCTGCTTCGTCTTTTACAAGACGCATGGCAAAGACATGATCTTTTGGAATATTGTAGCCATATTTACTATTGGTTGCATACGGTACGATGACATCATAGTAAGAAGCTGAACAGATATACACATCAATACCATTATCCATCATCGCTTTGTATAGGTTCTGCATTTCTTGTACAGAACGAACACCGAGCTTGAAGGTAACGCTCACCTGACCTGCTTCTCCTTTGAGCGTACTTGGACTTTCCCATGTTTCATAGACCAAGTCATCTTTCAAGGCATAATCAATTGATTTTTCAGTCAGTTCCTGCACTTCCTCTGAGGTCATACCTGCATACATATAGGTTACCCAAGGATAGCTAATGTCTGAACTAAAGGTACCTCCAACTGCTTCATACAAATAACGAAGTTTGGCACTGAAATCTTTGAATTCATCCATTTTCTTGACTTCATCCAATGACTTGCTTCCTTTCATGCCACTGTACTCATTATAAAGAACTGTGTAGTCAGCCAGTAAGTCCGTCGCAATTTTATTGATATTTACAGCTTGTCCGTCTTTATTGTTAAATTCTTCTTTAAAGTCGTCTTCTGGCAAGGTTTCTCGAACAGCAGTATCAAATTGCTCAGGCGTCATTTTAAAAGCAAGATTGGAAATTTGATAGGTAAAAGTCGCTTCACCAATATCATTGATGATTGTCGTATTATCCCAGTCAAACACAGCATACGGTTTTTTATCTTCCTTATAGTCTTTACTCATCTTCCCATTTTCTTCAATGAGTTTGACCAAACGTGTATGGAGGACATCCTCCCAATTTCCCTTTGCCAAGACCTTGTCATTCATTGTAGTCTCCATTTTGGTATCAGACATCTTTGTCTCAGTCTCTTTCTTAGCCTGACAAGCTCCTAGCAACAACACAGCTCCACAGAGCAATACAATCGTTTTTTTCCGCATAGGAAAAACCTCCTTGAATATAAATAAATTAATAAAACACAAAAAATGGCACAGTTATCCTGTTTGAACGTGAAACTTTCGCTTCTTTGCGAACAAAACAGGCGCCTTTGCCATTTTTTATATGAATATTATTTTTAATAGATTATTAAAAACGTTTTCTTTCTGTTACTAGTATACCATAAACTACTCAAAATTGCTCTAAATATTTATAAAAAAATTGTCTACTGCTACATTTCAAATCCAAGTAGCTAGCTATTAAGTGCGATGGTGTGACAATAGACTCTTATTTTTTCCTCATTTCCTTAATAATACTCCCCATTTGGATAAAGTCATCATTGTAATAGCGATACAGACGGGCAGCACCATCTCCGATATAGCTAATGGGTGAAAACTCTTGACTCTTAAAAGCATTGTTCTCATCAATCAAACTCTCTTCTACCACACGGCGTGTGACACGACCGATAACGTTCGTAAGGGCCCCACATTCGACCATTTCAATAACCTCACACTCAATCGACACAGGGCAAGCATCTACAAGTGGCGCATCCACTGTTTCTCCAACCGTATAAGATAGGCCGGTAATGGCAAATTTATCTTTGCGACTATTGAAGCCTGCAATTTCAGATTCTTTGGTTAATTCCTGCGTTGGGATGTTCACGGTAAATTGCCCATGCTTTTTGATTTCTGTAATGGCGTTGCCCTTGGTTCTCATAGCAACCACCATCATGCTACCGAGAGAATAGGCAGAGCTGGAAGTCGAGATATTGTAGCCATGGACATCATCCTTGTAGCCTAGAAAAAAGACTGGAAAACCAAAGTAGAGTTTTCGTGTTTCAAAGGTTTGTTTCATTTCTGTTCTCCTTCATGTGTTTGTTGAATGGTCGCCATCATCTTACGAATACGGCATTTAGGATGTTTTGGATTTTGACTTTGGGTCAAGAGATTTTGTGTAGCTGGATGATTGACTTCGATAGGATCACTAAAATCCGTGATTTCATCGACAATCTGGCCATCAAACATGACTAAAATGCGGTGGCAAAGGGCGTAGCAAAGGTTAAAGTCATGTGAAATAAAGATATAAGTTTGTTGGTGTTTGATCTTCAATTGGTACAAAAGCCGCAATAACTGCCCTTGAATGAGCGGATCTAGACCGCTTAAAGCTTCATCAAAGATAATCACATCTGGTTGTAGGAGTAACGCACGCGCGATACAAATGCGCTGCAGCTGTCCACCGCTTAGCTGCCGTGGTTTCTTGGTGAGATAGGTTTCATCCAATCCCACTTCTTTTAAGATAGCCACGATTTCTTCCACACTGACCGCATCTTTTGTGGCTTCGGTTAGGATGTCTTTCACGGAAAATAAGGGATTAACGGCATGAAGGGCATCTTGAAAAACCAAGAGGATACGAGCGCCGTCCTTGCCATGATAGGGTTTTCCATCCAGTAAAATCTCACCAGCACTCGCCTGTTCTAACCCAACCAAAAGCTTTGCTAAGGTGCTCTTGCCAGTCCCACTCTCGCCCATAATTCCGACAATTTCACCTTGTTTGACAGAAAAATGGCAGTTTTGCAGGACAGGTTTTGTGTCAAATTGTTTGGATACATGTCTACATTCAATCTTCATAAGTCACCAACCGTTCATAAGGATTTCCTAGGACCAATTCTTGTGTATAGGGGTGTTGTGGGTGAGTGAGAATATCTGTCACGGCTCCTGCTTCAACAATCACTCCCTTATACATGACGAGCATTTGTCCGCCCAATTGACGGGCTAATTCGTAATCATGTGTCACTGTCAGTAGAGTCTTTCCTTGTTCCTGCAAGAGTTGCAACATTCTCAAGACATTTTCTCGATTATAGGCATCAAGAGCAGAAGTCGGTTCATCCAACAGAATGGTATCAGAATCTAGGCTCAGAAGAATCGCCAGCATCACTCGCTGCAACATCCCGCCGCTGAGTTCAAATGGATAACTGTCCAATAATTTGTCAACATGCCCCAGTCGAACGGCTTTCATAGCGGTCTGCGCTTTTTGCAGACATTCTTCCTTGGTCCATGGATAATGGCTCCTAAGCGTTTCAAGGACATGAACCTTGATTTTTTGAAAAGGATTAAACATAGCCATAGGATTTTGCATCATATAAGCCAGCTCTTTTCCGCGGAGCTGTTGCCATTCTTTGATGGTCAAATGAAGCAAGTCCTGCCCTTTATACGAAATGCTGCCAGTGACCTGTGCTTTTGGCGGAATTTGTCCCATGATAAGCTTGGTCAATAAGGTCTTGCCTGCGCCACTTTCGCCAATAATCACAAGAGATTGTCCCTGCTTGAGTGAGACTTGAATGTTGTTTAAGAGGACTTGGTCTTCTATTTGGACAGACAATGCTTGAATTTTCAACGTTTCCATGGTCTTTTCCAGCCTTTCTCTTCAAAATACTCCCCTGCTAGATTAAAGGAGATAACCGTGCAGAAAATGGCAAGCCCTGGCGACATCATCATCCAAACAGCTGTCCGAAAATACGGTCTTGCATCGTGTAACATCATCCCCCATTCTGCGATATTGGGCTGAACGCCGATTCCTAGGAAGGAAAAACCAGAAATCATCAAAATAATATTTCCGATATTCATCAAGGAAATGACGAGAATTGGCTTGTAAATAAAAGGGATAATATGGTATTTCAAGATATGAAAGGCGGACATGCCCATTGTTTTTGCTGCAATGACATAGGATTCTTGCTTGGCACTTTTGACTAAATTAGTCACCAATCGGGCGTAAAAAATCCACTCCACAATCACGATTGCCAAAATCATATTGGTCAAGCCTTGACCTAAAATTCCAACTGTCGCAAGCGATAAGAGAAAGCTGGGAAAGGCGGAGATGACATTTGCAAACCAGAGGAAAATACGCTCTGCTCTGCCTTGATACCAGCCGACAAGTAGCCCTACTCCTACTCCTATCAGCAATTCTAAGAATGTAATAACTAAGGAAAGAAACAGGGAAAAGCGAGCGCCAAAGATAAGACGAGAGAAAATATCACGCCCTAGCTGGTCTGTCCCCAGTAAGTGATTGGCATCTGGTGCTGCTAGCTTATTCGCCACATCGACATATTGCGGGTCAAAGGGAACTAGGACAGGCGCTAAAATGGCACATACAAGAAGGATTGTCAAAATGAAGCTGGCACATACAAATCGTTTGGTCATTTGATCTCCTTTCCTGCTTTCCGAACACGGGGGTCAATCCAACCTGTTAAGTATTGATTGATGAGGTTATTGATGAGAAATAAGCTGCCAAATAAGAGCATGCAGGCTTGAATAACAGGAATATCCACTGCTTGTAGGGCGTGGACAAAGACACTCCCAATCCCGTTCCAAGCAAATACTTCCTCGATAATTAACGACCCTGTCAATAAATACACACAGGTCAAGCTGAGCCCTGTTGCCAAGGCAGGAAGTGCATTGGGCAACAAGTGATGTTTGATGATAAAGGAAGGTTTGACACCACGCAATAAGGCATTTTCAACATGGATACTATTCATCTGCTCGCTAATCGCTTTTCTCACCAAGGCGGTATATTGTCCAATCAAGGAAAGGCTCAGTGTTAAGCTTGGTAGCAAGACACTACTGACACCCTCTTTGCCAGATACTGGCACCCACTTTAAATGGACAGCAAAGAAGAGGATGAAGAGATAGCCCAGCCAAAAGGTCGGCATTGAAACACTGGCAAAGGAAAAGAATTGCACCACTCGATCCACCAAGGAATCCTTATAAATACCACTAATAATACCTAATGGCAAGGAAATCACAACAATCAAGAAAAAAGATACTGCCCCCAAGAATAAGGTCGATAAAAAGGCATCGATGACAAGGGGAAAAACAGGGACTTTCCAGAGATAAGAGACGCCCAAATCTCCCACGAGAGCTTTTTGCATCCAAATGAAGTACTGTTCAGCCCAAGATTTGTCAAGTCCCAGATACTCATTGGCTTGCTTGAGTGCCTCAGGTGTAATGGCAATTCTTGAAATGCGCAGGTAATTTTCAGCAGGATTTTCAGAAGAAAACTTGGTTAATAGAAAGGTAAGAATGGAAGTCATCAGCAAAGCACTTATGAATGAAAGGATTTTTTTTAACATGTCAACTCCTTAATAAACCTACTTGGAAAAAAGGGAGCTAGGAATCGTCCCAACTCCTTTTTCTTATGATGATGTGCTTTAGTTTGCCTTGCTAATAAAGCGAACTGGGAAGGCATTTTCTTCTGGTGCGAAACGAACGCCTTCCAATTCTCCTGTCCGATAAACGGAAACAACAGATTGGTAAGTAATTGGGATATAAATCGCCTGTTCGTGAAGGATTGTCAAGGCTTTCTTATATCCTGCATCTACTTTTTCTTCATCTGGTTCTACCAAGATTGCTTTGATGACTTGATCAAGCTCTGGTTTTACCTCAAGAGATTCAAGTGAGATATTTTCTGGATGTCCGTGTGCTGCTTTCGCTGTGAGGGCTGTCATCCAGGCATGCGGATCCCACGGTGCTCCCCATGAGTAGGTCAACATCATATCAAAGTTTCCAGTCTTGGCATTTGCCCAGTAATCGTCTTCTTCCATGGCTTTTAATTGCACGTCAACGCCTAGCTTTTTCCATTCGCCTTGGAAATATTCGCCCAAGTCTTTGTCAGTTGCTTTGGTGGAAATATAAGGCATGTGAACAGTTAGTTTTTGACCATCTTTTTCGCGAATACCATTGCTTCCTTTTTTCCAGCCTGCATCGTCCAACATCTTTTCAGCTTTTGTAAGGTCATATTCATAAGGTGTTAGACCAGCGTCAGCATGTGGGGTTGATTTTGAGAAGATGGTATCTGCTAGTGTTTCAGTGCCACGGAACAAGTCTTCTGCGATTGATTTCTTATTCATGGCATGATTCATAGCGAGACGGACAGCCTTGTCTTTGAAAAGGGGCTGTGAAGCATTGAGGAGCAATAGACGAGTGGACATTGGTTGGGAAACATCTGTTGTATAAGTCTTATCCTTAGCGTATTGAGCAAAGGTATCAAGACCGATTAAACCATTTCCATAGAGCAAATCAAGATTTCCCGCGTCAAATTCCAAGGCGCGTGTTTGAGCGTCTGGAATGATTTTAACAGTGACTTCTTTTAGTTTTGGTTTTTCGCCCCAATAGTTTTCATTGCGAGCAAAGGTGATAAATTCATTGGATTTTTTATCTTTGACCACCCATTGACCAGTTCCAATCGGAGCGGCCACATTGTCCTTGGTTGTGTCATCTCCTTTAGGAAAACCAGCATCGCCTAGGAAACGAATAGGACGAATCATCGCTAAATCATATAGAGTTGCACTGTACGGCTGTTTGAGTTTCACTTCAAATGTATGGTCATCTACAACCTTGTAAGAATCAAGCTGCTCTGTAAAGCTAAACCAAGTATGGTTGCCCTTGTTTTCTTCTGAGAAAATCGTGTCAAAGTTGCGTTTCACATTTTGTGCAGTAAAGTTTGAGCCATCTGAGAATTTCGCATCACGAAGTTTGAAGGTATAGGTTTTACCATCTTCGCTAATCATCCATGATTCAGCAAGCATCGGCTCAATCACCCCATTGTCTCCGTAGCGGACCAAACCTTCATAGACCATGTCTTGAATGACAAATTGGTCAGGATTGTAGCGATGAGGATTGACATCCCCAAAATCTTCTCCCCAAGCAAGGGTTAGGGTATCCTTACTGCCTGCTGATGGAGTGGCTGGATTTTTGTTTGATTGGCAAGCCACAAGCACAAGGGCACATAGCGCCGTAAATAGGATCAATAATTTCTTTTTCATGTTTGTCTTTCTAAATAATCAATAGTTACCTTCTAAATAGTCGCGAAGTTCTTCTACGAAAGAACTAGGGAGCTGCAACTGCTCTTGCAAATCATCCTTATACCGAAGAATGACATCTTCTTCTCGATTTTCTAAAATCTTTTGGGTCCAATCAGGGTCAAGCAATAAAGCCTTGCCCAGAGCGAATAAAGGAATGCCTGCTGCTAAGACCTTGTTTGCGTCTTGTCCTGTCTGAATACCGCCGACTGCTATCAGAGGCACCCGTTGGCCAATTTTCTTCAAAATCTGCTGCACAATGGGTTGGCCTTCTTTGGGATTGCAAATCGAGGATTGCCAAACGTTATTGACGGACATGTGGAGATAGTCCACATCCAGACGAATCAGTTGTTCCAAGAGCTGCAAGGTGTCATAAAGCTGAAGGCCGGGCTCTTCGATTTCTTCTGGTGAAAAACGATAGCCGATGAGAAATGGGCGCTTGGCTTCTTCTTTGACCAAGGCTTTGGCTTTTTTCAGCAAGGTCTTCGCAAAACGCATGCGGTTGTTGAGGGTTCCGCCCCATTTATCCCGACGTCTGTTGGAATGTGGGGAGAGAAACTGCTGAATTAAATAGGTATTAGCTCCGTGAAGCTCAACTCCATCAAATCCTGCTTCAATCGCCCTGCGAATCGCTGCTAAGAAGTCATTCATCACTTCATCAACTTCTTCGTAAGTCAGTGCCCGAGGAGTAGCAACATAGCCATGCAAGGCCTTGACAGCGCTCGGTGCGACTGGCTGCCCTTCGATGACATCAGGGAGAACCATTCGCCCACCGTGATAAAGCTGAAGGACGGCTAGGCTTCCTTTTTCCTGAATGGCTGTTGCTAAACGGCTCAAGCCTTCTATCTTGTCATCTTCTGCCACGCTAAAGCTATCTGCAAAAGCCTGACCTTTAGGATGAACATAGGCACTTCCTGTGATAATCATACCCACACCTTCTGCGCGCCTTGCATAGTAGTCAATATCTGCCTGCGACACATAGCCACCTGACTCACAAGCACTAATCGTCATGGGAGCTAGAATCACACGATTGCGTGTCCGCAAACCATTTGCAAATACAAATCGTTCTTGAATAGATGTTTCCATTAGGATTCCTCCTTTCCGTTTAAAGTAGAGGTTTGCCATTCTCTCGAATGACTGTTGTCAAAACAAGTGACCGTTCCTTGGGGAAAATCAAGATCCCAAAAAATAGCATGACGATCAATTAAACGCTGATAAATCAGACGAAGAACGCCCAAATGAGCGACAATAGCAATGCTATCATATGCGTGTTGATCAACCAAGTCATCTGTCACTTGCCAAACACGTTGTTGAAAATGCGAAAATTCTTCCGCATCAGGAGGGGTGATCTCAAAAGGAGCCTCTAACCAGGCTTGCCACTCGTTAGGATAATGCTGTTCAATCTCATCAGCAGTCAGCCCCTCCCATTTACCAAACCCTTTCTCATCAAGACTAGAGAGAGCCACACTATCTGTATCAAATACAAGTCGTGCTGTTTCTTTGGTTCGCTGCAAAGAGCTGGTATATATTTGGGAGACATTCTTATCTGCCATAATGTCCCGCAATTGCAACGCTTGTTGCTTGCCGTGAGCATTGATAGGAACATCTACACTCCCATAAAAACATCTCGCTTTGTTGTAATCGGTTTCTCCGTGTCTCATCAAAAAAATTTTCATAGCATCAGTCCTAGGAGTAATAAAATCTGAGAAATTTCGACAAAGGCACCCAGAGTATCCCCTGTATGACCGCCGATTTTTCCGTAGACAAATTGACGATAGAAAATCGCACCGAGAAAAACCAAGGCATAGCCGAGCAGCCCTTTTACCCCAAAACCAACTCCTAGAACCAATATTGGTAGGACTTGCGCGAGAGCAATTTGCAACACCGTTGTTCCTGCAAAGAATTGACCAGAACCACCCGTTGCCCGAGCGTAGGTCATGTGGTAGAGCTGCAAAGCAAGGCCAGCCTTTCCAATCATGGTCAAACTAGCAACAATCAGCCATTTTGGCTTAGGCAGATAAGGAAAGGCAACCATCATCAAGCCATAGTATAAAATCAGTGCCAGAACCCCATTGCTGCCAATCCGACTGTCCTTCATAATCTCAAGCATGCGCTCCTTATTACGAGAAGAAAACAAGCCGTCTGCCATATCAGCTAGGCCATCCAAATGAAATCCTCCTGTTAGCAAGACATCAAAGAGCAGGGTCAAGACCCAAGCCACCATGTCTGGCAAGACTAGCTGAATTAGATAGTAAAAGAGAGCAGATAAAGATCCCAGTAACAGACCAAACAAGGTAATAATTGGAATTCCCTTGCGTACATAGACCAAATCAACTTCTTTATGGATCACAATGCGGCTAAAAAATTGCGTATAGATAATCAAGGATTGAATCATTTTAATCGTTGTGACAGTCCACAAATGACGAGATAGACCTCACTTGCCTCCTTTGCTAGTCTTTGATTGATTGTTCCAAGAAGGTCTCTAAAATACCGTCCTAGCTTGGTTTCAGGAACAATACCAAGACCGACTTCATTGGTCACGACATAAAGCGTCATGTTTTTCTGACGGCTAGCCTCTAAAATAGCCTCCCATTCTTCCATGATTTTCTGCGTCACGAGGGCTTCTTCTGGCTTTGTCAGAAAATGGTCCTCATCTAGCAGGAGTTTTTCAGGAAAATGCTTTTCAATCGTCTCAAACAAGACATTGGTAGTCAACATGGTCGCACAGTCAAGGAGATAATAGTCATAGTCTTCTTGAGCCAGCCAGTCGCCAATGTTCGCGTATTGTTCATGCGTTGCCCAAGACTTAGGTCTGCGTTTCTGATGAAGTCGCACGCGCTCCTGCCACTCTTCGTCTACGTTTTGCATCACGCCTGTTGCGATATAGCAGACCTTGTCCTTGTCCCAAATTTGCTCTTCGGTAAAGCGAGATTTGCCACTTCGGGCACCACCTGTGACCACGATTAACTTACCCATAGATGTCTCCAAATACTTCTTCAAAAGCTTTTAGCGTTGTGTCGATATCTTCTTTGGTATGTGCAGTAGACATGAAGTTGGATTCATATTGCGAAGGGGCTAGATAGATCCCCTTTGCCAGCAAGGCTTTATGAACCTTGGCAAACATGTCTTGATCACTGGCCTTTGAATCCTCGAAATTACGGACAGGTTTTGAATTGAAGAAGAAACCAAACATCGTGCCAAGATAAACGACTTGTAGAGGAACCTTATAGGTATTTGCCAAGTCTTTTAGACCATGGCAGAGCTGCTCTACTCGCTCGCTCATCTGCTCAAAAAGCTCAGGTGTCAAGCCTTTGACCGTCTCATAACCTGCTGTCATGGCAATGGGATTGCCTGACAAAGTTCCTGCTTGATAAATCGCACCGAGCGGCGCCACAGCGTCCATGTACTCTTTCTTACCGCCAAATACAGCAACTGGAAAGCCTCCGCCGACAACCTTTCCAAGACAGAGCAAATCTGGCTCGACCTGATACAGCCCAGTAGCTCCTGTATAACTCGCTCGAAATCCAGTCATAACCTCATCCATGATAAAGAGTGCACCGTACTGCTTGGTTAGCTCCCGAATAAGCTTTATAAAGTCTGGATCCGCTGGAATCAGCCCCATATTGCCTGCAACTCCTTCGATGATGACCCCTGCAATGTCCTGTCCCTGCTGCTTAAAGCATTCGCGCAAGGCTTCTTGGTCATTGTAAGGAAGGGTCAGCGTATCCTGTGCTGTTGCGGCAGGAACACCAGGGGAATTTGGCAGACCAAAGGTGGCAACACCAGATCCTGCCTGCACGAGAAAGGCATCGCTATGACCGTGGTAACAACCGATAAACTTCACAATCTTATCGCGCTTGGTCACTCCTCTTGCGACACGAATCGCACTCATGGTCGCTTCAGTTCCTGAGCTAACCATGCGGAGACGCTCTAAGTAAGGCACACGTTCTTGTAGGAGTTTACCTAGCCGTGTCTCTAAGGGGCTCGGTGCTCCGTAGCTAGTTCCTTTTTCCACTGCGTCCTTGACAGCTTCAATTACAGTTTCTTTGGCATGGCCTAAAATCATCGGTCCCCAAGACAAGACATAGTCAATGTAGCGATTGCCATCAAGGTCATAGAGATAGGCTCCTTTGGCCTTATCAATGAAAATAGGATTTCCGCCGACTGCCTTAAAAGCACGGACAGGGCTATTGACCCCTCCAGGAAAAACGGCTTGCGCCTCTTTAAAGGCTTGTTTTGACGCTTCAACACTCATACTAAACTCCTTTCTTTGATAAATAGAGAGCTAAATCCTTGGCAAAATAGGTGATAATGATGTCAGCTCCTGCACGTTTCATGCCAAGAAGGGTTTCTACCATCACTTTTTCTTCATCAATCCAGCCGTTTTGGGCTGCTGCCTTAATCATGGCATATTCACCACTGACATTATAGGCAACTAAAGGTAGGTTGCTTTGCTGCCTCACATCACGCAGAATATCTAAGAAAGCTAAGGCAGGTTTGACCATGAGGAAGTCTGCCCCCTCTGCTTCGTCACTCTGGGCTTCTCTAAGGGCTTCTAAGCGATTGGCAGGATCCATCTGGTAGGTCTTGCGATCTCCAAAAGCTGGAGCGCTTTCGCCCGCATCTCGAAACGGTCCATAAAAGCTTGAAGCAAATTTAATCGCATAAGCCATAATGGCGATGTCCTCAAATCCCGCTTTGTCAAGACCTTGACGAATAGCATACACATAGCCATCCATGGCATTAGACGGAGCAATAATATCTGCCCCTGCACGTGCTTGGCTCACCGCCACTTCCACCAATCGCTCCAAGGAAGCGTCGTTTAAGACATGTTCGCCGTCTAACACGCCACAATGACCATGGCTGGTAAATTCGCACAGACAAGTGTCTGCGATGATGAGGACATCTGGGTAGTTCTGTTTAATCAAGCGGATGGCTTGTTGGACAATGCCATCTTCTGCAGAAGCTTGGGAGCCAATGGCATCTTTATGAGCAGGAATCCCAAAGATGATAAAGGCTTTGATACCTAAATCGACACTGCTTGCTACTTCTTGCAATAGATCTGTCAAGGAAAATTGAAAAACACCTGGCATGGACGCCACTTCTTGCTTGCTTTTCAAACCTTCCTTGACAAATAAGGGCTGAATGACGTCATGGACAGAAAGTTGTGTTTCCCGAACCATATCCCGCATAGCGGCTGTCCTTCTCAATCTCCGATGTCTAGTAAACGATGTCATATTTTTTTCCTTTCTCTTCTATAATCGTTTGCACCATCTTTTCAATGGACGGTGTTTCTGGCATGAGGCTCACAGTAGAGCCTGACATTTCGACTGCCTGTTGGGTACTGGTTCCAATAACTGCGATTTCATGAGCTTCAGGCAAAATCTGACAGATTTCATGAAAACTCTGCCACGCTGACGGACTGGCAAAGGTCCAAAGGACCTCTTGTTCTGTCAAATATGCGGATAGTTTCTCTTGTCCGTCTTTGTGGTGCTGCGTATCGTAGAGCGCCCAAGCTAGTACCTCCTGCCCTCCTTCTCGTAACATTTCAGCTAGAATAGGATTTGACAAGCTGCTTTGTGGCAATAAAATCTTTTGCTTTGGCTGATTAAGGGCCAACCATTCAGCTGCAAAGTCTTTTGCATACTGATATTTAGATTCAAAAGCCACAGGATAGCCCAACTCCATGACTGCTTTACTGGTTTGATGACCAATGGTCGCTACCCTAGGCAAGGGTTCTTTCAGATAAGGTGCTAAACATTCTGCCGCGACAGCACTGGTGAAAAAGACCCAATCCATCTGCGAAAGTTTATCTAAAACCTCTTTGGGCATAGGATTTGCCTGACACTGAATGAGAGGCAGGTGATGAACCTTGAAACCAGCTTCTTCTAACTGAGATTGTAGCCGAGAATCTAGCGGATGTTCTCGGGTAAAAATCACTGTTTTTGTCATGAAATCCCCCAAGCACCTTGAGCTGCCAAGGTTTCAACCGCTCTTTTGGCTAATCCTTCAGGTTTAGAGCCTTCTACACGAGCATAGAGACACTCTCCCTCTTTTGTCGCTAGCATAACGTCTAGCTGAT
Source organism: Streptococcus cuniculi (assembly GCF_004570575.1). GTDB lineage: Bacteria > Bacillota > Bacilli > Lactobacillales > Streptococcaceae > Streptococcus > Streptococcus cuniculi_A. The sequence goes on from NZ_SPPD01000002.1 coordinate 189,134, forward strand.
AACCTGCTAGATGCTTCTGAGCATAGGCTCCAATAGGAAAGGTACAGTCCGCATTCATCAAAGCAAGCACCTCACGCTCAATGGTCACGCAAGCAGCCGTCTCCTCATCCTGAATACTCTGTAAAATGTCAAGAATTTGATCATCGCCCTTGCGGCATTCAATGGCCAAAGCCCCTTGAGAAATGGCAGGTAAACAGGCTTCAAGTCCTAGTGGCTCAATGCTTAATTCTGGATGATCGAGCCAGCCCATACGCGACAAACCTGCCATGGCAAGTACAATCGCATCGTATTCCCCCTCTTGTACCTTTTCAATGCGTGTATCAATATTGCCACGCAGTTCGCAAATGGTTAAATCCGGACGAATTTTTAAGAGCTGAACCTTACGGCGCAGACTACTGGTTCCGACACGAGCACCTTTGGGCAAGGTAGCTAAGCTTTGCCCAACTTGGTGAAAAATCAAGCAGTCTCGCACATCCTCTCTAGCAGGAATAGCCCCAAGCTGGCACCCTTCAACTAAGAGAGCTGGCATGTCTTTTAAACTATGAATGGCAATGTCAATTTCCTGTTCAAGTAGAGCTCGCTCAATTTCCTTGACAAAGACACCTTTACCACCAATTTCTTGTAAACTAATGGTATTCAAACGGTCTCCCTTGGTCTGGTAGGGAACCAATTCAAACACGACTTCTGGATGCTTTTCTTGCAGGAGAGCAAGGGTTTGCTTGGTCTGGGTCTGAGCCAGCTTACTTTTTCTCGTTCCAACTTTAATTGTGGTCATTTTCCAATCCTTCCTTTCCCTGCTCTAAGCCAAAAATCTTACAAATCAAGGCAATATCGTAGTGGGAATTCTCCCCAATAGACATTTCTTTGAGCTGCAAAATCGGCTCTTTTAAAATCTGATTGACAACACTCTTCATGTGCTTGGAGATTTGTTTTTCTTCCCGAGCAGTCATATTGGGGAGTTTTCTCTTCAAGCTTTTAAGAGAGCTAGCTTGAGCTTCTAAAGAACGCTCTCTCAACTCACGAATCAAGGGCACAATCCCTAGTTGTTTCTTCCATTCGTCGAATTTAAACAGTTCTACATCCACTTCTGCTGCAATTTTTTCGGCAATCTCTTCTCGCTCTGCTCGGTAAATCTCCAATTGATTGGTCAAATTTTCAATCGTATACAGTTGCAAATCAGGGCTTGGATGAATGGTTCGTGGCAGACAGAGGTCAAAGGCGATAGCCTCTTTTTTCAACATGGATGGAAATAGGATATACTCTCCTGTTTTGACTGCTGAAAAGATTACATCCGCTTGCCCAGCAACGTCAACGAGCTGCTCCCAAGCATGAGCAGAAACCCGCTCATCTCCTAAAAAAGGCTGCGCTTTCTCCACTGTCCGATTGACAAGTAAAATAGAAGAGAAAGGCTTTTGCAGGGCGTATTTAGTGACCAACTGTCCAATTTCTCCCAAGCCGATAATGGCAATGCTCTTATGTTCATAGTCAAAATCAAGCAAGTCAAGCTGTTGCATGGCTGTTAAACTAATGGAAATAGGACGAGCATTGATACGATACTCCTCATGCATGCGTTTTGCAAAGGTTAGCACCTGCCGTGATACTTCATTGAGAATAATTCCTGTCGTCCCTGCTTCTTTTGCCGTTTGAAAGGCTGTTTTGAGCTGGCCTAATATCTGTGTTTCCCCTAAGATTTTAGATTCCAACCCAATTGACACTCGCAACAAATGGCGCAAGACTTCCTCGGCTTCTTTAAAGACCAGATAGGGCTCAATTTCCTCAGCTGCTACTCCAAAGCAATCCGCTAAAAAGTGCTTGGCGTAATAACGTCCCGTATGCAATTGATCGACGACCAAATAAAGTTCTGTCCGATTGCAAGTCGAGACTATGACATCTTCCAAGATACTTTTTTCTCTATAAAGCCGCTTTAAGGACTCTTCTATATGCTCATCTGAAAAATGCAACTTTTCGAGCACAGACAGAGGGGTCTCCTTATGTGTCAACCCCACATACAATAAATACATACAACTATCCTCTTTCTTAGGATTACAATTCTTCTAAGATCGTTTCTAATTTTTTACGAATTTCTTTAGACCGGGCAGGAGATAGACCATTGGTCGAAATCATCACAGAAAAATCTTTGGCGCGTGCAATAGCGACATTGTAAAAATCTGAAAAATGCTTATCACCAGTATTGTTGACTAGCTGGCTCGGATGAGCTTCTTCCATGACTTGTCGATTGACATCATCCTTATCTGTACAGGCAAAGACAAGCTTAGCATCTGTCAAGTCTCCTGTCTGGTAAGGACGCTTCACCCAATGAATCCTAGTTGGGTCAATCGCTTCATGCAACCTTGGACTAACAACTGTTACCCAAGCGCCTGCTGCAAGCAAGGTCTTAATCTTTCTGGACGCCACAAGGCCACCTCCAACGACCACAACTGGCTTTTCGTAAATGTTAATCATGACTGGATACATAGGCTTCTCCTACTTTTTACTCCGAAAAATTTTAGCACTGCGCTTATAGACTGTATCGGCTACACCAAGTCGATCATTGACGAGCCGAGCGAGCACGAAAAAGTAATCTGATAAGCGGTTGATGTACTTGAGACCAACAGGATTAACGGCTTCTTCTGCTTCAATCACAGCTACCATTTTTCTCTCTAAACGTCTGGTCATGGTTCGCGCCATGTGAAAGGAACTGGCAATCTTATGCCCGCCTGGAATGATAAAATATTCTAATTTAGGAGGAATGTGCATGTAGGCATCCAATTTTTCTTCCAGCCATGCCACATCTTTTTCAGCTTGCTTGTAAGGACGCAATTCACGAGGCGTTGCTAAATCACTTCCGCAATCAAAGAGCTGCTGCTGGATTTCTTCACATTCTACCCTTAAATCATCTAATTGGTCAAACTCTGTCATTTCTGAAACAATTCGTCCCAACAGCGAGCAAACCTCATCCATCGTTCCATAGGCTTCCACACGAATATGGGTTTTAGACACTCTATCTCCACCATATAAACGCGTGAAACCAGTATCTCCGTATTTTGTATAAATCTTCATATTCTACTCTTCTTTATTGACAATGCGGTAAATAGCGTCCATATCCAAGGATTCACGCAAAATATCCGCTAATTTATCGTATTCTCTATCCTTAAATTCTTGCAGGGTCACGACTTTATCATGGATGGGTTCTAAGCCCTTGGCTTCTCGAATGCTGTTTAAGTACTGTCTTGTCCAGTCGAGATTATCAAAGACACCGTGCAAATAAGTTCCCTGTACTTGGCCGTCATGCCCTATCGCACCGTCTATTCGCTCAGTTTTTTCCCCATTTTGAAGGGTAATCGTTGAAAATGGCTGTACTCCTTCTGCGATGGTTGTTTCACCCATGTGAATCTCGTAGCCTTCTAACTCATGACCTGCATGGTTCGCTCTGACTTGGGTTGTCCGTTTGGCAGCTTTAAAGGTCGTCTCTGCGTCCAATAGCCCCAGACCTGCGATTTCTTCAATGCTTGATTCCACATGCAAGGGGTCAGACAGTTTCTTGCCCAATAGCTGATAGCCACCACAAATGCCAAAAATATGCACCCCTTGCTCGAGGCAGTGGAGGATTTCTCGCTCCAAGCCAGATTCCCGCAAATAATCCATATCTTCAATGGTATTTTTACTGCCTGGTAAAATCAACAAATCGGGCAAACCAATCGCATCTCCTGGCATGACATAGCGAACCGATACATCTGGCTGGATTTCTAAACTATGAAAATCCGTGAAATTCGACATCCGCTTGAGACCGATAATGGCCACATCCAAGTCTTTTTGGGTATCGAATCGACGGCTCTTTTGCACCAAAGCAACACTATCTTCGCTATCAATATCAAGACTTGCATAGGGAACCACTCCAAGAACTGGAATGTGGGTTAATTCCTCAATCATATCAATCCCCGACTGCAACAAGGCGACGTCGCCACGGAATTTATTGATGACAACACCTTTGACACGAGCCCGATCTTCCTTGGGCATCAGCTCAATAGTGCCATAAATAGAGGCAAAAACCCCTCCCTTGTCAATATCCGCCACCAAGATGACTGGTGCATCAACGAGCTTAGCCATGCCCATATTGACAATATCATGACTATTCAGATTGATTTCTGCGGGGCTTCCAGCTCCTTCTAGGACGATAAGGTCATTTTCAGAGCCTAATTCTTCATACACTTCCTTGATTTTCGGAAGCAATTGCTGCTTAAATTCGTGGTACTCAACAGCATCCATATCACGAAGGACATTGCCCATAAAGACGACCTGTGATTTTCTGTCAGAAGTCGGTTTGAGCAGTACAGGATTCATCCGTACATCAGGGTCAACACCTGCAGCTTCTGCCTGCACGACCTGAGCCCGCCCCATTTCGTCGCCTTTTTTAGTGATGAAGGAGTTGAGGGCCATATTTTGTGATTTAAACGGGACAACTTTTAAGCCATCTTGTTTAAAAATTCGGCAAAGACCAGCAACAATAATGCTCTTTCCAGCATCTGAGGCAGTACCTTGCACCATAATTGATTTTACCATTTTACATCCCCTTTCAATAATTGTTTAAAAAAATCCATTTCATTGAGCGCAAGAGGCGCTTTTATCGCTTGATGTAGCTTGACAATCCACGGAGCTTCTAAACCAGCTTTTTCCAACAAATCCACTTTTTGAAAGAGCTGAAATTTATCCCCTTCTGCTAGCACTTTCCCCTTGTGCAGCAAGTAAGAATAATCACAGCAATCATACATCAAGTCCATGTCGTGACTGGTCAAAATGATATTTGTCCCCGCAGCGACTAATTTTTTCATGGAGTCTGCCATTTTTCTACGTCCTTTTGGATCAAGTCCAGCCGTTGGCTCATCCAAGAGTAGGTATTTGGGCTGCAAAGCTAACATCCCTGCAATCGCTACACGTTTTTTCTGACCATAGCTGAGATATTGGATAGGCTTATCTGCTAGATGAGTGATGTCCATCATCTCTAAAGCCCTTGACACACGCTCGTTAATCTCGTTAGGGCTGTATGCCAAATTTTCCAAAGCCAGACCAATATCGTCCTTGACAATGGTATAAAACAGCTGCTGTTCGGGATTTTGAAAGACCATATTCACATCCTGACGGTACTGAAACAAAGCCTTTTTGGTCATGGATACAGCCTCACCTTGATAGAGAACCTGCCCTTCTTGCGGCATTAAAAGACCAGTGATAATCTTCATGGTTGTGGATTTGCCAGAACCATTCGCTCCTAAAATCCCGGTAATCCGTCCTTCTTGAAAGTCCATAGAAATGTGCTCTAGTGTAGGACATTTGCGGTCGTATGAAAAGGAAATCTCTCTTAACTGTAACATCTTCTTCTCCTCTTGTCTCATTCTCTCTGATAACCGTCAAATTTAAGGGTTAAGACTTCGTTCAAGCGCTCATTATCATCTAATAACTTGGTAAATAAGGTATGAGCTAACATGCCCAAAGCCTTGTAATTCTTCCGTTTTTTGTAAAAAGCAAACTTTAAATCCAAGGTATCGCGGATAGTTAGAAATTCATACAGGACTAGAAAAATAAAACGATACATGAGTACAACGATTTCTAAGAGAAATAGAGGAACATGGATTTTCTTAAACAGTTGAACCATTTGAGTAAATGGTACGGTAAGTGCAAAAAAGTAAGTAGCCACTAACGAACAATAGATGCGCAGTACAATAAAACCAGCCTGCTGCAAACTTTGACCATTGATTCCTAAGTAGCCTTTAAAAAAGGGTAGGGCGATGAGAAAAGAGCCCTTATCTGCATGATAGGTTACAACGAAGGTCAATAAACTGATAAAGATAAAGATGATCGCATGGAGGTGCCACTTGAGATAAGCGGAGATAGACATCCGTGCTACATAGCAAGTCAGAAGGACAACCGTCATCAGCAGACCCAACTGCAAAGGAACGATCCCAGAAAAGCTAATGATGAGTAGAAAGACGTAAAAGAGAAATTTGTAGTCTGCTTTTACACCTCTCCACCGATTTTGGTAGGCATATTTATCAATTACAAACATCTTTATTGACCTCCCAACCTATATCAACGAGACTTGATTAAGCTGATTTGTTCAAGTCTTTCTTTCCTCTATTGTATCCAATGACGTAAAAAATGATTCCGGCTCCGATACTTCCTTGAAGGGTAAACAAGAGACTTTCTACTTCTGCCCCTGCTGGTTCAAAGATGGGTGAAAACCATGGCTCGTAATCCTCTTGAATGGAGGTAATAGCTGTCTCTGCTGCGTCATCGGTGCCACTATATTCTACACCTTTTGGAGCGAAAAAGAAGGCAGATAAAATAACGGCAACTGCTGCTAAAAGCAAGAATAAATTTTTATGAGATTTCATGCGAATAGTCCTTCCTTTTCTTTAATCGTATCAGAGATGAGGTTATAAAGAATCACTGTGAGCAAGCCCTCTACAATGGCAATCGGTACCTGTGTGGTTAAAAAGACACCCATGAATTTCAAGGCAGAACCGACAAACCCTGCTGTTGGATCTGGAAATACAAGCCCCAGCTGGATAGAAGTTGTCGCATACGTCGCAAGGTCTGCCACTACTGCACAAAGGAAAAGGGCAACACGACGAGATACCTTCATGGACAATGCTAATTTATAGATAAAATAACCGACAAAAGGACCCACAACAGCCATTGAAAAGGCGTTCGCCCCAAGCGTTGTCAACCCACCATGCGCAAGCAATAAGGCTTGAAAGAGTAGGCAAATCATTCCCAAAACACTGACCACAGAAGGCCCAAACATAGCTGTCCCAATCCCAACACCCGTCGGATGAGAGCTAGAGCCTGTCACAGAAGGAATTTTCAAGGCTGATAGAATAAAGATAAAGGCACCTGAAAGAGCAAGCATGGTTTTAGAATTTGGATTCTTTGCTACGATTTTCTTAATATTTAAGACTCCCACAACAAAGAAAGGCAAAAAGAGAGCAAACCATACCAAACACCACACTGGTGGCAAATACCCTTCCATAATGTGCATAGCCTCAACTGGCCGAGGACACAAGAAATACAAGACAATAAATAGCACAATGGCTAACTTTTTATTATAGTTTTTCATAGAATTCTCCATTCGTAGATAGCGCTAGGCTAGTTTACAACAGATTTTTCTTGACAATCATGGTTGTAAAATAGCTGAGTTTGCTTTCAACATCAAGGTCTGCAACTCCTCGCATGATGATTTGCTTATCAGAAGAAGCATGACTGACTAAGAACGTATTGTTGACTAATTGGTGCTTTTCAAGCAAGGGCAAAACGACATCTAAGTGGTTGGCTACCTTCATCAAGACCACGGTATCATGAAGGGAAAGTGCAGCATCCATGGTTTCTACATCTGTTGTAGCAGGAACTACCGCAAAGGACTCTTCGTCCATGGTGAGAGGCTGACCAAGCTCAGAAGCCATGCAGGTAAAGGAGGTGATCCCCGGAATCGTTTGGGTCTCAATCTCGTCTTTTAAAATATCCAATAAATAGCTATAGGTGCTATAAACCATTGGATCTCCTAGCGTGATAAATCCAACATTTTTACCAGCTTTAACGTCTTCGACGATTTCTTTTGAAATGGCTTCCCACTGCTCTTTTTTCTCTTCTAGAGAGGCAATCATTGGAAAATGACGTTGCTTAATCTCCAAATGTTCGTTGAGATACGTTTCTGCAATGGACAGGGCTAAACTTTTCGTACGTTTTTTCGCTTCCGGTGTATAGATGATGTCCAAATCATTAAGGAGACGGCTGGCTTTGACCGTCACCAATTCGCTATCTCCCGGACCAATTCCGATTCCATAAAATTTTGCCATTTTTCACTCCTCTTCTATAGTGGATTTCAAATGCGCGATATAGAGCGCCTGAATTTCTGGATATTCTCCCAAACCGACTAAATGTGTTTCTACCTGATAACCGCGCGACTTAAAGTAGGTATTCCATGAATCCTCTTCATCTGATGTCATATCATTGGTCGCATGATCTCCTGCCACTAGCATGAAAGGAGCAAGATGAATAGTTTTGACGCCTTCTTCTTGCAATTCTTTCTCAATCAAAGAAACAGGTGGGTAGCTTTCTACACAGCCAATGCGAACGGGCGTCCCTTTTAGCATGTGATCCATGGCCGCATAGGCTGTAAAAGCATAATGTTGGCTTCCATGTCCCATTAAGACCGTGGCTGTTTCTGGGCCAAAATACCCATACTTTTCCAGCAAAACAGCTCTTACTGCCTCATAATCCGCTTCACTGCTTAACAGCGTTTTTGCAATCTTGAGAACGTGGAATTTATCTTGAAATACCCTAGCTTGATGAACAATCTTTTCATACTCTCCACCTAAAATCATATGGAGAGGTTGGATATAGACTTCTTGAATACCTGCTTCATAGAGAGTTTCCAAAGCTTCTGCCACTGTCGGAATCTCAAGCCCTTCATGTTGTTTGATGCGTCGAATGACAACAGTTGACGTAAAAGCACGATACACTGTCAATTCAGGAAAGGCTGTTTGAATCGCCTCTTCACAAGCTTCTATCGTTTTTTTTCTAGTTTCAGGGTAGGTCGTTCCAAAACTGACCACTAAAATGGCTTTTGACATAGCACAACTCCTTATCCTAGAACTGCTTGGCACTTGTCACAAATAGAAGCAATCGTTGGCTCATCTGCTTCGATAATCGCTGTAAAGCCAGCATTTTCAAGAACTTCTCGCGTACTTGAACCCATGACGATGATAGGAACTTCCTTCCAATCTTGCCCTGATTCTTCGCTCAACGCAACAAAGTTCATGGCTGCAACAGAATTTGGCAAGCAAATAGCTTCTACTCCTGCCCACTCTTGCGAAAGCAAAGGACTGTCAAATCCGACTTGGTGTGTTTCTAAAATTGGGAAATGATAATAGCTAGCAAGTTCATCTTTTTTGTGCTGTGGTGCCAAAATGTACCAATTGCCTGTTTCTTCTTTCATAGCTGCACTCAACTGGGAATCAGAGATTTGCGTTCCTTTTTGATGAAGGAAAATCCCTGATTCTTCCAAACCTTTTGCAGTATGCATGCCAATTGCCGCAATCTTGATATGGGCTAGCTGACGAATATCCATCCCCTTGTCACGAAGTGCCGCCACAAAAAGAGGCCAGCTTTGCATATCAGCGACTAAAATCCCGTCCACTTGTTCCATATCTGGCAATCCAAGTGGCAATTTCTTAACTTGATTACGGGCAGGGAAGGTGACAAGACTAGCCCCAGCATCCTTGAGTAAACGTGGTAATTTACCTGTCGGCGAATCTTGAATCAAGATTTTTCGACCAAACAAAGGCAACTGTTCATGGAAATTCAATTCCTTGCGAAACGCAACCACATCTCCCACCACGATAATACTTGGTGCCTTAAATTGATGTTCTTCCACCAAGGATACAATCGTCTCCAAAGTCCCATCAACCGAACGTTGCTGCGGATGAGTTCCCCATTCTACGATGGCCACTGGAGTGTCCTTATCAAAGCTGCGTGTCGCTAGCTCATGCGTAATGGTTGTGAGATTCTTCATCCCCATTAAGAAAACCAAGGTGCCTTTCAGTTGTGAAATTGCTTCCCAGTTCAAAGCCTCTGTTTCATCTTTGAGATGTCCTGTAAAAACATGGAAACTCGTTGCGACATCGCGATAGGTCATTGGGACACCTGCGTAGGTCAGTCCAGCAATGGCAGAGGTAATTCCTGGAATCACCTCAAAAGCAACATCTGCCTTCACCAAGGCTGTCGCTTCTTCTCCTCCTCGTCCAAAAACATAGGGGTCTCCGCTCTTCAATCGTATAACACGCTTGCCTTCCTGCGCTTTTTTAATGAGGATATTCTCAATTTCCTCCTGACGTACACAAGGCATGCCAGGCTGCTTTCCAACATCAATCTTTTCACAGTCGGCTTTCACTGCTTGGAAAAGTTGTGGGTTGACCAAGCGGTCAAAGACAAGAACATCTGCCTCTTTGAGCCTGCGAAGTCCTTTTAGGGTAAGCAATTCATAGTCACCCGGACCTGCTCCTAATAATGTTACTAAACCAGTCATTGGTTCTCCTTTCTTTTGCCTTATTTTTCTTCTGTCAAATAAACTCTTAATTCTTCTACTGTGGATACCATGTTTGGATAGTCAACCAAGGGGCGAGAAATGATAATGCAATCAATTCCCAACTCCAAACACCCATCAATTTTTTCACGAATACCACCAACACTGCCGCTTTCTTTAGAAACAAAAACATCTGCTTTTGAGTGAGCAATCAGCTCCTTATTGCATTCTTTTGAAAAAGGTGCCTTAATCGCGTCTATCTGGTCTGCCACCATTCCCAAGGCTTCACAGGCCAGTAAGACCTCAGAAGTCGGCAAGACCCTTGCCACCACCCGTCGATCTGGTAGACCATGGATAAAGAGCGGAAGTGTTTTACTCCCTGTTCCTAGATAGATGGTTTGATAGCCCTTTTCTCGAATGACCTCAATAGCTTCTTCGGTCGAGTGAACCACGATACTTCCTGATAAATCAAGGGTCGCAGACCGTTCAAAACGAAGATAAGAGATGCCTGCCATCTCTGCTGCTCGAATGGCTTCTTTGGAAACAATGTCTGCAAAAGGATGTGTCGCATCAATGATTTCATCCACTTGATTGTTTTGGATAAAGGCGACCATATCCTCGGCTGTCAACCGCCCTTGAATGACTGGTTGACCAAACTTTGCAGCTAGGTGCTTGCCATAATCTGTCACCACAGAAGTCGTCACAGAAATCTCCATGTCATTGAGTAATTCTAAGATAGCTGTACTATCTGATGTCCCTCCCAGTAATAGTTTCATCATAGAGTATAGCCTCGAGGGGTAATCATACGGCCATTTTTCACATAGGTTTCTTTATTTCCAATAATAACAATTGTCGTCATATCCACGAGAGATTCGTCCAACTCCTTAATCGTTGTGAGAATATATTCTTCTTTTTTGCGACCAATATCTTTTCCAATACCGACAATGGTATCTTCTGATTTGTATTGGGAAATAATGGAAAGAGCTTTTGACAGATGATCTGGACGTCCCTTACTTCTTGGATTGTACAAGCAAATGACAAAATCCCCTTGGGCAGCTGCATGGAGACGTTTTTCAATGACAGACATCGGCGTCATCAAATCGCTCAAACTGATATGGCAAAAGTCATTCATCAAAGGCGCCCCCATGACAGCCGCAGCTCCTAAACTAGCAGTAATGCCCGGAACAACCTTCACTTCAAGGTCTGAGTTATCGCCAATCAATTCTAAAATCAAGCCAGCCATGCCATAGACACCAGCATCTCCACTGGATACGACACCGACATTCTTACCTGTCTCAATTGCTAAATCAATCGCTTTTTGACAGCGGTCAATTTCTTGGCGCATTCCTGTCGCTACATGCTCCTTATCCTTGACAAGATCACGAATCAAGCGCATATAGGTTGAGTATCCTACGATGATGTCGCAATCTGCAATGGCATCTAGCGCTTCACGAGACATCAATTCTTCTTTACCTGGTCCTAATCCAATAACATATAACATACGTTTCTCCTTTTTTATCTTACTTTTTATCGATTGACAATTGCCTTGGCTAAAGCATAAGTACAGCCATCTTTGGCAAATCGTTCGGTCAATACTTGTCCGCCACTTGCCACATCTGCACTGGCAAGAGCGACACTTCCGACACCAACCGTTTGTTTGACAAAGGCTGATTGCGGATATTGATCTGCCACCACTTCCAACTCCTCCTTGGTGTAGGTTTCAAATGGGCAGTCTAAGGCTTTTGCCAAGGCTAAGATTGCTGCTTCTTCTTTTTTTACATCAATGCTGACAATTTTTGCAATTTCGCTAGGGTCAATCTTTTCCTGTTGGCAAAAGAGGGCAAAGCCTTCACGAAAGACTTGGGGATCCACATTTTTGCGTGCCCCTACACCTAAAATATAAGGTTTTGGATAAATCACGGCTACATTTTCCCTTTCTATCATTTGTGGCTGTGTTGTAAGGAAAATAAAGGGCTCGCCACTCTCTAAAATCTCCTCCACATCTGCCGGCTCAATGACCGTCAAACCACGCAGATCACTCACCCAGTTCTTCTCTTGGTAAAAATAAACCCGTTCTTTTCGACCAAGATAACTATTAAATGGCTTAATCAAGGGGCGAAGTTCTGCTCGCCAGCCATTGACAGACTTGGCTAGGGTGTCCAGTGCGGCTACATTTTGTACATCAGTCGCTGTTGTAATCACAGGATTGGCCCCGAGCATCTCTGCGATTTGCAATGTCAGCTCATTTGCCCCGCCTAAATGCCCGCTTAACAGACTAATCACATTAGTAGCCTTCTCATCCATGACAATGACTGCTGGGTCTGCCGCCTTATCAACGACCACAGGCGCAATCGAGCGAACTACAATCCCTGTCGCCATGATGCAAATCAACACCTCTACCTGAGTAAATAGCTGGGCAATGGCTCTGACAGGACTGCCTTCCAAAGCAAGCGTCCTTTCATCTGCCAGCTTGGGCATGGTATAGACTTGACTTGGTTTGGCTAATTTTTGCTGCAACAAAAGGGCGGTTTCCTTACCTGTCTCCGTTAGGGCAACAATGGCATACGGTAGTGCTTTCTCACTTGGCATGGCTGCTCTTTCCATGGCGGAATTCATGCTCGAACTCTTCGTGGTAGAGTTTAGAATAATAAAATTCTTGCCCTAAGAAATCTCCTACCAAGATGAGGGCAGTTTTGGTAATCCCAGCTTCATTGACCCGCTCAGCAATGGTTTCCAGTGTTCCAAAGACCTTCTTCTCCTCAGGCCATGTCGCTTTATAAATGACTGCGACAGGTGTGGTAGCTGGATAACCTCCTTCAACCAATTCTTCCACGACTTTTTCAATTCCCTGAATGGAAAGGAAAATTGCCATAGAAGTTCGGTGCTGGGCATAGCTTCTGAGAGATTCACGGTCTGGAACAGGAGTGCGTCCTGCCATTCGTGTGATAATCACACTTTGCGATACCTCAGGAACAGTGTACTCTGTTCCAATACTTGAAGCCGCTCCCAAGAAGGAACTCACACCAGGCGTACAATCAAACTCAATCCCACGCTTTTTCATTTCCTCGGTCTGCTCTCGAATGGAACCATAAATGGAAAAGTCGCCAGTCTGCAAGCGCACAACGTCCTTACCAGCCTTGACACCAGCTTCCATGACATCAATAATCTCCATCAAATGCATGCTAGCACTATCGTGGATTTCTGCTCCTTCCTTACAATAGTCAAGCAAAGCTGGATTGACCAAAGAGCCTGCATAGATAACAACATCAGCTTGACACAGCTGTTTATAGCCCTTTAGCGTAATCAAATCAACATCACCAGGACCTGCTCCAACAAAATGTACTTTTGACATAATTTCTCCTTATTCTTTTTCTGTTTTTTGACAAGAGACGATAATGGTTGGATTCTGTGGTTTAAAGTAGTGACCTTTTCCAAGAACAGTAAAGCGACTAGCTTGGATAGAGACAACTTCCACTTCTTCCCATGCCATTTCTTCTGCAATCTGGGCAGCTTCGAGTGCATTTTCTAGCAAGATAAAATTCAGCACCATACGACCACCAGGTTCTAATAATTTATCGCACCAATCGAAAATTTCTTGCATATTGCCGCCTGTACCACCGACAAAAATAGCATCAAACGAACCTTCCAGTTCAATCGGGGCTAACCCTTCATGTAGGGTGACATTTTCGCACTGAAAATGTACAATATTTTCACGGGTCAATGCGACAGCATCGGGATTTCTCTCCACTGCAACCACTTCCAACTCAGGATAGGTATGCGCCGCTTGAATCGTTACACTCCCTGTTCCCGATCCCACATCGAGCATTCGTTTTGCTCGGTGCAATTGGAGTTTATCAAGGCTAATCGCCCGAATTTCTTCTTTGGTCATCGGAACCTTGGTCCGAATAAATTCACTATCTCTCATCCATTACCACCACAACATTCATTTGATAGTCACGATCCTCTACCGCCTCAGCAGGAAGAATCGTAATGCGTTCATCGTCATAACTTAAATTTTCACCGATAATCATCTTTTTTTTCAAGCCCCTTTTGACTACTTCTTGGGCAATTTGATACGGCCCTACCTTGGCATCTGTCACCATAAATACCTTCTCCAAACTCATCATCAAGTCAAAATTTGGAACCTTGGCATGACTACTGGTCAAGTAAGCGTCATTCATAGGAAGGAAAACTCGGCTGGCCAAATATTGCATGGCACTAATCCCTGAAAAGATTTCAACTCGATTTGGAAATGTTTCAGACATCCATTTGCCAAGACCGTAAATCAAGGGATCTCCAGATACCAAATAAATAATTTCAGCGTCATCCGCATAAGAGCGAATCAAGGCCTCCATTTCTCCTAATTTTTTAGGAGGAACTACGCCTTTATGGGCGTACTCTTTCGGTAAAATCTCTAAATGCCGCTCACTTCCTAAGATATAGTCTGCCTTAGCAAATAAGGCTTCGTGGCCCAGCATGCCGTATTTTGAGTCTCCAGGACCAATTCCAATAACTGTTATCACGTCCATTCCTCCTTAATGGTTTCAATTGCCTGCGTAGAGGCTAAATAGCCTTCTTCTGAACCAAATAACACGACATCAATGACCACTTCAGGCTTGCGGTACTTGAGCAGTCGCTCGCTACGCAACTTGATTTTATCTGCAAGGATTTGATAGACAGCCTCATAGCCGTACTCTTTAATCGCTTCACCAGCTGCTTCTGTTGTTGTACAAGTATCAACCTTTTGTAACAGTTCAATCGGAGCCCCCATAAGAGCTAGATTAGAAATAAGGGTCTCCATCCTAGCATCAGCATCTTTACTATGGGTAGAAAAAATTCCTGCTGCTACCTTGACCAATTTCCCCATGTGCCCCACCATTAGGACCTTTGTAAAACCAATCCGCTGCACTTCCTTTAGCACATGACCCACAAAATTACTCATATTGACAATTCGTGATGGATCAATGCCAAGGACATTGGTCGTGAAATCTTCTCCATAATTTCCTGGCGCAAGCACAACGGAGCGATGACCATTATTGTAAAGTTGGGTCAACTCCACCGTAATCGCTGCCTTCCAACTATTTTCTGACATCGGATTGACAATACCTGTCGTCCCTAAAATGGAAATGCCTCCCAAAATTCCCAAACGCGAATTATAGGTTGATTTCGCACGTTCTTCACCTCCAGGAACCGAGATAATCACCCGCGCTCCACAATCGGGTCCAATCATCTCTCGGACATACTTTTCAATCATGCGACGAGGAGTTGGATTGATAGCTGCTGTGCCAACAGGATTTGCTAAGCCTTTTTCGGTTACTCGTCCAACTCCAACCCCACCGTCAATCTCAATATTTGTTTGGTCTGGCAATAAGGTCACGGTTGAGTAAATGAGCAGACCATGCGTAGCATCAGCATCATCTCCGCCATCTTTTTCAACTGCTGCTGAAGCCGTTTGCTCCGCAAAAGACGGATCCTGAATCACCATGGTTACTTCTACTCCACTTGCTGTAGAAACTGTTACTTTTTCCTCGGTTTCTTGATTTAAAATCATGCTCACAGCTGCTACCGTAGCTGCTGTTGCACAAGTCCCTGTGGTATAGCCACGTTTTAATTTTTTACCATTCACATAGACATATTCATCCATTAGCTCCACTCCTTTCTCCGCTTATTTGGTGCCAAATGCGGTACAGCGGCGATAGTCGTCCGTTTCATCTCCTAGTTGGTATAAAATGGCATTGACAATTGCCGCAGCAATCGTACTCCCCCCTTTTCGCCCCAAAGCTGCAATTGACGGCAAGGCACTTTCATGGAGTTGAAGTTTTGATTCTGCTGCACCAACAAAGCCAACAGGAACACCAACGACGGCATCAGGATTTAATTCTCCTGCTTCCACCATATCCAAGACTTTAAAGATAGAAGTTGGTGCATTTCCAAAGACAAATAATTTCGGCCCTTCTACCTTAGCCGCATATTCCACCGCAGCCATTGAACGTGTGATGCCCTTTTCCTTAGCTTCTTTGAAAATCTCTGGCTCGTTTACCAAACAGCGATAAGCAACACCGCGTTTTTCAAGCAATTTTTTATTGAAGCCACCAAGAACCATGGTGGTATCGGTAAAAATCGTTCCTTTATTGGTCAGAACATGGATAATCTTTTGAATCACATCATTTGAAAACTTGATGTTATAAAGATAATCAAAATCCGCACTTGCAAAGACCACTCGTTTTAAAACGGCTTCTTCAAAAGGGTCTGTAAAGACAATCTCTGGATGTTCTTGATCAATCATTTCTTGAATTTTTTGAAAACTTGCTTCTTCTATTTTATGGGCTTGTTTCAGATAAGACATTACTCTTCTCCTTCTTTTTTAGTTGTTGGAGTCGAATAACGGACATAATCGTCAGTAATGACTTCCTTCATTTGATAGATAATGGCATTAATAATCGCAACTACAATCGTACTGCCGCCCTTTCGACCAACCGTTGCAATAGCAGGTAGCTTAGAGGCTAACAAGGCCTCTTTGCACTCCTCAACATTGATAAAACCGACAGGAACACCGATGACAGCATCTTCATCGATAAGCCCCTGTTCAACCAAATCTAAAAGGTGAAAAACCGCCGTCGGTGCACCGCCAAAGGCAAAGACCTTAGGACCTTCAATGTTTTTAGCAGCATATTCGACCGCTGCCATAGCACGCGTGATTTGTTTTTCACGCGCTAGCTGAACGACTTCCTCATGGTTAATCAAGCACTCATAACGCACGCCCATTTGATCCAAAACACGCTTGTTGATTCCATTTAAAGAGATGGATGAATCAACTAAAATCGTTCCCTTATTTTTCAAAATCTCAATGATTTTATCATTGACACCATGTGTAAATCGAAGATTGTAGAGATAGTCAAAATCTCCTGAGGTATGGATAGCACGCTTAATAATGGATTCTTCCATTTCCGTTTGAAAATGGTAATCTGGATGTTCCTCATCAATAACAGATTGAATAATTTTGAAACTCGTCTCTTCAATAGACGATGGATTTTGAATATATGACATAAATAACGCTCCTATAAAATTGTTAAACTAATAGATAGTAAGATAGCAAGCAGCAAGACAAAGGTTGTACTCATGTAAAGGAGGGAAACGGTTGTCAGTATATCATCTGCGGTTGCCTCTCTTGTCTCATCTCCGATTGTGGGTTTCTCAATGATTTCACCATGATAGATATGAGTTCCTCCCAGCTGAATACCCAAGCTTCCTGCAACCACAGCTTCCGAAAAAGCACTATTTGGGCTGGCATGCTGGTAGCGGTCTCGATAGCCAATACGGCAAGCTTCTTTGGCATTTAATTGTAAGATATGACTGGCAATCATTAAAGCCAGCCAAGTCACTCGAGCAGGAATAAGGTTGGCAAGATCATCTATTTTTGCTGATAAATAACCAATAGCTCGGTATTTTTCGGTCTTGTAGCCTACCATAGAATCTAAGGTATTGATGGCCTTATAGCCAATGGCTAGGACAGGGCCTCCGATGAAAAGACACAGTAGAGGACCGATAACGCCATCGCTAGTATTTTCTGCAACTGTCTCAATCGTAGCTTTGGTAATTTCTTCCCGAGAAAGATGAGAGGTATCTCGCCCTACAATCATACTAACCTGATACCTAGCGTCCTCCAGCGTCCCTGTTTTCACCGCATGATAAACCTTGATCGCTTCAACCGCCAAACTCCGCGTCGCCAGACTGGCATAGGCCAGATAGGTATAGATTACCCAATAGAATATCGGATGTAGCAAACTCGCCCCCAAAAGCAAGAGATAGGCAACAGCCACAGACAAACCTACCGTACTAAGCCACAACATTCCCCCAAAAACATAGGGCTGAATCGGTTTCTTTTGAAACATTCTCAGACACCAGCTGATGAAATTGCCCATCCATTTTACTGGATGTGGCCACGAATAGGGATCTCCTATCAACCAATCTAAGCAAACAGCAAGAACAATACTAAACAGACTCATCATTTCTTGCCTCACAAATATACTCTAGCCAGTGATGAAGAAGTTCTTCCTTCTGATAAAAATGAACGTGAAGATAGCTGGCAAAAGTTCTGCCCTTTTGATAACCGCCTTCCCACTTTGCAACTACTTCTCCATCTCGGGATTTTTCTAAATCAAGCACTGTCGCTTCCTCGGTCTCAAATACCGAATGGTGAAACTCATGTCCACGAACCTTTGTCCCTTTTGGACCGAAGAGACTATCAATCACCGTTGTTGCCTCGCAATAGCCAAAGCATTTCAAACGCGAAGTCATAACGCTTGTTCCATCAAAAATCCCCACCATGTCATAGGATTTGTCATCAATTTCTAAAGAGGTTCCTAGGTACATCAAACCACCACATTCGGCGTAAATCGGTCGTCCCTTTTGATGAGTGTGTAATACGGATGCTCGAAACGAACTATTGTTCATCAATTCCTCAGCATAAATCTCCGGAAAACCACCACCGAAGTAATAGGCATCTGCTACTGGCAACTCCTTGTCCTTTAATGGACTAAAAGGAATTAACGTTATCCCCAAATCGGTTAAGAAATCAAGATTGTCTTCATAATAGAAATGAAAAGCGTCATCCATGGCATAGGCTAAACGCAAAGGTGCGTAATTTTTCACTTGGAAAGGACTGTGAACGGCTTGTTCCGACTTTTCAACTTTTTTCAGCAGGCGCTCCAAGTCGATGTGTTCCTGCGCCAAGCCTCCCAGAACATCAAAGGTTTTTTCCAAATTTTCCATTTCCACATCAGGAATTAAGCCCAAATGACGCGAAGGCAGCTCCACTTCTGTATTTTTCGGAAAATACCCCAGCACCTCTACGTCTGTATAGCGTTCAATCGCTCCCTTAATCAGCTCATAGTGATTTTTAGAAGCTACTCGATTGATAATCACCCCTGCAATCGTCAAGTCAGAATCAAAGGTAGAAAAACCGTGAACCATAGCCGCAGCTGAGGTCGAAGTCGCTTTGCCGTCAATGATCAAGATGACAGGAATACCCAATTTTTTGGCAATATCAGCAGACGAAGCACAATCTTTATCCGTTCCCAGACCGTCAAAAAGCCCCATCACTCCTTCCACTACTGCCACATCCGCATCTTGATGCCACTTATAATAGGACCAGGCCAAAGCCTCTCTATCTGGAATCATAAAGCTATCTAAATTTCGAGAAGCCCGCTTGGTAATACGACTATGGTAAGCTGTATCAATGTAATCTGGCCCAACCTTATAGGGCTGAACTTGATACCCCATATTCGCCAAGCCTTTTAAAATACCGAGTGTCACAGTTGTTTTGCCAACACCGCTTGAAACACCCGCTAACATAAATTCCTTCATGACCCTCTCCTCATACGCATAAAAACGGTGCTACAAAAAATATTCCTATATCTTTTGTAGCACCGTTGCTCTCTATTATCATCAACACATCGTCGTGTTGGAAATCGCTTTCCTAGTTAGATTAATTTAAGTTTACTTTAAAAAAAATAGAATGTCAACCCCTTACGAAAAAGAATCACTCTCATCATTCATTTTTTTCTCTCATCTATTTTAGACATTGTAGACTATGTAATCTGTCATAGAACCTGCCTATAGCCCTTGTAATGGTAACGAAAGACACTATGAATGACAAAACCAACGGAGGTATTCCAACTTATTTTTATCAACTGTCATTGGTTGCAAAATTTCAGGTATACACATCTTCATTTGATTCCTCTTTCAAGCACAACTTGTTTGATGGATTTTATACTCAATGAAAATCAAGAACAGACTAGGCGACGCCGATGCAGATAGAACTGAAGTTCATCCAATCAAGTCAACAACATCTGCTTTTGATTTTCATTCATTGAGTATAAATACGACAAGTCGAAAGTGACGATGTATCAAAGTTCGTTCAAAAGACTATAAGTCCACATAATGGTGCATTTGTTAGGCTATAGGCTTCCTTTCTCCCCAACACAAAAAAGTCGTCCGTAGACAGCTTTTTTGGATTAGCGTACTTGTTCAAAGCGTAGATGAACATTGATGCGGTCGCCGTAGCCATTGCGCTCAAGGTCGCGTTGGAGGCGGTAAGAAATATAGTGTTCAGCAATCGCAATGTAGCCTGCATCAATCAGACGGTGTTCTACTTGTGATTGGACCATGCTGATGGTCGGACGCTCTGTATGAGCTTCTTCCAAGTCTAAAACTACTTTCTTGGTCACTTGAGCCAAATTTTGACGCCAAGTATCATCGATGACATAGACAGTACGAGCAGCTTTTATAATCGCTTGGTAAATTTTTTCTGGATCAAAGTCAACGACTTCTCCACTCCGTTTAATGACTTGCATAAAAAGCTCCTTTCTTTAGGTTTTACAACCCTCTTATACTACTATTATCCAAGGATTATGCAGATTTGTCAAGTTTTTTCCTGATATATGATATAATATTTTCAATACAAAAAAGGAGAATTCAAATGACAAATGCGATGCCAAAACGTCAAGAAATTGATGTGCAGTTAACCTGGGATACTTCCCTCATTTACCCTTCTCACGAGGCCTATCAAAAAGGTCTTGCGGACTACAAGGCACAGGTAGAACAGTTTGAACAAGACTACAAGGATAAACTGACTTCTAGCGAGGTGATTGTCCGTGCCCTCAAGGAATACGAGCTTATCCAAACTATTAACAATAAGTTGAGCCACTACGCCTACTTAAACCTTGATGTGGACAAGATGAATGCAGAGCTTGCAGCTCTGGCCAATGAATACCAAGTGACCTTAGCGACCAGCTATCCAAAGATTGCCTTCTTACAGACCCAACTTGCTCTGTTGGATGAAGCAATATTGAACGAAGTCAGCGCTCAAGAGCCACAATGGACCAGCTATATCCAGGATATTCTTCGTAAAAAACCACACCAGTTGCACCCATTGCAGGAAGACTTGTTGGCTAATTTTGCCCCAACATTTGGACAGCCTCACCGCAATTATGAGACGACAAAGTTTGAAGATATGACTTTTGAAAACTTCACTGCAAATGGTCAATCTTACGGAAACAGCTACGTTTTGTTTGAAAATGACTACGAAATCAGCCACGATACAGAAATTCGTCGTCAATCCGCAGCTGGCTTCTATTCAACCCTTCGCAAATACAAAAATACCACCGCTGCGGACTACTTGTCTCATATCAAAAATGAGCAAATTGAGGCAAAACTACGTGGATTTAAGTCAACCATTGACTACCTGCTCTTTGACCAAAATGTTTCCCGTGAGTTGTTTGATCGCCAAATCGATGTGATTATGAAAGAATTGGCTCCTCACATGCGCCGCTATGTCAAATTAGTCGCAAAAGCGCACGGCCTTGAAAAAATCACCCACGCAGACCTAAAAATCAGCCTGCCATCAGACTTCAATCAGCGCATCACACCTGAAGAATCCAAACAATTCTTGAACGATTGCCTTGGAATCTTGGGAGAGGATTACATTCAGATGATTGAGCAAGCCTTTGATGAGCGCTGGATTGACTTTGCTCAAAACGAAGGAAAATCAACAGGTGGTTACTGTGCGACCTTGTATGATGGGCCATCTTACATTCTCTTGTCTTGGACTGGTTTGATGAATGAAGTCTTGGTACTCGCACACGAACTTGGCCATGCTGGACATTTCCAATTAGCGAAAAAACAAAGCATTCTCAACTACGATCCATCGCTTTACTTTATCGAAGCACCGTCTACTGCCAATGAGGTCTTGACATGTAACACTCTCTTGAAACAAAATCAAGATCCAGCCTTCCAAGCCTACCTCATTAGTGAATTGATCAGCCGCACCTACTTCCACAATATGGTCACTCATTTATTGGAAGCGGCTTTCCAACGCGAAGTCTATACTCGTTTGGACAATGATGAATACCTCAACGGGGACATCCTCTGCCAGATTAAACTCGATATTATTAAGGAATTCTGGGGTGAAGACTTTGAAATCGGAGACGATGCAGGTCTCATCTGGATGCGTCAGCCACACTACTACATGGGCTTGTACCCGTACACTTACTCTGCTGGTCTGACCATCGGAACAGCCATGGCCAAACAACTGGAAGAAAATCCTGAAGCAGTTGTTGAAAAATGGCTCGAAACCCTCTCTCTAGGAGCTAGCCTATCTGCCCAAGACCTTGCCAAACACGCAGGTGTCGATGTCTCAACAGACAAGCCATTGAAAGAAACGATTACCTATGTCGGATCATTGGTGGATAAGTTGGAAGAATTAGTGTAAACAGCATAAACCCTGTCTCGTTTCAAACCGAGACAGGGTTTTTAAATCCTTAGAATACGAGTCCGTAAAAGATTGCTGCTAGAAGGCCTCCGATAATTGGACCTACGACTGGTACAAGTGCATAGCCCCAATCTGAATCACCCTTGTGTTTCAAAGGGAGAATAGCGTGCATGATACGAGGGCCGAGGTCACGCGCAGGGTTCAAGGCATAACCTGTTGGACCACCAAGCGACACGCCGAGAGAGAGAATCAAAGCGCCGACAGTCAAGGTACCAAGACCTGCTGGCATATCGTAATTGCCAAAGGCTAGCAAGCCAAGGACAAGGACAAATGTTCCAATCGCTTCACTAATTGTGTTGGTCACGGTGTTACGGATTGCAGGGCCAGTTGAGAATGTCGCAAGCACTGCTCCAGTATCTTCTGTTGCATCATAGTGGTCTTTGTACATCAAGTAAACCAAGAGACTTCCGATAAAGGCTCCGACAAATTGAGCCCCGATATAAGGGAAGACAGACCCCAACGGAAGATTGCCTGCATAGGCCATCGCAATGGATACTGCTGGGTTCAAGTGAGCAGGACCTAAGAGACCACTGATAAAGGCTGCCATTGCAACCGCAAGCCCCCAACCGATGGTAATCACAATCCAGCCAGCATCCTTGCTCTTACTCTTGTCAAGCACTACGCCTGCTACGACACCGTTCCCCAAGAGGATTAACAAAGCGGTTCCGATTACTTCACCTAATAGTTCTTTTTCCATATAAACTCCTTTTTAAGCCCTTTCAAGCTAGGATTTCTACTAGTACCTAGCTCAAGGGTTCATTCTATTTATTTTTTAAATAAGCCAAGTCATTCTTGACCAAGGTTTCATCCAATAATGCCCGCTGTGCTGCTTGTTCTTCTTCAGACCAGCCGTAGTAGGCTGCCATTTCAAGGAGCACGTCATCAACGATAGCGTCAAGCTGTTCCCGCATAAAGAGCATGTAGTTGGTCCGACGTAGAAGGTAGTCCACCGCAGTGAGAGCCATTTCTTCTTTCATGGCATAGTGGAGAGAGAGCAGATCACGCTGGTTGAGCTGGCTGACTGCTTCTACTTTGTGGTTCAAAGCAAAGACTTTTGGTGCGTTTGAACCATACAAGTTCGCAAGGTAGAGCGCATCATCGTAGTGCAAGCCTTTTTTCACTCCGAGTTGTGCCAAATGTTCGATTTCTTCTGCGACATTGGCTGGGTTCAACTCGCCTCCTGATACAGGGTAGGTTTTGGAGTTGACCAGTCTAAACTTGCGACCGTGCTCTGCTGCAAGGATTTCTGCGACCTTTTCAAGAGCGCCTTCTGCCATTTTACGGAAATCCGTAATCTTACCGCCAGCTAGGATCAACAATCCATTGTCATCCCGGTCAAGAGAAGAACCACGAGAAACGGCTGATGGAGCCAAGGTCTTTTCAGACACGCTACCTTCTAGCTGGGTCAAGTCATGTTCCACATCGTCACGTGTCTTTTCATTGTTGAGATAGGCCTTGACTGTATCAATCAAGTTGTTGAAACTATCATCGCTCAATTTACCGTTGTTTCCGCCATTGTAGTCCGAAGCGCCATTTCCAGAAAGCAGAGGACGTAGTCCTGCCCAACCGCTCTCAATGTCGTCAAGGGTCAAGTTGGTACCTGGGAAACGGTTATTGACAATATCCAGCAAGTAATCGACATCTTCTTGGGTGACCATTGGATTTGCTAAATCGCCTATGTAATCGGTATCGGTCGTTCCAAAGTAAGTCTTGTTTTCACGAGGCAGAACAAAGACCATCCGTCCGTCTGCATGACCTGTGTCAAAATAAGTTGGTTGTGGCACGGAAAGACGGGCGCTATCAACGACTAAATGAACTCCTTTTGTTGGACGCATTTGCAATAGGCCGCTGCCTTCACCTCCGAGATTACGCACTTCATCGCTCCATGGTCCAGTAGTATTGATGACGAGGCGGGCACGGATTTCAAAGGTGCTATCGGTCAAGAGATCACGCGCCACAATGCCTACGACCTTGCCCTTTTCATCCTTGATAAAACGTTCTGCTTTGACACGGCTGGCAATCAAGGCACCATCTTTTGCGGCACGTTTGATATTTTCAATCACGAGGCGGGCATCGTTATTGCGGAAATCAAGATAGACACCGCCCCCGACAAGTCCTTCTTGCTTCAAGTGAGGCTCGCGTTCCAAGACTTCTTCTTTGGTCAATACTTTGTTGGCCAAGTCTGTGTTGTTGACACCTGCTAAGAGGTCATACAAGTCCATGGCAACTTTTAAGCGGAACATACTGAAAGTGGAACCTTCTTCGTCATAGACTGGAAGGAGCATCGGGTCTGGTTTTGGAATGTGCGGTGCGATTTGTTGCACGATCGCCCGTTCTGACACCGTATCTGATACGACTTCCACGTCAAATTGTTTCAAGTACCGCAAGCCACCGTGCACCAATTTTGTGGAACGGCTACTGGTCCCTTCTGCAAAGTCTTGCATTTCAATCAAGGCTGTTTCCATTCCGCTTGCTGCTGCCTGAAGCGCTACACCTGCACCAGTGATTCCGCCCCCGATAATCAGCAAATCAAGTTGTCTGTCCTGCATTTTTTCAATGGCTAATCGTCTTGTTTCTTTTGAAAATTCCATCTTGTACTCTCTTTTCTATTCTTCTTCGTCTATTTCAGCAAATAATTGAGTCGCTGCGACAGCTTTTTTCCAACCCTTGTACAGTTGTTCCTTACGCGCATCGTTCATCGCTGGTTGGAAAGATTGACCAACTGCATTCAAGGTCTTTAATTCATCCAAATCTTTCCAAAAACCAACGGCCAATCCTGCAAGGAATGCTGCTCCAAGAGCGGTTGTTTCTAGGTTCTTGGCCCGTGCAATTTCAATGCCTAAGATGTCTGCTTGGAACTGCATGAGTAGGCTGTTCATGGCTGCTCCACCGTCTACTTTCAAGACAGAGATTGGCATACCAGAGTCAATCTGCATGACATCAATGACATCGCGCACTTGGTAGGCAATAGATTGGAGGGTGGCCTTGACAAAGTCTTCCTTGGTTGTTCCACGTGTCAAGCCAAAGACAGAGCCACGCGCGTCTGAATTCCAGTAGGGTGCACCAAGTCCTGTAAAGGCTGGTACGACATAGACTTCATCGTTGCTGGTAGACTTGCGTGCCAGTTCTTCTGATTCAGGAGATTCTTTGACCATGCGCATACCGTCACGGAGCCACTGCACCGCACTTCCTGCGATGAAGACTGAACCTTCTAGAGCATAGTAGACCTTGCCATTGATACCATAACCGATAGTAGTCAAGAGGCTATTTTCAGACAGCTGCATGTCTTCGCCCGTATTCATGACGATGAACGAACCAGTACCATAGGTATTTTTCACCATACCAGGCTCAAAGGCCAATTGTCCGAACAAGGCTGCCTGCTGGTCACCTGCCATCCCTGAAATTGGCACTTCTGCCCCGTAGAAATGAAATGGTGCAGTTTTGCCATAAATTTCTGAATTGGACTTGACTTCTGGCAACATGGCTTTTGGAATATTCAAGAGGGCTAGAATTTCATCATCCCACTTGAGTTCCTTGATGTTGTAAAGCATGGTCCGTGCTGCATTGGAATAATCGGTCACATGGCAACGTCCATTTGTCAATTTCCAGACAAGCCAAGTATCAATGGTACCAAAGAGAATTTCACCCTTTTCAGCACGTTCTTGAGCCCCAGGCACTTGGTCCAAAATCCAACGTACTTTGGTCGCTGAGAAGTAAGCATCGATGACCAAGCCAGTCTTTTTATGAATCATGTCAGAGTAACCGTCATGTTTCAATTGGTCTGCTAGGTGGGCTGTCTGACGGGACTGCCACACAATCGCATTGTAGATAGGAAGTCCTGTTTCCTTATCCCAGACAACAGTTGTTTCCCGCTGGTTGGTAATCCCGATTCCTTCGATTTGAGACGGGTTGATACCACTTTCGATAAAGGCACCTGCAATGACGGATTGAACAGAATTCCAAATCTGATTAGCGTTATGTTCTACCCAACCTGGCTTTGGAAAGATTTGCGGAAATTCTTTCTGATAACTGCCGACCTTTTCTCCTTTTTTGTTAAAAATAATCGCGCGCGAGCTGGTCGTGCCTTGGTCAATGGCCATAATGTATTTTTCTTGTGTCATAGGAGACCTCCGTTATGTTGATGTTTTGTTTTAAAAACGCTTCCGTTTTCTATTTATCCCTATTGTACCCTATTTTTCCTGCTAGCTCCTATCAAAAAATATCGTTTTGTAAAAATTTTTGACAAGAATAAAAAGAGTGACGTTCCAAAGCCTATCAGCAACTGTTTTCTCACTCTTTTTCAATCCTCAGCGCCTTTCCATGGAAAAGCTACTGGTTTCTAAAATTCGGTGGGCGCATTTTTGCTTTTGCTCCTCCAGATGGGCTATTTTCTCTTTTAAGGCTAGAAAATCGCTCGCATAGAGCCTTTTATGAAAAGAATACAGCGGCGTCTCTACCGAAACGGGTTCATCGGCTATCAGCAGGTCGTAGTCGTTTGAAGCTATATATGGCTCAATGACTACAGCGTAGGTTCGTTCAAATTTTCTTTGAAGTTGCCGTAACATCGGCTCTGCCAGAATCGGAGACTGGTAGGTCAGAAAACCAATCCGCACCACCACAGGCTGGACCTGACTGAGGTAGGAAAAGAGTTCTGCTAGACATGCCACTTCTTCCTCCCGTTGAAACACTAGGCTGGCGACATGCGGCTGATAAAAGCGCTCTAGCACTGTTGACAATAGAGAGCGCGCATTGGCCAGAAAATAGGAATTTTCTTGCATAAGCGGTAAGTCCAAGCTCCCTTTGAAGAAATAAACCCTGCCCAGTAATTGATTGAGATAGTACAAAATCGTTTCATGGATGGGGAGCGGATGACCAACTTCTGTGCGAATGGTCTGGTAACACCCGGTTGTCGCCTCCCGAATCGGTCCACCAAAGGCTAACATCCGCTCAATCTGCTGTGGAGCAAGGATGGTCTGGCTCACTAAAAAAGCAAACAGGCTCATCACTTCACCCTCACGGACAGTAGAGGGTTGGTATTGGTAGAGGGTGAGAGAAAAGGCGCGTAATTTCTGATACCATTTCTGCTCCATATAGGGTTTCATCAGTTGAACCAGCTCTTGAAAATCGACATCCTGTGCCCGCATACGGCGCTGTGAAATCCCCAGCCAGAGCGACAATTGTAGAGCTTGGCGGGAATTGAATGTGGTATCAAAAAAGCGTTCAAAAAGCGGAAGATAGGTAGCACTCTGACGAAAAGTGGTCTCGTTCTTTAGACTAGAGAGCGTCTTGGTCTGAAGAAAAAGCTGGTAATAGAAATAGCGGATTTGCAACTCGCTTCCCTTGAGGCGACCATTTCGGATACTCATCTGAAAATCCTGCAATAGATGATTGAGCGCAGCCAATTGCCGATTGAGACTGGCTTCACTAATGAGGAGATGCTGCGCCAGCGCTTGAATGGCAAATTCTTCCTTCTCAAAAAGATAGAGCAAAATCTGATACTTGGTGCTAAACTGGCACAGATAGGCCAACCACTCCGTATGAAGTAAGGTATCTGTCCGCTGATGACTGACCTCTTCCTCTTTGATTGTGAGGGACAAGCCGAGTTTGCTTTGCCTTGCCTCTTCGTCAAAGGATTCGATATAGCGAGATAATGTGGTCCGTGACAACTGCAATCGTTGACTGATTTCCTTTAAGGAGAGACTGGAGCGACTGTCTCTCAAATGCTCAACCAGAAGATAGATGGCCCGCTCTCTTTTTTCAAACAGATCCTCAATTCTCATGAGCATTCTCCTCTTGGCGATGGAGGTAGAGCTGGCAGGCCTCGGTCACAATCGGAACCAGATTGGTATAGCGTGGCAAGCACAACCAACTTTGTTCGACCATCTCCTGAGCTGTCATGCCGTTTGAAATGGCGAGTGCCAAGGTATTCATTTGATGAATGTGGCGAGAAGTGGAAATCAGCTGTCCACCTAAGAGACGACCATCTGCGCGTTGGACAATCAATTTAAAGGTCAACTCTTCTTTTTCCCACTGACTAAAAGGCGCTTGGACAGTCACAGTATCCACATCTGTCCAGAGTTGAGCCTGACGTTCGGTCAGACCGACACTAGTAATATTGTAGCCAAAAAGGTGACTAGAAACAATGCGCTGTACTTCGTTTAAGGGGCGCCTTTTGGTTACTAAATTGTAAGCGACTAAACGCCCTGTCAAAATTGCATGATTGATGAGGGGAAGATAGGCCTTGCCAAAAAAGGCAAAGGGCAATTGAATCAAATCCCCAATCGCAAAGATATGGGGTTGACTGGTTTCCAAGTACTCATCTACAACAATCGTCTTATCGGGATTACAGTCTAGGATTTCTGCTACGACATCTGTATTGGGTTGAAAATTGGTCGCAACCAGCAAATAATCCGCTTCGTAGCAGCCTTTTAAGGTATCAACCTTGACCTTATCACCGGCTAGCGACAGGCTAATTTTCTCTACAATTTCTGCCGTATGTAGGTCAATCTTGCGCTTTTTCAACTCTTCTTCAATACCGACCATTAAATCATCATCCACATATTTGGCTAAGGGTGATGTTTCTGCTTCAAACAGCGTCAGAGAAAAGGGGAGTTGACTGAGGGCATCGGCACTTTCTAGCCCAATCTGACCACCACCGATGATAATGACAGACTCCGCTTCTTCTATCTTCTGCTGACTGTTCTGGGCATCTGAAAAATACTTGGACGATAACATCCGCTCTTGTAGCCTTTCATCTTCCACATCCCAGACTTGCCCTGCTCCCATGGCCAAAATCAGTGCATCATAGGCTTCTTCGACCACCTGATTTCCATGCTCAAGGATCAGCATTTGATGGTCAGCGTCTAGTTGAACGAGCTTGGTCTCTAGCCGAATATCAATGGTCGTCTGCTGAACCTGAGCCCACAATTCACTCCGCGCTTCTTCCAACTGCCCTAACTCGCCCTTTAGTTGCCAGTTGAAGACATTTGGAAAAAAGCCGACTTCCTTTTCCTTGTCGACTAATACAATCTGCGCATCAGGATAGAGCTGCCGACATTCCAAGGCGGCACTCATGCCTGCAAACGATGCTCCTACGATGATGATGTTCATAGCACTTCCTCCATTTTTCCTATTATACCATAAAGTTGAAAGGGGTTACATCAACAAAACTCCTACTAATTATTCCAAGTTCTGTGCTACCTTTTTCCCACGTAAAAGAGTTGTAACCCCTTTGCATCAATGATATAATAGCAACAAAACCACAGAGCTTAAGGTGAAAGAATGCAAAAAGTGTATAAAGATGCAGAAATATACGAAATCCTTGATCAGGTCTCTGACCTGTATGATGAGATGTATCGCCATGAAATTCAAGAATCCCATTCATTGAAAAGACGAATAGAAAATAGCCTTTCTTCAAATCTCCATCCGCTCATTATCACCGAGGAACTGGATGGTCAGCTGCTTGGCTTCTTATTTGACTTTGATTTTAAACCAGAAAATTGGTGGGCAAAACAGGTGGATAAAATTTTGCCTCCAAAGATGGACTGGTACCGCCACTCCTTTGAATTGAATGAGCTCTGTGTCAAGGAACAGTATCGCAGAAAAGGTATCGGCTATCAGTTGATGGACTATTTGTCGTCAACCGACTTTGACTATATCTTACTAAGTGTAAGGAGTGCTAATACCAAGGCGATGTCATTGTATACGAGACTTGGCTATCAGGTTCTGCACGATCATTTTTATTTTGAAGGAGGGCATACTCTTTTTCATATCATGTATAGTGGATTGAGAAAGGAATAGGACAAGGCAGGGAGCTACAGATAGAACTGGCGTTCATCAAAGCGACTGAACGATGTCCTAACCTTTATTCAATTCACTATATACGGAAAATCATTGACCTCGCCATCAGAAAAACCGAATGCTTCAAGGAACATACTACTGTTCCTTTGAAACATTCGGTTATTTTTTAGAAATATGGTATCAATCAAGCCTCTTTCATCATGCCTGCCTGCAATTGGTACATCTTATGATAAAGCCCTGCTTTTTCCAGCAACTCCTCATGCGTTCCACTTTCGATAATCTTGCCCTTGTCAAGAACGTAGATGCAGTTGGCGTCTTGAATAGTTGATAGACGGTGGGCAATAGCAATGGTTGTGCGTCCTTGACGCATTTTTTCCAGCGAATGCTGGACAATTTGCTCGGTTTCCGAGTCGATATTGGCTGTTGCCTCATCCAAAATCAAAATCTTAGGCTGACTTGCCACCGTCCTTGCAAAGGCAAGCAATTGTCGTTGACCTGTCGAAAAGCTACTGCCCCGCTCGGACACAGGGGACTTATAACCATCTGGTAATTTCTGAATGAATTGGTCGGCATCGACAAATGCTGCAGCTGCGCGCACTTCTTCATCGGAAATATCTTGGTACATCTTGATATTGGACTCGATTGTTCCGTGATAAAGAAAGGGATCTTGCAAGACAAGTCCAATCTTCTTGCGCAATTCTGCTTGTGAAAATTGACGAATATCCTGCCCGTCAATCAAGACCTGACCCGATTCAAATTCATAAAAGCGCATCAATACATTGATAATCGAAGATTTCCCAGAACCTGTTGCTCCGACAAAGGCAATCGTCTCTCCCTGCTTGACCTGAAAGGAAATGCCATCCAAAATTCGCCGTTTCCCGTCATAGGAAAAAGACACCTCACGAAATTCGATAATGCCTTCCTCAATCTGTGCAGCACTCTTTCCTTGAACTGGTTCAAAACCGGTCTCGTCAATCAAGTCAAAAACTCGACCTGCCGACACCATAGAGGTCTGCAAGGTTGAAAAATTCTGCGTCACTTCAATCAGAGGGTCAAACAAGCGATTGACATACTGGATAAAGGCATACATGAGCCCTGCTGAAATACCTATATTGAGACCGCGGAAACCAAAATAGGCCATTAAAAGTGCGTAGGCAAGGAGTTTCAAGAGTGACATGGCAGGTCGTAAAAATAGGCTATCGAGAGCCATCGAGCGGTTAGCATAGGCCACATGCTCTCGATTGATTTCCTCAAATTCTGCTTTCAAGCGCTCTTCCTGGCTAAAAGCCTGAATAATTCGAATCCCCTCGATACTTTCAGAGAGTTTGCTATTGATGTCACTCAAAAGACTTCTAGTCTTGGCAATGACTGCAACGGATTTCTTGCGGTAGAGATTGACCAAGATAAAAATGACTGGCAGCAAAAGCGCCACTAAAGCTGTCAAGCGAACATCCAACATCAACATGGTGTAAAGGGTCACCGTAAAGATAAAAACGGCTGAGATAAAACTCGATAAAATACCTGAAAACATCTCCGAAATGGCCTCGGTATCGTTGGTAATTCGAGAGACAATCGAGCCAGCAGGTGTTCGGTCAAAATAAGCCATTCCTAACCGATCCATATTGGCAAAAGCATCCCTACGAATGTCACGCACAATGCTATAAGAAACCTTGGCGAAAAAGAGATTTCCAAAATACTGAATAATGGTCTGCAAGACATACATCAGATAGTAACCGATTAAAAGCATAACTGCCGTCTGATTGACATGGTCCAAATAATGGTCGATAAAATGAGAGGCAATCAGGGGAATGATATTTTTCACAACGGTTGTCAACAAGAGCAGACCAAGAGCAAGTACCGTCAGCCATTTATAGGGCTTTAAATAGGTCAATAAGCGTTTAAAAACAATCCATTGATTCGTTTTTGTCATTTGGCACTCCCTCCATTTCTAGCTGCTGTGAAGCGTAGGTTTCCGCATACCAGCCACCTTGCGCAAGCAATTCCTCATGGCGACCACGCTCGATGATTTTTCCGCCCTGCATGACCAAAATTAAGTCCGCATGGACAACTGCCGACAAGCGGTGGGCAGAGATAATCGTTGTCTTAGCTTGTCTTGTTTCCTTGAGATTTTCAATAATCGCATACTCAGTTTTAGCATCGACTGCCGACAAGGAATCGTCCAAGATTAAAATTTCTGGATTTAAAATCATGGCACGGCTCATGGCAATCCGCTGTTTTTGACCGCCTGACAAGGACACACCCTTTTCACCGATGACGGTGTCAAAGCCTTCTGGCATAGCTACAATATCTTCATAGACCTGAGATAATTTTGTCGCTTCTTCTACTCTTTCTCGTGACAAGTCAGGATTACCAAAGCGAACATTTTCTAAAATCGTCGTCGCAAATAAGAACTGATCCTGCGGGACATAGCCGATGAGCTGGCGCAAGTCAGACAGGCGATAGTCCCGAATATCGTGACCGTTGAGACTGATGCTTCCAACTGTCACATCATGTTCTCGTAACAGCAGCTTAATCAAGCTGGTCTTACCAGAGCCGGTCTGTCCCACCAAACCCAAGGTCTGACCTTTTTCCAAGGCAAACTGAATATCAGAAAGTGTTTCTGTCTCTTCATAGCCGAACTGTTCCACATCATAGACCAAGCGTCCGTTTTTTACAACTTCAACAGGGAGACTGGCTTCTTTGACATCTGATTCTTGAGCGAGCAAGGCCTCAATCCGCTCATAGGAGACACGCCCGCGCTGCACCATATTAAAGAGAAATCCGACCGCCATCAAGGGCCAGACCAACATGTCCAGATAGGTCACAAAAGTCACCAAATCCCCGACCGTCACTTGGTTTTGCGCAATCATAAAAGCACCAACTGTCAAGGTCAAGACGTATGAAGCTCCGATAAAGAGCAAGACCAAGGGGTCAAACATGACATCGTATTTCATGGTGCGCATGTTTTTAGCAAAGGTCATCTCATTGACTTCCTGAAACGCCACTATTTCTGCGTCCTGATAGCCGAAGGATTTGGTCACCTTAATCCCCGCTACGCTCTCTTGCACCTTATTGTTCAATTCCGAAAAAGCTGCCTGGGATTCTTTAAAGGTTTCATGGGTTTTACGACCTAACTTGCTGGTTGCAAGCGCCATAAATGGTAGCGGAATCACTGCAATCAAGGTCATCTGCCAAGAAATGGTGAAAAACATGGTCACCAAAGTTACCAAGGCTGTAATCGAAGCATCGACTGCCGACATGACACCTCCGCCCGCCAGACGGGTCAAAGAGTTAATATCATTGGTCGCATGCGCCATCAAATCCCCTGTTCGGTATTTCTGATAAAAGGACGGAGACATCTTAGTAAAATGCTCAAATAGACGATAGCGAATGATTTGGCCCAAACGATAGGAAGTACCTAAAATATACATCCGCCAAATGTAGCGTAAACCATACATAGCAAAGGCTGCTAGCACTAAATACAAAAGTTGCAAAAGTAGGTCTGTCCTCGTCAAATTCCCACGTGTAATCGCATCAATGACCTGCCCCATAATTTTGGGTGGAATCAAATTTAAAACAGCGACTAAACTCAAAGAAACAATTCCAATGAGATATCGCCGTTTTTCTTCCTTAAAAAACCACCAGAGATTCTTAATAATCGACATGAGTTTCCTTTCTATTACTGCTTTCTCCTGCTGCTGTATTGCATAACATGAGGCATACAGTTCCTGCCAAGGTTACTTTCCTTTTTCAACTACTGCTTATATTTTTGACGATGACACTCTCATAATGAGCTATCTTACCGTCCAGACGGCTGATAGCTGAAAGCAACTCCTCAGCCTTTTTCTGCAATTTTTCACGCTCCGCAACCAGAATCGCACAGCGTTCTTCAAGATGCGCTTCCTCTCCGTCTTGACATAGACCGATATAGTCAATCAGGCTCTCAACTGAGACTCCAGCACTCCGAAAACAACGGACAAATTCTAAGGCTGCCAAATCTTGCTCATCAAAGTCGCGGATACCTGCACTGGTACGCCCGATACGTGGAATCAAGCCAATCCGTTCATAGTAGCGAATCGTATCACTTGACACCCTTAGTAGTTCACTAGCTTTCTTGATGTTCATACTCTGGCTCCTCTCTTTCCTCCTAGTATACATCTTAGAGTGTACTCCAAGTCAAATCGGAGAAGAAAAACCCTAAAATAGTCATTTCAGAGTTCCCTTCTCTATTATTTCTCCAACGCTTCAATAATCACTTTGGCTTCTTCCTCCGTACAAGCAACTAGCGGTAAGCGCAATGGTCCTACTTCAAATCCTTGGTGGTTAAGGACTGCTTTCAGCGGTGCAGGGCTAGTCGTTGAAAAGAGGGCATCCACCTTCGGTAACAACTTGCGTTGGATACTCGCTGCCTCTGCCACCTTTCCTTTATCCAAAGCCTCAAACATGGCATGAAAGTCATCCCCATTGGTGTGGGCTGCAACACTAATCACACCTTGAGCTCCCAGTGCCTTAGCATAGAAAGCCTCTCCGTCCTCTCCTGTGTAAACCAGAAAATCTTCAGGGGCATTTTCCACGAGATGCGCGATACTGGCTACACCTGTACAGTCTTTAATCGCAATGATATTGGGATGTTGCGCCAAGCGAAGAGAGGTTTCCACTGTCAAGCCTGCTACGGTGCGCCCAGGTACATTATAGACAATAATTGGCAAACTGCTGGCATCCGCAATCGCCTTGTAGTGCTGATAAAGCCCTTCTTGCGTTGGTTTGTTGTAATAAGGTGTAACAGCAAGACCAGCCGCAAAACCACCAAAGGATGCGACCTCCCGTGCAAATGCAATCGAATCCCTCGTATCATTGGTTCCAATCCCTGTAATCAAGGGCACACGACCGTCCACAATCCGCCGGACTTCCGCAAAGAGTTCCAACTCTTCCTCGTGGGTCAGCGTTGGGCTTTCTCCCGTTGTCCCCGCCAAAATCAAGCCTTCTGTATGGTGGGCAAGGAGGTGTTCAATCAACTTAGGCAATGCCTTAAAGTTGATACTTCCATCTTCATAAAAAGGCGTCACAAGCGCCGTAATAATGCGTGCATTTCTCAAATCCTCTAATGACATTTTCTTCCTCCTAAGTGATGACATGATTGGTTTATTTTAATGCAAATACAAGATCTTCTGTCGGGCGAACAAGCCTGCGTTTGTGTAGTGTTTCAGCGATTTGAACAGAGTTCCATGCTGCTCCTTTTAAGAGGTTATCCGATACGATCCACATGTGAATGCCTTTTTCAGCATCCAAGTCCTTACGGATACGGCCAACAAAGGTTTCTCGTTTACCAACCGCATTGATAGCTTGTGGGTAGATTTGATGGGCTACATCATCTTCTAAGATCGCACCTGGAAAGGCTGCGATGGCTGCTTTTACTTCTTCAATCGGCGCTACTTCTTTGGTTTCGATATAGACAGATTCTGAATGGGCTGACAAGACTGGAATACGCACACAGGTCGCAGAAACAGCAATGCTATCATCTTCCATGATTTTCTTGGTTTCATTGGTCATTTTCATCTCTTCATAGGTATAATCATTGTCGGTAAAGACATCGATTTGTGGAAGAGCGTTAAATCCGATTGGATAGTGCTTTTTGTCGCCACCAGACGGCAAAATGTTCGCTTCTACATCTTTTGGTGCTACCCCATCATTCAAAACAGCACGGAGTTGCGCTTGAGTTTCCAAAATAGCCCCCATACCAGCTCCAGAAACTGCTTGGTAGGTGGAGACGATAATGCGTTCCAACCCCCATTGTTGACGGACAGGCTCCAAAGCCACCATCATCTGAATGGTTGAACAGTTTGGACAAGCGATAATCCCCTTGTGGGCATCCAACGCATGCGCATTGACCTCTGGCACGACCAGCGGCACATCAGCATGCTGGCGGAAATAAGAGGTATTATCAACGACAACAGCTCCTGCCTTGACTGCATAGGGGGCATACTTGGCTGAGGTTGAACCACCTGCTGAGAAAAGGGCAATATCTACCCCTTCAAAGGCATCTTCTGTCGTTTCTTCAATAACGACATCTTGTCCCTTGAAAGACAAGACCTTGCCAGCTGAACGAACAGACGCCAAATAACGTACCTTGTCAATTGGCAAGGTAGATTCTTCCAACATCTGGATCATTTGCGCTCCAACGGCACCAGTTGCACCAACAACAGCTACTGTATATCCCATAAATTACCTCTTTTTTCGAATTTTCTAAAAATTTGTATATGCTTGCTATTATACACTTTTTTCCCTTAAATGAAAAGACATTCGTGCAAAAAGATGAAACATTGCAAGAAAAATTTGGCGAAAATTTACAAAAAAAAGACCAAGAAACATCTTGGTCCAAGGGCACTTTCGTGTGATAAGCAGGTTCACACAACTTATCAAGGTCCGCTCCTGCGTTTTGACCTCCCTAGCGTGAAAGTGGCTACTGCCACATTCGGCTCATCGCATACACCTATTGTAGCACATTTTTCCAAGAATGCAAACTAAATACTCAAAGCATGCACGACGTACGCATGAAAAGTTTCCCAGTGAGCTTTCGTCCTTAGAAAGCATTTTAAAACAGGCAAAACATTCGGTCTCCCCAGTATTGAATCTACTTCCCAAATAATTGTGGTAAATAGTCCTCCAAATGGACAGAAATATAGCGTTGTTTACGACGATAACTCAAGTCTTTCTTTGAAAACTGAATCACTTTCAAGAAATAGAGACACCATTTTCTGATAACATTC
>NZ_SPPD01000030.1 GCF_004570575.1 Streptococcus cuniculi
CTTTCCCTAATTTGGCAATTGGAAATGCATAGGTTGCCAAATCAAGGGCAAGCCCTCCAAGTGCTAACAATCTATTGGCTTTATCCCCTGTCACAGGGTCTTTTCCAGTCAATACACGCTTGACATTATACCAACCTGTTACTTCACCACCAAGTATCTTAGTAGCTTTAACTGTGGTATCCCAAACCTGTTGATTATCAGCGGTTATCTGAGCTTTCGTCCGTTTAGAGGTTCCAACCCCATCACTGATATTAAAGTTCCTAGCTAGCGCATGTACCGCAGACATATCTCCCGCATGAGCTTTTTTGATGAGAGCTTGAAGCTCACTATCAGTTAATTGCTTTCTCTTACCATCATCTTTTCCTTTTGACCCCTTCGGATCACACACATGTCGCATCGTGTCTGCCAAGGCTTTCGTCCAGTTTAGTGCGAGATTGCCTGCTTCACGAATATGGAAAGCGGCTTTTGCTCCGACAGCTGATGCATAGTCACTTCTAATCTTCGCTTTTTGCGCATCTGTATAATGGTTTGGATGAGCTTTCATCATCGTATGCTGGACAGTGGCTACAGCCGCTCGAACAGTA
Organism: Streptococcus cuniculi; assembly: GCF_004570575.1. Taxonomy (GTDB): domain Bacteria; phylum Bacillota; class Bacilli; order Lactobacillales; family Streptococcaceae; genus Streptococcus; species Streptococcus cuniculi_A. The sequence continues at coordinate 585 of NZ_SPPD01000030.1, forward strand.
ACGGAAACAAACTGAGCAGTTGTCTTAATCGGTTCCACAAGCGTAGAGGCGAACCTCTTTATGCCAGCTATGAAAGCAGACGCACTCGAAGCGGTTTTTCTTCCCCGTCCCCATAAAGAGAAGGCCTTATGCCCACTCGGGTCGGTGTAGTTGACAGGATTATTCTGGACATAGGCATAGCGGTTTTGACTAAGTGGGGCTGTTGCCTCACCTGAGTAGCTATCCTCTGTCAGGAAGGTGCCCGCTCTGCTATCATAATACCTTGCCCGTAAGTAGTCAAGTCCTGTACTATCACGAGCTTCGCCATTATAGGCATAGGGATTACCTGTCTCATCTGTCGTAGACTTGGTTGCACCGTAGAGAGTGTAGCTGGTTGAAGCAACTGCCTCACCACCTTTGGTCAAGCCTGTAACAGAACCTGACTGGTTGGTCAGATACTGGTAGGTTTCATTGGTTTGGTGATTGAGGTAGGAGTTTCTACCATAGCCATAGCTATAGGTCTCCCGTGCTTTCAGGTCATGGTCATAGGTTTGAAGAACCTCGGTGTGCTCCCGATTGATGTCATTGACATAGTTGCGTTCTTCATAATACTCATAGGTATCTTCTCGTGTAGTGTAGGGAATCAAGACATCCTTCACTTGGGATGCGTAGGTCACATCTCCCTCGCCCGGTAAATTACCAAGAGATGGTGGGTGGACGACAAGACCATCTTTCGTCGCCTTATCTTTCGCCACCTTTTGGTGATAGGCACTCGACACATCGTCAAAGATCTGATGCCAGATAGACCCTACCGTCTGTGGGAAGCTAGACAGAGACTGAAGGACATTTTGACTAAAGCCATACCAGAAGAGCGATGGCTCTTCCCCATTTGGAGAGGTTTGCGGGGATTTCTTCTTCTCTTTTCGTCTAAAGAGTTGATAGGTGTTCGTGCCTTCCTTACGGCTAGCGGTAAAGACCCGGTTATCATCCCCATCATAGAGTGCCGCCATCAGAAGCCCCTTCTTGTCTTTCATGGCAAGGAGGCGGTTTTCCGTGTCATAGATATACTGGAGCTTCTCATCCTTCGTCTCTTGAGAGATACGGTTACCATTCTTGTCATAGGTGTAGGTAAGCGTACCTTCCTTGTTCTCAAGCTTGGTCAAGCGATTGTTGTCATCGTACGTAAAGGTGGTCTTCTCTTCTTTCCCATCCACCCTTTCAGTGCTCGTGCGTTTATTGCCCGCAAGGTCATAGGTGTACGAAAGACTAGATAACTCCTTGCCATCCTTAGTGGATACCGTCATGGTCTCAATCTGACCTAAGCTATCGTAGGTATAGGTATGGACAAGAGTCTCCCCATCTTGCGTGATGGTTTCTTTGGTCACATAGTTTCCGTCATCGTATTCATAGCCATAACGTGAAATCAGTTTGTTCTTCTTGTCCACATGACGGAGTTCAGTCACTCGGTGTGCCTTGTCATAGGTCAAGAAGCTCTTTGTGCCATCTCCGCGTTTGACTTCGGTCATGTCGCCTGCGTCATTATAGGTGTAGGTGGTCTTCTTCCCTTTGACATCTGTCACAGAGGTTAGTCTGTCGAGTTCATCGTAGGTGTAGGAAACCGTACTGCCATCTGGGTAGGTCATACGGCTGATATTGCCAAAGTCGTCATACTCATATTGGATGAGACTACCATCCCCTTGACGGACACCTGTGATTTCCCCTTCGTCATTGTAGGCATAGGTGGTCGTTCCAGTCAGGTCACTCATCGATACCCTGCGACCATCTGGGTCATAGGTGTAGAGAACTTGACCATCTTGTTTTTCAGAATAGTCCACCTGAAGCAATTGGTCCAGCTTGTTGTAGTCATAGCTGATGGTCTTCCCATCTGCCTTTGTGACCTTCTCCAACTGATTGTTCACATTATAGGTGTAGGTCTCTGTATCCCCGAGGCTGGTCATGCGTTTCACGACATTGGAGAGCTGATCATAGGTGTATTTTGTAACCTTACCATTTCCGTTTGTGACAGAAGTGACATTCCCCACACTATCATAGGTATAGCGAGAGGTAGAAGCTTTTTCACCTGTCCCTTGAGTCGCTGTTAAGAGCTGATTTTCAAGGTCGTAGGTATAGCTCTTCACTCGCTCACTACCCGAGAAGACGCTGGTCAAGTTCCCATTGCCGTCATAGGCCATGGTCGCTTTTCCACCTTCATCGTTTGTGACCTTGGTCAAACGGTTGTCATGGTCGTAGCTGTACATGGTCCATTGACCAGCTGTATCGCTCTCGCCTGTCAAGCGATTGAGAGAATCATAGGTACGTTTCATCACTTGTCCGAGTGGATTTTTCTCTTCAAGGAGATTGCCATTCGGATCATAGGTATACGTGGTGTCACGCTTGCCATTCATCGTCCGTTTGGTCACTTGACCGACTGGGTCATAGTGTGACGTGATTTCACGACCTGTTGGCGTCTTGATGGTTTTCAACTGATCCAGCCTTGTGTAATCAAAGGTTGTCGTAGCGCCTGTTGGACGGGTTACCTTCGCTAGGTTTCCAGCTTCATCATAGGCATACTTGGTTTCAAGGTCTAAGGCATTCTTAGCAGTCAAGAGACGACCAACCTTGTCATACGTATAGCGGTTACTTCGATCAGACTGATCCGTTTCCTTGGTCAAGTTCCCAGCCACATCGTAGGTATAGGCTTTCGATAGCTCTTTCGGACCTGTTTGCTTTTCTAAACGTCCAAGCGCATCATAGGCATAGGTATAGGTCGCTTTATTTGGTAAGGTCCGACTGGTCATACGACCATACAAGTCATTGACATAAGAGGTGGTGTGGCCATTCGCATCTGTTTCTTTCGCGAGACTTCCTGTACCGTCATAGGTATAGGTGGTTTCCCCACCGGTCGGGCGTTTCATGCTCGCTACACGATGCATACGATCATAGGTGTAACTGGTGGTATTGCCTTCACCTGTGGTTTCGCTCAAGCGATTGCCTACCGCATCGTAGCTAAAGCTTTGTTTCGCACCTGTCGGCGCAAGTGTCTCTACCACACGTCCCAGTGGGTCGTATGTAAAGGCAGTCGCTTGACCATTCGGATCTGTATAGAGCACGAGCTGTTGGTTGGCATCATAGCCATAGCTGCTGGAATGACCATTGGCATCCATTACCTTGGCGATATTCCCCAAGACATCGTATTCATAGGTCGTCTGGTTCCCATCCGCATCTATTTCGGTTACCACACGGTTCAACGCATCGTAATGGTAGCCTGTCTCACGTTTCAGATGGTCTACGATCTTTGTCAGATTTCCATTGTCGTCATACTGATAGGTTTTCGTCTTGCCCTCTTGGTCTGTAGAGGTCTTGATATTCCCCATGACATCATAGGTGAAGCTTTCACTAGTGCCATCTGGGTACGTAACCTTGGTCAGTTGGTTATCGCTGTCATAGCTGTAGTTGGTGACTTCCCCAAGACTATTGGTTAGCGTTAAGCGATTGCCAGCCTTGTCATAAGTATAGGACTCATTTAAGTCTTGGTTGTCTTTCTTAGTCAGGACACGGTTAGCCGCGTCATAGCTGTACTCTGTGACGAGACCACTCGAATGGGTTTGTTTCACAAGGCGGTCTAAAGCGTCGTATTCTTGGCGAACCGTTGTCCCATCTGGTAAGGTGACGTCTTTCAACTGAGCAGTCGGCGTATAGCTCATCTTCGTGGTGTTGCCATTTGCGTCCGTAACGGATGTCGGATAGCCCAAGGCATCATAGGTGTAGATGGTTTTGCCTCCCAGGGCATCGACTTTTTCCGTCAACTGCTCCATCTGGTTGTAGGCAAAGTTTGTCGTATTGCCTAAGCCATCGGTGACAGATGTTACTTGGTTTTGTCCTGTAAAGGTACTAGAAGCAGTGTAGCCAGCCGCATCCGTCACACTATTTTGATTGCCGTTCTTGTCATAGGTCAGGCTGGTCCGCTGTCCCAAGGCGTTGGTGGTCGCAAGGAGACGTCCAGCTGGGCTGTACTCATAGGTGGTTTCACGACCTAAGGCGTCCGTCATGGACAGGATGTTGCCCATTGCGTCTAAGGTATAGGACACACTCCTACCATCTGGGTAGGTAATAGAGGTCACATTACCAGACTGGTCATAGCTGTAGCTGGTGGTCTTCTCACCCTTGGTTTCGGTCAGCTTATTGCCGACCGCATCATAGGTATAAGAGACCGTTTGTCCTGCTTCATCTGTGTAAGAGAGAACACGGCCCAGGACATCATAAGTGGTCTCCGTCCTTGTACCGATTGGGTAGGAAACAGCTGTCCGATAGCCAGAAGCATTATAGGTATTTTCCGTGACTTGACCGAGCGCATCCCTTATCGTCTGAACCGCTTGGGTGCGGTCATCATAGGTCAAGCTACTCGTATGGCCTGATGCATCGGTTCGTGTCATGACACGACCGAGCGCATCACGAGTGTAGGTCATGGTTTGACCTGCCGCATCCGTTTCTGTTAAGAGACGACCGCGGCTATCATAGCTATAGGTCGTCGTCTTGCCTTCCGCGTCGGTGATAGAAAGCTGATTCCCTATACCATCATAGATATAGCGATAGTTCCCTCCTTCTCCATTGGAGGCCGCAATCTTATGACCAAAGCCATCGTAGCTAAAGCTGGTGGTATTGCCATTTCCTTCTGTTATGGCCGTCACTTGACCTGCTTGGTCAAAGGTATTGGTCGTACCAACACCATCCGCATCTGTTTCGCTTACTTTACGACCTTCCGCATCATAGGTGATGGTGGTGGTGCCGCCACGAGGATTCGTGATGCTCGTCACCTGATTATGGGCGTTATAGGTGAAGGTTGATTCTCCACCGAGTGGGTTGGTGACTTTGACCAGATTAGCTCCTTCATAGGCAAAGGTTGTCTTAGCCCCTAGCGCATCGGTCGTAGACAGGACCCGACCTTGCTTGTCATGGGTATAGGAAATGGTTGTTCCGTCTGGAAGGGTGGTCTTGGTGAGGTTACTCTTACTGTCATACTCGTTAGTGGTGCTATCTCCACCAAAGTCTGTGACAGACAAGAGGTTGTTCTTCTCATCATAGGTAGAGGTCTTGGTCGCACCGTCAAAGCGGGTTTCGGTCAAGACATTTCCATTTTCATCATAGGTATAGCTGGTGGTGTGACCCAGTTCATTGGTCTCACTCGCCAGACGGTTATGGGCATCATAGGTTTTAGAAACACTTGTCCCATCTGGGTAAGTGATGCCTGTTGTACGGTAGTGGTCATCATAGGTATAGGTGGTCTGGTTACCATTGGCATCGGTTGTGACCGTTTGACCATCGCTATAGGACAGGGTGGAGACTGCTCCTGTGCCATCTGTCTGCTTGGTCACACGGTTCTCATCGTCATACTCGTTCTGAATGACTTTGGTGCCATTGCCGTCATACCAGGCAGTCATACGTCCCTTCTCGTCATACTCGTAGCGGGTCGGAACACCCATGGCATCGGTATAGCTGGTCAAGTAGCCCCTGTCATCGTAGTCATAAGACAGGGTGGAGCCATTGGGGATTTGGATAGCGCCGATGTAGCCTGCTTCATTGTAGGTAATGCCATAGACAAGACCTGTTGGCGAGGTCACCTTGGTGAGCTGGTAGTTCTCATTGTAGTCAAAGCTGGTCTGGTTGCCTTTTTCGTCTGTCTGACGAATGAGTAAGCCATGGAAGTTGAAGACTTTTTCTTGATTGTCGGTATCCTTTATATGATACTCTTTCACCTCATAGTCTTCTTTTTCTTCTCCGCCAAAATCACCTTTCTTCTTCTCTTTGGTTTTCACCTCAAGCGTGAGATCATAACCTGCTGGAGCCTTGTAGCTATCGCCGTCTTTGGTAAAGGTGAGGATAGAACCATCCGTACGAGTATAGTAAAGATTTTGGTCTTCGTCACTCGATACTTGTTCATTAAAAGCAAAGGACCAGCCACGACCAAAGAGGCTATTGATACCTGCAGCCTTGGAGTTGTAGGCACGCACAATCTCAAAGTTCCCACCTAGGTCAGGAATGGAAACATCGGTCCGGTCAAGGTAGAAATTTCCCGTATTGAGGTTAATGGGTTCAAAGCCAAACTCACAGTGAAGCCCCCGCCCCATTAAAAGCATATCCACATCTGCTTTTGTCTTATTGTTTAAAGCAGGGGGATTGTAGGGTTTATTGGCATTCTTTTTCGGATTACGGATAAAGAGGGTGTTGTTCTTGACCACCAACATATCCTGAATCCGATTGTCATAGGCAATTTGATTGAGGGGGACACCGTAGTAGGCCGCAATCTTAGGAAGCGTATCGTACTGGGTCACCTTGTAAATGAGGAAGGTGTCACTGGATTTCTTCCCGCTTGTTTGACTGTCTTTCTTACTTTCCGCATCAATTGTATAGACCTTGTTCAACTCTGGGGCTGTAAAAGGTGTCAAAGTTTGCCAGTTAGAGAGTTTATCCTTATACCGTGTCGTGCCTTTTTCAAACGCAGCGTCAAAGGGACTACTGTCAGGATACTTATAAGAGAAGCTAGCGGGATTTTCTCCCTTATAGTTCTTAGAAGCATCACTCAAACCATAGGTCACTTGAGCGCCTGGTGTGGTCAAGCCATCCGCAAAGACCCCTTGAAACTGGAGCTTACCCTTCTTATCGGTCTTGACCATGGTGCGCAGTTTGATCGTCGTGTTGCCTATCAGGTAATTCACATCTACAGGGTCTGGTACAGACCAGTTGATGGTCAGACTCGGAGCTTTATCAGGAGTAAAACCACTTTGTGCAACATTATTGACATCTGCTTCGGTGGTATAAAAACCTACACCATTATCATTCTCATCAAGGGCTTTGACAACGAGACCGAAGTTGGGAGAGAGCCCTTGAATCCAGTTCGTAACGGCGGTCCGAATATCAAAATGATGAAAGCCTAGTCCATGTGGATAAATGGCATTCTCGCCTGCTATTTCTTCCTCTAATGCAAGAGAACTCAGCCAATCAATCGTATTGATGTTAAAATCTTGCTTGAGGTAGTAGACGCCAAGGGTAGCCGTTGCGGTTCCTTTTCCGTCTGAGTACTGATACAAATTGAGGCTAGCACTATCAATACGGGCTTCTTTGGGAATACTACTAAAGTCATAGTTGACCTTAAAGTACATGCGGGTCTTTCCAATATCTGGCGCGTCCGGTCTCCCCATATTCGCGGAATCAATGTAGCCTACGAGTCCATAAGCTAGTCCTTGAAAAGTACCATGAACAGAGCTCGTCACCACATCGAGAATCTTTTCCCGTGGAACGGTAATCGTCGGGTCAATCCGAACAGGGTACTTGCGGTCTTTGGACGACAGCCAGTCTTTGCCTGCGATGACGGTCACTTGGTAGTTCCCAGATTTTTCGCTCAACTCGAGGGTCACATCTTGACTGGTCGCACCAGCTGCGTCCACCATGATAGGAGCTGTCAGGACAAAGAGAATCTTGGTCTTGCCCTTTTCCCGCACCAGCACTTGATTGTTTTCAAGGCTGACATCGTAGCTTCCTGCGTCTAGCCCATAGGTAAAGCGGTTCTTGCCTTCCCACTCGGCAAGGACGATTTCTTCTTTGACTCCGTTAGACTGAACCGTGTACTGGACATCGGTCTTGCCTTCGACATTGTTATATAAAATCGCGTTTTGTTCAACGGTGGCTTGGCCATAGGTTGTCTCAAGAGGGTAAAGGGAGATTTTCTCATCTTGATGAATGACATCAATCGGGGTTTCTTCCTTGACCTCACTTGGAAGCACCACTCCTACTGGGGATTCTTTAGGCAGATAGTAGTGGTTGCCGTTGGCATGATAGGAATAGAGGGACAAGTCAACGGGGACTTCTGTACCATTTGGGTCAACATAGGTCTTTACCTCACTACCGATATAGGTCACAAAATGAGTATCGTCCACACGGTAGAGCTGTTCTTGTCCACTGACCGCAACGGGTTCCCCGTATTGACGTTTTAATTCTGCTTCTGCATCACTCTCTTCTGTCACAACTTTCGGTTGTTGGAT
>NZ_SPPD01000031.1 GCF_004570575.1 Streptococcus cuniculi
ATCAGTATCAGGATGGTCAAGCTATTCAGTACACTGTTCAGGAAGATGCTGTTCCGGGCTATACGACGCAGATTGATGGGACTTTGATTACCAATAGTCATGTTCCGAAAGAAACACCTCCTGCGTCAAAACCAAATCCGGATCCAACCCCGGATCCAAAACCGACTCTGGACCCAACCCCAGATCCAACCCCGGATCCAAAACCGACTCTGGACCCAACCCCAGATCCAATCCCGGATCCAAAACCAACTCCGGCTCTAACGCCAGAACCGAAGAAAGTACTGCCCAAAACGAATAGTAGCACAAGTGTAGGGGTGATTATCCTTGGCTTGAGCTTATTGGCTGGTATCGGTCGCTATTTGGTGAAGCAACGTAAGTAGTTTCAACAGGTGAGCAATTTAAAGAAGTCAGGAAATGCTTCCGACTTCTTTTTTTGTCTGTTAAAAGTAGTGAGCTCTGGACTTGTTTGGTAACCGCCCATAACCAAGTATAATAGAAAAAGTGCCAAAGTCAACAGTAAGCGACCGATACGAGATATCTAGTAATCCTCTCAATCTTCCAGTTCTATTCTTTACTAACAGTATACTGGAGAACCGACAATCTCGGTAGATATAGTCATTATCAGGCGGATACAATATTACGAAGAACGGAACTATGTTCCCAATTGACATAGTTCCGTTCTTCAAACCTACGACCATGAGCTGAAAGCTCGCAAGACCTATAGTTATAGGACTTTTGCTCCAAGCTCCATGATTATTCTTTCACAAAGGTGTTGATTTCTGCTTCGATAGTGGCGATTTTCTTTTCTGCTTCTTGCATGTCTGTGCCGACTGTTGCGATGTAGAATTTGATTTTTGGTTCTGTTCCAGACGGGCGAACTGCAAACCATGAATCGTCTGTTAGGGTGTATTTTAAGACATTGCTTGGTGGAGTGGTTAGGCTGGTTACTTGCCCGTCCTTGGCTGTTGCCGTTTGTGCTTGGAAGTCTTCTAACAGGGCAATGTCTGTCTGGTTGAATTGTGTTGGGGCGTTGTCACGGAATTTATCCATGATTTTTTTGATTTCAGCTTTGCCGTCCACACCTGATAGGGTAACCGAGATGGTCTTTTCTGCATAGGAGCCGTACTCTGCAAAGATTTGGTCGATGCCGTCAGCCAAGGTCAAGCCTTTAGAGCGGTAGTAGGCAGCAATTTCTGCCACGATGAGGACAGCTTGAATGGCATCCTTATCGCGAACGAAAGGTTTGATGAGGTAGCCGAAACTTTCTTCAAAACCGAACATGTAGGTGTGGTTGTGTTTTTCTTCAAATTCTTGGATTTTTTCTGCAATAAATTTGAAACCAGTCAAGACGTTAAACATAGTAGCGCTGTAGCTTTCTGCAATCTTGGTCACGAGTTCAGTCGATACGATTGATTTTGCAAGGGCAGCATTGGCTGGTAAGGTACCTGCCTGTTTGTGGGCTTCCAAGATATACTTGGCGATGAGGGCTCCGATTTGGTTACCAGACAGGTTACGGTAGCTCCCGTCTGCTTGCCGAATTTCCACTCCGAGACGGTCAGCGTCTGGGTCTGTTGCCACCAAGACATCAGCGTCTACTTGACGACCGAGCTCTTCAGCAAGGGCAAAGGCTGATTGGCTTTCTGGGTTTGGTGAGGCTACTGTTGAGAAGTTTGGATCTGGAGTTGCTTGACTTTCTACGACTTGGACCGATTCAAAACCAGCTTGGGCTAAGGCACGGCGTGCCAACATTTCACCAGTACCATGAAGCGGTGTAAAGACAATTTTCATATCTCGACCATACTCACGGATAAGGTCGAGATTGATGTTGACATCCTTGATTTCTTTTAGGTACTCGCTATCAACAGCCTCCCCAATTACTTCAATAAGCCCCTTTTGCTTAGCTGTCTCTAAATCCGCAACTGCAACTGCAAATGGGTCGGCAATGTCACGAATATAGTCTGTTAGAGCGTCTGCATCTGCTGGAGGCATCTGACCACCGTCTTCGCCGTAGACCTTGTAGCCATTGTAAGGGGCAGGGTTATGACTGGCGGTAATCATAATTCCAGCCACGGTATGCAGGTGACGAACAGCAAAAGAAAGTTCGGGTGTTGGACGCAATTCTTCAAAGACATAGGCCTTGATACTATGTTGAGCGAGCACGCGGGCTGCATCAAAGGCAAATTCTTGAGAGAAGTGGCGAGAATCATACGCAATCGCAACCCCCCTGTCTTTGGCTTCTGGACCTTTTGACTCAATGAGGCGGGCTAATCCTTCTGTTGCTTGGCGTACTACATAGATGTTGATTCGGTTGGTACCTGCCCCAATCAATCCTCGCATACCAGCTGTTCCAAATTCAAGGGAGGTATAAAAAGCGTCTTCTTTGGTTTTTTCATCCATGTTGCGCAAGTCTTCCTGCAAATAGTCAGGAAGCGCTGTGTAGTCGAGCCATGCTTGATAGTGTTCTTGGTAAGTCATTGTTATTCTCCTTTTTACTATTTTATTAAACGCTTTCATTATACCATTTTTGAAAAGAAAAAGCACGCTTTCACGTGACTTTCTCCTTATTTTTTTGCTTTTTGTAGGGTGGGTACAATGGCCATTGTTAGAAAGGCTACAATCACCATTTCGGCAATGGAATTTGTCCCGATAATGGTCACGAGCATTGCTTGGATATTTCCCTCAAAGACTCCAGAGAAGAGGAAGAAGATACTTCCAAGGACAAAGACGGTATTGGTCATGGAGCCAATAGCCCCAGCAAGGAGCAGCCCGGTATGCTTTTGTGATAGGCGATAGATGAGGTAGGGCGTGATTCCAATCAAAATCCGTGGCACAACGGCAACAATGAGAGAATACCATTGTCCATTTGGCACGAAAGGAGAAAAGAGGTAGCTCGTCGGCAAGAGTACAAGGGTATTATGGACAACGCTCAGTATTCCCATCATTCCTCCTAGTGTAGCGCCGACTTTAGGTCCATAAAGGATTGATGCTACGATAACAGGGATATGGACAATGGTCGGTTTGATTGGGACGGGCAGGAGATTAAAGATAACAGAGCTAAGGATGTCAATGACAATCATTACTGCGAAAAAAATCGCTAAGGTTGCAATTTGAGTTGATTTAGTTTGTTTCATGAAGCGTTTTACTCACTTTCTCTAAAATAAGGTGGATGTCAGCGAGGGCACCGATGCCAACATCGCCACAGGCTAGGAGGTCTTCACGCGGAGGAATCAGTTGAAACCCATAGCGTTGAAGCTGTTTTAGGTTTGTCTGGGTAGCAGGATTAAGGTACATGTTGGTATTCATGGCTGGAGCAAGCAGCCTTGGTGTTGTAGTTGGTAGGGCAAGGGCAATCGCTGTCACAATGTTATCAGCAAAGCCGTGTGCGAGTTTGGCAATGGTCTGGGCAGAGGCAGGAGCGACTAGAAATAAGTCGGTCTGCTTGGCAAGGTCAATATGCTTGATGGTGCTTGGATTTTCCTCCGTCATCACATCTGTATAAACCAGATTCTTTGAGAGGGACTGGAGGGTCAAGGGGGTGATGAACTGGGTAGCAGCGGGGGTCATTAAGACCGTTACAGCATGTCCCAGTTTTCCTAGTTGACTGGTCAAGTCGGCTGCTTTATAAGCAGCTATAGAGCCCGTCACGGCAAGGGTAATACGAGCCATACTATCTCCTTTTTTCTAATAGCTTGTCAAGAATGAGGTCCGCAATCTCTTCCTTTGTCTGGGCAGGATAGACATTTTCTTGGTCAATAAGATAGGCACCGTGCCTTGTCGGACAAATGTCTGCTAAATCATTTGTCAAGATATAGTCTGCCTGATTGGTGATAAGGCTTGCGCGCGCAACTTGAAAGAGTTCCTCTTTTGACACGTCGACCAAGAGTTTGAAACCAATCAGCCGAATGGCTGGATTCCATTGCTTGATTAGCGAGATGACCTTGGGGGTCTTTTTGAGAAAGAGAACCTGATACTCGTCCTTTGAAGAAATTTTCCCCTCAGCATTGGTCTTGGTCAGCAGGCTGTCAATCGTTGGAGCGTCTGCTACCTCCGCTAGCCCCGTCATGTAAACAGGACTGTAATCCGATACTGCCATACTATGGATGATGGCATCATGTTTGGGGACGAGGTCTTTTAAGATATGAATAAGGCTTGTAACATCGCTGATTTCAACCACAGTCAAGCCCTCCTGTGCTTGTGGTTTGACAGCTGTTTTGGTCGTCACTAGCGTCACCTCAAGCTGTGCCTCCAAGCATCGTTCAGCGATGATTTTTCCTAGAGTACCCGTAGCATGGTTGGTAATGGAGCGAACGCGGTCAATGGCTTCGCTCGTTCCTCCGGATGTAATCAAAATTTTCATGTTTTCATTGTACTAGAAAATCTCTTTTGGGTAAAGTATTAGAAATGATTTTTAAAATCTTGAGGTAAAAATCTATAAAATCCGTATGTTTAGAATAAAATTGGATAAAAACGTGCGTTTTCATGAAGTTTTTGATATACTATTTTCAATAAAAGGATAGGAGTTGCTATGAAAACAGATATTGAAATTGCACAAAGTGTCGTATTACAGCCGATTGTCGACGTCGTTGAAAAGGTGGGCATCAGCTACGATGATTTGGAATTGTATGGAAAATACAAGGCTAAATTATCCTTTGAAAAGATTGAAGCGGTAAGGGAGCATGCCCTTGGCAAGCTCATTTTAGTAACAGCTATCAACCCAACACCTGCTGGCGAGGGCAAGTCAACAGTGACCATTGGTCTAGCAGATGCCCTGTCTAAGATTGGAAAGAAAACCATGATCGCACTTCGTGAACCGTCGCTCGGTCCAGTCATGGGGATTAAAGGGGGGGCGGCCGGTGGTGGCCATGCTCAAGTCTTGCCTATGGAGGATATCAACCTACACTTTACTGGTGATATGCACGCCATTACAACTGTCAATAATGCCCTTTCTGCCTTGATTGATAATCATATTCATCAGGGAAATAGCTTGGGAATTGATCAACGGCGCATTATCTGGAAGCGCGTGGTGGATTTGAATGACCGTGCCCTTCGCAAGGTGACCGTCGGTTTGGGTGGCCCTTTAAATGGGGTTCCACGCGAGGACGGTTTTGATATTACAGTTGCTTCTGAAATCATGGCGATTTTGTGTCTTGCAACAGACTTGAATGACTTGAAAGAGCGATTGGCTCGTATCGTGATTGGCTATCGCTTTGACCGCAGTCCAGTCTATGTCAGAGATTTGGCAGTGGAAGGCGCTTTGACTCTGATCTTGAAAGAGGCACTCAAACCCAATCTGGTTCAGACCATTTATGGTACGCCAGCCTTTGTGCACGGTGGTCCCTTTGCCAATATTGCCCATGGCTGTAACTCTGTTTTAGCGACTGCTACAGCGCTTCGTTTGGCAGATTATGTCGTAACGGAAGCAGGATTTGGTGCAGACCTTGGTGCGGAGAAATTCCTCGATATTAAAACGCCAAACCTACCTAAGGCTCCTGATGCGGTGGTGATTGTGGCGACCCTTCGTGCCCTTAAAATGCACGGTGGGGTAGGGAAAGACAATCTTGCACTTGAGAATGTTGAGGCAGTTCGTGCAGGTTTTGCCAACCTCAAACGCCATGTTGAAAATGTGAAAAAATATGGTATTCCAGCCGTTGTCGCTATTAACGAATTTGTATCAGATACGCCAGCAGAAATAGCAGCTTTGAGAGAACTATGTGCAGAAATAGGTGTTCCTGTAGAGCTTGCAAGTGTTTGGGCAAATGGGGCAGAAGGTGGGGTAGAACTAGCAGAAACTCTTCTCCAAACCATTGAGACAAGCCCTGCCAACTATGAGCGCCTTTACCAAGCCGATGATAGCTTGGAAACAAAAGTGAGAAAGATTGTAACCGCAATTTATGGCGGAACAGGTGTGGTTTTTGAAAAGAAAGCTCGTACTCAATTGGCAGAATTTGCCAAACATGGCTGGGACAAGCTCCCCGTCTGCATGGCTAAGACCCAATACAGCTTTTCAGATGACCCAACAGCCCTTGGTGCGCCGGAAAACTTTGACGTCACTGTGCGTGAATTTGTACCAAAACTAGGTGCAGGCTTTATCGTGGCTCTTACAGGGGATGTCATGACCATGCCAGGGCTACCGAAGCAGCCAGCAGCTCTGAACATGGATGTGGCAGGGGACGGTACAGCCATTGGTTTATTCTAGGAGTTAGCATGAAATAAAAACTGGGGATTTTCTCCAGTTTTTTGGTATACTATGACTATAAAGGAGGGAAACGAATCATGAAAAAGAAATTCCTACAAACGCTTCTATTACTCGCTCTGTCGCTCGGTGTGTTAGCAGGATGTCAATCCATTCAAAACTGGTGGAAGAACACCAAGGCGGAGTGGATTGGACTGGAAATGACCGTGCGTACCTATGATGAAAATTCTCAGTTGATTGACCAGATGTCTGGTAAGTCTCTGTCTATTTCTCGCAATGAGGACTTTGACTCGGTGGATAGTGAAGGTAATTCCAAGGGAGATAGTTCGGTCTTGAAAATTACCTTAGGAAAATATGAAATTGACCACGTGGGGTCATCTTTGATTGCAGTTGAGGACGGCTTAGAAGATATTTTCTTGAAATATCAAAAAAATGCAACCGCAGACGATCAGCAAGCAGCAGTTCCAATCCTCAATCGCATGGTATCGAAATTTAAGAATGATTTTACAGGAAAAGAAAAAGTCATTTTGATTCGTTCGCAGAATGGTACGCCACTTGCGACCTATGCAGGCAATAAGGTGTCCTTATATGCTTCTGATGCACCAAAAACATCGGAACTCCTTATTGACGGCAAGCGCTTGATTATCTATCGCTGTGATTACACCATTTATGACAGGGAGCTGTTGGAGAAATGAGACAAATCTATGCCTATGAGACAGAAGAAGAGTGCTCTTTCATCCAGCCTATAACAGATGACCTGTTTCAAAAAGGGAGGAGTATGGACGGTATCTGGTAGAGAAGTTTGCCTTAAAGGAGCCTGCTTCTTTTGTCGTTTGGACCAAGGCAGTCTTTGCCAATCGAGTTTTTGGCCAGCACGACTTGCCAGCCTACAACAATGGCACGCGCATTGTCATGTGCCCCGATAAGAGGGAGTGGGAGGACTTGCTGTCGAGGGCTTTTGCCCCCTATGCTCTCCCTCAGCACCTAGTAGCGCATTATCAGTCTTTACCTGATTATCAACTGACGCAGATTTTCCTGCATGAGATAACTCATGATAGCGATTTGTTTGGTTCAGAGTATGGCGATGTGCGAGATGATCTGTGGTTTGAGGAGGGGATGTGCGAATATCTCTCCTATCAATATCTGTTAGATGAAGAAGAATTTACAGCACTTCGGGTTTTATTGCAGGAGCAGGTGGATTTTTTTAGTGAGATTTTTGGAACATTTCATGTGGAGCATTTTTGCGAAGAAACTTATCAAAAATGCAATCTAGCCTATCTGTACACCTTTTATGTCCACGCTTTTTTGACGGTCTGTCAGTTCGTAGAGCAATGGGGCAGTGTGGAGGAGGTCTTTGCCATTTATCAGGCTTGGTGGCAGGATACAGGAAAGATGCCCCTGTTTGATTGGTTTAAGGAAAGGGGGAACGCATGATTTCCATTCGTGTTGCGCAGGAGACAGACGCTGCTGCCCTCCGTGGTATTTACGAACTCTATGTACTGAATACTGCCATTACGTTTGATATTGATGTTCCGAGTGTCAAAGCCTTTCAGCAGAAAATAGCAGAGATAAAGGAGCGCTATCCCTTTTTCCTTGCGGAGATAGAGGGGGTGGTCGTGGGCTATGCCTCCACCTACTATGCACGGGCAGCCTACGACTGGACCGTGGAGTTATCGGTCTATGTGGCAGAAAATAGACGTGGCTTACAGATTGGCAGTCAGCTGTACACTGCCTTGGAGGCAGAGTTGAAAGAGCGGGGCATGAAGCAGTTGCTCGTCTGTATCGCCCTCCCCAATGCTGCCAGCCTTGCCTTTCACCAAAAACGTGGATATGAACAGGTAGCACATTTTAAAAAAGTCGGCTATAAATTGAATCAGTGGCACGATATTGTCTGGCTTCAAAAAAGTTTGTTGGAGGCGTAAATGGGAGGCGTTGCAAACGTGTTCATATTAAAGACACGAATACCCTTGGCATGCTTTGCACGTCAAACGCATGAAGAAAAGATAGTTTTCAGAAAACTATTTACATAGTGACAAAATCAATCAAAGTAGTAAACTAGAGAAAGTGATAACTACGATGATTGATTTTCTTGTTTCACTAGAAGCCC
>NZ_SPPD01000032.1 GCF_004570575.1 Streptococcus cuniculi
GCAGGGACACTCACCTCAAGCAAGGCTTTGATTAGTCTCTCTCGTATGACCTTTAAGGACAATCCAATTCCAGATATTACACCTGAAAAACCAGATTTCCAACCAGAGAAGTTTGACTTGTCTGAAGGTAAATTTGACATCACGGGAAACAAACTCATGGATGATGACGATGAGCTTACAGATGAGTACGGAGAAACCAATAAAGACCCGTACGTAGACAAGGTGGATAACAATGAACCACAGAACCTCAATACCAAACTGGTGAAACGTGGGGATAAACTTTTCTACCAGCTTTGGCTTGATACCAACCACTTTACTCCAGAGCAGCTGATTCAAACAACAGGCTTGACGGATAGCTATGATGCCAAGCACTTAACCTTAGATGCCAGGAACATCAAGGGCTATGATGGCAAGACAGGTGAGGAGGTAACGAAACTCTTTGATGTAGAGGATAAGGACGGAAAACTGACCATTCAAACCAAGAAGGACTTGCTCAAAGACAATGTACTCGATACAGAGCGCTTTGCTTTTGGTCGTTACTACAAGTTTGACATTCCAGTAACGGTGAAAGAGGATGTGGAAGATGGGGTGGATATTGAAAATGTGGCCAGTCAGTTTGTGACAACGGTCAATCCTGAAACAGGAGAGTCAAATGCCCCGACGGAAACGGTTGAAAAACCAACTCAGAAACGGGTCAATAAGGTAAAAAGTCCTAAAAAGGTAGATTTCCAACCAGAGAAGTTTGACTTGTCTGAAGCGAAGTTTGACATCACAGGAGACAAATTGGTGGATGACGATGATGAGGTGAAAGACGAATACACAGACACCAATAAAGACCCGTATGCGGATAAAGTGGACAACAATGAACCACAGAACTTGAACACCAAACTTGTGAAACGTGGGGATAAGCTCTTCTATCAGTTATGGCTCGATACCAACCACTTTACTCCAGAGCAGCTGATTCGAACAACAGGCTTGACGGACAGCTACGATGCCAAACACCTCACCCTAGATATCAAGAATATCAAGGGCTATGATGGCAAGACAGGTGAAGAGGCAACCAAGCTCTTTGATATAGAGGATAAAGACGGAAAACTCACTATTCAAACCAAGAAAGAACTCCTCAAAGACAACGTGCTTGATACAGAGCGCTTTGCCTTTGGTCGTTATTACAAGTTTGATGTTCCAGTGACCGTCAAGGAAGATGTTCCTGCAGGGACAGCTATCGAAAACACCGCTCGTCAGTTTGTGACAACGGTCAATCCTGAAACAGGAGAACCCAATAAGCCATCTGAAAAACCAACTCAAAAACGGGTCAACAAGGTGAAGGAAAACAAACCAGAGCCTCACAAGTTTGTCCTTGATAAAGCAAATGTGGATGTCAAAGGCACGAAATTGTTAGATGACGATAGTGAGTTGAAAGATCGCTATGCAGATACGAACAAAGAACCGTATGCGGACAAAACAGACAACAATGAGCCTGAAAATATCAATACTGCCGTTCTCAAAGCAGGCACGACCATTCATTATCAAGTCTGGGTGGATACGACACCGTTTGACAAAGAAAGCCTACTTCAGACCATCGGGGCAGAAGACGACTATGATGAGCGTTATGTGACCATCGACACCAAAGCGGTTAAGGTCTATAACAAGTCTACAGGTAAGGATGTGACAAGCCAGTTTGATATTGAGAATAAAGATGGTAAGCTCACTATTCTACCAAATGATTCTGTGAAGAAGACACTTGGTCAAATCAAGGTACTCGACACTTCTAAATTTGAACTAGGAGTCTATTATCAAGTAGAGATTCCAGCGACCATCAAGAAAGATGTTCCAGCTGGCACAGATATCGAAAACACCGCTAAACAAGTGATTGTTGATAAAGACGGTAAGAAAGAAGAGCTGATTACCGAAAAGCGTGTAAACAAGACTCCTAAAGAGGAACAAGCAACAGGAGCTCTTCCACGTACAGGTGAGAAAGCAGGACTTCTCTACACACTAGTTGGATCTCTTCTTCTTGCAGGCCTTGCGGAATGGAAAATACGTTTGTTCAGTAAGCAGATGAAAAAAGCCTTGAAGCAGGTGTCAAAATAAGATAGAATAGGGAGAAAAAAGATGGAGAAATGGTTGATGGAGACAATCTTTTGGAGTGCCTTAGTGACCTTTTTGTTCAATGTTGTGTTAGAAGTGATTCGCCAAATCGTGCATCAGAAGGAGCGAAAAAAACAAGAGGAGCGTTTACAGGCTCAAGATGATAAGATTGAGAAGGCAGAAAAGAGGGAGCGATATTTTTATCCAACTTCTCTTCATCTGTCCTTTTCTAAGGAGACGTTTCCGCAAGAGGTTTCGGACATGTTGGTCATCACGAATCAAAAGCATATACGGGTGCAAGCTTATCAAGGGTTTGTGGTAAAAACGGTCGCTTTTCATGCCTTAGAAGGCCAAGAGACCCTCTTTTTTGCGGAACCGACTCTCTCCTTTGAGGGAGTTAAGAAGATGCAAGAACAAGCTGATTCTGATCATTTGATGTTAACGATTCCTGCAGGCTTTACAATTACAGAGGCTTCTGACCACTTTCTTTATAGCGCTACTTTCTATCTTTTTACAGACTTTGTAGGGAAGAAACATCTCTATCTTGTTGTAGAAATCATTAGGGTACCAGGGGCAGGAAAGAGAGAAACACAGATCATCCAATCGTTCATCTTTAATGAGGACTATGCCCTTCTTTCTCAAAACCCTCACTACGAATTCATGCCCACTCAGTTTGATGTCGCAGAGGAGTTGAGAAGAGAAGCAGGTGCAGTTGTTCAACGGTATCTGAAAACCTATCGTCTTCTACTAGAAGACCTTGCATAAATCATGAGGATACAGTATACGGAAGTCTAGTGACTGTAAGACACAAATTCTTCTGAGTGTACTCACAACTTACAGTCCTTTTCTTTATATACTGCCACAAGCACAAATGAATCGTCATTTGTGCTTTTTCATTTGTAAAGGAGTAAAACAAGATGACAATTGATTCCAATCGCTTTACGTTCCAGGTTATCAAGCGAGTTGCGGTCTTGTCGACCGACTCGAAAGGCTGGACAAAGGAATTGAATCTCATTTCCTACAATGAGAAACCTGCTGTATGGGATATCCGCAAGTGGAGTCCAAACGGCAAAATGAGTCGAGGGATTACCCTCAAAAACGAAGAATTAATGGCTTTGAAAGAAGCCTTACAAACACTAGAAATGGAAAAAGGAGAAACTACACATGGATATGGCCATTAAAATTGTGACACTAATTGGAGGTTTGATGTCTATCTCAGGCCTTTTTTGGATGTTATTTGGAGTGTACGAAGTATTTGCAGGACGTAAGAATAAACGGCCTGAACAACGTGATGAAGGACAAGAAGGGATTATCAATGGTTTTGCCTTAGCTGCCTTTTCTGCGACTATTACAGCTGCGATTGTAGCAGCGATTCGAGCGATCAAATTTTAAATAAGGAGGGCTGATATGAAACTAAATGTTTCAGACCTCATTAAGACACTTGCAGAGTACAATCCTACTGTCAATCAATCAGCTATTGCGATGAACAAGGCACTCCTTGTTCTAGGCAATATCCTCTTGTCTATCTTTTTACTCATTGAAATGATGAGATGGTACGAGTTGATAGGAAGTACGGGTAAAAAGCTACCGCAAAAACTATGGCTTGAAATTGCCTTTAAATATCTAGTCTGCTGGTTGCTCATTCAATACTCTGCTAGTATCTTAGATGGGTTGATGTGGCTCCTCGATAGCGGTGCCCATCAGATTTCTAAGGTTGTCAAGATAAAAGATTATAGCTACGCATTTGATATAGGACACACAAAAGGAGTCGCAAAGATTATCTTAAACTTGATTGGCGGAACAGTATCGCTCATTGCAAATGGAATTGTAGGACTGTTGAATTTTCTGCGCTATATCGAACTCTATTTCTTAAAGGCTCTAGCGCCTGTCTTATTGGCCTGCTTGATCAATGAAACCGTTCGACCGATTGCCATTACCTTTTTGAAATATTTTTCATCCTATGTCCTCATTGCCTTGGGACTAAGTATTATCTCGGTCATCTATGCAGCTCTATCCTCCGCAAACTTCCTTTCGGCTATTGTAGAGGTTGGAGAAATCCCGTATGGAGCAGTCCTTGCTTCCATTTTCCAAGGGGTGATTTATATCATTACGATTATCGGTGTCGGACGAAGAATGAGACAGTTATTGGGGGTATAAGATGAATAAATTAGGATCAATCTTTTTAGACGACTTTATCAAAGAAGAAAAGCCGATTCTTTTCCAATTAACAGGAAGAGGCTTATTGTTGGTATTCGGAGGTATTTTGACTCTTGGTGTGACAACGTTATTACTTTTCTTTGATTATCCAGATTGGTTGGTTTTTGTTGTCTCGGCAAGTCTATTATCTCCAACGATGATTATTGGACTGAGTATTGACAAACGTTTCTCTTTTTCGGAGCGTTTTTATTTTTTTCTGTTGACCAAACGTAGAATTTATCAAATAGAAAATCGAGATAGAAAGGAGTATCATTCTAGTGACTTTATTCAAGCAAAAAATGTCAGAGAAACTGACCAAATCTGAATTGGCAAGAGCAGAGCGATTAAAACGCCAACTCAAGCCAACTACTCAAAACACCTTAGCTTATACGAGCCTGTTTCAAGGAGGACTCATGCACATTGTGGACGATAGCTATTCAACCACCTTCCGTCTAGGAGATGCCTCGTATCTTGCGGCTGAATATGAACAACAATTGACCATTGGAGAGGCACATGCCAAAGCTTTTAATGCCATTGATGCAGGCTCTAGTTTACAGCTTCTTATTCTCAATAGGCGAGTAAATGAAGATCTTCTAAAAAGAGTCTTGTATGAGCCAAATCAGGATGCAGACGATGCTTATCGCTTTGAGATGAATGAACAAATTGAACAACGATTTGATGTGACGAGCAATAATTTTGAAATTCAAAAATACATCACGATTGCACAAGATGCAGTTGATAGAAAACAAGCGCAACTTGCTCTGCAGGACGTGGGGGTGACACTTGAAAATATCTACAAGACAATTGATGTATCGTTTCAGCCACTAACAGAGATGGAACGCCTCTCAGTATTTTCGGAGATTCTAAATGGAGTAGAGACCTTGCCCTACACCTATCATGATTTGCGACTTTCAGGTCTCACTAGTAAGGATTTCATCGCACCAGATGTGATTGAGTTCGATCGAAAAGATGTCAAAATCAATGAGATGGTTTCAAAGACCTTATATATCAAATACTATCCCAAGTCCATGGAAGATGACCTCATCAAAGAATTGACTTCCGTAGGGATTGAACTAGCCATCTCGATTCATGCGACCGCCTATGATACAGAAGAGATTACGGAGGATATTGAAGAGGCGCAAGCTGAGGCCAATGTGGAACAGATTCGGTCTGCGAAACGTGCTGCAACTTCCTATATTCCAACGGAACTAGTGTTAGGTTCTCAAGCTTCAGATGATTTTGAGGAAGCTGGAAACTGGCGCAAAGAAGTGAAAGATCGAGACCAGAAGATTTTTAGAGGATTGATTTTGGTTCACTTTAAAGCCAATAGCTATGAAGAATTAGCCTTACACCAAAGTAAGATTGAACGAGCAGGGCGCAAGGCGGGAGTTCGCTTTGGGGAAATTTACTATCACCAAGAAGAGGCCCTCAATACGGTTCTTCCAATTGGGAAAAACTATTTAGATCTTCATCAGAATGTCCGCATCAAGAAGGTGTTTCCCAGAAGCATGACGACCGCCAATCTTGCCACTCAAATTCCTTTTGCGTCCGTTGATTTGATTTCAAAAAGCCCAAATGCTCGCTATTATGGCCAAAATCAAGCCTCTCATAATATGATTGCGATTGATCGGATAAAGGACTTGCTTTCTCCCTCTGGTGTGATTATGGGCGCTTCAGGATCAGGGAAATCTGTGGCCGCTAAAAACGAAATCATCTCTACCCTTTTAAAATACAAGAGGGATAAGGTGATTGTCATCGATCCCGAGGCAGAATATTTAGATATTGGTCGGGAGTTCGGGGCTGAAATCATTGATATAGCAGTCGGAACAGAAACCTCATTTAACCTGATGGATCTTCCTAATAGAGAGAATCTCCTTGAAGACGATAAAGACCCTGAAGGCGCAAAATCCAACTTCCTTGTGACTCTCTTTACAGGACTTTTATCAGACTTTGAAGATGAGCGGCTTTCTCTCATTGACCGAGTCACGAGACTTACCTATGAGCGCTTTGAACAACCGACTCTCAAAGAATGGCATAGGGTACTTAGTGAACAGGAAGAGCCTGAGGCAAAACGGCTAGCCTTGAAGTTAGAGATCTATACGCTAGGAAGTTATGACATCTTTGCGAAACCTACCTCTGTGAATCTAGACAATCGCTTTATTATCTTTAACTTGCAGCGCTTATCAGGTCAGCTCAAGCATTTTGCTTTGTTGGTCATTCAAGATTTCATCTGGAATCAGGTTGTCGAAGCACGAGCAAAAGGGGAGAAAGTCTGGTTCTACTTTGATGAGCTACAGCTTTACTTTGAAGAGGACTATCAGGCTACTTATTTCAATCATTTGTGGTCTCGAATCCGTAAATACGGCTGTATCCCAACAGGTATTACTCAGATGCCTGAAACTCTAACAGGTTCACCACAAGGACGTAAGTTATTGGGTAATAGCCAATTCAAGGTTTTGCTTAAGCTAGAGGGGTTGGCGCTTCAAGAAGCTAAAAAGATTGTGAAGTTGACAGAGCAACAAGCTCGCTATATCGAGCGGCCAAAGGCCAAGGGGACAGGCTTGATTGTGGCAGGTGACATCGTCGTCCCATTTGAAAATCCGATTCCTAAGGATTCTAAACTCTACCAACTCATTGCGACAGATGCCTGATGAGAGGAGTAAGAGGATATGGATGAGAAAAAAACGATTGAACTTGAAGTAGCTAAATCTCAACTCACTAGCTCGTCATCAGAGCGCAAAAAGACCTCCTTATCCCATCACAACTGGAAGAGAATGAGGACGACTGCTAAGGCCTCATTTCTGAAAAAGGTGTCTCTAAAAGAGCTCCAACAAGTACGAAAAGGGGTTGGTCGAAGAGGTTCGCCCCTCGCGCCTTTGTCTCACAAGAAAAGAGTTCCTGAGAAGGAGATACCAGAGGCACCAGACACATCAGGTACAGGGAGAGGGGCAGGTAGGGGAGATACAAGAGAATCCAATCCCTTGTCGTCTAAGAGAAAGGGGGGCCTTCGCTCAAGACTGGGCAGGCGATTGATCGTAGAAGCCAGTCGAATGGCAGAGGATCTCTTGGCGCAGGATGAAGAGCAGGAGGAGTTGGTCAAGCTGAAGCAAGGAGTCCAAAAGGGGAGACTGAGCCTGCATCGGGTTCAGACCAGTCTTGGCTATGTCCACTCCACTCTCTCTAAGGTTACCAAGGCTCAGTCTTTGTCAGCCTCCTATAAAAGGGATAAAGCAAGAAAGAAAAAGAGGAGGGGAGGTCTCCTTTTCAAGAAGGCGTTCCGGTCGAAAACGTCCAAGAGCAGTGTGTGGAACTTAGCGGTTCGCCCTGTCAGAGTCGTCTTTTCTTCCATTGCCCTCAAATGGGGTGCATGGGCGCTTGGAGGCTTCTTTCTATTATTACTTCTCATGGCCAGTGTCTTTGGACAGATGTTTCCCATCCAGAGCGAGTATGACTTGAATGAAACCTATCTCTATATGACCCAGCTAGACCGCAAGAAGTCCAGTGATACAGTCGAGTATTATACAAATTGGGAAGACCCGCTCCTTTACCTTCACTTTCACTATGAAGCGATTCATGAAGATCCAAGGT
>NZ_SPPD01000033.1 GCF_004570575.1 Streptococcus cuniculi
AATAGTTAAGTGACGATAGCCTAGGAGATACACCTGTACCCATGCCGAACACAGCAGTTAAGCCCTAGAACGCCGGAAGTAGTTGGGGGTTGCCCCCTGTGAGATAGGGTAGTCGCTTAGCTAGAATCCGCCATAGCTCAGTTGGTAGTAGCGCATGACTGTTAATCATGATGTCGTAGGTTCGAGTCCTACTGGCGGAGTAAAGAGAAATCTTTAGTTTATTATGGTCCGTTGGTCAAGGGGTTAAGACACCGCCTTTTCACGGCGGTAACACGGGTTCGAATCCCGTACGGACTATAAGTTGGAGGATTACCCAAGTCCGGCTGAAGGGAACGGTCTTGAAAACCGTCAGGCGTGTAAAAGCGTGCGTGGGTTCGAATCCCACATCCTCCTTTACTAATAGTAACGCGGGATGGAGCAGCTAGGTAGCTCGTCGGGCTCATAACCCGAAGGTCGTAGGTTCAAATCCTGCTCCCGCAATTTGATTGTGGATATGGCTCGGTAGCTCAGTTGGTAGAGCAATGGATTGAAGCTCCATGTGTCGGCGGTTCGATTCCGTCTCGCGCCATTATTTTAATAACTTGGAAGGGTAGCGAAGAGGCTAAACGCGGCGGACTGTAAATCCGCTCCTTCGGGTTCGGGGGTTCGAATCCCTCCCCTTCCATACCTTTACGGGCATAGTTTAAAGGTAGAACTAAGGTCTCCAAAACCTTCAGTGTGGGTTCAATTCCTACTGCCCGTGTTTATAAGATGGCGGGTGTGGTGAAGTGGTTAACACATCAGATTGTGGCTCTGACATTCGTGGGTTCGATTCCCATCACTCGCCTATTTTATTATTGGGGTATAGCCAAGCGGTAAGGCAAGGGACTTTGACTCCCTCATGCGTTGGTTCGAATCCAGCTACCCCAGTTACTCTATATTAGCCGGCGTGGCGGAATTGGCAGACGCGCTGGACTCAAAATCCAGTGTCCGCAAGGACGTGCCGGTTCGACCCCGGCCGCCGGTATAGCATAATATAGCAGAAAGTCCTATTGTATAGGGCTTTTTCGCTGTTCTTTTCATTTTCTCTCCCAAAATTTCTCCCAAATTATATAGTGTGTGTCCGTAGACTTCAATAAACAGTTGTAGTCATTTGTTTTTCTTCCGTAACAGTATGTTTATAAATAGAGGGAACAATATTAACAAAACGAGAATATTTTGTTCTAGTTATCCTGTTTTTATTTTAAGATAGTATTAGAAAAATAGGAGGAATTATGATGAAATACGGCTATATCCGAGTTTCTACTCGGGAACAAAACATTGAACGGCAATTGTCTGCCATGCTGTCAGAAGGAATAGAGGAGAGGTACTTATACATTGATAGGTCTTCGGGGAAGAATTTCAATCGTGTAGCCTATAGGAAGCTGGTGGAGTTACTCATGCCAGGAGATGAGTTGGTTATTAAATCGATTGATCGTTTGGGAAGAAATTATGATGAGATTATTAGGCAGTGGAATTATCTCGTCAAGGAGAAAGGAGTCGATATTGTGGTCCTAGACTTTCCCTTGCTCAATACTAATCTGAAGATTGATACAATTACAGGAAAGTTTATTTCGGATATCTGTTTACAGGTTCTATCCTATGTGGCTCAAGTGGAAAGGGAAAATATTAAGCAAAGACAGCTGGAAGGGATTGTGGAGGCAAAAAAGAAAGGGGTGAAGTTTGGTAGACCTAATAAGACCTGTCCGAAAGAGTTTCCTGAAATCATAGAACGCTGGAGACGTCGAGAGATGACAGCCCAAGAAGTGGCTCATCAACTCAATATCTCAAGGGCAACGCTCTATCGTTGGTTAAAAGATAAAGTAGAATAGGTAACACAGTGAAAAATATACAAAAAGTTTACAAAAAAAAGTCTCAAAAGCTAGGAATTTTGAGACTTTTATTTTGTCATACTTTTTCTGTAATTTAAGAACTAGCAAACAATTTTCAAGATTAGAAATAACTGACTAAATTAAGGAATTTACACTTTGTACTGACACACAAAATCCCTTATAAAATTATAACATATGAGTTCCAAAATTCCTAACTTTTGAGATGCTATCAATACTGAATAGGAGACAGAAGATTCAAGAAGTTCAGCTGTACTTAGAAAAGAGGTGTTGTTTATCTAGTGTTCATGAAATAAATACTGGAGAGGAAGTGTTAATTAAAGGGAGGGAAAGTAGTCGTGGAAAAACGAATTGATTTTTATGAAAGTCGTACGTTTTCTTGCAAAAAATGTGGGTGCCGTGTGGTGACGACAGCAGGTATTCTCGATAAACGAACAGTATTTTGTAGTCGCATTTGTAGTCGACGGTACTGGAGACATTCCTACCTACGAAAAAAGAAAGCATGTGATGAAAAATAAAAACGAACGATGTATAGAGAAAGGGAAAAAATGAATAAGCTTAGGAAATTGTTAGTCATGTTTTTAGCCACGTTTGTCACACTACTAGGTATTGGAGCGAGTGCGACGACTGGTCAAGCGAAAGAACTGCAAAATGTATTAACAGATATTAACTTATGGGATGTGAATAATGGAAGGTACCTCACAGCTGATAGTTCAGGTTCTTATCAATTAATAAAAAATGTGACCTATCGATTTGAGTCAAATTTTGATTTATCAAAGTACGATGGGAATCTAGCAGATGGTGATTACTTTACATTCACAATACCAGAACCAATAACCGTTGACGATACGAGCTTTGATTTGAAAGATAGGGAAACAGATGTGGTTGTCGGAACAGCTGTTGTGACTTCAAACGGTGAAGGAAAAGGTGGAACAGTGAGAATTACTCTCAAGGATTTGCAAGAATACCTTAAAAAGAAAGGTGGCAGTCAAATCCAAGGAGTAAAAGGAACCTTTTATACTGATTTCAAAGTGAGCCAGATAGTTGATGGTAAAACGATAACCTACCCATCTACAGAAACAAGTAAAACCATCACTCATTCTATTTCGGTGAAAGAACAAACTACACCTGATTATACAGAAGGAATTAAAAAAGAAAATTTTGCTAAAATCGGCGGAGTGATGCAGAAAGAGCCATGGGATTCACCAACATTAGGTAAAAAGGGAGAGTATATCCATAACTGGGTTTTACGAGTCAATACGAATCAATCAAGTTATGACTCTATCACTCTAAAAGATGTCATTCCTGATGATTCTGCCCCAATGCAGTTTATTCCTGAAAAGGTAAAGGTTTTGGCAGGCTATTTCAATTCTACCTTGAACTTGACAGATTCAAAGGTACTTGAGGAAGGAAAAGATTACACAATTGAGTACAACAGTGCGTATACTAGTTATACATTAAAATTGTT
The DNA here is from genome assembly GCF_004570575.1 of Streptococcus cuniculi. Lineage (GTDB taxonomy): Bacteria > Bacillota > Bacilli > Lactobacillales > Streptococcaceae > Streptococcus > Streptococcus cuniculi_A. Next base: position 3,337 of record NZ_SPPD01000033.1, read on the forward strand.
GAACACTGCTTCAAGGATGGCCACAAACGGAAAAGTCGCTGCATATAATGTTTATTACTCAACAACCTCTCCCGCAAATGGAACAGATGTTATCAATGAATTATCCATGAAAGGTGGGGAGACAGACTTAACCACTAGTACGGAAAGGCAAAATACTGTTCATCGTGTTGAACGTTCTACCAAAATCACAACAGGAGGCTCTATCCAATTAGAAACTGGTTACCGTATCACTCTTTACAAACAAGATGCTGAGACAGCGGCCTTGTTGAATGGAGCAGAATTTGAAATCACTTCACCAAGCGGACAAAAAGAGATTGTAAAGATTGAAAAAGATGGTGTTGGTCAGTCTAAAGTCTACACAGCTGAGGAAGTAGCTAAGGGGAAATTTACTATTGTCGAGACTAAGGCACCCAAAGGCTATGTGCTAGATAAAACACCGATTGAAGTGACAGTAGGAAAAGATGGTGTTATTCGAACCATTAAGAATACGAGAGAAAAAATTTCTATTCCAGTAAGTAAAGAATGGAAAGATGTGAACAACCAAGATGGCAAGCGTCCAGACTCTGTCACTGTCCAATTGCTTGCCAATGGTCAGGAAGTGGCGGGAAAGACTCTTACACTTAATTCAGAAAACAAGTGGAAAGCAATCTTTGAAAATCTAAATAAGTACGATGACCAAGGGGCAGAAATAACATATTCTTTGAAAGAAGTAGAAGTACCAGAAGGATACCAATCCAAAATAACAGGTGACATGACAACAGGAATTACAGTCACCAACACGTACTCTCCAGCTACTACAGAAGTTTCTGGCATGAAGACTTGGGTTGACAATAACAATCAAGACGGCAAGCGCCCAGAGAAATTACTCGTAAAACTTCTTAAGACAATAGGTGGTCAAATGACAGAAATTGCAATGAAAGAGATTTCAGCCAAAGACGATTGGAAATATTCTTTCACAAACCTCCCGCAGTTTGAGAATGGTCAAGCAATCACTTATACAGTTGATGAAGATTTGCCAGAAGGATATACGAAAACGGTAGATGGTCATAATTTGACCAATACTCATGATATCGAAAAAACCTCTATAGCAGTAACAAAAGTATGGGAAGATTCAAATAACCAAGATGGTAAGCGTCCAGCCGAGGTGTCTGTCCAACTGTATGCCAATGGGAAAGCTATTGAAGGAAAGCTATTAACGCTTAACGAGGGAAACAATTGGGCAGGAACATTTGATGAATTGGATAAGTATGAAGCAGGAAAAGCGATTGTTTATACCATACAGGAAGTCAATCTGCCAGAAGGATACCAATCCAAAATAACAGGTGACATGACAACAGGAATTACAGTTACCAACACGTATTCCCCAGCTACCACAGAAGTTTCTGGCATGAAGACATGGGCGGACAATGATAATCAAGACGGAAAACGCCCAGAGAAATTACTCGTAAAACTTCTTAAGACAGTAGCTGGTCAAACGACAGAAGTTGAAAGAAAAGAAATTTCAGCTAAAGATGACTGGAAGTATGCCTTTACGAATCTGCCGAAATATGAAAACGCTCAAGAAATCAGCTATACAATTGATGAAGACGTACCAGAAGGCTATACAAAAACTGTAGATGGTTATAACCTCACCAATATGTATACTCCAGAGGTAACGGAAGTATCGGGTACCAAGACTTGGGATGATGCAGATAACCAAGATGGTAAGCGTCCGGATTCGATTACTGTCCATCTTCTAGCTAACGGTCAAAAAGTAGCTAGTAAGACAGTAACGGCTACAGACAACTGGAGTTATAGCTTCAAAAATATTGCGAAATATAAAGATGGGAAGTTGGTCACTTATGCGATTAGTGAAGAAATGGTACCAAACTATCATACAACAGTAGATGGCTATAATCTTACAAACAGTTATTCGCCAGAAATGATAGATGTGACTGTTCAGAAGAAATGGGAAGACAGCGATAACCAAGATGGGAAACGTCCTAGCGAAATCACCGTCCATCTTCTTGCAAATGGTGTAAAAGTAGATAGCCGTACGATTCAAGCAGATGCAGATGGGAACTGGAGTACCAGCTTTACCAACAAGCCGAAGTATGCCAATGGCCAAGTGATTCGCTACACGGTAGAAGAAGTGGTAGTAAAAGACTATACCACGAAAATTGATGACTTCACCATTGTCAATAGCTACACACCGAAAGAAATCAGCTATCAAGTCACCAAGAAATGGGTTGATAATGGCAACCAAGACGGGAAACGTCCAAGCTTGATTACAGTACAGTTATATAAGTCTGTGGCAGGGAGTGAGCCAGTCGCAGTCACAGGAAAAACACTAACCCTCACTGCGGAAAATCAAACAGATACCGATACGTGGGTAGGTAGCTTTACTAATCTTCCACAGTTTGAAAAAGGCCAAGAAATTAGCTACTCCATCCGTGAAGATGATGCGACCATGGCGCTGTTAATAGGAACAGGCTATGTTGCAAAAGTAGATGGGGAAGTGATTACCAATTCTCGTAGTCCTGAGATGATTCGCTTGACAGGTACGAAGGTGTGGGAAGATGGCGATAACCAAGATGGGAAACGCCCAACTAGCATTGTCGTCGTAGTGAAAGATGGTCAAGGTACTGAAGTAGAACGCATCACTGTCACACCAGATGAAAAGGGGCAGTGGTCATTCACATCAAAAGAGCTTCCAAAATATGCCGACGGAAAAGAGATTCCTTACAGCGTAGAAGAGATTGTTACAGCAGAGTACACGTCTACCATTACAGCAGATGGCAACAACTATATGATTACCAATAGTTACACCCCAAAGAAAATCAGCCTCAATGGTTCTAAGGTATGGAATGATGGTAATAACCAAGACGGTATTCGCCCAAGTAGTATTACCGTACACTTATTTGCGAACGGTGTAGATACAGGGAAAACAGCGACTGCGTCTGAAGCTACAGGTTGGCACTATAACTTTGAGAATCTTGACCAATATCAAAATGGTCAAGTTATTCAGTACACGGTGCAAGAAGACGCAGTACCAGGATATACCACACAGATTGATGGTACTTTGATTACCAATAGTCATATTCCAAAAGAAACACCCCCTGCACCGAAGACGCCTAATGATGAGCCAAAAAACCCAAGCGATACGCCACCGTCTCAGGTTAGCGTGCAACCAAAGGCTCAGAAAGTCTTACCAGCTACAAACAGTACCACAAGCGTAGGACTGGTTGTGATTGGTTTGAGCTTATTAGTCGGTGTTGGTATCTATTTGATGAAGAAACGTAAGTAAAATTTAGAAGATGATTCCTCTTGAAGCAACAGCTACTGCTGTTGCTTTTTTCTTTTTGTAGATTTTAGTGAATCAAAGACAAATTTTTTGATTTTATCTCAAATTTATATAGCGTTCATAATTTCTTCTACGTCTTTGAATTCCTTATCTATTCGTTCGGATAGCGTGTGTCCGTAGACTTCAATTAACATTTGAATATCCTTATGTCCTAGAATTTTAGCGACAACTCCCATATCTACATTATTATGAAGTAAATAGAAACCGTATGTATGTCTAAGGCCATTGGTCATTATGATTGGTTCTATATCAAGTTCGGTTAATATCTTTTTTAAAGCTTTGTTTACAGTTGCTACTGAAGGGATACCATATTCTAAACCATAGTGAAAGAAGAGAAATTCTTCTTTATTTTTGATTTTTAGTGATGAATTTATTCTCGCACATTGTCAAGTCAAGTGCAACAAGTTCATGGATAGACTAGTCTTCCATTGCTTAGGCTGTTTGTGCTAGCTCAAACAGAAATTTAGCCGTTTTATACTGGTGAAGTCGTCTGGGTCTCTCGT
>NZ_SPPD01000034.1 GCF_004570575.1 Streptococcus cuniculi
ACCTTGGATCTTCATGAATCGCTTCATAGTGAAAGTGAAGGTAAAGGAGCGGGTCTTCCCAATTTGTATAATACTCGACTGTATCACTGGACTTCTTGCGGTCTAGCTGGGTCATATAGAGATAGGTCTCATTCAAGTCATACTCACTCTGGATGGGAAATACTTGACTGAATACCCCTATTATCACTATCAGCAATAATGGGACTCCTCCACCCGCAAATAGAGTCCATTTCCCCACACTAGTGGATAGAACACTCTTAACAGAGCCCATCCATGCTCTTGGGGCATATTTTCGTTGTCTCTGTTGTTTCGAAGAAGAGACGGGCTTTTTCTTTGGAATTTTATTTGTTCTACTGGAGTTTGATAAGGACTGTGATTTGGCGACAGTAGACAGCGTTGATTTGACATAAGCCAGACTAGTTTGGATAGGATATAACCTCTCACTTCCTTCTTGTATCTGTCGCTTCATCTCTACAATCTCTTGTAGATTATCCTCCTGAGCCAATAGGTCATCCGTTACACGACTAGATTCCACTTTCAATCGTTGCGCCAATGTCGATTTAACCAGCCCTGTTTGTTTAACAGAAGAAGGCTTCTTTACTTCATCCTTTTGCTCTACATCACCTGCAATCATTTCTGTCTTAGGGAAAACTTTGGAAGACACTTGCTTTGACTTCTGATAAGCGGGCACGGGGTTCCCTTTTTTCTTACGAAGTCGCTCTACTGCTCTCTTTACATCATCTACTGATACTTTTTTCAGAAATGAGGCCTTAGTAGTTGTCCTCATTCTCTTCCAGTTGTGGTGAGACAAGGAGATATTTTTACGCTCTGATGACGAACTAATGAGCTGAGTTTTGTCCGTTTCAAGTTCTATCGTTTTTTTCTCGTCCATACCCTCTCCTCTCTATTCATCAGGCATCAGTCGCAATGAGACGGTATAGTTTGGAATCCTTTGGAATAGGATTTTCAAAGGGTACTACGATGTCACCTGCCACAATCAAGCCTGTTCCCTTAGCCTTTGGCCGCTCAACATAGCGAGCTTGTTGTTCCGTTAGTTTCACCACTTTCTTTACCTCTTTGAGGGCTAAGCCCTCTAATTTGAGCAATATTTTAAAGTGACTATTTCCTAAGAGTTTCCGTCCTTGTGGTGAACCTGTTAGAGTTTCGGGCATCTGGGTAATACCTGTTGGAATACAGCCGTATTTACGGATTCGAGACCACAAATGATTGAAATAAGTAGCTTGGTAGTCCTCTTCAAAGTAAAGCTGTAGCTCATCAAAGTAGAACCAGACTTTCTCCCCTTTTGCTCGTGCTTCGACAACCTGATTCCAGATGAAATCTTGAATGACCAACAAAGCAAAATGCTTGAGTTGCCCTGATAAGCGCTGCAAATTAAAGATAATGAAACGATTGTCTAAATTCACCGAGGTCTGTTTTGAGAAGATGTCATAGCTTCCCAGCGTATAGATTTCTAACTTCAAGGCTAGCCGTTTTGCTTCTGCCTCTTCCTGTTTACTGAGTACCCTATACCACTCTTTGAGAGTCGGCTGTTCAAACCGTTTATAGGTGAGTTTGGTCACACGGTCAATGAGAGAAATCGTCTCATCTCCAAAATCCGATAGGAGACTAGTAAACAACGTAACAAGGAAGTTGGATTTGGCACCTTCAGGATCTTTATCGTCCTCTAACAACTTCTCCTTATCAGGAATATTCATCAGGTTAAAAGAGGTGTCTGTTCCTACCGCTATATCAATGATTTCAGCCCCAAACTCTCGACCGATATCTAAATATTCTGCCTCGGGATCGATGACAATCACCTTGTCCCTCTTGTATTTCAAGAGGGTAGAGATGATTTCGTTTTTGGCTACTACCGATTTCCCTGAACCTGACGCCCCCATAATCACACCACTTGCAGAAAGGAGGTCATTCTTTCGATCTATTGAAATGATATTGTGAGAGGCTTGATTTTGGCCATAATAGCGAGCATCAGGACTTTTTGAAATAAAATCGATAGATGAAAAAGGAATTTGAGTGGCAAGGTTGGCCGTCGTCATGCTCCTGGGAAACACCTTCTTGATGCGGACATTCTGGTGAAGATCTAAATAGTTTTTCCCAATTGGAAGAACCGTATTGAGAGCTTCTTCTTGGTGGTAATAGATTTCCCCAAAACGTACTCCCACCTTGCGCCCTGCTCGTTCAATTTTACTTTGATGCAAGGCTAATTCTTCATAGCTATTGGCTTTAAAGTAAACTAGAATCAATCCTCTAAAAATCTTCTGATCTCGATCTTTCACTTCTTTGCGCCAGTTTCCAGCTTCCTCAAAATCATCTGAAACTTGAGAACCTAGCACTAGTTCCGTTGGAATATAGGAAGTTGCGGCACGTTTCGCAGACCGAATCTGTTCCACATTGGCCTCAGCTTGCGCCTCTTCAATATCCTCAATAATCTCTTCGGTATCATAAGCGGTCGCATGAATCGAGATAGCTAGTTCAAGCCCTACAGAGGTTAATTCCTTAATCAAATCGTCTTCCATTGATTTCGGATAATATTTGATATATAAGGTCTTTGAAACCATCTCATTGATTTTGATATCTTTTCGATTAAATTCGATTAAATCCGGTGCAATAAAATCCTTACTAGTGAGACCTGAAATCCGCAAATCATGATACGTGTAGGGCAAGGTCTCTACTCCATTTAGAATCTCCGAAAATACTGAGAGGCGTTCCATCTCCGTCAGTGGCTGAAACGATACATCAATCGTCTTATAAATATTTTCAAGTGTCACGCCTACATCTTGTAACGCCAACTGGGCTTGTTTTTTGTCAATTGCCTCTTGAGAAATTGTCATGTATTTCCGAATTTCAAAATTATTGCTTGTAATATCAAAGCGTTCTTGGATTTGGGCATTTAGTTCGGCACGATAGTCATCATTACTATCATTGTTTTTTTCATAAAGAACTTGACGCAACACGTCTTCTTTCACTCTTTTATTGAGAATGAGAAGTTGTAAACTAGAGCTTGCATCAATGGCATTAAAAGCTTTGGCATGTGCCTCTCCAATGGTCAATTGTTGTTCATATTCAGCCGCAAGATATGAAACCTCTCCTAAACGGAAAGTGGTTGAATAGCTATCCCCTACAATGTGCATGAGCCCTCCTTGAAACAGGCTCGTATAAGCCAAGGTGTTTTGAGTAGTTGGCTTGATCTGGCGTTTTAATCGCTCTGCTCTTGCCAATTCAGATTTGGTCAGTTTCTCTGACATTTTTTGCTTGAATAAAGTCACTAGAATGGTACTCCCTTCTATTCTGGTCTTCCATTTGGTAAAGTCTACGTTTTGTCAAAAGAAAAAAATAAAAACGCTCTGATAAAGAGAAACGTTTATCAATACTTAGTCCAATAATCATCGTTGGACATAATAGACTTGCCGAGATAACAAAAACCAACCAATCTGGATAATCAAAGAAAAATAATAACGTTGTCACACCAAGAGTCAAAATACCTCCGAATAGCAACAACAGCCCTCTTCCTGTTAATTGGAAAAGAATTGGCTTTTCTTCTTTGATAAAATCGTTCAAAAAGATTGAGCCTAATTTATTCATCTTATACCCCCAATAACTGTCTCATTATTCGTCCGACACTGACAATTGCAACGATATAAATCCCCCCTTCGAAAATGGAAGCGAGTGCTACTCCGTACGGGATTTTTTCTACTTCTACAATAGCCGCAAAGAAGTTTGTGGGGGATAGAGCTGTATAGATGGCCGAGATAATACTGAGTCCCAAGGCAATGAGGACATAGGATGAAAAATATTTCAAAAAGGTAATGGCAATCGGACGAACAGTTTCATTGACCAGACAAGCTAACAATACAGGCGCTAAAACTTTTAAGAAATAGAGTTCGACATAGCGCATAAAAATCAGTAACCCAGCAATCGTATTCGCAATGAGTGACACTGTTCCACCAATCAAGTTTAAGATAATCTTTGCGACTCCTTTTGTGTGTCCAATATCAAATGTGTAGCTATAATCTTTTATTTTGACAACCTTAGAAATCAGGTGGGCGCCACTGTCCAGTAGCCACATCAGCCCATCTAAGATATTCGCAGAGTGTTGAATGAGCAACCAGCAGACTAGATATTTAAAGGTAATTTCAAGCCATAGTTTTTGCGGTAGCTTTTTACTCGTACTTCCTATCAACTCATACCATCTCATCATTTCCATTAGTAAAAAGATAGACAATAGGATATTGCCTAGAACAAGGAGCGCCTTGTTCATCGCAATAGCTGTTTGATTGACAATAGGATTGTACTCTGCAAGTGTCTTAATAAGGCTTGAAACATTTAGTTTCATATCAGCCCTCCTTATTTAAAATTTGATTGCTCGAATCGCTGCTACAATCGCTGCCGTAATGGTCGCCGAAAAGGCTGATAGGGCAAAACCATTGATAATCCCCTCTTGTCCCTGATCACGTTGTTCAGGTCGTTTATTCTTACGTCCTGCAAATACTTCGTACACTCCAAATAACATCCAAAAAAGACCTGAGATAGACATCAAACCTCCAATTAGTGTCACAATTTTAACGGCCATATCCATGTGTGTGTTCTCCTTTTTCCATTTCTAGTGTTTGTAAGGCTTCCTTCAAAGCTATTAATTCTTCGTTTTTGAGGGTAATCCCTCGACTCATTTTGCCGTTTGGACTCCATTTGCGGATATCCCATACAGCGGGTTTCTCATTGTAGGAAATAAGATTCAATTCCTTTGTCCAGCCTTTCGAGTCCGTTGATAAAACGGCAACTCGATCGATGACCTGAAACGTAAAGTGATTAGTTGTGTCTTCTGTCATCTTGTTTTACTCCTTTACAAACAGAAAAAAGCACAAATGACGAACCATTTATGCTTGTGGCAGTATAGAAAGACAAGAACTGTAAGTTGTGAGTACAGTCAGAAGAATTTGTGTCTTACAGTCACTAGACTTCCGTATACTGTATCATCGTGATTGATGCAAGGTCTTCCACCCTATCTTGACACCCGCTTCAAGGCTTTTTTCATCTGTTTACTGAACAAACGTGTTTTTCCTTCCGCAAGGCCTGCTAGAAGAAGAGCACCTAACAACGTGTAGAGAAGTCCTGCTTTCTCACCAGTCCGAGGAAGCCTTCCTGTTGCTTGTTCCTCTTTAGGAGTCTTGTTTACCCGTTTTTCGGTAATCAGCTCTTCTTTCTTACCGTCTTTATCGACAATCACTTGTTTAGCGGTGTTTTCAATGTCCGTTCCCGCTGGAACATCTTTCTTGATGGTCGCTGGAATCTCGACTTGATAATAGATCCCTAGGTCAAATTTAGAGGTGTCGAGTACCTTGATTTGACCAAGTGTCTTCTTGACCGAATCATTTGGTAGAACGGTAATCTTCCCATCTTTATTCTCAATATCAAACTGGCTTGTCACTTCCTTACCAGTAGACTTGTTATAGACCTTAATCGCTTTGGTGTCGATGGTCACATAACGCTCGTCATAGTCGTCTTCTGCCCCGATGGTCTGAAGTAGACTTTCTTTGTCAAACGGTGTCGTATCCACCCAGACCTGATAATGAATCGTTGTGCCAGCTTTGAGGACTGCCGTATTAATATTTTCAGGTTCGTTGTTATCTACTTTGTCCGCATACGGGCCTTTGTTCGTATCTGCATAGCGATCTTTCAACTCACTATCGTCATCTAACAATTTCGTTCCTTTGATGTCCACCCCTGCTTTATCAAGGACAAACTTGTGAGGTTCTGGTTTATTTTCCTTCACCTTGTTGACCCGTTTTTGAGTTGGTTTTTCAGATGGCTTATTGGGGTCTCCTGTTTCAGGATTGACCGTTGTCACAAATTGACGAGCGGTGTTTTCGATAGCTGTCCCTGCAGGAACATCTTCCTTGACGGTCACTGGAACATCAAACTTGTAATAACGACCAAAGGCAAAGCGCTCTGTATCGAGTACGTTGTCTTTGAGCAAGTCCTTCTTGGTTTGAATAGTGAGTTTCCCGTCCTGGTCTTTGATATCAAAGAGGTTGGTTGCCTCTTCACCTGTCTTGCCATCGTAGCCCTTGATATTCTTGATATCTAGGGTGAGGTGCTTGGCATCGTAGCTGTCCGTCAAGCCTGTTGCTTGAATCAGCTGCTCTGGTGTAAAGTGATTCGTATCGAGCCACAATTGATAAAAGAGCTTGTCCCCACGTTTCACGACCTTGGTATTCAAGTTCTGCGGTTCATTGTTGTCCACTTTATCCGCATACGGGTCTTGATTGGTGTCTGTGTACTCATCTTTCACCTCATCATCATCATCCATGAGCTTGTTTCCTGTGATATCAAATTGACCTTCTGACAAGTCAAACTTCTCTGGTTGGAAATCTACCTTTTTAGGACTTTTTACCTTATTGACCCGTTTTTGAGTTGGCTTTTCATCCGTTTTCGTTGGATCATCTCTTGGTGTATCACCATTTGTTGGGGCATCTGGATTGACCGTTGTCACAAATTGACTGGCAACATTTTCAATATCCACCCCGTCTTCCACATCCTCTTTCACCGTTACTGGAATGTCAAACTTGTAGTAACGACCAAAAGCAAAGCGCTCTGTATCGAGTACATTGTCTTTGAGCAAGTCCTTCTTGGTTTGAATGGTCAGTTTTCCGTCCTTATCCTCTACATCAAAGAGTTTCGTTACCTCTTCACCTGTCTTGCCATCATAACCCTTGATGTTCTTGATATCTAAGGTTAGGTGCTTGACATCATAGCTGTCCGTCAAGCCTGTTGTTTGAATCAGCTGCTCTGGAGTAAAGTCGTTGGTATCGAGCCAAAGCTGGTAGAAGAGCTTGTCCCCACGTTTCACAACCTTGGTATTCAAGTTCTGTGGTTCGTTGTTGTCCACCTTGTCCGCATACGGGTCTTTATGGGTGTCTGTGTACTCATCTTTCAATTCATCATCATCATCCATGAGTTTGTTTCCCGTGATGTCAAACTTCGCTTCAGACAAGTCAAACTTCTCTGGTTGGAAATCTGGTTTTTCAGGTGTAATATCTGGAATTGGATTGTCCTTAAAGGTCATACGAGAGAGACTAATCAAAGCCTTGCTTGAGGTGAGTGTCCCTGC
>NZ_SPPD01000035.1 GCF_004570575.1 Streptococcus cuniculi
AATGGAGAGGCAATGCCTATCGAAAGTTTAATAGAACTATGGGAGGATATGTCTTTTGAAGAAAAAGAGGGTTGGCACACAACAGTATGTGAACGTTTAAAAACCGACGCTGAATCAGTCATTGAGTATGTCATAGAGCGATTAGCTGAAGATGGCTATGAGGAAATGGATGTCATGTTATATGATCGACTTCCAACCGATGCAATAGACAAGTTGCAAGCAGTGCTAGATGAACTATTCGATAACAGTGCGGCAGATGTGTATTACCCAGCGGAAAGAATTGAGGTGGAGTGATGTTTGGAATGATAGTACAGAAAAAGGAGCGACACATAAAGCTCCTTATGGTAAAGATTTTTAATGAGATCCATCGGGAAGTATCTTGTAATAGAGAAGCTGATTACAGTCAATTTCTTCTGTCGCTCAGTAACTACTTTTCACGGTCATTGCTGGATGACAAAAAAGGTTTTTATATTGAGCTAGAGCACATCAAATCTTCATATCCTGACATCTACAATTTATTATGCCAATTGGAAGAATTGAAAAGGACTTAACCCTTTGACCTAAATACGTCGTAAAACTGTTTACGTTCCTTGAAAACTGAATACCAACCACTATCCCGATTAGCGTGCCTATGGATAAAAGAGAAATAGGGGTGGTGTAGTAGCTAGAAAAGGATATCTAGCCCAGGCACATAACGCAAAAGCATGGTTCATAACCATAAGCTGAAGGAGTTTGCAGTTTCTAGACTATAAACTGTGTGTAAGAAATACCGATGAGAAGATACGTCTTCTCACAGCACGGCGTCAATCGCCTTTGATTCGCTAGGAGGAAAAAACATGAATCAAATCAAAAGAGATACTGAAGTCACATTAGCTGACTTACGCAAACTAGGTCAACGAGGCGGAGTAACCGCCCGACTCGTGGACGGACGTACCGTGAAATTACATCCACGTTTTGGAACAATTTCACAAAAAGGTTATATTGCTGGCACAGTTGAAATGGTCGAAGTTATGTACGACTATACAAGTCTTTACTCACAGATTCGCACGATTCTATCAAATGGGGTCTTAATCGCTAGACGAGAAGGCACAGGAAAAAAGAGTGTTCTCCGTCTAACAGGCAAAGGATATCGCAAATAAAAAAATGCTACAAAAGATGAACACATTATGATATAATAAAACTGTAAAAAAGAAAGTGGGTAAACAGATGAAAAAGTCAATGAAAGAACAACTAAAGGCTATTTTTAAAAACAAAAAAGGAATGACTGGATTGGTCGCAGGTATTGTGGTGTTGGGGACAGGAGGCTATGTCCTCTCCCAACCTGGCACAAAGCCTACTTCTACTCCAAAAGTCGAACAAAGTACATCAAGCTCAAGCGTAGATAAAGAAGATGAGCTGATGAAGAAAGCTGAAAAAGCCGTTAAACTCCTTGAGGATAATCAAGTCAAAGAAAATGTCTCACCAGCTGAGACTGCCGTTAAAGGCTTAAAAGCAGGAGACTCAAAAGACAAATTGACCAAACGGATTGACGCTGTAAAAGTGAATATGGCCAAGAAAGAAGCTGAGGCGGAGCTCGCAAAAGAAGCAGAAGCAGCTGTCGCAAAACTGGAGGCTGAACAAGTGGATGGCAATATTCAACCAGCTCAAACCGCAACGGATAAGGTCGTAGACAAAGCGACAAAAGGCAAGCTCCAACACCGTATCAATCTCGTGAAAGATGCGATTGCAGCCCGAGCAGCACAAGCCGTAGCGCAAGCAAAGGCTGAGGAAGAAGCACGAGCAGCCGCAGAAGCGCAAGCTCAACAGGCTGCGGCACAACAACAGGCACAAGTCCAAGAAACACCTAGCTACCAAGCGCCCGCCCAAGCTCCTGCGCAAACAACAGGAGGAGATTATACTCCACCTGCGCAAGCTCCTGCGCAACAGCCCCAACAATCGCTTACTCAAGATCAAAGACAACAACAGCTAAATGATGCGGATGCTAACTTTAATAACGGAACGTATGATTATTAAACAAAAAGACAAGTCACGTACTTGTCTTTTTTGATGTTCAAAGGAGGAAATATGGACGATAAAGAAAAATTGTATCTAAAATTATATATTTTTTCCTTGGAAAGGATAAGGGAGTTTGTCTTATCTCATTATGATGAAGCATTGGCGAGGAAAATCACTCAAAATCTGGCATCTCGAGATAACCAACATATGGCGAGATACTGTTTTCAGGCACTGCGTCTTGACTTTTCAATAACAGAAAATATGAAGAGCAGGGTTGCTTCGTGTTTTGAAGCGTTTTTAAGAGATAGCGAACAAGTAACTTCAACAGAGCAGTTATTTGAATTTGCGAAGAATACGATTCCTACTTATCTTTGTACTTTTCGTATGTATCTGAATGGAAGTAAGCGGTAGGTATGCTCAAACGATTGAGGTATAAGAACTGACCGATTTCATAGATATGGCCAATATTTTCATGAAACAATGGCGTATCTGAGGCTGGTGCATCACAGGATAGATGATCAGAGATAAGATTTTTTGAAACTTTAAAGCCATAGCTTGAATTTGATTGGGAGAGATATCATTTTGATGTAATAGTTCTTTTAATGTGGTCAGATAAATTGATTTAGGAGCTTGATGGATGTTAGATGCAATAACTAAAGTTTTAGGTAATTCAGATGAAAAGTGTTCAGAAATCAATGAGGTAAAACTGGAGTCATTGAATATTGCGACAGTTGCTTTTTTTGCTAATTTTAGGGAAGATATAGAATTTTTTAGAGATGTCATAAACATAGCAGATTCTCCTCAAGTAATGAAAGTAGTTGATGAACGCTTAGAAAAAGCAGGCTATGATTTTATTTTATCAAAAAATAGGACAAAGTATGAAGAAAAGGAGAATATATGATTTCAGCTTTTCAATTTGTCATTTAAACTATATTTTAAAAAAGTAATTGAGGAGGAGAATAGACTATGGAACAGGCTAAGAAGCCCCAAGAAACAGAACCATTATTATTAAAGACTCATCATACTATCGGGAAAATTCATTCTAAAAAGAATGTATTACCGCTTACTCCAGGGGAAGGAAGACATTATTTTCTTAAACCATTTCCAAAGAAGAGAAGACGATTGAGGAGTTGGGGGAATATGATTAAAAATATTATACTGATAATGAAGATAAGATTTTTTCAATAGTGAGATGTCATCACTATTTTCCTCTAAGGCCATTAATGTTAATTCACATAGAAATGTATAAAAGAGTTGATCAAATGAAGTGAAAAAAGTATCAAATTCTAAAAGCGTTAGCGTATTGATATACTTAAAAGATATAGTGTCATCTGATTGATCCAATGCTTCTTGAATACGATGATTGCCATCTATCACAATATGGTTATAGGTTCCTATAGATAACGGTATTATGAGAATTGGTTTTCCGAATGATAGTGATTTTTTACCATCCATAGGTTTTTTCCATAAGATGTCTGAATGAGGATTAGAGAACTCTTCTATTGAAATGTTTTCGGAGGGAATGTTTGTTAATTTAGGTGAATTAATGATTCTAGAGATATTGAAATGTAGAAAGCACTCTTGTCCTCCTAAAAAGAGTTGATAGGTAAAATACTGATTATTTATGCCATGTAAGCTGTAATAAGGGTAACAATCTTTTAAATCATTCTTTTCCGCATGTTTTAATACAGCCATCCATTGCTCCAAATAATATTTTTGAATACCCTTATCTTGAAAAATGTCTATTTCAGATAGCTTTCTTATCAAGTGCTTATAGTCAATAGAATAGATACTTGTACCAGATTCTTCAAATTGTAATGGCATTATAGCTCCTTATTGATGTTATGTTTTTATTATATTATACACAGAAAGGAGATTTATGACAGGCTTAGACAGATTTTAGACTATAAGCTACTTGGTTAGTTATAGGGGTTAGGGAAAGGAGACCAGATGATTTCAGCTCGTTCTCCCTCAAGGAGAAAATAGAACAGACAGGTAGCTCAATAGCTACTTTTTTTACTTCAAAAAAAGAAAAGGAGAAGATTAGATGAATTATTCTCAAACACCTTCTTACCGCAATCGCAAAAAAAACGGTAAGAAGAAATTCAAACGCACCCTTGCTTTGATTAGCGCAGGGGTGGCTCTTACAGGAACGGGAGTTTCAACACTCGTCCCGCAAGCACCATGGAATCAAAACGTTGTTCAGGCAGCTGAAATCCAGCACGGACAACAGATTGGAACACTTAATAATGTTCCTGTTGTGAAAGCCAACACCGCAAATATGGCTTCCCCTGAGTTCCAAGCACTCGTTGATTCCCTTGTCGCAGACAAGAACCTAGCTTCTGTCAAGTATGTCGCAGACCAAATCCAATGGAACGCTAATTCTGAAGTAAAGGGAGTTGGTGGTGTACAGACGGGGCCACTTGGCACCTTCTTTGGGACAAATATCCTCCATCCTCTCAAACAAGATGGCTTTACCAAAGATGATATTGGCGGCTTTCTAAACCCAGGGCAATCCCTAGCCGTAACCAATGTCGGAACAGTCACTGATCTTGAGACGGGCGAGAAGATTCCCGTTGATTTAGTTATCAAACATGTGGACGTAGAACATGGAGCTGATGGCTGGTCCAATAAAGACATCGCCATGGCCATTAAGAATCAAGGTTCTGTTATAACAGTTGGAGTAGCTGTGACGGCAGGTGGGGGAATCTCATCTGGTTCAGGCGGTATATCAGAAGCGGGCGATACAGGCTCTCTCGCTCTTGGGACAGGCCGTCCTGCAGGTTATATTGAAAAAACAACCTATGTAGCTGGTCTAGTAAGACAGGATAACAAGCAACCTAT
Source organism: Streptococcus cuniculi (assembly GCF_004570575.1). Classification (GTDB taxonomy): domain Bacteria; phylum Bacillota; class Bacilli; order Lactobacillales; family Streptococcaceae; genus Streptococcus; species Streptococcus cuniculi_A. Next base: position 4,840 of record NZ_SPPD01000035.1, read on the forward strand.
CCCGAACGAACAAGTTCTGATGGCCATGAAGGTCTCAGACATTGATGCACGACAGCTAGCGGAAGTAAGCAATCAGGGTGCTTTAGCCTATATTGTTGGACCGAATACAGATTTATCTATATCAGGAGGAGGACTCGTTACAGGTTCATCTACAGCGACTAACAACGATTCTAGACAACTCCTACCAACCGCTTATGTCGTCTTAAAACAATGGAACTCTAATACAGTTGCTTTTTCATATACCGATGGCCGGCGTGAACATTTCGATATTGTCACAGGTTTGTTTGGCGATATGGGAGTGAAAATTAATGCGGATTCAAAAGGTTCTGTGACCATTCAAAAGACAGGTACAGCTTCAGGCAGCACCATGTGGAACAAGCTCTATACCTTGAAAGGTAATAGCTTCCGCCTCACTGATAAGAAGACAGGCAAGACCTTTGAAGGAACAACTGATGAGAAAGGGGTCGTGACATTAACCGATATTCCTTTCGGAACCTATACGGTGGAAGAAATCACGGCTTCCCCAGGCTTCCAAAAGACCTTCAAAACTCAAGACATTACTCTTGATGCCAAAACGCCGAAAGTAAGTGTTAATGGCAAAGATGATCAGCTCATCACAGTGAATGGCACAAACGATGAAATCACAGGTAAAATCAAGATTGTTAAAAAAGGAACAG
>NZ_SPPD01000036.1 GCF_004570575.1 Streptococcus cuniculi
ATTCTAGCTAAGCGACTACCCTATCTCACAGGGGGCAACCCCCAACTACTTCCGGCGTTCTAGGGCTTAACTGCTGTGTTCGGCATGGGTACAGGTGTATCTCCTAGGCTATCGTCACTTAACTATTCTGAGTATACATGAGGTTCCCCTCTTTGTCAACTCAAAATTGAATATCTATTCTATACTAACAAGATATATCCCTTAACTCTGTGCTCTATGAAATTGTGCTCGAACTAAAAAGCTAGTAATTTAGATAAATCGTCTTGTAGTCCTCTGACTACCGCACCGATTTCCTAAAATGATACGCTTTTCTTAACGTTCTCACTACTTATAATAGGATAAGTCCTCGAGCGATTAGTATTGGTCCGCTCCATTGCTCACACAACTTCCACTCCCAACCTATCTACCTGATCTTCTCTCAGGGCTCTTACTAACTTAACGTTATGGGAAATCTCATCTTGAGGTGGGTTTCACACTTAGATGCTTTCAGCGTTTATCCCTTCCCTACATAGCTACCCAGCGATGCCTCTGGCGAGACAACTGGTACACCAGCGGTAAGTCCACTCTGGTCCTCTCGTACTAGGAGCAGATCCTCTCAAATTTCCTACGCCCGCGACGGATAGGGACCGAACTGTCTCACGACGTTCTGAACCCAGCTCGCGTGCCGCTTTAATGGGCGAACAGCCCAACCCTTGGGACCGACTACAGCCCCAGGATGCGACGAGCCGACATCGAGGTGCCAAACCTCCCCGTCGATGTGAACTCTTGGGGGAGATAAGCCTGTTATCCCCAGGGTAGCTTTTATCCGTTGAGCGATGGCCCTTCCATACGGAACCACCGGATCACTAAGCCCGACTTTCGTCCCTGCTCGAGTTGTAGCTCTCGCAGTCAAGCTCCCTTATACCTTTACACTCTGCGATTGATTTCCAACCAATCTGAGGGAACCTTTGGGCGCCTCCGTTACCTTTTAGGAGGCGACCGCCCCAGTCAAACTGCCCGTCAGACACTGTCTCCGATAGGGATTACCTATCCGGGTTAGAGTGGCCATAACACAAGGGTAGTATCCCAACAACGCCTCCTTCGAAACTGACGTCCCGAACTCATAGGCTCCTACCTATCCTGTACATGTGGTACAGACACTCAATATCAAACTGCAGTAAAGCTCCATGGGGTCTTTCCGTCCTGTCGCGGGTAACCTGCATCTTCACAGGTACTAAAATTTCACCGAGTCTCTCGTTGAGACAGTGCCCAAATCATTACGCCTTTCGTGCGGGTCGGAACTTACCCGACAAGGAATTTCGCTACCTTAGGACCGTTATAGTTACGGCCGCCGTTTACTGGGGCTTCAATTCAGATCGTCGCTTGCGCTAAACCCTCCTCTTAACCTTCCAGCACCGGGCAGGCGTCACCCCCTATACATCATCTTACGATTTAGCAGAGAGCTGTGTTTTTGATAAACAGTTGCTTGGGCCTATTCACTGCGGCTCAGTCTAGCTGAGCACCCCTTCTCCCGAAGTTACGGGGTCATTTTGCCGAGTTCCTTAACGAGAGTTCTCTCGATCACCTGAGGCTACTCGCCTCGACTACCTGTGTCGGTTTGCGGTACGGGTAGAGTATGATACATCGCTAGAAGCTTTTCTTGGCAGCGTGACATCACTCACTTCGCTACTTTAACTTCGCTCCCCATCACAGCTCAACGTTATAGGTATAAGCATTTGACTCATACCACGCCTCACTGCTTAGCCGGGCTCTTCCAGTCGCCCGGTTGAGTTAGCCTACTGCGTCCCTCCATCACTTCATACTCTAGTACAGGAATATCAACCTGTTAGCCATCGGATACACCTTTCGGTCTCTCCTTAGGTCCCGACTAACCCAGGGCGGACGAGCCTTCCCCTGGAAACCTTAGTCTTACGGTGGATGGGATTCTCACCCATCTTGCGCTACTCATACCGGCATTCTCACTTCTATGCGTTCCAGCGCTCCTCACGGTACACCTTCACCACACATAGAACGCTCTCCTACCATACCATTTTTCAGGTATCCACAGCTTCGGTAAATTGTTTTAGCCCCGGTACATTTTCGGCGCAGGGTCACTCGACTAGTGAGCTATTACGCACTCTTTGAATGAATAGCTGCTTCTAAGCTAACATCCTAGTTGTCTGTGCAACCCCACATCCTTTTCCACTTAACAATTATTTTGGGACCTTAGCTGGTGGTCTGGGCTGTTTCCCTTTCGACTACGGATCTTAGCACTCGCAGTCTGACTGCCGATTATATCTCGTTGGCATTCGGAGTTTATCTGAGATTGGTAATCCGAGATGGACCCCTCACCCAAACAGTGCTCTACCTCCAAGAGACTTTACATCGACGCTAGCCCTAAAGCTATTTCGGAGAGAACCAGCTATCTCCAAGTTCGTTTGGAATTTCTCCGCTACCCACAAGTCATCCAAGCACTTTTCAACGTGCCCTGGTTCGGTCCTCCAGTGCGTTTTACCGCACCTTCAACCTGCTCATGGGTAGGTCACATGGTTTCGGGTCTATAACATGATACTATATCGCCCTATTCAGACTCGGTTTCCCTACGGCTCCGCTTCTTCCACTTAACCTCGCATCATATCATAACTCGCCGGTTCATTCTACAAAAGGCACGCTCTCACCCATTAACGGGCTCGAACTTCTTGTAGGCACACGGTTTCAGGTTCTATTTCACTCCCCTCCCGGGGTGCTTTTCACCTTTCCCTCACGGTACTGGTTCACTATCGGTCACTAGGGAGTATTTAGGGTTGGGAGATGGTCCTCCCAGATTCCGACGGGATTTCGCGTGTCCCGCCGTACTCAGGATACTGCTAGGTATAAACTATATTTCGAATACGAGGCTTTTACTCTCTTTGGCTAACCTTCCCAGGTTATTCTTCTATACAATTTAAGTCCACATTGCAGTCCTACAACCCCGAAGAGTAAACTCTTCGGTTTGCCCTCCTGCCGGTTCGCTCGCCGCTACTAAGGCAATCGCTTTTGCTTTCTCTTCCTGCAGCTACTTAGATGTTTCAGTTCACTGCGTCTTCCCTCCACTACCCTTAACAGGTAGGGATAACATGCATTACATGTTGGGTTCCCCCATTCGGACACCCCTGGATTATTGCTTACTTACAGCTCCCCAAGGAATTTCGTCGTTCGTCACGTCCTTCTTCGGCTCCTAGTGCCAAGGCATCCACCGTGCGCCCTTATTAACTTAACCTTGTTTTCTTACTCATTAATTAATTCACAGCGTTTTCGGTTTATTTTCTTGTTACTATTTGATATAGATATTCAATTTTCAATGGACAAATCTAAGATACTAAGACCGTCCCAACTTGTTGGGCATTTTCGTAGAAAAATAGGAAACTGACGCAGTGTCTTTAGACACTAGGAAGGTTATCTTTTTTCCTAGAAAATGAGGTCGTGTTCAATTACTTGAACAATATCTTTCTCATTTAGGATACCTACTCTCACTTGAGTAGTTGAACTCGAAACTAATTTCCTAATTTTCTACGGAAATTTTCGCAAGCGAATCGTTTCTCGTATCCTAATGGAGCCTAGCGGGATCGAACCGCTGACCTCCTGCGTGCAAAGCAGGCGCTCTCCCAGCTGAGCTAAGGCCCCTTACTAATAATCTGGTATTCCTTATTAGTCTATAGTGGATATTCTATTGTCTCAAGACCCCTCAAAATTAAAGAAGACTACGTACAGAGTTCCATTCCCTTAGAAAGGAGGTGATCCAGCCGCACCTTCCGATACGGCTACCTTGTTACGACTTCACCCCAATCATCTATCCCACCTTAGGCGGCTGGCTCCTTACGGTTACCTCACCGACTTCGGGTGTTACAAACTCTCGTGGTGTGACGGGCGGTGTGTACAAGGCCCGGGAACGTATTCACCGCGGCGTGCTGATCCGCGATTACTAGCGATTCCGACTTCATGTAGGCGAGTTGCAGCCTACAATCCGAACTGAGACTGGCTTTAAGAGATTAGCTTGCCGTCACCGACTTGCGACTCGTTGTACCAGCCATTGTAGCACGTGTGTAGCCCAGGTCATAAGGGGCATGATGATTTGACGTCATCCCCACCTTCCTCCGGTTTATTACCGGCAGTCTCGCTAGAGTGCCCAACTCAATGATGGCAACTAACAATAGGGGTTGCGCTCGTTGCGGGACTTAACCCAACATCTCACGACACGAGCTGACGACAACCATGCACCACCTGTCACCAATGCTCCGAAGAGAAACCCTATCTCTAGGGCGGTCACTGGGATGTCAAGACCTGGTAAGGTTCTTCGCGTTGCTTCGAATTAAACCACATGCTCCACCGCTTGTGCGGGCCCCCGTCAATTCCTTTGAGTTTCAACCTTGCGGTCGTACTCCCCAGGCGGAGTGCTTAATGCGTTAGCTGCGGCACTGAGTCCCGGAAAGGACCCAACACCTAGCACTCATCGTTTACGGCGTGGACTACCAGGGTATCTAATCCTGTTCGCTACCCACGCTTTCGAGCCTCAGCGTCAGTTACAGACCAGAGAGCCGCTTTCGCCACCGGTGTTCCTCCATATATCTACGCATTTCACCGCTACACATGGAATTCCACTCCCCCCTTCTGCACTCAAGTTTGACAGTTTCAAAAGCGTACTATGGTTGAGCCACAGCCTTTTACTTCTGACTTATCAAACCGCCTGCGCTCGCTTTACGCCCAATAAATCCGGACAACGCTCGGGACCTACGTATTACCGCGGCTGCTGGCACGTAGTTAGCCGTCCCTTTCTGGTAAGATACCGTCACTTGAGTAACTTTCCACTCTACTCAACGTTCTTCTCTTACAACAGAGCTTTACGATCCGAAAACCTTCTTCACTCACGCGGCGTTGCTCGGTCAGGGTTCCCCCCATTGCCGAAGATTCCCTACTGCTGCCTCCCGTAGGAGTCTGGGCCGTGTCTCAGTCCCAGTGTGGCCGATCACCCTCTCAGGTCGGCTATGTATCGTCGCCTTGGTGAGCCGTTACCTCACCAACTAGCTAATACAACGCAGGTCCATCTGGTAGTGATGCAATTGCACCTTTCAAGCACTTACCATGCAGTAAGCACTGTTATGCGGTATTAGCTATCGTTTCCAATAGTTATCCCCCGCTACCAGGCAGGTTACCTACGCGTTACTCACCCGTTCGCAACTCCTCAACTCTGTACAAGTACAGTGTCTTGGCGTTCTACTTGCATGTATTAGGCACGCCGCCAGCGTTCGTCCTGAGCCAGGATCAAACTCTCATATAAAGTTTGAGTTCTTAACTCATTCCTGTCAACTGACAGATTTATCTTTTTTTGTTCATTGACGGTTTATGTTGCCATAAACCACCCTGCACGTTTGGTTCGTCTTCTTTAATTTTCAAAGGTCTTGTAATGCCGATCTCTCAAGCGACAACTATATTAGTATATCACCT
>NZ_SPPD01000037.1 GCF_004570575.1 Streptococcus cuniculi
CTCTATGGAATCCACTGGTAAATACTGGATTCCTGTCTTCAATATCCTCGAAGAACACGCTAACATCTGTCTGGCTCACCCAAAATATGTTAAAGCGATTCGTGGTAAGAAGACCGACAAGAAAGACATACAATGGATTGCCGACCTCTTCAAGCACGACCTCGTTGCCTCTAGCTTTATTCCACCTCTTAAAATCAGACAACTTCGTGACCTCTTTCGCTATCGCATGAAGTTAACACAACTTCAAGTCAGCGAGAAAAATCGGTATCAGAACTGCCTCACTTGGTCTAACCTCCAGATTGCAAGTGTCCTTTCCGATGTTTTCGGAAAAAGTGCTCAAGCCATTATCAAGAGTATCCTTGACAAACCAGAAGAGAAGCCAGATATTGAACAACTGATTCATAAGAGAATGAAGAATAAAGTACAAAACCTAGAAATCGCTATGGACGGCATCTTAACTCCTGAACAAGTTGAGAAAATCAGAGTTATTAAAGCTCACTACGACGCACTCACTATCTGTAAAGAGGACTTAGAACAGATGATTCGTGATTTAGGACAAGAATATCAAAAACAAGTCAAACTCATCCAAACGGTCCCTGGATTTAAAGAGGAACTTTCTGCCCTACGTGTCATTTCTGAAATCGGTGCAGATATGAACGTCTTTGATACTGCTGGTAAACTATGCTCCTGGGCTGGTCTTGTTCCCGCAAACAATGAAAGTGCTGGGAAGAAATATTCAACTCGCATTTCTAAAGGCGGGCGATACCTCAAACCTTTCCTCGTACAAATCGCGAACGCTGTTGTCAAGTCAGAGAAACACCCAGAGTTTCGAAACAAATATCTCAAACTCAAGAAACGCCGTGGGCATCGAAAAGCGATTATTGCTATCTGTCGCAAACTTCTTGTGGCTATCTACCAAGTCCTTTTCAAGAAAGAAAATTACAATCCAACCTTACAAGGCTTAACCGAAATGAGAAACCCTGACAAGACAATGTCTGTTCAAAATGCTATTCGTTTTGCTCAACAACATGGATTCACCGTGGCTTAATTTTAAAAATCAGGTTTAAAGACCTCTTTTCAGTGTGCCTAAAATTGGGGTAAACAATAAATCAATTAACTTTTATTGTTTTCAAACTTATACCTATCAATTTTTGGTTCATTTAAGAAAAACAAATGCTACGCTACGTTTTGGTAAGTTCGAATTATTAGACTTTCATCATCCTCACGTTTTTGCATACCGAAGAACGAGCCGTCATGAAACGTTATACATTGTATGTAATTTTCACCAAGTTGAGACAGATTTTAGTCTAGACACTAGTAATCTAAAAGTCATATATAAAAATTATCAAGAAACTCATGTTTCTAATAATAAAGTAATATTGAGACCGTATGAAGCAGTCATTTTAACAGATAAAAAGGAGTGATATTATGGCTATTAATTATAAAAAAGTGCTGAGTCAATTTTATTGGCTGTTGGAGGAAAAGACAATATCATATCTACTGCGCATTGTGCCACTCGTCTTAGATTGGTTTTAATCGATGAAAATGTAGTGGATCATGAACAACTTAATGCAATTGATGTTGTAAAAGGTGACTTTAGCAATGCAGGCCAATTTCAAATTATAATTGGCAGTGGAACTGTCAATGAAGTGTTTAAAGAATTTGTAAAGTTAGTGGGTGTGGATGAAGTTTCAAAAGCAGAATTAAAACGTGAAGCTGATAAAAAATTAAATCCCATTCAGAGAGCTGTGAAGATATTATCTGATGTCTTTGTACCAATTATACCTGCTCTTGTAGCTTCTGGACTTTTGATGGGAATCAATAATATTCTTACTGCTCAAGGATTGTTTTTTGAAAAACAATCTCTTGTAGAAGCTTGGCCTGCTATCTCAGATTTAGCAAGTATGATTAATACTTTTGCAAGTGCAGCATATGCATTTTTACCAGTTTTAGTTGGTTTTTCAGCTACTAAAATATTTGGAGGAAATCCGTATCTGGGAGCCGCATTAGGCATGATTATGGTATCTGGGGACTTATTAAATGCTTACGGTTACGGTAATGCTATCTTAAATAATGAAGTTCCTACATGGAATATTTTTGGCTTAAGTATCGAAAAAGTAGGCTATCAAGGGACCATTTTACCAATTTTAGTATCTAGTTTTATATTAGCTAAATTAGAATCTTGGCTTCACAAGAAGATCCCAGAAGCTTTGGATACGCTAGTAACGCCGATGCTATCTATTTTGATGACTGCATTTATCACATTTTTAGTCGTTGGTGGTATGATGAGAACTACTGGTGATTTTGTTACACAGGGAATTCTCTGGGCAAGAGATACTTTGGGAATTTTTGGAGGTGCATTATTTGGCTTCTTCTATGCTCCACTAACGTTAACTGGTATGCATCATAGTCTGTTACCGGTAGATATACAATTGATAGCCAAAGGAGGAAGTTTCTTATTTGCAATTGCAGCGTGTAATAACGTTGCACAGGGGGGGAGATGCCTTAATGACTTCATTATTAAATAATGATTCAAATATTAAAACTGTAGCGACATCATCGGGAATTTCAGCACTACTTGGAATTACAGAACCAGCAATGTTCGGTGTAAACTTAAAATTAAAATATCCATTTTATGGTGCAATGATTGGTTCTGCAATTGGTGCCGCCTATGTAACACTAACTAATGTTTTGAATGTGTCACCTGGTGCTGCAGGTATTTTAGGATTTGTATCAATCAAATCGACTGATATTTTAAACTATATGATTGGAATATCCATCTCACTTGTAGTTGGTGCTTGTGCGACATTGATTTTATCAAAAAATAAAAAGTACAATAGCAACCTTTAATGGCTCGTTAAAAACTATCATATCAGTAATTTTGAGAAGTACCGCTGGAGTGGTTCTTCAGATACAGAAGCTGGATAGATAAAAAGCAGGAGTCGTTACGATTCCTGCTTTTCATTGGTACGACGGGCATGTCGTACATCTGAGGTGCAAGTCCTCTGGGGCACCCGCTACCGGTGAACCCAATAGCGACTCCCAATCCTGACTATCGTGAGGTAGCGGATTAAAACAGTCTGGGGATGGACTGTTTTAAGTCTGACGCAAGAAACTGAAAACGTCAGAGGAAGGGATAGCGAAATCGTGGCTCTACGAAAAGAAACGTGATATAAGGCGTTAACAGCGGATGAAGTGGCCAAGAACACTAAAGTCCCAAAAGGTAGTCGTAACCTGTTGGCGTAAATCACGAGAGTAAACAAGGAAAGATGTACGACTAATCCCGTGAGGTCTCATGAGTGTCGATTAGACGTAGTAACAACGAATCATGAGAAGTCAGCTAATAGTACCATTAGAAATTTGTGAAACGCGTTAGCGTGAACAGAGGTCATAGTAGTGATGAAACTTCTGTAATGGAAGTGGAGCGAAGGACCGAACAGTTAAATGATAATCTACCTATCAAATTTTGTCTGCCCTAATTTCTGGTCTGAAAAGATGGCACTCGCAGAACGTATGCTGAAAGAGACTGTTCACAAGTATAGGACGGCACAAGCAGAACGAAATCAAATAGAGGTAGATGTGGGAACATAAAAAGTTCTCGGTAAAATTTAATTGAACCGCCGTATGCCGAACGGCACGTACGGTGGTGTGAGAGGGGCTAATAGTTGTTAGCCCCTATTCGATTTGTCTTTTTTCAAAAACAGCGGAAAATTTGTTTCCAATTTACTTAGTAATGAGGTAGGAAATTTCTTTCTATTTGGTTTCAATATTTGGATCTACTTTCCCAACAAGATAAACGGAATCCTATTTACAAATGAACTCCCGTTTTGCTATAATGATTGATGTAAAGGAGGGCTTCATGA
>NZ_SPPD01000038.1 GCF_004570575.1 Streptococcus cuniculi
AGTAAGTGTCTAGAGTTTTGGGAAATCCGAAAAACTTAAATATATAATCGAAGAGAACTGAATAGGTTCTCTTTTTTCGTTGCTTAAAATTAGTGAAAGGACACAGGGCAGATGTCAAACAACATAGAAATTATCATGGATATTGATACTTTAGAAATCTATGAAGTGATAGATCTTAATGAAGAGAAAGAAGCAACTGTTACAGATTATGAAAATTTTCCTAAAGAAGGGAAAGCATTTCCATATGATGACTTAAACAGAATTTGGCTTGGGAATGGTTATTATTACAAGCCTTCTAGTTTACTTTGGGAAGTTGTCAAAGATGATATTATTCATGAATTAAGTCCTAAAAATAAACACGGCACTTATCCATATTATAAACATGCTATAGATGGTACGTGGGGGCGAGTTAAGCAGCTGACACAAGAGGAAGCCATGTGGCTGACATTAGAGTTTAATCCTGAATTGATGAGTTACGTGTAGGAGAGAAGAAACATGGAAACAGGAATTTGTAGACGTTGTGGTTGCACTTGGAACACGGCTTGTATTGATGAAATACACGGTGCTTGCTGGTGGATAGATGAAGGTGAAACGCTATGTAGCCATTGTTTTTATGGATTTCCCACTGATAGACACAATTATTTTGATGTTGTATGACATGAAAGGAAAGTAACATGATTAGACAAAAAATTATTGCTGAAGAGATTGCTATTATTGGTATTATGCATGAAACAAATAGCTCTAGGAGAGAGGCAAAAAAACTTTTTGACACATTTGTAGCTAGGGGAATTTATAAATATATTCCTCAAATAGGACAGTATGGATTCAAGGTAATCAATTAAGGAGTGTGAAGATGAAGAGAATAACTGCTAATCAATATCAGACCTCTGAGCGCTACTACAAACTTCCAAAAATTTTGTGGGAAAATGAACGATATAAGGATATGAAATTGGAGGAAAAGGTAGCTTATTCATTTCTGAAAGATAGACTAGAGCTTTCGCTGAGTAATGGCTGGATTGATGAGGATGGTTCAGTCTATCTAGTTTATTCTAATCCAAAATTAATGGAGTTGTTAGGTTGTTCTAAGTCAAAGTTACTATCGATAAAAAAGGCTCTGAGAGCTTATGGCCTGATTGAAGAAGTCCAACAATCTTCAAGTGATAAAGGGAATTTAGCTAATAAAATTTATCTTGGAGAACTAGAATCAGATATCGAAATACCCCTAGTGTTAAATTCAGACCAGGGGGGTGTTTCAAAAACACTAGGGGGGTCTCTGAATCAGCCGGGGGTGGTGTTAAATTCAGCCACTAATGAGACTGAATATAATGAATTACTAGATAATAGTTCTAGAAAGGCTGAAGAAAATCCTCCTGAAAAAATTCAAGAGGGAAAATACATTCAATCAAAATATTATTCACTTTTGCAAGTCATTGTGGATAAGTACAATGATCGTTATAGTTATCCACACGGATATAGACTAACACACGAACAAAAAATGATGATAGGACAGTATCTTGAGAGTGGTTATGTTAGGAGTGATGAGATTCTGAATATGATTGATAGAATACCGCGTGATTGTGAGAGTCCGTTAGCTTATCTGTTACGAATGTTACAGAACTTGAAACTGGAGAGGCAGACGGAAAGTGGTTAGCAGATGAAAGAGAGTGACAGATGGAAAGAGGGACGCGAGCTAAGAGAAAGAGACCTGTTCGGATGACGAGTGATCAAATTGAGTGGTTTGTATCTGTCATGAATCATCAGTCGATTTCATGGATTCAAGAAGAGTTAAAGAAGCGTTACAGCATTGTATTATCGAAAGCAGGAATCTATAAGCGCAAGAACTACTATCAGGCTAGTCCTAGAAGAGACAGAGAAATAGTCTGTAGGCAATGCGGAATGACAATGACAGTCCGAGCGTATCAGGATAGACGCACCGACTATTGTTCTAAACAGTGTGAAAAACGCTACTGGAAAAAGACACACAGGGCAAAAACTTGAAATCCTTAACTATTACGTAGGCTATCCGAGAGGTTAATAAATGAAAATATTAGACGCCTGTTGTGGCAGTTGATGTGAAGCAGGCAGAGTAGGGGAGGCAGAGCGTTGAAAATTGATGAAGTACCGAAAGATATGTTAATGATGAAAAATGGAGAGGCAATGCCTATCGAAAGTTTAATAGAACTATGGGAGGATATGTCTTTTGAAGAAAAAGAGGGTTGGCACACAACAGTATGTGAACGTTTAAAAACCGACGCTGAATCAGTCATTGAGT
>NZ_SPPD01000039.1 GCF_004570575.1 Streptococcus cuniculi
GGTTTGTAGCGCTTGCGATTTTCTCCCAAGTCCTTCCTAGTATAATAGGCAATCAAGAAGTCTTCGACTTCTTTTCGCTTGAGTTCATGAGCTGCTGCCTCTTTCTTCTTGACCGTTTGGCTTATTGGAGTTTCCTTTTTATTCATTTTTGATTGGACAGAAGCTGTTCCATAGCCTAGTGAGAAGACGAGAGCAGCCAAAAGTATGGCCACGCCTATCTTCAATCCTTTCACTAATCGTTCATTATACATGATCTCTCCTTAATTTCCTTTCTTTATTTTGGTGTCATGAAATAGATGCCTGCTTGAGGTCGTAATACCCGCCATGAAAGCTCATAGGTTGTCCCCATTCCATTCATCTCACTCACGAGAAATGATCCGTCGCTATTAACATATTCACAAAAAGCAACGTGACCGTAGACAACATGGCTTCCTTGAACACCTGCGCTGAATACCACTGCAGAGCCTACTTTTGGCTCCGTTGTCACTTCATACCCCTGAAGTTGGCCAGAAGTTGACCAATTGGTCGCATTTCCTAGATAGGGGTAAATATGCTTGCCAATTTGGTAGAAGCGATTATACACGTACCAGGTACAATTGCCTAAAGCATAGGCATTTCCTGGATAGCCTTGACCTTGTGTGACCGCTTGATCACTCGGTAAACCGTAAGGGAGCTTATCCTTGTATGCAGCTGGAACCGTCTTACTAGATACTCCTGTACTCGTGTTTGTTCCACCCCTCAAATAGGCTTCCCATTGTCTGGCGGACTGTCTTCTAGCTTCTAGTTTGTTTCCTGGGTTGCCTTCCCATTTCACAAGAAAGGCAAGGGTCAAATCATCTGTAGAAGCATCACTCGTTAAGATGTTCCGAACAACCGCTTTGTGGTAGGCTGTATCCCCATGAAGCATGAAATCCAGCTGTAATTCTAAGTCATACCATTTCTTGGTTTTTGTTTTGGCATAATCAAGCAACATAGTATGTCTGACAGAGCCATCGCCTGTATCTGTCCATTGACCAAGACCTAATCCACGGTGAATGATATTGGGATACTGGCCATTGTAGATAGTCGGTCCATTCATGGATAACCAAACAGGGTCGTCCCACGAGGTACTACTAGCGCCAATCGGAGGATTCAGATAGTCCCCTTCTGCCCGCTTCGGATTGATACTACTTTCCACATCAAAGTTCCCCAAAATGGATGCTAAGCCCTTGATAGACAGGTTCTTTCCTTCTTTCTGAAGTTCTTTACTCAAGTAATTCCTGATAAAATGGACTTTCTTTGCCTTGTCACTATCGACATTGATGGACTTGAGGTAGGTTTCTTCCACATACTTGACCGATTTGAAATAGAAGCCTGGGTTGACATAAAACCAGTCCTCTCGTGGTTCAGGATTCCAGTTCGTAAGAGTGGACTTAGGCGTATAGCTCAACTTCTTCTGATACGCAATGGTTTGGCCTCCTGCCCCATTGGTCTTCCCAATCTGACTGCCAGTCTCCACCTCTTGCCCGTCCTTCACCCTGATTTCAGAGACATCGTAAAAGGTAAATTTAGCGTCAGGTGTTTCAACCGTGACTGTGTTATCTTTGACTGTCACTTTTCCAGATAAGGGAGCGTATAGAGGATGGTGACCTTTGATGTCAAGGGTCGTGGTATCTGAGCGCTTGTCTTTTTGGACATAGCCAAATCGCTTCTTAATCGTAAGCGGTTCCTCTGCTTCCGATTGATCATCAGAATAAAAGGGATTTTCGAGTTCTAAGATACTCGCAAATTTGCCAATCTCCTTTGACTGCTCCATCAGCTCCTCAAACTCTTCTTGTTCGTCCTTGGAGAGACTGAACGTGGTTGTCTTTTTTGTGTAAAGGTCTTTGATGGTCTTTAAAGCGGTAGGCTCACTGTTTAATCCCTTCCACAAATCCTCAACATAGGTACGACCTGCGTGTTGATCCATGAAGTGATAATTGGCATCTAACCTTGGATCTTCATGAATCGCTTCATAGTGAAAGTGAAGGTAAAGGAGCGGGTCTTCCCAATTTGTATAATACTCGACTGTATCACTGGACTTCTTGCGGTCTAGCTGGGTCATATAGAGATAGGT
>NZ_SPPD01000003.1 GCF_004570575.1 Streptococcus cuniculi
TGCTGGCAACTCTTCATCAACCCTATAGGTAATAGCTTGACCATTCTCAAATTGTGGAAGATTGGTGAAGCTGTACTTCCACTCATCTTTCGCTGAGACTTCTTTAGTCGCAACTTGCGTCGTTTGATCTCCCACAGTTTTAAGAAGTTTCACAACTAGTTTCTCCGGGCGCTTACCGTCTTGGTTGTCATTATCGACCCAGGTCTTAACTCCTTCAACATCAATACTTGATTCATAAGCAGCAAATACATGAAGTGTATTATCAATATCCGGATTAAGAATTGTTGTAACATTTCTGGTAACGCCTGCTCTCGTAGTAAATGTTACCTCTCTAAAATTCTGATAGCGATCACTTGGGTTATCACTATAAATCGGAAGTTCCTTAGCAGGAGGCAAGTACCAATCTTTAAACTCATAATTTGTTAACGTTGGTTTCTCTTTGACAGAAGTCAACTCTTCAGGACTTGCTTTGATAGCTGGATTTGATTCATAAAAAGTATAAAGTTGCTTAATTTGCTGACCTTCAGTCATTTCATCTGGAAGCCCTGATGAAATGGTTGCATCTTTATGATTGGTGTGGTATACCAAAATCCCCCGTTGCCCTAGGACAATCGTATTTGTATCTGGATTTAACACATAGTCCCACTTGGCTGGTAAGACATGATCAGAAAACTCTGATACAGCCTGTGAATACATCCCATTCTGGTCATTGGCATCGTACTTTGTCCGATAGTGTGTCCACTTAGCATCTTCGACTGTTGGAGCATATCCATCAATCCCAGAAGCAACGACATAGCCAATATGTCGTTCTTGCTCTTCACTATTTTC
The DNA here is from genome assembly GCF_004570575.1 of Streptococcus cuniculi. Taxonomy (GTDB): domain Bacteria; phylum Bacillota; class Bacilli; order Lactobacillales; family Streptococcaceae; genus Streptococcus; species Streptococcus cuniculi_A. The sequence goes on from NZ_SPPD01000003.1 coordinate 829, forward strand.
ATAGTTCGCATCTGGCTGTGCCTTCTCGCTGATACTAATATTTAGTTGACGAGAAAGTGGACCTGTCAGACGAACGGCGGACTGATTATCTAACACTCGAATATCATTATTACCTAACTTAGCTTCTGGCGTAACAATGACATCCTTGTTAGCATAGACTCCTGTACCAGGTAATTCTGCATTTTTCGTCGTATGGGGATTACCTGCCCACGTAGCAGGTCCAACTGCTGTTTGTGTGCTCATATCTACCTTATCTAATTTTAGATAACCATTATTATAGACATAGCCTCCAAGATTAAAAGCAGCCAGGTTACCGGAGCTAATCGTCGATTGATCCGTGATAGTAACCGCTCCGCCATCATTGTAGATGGAACCTCCATAATTCGCAAAGCCATTGGTCAAATTAGTACCTTTTACAAGGAGGACATTTTTAGCAGTTTCATCCGAACTTGGACCGACATAAATCGCACCACCTCTCCCTTGACCATTCCACCAATAAGATCTTGTATTATCAATTGTTGAATTACTTACTGTTAAGTGAACTCGGGCAGTGTCCTTCGCATGATAATTCCCTGCTTGAATCCCTTCTAGTGTTGGAGTAGAAATGGCGATCGCACCACCGAGATGGTCCGCTGCAACATTCCGAATGACAGTATTACTAATAATAGCATCTGGAGTCTGAGCATTATTATAAAAAGCAATCGCGCCACCATAACTAGCAAGACGTGGACCGTTCCAAGATGAGCCTGTTCCCGTCATCGTAGAATCCAAGAGTTTGAAACTTCCACTACCATAAATGGCAATAAATCCACCTGCTTCTATTACCTTGGCAGTACCTCCAGTCGAGGCATCAAATTGAGAGTCACGAATCACCAGTTGACTATTCTCGGAGGCGATTGCACCGCCCGAAATTCCAAATCCATCTACTAACTGATTAAACTTAAACGTAGCGTTCTCAACAGTTCCCGTACTACCCTCAAACTTGATGAAACCACCTGTGGAGAAACCACCTCGGTAAGGAAAGGCTGTATCTGCTCCATCAAAGATAAAGTCTGCTTGTTTGATGGTGAGGGTTGAATTTGTCACTTCAATTGCCCCTCCTTGGAAACCACCTCCAGCGCTAACAGTGTACGTATTATTATTTAAAAACTGAGTTCTAGTTCCATCTGATGCAGGCTCAATCGTTACAGTTGAGTCCTCTGATTTGATTGCACCACCCTCACCATGGGCACCACTATTTGTCGTTCTCTTTCCAGACAGATTATGCTTAAAGCTTCCCCCTTTGATTACCAAATCTGAATGCTCTGTGATATAGATGGCGCCACCGTGAGGTGACCCTGTCTGATTATCAATTGGGGTATCTATTTTTGTCGTATTATTAATAAATTGGGTGTTTATTGCTTTAACAGAGGAGTTGGTAGCATAGATTCCACCACCTTGGTAACGCTGTCTATTAATCTCACCTACCATTTGAGGTTCAAATAACTGAGTTGTTCCATTTTTAATGATAACATCTTCTAATATCAGCTCGGATCCATCTTCCGCCATAAAGATTCGCCCTTGATTATTTCCATCAAAAATAAGATTATTAACAGAAACAGTGGCATTTTTACTAATATAAAAGAGGTTTCTGATTCCTGATCCACTCGTGAGCTTTTTAGGTGTTCCATCTGCACTTCCAAATGTTACTTCTTTCTGTTCAATTACAATCTGATTTGTAAGAGTGAGATCATTAGATAGTTTGATGACAGATTCTCCATTTGCTAGGGCAAAACGTAGTTCTGACTCTGTGGAAACCACTGTTTCTGCATATGCTACGGAACTTCCGCCAAACCAAAAGAATAACATAGCAACAAAAAGAGAAAGATATTTTTTCACTATTTTCATCTATTCACACTTATAACCCTTTATGTTTTGACGATTTTCTCTTGAAAAACACTGTAGCCACTATCGCAAGCATACCAGTACCTAAAAGAGCGATTGCCCCATTTGAAGTATCGCCTGTTTTTGGCAGTACTTTTTTCTGTTCTAGGGTTGGAGCCGAATTTGGATTTGGTTTCGGTTCTGGTTTGGGTTCCGGATTTGGTTTTGGTTCTGGATTTGGTTGTGGCTCTGGATCTGGTTTTGGTTCTGGATTTGGTTGTGGCTCCGGATTTGGTTTTGGTTCTGGTTCTGGTTTGGGTTCCGGATTTGGTTTTGGTTCTGGATTTGGTTGTGGCTCCGGATTTGGTTGTGGCTCCGGATTTGGTTGTGGCTCCGGATTTGGAGCCGGCTTCTCAACAAAATCAAGTACAAGATTATTACGACTATTCATCGTATTCACTTTAGCAACACCACCAGGATATATAAATTCTGCTAAAAAACCAAGTGGACCAAGCGCAGAGGTATTAAACGCAATTTGCCCTCCAATTTCTCCCGTGATTCGGAGACTTGTATCACGAGTCCCATCAGTAACTTTCTGTGCATTGTCTTTGTCAATCCAAACATTACCAATACTACTATTTAGCGTCATATCTCCGACGATTTGATTATAGGTAAAATTCCGAGATGGATCAGTATCTGCCCCTTTGTTTCGAAGGACAGTCCGAATGATAAAGGTATTGAGTTGGTTAGGATTTTCAAAAGAGAATGTCGTTGTTAAACTATCTGCATTCGGTTTGTCCAAACTAATCATTGTTAATGGATTATACTGAGCATCTAAGACACCTACCACTTCGTAAAGTGCACTCGTGAATGTTAGGTTTTTCATAATCGGGTTAGTAGTTAAGCCATCCCCTAACACAACACGTAAATCTTGGAAAGTGTAAGCATTCCCTACTTTATTTCTATCTCCAGAAAAGTCTGCATTTTGATTTGCTACTTTTAAAACGCCTAACGGATTGCGTGCCACAATGACAGGAATGCGTTTATCATCCCAGCTAAAAGTAGAATTAAGGACAACATCATATCTATCTTCAGCCCCATTGTAGTAAACAGCTACCTTGTCACCACTTGCAGCCTCACCAAAATTATCACTCTCTACGAGCTCAGCATTTGGTACAGTATCCTCAGGGCTTTCAGACTTATTGATATAGAGGTGAGCTTTATCTTCAGTGATGTTAGCTGCCAAGTCCATAACGTCCATCTGTTGAACAAAGACAGGATAAAGTGTCACACCCGGAGAAGTATCTTTTACCGGCGTGCCTTCTCCATAGGTTTGCGTAGTTGCGGATGGATCTTCTGACCAACCCAAGAATACCTTTCGATAGGTACGAATATGCCAATCACTATTTCCCCAGCCATCTGGTAGGCCTAGTTTGTCATCTTCGCTCGCAAAGTTTTTTGTCACAACAGCACTTCTAGCGGCATTTGCAAGATTACGTGTAATCGTCGCGGCTGGTGTACTGGCATCAGATGAAGCTACTACTGGTTCTGGAGTAACTTCAGGCTGTATAATCGCTGTGGCTGATGCACCGGCATCAGATGAAGCTACTACTGGTTCTGGAGTAACTTCGGGCTGTGTAATCGCTGTGGCTGATGCACCGGCATCAGATGAAGCTACTACTGGTTCTGGAGTAATCTCGGCCGATGTAGTCGCTGTGGAATCCTCTGCTAAGACCAAAGGTGATACAACAGTGGAACCAACTCCAACTAAGCTAATCCCTAACAAAACTGAAGCTATTGCTGTTTTCATTTTTCGAATCGAAAAAATTTGACGTTGATTCATATTTAAAAATCTCCTATCTATATTATTTAAGTATTCCATCTTATTATAGCATATCTGTGGTGCTTGTCAATCTCAAAATACAATAAAAACACGTCGTACGCATGAAAATTTTCTTCCTCTGTATTTGTTTATCAAGCAATTTTTTTAAAGCAATAGTTGCTATCTTCCATCTTTCCTTATTCTTGTCTCCTGTCTGTAAAACCTAATTGCTGAAGGATCTCTTCTAAATGATAACTGACATACATACATTTGCGACGATAACTCATGCTGCCTCTGCCAAACTTCAGATGTTTGAGTGCTAAGAGACTAACTTTACGCAAAGCATTTAAATGAGAAGCCGCCCGCTGATCCAACGTTGTATTACTATCTTCCCGATAAACCACATCTAACAACCAATGCATACTTTCTACAGACCAATGCCCTCGAACAAAAGAGGCCAACTCTGCTCCACTAGGCTGGAAACTGAGAATATAGTACCGCATCTCCTCATGAACCTCTCCATTTCGATCAATCCGATTACGACTAATCCCTATGGAACGCAACTGCTTCCAGTCCGGATGGCGTTCAGAGAGCCACTTGGTTTTGGCAGAAGGACATTCCCAGTATTCCCGTGTCTCTATCTGGCCTCGAGTCTGTTCGAGCGTTTGATAATAATACTCTTGCTTCTGACCTAGCTTCTCCAAGAACCCTTTAGCATGAACATACTCGGTAATATCTTCATACAAAGTGGGCTGATTCCTCTTAACTGATAAGCAGTAATGACCACCGCTAGTAATAATCTGCTCTGCAATAGTCTTCTGGGTTCCCATTGCATCAATAGTGACGATAGCTTTTCGGATATCTAGTTTTCTAAGTAACCAGGGAATGGCTATACGATCTCATTAGACTTTTCCAAGACACGTGCTTGCCCTAGACTAATACCTGTACGCCCTTCAAAACCTGCCACAATATGAAGGGTTGTTGCTTAGCACTTGTATTTCCCCTCACTGTTTTTCCGTCAATAGAGAGGATTCGTTGATAGTTATCTGAAAAATTAAGAAGAACGTGCTCTGTAAAGCAAAGCCGTAATTCCTCAATGACACCTTCACTCACCATGCTTATCACACGTTCTAATGTATCATGAGAAGGAATCCCATGCTCTAAGGGGTGATAGGTTTCCAAAAGCGATTGATTGTAAACTAGAAAATCGGACATTTCGTTCCAATGCTCTATACCTGCTAGCTCACAGATAAAAACAAGAAGCAAGACAAGTGATAAAGGATGACGAACCTTGGACTGTTGACGGTGATCTAACTCACAACTATACTCATCAACTAAAAGAATAAACTCATACATAATGATTGCCTCCTACCAATAGGATACCACATGGAAAAGAGAATGGCTTTGATTAGTTCGCTTACATATAATTTCTGAAACTATTTCATATTCATGCGTTTGACGTGTCAATAAAAACCCAAAAAATTAGAAAAAAATTTAAACAATTCTTAACCATTTTGACCGTACTCCAGATCGTCCCATTGTTTAGGAGTGACATCTTTTCTGTAGTGTTTTGATTATGAAACCGTTGCGAAATGAATGGGGTTAAACAGGAAAGGTCACCGTCATGGTCGTGCCTTGATCTAATAGGCTATCTACCTCTATGCTTGCGCCATGAACCTGTAAGGCATACTTGACAATAGATAGGCCTAGGCCTGTTCCGCCCACCTGCTTCGAGCGACTCTTGTCAGCTCGATAAAATCGTTCAAAAATCCGTTCCTTATCTGCTTCAGCAATTCCCAAACCTGTGTCGACTACTCGAAAGACCACCGTGTCTTGATTGTCCGACAGTTCGACGCTGACCAGACCATTTTCTTTGTTATATTTGATCGCATTATCACAGAGATTATAAACAATAGATTGGAGAAGGGTTGGATTTCCTTTATAGTAAACTGTGTCTGCCTTCAAGGTTAGAGAAATCCCTTTCTGCTTGACCTTTTCATTTAAACCCGTCACTACTTGCTCGACAAGACTCGTGATATTTACTACTTCTTTGTGAATTCTTCCTCCCTCATCCAGCTGGGCTAATTGCAATATATCCTCTATTAACTGAATCATCCGCTTGCTCTCTTGATAGATTTTCGTAGAAAATATTTGCACACTGTCTGGAGAGGTTAGCCCCGATTGAAGCATTTCAGAATAGCCAAACAAAATATGGAGAGGGGTCCGCAATTCATGAGAGACAGTTGCTGTAAATTCTCTGCGGATCTTGTCTAAATAGTGCTGCTCTGTCACGTCAAAAAAGAGAATGACGGCACCTGTCTGCCCTGCTTCTGCCCAAATAGGACGAATGAGCACCTTGCTTTGTCTGTCTCCAACTTCAAAAATTCTCTCGGCTTTTTGATCGGCCAAGCCAGCTTCCAAGATTTCTTTTAGTCCTATATGGCGGGAAAAAGCTGGAATGAGGTGGCCGATGCTCGATTTCTCTAACTCCAAGAGTTGCCCCGCTGCGCTATTGTAAGAAACCAAGTAGCCCCCTTTATCCACAATCACCATGCCCTCTTTCATTTTCGAAATAATGGTGTCAAATTCTTCCCTTTTTTGCTGGAGGAGGCTTTCTTTTTCAGCTAGTTGTGTCTGGTGTAGCTCCAAGCGTCTCAACAAGGGGGAAAGTTCGACATACACATCATTTTCAAACGGTTTTTCCAGATCCAATTTTTCAAGTGGCTCCAATAACTTTCGCGAAATTCTCTTGGCAATAAACAGGGAACCCAAGCTGGATAAAATAAAAAGCAAGCCCATCCAAGGAGTCAGCTGCCCTAATAGGACCCAGATCGTTTGTTGGGACAAGGACAAGCGAAGTACTGTGCCATCTGCCAAGCGTTGAGCCGAGTAGAGCAAGCGTTGGGTCACCGTATCCGAATGTCGAATACTTTGACCACTTCCTGTTTTCTTCGCCTCCCTTACTTCCTCACGGTCGGCATGGTTGCCTAACTGCCCTACTGCACTCTCCGAATCATAGAGAACCTCCCCGTCAGGTGCAATCCAGGTGATTCGAAGCCCCCTGCTATCAACCTGTTCCAAGTAATGAAAGCCCTCCTGCTCTACCGCCTGAGCCATCAAACTTGTCTGGATACTCAATTGCTCTAGCTGCAAATCAGAAAAATAGTGAAAGAGATAGCCCAAGATAAGAAGAACAGAACCAAGCAAAATCCCCATTGTTGAGAGAAAAATAGCACGAAAGATTTTCTTAGTCATTATCGACCTCCAAGAGATAGCCTACCCCTCTGATCGTTTTAATATAGCTGGCTACTGAACCTAGTTTTTGTCGTAGAGTGCCAATGTGGACATCGACTGTCCGAGTTTCTCCGAGAAAATCCTGTCCCCAAACCTTGTCCAGCAATTCCTGTCTGGTAAACACTCGTTGGGGTGCCCGAATAAGTAGTTTTAGTAGTTCAAACTCTTTCAAGGTCAACTCTAATTTCTTTTCTTCCACGACTACCCGATGTCGTGCCAAATCCAGCTCAATGACCCCGTATTGCAACTGTTCTTCCTGTTCCGTTTTTTTGACACGACGGAGGACCGCCTTGATTCGAGAAATCATTTCCATCATTCCAAAAGGCTTGACCAAGTAGTCATCAGCTCCTAGATCCAGACTCTGCACCTTATCAAATTCTGTTCCTTTAGCCGTTGCCATCATGACAGGTATCTGACGGGTGGAAGCGTGTTTTTGTAATTCTTCCAGTATCGATACACCGTCCTGACCGGGCATCATCACATCTAGGATAATCAGCTCCGGTTCTGTCTCTTTCAAGGCTTTCCAAAAACTGCTTGCCTCTGAAAAACCTTTAGCCTCAAAACCAGCGGTTTTAAGGCTATAAAGCATTAGTTCTCGAATGGCATCATCATCTTCTACACAGTAGATCATTCATTTCACCCTTCTAATTGACCTGTGATTGAAAACTGAACCCATTTCGCGATATTCACCGCATGATCTCCAATCCGCTCCAAATACTTGGCAATCATCAGCAGGTCAATGGCCTGATCTCCATTAGCGGAGGGACTTCCTAAATAAGTGGCCAGCTTCTCTTTTATTGTACCAAAATATTGGTCAACTGTATCATCTTTTGCGATGATTTCCTGGGCTAGGGTATCACTTTCTTTGACAAAAGCATCCAAACTTCCAACCACCATCTGGCTGACCTGCTCTGCCATTTTCTTCACCAAGGGAATCTCATCTACTAGATGAATCGTATTGTGACTAATCAAGTCTACCACTTCTGATGACTGGGCGCCAATTCTCTTCATGTCATAAACCATTTTTAAAGCTGAGGAAACGGTTCGTAAATCACGGGCAACTGGCTGTTGACGCAGGAGCAATTTGAGACAGCGAGCCTCAATGTCTCGCTCCAACTCCTCTATCTGCTGGTAGGTTTGCTGGATTGCTTCCTCATCCAAACTTCCTAGGTCTGTTAGTCCCTCAGCAGAACGGGCAATCATCTCCTCACACAAGCCTCCCATATACATCATATCTTTCTGCAAGGCTTCTAACTGACTTTCAAAACGTGTACGCATTAACCAAACCTCCCTGTAATGTAGTCTTCCGTACGCGAATCTTTAGGCATGCTAAAGAGTTGACTGGTCTTATCATATTCCACCACTTCTCCCAGTAAGAAAAAGGCAGTCTGATCGGATACCCGCAAGGCTTGTTGCATATTGTGGGTCACCATGATAATCGTGTAGTTCTTTTTCAATTCCAAGACCAATTCCTCAATCTTGGAGGTCGAAATCGGATCCAAAGCAGAGGTTGGCTCATCCATCAGCAACACTTCTGGCTCAATCGCCAAGGCTCTCGCAATGCAGAGGCGTTGCTGCTGCCCTCCCGATAGGCCAAGCGCCGACTTGTTCAGACGATCCTTGACCTCATCCCAAATTGCCGCTTGCTTGAGAGAGCGCTCCACTATTTTGTCCAGCTCCAACTTTTTGTGAATCCCATGCGTACGCGGTCCGTAGGCAACATTATCATAAATGCTCATCGGAAAGGGATTGGGCTTTTGAAAGACCATTCCCACCCTTTTCCGAAGAACCGTCGTCTTTATCTCATTGTAAATGTCTTTCTGATCCAAAAGAACCTTACCGTCTATCCGACAATCCTTGACCAGATCATTCATCCGATTCAAACTTTTTAAAAGAGTGGACTTTCCACAACCAGAAGGACCGATAAAGGCCGTAATCTGATTGCTGGGAATTTCCAGATTGATCTGTTTCAAGGCGTGAAAATCTCCATAGTGCAGATTCAAATTCTGAATGCTAAATTTACTCATGTTAATTTCTTCCTAATTTTAATGCAATCCATTCGGATAAAAGATTCATGACAATAACCAGAAGCAGGAGAATAACCGCCGTTGCATAGGTCTGATTGACATAAATCCCCTCTCCTGAAATCAAATACATGTGCACCGCCAAGGTTCTACCAGAACTTGTCAAGCTACTTGCCACTTCTGCTACAGTCCCTGCTGTGAAGATGAGAGCAGCGGATTCTCCAATCACGCGCCCCAAGGCAAGGACAACGCCAGAAAAAATTCCAGGCAAGGCGGACGGGAGTACCACTCGAAAAATGGTGCGTAATTTTCCAGCACCGAGGGCAAAACTCCCCTCACGATAGCCAGATTCAACCGATAAGAGAGCCTCTTCTGTCGTCCGCATGATTAGGGGTAAAATCATGATACTAAGCGTCGCCGCCCCTGCCATTAACGATAGCCCCATATGAAGAAATTTGACAAAGAACAAGGCGCCAAACAAGCCGTACACAATAGACGGAATCCCTGATAAGGTTTCGGTTGCCAGACGTACAACGGTTACCAACGGATTGTCTGGACTGGCATATTCCGTCAGGTAAATAGAGGCACCTATCCCAATCGGAAGGGCAATAACTAAAGACAAGACCGCCATTAAGACAGTATTGAACAAGGCAGGTAACATGGAAACATTGGTACTGGAGTAGGTCCATGAAAATAAGTCCGCATTTAGATAGGGGGTCCCTTTCAATAGGATATAAAAGACGATGAAACTAGTCGCTAGTCCAGCCAAGCCTGCTGATAGATAGACGCTCCACCTCAAGAAGAATGATAGGTGATCGCGATTGGATTCTTTTTTTATAACTGACACAACGGCTACTCCTTTTTATACATCATGTAGAAGGTCGTATTGATGAGTAGGATGAAGATAAAGAGAACGACGGCCGTTCCGATTAGAGCCTCACGGTGCAGGTCTGTTGAGTAGCCCATCTCCATGACAATATTGGTGGTAAGTGTTCGCACACCAGAAGTCAATGAAGTGGGAATCAAAGGCTGATTACCGGCTACCATGATGACCGCCATGGTCTCCCCCATCGCTCGTCCCAATCCTAAAATAACACTCGCCAAAATCCCCAGTCTTGCTGCTGGCAAAACGACAAAGAAAATACTACGCTCATGAGAAGCTCCCAAGGCCAGTCCCCCTTGATAATAGGTTTCTGGAACAGCCCGCAAGGCCGCTTCTGATACACTAATAATCGTGGGTAAAATCATAATACCAAGCAAGATAGAGGCTGTTAGAACCCCCATTCCATGACCGCCGATGTAGTTCCGGACAAAAGGTACCAGAACTACCAGACCAAAGAAACCATACACGACAGACGGAATCCCTGCCATGAGGCTGACAGCTTTTTTAAAGAAGGGATACCATTTTTTCTTGCAGAAAAAGGCAAGGTAGAGAGAGGTTAAGATACCTATTGGAACACCGATAAGCAAGGCGCCAAAGGTCACATAAATGGAACCGACAATCATTGGTAAGATACCAAATATCTGATTGGAAGGTCTCCACTCCAAGCCGAGCAGAAAGTTTTTCCAACCAATTTCCTGAATAGCAGGCACCCCTGCTGAAAAGAGAAAGATACAAATAAAAACAACGGATAAAACGGAAAGGCAGGCAGTCATCAAAAAGACTGCTTGCATTCCGGCTTCTCTGAATTGGCGCATGAAACTCCCCTTAGTTTGAAATATAGGCTGACCACTGCCCCTCTTTACCAGTATAAATGTCCTGTACTTCCTGAATGGTTAGACCAGACAGGGGATTGTCTTTATGGACAATCAGGGCAATTCCATCCATTGCAATAGCTGTTGCAGATACTCCTTTTGAAGTTTCTGAATCCTTCAAGTCACGTGAAACCATTCCAATATCAGCACTGCCTTCAATCGCACTCGTCACCCCTGTTGACGAATCGCTTTGCTGAATTTCTACGGTCACCCCAGCATTGGCTGTCTGATAGGCTTCTTTTAGTTTCTCCATAACAGGATTCACAGAACTTGAACCCGCCACCACAACCTTACCAGTATTCGTCTTGGACTGGTAGGCTGCACTTGCCTTCACAGGAATATAGCCTGTATTTTCAACAATAGCCTGTCCGTCTGTACTGAGAATGAAATCAATGAAATCTTGTGCCGCTTCACTAACTGAATCCTTGGTCACAATATTGAAGGGACGGGCAATCTTATACTGACCGGAACGAATGGTTTCCACACTTGGTGCTACCCCGTCGATTTCGACTGTTTTAGTAGTTCCGTCCAAGGCACCTAGAGAGGCATAACCGATAGCACTGCTATCATCAGCAACTGTCGTCAACATAACCGCAGTTGAGTTGGTCACAATAGCCTGCGTAGTAGTATTGTCTACTTTCTTGCCTTCTGCATCCTTGGTTTCGATACCAAATAGCTCGATAAAGGCTCCACGAGTTCCTGAACCTTCCTCACGAGACACAACAGTAATCGGCTGATCTGCTGTATTCGCTTCTTTCTGACCGCAGGCCGCTAAAAGACCTAGACAAGCAAAACCAATAGCTGCAATTTTTGTAAAACGATTTGACATATAATCATCAACTCCTTAATATTTATACCCCTATTTTACAGGTTAACTATCAAATCTTTTCCCTCCTTTCTGTAAAGTTTTTGTAAAATTAAGATACGAAGGCGTTTGACACGAGTTTCACTCGTTTTATCTCCAACCTTCAACAGTCTTTCTAGACTGTTTGACACGAGTGCTACTCGTTCTATTTCCAACCTTCAACAGTCTATTCCCAGACTGTCTGACACGAGTGCTACTCGTTCTATTTCCAACCTTCAACAGTCTATTCCCAGACTGTTTGACACGAGTTTCACTCGTTTTATCTCCAACCTTCAACAGTCTTTCTAGACTGTTGAAGCGAGCAAAGCAAAAATAGGAGTTTTGGCGCAGAACATTTAAACGAGAGTTTGCTTCGCAAACTTCTATTTCCCGCCTCTAAAGGTATCCCATACCTTTAGAGCTAGGAAAAACTATCCCTAAAGAGAGCCATATCTGTAACCAGTTAAAACTGGAACAGCTACGTCTCTTTTTCGCACAGAGTTTAGGGCGTGTTCAATTCTAAGATATGAAACCGTTAAAAAACCGAATGAAATTTAGGAAACATTAAGACACAAGTCAACAAAATATCCTTAGATTTATATCATTTCGAGACATTACACCAGCTATATAGTCATTTAGTTTATATTTTTATTACTTCGTTAACTCGTCTTGCTGTACTATTGAGAAAAGTTACACTTTTCTTATCTATCACTTGAAATAGTTATCAACTATTTCAACTACCTGCGACTCGTTGCCTAGTACTAAAAATAAACTAAACGGCTATAACAGGATAGCCTCGCCATACAAAAAACACATTGAGCAGTTCCGAGTGGTAGGCTCAATGTGTTTTTCTTTATTTACGATACATCTTAAATTGTAGGTAGAAATCGTTGTAATCGCCTAGGAGTTTGCGACCAAGATTGTCGTATACTTCTAGTTTTTTCAAGGTTTCTTCTGAAGGGTAGAAAGCCTCATCATTTTTTACATCATCTGGCAGCATTTCCTTGGCCTTGGTATTGGGCGTTGCATAGCCGATATATAAGGCATTTTGGTAGGCATTTTCCGGACGTAGCATAAAGTTGATAAAGGCATAGGCTCCGTCAATGTTTTTGGCAGTCTTTGGAATGACCATATTGTCAAACCAGAGATTTGAACCTTTTGAAGGCACGACATACCGCAACTGTTCATTCCCATCAAGCATTTCACTCGCCTCACCCGAGAAACTCACGGCAATCGCAGCGGCATCTTGAATCATGTAGCCCTTAATTTCATCAGAGACGATAGCCTTGATGTTGGGCGTCAATTCGTAGAGATAATCCGCAGCTGCCTCTAGTTCTGCCTTATCACGAGAGTTTAAGCTGTAACCGAGGGCTTGAAGACCGATTCCCATCCCCTCACGGGCACCGTCTACCAGCATGATGTTATCGCGATATTCCTCTGACCATAAGTCTTCCCATTCACGAGGAGGATTTTCAACCATCGTTTCATTGTAAACAATTCCCAATGTTCCCCAGAAATAAGGAATGGAGTAATCATTGTTCTCATCAAAACTTAGACCGAGAAACTTAGGATTGATATGTTCAAGTCCCTTGATTTTTTTCTTATCTAGCTTCACAAGAAGAGCTTCATCTATCATCTTGGAAATCATATATTCAGACGGAATGGTCAAATCATAGGTCGTTCCACCCTGCTGGATCTTGGTATACATGGCTTCATTAGAATCAAAGGTCTGGTAGTCTACCTTGATCCCTGTTTCTTCCGTAAACTTCTCTAAGAGAGCAGGGTCAATGTAGTCTCCCCAGTTATAGATGACCAATTTTTCCTTTGTTCCCTCATTGGACTGGCTTTCTAGCTTGTGGCTAATAGCAAAGAGGGCAAGGACAATTACAGTAATCCCGATTAAAAAGGAATATAGACGTTTCATTCGTTGACCTCCTTTTCACGAGAGATGAAATAATAACCCACCACTAATAAAATACTAAAGAGAAAGACAAGGGTTGAAAGGGCGTTGATTTCAAGGGAAATTCCTTGACGAGCGCGGGAATAAATCTCAACTGAAAGATTGGAATAGCCATTTCCTGTCACGAAAAAAGTCACTGCAAAATCATCTAAGGAATAGGTAAAGGCCATAAAGTAGCCCGCAATGATGGCTGGTGTCAAGTAGGGCAACATGATTTCCTTGAGCATCTGGAATTGGCTAGCACCCAAGTCATAGGCTGCAAGCACCATGTCGGCATTCATTTCCTTGAGACGTGGCAGAACCATCAAGACCACAATCGGGATTGAAAATGCTACGTGGCTCAAGAGAACCGAAACAAAACCAAGTTGGAAGCCAATCTCAGTGAAGAGAATCAAGAAACTCGCTCCAATCATAACATCTGGCGCTACCATGAGGATATTGTTGATAGAAAGTAGCATATTCTGCCATTTTTGCTTGCCTTGGTAGATATAAATGGCTCCAAAGGTTCCGATGACCGTGGCAATCAAGGAGCTAAGGAAGGCTAAAAGGAAGGTTTGCGCCAAGATGAGCATCAAGCGACTATCACCCAGCATGGATGAAAAATATTCCGTGGTAAAGCCTGTAAAGCCGTTCATGTCTCCGCCCTCATTAAAGGCATAGGCAATCAGGTAAAAAATCGGAAGATAAAGGACAAGGAAGGTAATCGTCAGATAAACTTTGCCAATTTTTTTCATTATTTCTTCCTCTCTTTCGTTAGCCACATGGTCAAGAGCATGGCTAGAATCAAGACTACACCGATAGTGGAGCCCATTCCCCAGTTTTGCGTGGTAAGGAAGTGTTGCTCGATTGCTGTACCAAGCGTAATCACACGGTTACCGCCAATGAGGCGCGTCAGCATGAACAAGCTCAAGCTTGGAATAAAGACAGCCTGCACACCACTTCTAACCCCATTCATGGAAAGAGGAAAAATCACCTTGGTAAAGGTTTGCCAAGAATTGGCTCCCAAGTCACGGCTAGCATGGATAAGATGTTGATCCAAATCATCCAAGGCATTGAAGATCGGCAAAATCATAAAAGGAATTTCAACATAGCTCGCGACCGTAATGAATGAAAAATCAGTAAAGAGAAGCTGTTGGGTTCCCAAACCTAGAAATTCCAAAAATTGATTGATAGACCCGTGTTGACCAAAGATACCGATAAAGGCATAGGCTTTCAGGAGCAAATTGACCCAGGTCGGTAAGATAATTAACATCAACCAGAGCTGCTTATGTTTTAACTGCGTGAGAAAAAAGGCAGTCGGATAGCTAATCAGTAGGGTCACAAGGGTAATGATACCTGCATAGAGAATTGAATTCATACTCATCCGCAGGTAGGTCATATTGGGAGAATTAAAATAGGTCTGGTAGTTGGCTAGCGTAAGATTGCCATCAATATCAAAAAAGGATTTGTAGACAATCATAGCAACAGGCGCTAGGACAAAGAGGAAAATCCATAAAGCGTAAGGAAGAGCAAATAATCTAGAGGTTTTCTTCATTTCGTTCCTCCTCGATAGCATTGATCAAACCATCTTCGACTTCTTCAACCTCCACATATTCTTCGATACGAGCATCAAACTCTTCTTCTGTTTCATTGAGACGCATGATATGAATATCTTCAGGCTCAAAGTCTAGTCCGATCACCTCGCCCTCAATCGCCTTACGGGTCGAGTGAATCATCCACTCATTGCCCAAGTCATCATAGGCGATAATTTCATAGTGGACACCACGGAAGAGCTGGGTATCGACTTTCACCCTTAGTTTCCCCTCATCTGGTAGGGTAATTTGCAGATCTTCTGGACGGATCACAACCTGAACATGTTCGTTTGGTTTCATCCCACCGTCAACTGCTTCAAAACGCTTACCGTTAAACTCAACCAGATAGTCCTCAATCATTCGACCAGAAATAATATTGGATTCGCCAATAAAGGTGGCAACAAAATGGTTAATCGGCTCGTCATAAATATCAACCGGTGTCCCCGATTGAACAATCTCACCATCATTCATCACAAAAATCCAGTCACTCATGGCAAGCGCCTCTTCTTGGTCATGGGTCACAAAGACGAAGGTGATGCCTAAACGCTGCTGCAATTCACGCAGTTCATACTGCATATCAGTCCGTAGCTTCAAGTCGAGGGCTGATAGAGGCTCATCAAGCAAGACCACTCGCGGCTCGTTGATAATAGCACGTGCAATTGCTACCCGCTGGCGTTGACCACCTGACAATTTTTGAATAGCACGTTTTTCATAGCCTGCTAGTCGAACCATTTTCAGAACTTCTGTCACACGCCGCTCAACTTCTTCCTTGGGAATTTTTCGTAATTTAAGGGGAAAGGCCACGTTTTCAAAAACAGTCATGTGCGGAAAAAGTGCATAAGACTGGAAGACCGTGTGGACATCACGCCGATTGGTCGGTACATCATTGATGCGCTCACCGTCCAGATAAATATCACCCGAAGTAGCATCTAACAGCCCTGCAATAATATTCAAAATGGTGGATTTTCCTGAACCAGAAGCACCTAAGAGGGTGTAAAATTTCCCTTCTTCTAGCTCAAAATTGATATCCTTTAAAACGACTGTCCCACTATCTTCAAATACTTTTGAAACGTTCTTAAATTCGATAATTGGTTTCTTCAATTCTCATAATTTCCTTCTTTATATGGATTACAGATTAAAGGCTCTGTTAGGCCTTTTCTGACTCTAAGGTATGATCACTACCTTCTATACTACCGGTTACGATAGGCTTCACCTCCCTTACTATGGATTTTCTATTGGTTACTCTCTTCCTATTCTTTAAATCAAAAAGAGACTTTGTCAACTTGTATCTTAGTGGAAATAAGTTTCTACTCTTTCAAAATCAAAACAACATATTGTTAGCTTGCCTTGATGTCATTGAGTACGAACTATGCCCCAAAGCTATGAGATACCTTTGAAGGTGGGAAATAGAAGTTTGCAAAGCAAACTCTCTCTAGCTTCTTCGTCATGTTTCCTAATTTTCGGTCGCTTTTTTAACGTCCTCGTATCTTGTTCTGCTATATTAGTCTAAGGAATCTCCTAGAATCCGTACTTCACGCTCTAGGGTCACTCCTGAATGTTTTTTTACAGCTTCAATGACATATGCCACTAAATCTTCGTAATCTTGGGCAGTTCCATCTGCAACATTGACCATGAAGCCTGCATGTTTTTGAGAAACTTCAACACCACCGATACGATGCCCTTTTAATCCTGCTTCCATGATCAATTGTCCTGCAAAATGACCTAGCGGACGCTTAAAGACTGATCCGCAAGAGGGATATTCCAAGGGCTGCTTCAGTTCACGCAGATGGGTCAAGCGCTGCATTTCTTGCTTAATCATTGTATGGTTCCCGGGTTTTAAAGCAAACTTTGCTGATAAAACAATAGCGCCATTCTCTTGTAAGATAGACGAACGATAGCCAAAGGTCAACTCACGAGCGTCCAGCGTTTCTACATAGCCTTTTGGTGTTAAAATCTGGGCTGAAACCAGAATATGGGAAATCTCACCACCGTAGGCACCCGCATTCATAAAGACTGCACCACCGATACTTCCGGGAATACCGCAGGCAAATTCAAAGCCCGACAGAGAGTGATGGGCAGCAACCTGAGTGGTTTGGATCAGATTAGCACCTGCTTCTGCCTCAATCGTATATCCTGATACAGTAATGCTATTTAGCTTATCCATACGAATGACAAAACCGCGGATCCCACCATCACGCACGATAATATTACTAGAATTACCAAGCACCATCCAGGGAACATTTTCCCGATTTGCAAATTCCACAATCCGTACCAATTCGTAGCGATTCCTCGGAAAGGCCAAATAATCTACTCTACCACCAACCTTTGTATAGGTATAATTTTTTAAAGGCTCATCAAAACGAATATCAACTTCTGCTAAGGTTTGTTTAATTTTCTCTTTCATATTTTCTTACTCCCAACATACATTCAGTTCATTATACCAAAAATCTTAGTAAAAAACGATAAAAAAAGAAACAAACCGAATTGTTCTCTAGGCATTAAGGTGGGACTATCCACCTATAATTGGGGTGGTAAATCATTCCCCATTCACTCTCCATGTACAAACTACGATTTTCAAAATAATACTCAATAACACTCAAACAAATTGAACTCGGACTAAACAGGTTAGAAAAAGATGAATTGTATGGATTAGCTTAGCAATCTTCTCCAATTTCCCTATTGTTGATTCCAACTTCTTAATCTCCTCACATCTTAAGTGATGTTGGAAGCTGCTTTAAAAGAGTATGGCAGATTCATAAACAAGTTGCTCCTCTCCTACGGTACCACGCTAGTCACCATATCTTGCTAAAAGATGCTCCTTTTAAAATACATTATAACAATAGATAGCCAAATAAATCAGTTGACATAGAAAACAGGCATGATATAATTGAAGTTGCACGCGCAACTAATTTTTAAAAATGAGGAACTAATGTTTAATCAATGGTTAATCTTTCATGCTAAGCATGAAACAATAAAAAATAAACTAGAGTTACTTCTAATGAAATACCAGCTAACTTTAAGTTCATATACTGTCCTATACTTATTAAGCTTACAAGAATTAAATGAGTTAAGAATTGTTGAACTAAGTAAAAAGCTTGGACTTAGTAAAAGTGCAACTTCTCGTCTAGTGGTTAAAATGGAAAAACAGACAAACTATCTAGTTAGAGAAACCTGCGAAAAAGATGATCGGGGACTCTATGCCGTCTTGACAACCGAAGGAAGTGAACTTATCAGTACTATCCAAAAAGACGTTGAGAGCCTACTTAAACAATGCATCTAATATTCAGGTAAATAAATGAAACTCAATCTACTACTCGCTGTCAAAACTTATTCCAAAAGATTGAGCAACGCACAGTAGGCATCTGATTACAGCTATGGCGCACCACTCTAGTTGCCTTTTAAGAAAGCACGACGAAGCTAACATTTCTATTCAACCACCTATTTTCACTTTGAGTTTTTGACAAGCTTTCCACTTTACAGTTGAACATGGGATACACACTCAGAAAAAAGATAGATAGCTACTTCGGCTTTAGCTGACGACAGCTGAGAATCCTTTGAGGAGAGATTGCTTTTTGTTTATCAAATACTGCGTCAAATTTCTATTTTTCATTCGCTTTTTTCACACCATCGCATCTTGGGGAATTGTCTAGGGACTTCATTCCCTATCATTTTTCAACAAATTGTTGCGCGAACAACTAATTAAGAAAGGAAATCACTATGAAAGTTTTTATTGCCGGCGCCACTGGCCGTGTAGCAGAGGTAACAATTAAACATTTAATACAACTAGGTCACCAAGTGACTGCTGGTGCACGTCAACCAGAACGGGTCAATCCCTTAGAACGTGTTACAGCAGTTAAACTAGACTTACATGCCAGCATAAATGAATTGTCGGAAATCGTAAAAAATCATGATGCTATCTATTTTTTGGCAGGCTCAAGGGGAAAAGACTTGCTACAGACAGATGCCTTTGGAGCAACAAAATTAATGCAGGCAGCTGAAGCAAGTGGAATTAAACGTTTCATACTCTTATCATCAATTTTTGCAACGGAACCTGAAAAATGGTCCGACCCAAATCTAAGACACATTACCGATTACAATATCGCTAAATATTTTGCTGACCAATGGTTGATTCAAAACACAAATCTTGATTATACCATTGTTCAACCAGGAAATCTTATTGCATCAGAAACAGGAAGTGGTAAAATTGAGCTTAATGTAAGAAAATCCCAACCCAATACTATTCCAAACGTTGCTGAAGTTCTTTCAACTATTTTGGATAAGGAAAATACATATAGGCAAATTATTCAAATGAGTGACGGTGATACCCCTATTGCTCAAGCTATAGCAACGATTTGAAAAACACTATAAGCCCACTTTAAGATTGCCAGGATACCTCAATCGCAAAAGAAAAATAGACTACCACAAATTGCATTTATAAAAGAACAGAAGGTAAGGGAAAACATTTCAAAACGGCTATAAAAATGACTTCAAATTGTTGCTTCTCATAAAACGAAGAAACTCTAGTACTCACATTTGAGCTAGAGTTTCTTCGTTTTATTCATCAAGATTTATCAACTGTCTATAAGGTTCTACACTTCTACGCGCACTCCCTGTCTGTCTACAGTTAAGACACAGCTCTCCCCTTCGAATTGCAAAGCATCGATTGCTTCTTTTACAATGGCTTCCTTAGCTTTCTCTACCAAGACCATGACTGTAGGTCCTGCTCCTGATAGATAGGTTGCGTATGCTCCTAACTCCTGTCCTAAATGACGAATCGGATAAAATTCCTGTACTAATTTTTGACGGAAAGGCTCGTGGAACAAGTCTGCTTCAATCGCTTTACCAGCTTCCACTAGATCTCCTGTCAGCAAGGCTGCGATAGCTACGTTGGCAATGGCACTTGCCGCAACAGCCTTTTTGGATGAGAATTGCGTCGGTAATACCCCGCGGCTCTCACTGGTCCGCAAAGGATAATTGGGAATAAAGGCGATAAAGCTAGCCTCTGGAAACTCCGTCACAATCTTGGCTACTTTTTTGTTGATATAGCTTGAGATGACCAAGTTGCCAAAAATCGCTGGTGCAACATTGTCAGGATGTCCTTCGATTTCCGTTGCCAAACATAATTTTTCATCAGCACTTAACTGTAAATCAGCCAATTGGTTAGCCAGTTCAATCCCTGCTACAATAACAGAACTTGATGAGCCAAGACCGCGCGCTAGGGGAATATCACTGATCATGCGGACATGATGTGGTTGTAAATCTGGACAGACCTTTAGAGCCGTCTTAATCAGAAGATTGTACTCGTCTGATGGGACAAACTCTAAATCATGTTCGACAAACCACTTATCCTGCGCCTGTACGACTTCAATGGTTAAGTATTTGGACAGGGCGACCCCAAGAGAATCAAATCCCGGTCCAATATTAGCACTCGTTGCTGGGACAATTATTTTCATCTTACTCCCCCAATACTTTGAAGGTGTTTTGAAGCGTGAAATCTCCAGCTGCTGCTAACTTAGCCGTCACATTTTCTAACTGGGTCTTGCTCATACTATGCGTCACAATGACTAGACGTGCTTGCTTGCCATCAGAAGCCTGCTGAAGGATTTGCTTAAAGGAAATTTCCTCAGCATTGAACATTTCAGCCAACTGCAACAAGGTTCCAGTTTTATCAGGTGCCACGATAGAGAAATAATATTCACTACGCACATCATCCGGCGCCGCCAATTGAAGTGGACGAGAAAATTCGTTAAAGGCCTTGCCGACAGTCTGATCTTGCAAACGGCGGACAATGCGGATAATATCTGCCGTCACACTAGCTGCGGTCGGTTTTTGTCCAGCTCCTGGGCCATAATACATTGATTGACCAATACCGATTGACTCCATAAAGACAGCGTTCATCACACCATTGACGCTGGCTAAGGGATGAGCTTTCGGCAAGAAGGTTGGTGACACTTCCGCTGACAAGCCAGAAGCTGTCTCACGAATATCTCCGACTAATTTAATCACATAGCCCAATTCCTGCGCCACCGCTACATCGTCTGGTGAAATCTTGGAAATCCCCTTGTGTTCAACATTGTCAAAGTCAATAGTCATACCGAACGCAAATTGGCTAAGAATAACAGCCTTATAAGCCGCATCAATCCCCTCTACGTCATTGGTCGGATCAGATTCGGCATAGCCCAATTCTTGAGCTGTTTTTAAGGCTTCTTCATAGGTCCAGCCCTCATCTACCATCTTGGTCATCATGAAGTTAGAAGTCCCATTCAAGACCCCAAGGACACGGGTTACCTTGTCAGATACAAATGAGTTGGACAGGGTTCGTAAGATGGGAATGCCACCCGCAACCGCTGCTTCATAATAAAGAGCTACCCCATGCTTTGTCGCAAGTCCCCGCAACTCACTACCATGCACCGCCAATAAATCTTTGTTGGCTGTTACAACATGTTTACCAGCTTCCAGGGCACGACTAATGAAGGTCTTTGCTGGCTCAATCCGTCCCATTAGCTCGACAACAATCTGAATCTCATCATCTGCTAAAATCTCATCAACATTTGTCACAAAATGATAAGCATGTCCTGCTGCTTCTAGGCGCTCTTTTTCCGCATCATCACGCACCAAGACCTTGGCGATTTCAATCTCTTCCTGAGCAGCTTGCTGAATCTTCTCTGTATTTTCTTTCAATAAGAACGGAATGCCGCTCGCTACTGTACCAAATCCTAATAGACCAATTTTCACTGTCATACCTACTCCTTAAAAAAACTATTTTTATTATTATAGCAGATAATCGAAGCAGTTGGCAAAAATTTTGCTATAATAGATACAGAGAAAAAGGAGGTTCTTATGCCCGGACAAAGAAGTCGTTCTAAGCGAATCAATCGAAAACACCGAAAACATACCAAGCACCTATGGAGCGTGGTGGCTAGCTTGCTGATCATCCTAGTAGCTACCATCATCTATCTCAATCGTAATGCTATTCTAGAACTTGTAAATCCTAGCCCACCACAGGACAAGACAGTCACCACCACTTCGACATCAACCACACAAGAAGTCAGCACTGATATGAGCCAAGTTGATCAGACAAGTAGCGAGGACATCATCTGGGAAAAACAAGCAGATCCTGTCAAGATTCCGATTCTCATGTATCATGCTATTCACGTAATGGCTCCTGAAGAAGCTGCCAATGCCAATCTGATCGTTGATCCGACTACGTTTGAAAGTCATCTCAAGGCATTCCAAGAAGCAGGCTACTATACTCTTACACCTGAAGAAGCCTACAAAATCCTAACAGAAAATGTCCTGCCGAAAGACAAAAAAGTCGTCTGGCTCACTTTTGATGACAGCCTCTGGGATTTTTACAGTATCGCGTATCCGCTACTCAAACAATACAAGATGAAAGCAACCAATAATGTCATCACAGGCGCTACTGATACGCAGCCAGACCACCTAACTTTGGATCAAATCAAGGAAATGCAGGAAAATGGCATGTCCTTCCAAAGCCATACAGTCAACCACCCCGATTTGGAATATAGTACACCAGAAATACAACAGTCTGAACTAAAGAACTCTAAGGAGTATCTGGATCACAATCTTCATCAAGATACCATTGCTGTTGCCTATCCTGCAGGTCGCTATTCTGAACAGACTATAAAAACAGTCGAAGATGCCCACTATAAACTCGGAGTAACCACTAACGAGGGGCTTGCTTCTGCCGCTAATGGACTGCTCACCCTCAACCGCGTCCGTATCCTTCCTGTCACTACCGCACAAGCCTTACGACAAACGATCGAAGAGTAAAAGCTAGCTCTAAGCTATTACTATCAAAACCCAAGAAGGCAAGGAAATCGCTGATACTCTATAAAAATCAAAATCTGGAACTGGCTAAAGCTGAAACAGGTATGTCCCAAAGAGAGGCATACTTGACACGAGTTGCACTCGTTCTATTTCCAACCTTCAACACTCTATTCCTAGACTGTTGAAGCAGGTAGAACTCTGTTCTTTCTTGTTTTAAGGGAACAGGCTAAAAACCTCCACTGGAGCTTTTTACTCAGCAAGGTGAGTTAACGACATCAGAGTTTGATTTTTGATGAGTATGAACACCAGTTCTACCGTCTCTTTCACTCTCTCGTCTACTTTTGATTTTTCTTGGATATTAGCCATAGACTATAAAAACGAACAAAAGTTTGGAGTTTATTGCCAATTTTTGTTCGTTTTTCTATAATCTGACCTGTCCTTTATGAATGCGCTTTGAGTTTTGATAGGGCTTTGTATCTTGAAATTGAACTCGAGCTAAAAGCTCGGAAAATAGAGACACATGTGTTCTAGCTTTAGCTAGTTACAACTGTGGCTACCTTTAGGTATAGACTTCCTAATTTTCAGTCGCTTTTTTGACGTCCTCGTATCTTGTTAACTGAACTCGGACTAAAAGCTCGGAAAATAGAGACACATGTGTTCTAGCGTTAGCTAGTTACAGCTGTGGCTACCTTTAGGTATAGACTTCCTAATTTTCAGTCGCTTTTTGACGTCCTCGCATCTTATTAACTGAACTCGGACTAAAAGCTCGGAAAATAGATAAACATTCCTAGAAGCTATGCTTCTTCGTCATGTTTCCTAATTTTCAGTCGCTTTTTTGACGTCCTCGTATCTTATTTAAACATCTGCTTCTTTAAATACAACTTGACCGTTTTCAAAGCGATCCAATCGTGCAAGAGAAACGACGGGATAGCCTGCATCTTCTAAATTCTTACGGCCTTGTTGGAAAGATTTTTCAATGACGATACTAACAGCTACTACCTCTGCACCTGCCTGCTCTATGATGTCAATCAAGCCCTTGGCAGCTTCGCCATTTGCTAGAAAGTCATCAACGATTAGCACGCGATCCTTAGGGCTAAGAAAACGTTGGGCAATGGAGACCGTACTTGTTACTTGCTTGGTAAACGAATAGACTTCTGTCGTTAAAATCCCCTCGGTCATTGTAATATTCTTTGATTTTTTCGCAAAAATCATTGGCACCTGCAAGGCGTCTGCCGTATAGAGGGCAGGGGCGATACCAGACGCTTCAATGGTCACTACTTTGGTAATGCCCTCCTGCGCAAATCGTTCAGCTAAGACCTGAGCAATCTCTTTCATCAATGCTATGTCTACCTGATGGGTCAGAAAAGAATCTACTTTTAAAATGGATTCCCCTAAAACCTCCCCCGCAGTCTGAAGCTTGGCTTCTAAACTTTTCATTTCCTCTCCTTTTCTTCAAGTTATTTCTTTCTATTCTAGCTTTTTTTATAATCTTTTTCAATGCAAAATAAGAGACTGTCATAATAAAGTCAGTCTCTTATTTTCGTTCTGATACTCTTCAAACATTAAAAGCGTATTGTGTCAACTGCCTCGGTAGCTAAAAGCTCGGCAACAGCTCAAGAGTGAGCCACTGGCTATTCGATCATCTTGCTTTCTGCAACCTGCTTGTACCAATAGGCACTTTTCTTAGGATAGCGCTCTTGGGTGTCAAAATCAACATAGAACAGCCCGTAGCGTTTTTCATAGCCATTTGACCAAGAAAAGACGTCCATTAAGGACCATAGGAAATAGCCCTTGACATTGGCTCCGTCTGCAATCGCATCCGCAACTACACTAAGGTGCTGTTTCACATAGTCAATCCGAGCGTCGTCATAGACTGTACCGTCCACAAATTCGTCCTTGTATCCCAAGCCATTTTCGGTAATGTAGATTTTTTTATAATTTGGGTAATCGGCCTTCACCCGCATAATCTGGTCGTACAAGCCCTGCGGATAAATCATCCAATCCCAATCTGTCCGTGGTACATCCACATCAAATTCTCTGCGACCAACACCTTTAATCTGATACTTAGACCCGCCTTTTTCTCCTTTTCCGTTATGGGTAATTTCTGTCGCTTCTACAGCGTCTCCCCGCATCCAATCACTCATGTAGTAATTGATGCCTAGGAAATCATTCAAGTCTTTGGCTGCCTGTAAATGCTCAAAGTCTTCCTTGCGCAAGTCAAGCTCTCCACCATTTACCGCCAAGATATGATGAACTCCTTGCATGGTTTCATCGGAGTATTCGCCAAGATAGGTCGCATCCAAAATAAAACGATTATGGATAATATCTTCTAACTCTGCTGCCCGAACATCTGCGGGATTTTCGGGATTATAGGGATACTTGGTCGGCAAGGCGTGGACAACTCCAATCTCACCTGTATAGCCCTTGTCTTTGAAGTGCTTGACTGCTCGCGCATGCGCCACCATCATATTGTGATGAGACTGAAAGACCTTTTCCAGATTGTATTGGATACCCGGTGGAAATTTTCCAACCAAATACTGACCGTCACCAATCGGACCAATTTCATTAAAGGTTGTCCAGAAATTCACTTCAGAAAATTCTTCAAAGCAAAAGGCAGCATAGTCCACAAAATGGTCAATCGTATCACGGTTGAGAAAATCTCCCTGAGAATGCAAGACTTCTGGTGTATCAAAATGATGCAGGGTCACAAAGGGCTCTACATGTCGCTTGTGACATTCTGCAAACAAGCGATGATAAAAAGCAACACCTTTGGGATTGACCTCACCATATCCTGTGGGAAAGATGCGGGACCAGGCAATGGAAATCCGAATGCCATTGACCCCAAATCTCTCTGCCAACTCCAAGTCAACGGGGTAGCGATGATAAAAATCACTAGCAGGATCTGCTCTGTACCAATAGTTGTCTTCTAGGTACTTGTCCCAAGCAACGGCTCCCTTGCCATCTATTTGAGTTGCTCCTTCTGCTTGATAAGCTGCGGTTGCCCCACCAAAAATAAAATCTTTCGGTAATTGTTTGACCATTTTTCACCTCTAGTCTTCTAATTGTTGTTTGACAAATGCCAAGGCTCCTTGGCCATCTCGTGTCAACTTGATGTACTGTGCACCTTCAGTTTTAGCTAGCTTGATGCCCAGTTTATCCGTTTCAACTTTCAAGTCTTCATAATTTGAAGCTACTTGAGGAGCTAGAATAACCAATTGATACTGAGGTAAGATTTCACGATGTCCACCATAACTTCCTGCTGCAGCAGTGACGGGAGCCCCATATTCTTTTGCAGCTTTTGTAAGGGCGTTGGCCAATAAACCACTCGTTCCCCCGCCTGCACAGAGAACCAAAACATTGGTTTGTTCTGTGATTTCTTTCGCTTCAGTAGCACCTGCTTTTTCAAGAATAGCATCTGCTTTTGCGGTATTGAAGTTTACTGCCACTTTTTCTTTCAATTCATCTGAAGATTTGCCAGTACGCTCTTCTTCTAGCATTTGTTCATCATACACTTTTAAGAATGGATAGTAAATGACAACATCAACAGCAATCAAAACTACAGCCAAGATAAATGATAATACTTGGAAGTTAGTTCCTAGAATAAGACCTAGGGGAGCGGGGGTTACCCAAGGAAGATTTGCAGTAAAACTATTCATTCCCAATGTCTCAATAAAGAATTTGAAAATCCAAACATTGACAATTGGCGTTAAAATAAACGGAATGAAGAAGATGGGGTTCAAGACAAGTGGTGCACCAAACAAGATAGGTTCATTCACACCAAAGAAGGTAGGAACAACTGAGGCACGTCCAATGGCTTTATTACGTTTTGATTTGGTCAACCACATAAACATAAACGGAACCACCAGTGTCGCGCCAGTACCACCCATCGTAACGATAAACATTTGAGTACCTGATGTTAAAATCTTATCCGCGTGTTCTCCTGCCTGAAGCAATTGTAAGTTCGCCTCTGCATTCGCATACGTAATAGCAGCAATAGCTGGTTCTACAATAGAAGGACCATGGATTCCAACAAACCAGAAGAAGGCAAAGGCACCAAAGATAATAGTAATTCCAACATAACCATCTGCAGCTTGGAACAATGGAGCTAATAGTTTACCAATAGATTCAGCAACATTTACACCTAGAGCATTATGGACAAGAAGTTCGATCGCGTACAGCAATATCACTGAAACGGTGAAAGGAATCAAGTCTTTAAATACTTGTGAAATATTCGGGGGAACTTCTTCCGGCATCCGACTGGTCACATTGTTTTTCACGCAAACCTTGTAAACATTCACCGTAATAAAGGCTGCAATGAAAGCTGTTAGCAGGCCCTTAGTCCCCATAAAGCCTGTTAAGAAACCACCACCTTCTGCTGGATTAGCAGCCATTAGCAGGAAACCAACAATTGCTGCAAGCATTGTCGAAATAAAGTTTATTTGATTGGTGCTAGGTAGTGAGCGGTTCATAGAGTCGGTCAAGGCTTTTGCAGTTGTCCCAGCTACAAATAGCCCCAAAATACCCATTGAGTAATGATAAGGCGTCATCAGAAAAGTCTCAATATCTGCACTCCATTTGAATCCCCAGGCATTTGGAACATAGGCAATCAGAATAAAGATACTTGAGAAAAGAATCACTGGCATCCCAGCGATAAAGCCATCGCGAATGGCACGCAAGTAAATATTGCGTGAAATCTTCTCAAAGAGAGGTTTCCCACGCTCAATCTGTTCAATCAATTTGTTCATGAGTTATTCCCCCTTTTATACAATTCAATCATGTGCGACATCATGTCTTTGAGCAGCAAGGTCGTCATCAAATGATCCTGACCATGCATCAAGGTCACACTAAAGGCCAAATCATCTCCTGCCGCTTCTTTTTGGAGAAGGGAAGTTTGCGTATGATGAGCTTCGACAATACATTCATTGGCTGCCGCAATCAACTGTTCGGCACGCTCAAAATCCCCTTGTTGAGCAGCAGTCAAGGCCTCCAATAGTTTGGAACGCGCATCCCCTGCGAATGCAACGATTTCAAAACCAAGTAAGGTAATTTCTTCTCTATTCATTTTGTTTTCTCCTTTTTGCTATATTTGATGAGAGAGTGTGCTATACTAAACGCTGAACATGAAGGACGATATACATTTTTTCGCCCTCGTTTGGACTGTTCCCTAATTCAGTGGCGATTGTATCATGGATACGCAATCCCAATTCATAGGCTTTGGGATAGGCAAGTTTCAAGGTTGCGGCCATCTGATCTAAAGATGAAGTTCCACTATGCTCCTTGTCTGAATAGCGGATAAAGTAGGTCAAATGAACCATCAAACGATCGTAGAACTTGCTATTCTCCTTCGTCCTCAAAATCCCATTTGCCGCTAATTCTTTTTCAACCAAGGATAGAACCAGCTGAAGCGTCTCAACTTTCAAGCCCTGTTCTTCTACTTTTTCCCCCTTAGCATTGATAAAATGTAGAGCAATTCGTCCGACTTCATCATCTGGGAAGTCCTGTAGCAGTTTTGGGCGAAAAATAGCTAAGGCATCTGTCGCCATCTGATGTTCAATCGGATAGTCTTGTAGCATACTGGGGAGCTTGCTTTCTTGATAGGTTTGGTCCAAAACAGCCTTATAGGCACAATAAATATGAGTTGTTAAGGTCACATAGATATAATCTTGGACAGGATAATCATATTGCTGTGACAGCTGATCAATCACCTGATAGGTCACTGTAATAAAGTCCAAGGGAACATCTTTCAGTAGCATCAAGAAATGGTCTTTCGATTCAGACGTTTTGATCGAGAAAACCTTTTCGATTTTGTGGGCAGTAACGATATCTCCTTTTTTCTTCTGAAAAGCAACCCCCATTCCCATGACCACCGACTGCTCTCCCTGTTCATTTTTAACTAAAGCTGCATTATTATTTAAAGATTGCACAATACGATACATCTACAAAATAATCTCCTTTATCCTAAAAATACAAAAGACCACAAATGACCTAAGGATGTTTCCCTCCTTATTCATCTGCGGTCTTGCCTAATGTTCTTAGTTACAATCCACTCTATACAAACTACTGAAACAATTATATCACGAAATCCTATTCTTGTAAACCTTTACATGACGCAGTTACGAATGCAAACCGACCCGTTTCTTCCAAGAGGTAGCAGTAGTAGCTAATACCTCATTCAAGGATTCAATATTCTGGCGTCCTGTAGTTCTCAACCACTCTCTAGCTACTTCTTCCCCTTCTTCCATATAAATTTGAACGGAATCAGCCCAAGTAGCACGACCACATAAGACACCATTGAAGGCTGCACCAGATTCATGTGCGAATTTCAAGGTTTCTTGGAAAAGACTGGCAGATACACCCGCACTCAAATAGATATAAGGTAGAGGACTTGCAGCATCTTGTTGCTTGAAATAAGCCGCTGCTTCTTCTTTTGTATACACCACGTCATTTCCTTGCGCAAATCCCTCCACATAGGCCATATTGACCGGTACTTCTACTTTTAAAACATCGACTCCGAAGGCCTTATCTGAGAACACTTTCATGGCTTCGATAACTTTTCTTGGTTTTATTTTGGCAAATTCTGGACTGGTCGTGTCTTGAATCTGCTCATCGTAGCTCAAAATCTCTAGAAAGAAAGGCAAGCCTTCTGCGGCACATTCTGAACCCAAGCGTTCAATATAGGCATGTTTTTGCAAGTTGACGTAAGGATCGCCATCCACATCATAGTACAAGAGGAATTTGATTGCATCTGCTCCCTCTTTTTTGAGACGTTTTACTGACCATTCAACTAGGCAGTCTGGTAAGCGACTCGTACTAGTCACATCGTAGCCAGTCTTTTCATAAGCCAAAAGTAGCCCTGACTGGCTATCACGAATATGAGAAGCTGGAAGACCGTATTCTGGATCGAGCAAGATAGACGAAGAATAGGGGGTTAATTCTTCAGAGACAATACTTTTTAATAGTTCAATCTCTTCAGCTGTAGGCTCTGTATCCTGATACTTGGCCATCATTTTTTTCAGAGCACCGCGCTGGTCAAAGGCAAGAGCAGAGATAATTCCCTCTTGGTTACTGACCTTTTCCATTAGTGTATGTTTTTGATTTTCTACTGTCATCGTATATTCCACCTATCTACTTCTAAGACTAATCGTGGTACTCACCACGATTCCATTTTTCAATGAATTCGTCAAAGAAGGTGCTATCTGTTTGCTCTTGATTGATCGTTTCAATTTTAGCTAATTTCTCAATCAAGCGTTGATTTTCAGCCGTTGGTTGATACTCTGCTTGGATAAAGGCATCAATGATGTCGCACATCAACAACTCACCTGTCACTTTAGCACCAAAACCAATGACATTGGCATTTAACTCTGTTTTAGCGTAGAGCGCTGATGTCATATCTCTGACAAGTGCAGAACGGACACCTAGTACCTTGTTTACAGCGTTGTTGATACCAACACCTGTTCCACAGATACAGATTCCCAAATCCGCTTCACCGCTAACTACAGCTTCTCCAACCTTTTTACCAAAGATAGGGTAGTGGGTTCTGACAGTGTCATAAGTCCCACAATCTAGGACTTCATAACCTTGATTTTTTAAATAATTGACCACTGCGATTTTTTCGTAGGTTACAATATGATCGCATCCAACTGCAATTTTCATCTTTTTCTCCTCTTTCTAACACATTTTATTCAGCATATCGACACGGATTTGGTGGCGACCACCGTCATAGACGCCTTCTACAAATCCTTTCACGATATTTTTTGCTAAACCTTCTCCAACAATCTCGCTACCGAGGGTAATGATACGAGAATTATTGTGACCACGTGTCATATAGGCAGAGCGCTCATCTGAGACTTCTGCTGCAATCATGCCTTTGATTTTTGTTGCTGTCATAAACGAACCAACACCATAGGCATCAATTGCAATACCGAGATTGCCCTCTTGGCTATTCACTTCTTGTGCAATCGCTAAAGTGGTATCGACAAAGTCCTTTCCACTACTCACATCAATCACTGAATAGCCCAGTTCAACAAGAAAATGATGAAGAATGTTTTTGAATTTTTCTCCTGCTGGATCAGCACCGATAATAATTGTCATTGTTTTCTCCTTATGTGTCTTGTTTCGTTTTCCGGAAAAAAATGTTTTGCAAAACAGTTAAAAGCGGTTCGCTTTTATGTTTGTATTATACACAAAACTTAACACAAAGTCAACATTTTTGTTTGATTTTTGTTGAAAAACGCGACAAAAACAGCAGTTTTTTTAAAATCTGCTGCTTTTCAAACATTATTCACTAATCACTTCTGTATAGGCTGCCAAATAGCGGTACTGCTCTTCATCTGTCAAGTGATCACTAATCACTGCAGTGACATCTTTCAACTGGCAAAACGTAGTAAAATCTTCTTTACCGATTTTACTAGCATCAATCAGCAAATATTTTTCCAAGGAATGCTTTAAAGCGAGCTGCTGAGTGTAAGCTTCTGTCAGAGTAGAGGTCATGACATCATTTCCTTTAACAGCATTGCTACTAAAAAACATCTTGCTAAAGTGCATCTTTTCTAGGATTGTATTGGTCATCTCTCCAACAAAGGATTCGGTTACTTGGCGCCATTCACCACCGAGAAGAAAAACTTGAAAATCCTCTGATTTCTTCTGAGATAAGATGGTAAAAATAGGGAGACAATTGGTAATCACTGTTAGTTTTGAATTGCTAATTGCCTCAGCAAGACAAGCAACAGTTGTACCTGGTCCCAAGAAAATCGTATCACCATCTTCGATCAGACTGGCTGCTATTGCAGCAATAGCTCGCTTGGTTTCAATATTTTGAACATGCTTTTCTGAATGAGAAAACTCCCTCAACTGAAAAGCTTTGTTGCTTCTCGCACCACCATGAATCTTGGTTAACACTCCCTGCTCCTCTAATTCAATCAGATCGCGCCTTACCGTCATATCTGTCACATGCAGCATATCCACAATCTCTGAAATGCGGATGGTTCCTCTTTTATGAACCATTCGTGTAATTTCTTCCAACCGTTCCTGTTTGTTCATCTCTTACCCCTCTTTCATTTTTCTAACTATATTATACCAAATTTTGATGAAAATGTTGAAAAAAACAACATGGAGTGTTTGATTTGGAAAAACAACAAGATCTGGAAAACGGATGGTTATAACTTAGAACCTGTATTCATAAGTGAAGCAATCCTAATCGGGAGCTTATTTTATGATGATAAGCAAGGCGTTTTTTGAAGGAATACTGACTGTATTTCGAAAATACACAACGATGAGGAGCGAACATAAGCACTGAATAGAGTTGCCGATCTGTGAATACAGCTTCTTAAATCAAACCCAATCTTTCAAAAGCATGATAGAGCCCGTCATGTTCGACATCGTCAGTCACCATATCAGCCACGGCTAAAATTTCAGGACCTCCATTTCCCATTGCTACACCGATGGCACAATACTCCAACATTGGAATATCAATTTTAGCATCTCCAAAGGCAATGGTATCTGCTTGAGAGCGTCCATTCCGATGTAAAAAGTGGTATAATATGTCATAGAAGCCTCCATTTGTGTGTGGTAATCCTTGTGTGAAATGGATTGTTTTTTCTTATCTCTAGCATACAGGTAAATCCGCGGTGTGACAAATGGGGCTTTATATATTGTCTATATCACGCTCCAGTAGTACTTAAAAACCAAATCTAGATTTTTTGGGGACGTGTATAAATCCCTTTTGACATTCTAAACAGCTGTTTTTTAGCTACTAAGCGCTCTAATACCTTATAAAAATTTCCCTCTGATAATTGATTATCTAACAGAAGTTCTTGAAAGATTTCATTTGCACATATCAATGTTTTCTCTGGTATATTAGAAATCACTGTTGTTATGTTATCTACTTGTTTCATTTAATTACCTCGCTATAAGTATGTCAAATCACAATAATATGTCACGTGTTTTAAGTTTTTAATTGACCATATTATTGTCTTTTAAAAATGAGGGAGTACACAGTGGCTGTAATCTGTTATCTACAGTGGCATCTAAAGATGTTCGTTAAACACCCTTTACAATACAAAATCGCTTAAATCTCGGTTTTCAATCCGTTGATTTAAGCGATTTTTTCTGTCTGATTGTTCAGTTAAATGTGATTCTTGAGGGATAGATACCGCTACTGCTCCTCTACTTCTACCACAAAGGCTTGCCAAGGTGTCAAGGTGACATCTTGTAAATCAGCAATGGTTGAGGTAGTATTTTGAATAATGATTTTTTGAACCTTATCCTGACAGTGAAACACCTGTTCTTCGTCAGAGAAGTTTGTCACAATTAACCACGTTTTTCCTTCATATCGACGATAATAAGCAAAAATATGCTCTACGGTTGGGATGAGTTCAAAACTCCCCCAAATTATAATCGGATGATCCTTACGTAACTGAATAAGTTGCTGATAAGTATAGAAAATGGATTGTGGATTTTCTAATGCTGCCTCAACATTTATGGTGGAATAATTAGGATTCAAAGCAAGCCACGGTTCTCCTGTTGTAAAGCCACCATGCTTCTGTGCTGACCAAGCCATTGGACGTCTAGCATTGTCTCTTCCTTTGGCATTGATCGATTCCAGCACTTCACTCACTTGATAGCCCGCCCCTATTCTTTCCTGATACATATTGAGGGTTTCAATATCCTGAGCCTCATCAATTGATTGGATAGGGGTATTCGTCATGCCAATCTCTTCACCTTGATAAATATAAGGTGTCCCTTTCATCATATGAAGCAATATAGCCAATAAAGTGGCACTCTCATAATGATAGTCGGTATCATTCCCCCACCTTGAAACGATCCTTGGTAAATCGTGATTGTTCCAAAAAAGCGAGTTCCAACCTTCATTCCCCAGTTCAATTTGCCATTTGACCAGTGCAGTTTTCAAATCTTTAATAGATAGAGGCTTAAGATCCCATTTTTCCTTGCCTTCTTGCTGATCGAGTCCGATGTGCTCAAATTGGAAAACCATACTCAATTCTTTGCGCTCTGGATTAGAATAGAGCTTTGCAATAGCAGGAGTTGCTCCCCAGGTCTCACCAACAGTTAATAGATCATGTTGACCAAATGTCTCCCGATTCATTTCCTGCAAATATTCGTGAAGTTGTGGACCATTTCCCAATATCCCCTCTAACGGTCGTTTACCGATTAGATCAATCACGTCCATTCTAAAACCACCGATGCCTTTATCGATCCAGAAATTCATCATGGAATAGATACTTTTCCGTACTTCTTCATTTTCCCAATTCAAATCTGGTTGTTTTTTACTGAATTGATGCAAGTAATATTGATTGGTAGTCGCATCAAATTCCCAAGCAGAGCCTGAAAATGCTGATGTTAGTTCATTTGGTGCTGACCCATCAGGCTTAGGATTCGCCCAAATATAGTAATCTCGATATGGACTATTGGGATCATCTTTCCCTTCTATAAACCATGGATGTTCGTCTGAGGTATGATTCACCACTAAATCCATTACAATTTTTATCTCTCTTTTATTCGCCTCAGCCAACAAAAACTCCATATCTTCCATTGTTCCAAATTCTTCCATGATATTCTCGTAATCCGAAATATCATAGCCATTATCATCATTAGGAGATTTGTATACAGGTGATAGCCAAATTGCACCAATACCTAGCAATTTTAAATAATCTAACTTTTCAATGATTCCTCGCAAATCTCCAATGCCATCACCATTGCTATCGTTGAAACTTCTCGGATAGATTTGATACACTACCACCTCTTGCCACCAATGTTTGTTCATTCGATTCACCAATTATGTATCCTTTCTTTAAGAAACTGCCTCCACAGCTCAACGCTTCTATCGTTCTCCACTATCTCCTCAGTTTCATTTTGTTTTCAAAAGTAATCATATCATACCTTTGAAGAAAATACGATCTATCGCCTATCATCATTACAAATAAACTACAATCCATTCTACCAATCTCAATCGTAGAGCCCTCTCTTCATCTTGAATGACTAACATCGCTCTTCTTACATCGGAACAGTGCAACAGCTTATGATACAATTCCGTTTTTTTATCATAGCTGATTTCTGCTCTTTTTAATAATTGAAATAACTCCTGCTGGCCTTCTTCTCTGCTTGGTTTCAATCCCTCTTGCTGACTAAATAAGCCTGATTGTGATTGATTCTCTAGCATTATACTATGTTTGCTAGGATAGAAAATGAGGCAATGTTGCCTATCTCTAGGCACCAGTGCGCAGTCTCCTGTCATTGTTAGAGTATAGGTTTGCTTTTCCCAATCAACTGTTAATTTTGTTTCTAACCTTCCATACTCTTCTTCATCTTCTATTAAAACAAAAGAGTTTTGTCCTCCAGGAAATAGGTGCCAGTCAACCTGTTTGGGATAAGAAACACCGAATCTTGTTTTCTCATGATCCAGAGGAATAATTCCTCCTTCTCTGACAAAGACTGGAATTTCTTCTACCTTCCTAAAAATAGTAATGGTTTGATTCCCCTCGTATCGTTTCCCAGTAAACCAATCATGCCATTCTCCCTCGGGAAACCATACACTCACTCCAGCGGTTTTATAGACGGGACTTACTTTCTCAGTAATAGGAGAGATCATTAGCTGACTCCCAAAAAAATACTGATTTGGCGCGTGATAGCTTTCTTCAATATTAGGATATTCGTAATACAGGGGACAGATGAGGGGGATTCCTTTTTCATGGGTCCTGCTATTCATTGTATCTAGGTAAGGAATAAGCGCATGGCGTAATTGAAGAAATTTAACCATACAATTTTTTATAGTTTCTGAATACCCCCAAGGCTCTTTACTATTAAAAAGACTATTCGAGCTATGAAGTCGGTTGATAGGGCTAAAAATCCCAAATTGCAGCCACCTAAGTGCAAGCTCTTCATCATGTACCCCCGCCATATGTCCGCCAATATCATGACTCCACCAAGTATAACCAATGTTACTAGATGTGCTAGTAAAGTACGGTTGAAACTTCAGAGAATCCCATGATATAATCGTGTCTCCTGAAAATCCGACTGGGTATCTATGACTTCCAGGTCCAGCATATCTTGAAAGAATAATGGAGGGGGAAGCACCATTGTTACTATCTAAAAAATGGTAATAATTCAATAACCACAATGGATCAACGAATCCATGGCTTCCTTGCTGCCAATCAATCCACCAAAAGTTGACACCGTCCTCTTCCAGTGGGTGATGAACATCTTCAAAATAACTGTTTCTAAATTTGGAATCCGTTAAGTCAAAGACCGCTGGCTCTTCCACTAATTGATCCAGACCCAGTCTTTGGGCTACTTTAGGATAACAATCTTCATATGCTCGAATGCCATCTGCTTGATGCACATTTAAGGTAGTTACAAGCCCTCTACTATGTAAATTAGTCAGGAACCGCTTAGGGTTAGGGAACAACTCGCGATTCCAAGAATATCCCGTCCAACCACTTCCAAAACGCTTTGGTATATCAACTATATGCCAGTCCATATCAAGAACGCTAACAGAAAGAGGAACTCTCTCCGCAGCAAATCGATCCATTAAATTCAGATAAGACTCCTCCGAGTAAGGCCAGTAACGACTCCACCAATTCCCTAGAGCATAGCGGGGGAGTTTTGGTGTGAAACCAGTCAGTACATAATAATCATGCAATGCTTCATAGTAGTCTCTCCCGTATCCAAAAAAATAGTAATCAAGGTTCTGTCCTGACCGTGGAACAATCTCTCCATTTTCATCAAAAAGAAAAGAAGTTGAATCATCTAATACTGCATAACCATTTTTACTAAGGATACCGTCGTCAAGCTGGGTAGAGCCATCAATATTATCCAAGGTTCGACACGTTCCCTTAAGATTCTCAACTCTATCACCAAAACACCAACGGTTACCATATGCTGTATAGTGATTTTTGACATCAATTGTTAGGTTTTCAGGAGCAAATCGTTGCTTATTATAGCGCAAATGTACATACGGAGTAAGGATTTCCAATCGATTATCTTCGTCAATAATATGACAGTCTACGTCTTCAAACTGTCTATTTTGAACAAGCTGGGTTCGTCTATCCTCAAATGTTGCATCTTCCGAGTATTCTAACCGTAGTAACTTAGGAGTTAAAACAGAAATACGATACTTTTCACCTACAATAACTGTCGTCATAACCATTCCTTCCTTACTTCAATTTTAGAACTAATTTTCCTCATCACTAAATACCTAATAAAACTATGAACACTGCTTCCAATAAATAACCCAAAGAACGTGATAAACAAACTCCAGTAGGGGGAAACAAACCACAAACATAAAATGATGAGATAACTCAAATGGATGAAAAGAACATCTTTCGGAAATTGTAGATATACTTTAAATGAATTCCTTATATGCTCTATTACGCTTCCTTCATATCTTTGCACAAAATAAAAAACGAATTGAAAGAGGTGAAGCCAGCAAAACAGTAGCACAAAACTACTCGCTAAAATAATAATGGACGGATTCACAAAAGTTAAGTAATAAGTATTTACAAATAGACACCCTGCTAGAATAAGCAATAAAAAGCTAATGTACGTACATTGTCGTCCGTTTTTGACAAATGCTCGCCAAAAATTGGAGCTTACCCGATAGTCATTCCTCTCCATTATCTTGGTCAATACGTAAAAACCAGCAGCCTGTGAAGCACCAAGTGTAATAATGGGAATGCTCGTCACTACTAACCAAAAATTGAGCACTAGCAACGCTTGAACTTTGGATAATATCTGATACACTGTTCCTTCAAGACGAAATAACTCTTCCATTCTCTACTCCTTAACCGCACCAACTATGATACCTTGAACAAAGTATCTTTGTAAAAATGGATAAATAAACAACAGTGGGATAATCGCCACAACAATCTTCGCTGCATTTAAATTTCGATTGATACAGATAGCAATGCTTGTAATTGTTCTGTAGATAGACCACTCGCATTTTGTAAGGTTTCCGAAAGGTTAATCGTTAGGGATTGAATATAGGTCATTAAGGGATATTTCTCAACTTTAGTCATATACACTAATCCACCGAAAAAATCATTCCAGCTACCAACGATACTAAACAACGATACCGTTGCTAACGAAGGCAGGGAAATAGGAATGTAGATTTTAACCAGAATCTGCAATGGATTGGCACCATCCAAAAGTGCCGACTCCTCCAACGATTTTGGAACACCTCTAAAGAAATTCATCACTAAAATAACACTTCCTATTGGGACGGCACCCGGCAATATAAGTGCCCAAATACTATTTACTAGTCCCAAACTCTTAACAACAAGATAAGTTGGGATCATACCTCCACTAAATAGCATTGCAAAAACAAGAATATTCATAAAAAATTTGCGTGAATGAAAAACTTTCGTTGACTTTGATAAGGGGTAAGCAAGGGTCACAATCATGAATAAATTCAGTAAAAGGGCCACCACTACCCTAAAAACAGATATTGCAAAAGAACGCCAGAACTGACTATCACTCATGATTTTTTCATAAGCAGCAAACGTGACATCAACTGGCAAAATACCTACTTGATTTGCAGTTGTTGCTTGGGAGCTACTAAAGGATAAGGAGATGACATTCAGTAATGGAATCAAACAGGATAAGGTCAGTATAATCAAAACTCAAAACGGTATAAATGATGAACTGACGAGCACTACATCTTTCTCGCATAACAATTTCCCTTCTAAAACATAACTCTATTGGTCATTTTTTCAGCAACCTTATTTGACGTCACAATCAAAAACAAGCCGACAATTGAGCGAATCAATCCCACAGCTGCACCGAGGCTGTAATCTCGTCCAACTAATCCAATTCGATAAATATAGGTATCTAAGACATCACTACTCTCATAAACCGAAGGAGAGTATAAATTATATACTTGATCGAAGCCTGCACTTAGGATACTTGGTAATGCTAAAATCGTCATCAGAATGATAAAGGGTAGCATTCCTGGTAGGGTAACATGCCAAACTTTTTGAAACCAACTAGCACCACCTATCGTGGCCGATTCATATAGACCGGGATCAATTGAAGTAATCGAAGCTAAAAAGATGATTGAGTTGTAGCCAAACCCCTTCCAAACATCAGTCCAAATGAGTAACTGAGGAAATACTGTGTTACTTCCTAAAAAATTAACTGGTTGTAGACCAATCGCCTGTAGCAACTGATTTACAGTTCCGTCCAAGCTAAACAGATTCACAACTACTGAGGCCAAAATAACCCAAGATAAAAAGTAGGGAAGATACATTATTGTTTGCATCGTTTTTTTCATCCACTTCAATCTAACTTCGTTTAACAATATGGCAAAAACAATCGGTATAATCGTATTCAAAAGAATCTTCCCAACTGCAATGTAGACAGTATTAGCAGTAACTTTCCAAATGTCTGGTAAGGAAAATAGGTAGGTAAAATTCTCGAATCCCACAAATTCTGATTTCAAAAATCCTTTGGCAGGTACAAAATCTTGAAAAGCCATTACGATTCCAAACATCGGTAAATAGGAGAATATCAAAATGAATACAATTCCCGGAATAACCATAGCAAGATAAAACATTTGGTTCTTGGAGAACCTATTAAATAGAGCTTTTTTCATACATTTCCTCCTCATCATTCAAGATATAAGATTTCAAAACCTCCTAAACAAAATAAGTAACGAACAGAAGCGCTCTGCTTTATTGCCAGCCTTTCACTAGGATAGCTAGATTAGTCCCGTGAATAATCTAGCTACCACACCAATAAGTTTCCATTAACCTACAATCAGGTCATGACATCATAAGTTGATTTTGAAGAGTATTGGAGGTTATCACTAATTCCCCACTAGTCTTGCCATCTCTTTCACAATTGCATGTCCACCTTGCTCATTCCATTCTTTTACATAGGTATCAAATTCATATAAGGATTTTTCACCAGTCACAAATTTAATAAATGTTTCTTCTTCCAGTTTAGTCACTTGAGGACCGTTCCTCTCCGTTGCATCTATTTTTTGAAAAATTGCGATAGGATTTACTTCACGATAACTTCCATTGTTCCGAACGCCATTCATCACATGATTGATTGCGAGTAAGCGCGATGAATAAACCGCCCAGTCTGTTGGATCAGAAGCTGATGCATTGTCAATAAAGTTCTTCATTTTCATTGCATTATTTTTAATCGTAAAATTGCTAACGGAAGAAATATCACTATTACCTTGCGCAGCATCTGACGCAATCATTGCATCATCTATCTCGCTCAGATTCTGAAACATTTCAATATTGATTGGGCGGACTGAACCATCAACTGCTGCTTTTGCGTATTCATAAATTTCAGGATACTCTTCTTCCATATTGGATGAATTTGGCACTTCATCAAAAATCAAGTTTAACATCTTCACGATAAGTTCTGGCTTTTGGAAACCTTTTCGGACGACTACAAAACCTCCTACTCCTGCTTTTTGTACGCTATTGACTTTCCCCTTGCTATCTTCTATGGCAAAAGGAGTAAACATCGCTTTGGGATTGGCCGTTCTGACTTGCACGAGACTCCAATCTGGAAAATGCCACGGACCAGTTACAATCCCAAGCTCTCCATTTAAAGTAAGGGCATTTATATCATCATACGTCCGTGTACCAAACTGTGGGTCGAGTATGCCCTCACTAAAACATTTTTGAAGGTAAGCTAAAGAATCTTTTGTCTGATTTGTGTAGATCCATACTCAATCGTTCCAGATGCATTTTTAAAATACATTTTCGGATAGGAGTCAAACGCATTAAAAATTGGAGATGCAGTATAGGCAGAACCTCCATGACTATCCGATGAAAGCCAGCTAGCAAAGGCTAGACCTTGTGTTTTACCAGTTCCGCCAGCATCTTTTTCTTTAAATGCTTTAGCCGTTGACTTTAGTTCCTCTAGAGTGATAGCTTGATTTCCGTCTTTATCTAGAACAATTCCAAGTCTATCGAGCCAATCTTGACGAATCCAAACAAGATTGGGACCAAAATCATTCGCTGTTCCCGGCAAGGCCATTAGTTTTCCATCAATCGTAGCAGCTTCCAGTTGAATATTATCAAATGACGAATAGATCGACTTTATATTTTTACTAGCGTATTTCTCATAGACTTCAGATAAATCAGCTATCAAATCATTTTCTGCTAATTCTTCCAATTCATCCCGGCTGACTGTCATCACATCTGGAATATCTCCTGAAGCAATGGCAAGTGATACTTGTCGAGAATAGTCATCGCCGGTGGCCTCAAATGCACTTTGTAGTTCTACACCTAACTTTTCATTTACCAATCTCCGATACGCATTATTTTCATAAGTATCTCCTTTAGGTAATTTCGAATTTGGTTGCGTTTGTTGACCGACCGTAATGATCGTATCTCCATTATCATTGGTCGCTAGGGCTTCATTTGCACTACCACAACCGACTAGAATACAGGGTGTCATAAAGGTTAGTAAACTAACAGCTACTTTTTTATACCAATTTTCATGATAAGTTCCTCCTTGGTTAGACGTTTACGTAAATACGTAAAAAAATATAAGTAAGATCTCTGGGGAGTTTTGGACTACCTCCCCAGATGATTGTCCTTAACAGATGCCCTTTCAATCAATTTAAAAGGGATAAGTTGCGATTCCATATTACTGCTTGTTTGAATAGATTGTATTAAACTTTTACATCCCAGCTGCCCCATCTCATAAAATGGCTGGGCAATCGTCGTAATTGGTGGGATTCCCATTCTAGCTACAGTATTATCATAACCAATAATCGACACATCGTCCGGAATCGCTAGATGATGTTCATAACAAATAGAATTAACACCTAGTGCTACTTCATCACTCACACAAAAAATCGCAGTAACCTGTTCTTGCGCTTGAAGCAACTGCCTCATTCCCATTTGCCCAGCCTCAAATGTAAAATCACCGTAACAAATCCAGTCATCCTGTACTTCCAAAGAATGATTTTTCATTGCATCAAGATAGCCTCTAATGCGAGGCAAACCCGCAATTGGATCTGTCGAACTTGCACCAACAATTGCAATATTCCGATGTCCTAAACCAATGAAATACTCAACTGCCGTGTATGAAGCCTTGTAATCATCAACCTTTATATAGGGCATTTGTCCTTCTTCAACTTCTGTTGATATCAACATGACAGGTATCCCCAATGCTTTTATGCGATCGATATCCTCTTGATCAAAAGGGAGGGAAAATATCAGAACTCCGTCAACCCTTCGTTCTGACAATACATTGAGACTATTGTGCAATCGATTCCCCGAGACACCTGCATGACTTAGAATTACGCTATATCCATTTTGATGAGCGACATCCTCAATACCACTTACAATATTTCCATAATATGAAGTTGCAACAGTCGGCATAATGATACCAATTGTTCTAGTAGACTTACTCACTAAACTCATGGCATTTGCGTTTCGGCGATACCCTAGCTCATTTGCTATCTCTAAAATTTTTTGTTCAACTTCACTACTATAGCCTCCTAAGTGATTCAAAACCCTTGATACAGTAGCGATTGATACACCTGCTTGCTTGGCAATATCCTTTATTGTAACACTCATTTTTCTCCTTTCGATTCT
Organism: Streptococcus cuniculi; assembly: GCF_004570575.1. GTDB lineage: Bacteria > Bacillota > Bacilli > Lactobacillales > Streptococcaceae > Streptococcus > Streptococcus cuniculi_A. The sequence continues at coordinate 43,339 of NZ_SPPD01000003.1, forward strand.
ATTAGTTAAACGTTTACGTAATTACTCTATCACATTTCAGAATCCTTTCAACTTTTTTGTAATCGTTTTCATATCTTGTATAATATAGTGGATTGAGAAAGGAATAGGAGAAGGAAAGGAGTTGCAGATAGAACTGGCGTTCATCAAAGCGACTGAACGAGATCCTAACCTCTATTCCATTCACTATATCTTTTCTCTTAAAAAGAGCATACTCATATTCTCCCTCCCAACTCATCAGCTACCACACGCAAAAAAGGTAGACGCGGAAGGTCTACCTTTGATAGGTATGCTGCAAAAATCCCGCCACAGGATGTGCTGGAAACCAACCTGTTTCTCTATTCCTTCAAAATATTTTGGGTACGAGAAGGCTGGGCAACTGGGCTTCCGCCAGTAAATTGGATACTCGATTATTTAAGAGTAACAATAGCATGCGTTGCTCTGTGGGCAGTATAATAGGCTTTTTAGCCTTAATTCTGATTTTGGCAGGAATTTTGGCATAAAATTGAATCTAGTCCTGCACTAATCATATTTTGGGTGATTTCATCTGATACTGTTTTATCTAATGCATTAAACCAGTGACTATATGTATTCAAGGTTATAGATTTATCAGCATGTCCCATTCGTCTTGCTACATATAAAATATCTTTCTGCAAAACATTTATGAGATAGGAAGCATGACTGTGTCGTAAACCTTTTCCTGTTATCACTGGTACTCCAACTTCTTGAGCTTTTCTCTTGATAATTCGACAGATAGTTGATTTACAAAACGGTTCACCAAATCGTGAAATGATGAAATCTGTATCTTGATTGGCAACCTGATTTTTTCGCCAATTTTCCAATACTGATATTGTCACATCATCTAATTCAATGAGGCGTTCTCCAGCAGGTGTTTTGGTTTGGTCTTTTCGATACCAATTTCCATTTTCATCCTTTTCCAAGGTTGTATGAACTTTCAAGAATTTATATTCAAAATCGACATCTTCCCAACATAACGACAAACCTTCACTCACACGAACACCTGTTATATAATATAACCAAATAGTTGTGAATCCTTGTAACTCTTCGTAATCTTGCAAATCAAATGATTTAATAAAGTTTTGAAACTCAATATAAGTCCAAAATGGTGTATCAGGGTGCTTGCCTCTAGGATTATCTAACGCCTTGCATGGCATTGATGAAATATATCCTAATCTCTCAGCATAACCCATACAAGCCTTAAATCGTGACCATAAATTCTTCGCATAATTTTCAGAGTAATGTTCAATGATATGTAATCTAAAAGATTCACAATCTCTTGCTGTTATCCCTTTTAATGGTTTAGAACCAAAATACTGGATAAATAACTTATGAAGTGGTAAAGCGGTTTTATAAGTTACAGACTGAACCTTTTGCTTATAAGCTTTTAGATAAATGGTATTCATGTAACTTTCAAATGTTATATTGTAATTTTCAACACTAAGGTTATTATTAAACTCATACCTAATTCGTACCAATTCATCGTATGCTTCTTTCATTGTACTAAATGGCTTACCATGCTGATTCTTTCTAGCTTTCTTTTGAACTCGTTTGCCCGTTACTGGATCAGCACCAAGATCAGCTTGATAAAATATCTTACCATTCTTATCACAATAAACACCTTTGTACTTTTTTTGATTTTTTGTAGCCATCTTTAATTCTCACTTTCTAAACTTTCTTCAGAGAGTGAAATTCCGATTAACTCTTCTACAATATCTTTAGGAGCAATACCAAGTCTTCTATTGTCAAAGGGCGATTTACTTAATTGTACCGCATTATGGTCAACTTTGCGAGCTTCTTCAAACTTTTTTACTGCTATTTTTTTTCGCTTCCCTGATGATGTTTCTTGCTGTATGTTCAGGAAAGCCAATTTTCATTAAATTTTTGTATGTTACTGTCTCCATACCTCAACTCCTGTCATTAATTTTTCCTCCGTGGGTATGATTGGTTAGATCATTCATGGGCATTTCACCCGCTGTCCTTTTTCGCTGGCAGCCTGAACGTTCAGAAGTATCATTGTCCTTATTTGCGTCTTAGCAGATAGGTTACCGTCCTATTTTTGAATAAATGATTTTCGCTCATATCTTGGCGCATTTTATTCTATTGCTCAACAAATAAATAAAGTCCCACCTTGTATTATTCAATTGTCAATGAACAAATCAGGAGGGACTATTTTATATTATGTTTTATTCGCTGAGGAAAGTCTGTAAGCCCTAGCAAGTAATCTGTACTGACGTTGTATAAATTTGAGAGCTCAATAAGTATTTCTGCTGTCAATGTTACTTCACCACGCTCTATTTTTGCATAGTTTGTATGAGAGAACGAAAGAATTTCTGCAACATATCTTTGAGTGTAATCATGATCCTCTCTTAAATTTCTCAATCGTCTGTACATTACCTACTCCTATGAAAAGGATAGTGTACTTTCTTTAGGATTTTTATATATTGTCATAATGTGACAATATCAATAGATATAACGATTACATTCTAATCTAATTATATAACTTCAAATACTAATTTCTATCTTTCCTAAAAAATATTAACTAATGCATTGTAGGTATAATCACAGACCGCTTGGTAATCATGCCTCCCTCCCTGTCTTTCACGGAAAATGACATTTTCTTCCATCTTAAAGATAGATGGGACTTTCCTGGCAAGAGAGAGGACTTGCTCTTTAAAGGCGGTGTAGGCAAAATCATCTGTGCCACTAGCAGCATAAATGAAGAAGTCTTTTTGTTTCTCTTTAACTATATTTGCGAATTCTTTAGCTGGTGTTCCAACATTTCCACTCATAGGATTGAAATAATAAAAGTAATCTAAGGCATTTTCAAAGGTTCGCCAGGTATTGACAGAACCCATTGAAAAACCGCTGAAGGCACGAAATTGACGCGAGGCTATCAAATCTGCTGGGCTGGTTGATGCTGCGTAGGTACTGTACTTACTCTCAACAGTGGGTATCAAATCATTGGTCAGTTCTCGATAATAGCGACTTGTTAGCTGAATGGCTAAATCAAAATCGCTAGAATCTTGTGGACTGGTATTGTTGTATGTGAGATTAACAATGATGACTGGAGCAATTTCTCCATTTGCAATCGCGTGATCCACAATGTGTTTGAAGGCATTGGGAGAATGTGGGCTTCCCATGGTTGTGCGTTCATTGGACCAACCACCATGACTAAGATAAACCACTGGATATTTTTGCAGGACTGAATAGCCATAAGGAAGATAAATGACGGCTTCTTTTTCAATTGGAATTGGGGCGTTTGTCGTGTAAGAAAAAGATTCAAAAGTTGGATATTTAAGGATTTCTAAGGTACCTGGTCTATCGCTAGGTTTGAAATAGTGTTTAGGAATGGTTTTCAAATCTGGAAATGTCATTTGTTCCTCACTTTCTCTTATTCTTGAAAAAGGTAAGTCAGCCCATGTTGAATTTCTAATTCAAATGATCCCTGATTATGTCCGCCACCGCTATTTTCCCAATAAATGAGGTTATCGTCTGTTATCAGATCGCTATGATTGCTACGGAGGGCTTCAATCTGTGGAATCATGTTGTATTTTGTTCCATCACTTCCACCTACCATCGCTATTATTTGGAAATCATTCTGCCGTAGTTATTTTCTTGTAGACCACCGACCAAGGTTTCAGCAATAGCTTCATCGCTGTTTCTACCAGTAACTTGTCCAATCCAGCTATCGCCTGCCATCGGCATGTAGTAGAAAAATTTATCACTCTGTTCAACCAGTACATCCCATGTCGTGATACCGCCCATAGAATAGCCACCGAAAGCTCTACGAGAACGACTTGCTGTAAAACCAGTTTCATCGGCTGTCTCAGCAAAGGTCGTGTATTGACTTTCAACCGTCTTCAAAACCTCTAAAACTTCAGTCTCTGCAAAGTAATGATTTAAAGGATAATCGGCTGAATAATTCGACACAACAAAACTTCGATCTGGATAATAAGTCGGAAATACAACCAGCAGTGGCTCAATATCTCCATTTGCAATCCAGTTATCTAGCAGTGGTTTGACGTCTGCCGCTACTTGCTCAGCAGACATGCCTGATCCGTACATGAGATAAAGGATATTCATTGGTTTGCCTGTCTCATACGAATTAGGCACATAGACAAGTGCTTCCTTGTTATACTCTTTGCCATCATAAGTCGTTGTATAGGTCATACCGTCAATTCTACTTCCCTGTTCCTTAGAAAGCGAGTTAGTGCGAGAAGAACTTGACACATTTTGGCTTATCAACTCTGTTGAATTGTTGGCTTCATTGCTTTCAAAGTTTAGATAAAGAATCGTCCCTAGAACGACTAATAGCAAGCCTGTTAATGAAACAATAAGAGTTCTTTTCATCGTTCCTCCTTTACATCCTACATAGTTAAGCGCTCATCATGAATTCTATTTTTAGAAATACCTAAGGTAATGAGCGTTTTTTCAACTTTTAAGAGTGTTTGTGCACCACCAACAATAAAGAATAATCCCTGTCTCATTTCCTTGGCAGATAGAATTTCTCCTAATTCTTCCTTGGTAAAGCGATGAGCTTTTCCGTGATAACTGGTCAACTGATTTTCTTGGGTTAAGGTTTCGAAGTATTCTTGATAATACATCTCTTGCTCATTTTTCCCGCTCCAAATGATATGGACCGAGCGTTTACCACTGTATTCGTCGGCTATACTTTTTAAAGGGGCAATACCTGTGCCTAGTCCGTAAAGAATAATAGGCCGTTTCACAGAGCTTTCTTCGACAATGGAACCGAATCGACCAAAGGGACCTTCCAGCTCAACCTGTGTGCCAATTGGTAAATTCGTCACTTTCTTCGTAAACTCTCCCAGTCCTTGAATGATAAATGTTAAGATATTACCGTCTTTACTAGGAGCAGAGGCAACGGAAAAAGGGTGTTTCTCATTGCTGATTCTTATATCTTTAAAGCGCATAAAGTAAAAATCCCCTGCTTGATAATGATGGTCTTTGGGAACTTTGATTTGTAATTCTTGTACCGTTGGTGACAAGCTGGTGCTTGCAATGAGTTCACCTTGGACTAGACTACCAAAATCCACAATATACTTTTGCCAAACATAGCAAGCCAAAAAGTAAACCGTGTAAAGATCAAACAGGATCATAAATGGCGTCAAAATGGCAATACGATTGATGAAGTGAACATGTAGCCAGACTAAGCCAATCATGACAAAATGCAAGCGGTGAATCCAAACTGAAAGCTCGTGTTTGAAAAAGATTTGCAAACGATCTTTCAAGCGTTTCGCCACAGGCATCCGATCAACCAACCAACCTGACATGAAAAAGCTGGCATAGGCAATTCCAAAAACAGCTAAATACCAAGCCCATTCGCCTGTCAGACGAATTTCTGTATGCATGGAAAATAAAAATTGTTGGTGAAAAAAGATTGCTAGAAGAGCTAAGACACCCCAGCATCCCATGAACAAAGTACATAGCTGGAAGTCCAATCAAGCGATCCAACCACTGCGGTCGAGTTGACAGATAAACAATGGCCAGCCACCAGACATAAGCGATCAAGCCTAAATCATATAAAAAGAGATTTAAATTTGTGTCAAGCAAACTAGTATTGAGCAAAATGATCAGTGGCAGAGGTAGGGCGACCAATATTGCCGTCCAAGTCAAATAGAGTGCTTTTGGTTGTTGTTTTAGCATTATTTTGTGACTCCAATTTCATTCAACCAAGCGGTAATGTCACCTTCTGCATTCTGCACAGTTTTATCTTCTCCGCGAACTGTAAAGCCGTCTAGAACGGTTGCATTTGGGAACTGACTCTCCAATTGACGTTGGGTATTGCCCAAACCAGAACCAAGATGGGTCGTGAATGGGACAAGAGTTTTATCTGCTAGTCTCTCTGCTTCAGCATCCAAGAAGGTCCGTACAATCATTGGGTACTCGCTCCACCAAACTGGCGCTCCAATAAAAATGGTTTCGTAACCTGAAATGTCTGGAAGCTCATTGGCAATGGCTGGTCGTGCATCTGCCTCTTGTTCTTCACGCGCCTGATCAGCGGGTGCCTCATACTCCTCAGGATAAGCAACTGCTGGGATAATTTCGTACTGGTCTGCATTAGTTGCATTGGTAATGTAATCCGCAATGACTTTTGTATGACCGATTTCCAGTGGTCCATTCCAAACACCTTCCGTTCTTGAGAAATAAACAACCAGCACATCATTATCACCTGATAAATCGCTGTCGGTTTGTAGGCTGGTTGATGCTGTTGTCGTTTGAGAACTTGTCGTTGATTGACTCTGACTTGTCGATGTTGATTGTCGTCCTCTTGAGAAGTTCCATGTAAATAGGGCGACAAGTATTGCTACCACACCAATTCCAAAAATCATCTGTCGTCTTTTCATAACAGTTTCCTCTTTCTATTTGTTTAAATTGTTATACCACGTCATCAAGTCTGAATCAGCCTGATTGACCTTATTTCCTTCGACTGCAAAAGCAGGCTCAATACGAGCGGTAACCTGGTTTTCATCCAAAATAGTTTCGATATAATCGATACTTGATCCTAGTCCATAGCCTCCATTTGTCGAAAATGGAATAATCGTTTTTCCATCAAGTTCTTTGGCGTAGGTTTCGATAAAGGTTGCAACGGGCTCTGCCATGGTCATGCCCCAAATGGGATATCCGATATAGATGGATTGATATTGAGATAAATCTGGCATCTCTACTTCCAATTCAGGAGTGTTTTCGACATTTCGTTCCTGATTGGCCCGTTGTACCGTTTCACCATAATCAGAACTATACGTTTCTTTGGCAATCAATTCAATCACATCTGCACCAGAAAGTGCCTGAATCTTGCTAGCCAGTAACTCAGTAGAGCCTGACCGTGAAAAATAGACAATCAGACTATCGGCCTCATCTGACAAAATTCGAGTTGGTTCTTGGTCAGAATTGGTATCTTCTCCATCCGAGACTGTCCCACGACTATTATTCCACTCTTCATCTGAGAGACCAACTTGCGGTGTTGCAATCTGACTTTGGTCCATTTTCCCGCTTGGAAGAACAGATGAAGATGAGGTTGATACACTACTACTTGTAGTATTGTTATTTTGAACGGAGCAAGCAGCTAAGACTAGGACACTTACCAATAAAATAAAGCTTTTTCTCATAGACACCTCCTAGGGATTTTTTCCAAATTGATAAATAAAGATAAGGACAAAAAGCAAAGCGACTAGGCTAAAACCTGCCATCCAACCAAGACTGACATAGAAATTCGATGTCATAGCCATAATAACAGATAAGCCAATCGGTCCTCCAATTTGGTGCATAGCATTTGTCAAACCACTAGCTGAACCTGCCAAGTCATCAGGTGCTTGATAGATGCCCGCTGCCGTTACAGGTGCAACGACCATTGCTTGCCCAACACCAATCACCAGCATTGGCAAGGCAACTGTCTGCACATAACCAAAGGATAAAGGTGAGAAACTAGCCCAGAGAAGACCAAGTGACAAAGCGATCTCTCCAATGAGTAAAATACGATTATTACCAAATCGCTTAGTCAGTTTGGGGAGCTGAAGAGCAGTAAGGAAGGTTGTGATGGTCAAGGGCAGAAAGGCAAAACCAGACCCCAAGGCAGAAAAACCGTACTCAGCCTGTAATACCTGTGGCAATAGGAACCAATAGGGCAACATAGCCATCATGAATAGAGCTCTGACAAGATAGGCACCAAAACGAACTTTATTTTTGAATAAGTCTAGTGGCATAATAGGTAGTTTTTGTCCTTTTTCATAGAAATAAAAGCCAATCAAAATAAGAAAACCAGCGATAACAAAGGCAAGGGGGTAAATCTCACCGTCCAAACCATAGATCAGACTCGCTAAACCTGCAACTGACAATAAACTCCCCAAGTAATCTATTTTCTCTTGGTGTCCAGCCTTAGCAACTACATGGCGATGAGTCAGATACATCAAGAGCAAGGTCAAAGGGACATTGATTAGAAAGCCTGCTCGCCAGGATACAAAACTGGTTAGGCCACCACCAATCAAGAGACCAACACTTGATCCAATTCCAGCCGTCGCACCATAGTAGGAAATAGCTTTTGTTCGCATCTCACCCGTATAAGTATCCATCATTAAGGCAAGGGTTGTTGGCGCGATAATAGAACTTCCAATTCCTTGAATAGCACGTGCCAAAATCATCATAGATGCATTTTGGGCAAGGCCAATCACCAAGGAACTCAGTCCAAATATAGCTAGACCAATTTGAAAAATTCGCTTACGACCCAACAAATCAGACAAGCGACCAGATAGGAGCAAAAAGCCACCGAAGGTAATCGTATAGGCATTCGATACCCAAGCCAGGCTCGTATCTGTTAGATTTAGACTCTCACCAATCTGAACAGAGCTGGTAAAGATAATGGAATTATCCATTAAGATCAAAAAATAAGCTAATAGGGTAATGGGTAAGATGATCCCAAATGATTCTTTTTTCATAGATTCACACTTTCTTAGTAAAAAACTGGTTTCGCTAGAGCTTCACTTCCTGGCTCCACGATTCCAACGCTCACACCCAAGTCACGACTTGGAGCTTGCAATAAGTCCATGACATATTGGGCAACTGCTTGGCGGGTGACTTGAGCACCTTTATAGGGTTCTCCTTGCGGAATCAACTTGTAGGAGCGATTGCCTTCCTGATTATAGAGCCAAGTCATACGAAGGTAGGTATAATCCAAATCTGACTCATCCACTAACTTAGCACCGATGACCCGATTATTTGTTAGAGAATAAGCACCAATCATGGCTTCATTCCATCGACCAAAGTCTCCGACGACCTCATCATAGACACCGAGAACTCCAGCTACAATGAGGCGTCTGATACCCTTTTCCTTCATGACGGCAATGGTTGGCTCTAACAAGGCTGGCGATGCTTCATTGACAAAGACAACATCTGCATCCTCTAAAGCCTGTCGGACATTATCAAGACGGGACATATCCCCATCCACATAGCGAATTCGGTCATCCTGATAAGACAAACGTTGACTGACCTTTCGTCCCGCTAGTGTCAATTTAAAATCGGTTTCTTCTAATACCCGTGGGATAAGAAATCCCGGAATTTGTCCTGCTGCACCAATAATTGTTAATCTCATATTTTTTCTCCAATTTCTATTTGTTGATTTGTTTTTCCCAGAAGGAAATGGCGTCATCAATCCACCCCTCTGCTACCGTTTCTTTTCCAATACCAAAGCCATGCCTCAAACCTTTATAGACTTGAAACCGGCTGTCAATTCCGATTCTTTTCAAGTTCTTCAGTCGATTTTCCATCACCTGCCAATTGGCAATCCAGTCATTAGTACCACAATTGGCATAAGTCGGTGCATCATCTCTAGAAACAGATGAGTAACCTGTATATTGACTAACAACCATGCTGGCTGGCTCTATGGATGTCCTTGTTAAACGTTGTAATTCTCTTTTGTTACCTAAACGAATGGCCATCCTAGCTCCAGCAGAACCACCCCAGAGTGAATACTGGTTTGGTGCAATCTTTAACTCACCGGCATGACTATATAGGTAATCCAAAGCTTGTGCTATATCTTCATAGGCTTTCTTAGACCGATAGATCAGAGCAAAGGCATTGTAACCTCTTTGACTTAGAGCTAAAGCTTGGGGGAAGCTATCATGCAAGGCCGCAACATAATGAAAGCCTCCACCAGCATTGACAAGAGCAAATTTCTCATTCTCATTTCCTTTGAAGAAGAATAGCCCTGTCTCTCTCTTACTTGGATCCTTCACCATTTCGTCCTCATCATAAATGTGGAAAAAGGCTTGATCATTTTTCTGAGCATGCTCGAGTAAGTTATTCAAAACCTCTAAACTAGTCTCGGTTTTCAGGTTTGAGTACCAGATAAAATGATTTGAATCAGTCACATCTTGGACAGTCTCCTCAGGATGAAAGACCAGCTGAAGCGGGAATAATAAGTGTCCAAATCCTCTAAAACTAGGATGTTGGGTAATTTCTCTAATTTTTGTATCTTTTGTAAATACCGTAATTCCTCCTTTAGACAGGGGTCTTCTTACTCCCCAAACACAGGTTCAACCCTTTTACAACGGCTAAATTTTTATGGTCAATAATCTCACTGTAACCAATGTCCAGCTGTTTGATTTGGTCTAAGTCTTCTTGGTCCAATTCAAAATCCCAAAGGGCTACATTTTCTTCCAAATGTACGGGATTTGTTGATTTGGGGATGACGCTATTGCCCATCTGCACACTCCACTTTAAAGCGATTTGAGCAATGGATTTCTGATGTTTTTTCGCGATATTTTCTAATACTGGATGCTGAAAGATATTTTTCATCCCTTCACAAAGCGGGCCCCAAGCCTGAACCTGAATCCCGTAATCCTTCATCAGTTTCCTTAGGGATGCTTGATGAAAGAAAGGATGAAGCTCGATTTGATTTACTGCTGGAACAATTTTTGTATTTAAAATAAAATCAAGCAAGCGATCTTCAGAGAAATTCGATACGCCAATAGCCTTAATTTTCCCTTGAGTATAAAGCTCCTCTAAGGCACGCCAAGATCCATAAACATCCCCCATCGGTTGATGAATCAAATACAGGTCAATGTAATCTGTTCCCAAGCGATTTAGGCTTGTTTCAAACTCCTTCATCGTTGCCTCATAGCCATCAGAATGAATCCAGACCTTGCTGGAAATAAAAAAATTCTCTCGAGCAATTCCTGAATCCTTAATGGCCTGCCCTAAATCTGCTTCATTACCATAGATACTAGCCGTATCAAATAAGCGATACCCAGCCTCAATCGCCTGTTTGATGTAGGTTTGAGTCTCATCACCTTTCAGCTGAAACAGCCCCATCCCAACCTGTGGCATTTCTATTCCATTATTTAATCTAATCTTATTCATACAGCCACCTCCACTTGATGTCTCTATTTTACAAGTGCTTTAAAAAATAGTACAATAGCAATTAGTTAGACTGCTATTCATAAAGTGAATAGTCACAAAGGAGAAGATATGATTAATTTACAGCACCTAGAACAATTGATTACGGTCGCTAAAGAAGGGACACTATCACGCGCAGCTGAAGTTTTGTTGATTTCACAGCCGTCTTTGACCCGTAATATGCGTCAGTTAGAAGACGACTTAGGCGTCCAGCTTTTCCAACGAAGCAAAAACAAACTTTCCTTAACGGAAACTGGTAAATATACTGTTCAACAAGCAGAAGCTTTGCTCAACCATGAGCAGCAATTTTTGAAAAATATCCAACGTTTTTCTCTCCAAGCCACGACTTTATTTGGCGGCATCTCAGCTCCTGGTGTAGAATGGGAAGTGAGGAATCGTTTGGCAGAGCAGGACGTAGAACAAGAAGTCCATGTCGAGTTACACGATAATGACTCCCTACTAGAAGCCCTACTTAGTCAGAAATTCCAGTTTATCGTGACAGACTTTCCAATTGAGCATGACGATGTGCTGACAACTGGATTCTTCAAAGAACAACTTTATATTTCCGTTCCACCTGCCCATCCCTATGCCATGCGTGAGGAAATTGCATTGGAAGATTTGGCAAACCTAACCATGCTCTTGCGGTCCGATTTGGGGATTTGGCAATCACTTGTGGATCAGCTAACACAAACCAAATTTATTGTCCAGACAGATTGGGAAGCCTTTGACGAACTGATCTCTGCTTCTGCTTTGCCAAGCTTTTCAACCAATATCACTCAGGCCGCCTCAGACAATCCAACCCAACGTGTGCATGTCCCAATCGTAGATAAGGAAGCCACAAAAACCTTTTACATCTCAACTTTGAAAAAGAATAAAAGTGTATTAATGCAATTCACTTGATAGTACAGAAAAAAGTATGGTTCCCTCGAAAGAACCATACTTTTCTTTATTTGATAAGGATTACTGCCTAATTGCTCTAGGTAAAACGATGACCAAGGCCGTAAACAGCACCGCCCACATCATGGCAGAAGGGAAGACCGTCAAGGTCAAGACTAAACCTATTAGCTTTAGTGCAATATCAACTAGACCTGCCTTATCTAAAATGTTAAAACGGCTTGCTCCAACAGCATCAGGATTTAGTTTATGCAATTCGTGATACATCCAGACGTTACAAGCTGTTACCAGAAGAACAATGACCCCATAGAAGGTTTGAGCAACTGAATTGTTAAAATCAGCCGAAACCAAGGCTGTGGTGTAGGGGAAAAAGGATGAAAAGAAGAGTAAGACAATCGAACTCCAAACCAAATTGGTGTTGATTTTATCAACCACATCCCAACTACGATGCAGATTAACCCACATGGTTCCCAACCAGAAGAAAGAAATGGTGTAGGCGAAAAAATTGGTCCGCAAATCCCATAGAGCCTGCCAGCTAATCTGATCCGGCCGTTCTAATTCCAAAACTAAAATCGTCATGATAATCGCCAAGACGGCATCTGTAAAAGCGATTAAACGCTCTTTTGACATTAAATACATGTTCACTCCTCCTTAATAAAGAGTATTATACCAAAATTTATTTCTTGTGAGAATAAAGAGTTGTTCTCTCTTTCCATAGAAATCTTAATATCCTATCTCAGTAAGCCATTCAGCTACTTCTGAGCTTGTAGCTGATGAACTAAACCGTTGCCCTTCTTCCCAGTTGCCTGTTCCTGCCATCTCTGCTAGTAAATTTCCACTTTCCCCTAAATCAGAGCTAGTAGATGTCGCAAATGGAATGACTGTTTTTCCTGAAAAGTCATTTTCTTCAACGAAATCATTGATAGCCCAGGCAGCTTCTTGCCACCAAATAGGATAGCCAATAAAAATAACATCATAATCTGCCCAGTTTTCAGGAGTCACTACTTCCAAAGGCGTTTCCCGTTGGGACTCATTGAGATACTCTTGGACGACACGACTACTTTCTTCTGTCCAATTCAAATCAGCCTCGCTATATGGATTCTGTGGTTTGATTTCAAATAGATTTCCACCTGTTTCAAAAGCGATATCTTGGGCAATCGTGGCTGTATTTCCAGAGGCGGAAAAATAAGCAACAAGAATTTTTTGACTATCATCTGCCGAACTGGCTTCTTGACTGGATTCTGCCGTTTGACTGCTAGCTGTCTCACTTGTTTGCGTACTCTGCTTACCACTGCTACATGCAACAAGGACAAAAACTGTCAAAAATCCTAGAAAAAATAAACTTAGTTTCTTCATGAACCTCTCCCTTCCTTACCTAGTTATCATACACTTGTAGTTCATTCCATACAAGCCGGCATAACGGCTCATGGTGTAGTTTCTCATATCAAGAACTTCCTGCGTCGGAGCTGAGCCTTGAAAGATGAAATACAACACTTTTCCGATGAGCTGATCTTCGACACGATTATACTGTCGATCCAGGAAATTCCGTACCAAACCATTGATGCTATGCCAATAGACTGGTGAGCCAATCACAATTGTATCTGCTTCAAATAGCTTTGCTAGCACCTCTTCAAATTGATCATCTGAGAAATCTTGTCCGTAATCATAAATTTTATAATCTGCTAGATGAAGCGTTTCAAAAGATTGATCTCCTAATAATTTTTTGGCTAAAGCGACGGTATTGCCATTTTTATTGGGACTACCGTTTATAAATAATGTTGTCATCCCACTTTCTCCTTATCTACCGCACTTTATACCTATTAAAATGATTTTCCAACAAAGCTTGCCAAAAGTTCAACTATTTTAGCTTCGTAATGATCCGAGAAGACAGTTGTGTTCGTGTTAAGAGTCGCAATTTTGTCCATATCTTCTGCTGATAATTCAAAATCAAAGATGTCAAAGTTTTGACGGACACGTTCTGGATTGGCTGATTTTGAAAGGGAGACAATGCCACGTTGCAACTGCCAACGAAGCATAACTTGTGCTGTTGTTTTACTGTATTTTTCTGCAATTTCTTTTAAAACTGGATTATTAAAAACATCAAATTGCCCTTCAGCAAAAGCGCCCCAACTCTCTGTTTGCACCCCTTTTGAGAGCATATAGGCTTGCTCATCTTCTTTTTGGTTGAAAACGTGGAGTTCAATCTGATTGACAGCTGGAGTAACTTCATTAAAGGCAGCAAGGTTAGCTAATTGATCTGGTTTAAAGTTTGAAACTCCAATCGCTTTGATTTTTCCTTCTTTATAAAGTTCTTCTAAGGCACGCCAAGCTCCGAAAATATCCCCAAATGGTTGATGTAAGAGATAGAGATCAACGTAGTCCAAATCTAATTTACGTAAGGATTCATTAAAAGCGTCTTTAGCAGCTTCATAGCTAAAGTCAGAAATCCAAAGTTTGGTTGTGATAAAGAGCTCCTCACGGGGAACACCTGAGGCCTTGATAGCTTTTCCGACCGCTTCTTCATTACCATAAGCTTGGGCGGTGTCAATCAAACGATAGCCCGTTTTAATCGCTTCTTCTACAACTGTCTGCGTTGTTTTGGCATCATGGATTTGGAAAACTCCAAATCCAACCATAGGCATTTTGATTCCGTTATTAAGTATTGTGTATTGCATTGTTTACCTCGTTTTTATCTATTTTCATTATTCAAATGGATAGTTAGGATTAAATATTTTTTTCAAAAAAAGGTATGATTGCCTCAAAGGCGACATCTATAAAAGGATGGAGGTCGTACATGTCAAAGTGGCTTGCTTCAGGGACAACTACCCATTCTTTTACATCACTCTTAGCTGCATCAAAGATTTCATGAGATGCTGGTTGGCTCCAGGCATTTTCAGCAGTAACAACCAAGTACGGTTTGGTCATATCTTTCATGATATTGGTCACATTGTAATTGATCAGCTCTAATTGACTCCAAGCCACAACTTGATTGCTCCATCGAGAACGGTTTCCACGAGCAGAATAGTAATATTGTGCCCCCTCTTCAAAGGCACGAGGTTGGAAATTAAGTGTAATTAGGTCACCTGTTCCGTTTTCATAAGCTTCTTTAGCTATCCTTACTTCCTCTTCTGGCAAGAAGAATGATGTCATTGGCGAAGTTGAAATATCAGAAATAGCTGGCACGACTGCGGTAATAGCTTTTAAACGGCTATCTTTGACACCAGCAACAGACATATAAGAACCTGACCCACACATGCCTAAACCACCAATACGGCTATTATCAACGTAAGGAAGGCTCTCAAGGAAGTCAATAGCCCCTTCGATATCTGATTGTTTGACATCAGGAAGCTCTTGCTGGCGTGGAAAACCTTGACTTTCGCCAAAATAAGCGCCATCAAATACCAAGGTAACGTAACCCGCTTCTGTAAGTGCATCGGCATAAACGGCTTGAGCTTGTTCTTTTACGGAAAGCATTGGACCTGTTACAACAATTGCTGGGTAATTGGTATTCAAATCGAAGTTTGCAGGCAAGCGAAGGATACCTGCGAGGCGGAGGTTTAATTCCTTGTTCAAAAAAACAACATTTTGTGTTTGCATTATCAGTTCTCTCTTTCTTTAATGGGGTAGTTGCTTAGTAAAAGCTAGGCTTAGTAAAGGCAGTTCCTACTTCACCTAATCCCAAACTTTCACGATGGTAATCTTCTTTACCTGTTAGCAAATCAACCACAAATTGCGCTACCGATTGTCTTGATACTTGAGCGGAAGTAAAGGGTTCACCTTTTCGAGTTATTTCTAAAGGAACTAACCCTTTATTATAAAGCCAAGTAATACGAAGAATAACATAATCCAAGCTACTTGCTTCTATCCTATCAGCAAAGTCTCGGACAGGTGAGGTCCACATGATACCAGTGTTTTGCCGATACCATTTTTGAAAAGGACCAGTAATCTCTTGATAAATATCAGGAACACTTACAGCAATCAAACGATTGGCACCGGATTCTATGATCGTGTCTAGGGCAGTCTGTAAAATATCTAACCCTGAAACATAATTAAGATAGACGGCGTCAATACCATCTAGTGACTGCACTAATTGGTGCTTATCACTAAACTCACCATCTATCAGCTGAACTTGATCAGATGCTAAATCAGAAAGCTTAGTATGAGCATTTCTCGCATATAGAACCAACTGAAAATCTGTTTGTTCTAGCAAGTAATCTGTAACCATTCGTCCAATTTGGCCAGCAGCCCCTAAGATCAATACTTTTTCATTCCGGCTACCTCACTTTTTCACTTAGTCATTTGCATGAATATCATAAGCAGTCAAAAGGTATTCTCCTACACCTGGTGCATCTGGATCATGAGATCCTTTCCCCTTATCAAGTGCGCGAAGAGCAACCAATTCCTCATCGGTAAATTCAAAATCAAAAATATCTTTATTAGAATTCATACGGATTTTTTTGGTTGACTTTGGCAAGACAACGATGCCCTCTTGGTTTGCAAAGCGTAAAATGATTTGACCTACGTCTTTGCCATACTTACTTGCAAGTTTTGTGATAGCTGGCTCTTCAAATAAATCTTTATTACCTTGACCAAGTGGTGCCCATGCTTCAATAGTAACATTATCTTTAGCAAGTAGGTTCCGTAATTCTTTTTGTTGGAAGTATGGGTTGAACTCAACTTGGTTGACAGCTGGGATAGTTGCAAAATTTGGAATAAATTGTTTCCAAAAGTTTGGTGTGAAGTTTGAAACACCGATGGATTTAATTTTACCAGCAGCTTTGGCTTCTTCAAGAGCTTTCCAAGCCTGCTCCACTTCCCCGTAAGGTTGATGAAGTAGATAGAGGTCAAGATAGTCAAGTCCCATTTTCTCTAGAGTCGCATCAATCGTTGACTTAGCAGTCTCATAGGCAAAATCCTGAATCCAGAGTTTACTGGTTACAAAGATTTCTTCACGTGGAATACCTGAATCCTTGATAGCCTGCCCAACTTCTTTCTCATTGAAATAGGCTTGAGCCGTATCGATATGACGGTAGCCAACTTCCAAAGCTTCTTTCACTGCTGTATAAGTTGAACCATCCGCTGGAATTTGGAATACTCCAAAGCCAATTGCAGGAATCTTGTTTCCATCGTTTAATGTGATTTGTTGTGTCATATGTTTTTTCCTCTTTCTTATTTATGAATCTATTATATTTTTAAAAGAGTGAATAGTACAATACTTATTGTTTATTGCAGTATTCATTTTACAAATACTGATAGACTATTCATCTGTGTCAGCTTTTTTAGTTCGTTTTGTCAAAAAACGTTGGGAGCATATTGTACAGATATTCTTGGACAGCAAGAAGGTCATGACTTGAACCTGTACTAATATGAAGTGACAGATTATCTTGAGAAAATGACTGTCGAGTCCACATTTCTTCCACCTGTGTCACGATTAAATCCTGAGCGAAGTCTTCTGTACCAGTTGCTGCGTAAATCTGATAATCAGATATATCGTAGCCACCTTCTGTCACTACTTGTTCAAATAAATCGACCGTAGCTTGACTATTATCTCGTCCACCATAAACCTCAACTTCCCAACTATCACCACTCATTGGTCCAAAGTATTTTATTAAGTCCAAATTGTGCAGGAATTGTGACCAGGTCGTCACAGAGCCTCCCGAAAACCCTGCAAAAGCTCGATGATTACGACTAGCTTGTAAGTCAGATAAATCACCACTCCTTGCATAGGTATGGTAACGCTCTTCAATATAAGGGGCTAAATCATTCCGAAAATCATGATAGAAATTCCGAATTTCTGCTTCCGAACGACTGAAATCTTGAGGGACATTTTCTGCATCAAAGGTCGGTGTCACCACAATCAAAGGCTCTATATCACCATTTTCAATCATATGGTCTAAAATATTTTTCAAATCAGAATATTGGAAAAAATCTCCAGCAGTCATCCTCCAACCATGCATCAGATACAGAATATTGTAGGAAGCCGATTCATCGTCCACATCATACCCTGGAGGAAGATAAACATAGGCTACTTTTTCAATATCTTGGTTAGCATCTGCATAATCTTTGCTATTATAAGTAACCTCTTCAATTGTTCCGCCATTTTCCATCTCCTCCAAATAGGACGGAGGCACATCTTGCGTTTCTTGCATTCGATTACTTGAATTATTGGCAGGTGTCTGCATTGTATCTTGTCTCGCTTGTAAATAAATCCAACTAGCTCCCGCTAATAGAAGGAATAATAGACTAAGAAGCACTATAATTTTTTTATGTTTCATTCCATTTCTACATTTCTTAGCTTGCCCCCTGTCCACCATCTACACCGTAAATAGCACCTGTCACAAATGAGGCTTGTTCAGAACCTAGAAAGACTGCCAAATTTGCAACCTCTTCAGAACGACCAAATCGGTGCATAGGGATCAATTGAGAAATCGCCTGGTGCAATAGCATTGACGCGGACACCATCATTTGCCAACTCCATGGCCCAGACACGTGTAAAGTTTTCGACAGCTGCCTTGGCACCAAGATACATAGACATATTTGGACCACGGTGCTGAGCGCCAACCGTTGATAGGTTGATGATATTCGCTTTTGATTGAAGAATAAATGGCAAGGTTTGAATAGTGACATCCAATAAAGCACGCACATCAAGAGCAAAGGCACGATCGTAATCTGCAATTGTCAATTCTTTAAGTGGTGTAACAGGTGCCCAACCAGCATTATTAACTAAAATATCCAAATGACCATTAAAGTCTGATTGAATCGCTTCAGCGATTTTTGTCACATCTGCTGAATTCGTAATATCTGCTACTACATAACTAATTGTTTCATTGGCCTCAGAAACTTCTCTCAGAACTTCTTCACGACGTCCAGCGATAATCACTTTAGCTCCTTCTTTAGCGTAGCTTTCAGCAATCGCACGACCGATTCCTGATCCACCTCCTGTAACCAAGGCAACTTTGTTTTTAAATAATTGAGTCATATTTGTTCTCTCTTTCTTTTTGATGGTAAGTATATTCCTAATATTACGATTTGGAAAATACCAAAATTCTATGCCAGTATTCAAAAATGAATAGTCAAATTTCAAATTAAGTCATCAAAAAAGTCAGTTGACCCTTGTCTAACTGACTCTGAGAATATAAAGTTATTAACTTAGTGCTAAGTAATCCTCTTCTGACACAGGCTCCAACCACTCTGTTTTGGTATTGTCATCTGGTACTTCGACCGCAATATGTGAAAACTATGAGTCACTTTTAGCACCATGCCAATGTTTGACATTGGCTGGAATAACAACAACCTTTCCATGTTCAAGACTGACTGCTTCCTTTCCCTCTTCCTGATACCAACCTTGGCCAGCAGTACAAATCAAGATTTGCCCACCACCCTTATCTGCTCGGTGAATATGCCAATGATTGTGACAGCCTAGCTCAAAGGTAACATTGGCAAGAAAGAGCGGTGACTGTTCATCAACAAGCGGATTGAGGAAAGACTGCCCATCAAAATACTGTGCATAAGCTACGTTTGCTTGCCCTTGTCCAAAGATATTTTCTTCATCAAAGCTTACTTTATCTGACATATTTTATTTCTCCTCTTCTGTCCAAATGTCTTTTGCCAGACGAAAGACTGCCCAAGCCTTAGGCCAACCCACATAAAATGCGACATGAGTAACGACAGCCACAATCTCTTCTTTTGTAACACCATTATTTTTGGGCATTTGAAGATGATGCTCTAGTGAACTGTCTGTAATTCCCTGAGCCATCAAGGCCACAACTGTAATCATACTACGTGTCTTTAAATCAATAGCTGGGTTGTTCCAGTTTTCTCCAAACAGAATATCATCATTAAAATGAGCAAATTCTGGCGCAAAGTCCCCTAGAATATCACGCCCAGCAGTTTGTTTTATGGTCATTTGTCTCTTCCTTTCTTCCAAAAAGTACCACTCAAAAGTATGGAGAGGTCACGCCATCTTCCCCATCTTTTCAGTAGTATCTAATCATGGATTTTGTAGGCTGTCAAAAGACGTTCACCCAATCCAGGTGTTTCAGGGTCATGACTTCCTTTTCCTGTATCAAGTGTCCGTAACACTGCCATTTCATTTTCTGTTAATTTAAAATCAAAAATGTCAATATTGCCTGCAATGCGTTCAGGATTGGTCGATTTTGGCAAAACGACAAAACCTTCTTGATTCTCAAATCGTAGAATAATCTGACCTGCATTTTTTCCATACTTTTCAGCCAAGGCAAGAATCGTTGGGTTGGTCAAAAGGGTTGGATTTCCATGACCAAGTGGGAAATAAGCTTCCAGAACAACACCATCTTTTGCCATGACTTGACGGAGTTCTTTTTGCTGGAAGAAGGGATTAGCTTCCACCTGATTCACAGCTGGTTTGGTTTTAAATTGAGAGACAAATTCTGTGTAGTATTTTGGCGTCATATTGCTGACACCGATGGATTTGATCAGGCCATTTTCCTTAGCTTCTTCAAGCGCTTGCCAGGCACCAAGGACATCCCCATAAGGTTGGTGCAAGAGGTACAAATCAATGTAGTCCAAACCTAGATAATCTAAAGAGGTTTGAATCGCTTTTTTGGCTGCCTCGTAGCCGTAGTCTTGCAACCAAAGCTTACTGGTCACAAAGATTTCCTCGCGCGCAGTGCCACTATCTCGCACAGCCTTGCCCACATCTTACTCATTCATGTATGCTGCTGTGTCAATATGACGGTAGCCAGCCTTTAAAGCCTCAGCAACCGCCTGGTAAGTCGGACCATCATTTGGAACTTGAAAGACACCAAATCCAACAGCTGGGATACTGTGGCCATCATTTAATGCAATTGTTTTCATCTTTAGTTTCCTCCATTTTTTCTCTGTTCAATCAAACGCAAGAACATGTCAACTGTTGAAGCATCTTGGTGATTGAAAAACAGACTTTCTTTTGTATCAAGTTCTGCAATGGCTGTCATATCTTCATCCGTTAAGTTAAAATCAAAAACATCAATATTCTCAGCTATACGCTCTGGTTTTACTGATTTTGTCAAGCAGACGATACCACGCTCCACCTGCCAACGAACCATAATTTGAGCTGTGGACTTACCATATTTTTCCGCAATCGCCACTAGTGTCGGATGAGAAAAGATGCCATTTCTACCTTCTGCAAAAGTAGCCCATGACTCCATCTGAACATTGTTTTTGATCATATTCTCTTGTGCGAAAATCTGTTGATTAAACGGATGGGTTTCAACTTGATTGACCTGTGGTGTGATTTCATTAAAAGCCACCAGATCACTCAGACGATCGGGATAGAAATTGCTGACACCAATGGCACGCAGTTTCCCTTCCTTATACAAGTCCTCCAAGGCATGATAAGAACCATAGTAATCTGAAAAGGGCTGATGAAGGAGCATCAAGTCTAGATAATCTAAGCGCATGACCTCCAATGAATGTAGAACAGCTTTTCTCGTTTTCTCATAACCGTAATGCTCTAGCCAGACTTTGCTAGTAATAAAAAATTCTTCCCTTGGCAAACCTGATTCTGCGATAGCTTCACCAACTTCTTTTTCATTGGCATAAGACTGAGCCGTATCAAAATGGCGATAACCAACCTTAATAGCATCAAGTACGGCCTGCTTGGTTTCACTGGCAGGAATTTGGAAAACACCAAAGCCAAGAATTGGCATCTTCACTCCATTGTTCAAACTAACGTGTTTCATAGGATTCATCTCACTTTCTAACCTTATTATAGTCCTATTTTGTTTACCTGTACAATAGCAAAGAAAAATTGCAGTATTCATTTTTTTAATACTGCTATCTATACTAAAACTAATCCTCCTTCAATTGCCTTGGAATCACAAGAACTACCAGAGTCAAAAGAACGGAAAGAAGCATGGCTGGCGGAAAATGGCGGCTGACAAGATGAGACCGACAACCTTTCCAACCGTATCAAAGAAAATCCATTTCTTCATGTCTTCAATTCGTTCTTTTAAAGGAAGATTGTTTGGATCATCTTGATAAAGCGAACGATAAAGTCCTCTGTTTGAAACGGTAATGAATAAGACAACCAAGCCATAGACAACTTGTGCTAACGAATCGGTAAAATGAGTCGAAACAATAGCCGTTACATAGGAAAATAGTGAGGAGGCAAAGAGAAGAATCATCACCCACCAGACTGTTTTACTGGAAATTTTTTGAACATAGAGCCAGAAAAATGAAATAGTGTAGGCAAAAAAGTTGTTCCGTAATGCCCAAAATCCCTCTACGGTTAATGAGTCAGGTCGTTCCAACTCCAAGACTAAAATCGTCATGATAATAGCCAATACGACATCTACAAATGCAGATATTCTTCCTTATTCATTGCTATATCTTCTCCCCTTTCTATAAAAAAGGTGAAGCGATAGCACCAATCACTTCTCCGATCATCGATTACTCTACGTTTTCTTTCAACCAATCTTCAATATGAGCTGCAATCTCATCGCTATTCTTATCTTGGAACATGAAGTGAGTATTTCCTTCAATACCTTCTTTTGGTAAGTCAACGACACTTGCATTGCCACCTTCTTTCTCAATAGCATCCGCAAAGTCATAGGCTGTTTGACGCATTGCTTGCCACATACCTGTTGCTTGAATGTCCGCATCACCATTATCAATGTAGTCACCATAATAGAAGGTTACTGGAATATTTTTCTCGACAATGGCTTTTAACTCTTCGCTATCGGTACTTGGTGCTCCACCTGGTTCAATGGCTACAATAGCACCAATATTACCTGTATAACGAGCGGCTGTCCATCCTGCTGCACCACCTTGTGAGTGAGTCACAACAATCGCTTTTTTACCTGTTCTTTCATAGACTTCATCAATGGTTTCTGCCAAAGCACGAGAGACTACTTCATTATCATAATCTGCTCCCATATCTGACTTCATACCTGTATCTGGTGTCATTTGGCGGAAGAATTGATTCAATGATTCCTCATCATTTGGAAATTGTGAGTTATCATATACTTCAGACTGGTCGTTTTCCCAACGACCAATACGGAATTGGGTATACCAACGTTGATCAAGCGTTTTTGTGGAGATATTTCCTGCAACAGAGGTTTGACCTGCTTCACCACGACGTGGTTGGTCAACGAGATAAACACTGTGTCCTTCTTTTAAGAAATAATCTGACCAACCGTCACGACCATCTGGAGTTGTTTGCCAACCCATACGAGATTGACCATACCCGTGTAGGAAAATCATTGGTGCCTCTGTTTCATCCTCTGGAACTTGATAGAGAACGTTGGCATGGTCAACGTGAGAAGTCTGACCGGCACCGGTTTCCTCCCATTGATTAGCTGGATCAAATGTTCCTTCAGAAGTTGTCACTGTCCCACCAGCTGAGAAAATTCCTTGATCCGCAATACGAAGTACAGTACTATCAGTATTCGCTGAGCTTGCAGTCGAATTGCTAGTCGAATTTGCTGAGCAAGCAGCTAGCAAAATGGTTGCAATCGCTGTTGTTGTAAACAATTTTATTTTTCTTGAGTTCATTTCTATACCTCTAAATCTTTTTTCTTGTCCTTTGGACATGATTTAGTATAAACGATAAAAACTCATGGGTAAAATAGCGATTTTTGATAATAGTATTCAGAATGTGAATACTAGAATGGATTTAACTCTTCTCCGTCAACTATATTTATTGTAACCGCCCCATAATAAGGTATCTATCCAATCACTCATTCCTCCAGTATACTGTTATTAGAAAATAAAACAGGAGGTTATTTTGATGACACAACCTATCGTTCCTTTGAAAGTTCCCCCATCTCATCGTTTTGATAAGAAAAACAAAAACGAGAAGGTGTTGAAAATGCGGATTGGGAAACTTGAACTAAGCTTGTTCCCATCTCTTCATCAAGAAAGACTAGAAACTATTTTAGATAAGGTATTGCTCTATGCCCCTTCAACTCAATGATTTAGGTCAGGTCTATCTGGTCTGCGGAAAAACAGACATGCGTCAGGGGATTGATTCGCTAGCCTATTTAGTTAAAAGCCAATTTGAACTAGACCCCTTCTCAGGTCAAGTCTTTCTCTTTTGTGGAGGGCGTAAAGATCGCTTTAAGGCACTCTACTGGGATGGTCAATGTTTCTGGTTGCTCTACAAGCGTTTCGAGAATGGGAAACTTACTTGGCCAAACAATGAAGAGGAAGTTAAATCCCTCAATTCCGAGCAGGTGGACTGGCTCATGAAAGGATTTTCTATCAGTCCAAAAATAAATGTTTCAAAAAGTCGTGATTTCTATTGAAATCATGGCCAACGAGTTGACCCTCCTTCGTGAACAGGTTGAGTATCTGAGACAGAAACTCTACGGAAAATCATCAGAGAAAGTTGTGCATCAACCCGGTCAGCTGAGCTTGTTTGGGGAGGAAAGCCTCCCTGAAGAAGAAGCTGACTTACCCAGTTGAAACAGAAACGATTACTTATAAACGCAAGAAAACTAAAGGAGTTCGTCAGGCTATTTTTAGTCAGTTCACTCCAGAGATAGTTCATCACGAATTGCAGGGCGAAGACTGCACTTGTCCAGACTGTCATGGTCAGTTGAAGGAGATTGGCTCAGCTGTTCAACGACAAGAGTTGGTCTTTATTCCTGCACAATTAAAGCGGATTGACCATGTTCAACATGCCTACAAGTGTCAGGCATGTAGTCAGAAGAATCTAAGCGATAAGATTATCAAGGCTCCCGTTCCTAAGGCACCTTTGGCACACAGCTTGGGTTCGGCATCTATCATAGCCCACACTATTCACCAGAAGTTCAATCTTAAGGTACCGAATTACCGTCAGGAAGAGGACTGGCATAAGCTCGGTCTGCCCATCAGTCGGAAGGAAATAGCCAACTGGGACATCAAGTCTAGTCAGTATTATTTCGAACCGATTTATGACCTGTTGCACGAGAAATTGTTAGAGCAGCCTATTCTTCATGCGGATGAAACCTCCTACAAGGTCTTGGAAAATGATAGCCAGTTGACCTTCTACTGGACTTTCTTGTCTGGGAAGCATGAGAAAAAGGGAATCACCCTCTATCATCATGACAAACGTCGGAGTGGCTTAGTTGTGGAGAAATTTCTTGGGGATTATGCAGGCTACGTACATTGTGACATGTGGAGTGCTTATCGTCAATTAAACAAGGCTCAGCTGGTTGGTTGTTGGGCTCACGTCAGACGAAAGTTTTTTGAGGCGACTCCTAAGAAGACCGACAAGACTTCTTTAGGAGCTAAGGGATTAGCCTATTGCGACCGCCTATTTGCCTTAGAGAATGACTGGGCAGATTTGTCTAGCGAGGAACGACTGCATAAACGTGAGACAGAGTTGGCTCCCTTGATGGACGAATTCTTTGACTGGTGTCGCAATCAGGCCGTCTTGCCAGGTTCCAAATTGAGCACTGCTTTGGAGTATAGCCTCAACTACGAAGCCACTTTCCGAACCGTTCTCTCGGACGGTAACTTAGTCTTGTCTAACAACATGGCTGAAAGGGCAATGAAGACCTTGGTTATGGGCCGTAAAAATTGGTTGTTCTCTCAAAGCTTTGAGGGAGCTAAGTCGACAGCTGTCATTCTGAGCCTTTTGGAAACTGCTAAACGACACGGTCTTGATTCAGAAAAATATATGACCTATCTTCTAGAACACTTACCTAACGAGGAGACGCTCGCAAAAAAAGAGGTGCTAGAGGCTTATTTACCATGGGCTGAACCAATTCAGAACAACTGCAAATAGAAAAGTTTCCAAAGTCAAATTGACTCTGGAAACTTTTTCTATATACTCGATTATTGGGCGATTACAGCCAAGCCTGTTTTCAATATACCTCGTTATTGGGCGCTTACTATTTATTCTGTTCCTGAGAATGTTAAAAATATTTTCAAGCCTCCTCACCGCATTTTCATATTCATTGATTTTACTATTTAACTGATTTTGAATACCTTCAATCTCAGATTCTACCTGCTCAATCGTTAGCTCCTGCGATAAGTTTAGTTTTGAGCGCTCATACTTAGCTAGTCGCTTAGTGTCTTGATTCTCACTTTGTAAGTTAACAACGACTTCGGCCATCTTGTTTAGGGGGCATTTTTTTCTTGTAAGTTTGTTAAATCAATGTCTAGCTGTGCAATTTCTTCAACCAATTCATCTTTTAATTCAAGAAAGGATTTATTTTGAGTGTGCAAGATCATCAATAAATTGATTTCTTCTATTTTTTGTTGAAGACTAGACAGACTTGTTCGTCTCATATAAGGCAGAGACTTATTGTCAAATGTCAGTTGACGAATCAAGTCCCTTCCTTTCATAAATCGATTTTTTTCTGAATGTTCCTTATGATAAATGAAATAAGAAGCTGTTTCTCGAATAAACAATTGATACTGTTTCTTATTTTCCTTCTCTAAGATATTTAACTGATGATTCGGAATAAAGATTAGTCCTTCTTGTCCAATACCCATCCAAACTTTAACAAATAGACCATCTGGCACAATTTTTTCAATTTGCTCCTCCGTAATCTCAATTTCAAATTCATGCACGGCATTTCTCTTAGTTTTGTAGGTATCAAAAGCTTCGGGTATTTTTTCTGCCGTCAGTACATCCGTATGCTGCTTTTTCATAAACTCATCAAATTCTAATTTTACTTCACTGATACGAAGTGTTGCATCTACATTATGCTCCTTGAAGAAATCATCAAAATAGCCAATGTCATAAAGATTTTTCTTACTCAATGACTTATTTGGTATGGAAATGCAGCTCTCTCCATCAGAAAGAACAAAATCTATCGTTTTTATTTTACTCTTCAGTTCCAATCCTAGTAAACGAGCTTGTTCAACTAAATCATCAAATGAGTTAGATCTTGGTAACAAAAATTCTAAAATCTGTTCAATCTTTTTCTTGGCAAAATATTCTTGAAAAAAATCATATGTATAAAGTTCACGCTTATTCAGCTTATCTCCTCGGATGACTTGCTTCATATCTCTGTCTGTCACAAAAAATCGACTATGTTTCCTTGAGAAATCTATTTTGACATTCAGTTGCTCTGCTTTTCGCATAAAATCATTGAAATCAATTGAATGTTCCATTAAAAAGAATAATCGTTGCTTCAGTTCGTATTTATGATTAGAACGGCGGTAAACTTCATAATCCCTATGAGAATATCTTTTGGGTGGAATGATTTTGGCCCCAGCTACTTTAAAAATCCTATCCGAAATCATTTGCAAATTTCTTTCAAGAGCGTAGTCCCACTTCAACTTTTTTTGAGATTGGCAGTCGATTGAGTTAATAATAATGTGATTGTGACAATGGTCCTGATCAACATGAGTGGCAACAATGAATTTATATTGACCACCTGTTAACTCTTTTATCGTTTCATAGCCAATGCGATTGATTTCCTCTGGACTTAATTTATCCTCAGGTGAGAAAGACTGAATGATATGATGAGCATGTATTTTCTGTTGCTTTTTCTCTTGTCTATCAAACCGTGAATCGTATAGTTGGTCATTTGATAGGAAATTATTTTGATACATCTTTACCAGTTCCATATAGTCAGGAAAGTCAAGATAATTACTCATCCCAAAATCTGAAACCAAAGATAAATCCCTAGTTTTCTTAGGCTCAAGAATATACTTGATTAATTGACGTCGGTATTTTTTCCCATGAATAGCATAGTCCTTAGTGATGACCATAAAATTCTCTCAATCGCTGACACTTTATGTCAAAATCTTGTTGCAACTGTTTTTCTAACTCTGCTATACCGAGCTGCAATTCTTTTACTTGTTGAAGACTTATAAGGTGGCTTTGATTTACCGCACGTGCAATCTGGTTTATATTATTTCCAATCCTACGAATTTCAAAAATCAGGTCTTGAAATCCCCTTGTATCGATAGTGATAAAATTCATACTAGGATCGAGTAAGGTTTTTCTGGCATAATGAGAAAAGTTTGGACACTGACTCTGAGCAAGATTTTTGTTGAGGATAATTAATTCTTGATCACTCAAATACACCTTTTTTAAATCGGTCCGATAGCGATTTTCCATAATAACTTACCCCATGTACTTGTCTTTGAATGAATGGCTTAATGGAATACTTTTCTCAATTTCCCTCATCAAGTCTTTGACACAAGTCAAAATGATTTCAAGATGTTCCATTGTAACGGATTGAGACAACTTTGCCAAAATAAGTATTTCATATACATCTCGATAAATCTGTTCTACTTTTTGGTGCTGTAAATATTTTATCCATTCTTCAAGCTGCTGAGATGATTGGTGGTTTATTTTCAATAATTTACCTCTAGCAAAAGGGGGAAATTGTTCATATCCCTCCTGTTCCATCAAATTTTGTATCTGTTGATACTCTCTATTGAGAAATTGACTTCCTTACGTATCTCTCTAACTAAATTTCCCATCCTGTATCCTCCTCATTCTTTAATATCGGTATATCCCCGCACTCGTATTAGACACGGCACTGCATAATATCTTCCTTTCAGGTCTTTGCGAGCTCAGATATTGTGTCCACAATATCCCAAAAATCATATCGCCAGCCGACCAAAACCTTCCAGTTTTGACAGCCAACGATAAGATAACTTGGTGGCTCCGCCCCCAAACCCCCAAGAAAAAATCAAGGGTTGATTTTCTTAGGAATGATATTATGATAATAGAGGTGATTTGGAAAAGGTATCACAACTAATACAGTTATAATTGACTTTCTTAAATTCTATGATACAATTCCTGTAAACTGAATATTTGGAGAAATAGGCATGCTGAATATAGAACAAATAGATTTACTACTTAATACTCCTGAAGATGAGTTTCATGATTTCAAACAAAAATGGCATCATTCAAAGTCTGAATTAGTTCGTGACATCTTGAATTTTGTTAATACATCACATCACGAAGATTGTTATATCATTTTTGGAATTGATAATATCACTTTAGATATAATCGGTGTAAACAATGATGATAATAGAAGAAATGAAGAAGATCTGACAGATTTACTACATAAACTCTTTATATCAACAAATAATCAAATTAAAATTAGCATACAAACTGAAACTATAGACAACAAAGAAATTGACATCTTAATTATTCATGATACAGATAGAGTTCCTGTATTTTTAACAAAAGATTATAAGCCTAAGAAAGATACTGCATTACCAAAAGGATTAATATATGCTAGAAATGGCTCTATAAATACTCCTAAAGACTCCTCTGCTCCTTTTGAGTTAATAAATAAGTTGTTTCAAAAGTTTAATCATACCGACTTAAATATCAAAGAGCAGTATTTTCATGTTTTAAAAGACTATAAAAATTGGTTCTTCATTGAAAATGAAGACGGAAGATTTTTTATTTATAATCCTAATCCCGATTTTTATATTAATCTTACCGACGATGATGCAAATCGTTTCGAAACTATGCCTTATAGTTTAAATCAATACCAAACCAATGTTGATTGGCAATTAGTACAACTCCGTTATCGACACCTTACAATTATCGACTTTATGGCTTTATATTTAGATCAGGGAAATTGTCTAGTGCCCTCCCCTGATTTAGAAAGTTTTGAATGTGGTTATTCTGACACTATTTATTACCACTGCTTATACAAAAATACTTTAAAATACCAATTGCTGAAAGTTTTTTCTTCAATATCTGGTCTCGAAAAATATCCTTTAGAAAGATTTAAAAATAATATAGTAATTTATGATGATAAAATGGAATTGGAAAAGACTCACAACTTAATAAAAAGTAAATTTTCAACAGAAGAGATAATGAAGCAACTAGCAGTTTCAAAAAAAGATTTGAATTTGTACTTTAAAAAGGCGAAACAAAAAAATCCTAACTATAATAGTCAAGAAAATGAAAAAAACTTAACTGAACTAAACTTAATTAAGTTATTAAAAAGTTTTCAAAAAAGTATATCTTGATAATCTGCTATCACATTTTCAACTACTCAAACATGCAATATAAGGCATAGGAATTAGATTATTTAAAAAACAAATTCCTATACCTTAATCATTATTAATTAACAACCTTTACTAGGTTAGACTGGGTTAGCAATGAATATATCTCATTAATATTTCTATTGTTTTGTGCCCTATTATTTCTCAATTTACAGTATGTGAAGATTAGGTGACTTTTTGCTCGTGAAAGTGCAACGAAGAACGCACTTTTATCTTCTTCTGGTTGATTATTGAAATTCCAGAACGCAGAATCCTCCAAGCCTAGAAAGTAAACTGCCTCATATTCTAATCCTTTACTCTTATGAATAGTCATGATTGGAATTGAGTTCTCCCCCTTGAAATTAGATACTATTTGTATCCATAAACCAAGTGACTGGGAGTACTCTATATATAATAATTTTGAAAAGTTCTTGACAATGGTAGTTAGGTCACTTTTCCCATTGTATATTGAAAAGTTTGAAATAATTCTTTCATCACCTATTTTTTCAATAATATACTCAATTAAGTTTAGCATGCTGTCTTTATCGGGAATAAAATTTGAAATTAGGGAAGCGATATCACTAATCACATTATCAATCTCCTTATATGATTTTGCCAAAGATAATTCATCAGTAAACTCATCGATTCCATTGATATTTCCATAGAAATGACTAATATTTTCCCAAATTAAAGGATCCCGTTTTCCTTGACTACATGATATTAAATCTAACAATAGGTTACAAGTAGGGTCTTTTAAAAGCTCTTGATATTCATTTTCAATTCTTGCTTTAATTCCTTTGCTACTTAATATAGATATCAATTTTGAACTATAATCATCAATCTTCTGTTTTGCTAGGATACAAATTTCTGATGGTCGTATACCTCCTTGAATTTTTGATTTAATATCATCTGCAATTGACTCAGCTTCTAGACTTTCATTTTCAAATTCAAATAATGTTATTTCACCCTCTTGAGATTCTGGATAATCATTTGTATAAACAATGTTCATACCATTATTTAAGATTGAATCAACCTCTTTTTGAAATTTTACAAGTTTAGGTACAGAGCGGTAATTCATCGACAATTGATATTCATTTGAATTAAAGTCTCGAATATAGTCTGGAAAAATATTAGGATTTGCACCTGCCCACCTCATAATGGCTTGCTTATTATCACCTACTGCAGTCAATTTACAAGAAGAATCTAAAAAACACGTTTTTAATAAACTATACTGGGCAGATGTCGTATCCTGAAATTCATCTAAAAATACAAATTCGTATGTCATTTGAAGTGCTTTACAGACGTATTCGTTGGTAGCTATTATTTGAGTAGCCAACTTTGTTATTTGTCTGTAAAAAAGAACTGGTTTATTACTCTGAGTACCCTTTAACAGATCATTTTTTATAGTTGAATCTCTCTCATTCAAGGCAATACTTTCTTTCAAGGTAATACTTTCTGCAATTTCCTTAATTCTATTCATCCTCATTCCAGTAGTATTTAATCCGTTTCTATCAAGAACCTCTTTTATGACTTCCATTTCTTCAATCAAATAGTCCTTCGATGGTCTTATCTCCTCAGGAAGAACATTTCTAAATTGGTCTAAAATCCTCTTTTCAAATGCTGAATAGGTTAAAGAGGTAAAGCGAGAAGCATATTCATCACCGTAACGTTTTTTAACTCTATCTTTCAAATTTGCCGCAGCATCCGTTTTGAAACTTAATGCTAGAATTTTTTTCGGAGAAACGCATTTATTTGTAGAGAATAGATAGTCTAACTTTTGAGCTAGTAATTCAGTTTTCCCCGCACCTGGTCCAGCAATGACTAAACAGTTAGTCACATCTTTGACGGCTCCTAATGCAATCTCTTCTAAAATGATATCTCCTTTAGAAACCCACTCCTCACTCTTTACCATGTTCAATATCTCCAAGTAATTCTTCAGCACGGTTAACTATTTTTTCAAATACAGGGGGTAGATTTCTTGTTAATTCATCATCACTAATAGATGATAAAAATTGCATATGAGTTGTTGGCTTTCCTCTACCTAAAAAGAAATATTGATACCAAATCAGTAATTCTTTCTCTTCACTAGTAAAACTATCCCCCGGTCCACTCTTATCCTTTAAAGTAGCTATCTTTGCTTCTTCTATACGTTTTTCGAGACCTTCTAACTGCAATTTATCAATACAATCCAAATCAGTTAATTTTACTTTTTTACTATTCCCACCTGAATCAGCATATGAAACGACTGGTCCTTCTTTCGAAGATAACATATCCAGATAATGTTCCTTATAATGTTGTAGCATCAAGAAATCAATATCAAGAGGCGACGAAAAATAGACATTAAATTCTTCGAGCTTATTAAACCAATTAATCAGACGTTTATCTTCCATCGATTCACACTCTCGTGCCCCAATTTCATTAAAATCAAGTCCCTGAGTATTGAACCATTCTTGAAACTCTGTGTTCAGCTCATACAGATGTTGAGAAATATATTTTATTCTTCCCCAGCCACCTCCATATCTATCATTATCGAAATCTAATAAGGTAACATGAGGAATCCTAAGAGCGTTCAATAATTTCCAAAAATAATTAACATGCCTACCTCCTAAAGGAACTACTGAAATCTGAGAACTATCAATTTCCCGTCCAAGTAAATCAAAAAACTTTGGTAGTAACAATTCCTCACTATCACCCTCACCTAGAACTACTAACTTCGCAAAATAAAGTTCCGGATAAGCTTGAATTGCTCCCTTAATGTATTTATAAGATTCATCAATGGCTTGAGGTAGCTGTATACCAGAAACAATAGTTTGAAGCACTCTGTCATTATTTTCAATTCTTAAATATCTCAAATCTTCTGGTTCAATTCTTTTTACAATAGCTGGAGAGTGTGAAGTTAAAACTACTTGAGAGTTGTCATTATTACTCAACTGTTTAAACCGTTTCACCAGTTTACCAATGTGATGTGGTGCAATATGATTTTCCGGCTCTTCTATTGCTAAGATGGTTAGTATTGGTGGTATCAATTTAAATCTTGGATTATCAGGATTTTCTTCACGGTCTTTAATAATTTTTAACTCAATATCGAGTATCGAATCAACAAGTGAAAAATAAAAAATAGATCTCAGCCCATCTCCTAAATCTGAAACTGTAAACGCTCCTTCTGTGGTTGTCGGTGAAAATTTTAAAGCAATTTGTCTAAGGGCTCCCGCCATCTCAGAAGAATTAATAGTCAACTCTGCCTGAGAAAAACGGTTGTCTTCATGATATAGTTTCCACGATTTCTGGATTTCTTGGTTGATTTGGGTTAATGCACCACTTTCAGATAAAAAGGTATTATTCAACTCATCAATTTTGTTTGTAATTTGTTTTATCTCATCTTCGGTCCAATTTATACTATTTACTAGCCTACTTAACATACTACCTGAAGCATTTCCCAACTCCTTCTCAGGCGTTCTTGAAGCGGGTACATAAAGTACCCTAATTTTATCCAAATCCTTTCTAGGAGCACGGTGCTTATCTTCATCTTTAATAATATCTTCGGCAGATGAAATATAATAGATTTGAGTATCAATACTTCCTTCAACTGTTCCATCATCTTCCCAGGAAGATTCTAATCTGATTCGTAGAAAAGGTTTTGCATCACCTTGAGAAACTGTAAAGTGTTCGAAAAATGATGGAATGGCTGGACTGTAAGCAGTTCCATCCAATTCATCAAACTCAAAAATAGTTTCTATAAAGAGGTTTCTAGTATTTTCTCCGGGCCTTGAACCTTTTGGAAGGTGAAAATCACTTTTTTTAATTATTCTATCATTTTGTTTGTCCGAAAACAGCTTACTCAATGCTTGTAATACAGTTGTTTTTCCCGAACTATTATTCCCAATCAGTACCGTTTGATTGTTTAATTCAATAATTTGAATTTCACCGAATGATCTAAAATTATTAATAATTACTTTTGTTAACTTCATTTCTTATCTCCATTACCTGAAACTAATTCACACAACCGTTCCTGTCCTGCCTTCATCATCTCCTCCTCGACTTTACTCCATTTTCCAAAGAGGCATTCTTGTAACACTTCTGCTGTGGAACCTTCAGCAGTTTCAGAATCATAGGTACAAGTTCTATCTCTTTGATAAATTTGAATCAGGTCAAAGAGATTTTCGCTTTCTAACTCCCTCAAGTTATCAACCAAGTTCTCTACAATCCCATCGTGGTGTTCTTTTGGTGTTGCTCTGGCCTGATTGGGATCGATGGCATAAAGTTCTTCGTAACGAATCAAGGTGCTGAGATAAGAAAGCTCTGGTTTGGTACCAATTACAGCTAAAGAAACTTGGTAACCTTTAGAAGCTAATAATTGAGCAGTCTGACGAGGAACTTGAGTGGTACGCAAGGTTCCCTCAATCAGCAAGTGATAACCCTGCGTGCTGAGTTCGTCAACCAGATGCTCTACCATTTTTCCTGCAAATCCCTTGGTATAGTCCACGCTGTCCTTGCCAAACTTTTCTTGCAGGGCTAGGAAATTTGGATGTTGGGAACGATAGCTATCACCATCAATGATAATGATATTGCCTTGAAATTCCTTTTGCTTGATACGATGAATAGTCGTCTTACCTGCCCCGCTTTGTCCTCCAAGCAAGATAGCTTTCGGTCGATCTGGAATCGTCTTTCCTCGGGTTAAAGCACGAATGGTTCGCTGTAAAGCCATCTGAAACTCAGTTTCACTAAATTCTTCCAACCTCATTAAGCCACCACCCGATGATGCACCATGTCTAACATCCGCTCAATACCATCTAAATAGCCATTGTAACGCTCTATTTCATCGAAAGTATCGACAAGGTAAATTTTCGTATTGATCAATTCGGCCAAGTCATCACTCATCAAAATCCAAGGATTAGATTCATCATCAAAAGCAATATCTTGACTATACTGGTATCTATAAAGCTTTGATAAAATGGCTGCTCCACGTTCTTTTATCACTTCTACTTTTAAAGTCAGATGGTAATCTTCGACAGGTGTTAACATCTTGTCCTCCCCTACAATATCGACATAAGAAACATTAAATTTTTGACAAATACGGTCGATGAGTTCTGTTGAAACTGTACTAGTTCCATTTTCATAACGACTTAGGCTATTGCGTGAAATCCCAACCATTTTCGCAAATTCTGGCTGTGTTAAATCGTGTGTTCGGCGTAGTAATTTGATATTGTCTCCAATCATAGATATAGACCTCCTCGTATTTGTTTTCATTATACCATAAAAAACGGATAATGCACCAAATATGGTGCGTTACCCGTTTTTAGGTTTCTTCGATTGTTTAAACTGCTCTATTCGCTTCTCCAACTGCTCAGTATTCAGTTTATTTTTCGCTTCCTGTATCGACTTATCAAGACTTTGTCCCTCATCGGTTATAACGCTTTGAGATAATTCAACGCTCCTATCAGGCTTAAAACTTGTATCAAAAACCACATCTAGGAGTTGTTCTACTTTGGTTAGTTCACTATCTGACATCTCTGATAGTCGATGAATCAGTCGTTTAAATTGATCCTGGTTCTGTTTTTTCTTTTGAAAAAATTTCATTATCTTCTCCTTAAATTGTAAAAAGGTAGCCCACATAGGACTACCTGACTTATAAATCATCAATGGCTACTGAAATAGCCTGTAACTTTTTATTTTGGATTTTCTTTTCATCAATCAATTGATAAAGTTCTTCAATTTGCTTCTGACAGGCGGAAATATCCTTGTTGTTTTGTGCAATGGTATCTGCCAAGTGCTGTTTGTAGTCACTTGTGATATTTACTTTCTTAGGTTGACTTTGTTTAACAGTTGATGCGAGCGTTTGTACATATTTAGATTCTGACTCCTTTTGTTGCTGTTCAAAAGCAGCCACATAATCTACTTCTTCAATTGGTTTTTCATCCTGTTTATGAAAAAGTGCTGCGATTTTAGCTCGTTCTTCATGGGACGATGTTGGTTTCACATCGTCTAGTGGCTGATCAAAATTCCATGTTTTACTCATTCTGTATCCTCATTTCTGTAATCCGGGTGTAGTGTGGTTTATTCACCAAAGGCTTACTCTAGTGCTTCATGAAATGACAACTGACTAGATTGTTGCCGTTTGATAAATGTACTGTACATAGCTGTTTGTAGTTGGTCACGATAGTTTTCCAATTTCTCCGTCTCACGTGAGACCTTTTCTTCTTGCCTAGCTACTTTTTCAGCCAGACGTTCAATCACACTCATAGGGTGTCCTCCTTGTCACTTTCTAGATTATGATAGCGGACTTGATTTTGTTATCACAATTCCAATGCATGTTCCCATTTAGGTGGAGGATGATTCTTATTGACTTGTTCTTGGGCTGTTTGGATAATATCACTTAAGGATATTTCCTTCTGTTGTTTCACAATATCATTCCAATCTGACTTTGTTTCAAGTCCTTGTAATGGTGGTAAATCATGGGAAATCGGAAGTCCTTTATCTGACAGTTTCTGACAAAATTCTCTTCCTGCTTCATCGTTATCAACTGCCATTGTTATGACGTTTGAATGAGTTTGAAAAAAGATTGTCGTCTCTTGTATTGCCTGAAGATAATGGCTAAGTCTGCTTGGTTTTACTGTATCTAGAAATGCCAATTTCCCCTGTTCCTCTGCTGCTAGACGCAAAGTCTGATAAGCAATCACAGAAAGTTTTAAGCCTTCCATTGAAATCAGGCGAACATCGGATAACTGCTTTTGATGAAGTTGATAATAGCTCATCATATCGATAGCGGATTCACAAAAAATGAGTCGCTTGGGATTTCCAATATCAAAACTAATACCGACATGGCCATGAGATCCTTTCATGATTTTTTTGAGATAACCGCGATCGTGTTTTTCTTCATTTTTGACGAGACCTTGAAGGCTTGCAGCCTGTAAGACACCATTATGGTCATAACTTTTAAACACTAAAACCGACTCCGAATGATAAGTAGCTTGAGCAAGCAATCCTTGTCTGCCAAAGGAATTGATAGTCTGATCACTTAGGCCACGGATGTCTTTTAAGTAAATACGTGCTTGCTGAAAAGGTTCTTCATGCAAATAATAGTGAAACGGTTGATAAACCTCTTCTATTACTTTGGTCTGTTCAAAATCTCCAGTTTCAAGATAGGATACAGCCTCTTTGAAAGTAACGCCTGCTACTAATTGAACAAAGTCTATCACATCCCCTTGTATATCTCTTGAAAACCATTTGAAAGTATTAGTATCCGCAAAAATCCGAAAGGAATCATGGTCTGGGTGTTCATAAATTTGTCCTGATAAACGTCTGAAGGAATAACCCAGACTTTCAGCCACATCTAAAATGGCCTTTTGTTTTACTGCTTTAATTCGTGTCATCTTATCTCCCTATCAAAAAAAGCAGAAGAATGTCTCCTGCTAGTTGTTCTCACTTGTTGTAGTTCCTTGGATCGTTGGTATGCTGGAATTGGCTCCATCTGTTGCTTCTTTCATGTCCTCCAGTTTCCCATTCCAAATGGTCAACTGATTAACTAGGAGCTTATCGGAAACTTTGGAGTAGGATAACATAATCGTCTTGGTTTCTGTCTGAGTTGTTCGCTGTTGTTGCTCACTCAAATCAGAAACATAAGTCACTTGATAGGAAACTTCCGCAAGTGCAACATGGCTTTCTGTATTGACATAGATACTGGCTGATTCAAATCGGTAGTCAAGCATATAGTCTTTATAAACTTGATTGATCGCTTTATTCTGACTTGCTTCCTCTTCTGAAAATGCTGAGTCCGTCATATAGGGTTTGATACGAGTGTTATTTTCGCCCATCTGAACCTTGGTGAAATATTGAGTGAGAAATTCTTTGACAAGCTCATCTGATAGGACTGTCGCTCTTTCCTCCTGCTTTTTCTTTGATACAAGTTTATTGGCTTCTGCTCGTATTTGGTTCTCTCTTTGCTTTGAAATGGTTTGTGAGCCAATCGTGTAGCCAATCATGACCATAAAACTGACTGCGATTAAACCTCCTACTCCAATCAGAAATCGAGCTTTCACTTTATTTAACATGGCTTACTCCTTTATTAGTGATAGCTTCATCATATCAAGATTAGCTTTGAGATTTTATCACAAGAAAATATGATTAACTACAAAATATGGTATACTAGTGATAATAAATAGTTATCGGTAGGAGAATGCTATGAATATATGGATTGTTGATAAAATTCTTTCAAAAAAATATCTATGGGGTGTTATTTTTACATGCTGGATTTTTTTTGGAATAATTCTATCAATTTTTGACTCTTCGCTGAAGAATAACTATATATACGTACTCGGTGTAAATCTTTTGCTATTTGCACAGATTGTAACGTATCATTGCCTAATGAGGAAAGAGGATCTACTTTCATTGTCTATTTCAGGCATTACTATTGATGGATATTCGCTATTTTCGATATGTAACAGATTTGGAACTTATCTACAAAAATGGTACAGTATCATTATTTCTATAGCAATTGGAATTATCTATATCATTTCATTGATTTTGCTAAAAGTATTAATGTGGAACCAAGTTATTACAGTATACGGTAGTATTACTTTAATCTTTACAGTTTTTATTGCAATACAACTATACTTAAAGTACATATTTTACATTCTTACTTTAAGAAAAATTGCAAATCTAGAATTTACTACATTTACTCCAATTTCTCTTCATAATCCATCTGAGGCTACTTGGATTGTTAAATTCACAGACACAATGAGCACTTTTGGTAATTACTTTGGTGTCCTTGGGATTGCTTATACTTTATTATTTTATTTAACAACTCCTTTATCTGCTATATCATTTTCAAATAATAAACTAAATATAAATACGTCTAATGATATTGTATTCATAATAACATGGGGAATTATCGCTATATTAATTGGTTTGGGTTATATATTGTTTGATTATCTATGGAAAAATTATATCAAGATAATTATAAAAAAATAAAGAGAAATAGACTTTTAGAATATGACAATATCTCGAATCAACAATCACAATTAAATAAAGACTTTATCGATCTCTTTAATTTATATAGAGACACACCTAATTTCCCTGAATTATTCAACGGGCAATACGTAAATCCTCTTGGTTATATTCCAGTGATAATCAACCTGTATAACGTAATAATCCCTTTTCTATCACAATAATAACTGAACAAAAGAGACTGGGCAAAACTAAAAAATTCCCCCTCCTATAAAAATTTTATCAATCAAAAACAGCTTAGAATCACCGTTTCTGGCAATGTGATTCTAAGCTGTTTTCTATTTTTAAGACTTTTTGCCCAGCCTCTTTTTATTTGATACTTGCCCTTGTTTTAGCTAAATTTATAGCATAATCAATAAAGAATGATAAGCGTTGCACATTCATAGTTTCTCCTAAAATATTTAAATTATTCTGTATATCTAATTCAATACAATAAATTTCTTTTTTTATTAAATCCAATATGTTATATTTATTCAACAAATTATCCAGAATAGAGTACTTTCCGCGATCAAGTTCGGATTTTTCTTTATAGTTAAGAGACTGTTCTAAATATGAATAACATAAATTTTTTCGCTGCTTGTTAATATCAAAATTCATATTTCCTTTATATTTTATCGAAAATTCGGGATTAAAATATACTTCACAATCATTCAACAATTGAAACAAATACCCTAATTTATAACCTACTATTTCCAAATATTGATTATTGATAGATTCATTATAGGATTTCATGCCAATCAATAAACTATTCTGTATTACTTGAGAAGTTTGATTGTCCAAAATTTTTCTAATATCTGCAATAGCTGTCTCATTGTTAATATTTAATTCACTCAATGTTCCTTGGCACATCTTAATAATCATCTGACTAAATAATCTAACAGTAGAATCATCAATATCTGACAGCATTTCTATACACTTTCCTAGTAAAAATACTGATATTATCAAAGCTTCATTTAGAGAATATTGTTGATGAACAGTTGGCATACCATGCCTTTTTTTATCTTGATCAATAATATCGTCAATAATAATAGAAGCCTTATGAATTAATTCGATTGCTGTGGCTGATTGATAAATAGTTTCATTTAACTCATCAGAATATAGCGTATACCCATAATATGTTAATAGGGGGCGAAAACGACTTCCTCTTACAATTTGTAGGCTGTTATGATATGATTCAGGCAACTCTAGTAATAATGCTTTTATCCTAGAATCAATTTCAAATAAAAAGAGTTTTTCATCATTATTTAATTCAATTTCCGGCAAATTTTTCATAGTTCTCCTCTACCGATAACTATTTATTATCACTATACAAAGCACCAAAATCAGTCTATAATAGCGTCATTATCGTTAAAGGAGACTATCATGGATTATACTATTATTTCTAACTACTTGGATTATTGTAAAGCTCATAAACGCTTGAGTACACACACCTTGCGGGCTTATAAAAACGATTTAATGCAATTTTACAATTCCAATTACGAATGTGTGATAAGTTATATTGAAGGTTTGACACATTCAAACTTAAAAACTAGTACTTTACGGCGAAAAATCGCAAGTTTAAAAGTGTTCTATGGC
The DNA here is from genome assembly GCF_004570575.1 of Streptococcus cuniculi. Taxonomy (GTDB): domain Bacteria; phylum Bacillota; class Bacilli; order Lactobacillales; family Streptococcaceae; genus Streptococcus; species Streptococcus cuniculi_A. Next base: position 83,659 of record NZ_SPPD01000003.1, read on the forward strand.
TATCTTCAATTGAAAAATGTTATTACCGACAATCCCTTTAATCAATTACGGTTTCAATTTCGAGCAGAAAAAACATTGCCGAAGACAATCCCTCACGATAGTTTAAAAATCCTATATACCTATCTACAAAAGAAGATGATCTCAGCCAAAACTATTTATCAAAAACAGAAAGCTGAAAGAAATTTGTTAATTGTCTCCCTATTACTTTCTACTGGCATTCGGATTTCTGAACTGTGTCATATTCAAATCAAAGATATTAATCTAACGGAACAAACACTCCAAATTCTAGGAAAAGGTAAAAAAGAGCGTATGATTTTTATTGGGGATGAACGAACTTTTCAGTTATTAAAAGCTTATATCACTTGTTATTGCAATCATACAGACGATTATTTATTTCCCGGAAAATCCCTAAAAAAAACCACTGACAGAACAAAGTGTTCGTTTGCTTCTAAAAACAGCCAAAATACAAACCAGACTCACTACAACTATTACACCTCATATGTTTCGCCACAGCTTTGCTACGATGTTATTAGATAATGATGTCGATATTCGGTACATCCAACAGATACTTGGACACAGTTCTATTTCGATTACTCAGATATATACCCACGTATCACAATCAAGACAAAAAGAGATACTAAGTTCCTGTAATCCAATTTCATCTATCTACACTTGATTAAAAGTATACAAAAATAAAAGACTACCTAAAATCAGGTAGCCCTATTTGTATTCCGTAATTCTACTTTTCACGAGGTTGGTCATAAGTCCTAGCACTAGCAGAATATTAAAAAAAATAAAAAATCCTGTAAAACTCCAAACTCCATTAATTGCTAAATCTTCTGAATAGAGATATCTCTCAGTAAAGAAGAGGTAAATTCCATAGATTTCAATAAAGACTAATCCACTGATGAGTCCGATAAAAAACAAAGCACCTGAAACTTTCACAATCTGATAAAGTACAAGTAACATTAGTCCTATTGCTGCGATAATCAAAAGACTTTGTAGAATTTGCTCCAACATCTTACACCTCTTTCTAGGACAAGTACTTACGGTAATAATTGGCTTGTTCCTGGTCAAATTCATCTAGTTGGGCAACCAAATCAAGGTATTCTGCCTTCGTCACCTCATCTAAGTTTGGAAAATCATTCTCACGAATTGTGATGATGAGTTCTAGCTGTCCAGTGATTTCACGCTTTGAAAAGCTATAATCAAGAGTTTCATCTTCATACTGTGCCTTTAAAGCTAGGTAGTTGGCTCTATCCTCTGGACTTGTGAAACCTTGTGCCAACCATTCTTCGAGTTGATAACGCATTTCTTCTAGTGTTTGGGCCATGTTCTATTCTCCTTATGTGATTTCTTGACTTCATTTTACCGCGTTCAAAAATATTTGTCAGCCTTTTTTCTTATATCTCGAGTGCTATTTGTTGCTTCTTTTGGGGTGTTGTATCTTCACTAAACTTGGCCAAAGCTGCATCTATCTCTTCAATCTCTGCTTCTTTTTCAACCAAGGGAGCCAAAACATCATACTTAGCCTTTACAAGCTGATAGTCCTCTTCCTTTGGAAAGACTTTTTCAACTTCTACTTTGGCTACTCGTAGCTTATCTTTTAAATCCTTTACCAGCTCTTGCGTCTTTTCTTGGTCATCTATAATATGGTCAATGGCATTACTAATCCGTTGAATGGTTCCCACGTCTGATTTCAAATCAAGGGCGACAGTATACTGATTATCTCCTACAATCATTAAAGAGACAGTCTCTGGCATGGGCTCACTAGGAGCTCGTGTTGTCATTTTCAAATCAAATCCTCTAAAGTTGGCCAGAGTCCGAACTTCCTTAGTTTCTGAGCGGTTATAGGTAATGAGTTTTCGCAGATAGTCCCCAGCTTCAGCACGACTATCCATTGATTGATTGTCAAATCGCATGACAAAATCTTGCGACTTTGTTGTCAAAGATTGGGCAATATCCTTATCATATTGACTCAACCGTTTTTCCATGATAGGGAGGTGCTTCTCGCTATAGGAAATGGTATGGCGATACTCGTCTTTGGAGCGATTAAAGGCTCGTTTTTGATTCTCTAAAACTGTCAGTTCATTTTCCAACTCCATTTTGAGTTTGAGATAAGGGTTTCCAGTTGCCAAGGCCTTAAAGTCTGAGGCGGTCATGGTTTGTTCATCAATGTCTTCAGCTGATCTCACAGGATCTTTTGAGGTCATTATCTGGGTGATATACTTGAGCTTATTCTCCTGCGTCTGCCAGAGGTAATTGTCAAAGCTCCCTTTGGTGATATAGTGATAAATATCCACCTCCTGGTGCATATTACCTTGTCGGATGAGCCTACCATTTCGCTGAACAATGTCTGAGGGCCTCCAAGGAACATCTAAGTGGTGAACAGCTTTCATGCGTGATTGTACGTTTAGACCCGTTCCACCTTTTTTCGTAGAAGTCATGAGAATCCGTACTTCCCCACTATTGACCTTTCGTGAGAGAGAGTTTTTCTTCTCATCGGTATTGGTATCATGCACAAAGGCAATTTCTTCTTTTGGAATCCCTCGATCAAAAAGCATAGCATACTAGTATTATGAAATTATCCAATAAAGACGAACAACAACTCAAAAAATTTTTAAAAGATTCTTCGGTTTCTAAATTCCATAAACGGCTTCAAATTATCTTATTCCGTTCAAAAGGAATGACCTATAAAGAGATTTCTGAATTGCTAGACTGTAACATCAGTACGATTCAACGAACTCTAGCGAAGTTTAAAGAACATGGTCTCGATGTACTCCTCCAAGAAAAACGAAGTAGCAGACATCATGCTTATCTGTCATTTGAAGAGGAAGCTGCATTCCTGAAAAATCAACTAGAAAGAGCGCTGACTGGTGAATATGTCACGATCGCAACTCTCTATCAGGCTTATCAGAAACTGGTTGGACAAACTACTACTCGCGTAGGGTTTTACTCTCTTTTGGCTCGCCATGGCTGGCGCAAGGTTACTCCTCGCCCTGAACATCCTAAGAAAGCAGACGTAAATACGATTTTAGCGTCTAAAAATAAAATCTATATTCAAGAAGATAAGAAAGCGCTTTAAACACAGTCGTCGCTTTAATAACGTACGATTGATGTTCCAAGATGAAGCTAGTTTCGGCAGAATTAGCAAGCAAGGGAAGTGTTAGACACCAAAGGGGACTAGACCGTCTGTTCCGAGTCATCATATCCGTGAATTCCGATATTGTTATGGCGCAGTAGATGCTCGTACAGGAGAATCATTCTTTCTGATAGCAGGGCTGTAATACTGAGTGGATGAATGAGTTTCTTCGCCAGCTATCCTTAGCTTATACCAACAATTACCTTTTATTGGTTATGGATAATACAGTATGGCATTGTCCATGACTAATATGATGTAGTCATTGGGATAAGCTGCTGATAATTGTCGTAAAAATTCATTCATCCAAGCGGTATTACAACCACCAGCTATTATGAAGAAAGATTCCCCCGTATGGGCATCTACCACACCATAGCAGTAACGAAATTCGCGAATGTGATGGCTTGAGATATTCGGGCGGTAGTTTTTAGGACTCCAACAAGCCCCCAGTTTACTAATCCGACCAAACCCTGCCTCATCTTGATACATAAGACGGGTTTGGTTATAGGAATTTTGTTCAAGAAATCACTTACTTGATTTTTCCTTGTACAAAGATTTTATTTTTAGACCCCAATTTGTAAAATTAAGTTAGACTTACAATAAAGTAATTAATAAGATTAAGGGAAAATTGAAACCTAAGCAAACTATACAGGTAATGCATCTTGGATTTCAATCAATAAATAGAGGAATAAAATATGACAAATCAGGTAACAAATTGGTTCGTGGTGATAAAGGAAATACCTGTAAGCGACTTGAAGTTATTGCAGAGAAAATAAAAAGAACTGAGAAAAATGGATTAGTTGAGATATTTAAATTTATCAGCATTGCTTACTAATCTCCTTCGCTTTCCTCGATAACTCTAACTAAATTATTAGATACGAGCTGGCTGATACCAAATTTATTATCGTGTTATAATGGAGACAGTTGATAGAGTGGCTTTGTCTGTTCTGATGCTTTCAAAAGATAATACTCAAAAAGGAGAAACAACATGACAAAAATAGCAATCACAGGAGTTACAGGGCATTTGGGTGGTTTTGTTGCTAAGGAATTATCAGAAGCGGGTGTTGCGGCATGTCACTTGGCACGCTCGCCAGAACGTGCTCCTATACTGGCAGGCGTAACTGTGAAAAAGTGCAGTTATGAGTATTCTGATGAAGCTATCGCTGCTCTATCGGGAATTGATGTACTTTTTATGATTTCAGCCAAGGAGAATCCAGAACGTTTGCAACAGCATCTGGCTTTTATTGATGCAGCTAAAGCGGCTGGTGTTAAGCATATTGTTTACACTTCATTTTACAATGCTAGTCCAAATTCAACATTTACTTTGGCGCGTGATCATGCGGCAACGGAGCAATATATTAAGGAAAAGGGATTAAGTTACACTTTTTTACGTGATAATTTTTATATTGATTTTTTTGTTGATATGGCATGCCAATATGGTGAAATCAAAGGTCCTGCAGGTAATGGAAAAGTTTCTGCTGTTGTGCGTTCAGATGTTGCCGATGTAGCGGTAGAAATTCTTAAAAATCCTGAAAAGTGGGTAAATCAAACCTTAAATATTACAGGGCCAGAAGAATTGACATTATCGGAAATGGCAGAGCAAATCAGTCATTCTCTTGGAAAAACGGTGACGTACGTTGAAGAAACTGTTGAGGAAGCTTACGACTCTCGCAAAATTTGGCAAGCCGAGCAATGGGAATACGATTCTTGGGTGTCAACTTATACCGCAATCGCTAAAGGGGAACAAGCAGGCTTATCAGATGATATTGAGTGTGTGCTAGGGAGAAGACCCAAAGGGTTGAAAGAATACCTTGCTTAAATGTCAGAGATAAATGTAAATGGAGCATATCCAGAAACAGTTGATTGGAATAGCATATTATGGAGGGAAAACAATGCTTATTATTGAACGTTTAATTAATCAGTCGGAATTCACGAGTAGTGAAAAGGGCGTAGCCCAATATTTGTACAGTATTGGACTGGATAGTCAAGAGATGTCTACCAGAACGATTGCCGAGGCAACTTATACTTCTGCAGCAACAGTTGTTCGTCTTTGTAAGAAGTTAGGGTTCTCGGGTTTTGAAGAATTTAAAGAAAAATATTGTCAGGAGATCAACTATCTTAATACCCAAACTGGGAAGCTTGATATTAATTTTCCTTTTCAGAAGGGTGAGAATCTGAGTCAAATTAGTAATAAGCTTGTAAAGCTTTATGAAGATACGGTGAATGATACCTTATTTATTTTGGTTCAGCGAATGTTGAACCGCGCGGTGACCATATTGCGCATGTCAAAAACGATTCATGTATTTTCGTACGGTACAAGTTTAAACATTGCTGAATCTTTTAGAGAAAAAATGTTAAAAATAGGTAGAAATGTCCAGATTACCAATAATCTCAATTATCAGATTTATGAGGCTAGTTGCTTAGAAAAAGGGGATGTGGCTATTTTAATTTCTTATTCAGGAGAAACTGAAAAAATGCTGCAAATTGCAGAACTGTGTCAACAGGCTAATGTTCCGATGATTCTGTTGAGTTCTTTAGGAGAAAATTCTTTATCATCTTACAGTAATTGTAAGCTAACAATTTCCTCTAAAGAAAGTTTAGTTCAGAATATTGGAGATTTTAGTACTCACTTATCCGTGATGTTTCTGCTTGACGCCTTATATTCTGCTTATTTTCTCAAAGATTTTGACCAGCATTACGATACAAAAATTAAAAAGGCAAAAAAATTAGAGCATATCCGCTCAAGTAGCAACCGGATGATTCAGTAATAAAGTGTTCTGATGTTCTTTAGTTAAGCTTCTATCTAGGTAGGATGTTGTGATTAAGGAAACAGTGTTTCAAATTTGTTATTGCATAGAAAGCGTTTTCTGAAACGCTGTAACAAGCTTTTGTTATTATATTGTGAAGCCTCCTTGTTCTATCTATAATAAGGATAGAGAAGGAGGTCTTTTATGATGGACAAAAGAATATTATGGGGTGGTGCAACTGCTGCTAACCAGTATGAGGGTGCTTTTAATCTTGACGGAAAGGGACTAAGCATCGCTGATATCGAAATGGGTTCAAAACATGGGGTTCCTCGAGAAGTTCATTCCGATATTAAGGAAGGTTTTTATTATCCCAGCCACGAAGCTATTGATTTTTATCATCGTTACAAAGAGGATATTGCTCTTTTTGCTGAAATGGGCTTCACTTGTTTTAGAATGTCAATCAACTGGACTCGTATTTTCCCACAGGGTGATGAGTTAGAGCCGAATGAGGCAGGTTTAGCCTTTTATGATAAAGTTTTTGATGAGCTATTATCTTACGGTATCCAGCCAATTGTAACGTTATCTCATTATGAGACTCCTCTGCATCTTGTTAAGACCTATGGTTCATGGCGAAATCGTGAGTTAATTACCTTTTTTGAACGCTTTTGCCGAGTTGTTTTTGAGCGTTATAAAGATAAAGTAACCTATTGGATGACCTTTAATGAAATCAATGAAATTATGAATCAAGACGAGCCTTATCATCAAGCAGGTATTCTTTTTGAAGAAGGGGAAAATAGGAATTTGACAAAAGTCCTAGCCAGCCATCACATGTTTCTAGCCAGTGCACGGGCAGTCTTGGTTGGCCACGAAATTAATCCTAACTTTAAAATTGGCTGTATGATTCAGTACCCAACAACCTATCCAAAACATTGCAAACCTGAAGATGTTTTGGCTCAGCGTTATCATATGATGCCAAATTTTTATTATAGCGATGTGATGTCAAAAGGAGAATATACTAATCTTTGTCAGGCACAGCTGAAACGTCTCGGGGTTTCTTTTAATATTTCAGAAAGTGATAGGAAGCTACTCAAAGCCGGTAAGGTTGATTACATTGCACTTAGCTATTATTTTTCGTCAGTTGCATCCTTGGATGAAAACGGGCAGTTATTAGTAGAACGATCGAATCCTTATCTTGAGCGCAATGACTGGGATTGGCCTATTGATCCAATTGGGCTTCGAATTGCTTTAAATGAGTTGTACGACCGTTACCAAAAACCACTCTTTGTTGTTGAAAATGGTCTTGGTGCTATTGACCAATTCAATGCTGATGGTGAGATTATTGATACTTACCGTATGACTTATCTTGGTAACCACATTAATGAGTTAAAAAAAGCTATCTCAGAAGATTTTGTGGATGTTATCGGCTATACTTGTTGGGGACCAATTGATATTATATCTGTCGGAACTGGGGAGATGCGTAAACGTTATGGCTTTATATATGTAGATAAAGATGACACTGGAAAAGGAAGCTTAAGACGGATAAAAAAAGCATCATTTAATTGGTATAAGAAAGTTATTGCCAGCAATGGGAATGACACCAGCATCAATGAATAGATTGGAGGATTTCTAATGGACTATGGAAAAGTAGCAAAAGGTATTTTACAATATGTTGGAGGCAAAGAGAATGTCATTTTTGCAACACATTGTGTCACTCGCCTGCGTCTAACATTGAAAGATCGCACAAAGGCTGATACAAATAAAATCAAAGGCATTGAAGGTGTCTTGGGAGTGGTTGACGGAGATGCTCAATATCAAGTGATTATTGGGCAGGAAGTTAATAATGTCTATAATGCCTTTATAAAACTGACAGGGGAGTTCAAAAAGTCGGAATCAACTCCTAAAGCAGACGAAAAGAAAGAAACATGGTGGAGTAGACTTTTGGATATATTGGCTGGTATCTTTACCCCAATCATGCCAATTATTGCCGGTGCTGGTATGCTTAAAGCACTTTTGTCTATCTTAACCCTCTTTAACTGGATCGATATTGAAGGCAATACTTATTATTTTTTGAAGTTTATTGCAGATGCCTCTTATTATTTTCTTCCCATTTTTTTGGCTAACTCTGCCGCTAAAAAGTTTCATACAAACAATTATATGGCAATGCTGGTGGGGGCCATTTTGCTACATCCAAATTTTTCGGCTTTGTCAGAAACAGGGAACTATGTTAGTGTTTTGGGATTACCTGTAAAAATTGTTACGTATTCCTCATCAGTCATCCCGATTATTCTGATCGTTTTTGTTCTATCTTATGTTGAAAAATGGGTTGATAAAATTACTCCGGCTACTATTAAATTTATTGCCCGTCCAATATTAACAATCCTTATTATGACCCCCTTGGCCTTTGTTGCTCTTGGACCACTGGGCAGTTTGGTTGGTGATGGGCTTGTAAATGGATTGCTGGCTATTGAAAAGATTGCGCCTTGGATTATGTCAACTGTTATTGGTGCTTTTATGCCATTTCTTGTAATGACTGGGATGCATTACAGTCTGCTTCCTGCTTATGTCAGCTCTTTATCAAGTCTTGGTTACGAAACGATTATCGGTCCAGGCAATCTTCCCTCTAATATTGCACAGGGGGCAGCCGCCTTATGTGTAGCATTAAAAACGAAAAATAAAAAATTTAAACAACTTGCGGTGTCTAGTGGTATTACTGCTTTACTTGGTGTAACAGAACCAGCTCTTTTTGGAGTAAATCTAAAACTGAGAAAACCTCTGATTGCTACAACAATCGGTGGTGGTTTGGGAGGACTTTATGCTGGACTAACCGGCATCATGCGTTTTGGCGGGGGTGGTGCAGGTTTGGCCGCGTTGGGGCTTTATGTTGGAGATGATCCGATGAACTTAATTAATGCTATTATTTCAGCTGCTATTGCCTTTGTGGTTACTTTTGTAATCTTATGGAAAATTGGTTTTGAAGATTCAATAGAAGTACCTAATGAGAATTAAAACCTATATTATCATTTTTACCACCTTTGGAATATTAAATTTGAAAAATTGATATAAGCAGTTTATCTCAATGTTAACACGCCAAACGCATGAAGAAAATTTTGTTTTCGGAAATCATATTTTCAATATTAACATCAGTTTTTTATTGAAAAAGTGATATAATAGCTGTGAAAATGAGGGATTACCCCTGTTAAAGTGTAAGTTTTATGGAAATATTTTGAAAAAATGCATGTAACTAGAAAATAGTTGCATGCATTTTCTTCATGCGTACGGCGTGCAATGTTAAAGTCCCCATTTTACACAGTACCGTCAAAGTGCTATAATATTAAGGATTACGAATTTAGCTTTGCTAGTTCAGTAGTTCAATGATTTGAGGCTTTAGGGTGTCCAAATCAATTAATCATGCTAAAATAAAAATAATCTTTACAAAGGAGACTACCCATGGGACGTAAGTGGCCAATATTGTTGCCAAAAAAAACTGCCAAAGATGGTGCTAACTCTAAAGTTTATGCGAAATTTGGTGTTGAAATCTATGTTGCTGCTAAAAAAGGTGAACCAGATCTCCAAAATAATCCCGACTGGAAATAGCCAAGTCCTGTTGAATCATGGCCTGTAAGGTTTCAAGGCTAAGTGGTGAATAATCGTCACTATCCAAAACCTCATACTGTTCCAAGGTGTCTGAGAGACTATTTGAGGACATTAAATCCATAATAAAACTAGAGCCTTCACCTGTTCGGTACAACTTTTCCAAAATGTCAGTCATATCTGCCTGTACTTCATCCTGATAACTATCAACTTTAACTCGTAGCTCATCACTAATCAAGGATAGGTCATCCTCATCCATATAATCTTGATAAACCTGATTGAGGATTGTTCTATCAGAAATACTTAATTCCAAAGAGAGAAAGGCTTTGATAAACTCTTGGTAATCGACCTTCTCCATTTCAGACAAAGCCTCTTTCATGGTGTCAAAGTTCCAAGCCATCACACAACTCCTTTTGTGGGACTAGTGGTGAATGTCCAGATTGTAGCTCTTCTAAATCAGCTTGACCATCACCATCTGTGTCAACAGACTGCGGATTGGTTCCGAAAGCCAGTTCCTGAGCATCTGTCAAACCATCTTGGTCTGAATCCTTTTCATAAATAGTTTTTGGATTCATCTACTTCTCCTCCTTTTTCTTCAGTCCATAAGCCGTACCAAGTAGAATACCAGCTCCAATCAAGCCCAAAAGGGATTCCTGTTCCCCTGTATTTGGCAAAATGCTTGCTGGAACAGGCGGTTCTATAGTCTCAATTGGTGGTTGAGGTGGTGTGGGTTGATTTGGACTTGGTTCTTCAGGTCGAGGTGTATGTGTTACAACTGTATTTGAGCTGATGACATAGCCATTCACTGTATGGAGATAGGTATTCTCCACCTGACCAGTCGCAATCCGTTTCATCTGCAGGTAAACATCTGCCTGAAACGCTGAATCATCAGAGATAGTCTCTAAGAAGGATTTATCAAATGAAATTGACACTAGGCCATTTTCTGTATCCACTTGTTGCAAGGTATATTTCGTAACTTCCGTTCCTTCTTTTAAGACAGAACCGTCTTTAAGGATGACATCCGTCATCAGATAGCTGCGATAAACACCATTATACTCATCATGTTTTTCATCATAGTTATCTTCAAAACCATATTCAAATAAATCAGTCGCACGATTGCTTGGAATCAAAGCTCCAACCAAACGATAGTTAAAGGGTTGATGCAAGGCCACTTCTTTACCATCAAGGCTGTCATCCTTATGAGACAAGTCAATCACCACATCTTTTTGTGGGTCTAGTTTGGGAACATTATTGACCACTGTTTCCGTGACATAGGCCAAGCCAAAATCAATCTGATAGGCTGTATTTTCATACTGACCACCTGTTTTGGTCAACTCATTTTTAACCGTCATCGGAAGCGTGACAACTAAGGTTTGACCAGTCTTCACATAGGTCTCATAAAAGTTTTTGGGATCATCGCTACTAAGGACCTGAATGGCTCCTTTAGGTGTAAACTGACGTTTAGCCATGGCATCTTGGACGACTTTCGGAGCTTCTGACAAACTAGCGTAGGTGCTGACAGAGATACCAGATACACGATTGCCATCCTTATCCAAAACTTGAATGCCATCAGGATTTAGGGTAAGGGCTTCTTCTGGGTAATCGTCTACCAGGTAAAATCCCTTGGCAAGAACATCATCCGTCACGACCATGTCCTTGTATTGACTGTAATCCAAGACAATTTTGTAATAATTGACCGTATTCGGAAGAACAGTCTTTCCATCAATTGAAATACCTTCTTGATTGGTATTAGACTTATGTGGAGTTACTTTAGGGACAAAATTGGTCACCGTGTTGGTTTCATAAGCCTGACCAAAGTCCACCTGATAAGCCACGTTTTCATAAGAGTTCCCTGAATTAAGCATGGTTTCCAAAACCGTCATCGGAGTGACAATGGTAATATTCTCCCCCTTGGTCACATAAGATTCATAAAAGGCTTGTGGGTCTTCAGGCATGAAAACTTGAAAAGCTCCTTTAGGCTGAATTTTTTGTTTGGAAAGGGCTGCTTGTAGCGTTTTAGGAGCTTCTGATAATTGAAATTTTCTCACCATTTTTACCTTTGAGTTTTAGACCCAGCTGGTTGATACGGGATGCGACTCCCCACGTACACTGGCCGTAAGCATATCCCATACCGTCACCACCTCCTGGAATTGAGTTTTCAAAGAGATCCCCTCTGACTGCTTCAAGAGTTTTTGGATCGCTTTGTGCCGTTCCTCCATTTGGCTGGCTAAAACCTTTTTCAATTTGGTAATACCACTCACTTGCTCGTGTCTGACGTTCAAGTAGTTTATCTCCTGAATTCCCCTCCCAATAAATGAGAAAGAGTTGGGCAAGACTAGCTGGACTGCCTGAATTTTTGAAAAATTCTTTTAACCAATTGGTGTAATAAGGACTGTCCCCATGCAACATGAAATTCAGTTGCAAACCCAAGTCATACCATTTTTGATGTTTTCCTTTGGCATATTCCAGCAACAAGGTATGTCTGCGTGACCCATCTGCTGTATCCGTCCACTGTCCCAAGCCCAAGCCACGTTTTAGAATATTGGGGTAACGTCCATTGTAAATAGTTGGACCATTGAGCGAGAGCCAGCCCTCATCATCCCAAGAGCCATCTGACGCACCAACAGGTGGAGATAGATAGTCGCCTTCAGCCCGTTTCGAGTTGATGGAGGATTCTACCGACCAGTTACCTAGAATAGCTGCGATGGCTTGATTGGTCGCACCTTTACTTTTGAGGTAGTCATATATAGCCTTGGCTCTCTCAAACTCATCGCCCCCAACCTGACCGATAGTTGGAAGAATGGTGGTCTGTACTTGGATTACCTTTGGAAAGTAAAAGGCAGGATTGACATAGACTAGCTTGTCCGTGTCATCAACCTTTTGATAGGTGACTTTTAGACCCGTTCCTTCTTGTTTTTCATCTACTAACTGCCTCTCCTCCTCGTCCTCAATAAGGGAATCACTCCCTTCACACTATATTTAGTCTCACTTCCTTCAGTCTCACTAGGGACTGAATTTAAGACCGGCCCCGTCTTTCTTTGAGACTCCCTAGTGTTTTTTAACACTAGCCCCGTCTGAATGTAAGACTGGGTTAGGTTCATGTTCTAATTCCCCCAAGTAAATTTTATTTGCCATTTAGCCTTTTTCGCTAGAGGACTGTTGGACTTCATCAATTAAGCCATATCCACGTAAGCTTTTCTTGATAGAGAGTAATTTTGACTTTGAACAGCCTAAAAGAGCCATCAGATTTGAATTGGAATAGATTAGATAAATCGCCCCATCCTCATCAATCCATCCCCTACTCAGAGATAATTCCAAGCGGTCTTTTAAAACCACGCAGGCTACCTTAACCTCCAGTTTCATATTCTTATACCGTTCACTCTCAAACAAGAGTTTGGGGAGCTTATAATAACGCTCAGATGTCTGATACTGACTAGCGGTAATACGTTTCATGATTGTCCCTCCAAGACTAAAAGTCCAACATTTCCAAAATCATCAAATTGGATTAGACCTATTTGTTCCATTTCATCAACTAGCAGAGTTGCTTTCTCACTATCAACTCCCATGATAGTCATGAGATGGCACTTCACGAATTGACGTGATGACTGTTCTTCCTTTTGCATAATTTCCTCCAAAACGCAAAAAAAGGGGTAGATAATTTAATGTCTACCCCCGAAAATTTATTAAAACAAAAATCCTGCCAAAGAATTTTTGGCAGGATTTTTGGCAGGAAACCAAATCAATTTATCAGTTTCTATCAATCGCTTATCGCTCTCAAAGACTGGTAAATAGGGATTCCGCAATCTAATTATGATGTGACTCTTATTTAAGAGTAACTGAAGCTCCAGCTTCTTCCAATTTCGCTTTGATTTCTTCAGCTTCTGCAGTTGCAACGCCTTCTTTAACGACTGCAGGTGCACCGTCAACAAGTTCTTTCGCTTCTTTAAGACCAAGACCTGTGATTTCACGTACAACTTTGATAACGCCAACTTTTTTGTCGCCAGCAGATGTCAATTCAACATCGAATGAATCTTTAGCAGCACCAGCGTCAGCAGCACCAGCTGCAGCAACCGCTACAGGAGCAGCCGCAGTTACACCAAATTCTTCTTCGATCGCTTTTACAAGATCGTTAAGCTCAAGGATTGAAGCTTCTTTAATTTCAGCAATAATGTTTTCAATGTTCAATGCCATTGTAATTTCCTCCAAATAATTTTGTTTTTTAATAAATAATAGATGGTTGTAGCACTAGGCTACTTGTTGTTGCCTTAAGCAGCTTCTTCTTTGCTTTCTGCAACAGCTTTGACTGCGTATGCAACGTTGCGAACTGGCGCTTGAAGTACAGATAAGAGCATAGAAAGCATGCCTTCTCTGTTTGGCAATGCCGCAAGAGCTTGAATTTCTTCTTTTGAAGAAACTTTACCTTCAATTGCACCACCCTTGATTTCAAGTGCTTCAGCAGTTTTAGCAAAGTCGTTCATGATTTTTGCTGGTGCAATAACATCTTCGTTTGAAAATGCAATCGCAGATGGACCGACAAAAATGGATGCCAGTTCTTCCAAACCAGCTTTTTCAGCTGCACGACGCAAGATTGAGTTTTTAATCACTTTGTACTCAACCTCGCTTCCACGAAGATTACGACGAAGAACAGTATCTTGCTCAACAGTCAAACCGCGTGCGTCCACCACTACGATAGATGCAGCAGCTTTCATCTTCTCAGCAACTTGATCAACCAATTCTGCTTTTTTAGCAATAATAGCTTCACTCATTAGTGTTTTACCTCCGTTATTATTTTGGGTTCGAGCTTGTTTCAATAAAAAAACGCGCCAAACCTAGACACGAAAGTACAAATACGTTTCTATCCGTTTTGTGCCTCGGTAGGATGTTTATGAGTTGAACTCCCCTACTGTCTTAGGTCAGTTTTTCCAAACCTCATCTATACTATCATACTTTCTGTTGATTTGCAAGAGTTTTTACTCAAAAATAATAAAAAATTTAGCAAATGTAGTATTTCGCTACATTTTGCTAAATTTCACTCAAAATACTGTCCCAAGCCTGATCAAATCCATATTTGGTCTCCGATGAAAAGACGATAAATTGGTCGTTCGCATCAAAATCGAGTTTTTTCTTAATCATGGATTCATGCTTGTTCCACTTGCCTCGTGGAATCTTGTCTGCCTTTGTCGCCACAACGATAACGGGAATCTCATAGTATTTCAAGAACTCGTACATTTGAACATCATCAGCAGACGGTTCATGGCGCATATCGACCAAACTCACAACCACCCGAAGATTGTCACGGCTGGTTAGGTATTCTTCAATCATCTTGCCCCATTTGGCCCGCTCCGTCTTTGAGACCTTGGCATAGCCATACCCAGGCACATCGACAAAGCGAATCTTATCGTCAATATTATAGAAATTTAATTGCTGGGTCTTACCGGGCTTGCTAGAAGTCCGCGCAAGGTTTTTCCGTCCAAGTAGAGTGTTGATAAAAGAAGATTTTCCAACATTGGAGCGTCCAGCCAGAGCAATTTCTGGCATATCATCTTGAGGATACTGAGCCTTTGAAACTGCACTTAAAAGGATTGCTGCATTGTTTGTATTGATTTCCATCTGCTCTCCTTATGCCGTCTCTAAGATTGGTTGTGCCTTACCACCTACTGCTTCTTTGGTAATCCGCACGCGCTTCACTTCGTCTTGGCTCGGTACTTCAAACATGACATCGAGCATGGTTTCTTCAATGATGGAGCGCAATCCGCGTGCCCCTGTCTTACGTTCAATTGCCCGTTTGGCGATTTCTTCAAGCGCTTCCTGATCAAAATCCAATTCTACGCCGTCATAAGAAAGCAGGGTTTGATACTGCTTGACAAGGGCATTTTTCGGTTCTGTCAAAATGCGAATCAAATCTTCTGTTGTCAACTGGTCAAGGGCTGCAAAGACAGGCAGGCGACCGATTAACTCAGGAATAATGCCAAATTTTTGGATATCGTCTGCAATGATGTGCTGCATATAAGATTCTTTCTCATCAATGGAACGGTTATTGTGACCAAAACCGATGATTTTTTCTCCCATCCGCTGTTTGACAATTTCTTCAATCCCGTCAAAGGCTCCTCCTACGATAAAGAGGATATTTTTCGTATCGAGTTGAATCATTTCCTGTTGCGGATGCTTGCGACCTCCCTGTGGTGGTACACTAGCTACCGTTCCCTCAATGATTTTCAGTAGAGCCTGCTGCACCCCTTCTCCCGAAACATCACGCGTAATGGAGACATTTTCGCCTTTTTTTGCGATTTTATCAATTTCATCGACGTAGATGATGCCGCGCTCTGCACGGTCAATATTAAAATCAGCTGCCTGGAGTAGTTTTAGGAGGATATTTTCAACATCTTCTCCCACATAACCTGCTTCCGTCAAAGCTGTCGCGTCCGCAATGGCAAAGGGAACATTTAAACTCTTGGCCAAGGTCTGAGCCAGAAAGGTCTTACCAGAACCAGTCGGGCCAATCATGAGGATGTTTGATTTTTGTAAATCCACATCATTTTCTTCGCGGCTATCTTGGAAATTAATCCGTTTGTAATGGTTGTAAACCGCTACTGCCAAGGCACGTTTGGCACGGTCTTGTCCGATGACATAGTGGTTTAAAATCGTAAGCAACTCTTGCGGTTTTGGTGTGTCAGCCAGGTCTGTCAAGACTTCTTCTGCTAATTCTTCACGAATAATCTCTTGGGCTAACTCCACACATTCATTGCAGATAAAGACATTATTTCCTGCGATGATTTTCTTTACTTCTTCTTGATTTTTTCCACAAAATGAGCAATGAATAAGCTCTACTTGGTGATGATGTTTTGGCATTCTTTTTCTATCCTATCCCTATCTAAAATAATACGCCATAAAAGGCATGAATACTGTTCACTAAATTGGTCACTGCATTTAAGAGAAAGAGGGTGGCTAGCCCGTACCGCTTTTTTTGGAAAGCCTGAATGGAGCAAAGCACACAGATACCGCATAAAATCGCAGTAAATAAACCAAATAAACTTTTCTGCATGATTAGTTCTCTTTTCTTTCAAATATTCTCACGGTGAAGTCAACTGGATTTTCTGCATCTCGCTCGTATCGTGTCACGCCGACTTCCTCAAATACAGACCAATCAAAGGTCGTTGGAAAATAAGTGTCTCCTTCAAAGCTAGCATGAATATCCGTCTTTACAAGCTCATCTGTATAGGCTTCAAAAGCTGTGAATATCTGTCCTCCGCCAATCACGTAAAGATTTTTATCCTGCTTCTCATACCAGTCCAACACCTCTTCAACACTATGCATCACGAGGACACGTTCATGCTCCACTTGGTAATCCGTATCGTGCGTCAGGATAATCGAGATACGATTGGGAAGCACACGCTTGCCCATACCGTCAAAGGTGACCCGTCCCATAACCATTGCGTGACCGGTCGTTGTCTGCTTGAAATGCTCTAAATCAGCTTTCAATGACCAAGGGAGACTTCCTTCTTTACCAATCAAACCTTGTTCATCCTGTGCCCAAATGGCTGAAATCTTCTTTGTCATTGTCTCTTCCTTTTTTTAGTTTAACTTGACTATATTCTATCAAAATTCGACAAAAAATGCAGAGACTAGGCATGGCCTAGCACCCTGATTTACTATTCTATTGTTGGTATTCACCCATTAAATCGCTAAATCAAACTTCAGTTGTGGTTTCACTGGATTATAATCGACCAGCTCAAAATCTTCTGGCTTGATGTCATAGAAATTAGTCCCGTATGGTACATTCAAAATCAAACGTGGCCGGCAATCACTCGGAGTGCGGTTGAGTAATTCGTTTGCCTGTTCAAATTGGTTGTCATAGATGTGCAGGTTGTTAATAAAATAGAAGAATTTCCCAACCTTCCAACCGAAGTGTTTGGCAATCATCATCTGAAGAGCCACGTACTGCATGGCATTGATATGGTGAGCAACCAGCATATCATTACTGCGCTGGGTAAGGGTCGCATCCAGATACATCTCACC
The DNA here is from genome assembly GCF_004570575.1 of Streptococcus cuniculi. Classification (GTDB taxonomy): domain Bacteria; phylum Bacillota; class Bacilli; order Lactobacillales; family Streptococcaceae; genus Streptococcus; species Streptococcus cuniculi_A. Next base: position 101,152 of record NZ_SPPD01000003.1, read on the forward strand.
GTCCACGCGTCTGACATCAAACATGGTCTGAAAGGCACAAGGCAATAGCCCCTCTGTCTCCTCAAAAGCCTCATAATCCCAGAGAGAAATGATATTGCGACGGTTCCAAGGATTGTCTGCCAGCTGTTTGAGAATCTTATCCATAATCTGATGCTTCTTGACAACAGCCCCGTAGCGCTCACCGATAGTGCCTGTTTCTCCCACTTCCCAGTCATTCCAGTAGGTCACGCCATACTTGTCATTTAGAACAGAAAGACTATTGGTCTGGTCTTGGTAAATCCAGCAGACTTCCTTAATAGCTGACTTGATGGGAATCGGACGCAGGGTGGTAATGGGAAACTCTCCCTTTGATAAGTCATACTCAGCAAAAGAGCCTGTAATGTACTTGGAATTGGCGACATTGCCATCCTTATAACGAGGGCGAGCATTTTCTGAAAAGACACCTTCGTTCATGATTTTTTGGATATTTTCTTTAAAAATGATATCTGCTTTTGTCATGAATCTAGTATATCACTTCTCTAGTATTTTGTCCTTTTTCTAATGTCTCGGTGGATAGAAAAAGAAGCAGGGACAAATCCCAACCTCCTGTTCGTTTTTTAATCCCTATTTCAAGACAAGCGATGCGGCACCAAGAACACCTGCATCATTTCCTAAATTTGCTAGGGCAAGTTTGGTCGTTTGAGCAATCTGAGGGAAGGAATTTTGAAGGTAGACTTCGTTCACCCCTTCTAGCAAGAAGTCACCTGCTGCTGAAACACCACCACCAAGGACGATGTAGGCTGGATTCAAGACTGCTGCGATATTGGCACACGCTGTCCCCAAGTAACGGCAGAAATTGCGGTAGACGATAAGAGCAAGGTCATCTCCTTCTTTAGCAAGGTCAAAGACATCTTTTGCAGTCACCTCTTGACCATCGTCAATGCGTTTTTTCAATTCTGCATCGCCTGCGTAAGTATCTGCATAACGGCGAGTTAGGTTCACGATACCAGTTGCTGAGGCAACAGTTTCCAAACATCCTTTTTTACCACAGGTACAGGCAATTGGGGCTTCAAAATCAACGGTGATGTGACCAAGTTCACCTCCAGCACCACCAAATCCGTGAATGAGGTTGCCGTCTGCGATGACACCGCCACCGACACCTGTTCCAAGGGTCATAAAGACAACGTCAGGATTATTGCTTCCTGCACCAACCCACTGCTCACCTAGAGCAGCTACGTTGGCATCATTATCGATGAAAAATGGTAAGCCAATTGCTGTTTCAATCTGTTCTTTAATTGGCTGTAAGGTTTTCCAGTTGAGGTTGTAAGCTCCGATAACCGTTCCTGCATTGCTATCGACTACACCTGGGGAACCCATACCGATCCCTAGGAAATCATCTTTTGTCAACTGGTGTGTTTCAAAATGATACTTAATACTGTCGATGATATCTGGCACGATATGGCTACCTTCGTCTAAAATATTGGTCTTAATCGACCATTTTTCTTGAATGTCGCCTTGAACTGTCAAAATCGCAAATTTCACAGAGGTGCCACCAAGGTCAATACCAATAATTTTCTTTGCCATAAGATACTCCTTATAAAATAATTCTTCGCCTCATTATATCACATTGCAAAGGTTTGCACTACATTTTACCGAAAAATATATAGTAAAATCAAAAATTGTAAGTGAAGTAGGAAACGACCTGCGCTAAACAAGAAGGTGTAGACAAACTGAGCCCCTTCTCTCGTCCCATTATAAAGAAAGAGGCTGGAAATCAGGGTAAATCCTAGAGCAAAGCCTACCATTTGCAAGGGATCGTAGCCTTGACAGTAGGAAATCAGAATCACAAGCAAAAGCAAACAAGCTCCTAGAGTCAGAAAAAGGCAGAGGCGGTTCATCCGCTTGGTCTTGAAATAGCTGTATGTGGCAGCTAGTAAAGTCACAATCAGATAAATCCCCATATAGGCTATCATGATGATTTTCATATCAACTTCTCTCCTGTCACACTAGCCTTCACTCAATTCGCTGAGGTACTCATAGCGTTCGTATTTTTCAAGCAGAACTTCATTTTGCGCCTCTAATTCCTTTTGCAAGTCTGATAGCCGTGTAAAATCACTACCACAGGTCTGCATGGCAGCTTCGATTTCTGCTATGCTTTCTTCTAAAGTTGCAATATCCTCTTCAATGGTCGCCCATTCCTGCTTTTCAAAGTAGGACATACGTTTTTGTTTGCCACATACCTTTTCCTGCTTTTCTTTGACAGGAGTCGCTGCAGTTGCTGCTACAGATGCTAGAAAGGCCTTTTCATCCAGATAATCCGTATAATTTCCAAAGAAGGTCCGAACACCCACCTCTTCAAAGGCTAAGATTTTAGTTGCGACCTTATCTAGGAAATAACGATCGTGGCTGACCGTAATGACGGGACCTGCAAAGCCTAAGAGAAAATGCTCCAATACAGTCAAGGTCTCAATGTCAAGGTCATTGGTCGGCTCATCAAGTAGTAAGACATTCGGGCGTTCTAACAAGATTTTCAAGAGATAGAGCCTTTTTTTCTCACCGCCCGACAGCTTTTGAATCAGTGTTCCGTGGGTGTTGCGTGGAAAGAGAAATTGCTCCAAAAGTTCTGCAATCGAGACCATACCTGAGGTGGTTTCGGCTTCTTCTGCCACCTCTTGAAGAAAATTGATGACCCGCTTATTTTCATCCAATCCCTGAATCTGCTGGGAGAAATAGCCGACACGGATGGTCTCTCCTACAATCAATTGACCGCCTGTAGGCTGTATTTGACCTGCAATCAGATTGAGTAGCGTAGACTTGCCTCTTCCGTTATCACCGACAATTCCAATTCGATCTTTGTTTTGAACCAGCAAATCAAAGTGGCTTAAAATCGTCTTAGCCGGATAGGCAAAATCCACCTGCTTGAACTCGATGACTTTTTTTCCGATACGGCTGGTTTCAAAATTGATTTCCAGATTGCTGTCTTCATTCTTGTAAGCCAAGTCCGATTTCAAATCATGAAAGCGATTGATCCGCGCTTGTTGCTTGGTTGCTCGTGCCTGAGGCTGTCTGCGCATCCAGTCCAATTCCTGCTTGTACAGCTGTTCTTTTTTATGGCGCAGCGCTGCATCACGCTCGTCCTGCTCTGCTTTCAAGCGGACATAATCTTGATAATTCCCTTGATACTCGGTTAGACTAGCACGGTCTAGTTCAAAAATTCGGGTTGCCACATTATCCAAAAAATAACGGTCATGGGTAATGAAAAGGACTGTCTTTTTAGCCTGTTTCAAGAAAGTCGTCAGCCACTCGATCGTCTCAATATCGAGATGATTGGTCGGCTCATCAAGAAGCAACAAATCATCATCTCCTAATAGGACTTGTGCCAACTGCACCCGGCGGCGCAGACCACCTGACAAGTCTCCCACACGTTGGTTGGTATCGTTCAAGCCAAGTTTTGACAAAACAGTCTTAATCTGATGCTCAATGTCCCAAGCATTCAGCGCATCCATTTCTGCCATGGTCTTCTCTAATCTTGCTTGGTTTTCCTCGCTATAATCTGTAACGAGGTGCTCATACTGACGAATGAGCTGGATTTCCCGTAAATCTGATGACAAAACTGTATCTAAAATCGTCTTGTCATCCTCAAACTCAGGCTCTTGGGTCAAATAGGCAATCGTATAGTCATTTTTTGTCCGAAAAGGAGAGACATCGCCATCAAAGCCCAGCTTACCAAACAAGACATCCAGTAGCGTTGTTTTCCCTGTTCCATTGACCCCGATAATTCCGATACGGTCGTAGGAATGAATGATAAAGGAGATATCTGAAAAAACGGTCTTGTCTCCCATCGACTTGGATAATTTTTCAACGATAAAATCACTCATTCTCTATCTTCTCCTTTAGAAAGGCCATGATTGGCGCAACCTCATTGGCCAAGTCTCCCTCGACAATCGCATGCTCTACCTCATTTAGTAAGCGACCAAGAAGCGGTCCCTGTTTAATCTGTAAGGTCGTCATCACATCGCCACCCTTGACCACAATCTCATGCTTATCATGAATAGTCAAAGACTCATCCATCGTATCAATTAGTTTGTAATCAACAGCCAGCTCTTGGGCCTGTCTAACCTCTTCTACCAGATAGAGCAACTCCTTCCCGTACCGATAGCAGGTCTGCTTGGTCACAGAATCTTGCTTGCGCAAGTGGTAAATCTCTACTAGCTTTATCACTGTCCGCTGAAAATCATTGCTGGTTTTCCAGTGCTTGAGGAAGGATTTGGCATCTTTAATTTCCAGATAAACGATCAACACTGCCCAAGCCTGTTCTGATGTCTGAAAGATAAAGTCTTCTGCAAAGGAGGCAAGAAAGGCTGTTAAGTGCTTCTCCTTCCCTTTCATATCAGGCAGGTAATCATAAGCTTTTGAAGCAACCAAAGCTTCCATTCCCCTGCGCCAGCCTTTTGCTAGTAAAAGTTTATCAAATTCGACGAAAATGCGTTCAACCGATATCTTCTCTAAGAGAGGCGCTGTTTCTTTCATGGCCTCAAAAGTCGCTTCTTCGATGCTAAACTCAAGGCTTGCCGCAAATCGGAAACCACGCATAATCCGCAAAGCATCTTCGTTAAAACGCTCGGTCGCAGTGCCGACTGCCCGCAAGGTCTTCTGTTCTAAATCCTGTAAGCCATCAAACTTATCAATAATTCTCGCTTCTTCATCCAAGGCAAAGGCATTGACCGTAAAATCACGGCGTTTCAGATCCTCTTCCAAAGAGCGCACAAAAGCCACCTGACTTGGACGACGGTAGTCAACATAGACATCCTCTGTCCGAAAAGTCGTGATTTCATACTCACCATGGTCTTCTAAAACCAATACTGTCCCATGCTCAATTCCCACGTCAATCGTGCGTGGAAAAATAGCCTTTGTCTCTTCTGGATAGCTCGATGAGGCAATGTCTACATCGTGAATGGGCCGTCCTAAAATCGCATCTCGCACCGAACCTCCGACAAAATACGCCTCAAAGCCCGCTTGTTTTATTTTCTCTAAAATCGGCAAAGCCTCCTGAAATTCAGAAGGCAGATTGTGTAATCTCATAATAACTGTTCCAAACCATAAACGAGTTGTTCTCGTCTGACTACTTCTTTTATTCCTAAATTCACACCGCTCATAAAGGAGCTACGATCATACGAATCATGGCGAATGGTCAAACCCTCACCCTGCGCCCCGAAAATGACTTCTTGATGCGCAACTAAGCCCGGCAAACGAACCGAGTGAATCCTCATGCCGTCAAACGCTGCACCTCGTGCGCCTGCCATAAGTTCTTCTTCATCTGCTAGACCCTGCTGCTGACGCGCTCGAACCTGTGAAATCAACTCTGCTGTCTTAATCGCTGTTCCGCTCGGCGCATCTTTTTTCTTGTCATGATGAAGCTCAATAATTTCTAGATTTGGGAAATACTTAGCTGCCTGTGCTGCAAATTGCATGAGTAAAATGGCTCCAATGGCAAAGTTTGGGGCAATCAAACCTCCAATCTTCTTCTCAGCAGACAAGGCAATCAACTCTTCGATTTCTTCTGGGGTAAAGCCCGTTGTTCCCACAACAGGTGCAAAGCCATTTTCCAAAGCGAACTTGCTATTTTCATAAGCGAAGGCTGGCGATGTAAAATCGACCCAAACATCCGCTGAAAAACCAATCAAAGCTTCTTTTGAGGTAAAAACAGGTACACCGTCAATCTCTGTTTCTGTCGCACACGGATCAACCAAGGCAGCAAGTGCCAAGTCCTTATCCTCGTTAATCATGTTGAGGGCAGTCGAGCCCATTCTCCCCTTAAAACCTGCGATAATTACTTGAATTGTCATCCACTACTCCTAGTCAATAATCGGTGAAATACCAAAGGCAATCGCCCCTTCACCCAAGTGCGTACCAATGACCGAGCCAAAAGATACAATCGGCAAATGCCATTCGATACCATTTTCTTGTAATAATTCTTTAAATTCTTCTGCTTTTTGCGGTGCATTGGCATGAATCACAGCAATCTGATAAGAGCCATTCTTGGTCTCTTCTTGCAAGATTTCTAATAAACGTTTGACTGCTTTTTTCTCGGTACGAACCTTCTCATAGACCTCAATCTTACCTTCATCTGTAAAGTACAAAATCGGCTTGATACTGAGCAAGTTCCCTAATAGCGCAGCTCCATTTGAAAGACGCCCACCCTTGACCAAATGATCCAGATCATCAACCATGATAAAGGCTTTAGTCCCTGCAATCTCTTGCTCTAGCTTATCCAAGATTTCCTCAAACGGCACACCAGCTTCACAACGTTTAAAGATTGTCTCCACCATCATACCAAGCGGCGCTGAGGTAATCTTGCTGTCCGGAAAGGCAATGGTCATCCCGTCAAATTCATCCTTGAGATACTGGATATTTTGATAAAAGCCAGAAATACCAGATGACAAGAAAAGTCCAATCACATGCGTATAGCCTTCTTTTTGTAAACGATCTAGGGTTTCTTCTAGCTCTGAGAGGCTTGGCTGACTGGTCTTTGGCAACTCTGCTTCTGCTGCCATTTTCTGGTAAAATTCTTCAACACTTAAATCTTTTCCCTCGATATAGGTCTTATTGCCAATTGTGACAGGAATCGTTAATACAAACAAATGCTCATTTTGTGCGGCATCCTGTAGCACAGCTGATGAGTCTGTAATGACTGCTAATTTCATTCTAAATCTCCAAATTCACACCCGGGGCATCCAGGGCGATTTCTGTTACTTCATAGGTTAAACGTTGCAAGATATCCAAGAGCGGATTGACTAAGAATCGTTTGTCCTCTTCACTAAATTCATCCACTTCTCGAACCAACTGTTCCAAAATATACACACCTTGGCTCATAGCTCCTGAAATCACAAAGTGATCCAAGACGATCATAAACCGCAAGATGACCACGATTGAGGTTTTATTCTCTTGGGCATTGTGTTCAACCAATTGAAAATCGACTGTTAATCGAGTCGTTGGAACGCCATTTTTTTCTTCCCATTCTAGATTACGGGCATCAAAATGATACTGATTGACTAGTGCCTTTTCACGAATTACGTTCATAGTATTCTCCTCAAAATGGTAATACGAATATTATACCATATTTTTTGTGAAACTGAGAAAAAACCTTATCGATTCAACGATAAGGTTTACTATTGTTTATCTATTTCGCCTTACGCAAAGCACCAAATAGGACACCTGATACAATTGCTCCGATAAGGACAAAGACAAGGTAAAGAAGCGGATTGCTAGTGAGCGCAATGACGAAGATTCCACCGTGTGGTGCCATTAACTTGATACCAGACAAGCCGACTAAAGCTCCTGTAAGGGCTGAACCTGCGACAAAACTTGGGATGGCACGTGCTGGGTCAGCTGCACCAAACGGAATCGCACCTTCGGTAATGAATGACAAGCCCATGACAATGTTGGTCAAGCCTGAGTTTCGTTCTTCTTTGGTGAATTTATCCTTGAACAAGAGGGTCGCAACAAAGACCGCAAGAGGAGGTACCATACCACCTGCCATAACCGCTGCCATAGCAACAGAGCCACCATTTGCAACGGTTGCTGCAAGAGTTCCTGTACCAAAAACGTAGGCTGCTTTATTAACCGGACCACCCATATCTACGGCCATCATGCCCCCAAGGACAAGCCCGAGGATAATTGCGGAGCTTCCTTCTAGTCCGCTTAGGAAATCATTCATGCCTGTATTGATAGTGGCCATTGGGATATTGACAAAGAACATCACAAATCCCGTAATCATCGCACCAAGAAGTGGCAAGAGGAGGATTGATTTGATTCCTTCGAGAGATTTTGGTAAATGTTCCAAGGCTTTTCGCAAGCCAAGAATGACGGCACCAGCCAAAAAACCACCGACAAGCGCACCTAGGAAACCAGATGATACAGCTGCTGGAATGTCACCTGTCGCTGCACCAAATGGAATTTTTCCATAGGCAAGACCATCTTTCGCAATAGCACCAGCTACGAAACCTGCAATCAGACCTGGTTTTTCAGCAATTGAGTAAGCAATGTAACCTGCAAGAAGTGGCAACATGAAACCAAAGGCCGCACTACCAATCTGCATGAACATCGATGCTAATTCATTGTAAGAACCAAGGCTAGAAAGACTGTCTTGGGGCACACCCATGACATTATCGATGAGAAAGGCAAGTGCAATCAAGATACCGCCACCGATAACGAATGGTAACATTTGTGACACACCACTCATCAAGTGCTTGTAAAAGGCTTTTCCAAGACTCAATTTCTCAGCAGCCTCTTCTACACTAGCCTCTTCTTTGGCTTGATAGGTGTTTGCTTCGCCTTTTAGGACGATGTTAAGCAATTCTTCTGTCTTTTTGATACCGTCTGCTACTGGACGAGATACGAGTGGTTTACCATTGAAACGTGCCATTTCAACCGCCTTATCTGCTGCAATGATAACACCCTTAGCACGCTTGATATCGTCTGTTGTCAATTTATTACCAATACCAGATGCACCATTGGTTTCCACCTTGATGTCTACGCCCATTTCAGCAGCTTGTTTTTTGAGAGCTTCTTCTGCCATGTAGGTATGGGCAATCCCTGTCGTACAAGCTGTCACGGCTACGATGAAGGCTTTTTCAGCTACTGTACTGGTTTGCTCTGCCACCACTTCACTTTCTGCTTTATCAGCTGCTTCAGCCTCATCAAAGACGGCAACCACATCCGCTGGAGATGAAACCTGACGGAGTTTATCTGCAAATCCTGGCTTCATCAAGTATTTAGACAATTCTGCCAGAGCAGCCAAGTGAGTATCGTTAGCCCCTTCTGGCGCTGCAATCATAAAGAACAAGTCCGTTGGCTGACCGTCCAAACTCTCGTAGTCCACACCTTTGTTTGATTTGGCAAAGAGAACGGTTGCTTCCTTAACCGCTGCATTTTTACTATGAGGCATGGCAATCCCGTCACCGAGCCCTGTTGTGGTCTGAGCCTCACGGTTCATAATACCTGTCTTAAAAGCTGCAGCATCACTGACTACGCCGTGCTCAGCAAGGCTAGTAATCATTTCATCAATGACAGCTTCTTTTGTTGTTGCTTGTAAATCCAGCAACATCGCGTCCTGTTTCAAGACATCTTGAATTTTCATAGGGTTTCTACCTCCACTTTTTCATACATTTCCCGAATAAAATCAATACTTGCTAAATCATCTGAGAAAGCTGTTGCGGTCCCGCAAGCCACTCCCCATTTCAGTGCTCCAATCGGATTGTGCGACTTGGTGTATTCGCCTGCAAAGCCCGCAACCATCGAATCCCCTGCTCCAACTGAATTTTTTACCGTTCCCTTAATCGGTTTAGCAAAATAGGTCGCATCTCCTGTCACAAGGAGTGCTCCGTCACCTGCCATGGATACGATGACATTTTTAGCTCCCTTGGCAAGAATTTCTTTGGCGTAGCGCACGATGTCCTCTCGCGAATCAAACGTTACACCGAAAATCGCTTCGAGTTCATGATTGTTAGGTTTGACCAAGAGAGGCTCGTGTGTCAAGGAATCGAGCAAGGTTTGACCCTCAAAATCGCAGATCACTTCTGCACCTGCTTTTTTCGCTTGCGGAATCAAGCGATTGTAAACTTGATTGCCCAGGCTAGCAGGGGCTGAACCCGCAAAGACTACAGTATCGTCTGCTGTCACATGTGACAAAATATCTTCTAACTCTGCCAACTGCTCGTCGGTCACGACTGGACCTAGACCGTTGATTTCCGTTTCTTGGTCCGCCTTGATTTTGACATTGATACGGGTATCTTGGTCCACTTGGACAAACTTTGTCCCAATCGCTTCTGCTACTAGACCATTTTTGATAAATTCTCCCGTAAATCCACCGACAAAGCCAGTCGCTGTACTGGCATAACCAAGCCGTTGTAAAATCCGGCTGACATTAATTCCCTTACCACCAGCAAAAGTATCGCTACTGTCCATACGATTGACCGCGGATGACTCAATATGCGTGAGACGTACAATATAGTCAATCGCAGGGTTTAAGGTGACTGTATAAATCATACTTCAATTACCCTCGTTTTTTTCTTTATAGTTGTCATTAGATTGCTATCGGTAGCGAGACAAATCAAATCTGCCTGCCTAATTTCTGCTACTTTTGTAAAAGAAATGTGACCCAGTTTGGACGGATCAACCAGTACATACACCTGACTCGCATTGTGCAACACCGTCCGCTTAATGGCTGCCTCTTCCACATCTGGCGTCGTATAGTCATTGGTATCGACCCCATTCATGCCAAGAAAGGCTTTCGTGAAATGCAACTGACGAATCTGCTCCAAGGCAACTGCCCCAATAGAAGCATCCGTTGAGCCCTTGACCTTACCACCTACGATAATGGTATAAAACCCTTTATCTACCAGCTTAACAGCATGGTGAACCGAATTGGTGACAATCGTCAAGCCCTTTGCTGATAAATAATCAATCAGTAGTTCCGTCGTCGTTCCCGCATCGAGAAAGATCACATCGCCGTCCTCTACAAAACTGGCAGCTTTTTGAGCGATCTGCCGTTTTTCTTGAACGTTTTTGACAGATTTTTGAACTATTGACTCTTCTTCCTGTAAATTTGGAAGACTTTCAGCCCCACCATGCACACGACGGAGTTTCCCTGCTAGTTCCAATTCATCCAAATCACGTCTGACCGTTGATTCAGAAGAATGGAGCAAGTCGACCAGGTCTTCTAAGCGGACAAATTGCTGTTCTTTTATCGTGTCTAAAATGACTTGTTTACGTTCTGATTTGAGAATGATTTCTACCTCCTGCAATCGTTTACAAGAATCATTATACACGTTTTTCTTCCAATGTCAATCATTTTCAGCCAAAATCTTTCAAAAAAATAAAAAGGGAGTAAAAGTCCGTCAGAAAACCACCGTTCCGACGAATTTCACTCTTTTATGACTCATTTGGAAAGCACCCTCTTATCCTTCATCGGTATTGATGCTGTTGATGATTAACACTTTGAGCACTTCCATTTCCTCAGGTCGACCAATTGTCATGCGGATATAGCCTGCTAAGACGCCGTCAGAATAGTACTTAAAATCAAACTGATTGGCAAACGCCTCATGGTAAAATCGCTCTGCCTGCTGAAAAGTAAAGGTGACAAAGTTGGTCTGACTAGGAAGAACATGACAGCCCTCTAGCTCTGTCAAAAAGCGATAAAAATCTTGTCTTGTTGCCTTGATTTGCTCAATGACTGTCGTCACTTCTTCTTGATAATCAAGGCTTGCTGATCCGATTTTTGCCACTACATTTGAGACACTGAAAGGAGGAATAGCCTTATCCAACTCATAAATCAAGCGTTCACAGGCAATCGCAAAGCCCAAGCGCAACCCTGCTAAGCCAAAGGCTTTTGAGAGAGTCCGCAAGACTACGAGATGATCGTATTGTCCAACCAAATAGACAAGACTTTGACTGTCTGAAAACTCAATATAGGCCTCGTCAAGAACCACCAAACCGTCAAAGCCTTGTAAGACCTTCTCGATTTCTTGCTCATCAAAAGCTACAGATGAGGGATTGTTGGGATTGGACAGCATGATGACCTTGGCATTTACCTGTTCTGCATAGGCGAGGAGCCTGTCTGCTGATAAGTGCAAACTTCCATCTCTCCACTCCAAAGGACTGGCTTCAAACTGGGAATCATGGAGTTGATTGTAGACTTGGTACATGAAAAAGTCAGGGTCTACGGTCAAAAAAACCTCCCCTTTTTTCAAAAAGGTGGTCACAATCATGTGGATGAGAAAATCTGACCCCACTCCTGCCGTGACCTGTTTCGCGTCCACACCTGCGTAGGCAGCGTACTTTTCAATCACTTCATGATAACAATTGTCACCGTAATAGAGTAAATCATCTAGCCCAATAGTCTGTGGTAACTGGTTCAACAAAGGACGCCAATCAATAAAACGATTCTCATTATTGGCCAAATCATGGTCTGCAATACGCTCTAGCTTATACGGTTCCCAGCTCTTTAATTCTTGTCTAAACTCTACCATTCTCCCTGTTCCTTCACTTTGTATAAATTCACTTTATTTTGATATAAAATGAATAATTATCCATTATTGTAGCATAAATTTACAGAAAATCAATCCCCTAGCAAAAAACTTTAGCATCATTTGCTCAATATCGTCATTTCGTTTCTACCTAAAGGTAGCCACAGCTGTAATCGGCTAAAGCCGAAACATCTGCCTATCCACTAAAGGGATTCTCAGCTGTAATCGGCTAAAGCCGAAACATCTGCCTATCTTTTTCATAGTGACTTTTAGCTCGAACACAATTCCGCATGATACAAAAGCTCGTTGACACGACTTACACTCGTTTTATTTCCAACCTCCAACAGTCTTCCAGACTATTGGAGCGAGTACTAAAAGATAAACTAAAAAAGACTACACTAACGTTTTCAGAAGACAAAAAAGCTGGAAACATCTTTCCAGCCTTTTAGTTTATTCTCTCCATCATTTCACCAGATTCCATACACTCAAGCTGAACAAGCATTACGAAGGGGACTGTCCTGCTATATCTTCCAACATTTCTGCTTCTTCTGCTGAAAATTCGTAGTGTTCGAGCAAGTCTGGTCTGCGCTCAAACGTCTTTTTCAAGCTCTCATACAAGCGCCATTTGCGGATATTTTCATGGTGGCCACTCATGAGGACATCCGGCACGACCATGCCACGAAAGTCATAGGGACGCGTATATTGGGGATATTCCAACAAGCCAGATGAAAAACTGTCATCCGTGTGGCTCGCTTCCTTGCCGATCACCTCTGGAATCAAACGCACAGTCGCATCTACCATGGTCATGGCAGCCAGCTCCCCACCTGTCAGGACATAATCACCGAGCGAAATCTCATCTGTCACCAAGGTCTTGATCCGCTCATCATAGCCTTCATAATGACCACAGATGAAAATCAAGTGGTCTTCCTGCGCCAGCTCCTCCGCATAGGCTTGGTCAAACCGCTTACCAGCAGGATCTAGCAAGATGACACGAGGTGCCTCCTTTTCAATCTGATCATAGGCATCAAAAATCGGCTGCGCCCGCAAGAGCATCCCTTGACCGCCTCCGTATGGCTCATCATCAACATGGCGGGATTTCTCTGCATTTTCACGAAAATTATGGTACTGAATCTCTAACAAGCCCTTCTCTCGCGCTTTCCCCACAATCGAATGCTCAAGGGGGGCAAACATTTCTGGAAAGAGGGTCAAAATATCAATCTTCATCGTCTAATCCTTCTGGAATCTCTACTTGGACCCGACCAGCTGCTACATCAACCTCAAGGACCACAGGAGGAATGTAAGGTAAGAGCAAATCCCGCTTGCCTTTGCGTTTGATCACCCAGACATCATTGGCCCCTGGCTGCAAAATCTCCTTGATGGTTCCAAGCAACGCCTCACCTTCATATACTTCAAGGCCGATGATTTCATGGTAGTAGAACTCTCCCTCGTCCAAATCTGCCAAATCTTCTTCGGCTACCTTGAGAGTATAATCGCGGTATTTCTCAATATCGTTGATATGGTACATTCCCTTGAACTTGATAATATCAAAGTTTTTCACCTTGCGGTGACTGGCAATTTCCACGTTCATGACAAATTGGTTTTTAGGATCAAATAAGGCTAGCTGATTCCCCTTTTTGAAGCGTTCTTCTGCAAAATCCGTCACAGACAAGACCCGCATTTCTCCCTGCAGACCTTGGGTATTAACAATTGTTCCAACTTTAAAATAATTCATGTGCTCTCCAAAACTGTATAGTATGTTTCATTTTACCATGTTTGCCTTATTTTCTCAAGACAAGAAAAAGAGCGGAAAATCCGCTCCTTTTACTTTTCATCAATGACAAGACGAACTTTTTTATCACTTGTCGGAACAGAATAAACAATCGTTCGAATCGCAGAAATTGTGCGTCCTTTTCTGCCGATAACGCGACCAATATCAGACTGCTCTAAGTCCAAGTGATATTCTAAAAATTCAGGTGTATCAACGATTTTTATCGTCAAGCTATCTGGCTGTGAAATCAAGGGTTTCACAATTGCAATAATCAGATTTTCTATCATGTCCATAAGTGTTCTCTCTTAATTCGTTTTACTTTGAGAATTTTGAATCGTGGAATTTTTGCATTACTCCAGCTTTTGAAAGGATGTTGCGAACTGTATCAGATGGTTGCGCACCGTTTGCCAACCATGCAAGAACGCGGTCTTCTTTCAAAGTTACTTGGTTTTCAGCAACAAGTGGGTTGTAAGTTCCAACTGTTTCGATGAAACGTCCGTCACGCGGTGCACGTGAATCTGCTACGTTAATACGGTAGAAAGGTTTTTTCTTAGAACCCATACGAGTTAAACGGATTTTTACTGCCATTTTCTATGAATCTCTTTTCTTTTATAATAATCGGTGAAATAGCTATACTATTTATCACATGTTCTATTATATCAGATTATTAAAGGGTGTCAAGAAAAAAACTTGACATCTGATGATTTTTTTATAGGTAGCACTATACTGCTACTTACTCTCTGACTCGTTTCCCTATTGTATCTCCTCACTTTTTGGTTTACGCCAAATACCATAGTGGAATTTCTGATTAGGACGTACTAGGCGCGAAAAACCGAGGTCTTCAAAAATCCTATCTCTGAAATGGGCCTTGAGAATAATCTTTTTTCTGGCTACTCGCTTGGCTTCTTCTAAAAGTTCTTCTGTTAAGCGTGACGGATTGGCAAGTCCTGCAAGACCTGCTAAGTTCTGTGATTCACGAATCGTTTCAGAAAACATGGGGTCAAAATAGACAATGTCAAAAGACTGACTGGGTTGCCGGCGTAAAAAGGATAGGCTGTCCATTTCGATAACCTCAATCGAGCGCATGGCGGAGTTAACTGCCTCATTTCCTGTATCCAACTCCTGCAAGCCCTGGCTGACAAGAAAGGCAATCAGGCGAGACGATTCGATTGCTGTCACCTGATGACCTGCGCTTGCCATGACGATGCTGTCAGAAGCAAGCCCCATGGTACAGTCGCAAATCCTTTTTGGCCCCTCACCGATAAGTTCTAGCAAGGGGTCCCGCCCAGATTTGATACGTAAAAGGGCTGTATCTGGGTGGAAAAAGAGGCGCTCGCCTCCCAACTGTTCAAAGACCAGTTTATCCTGATAGAGGACCAAGACATGACCGTAACGCTCTTGTAATTTCTTGACTGAATCTTTCCTGCGCTCCACATAAGCCACACCAAACAAGCGTGCAAGGGCTTTTGCACGCGCCACCAATTCTTTATCCATACCGAAGCTTGTTGTTACAATCCATTCCATACTGCCAGTATACCAAAAAAGATGACTTCTGTCGAAATCATCTTTTTCCAGTTGTTATATAGTTACTTTTGTGCGAATGACTTCTGCATCCAAGTCTGTTGCTGGTGTCCAGCCCGTTGCAAGGCGTTCTTTGATGTAGAGTTTGTTATAGAGGAATCCCCAAACAATCCTTACTCCAAGACCGAAAACATAAATATCTAAGGCGTGAGAAATAATGATAACCACAATTCTCACACCAAACATGATACCTGCCCACTTCCAGTCCTGACGGAATACTGGGGCAAGGAATTCAAATAGGAGAGCTGTCCACGAAAATCCAACAGAGACTTGCTTCACTTGTCCAGTAGGACTTACTAAATTCACTTTCATTTACATTCCTTATGGATAAAAACTTAAATCGCATTTGTCGTAAAGCTACGGCTTTCGAGCACTTGTAGCATGGCTTCTGCTGTATCAAGAGCCGTAAAGAGAGGAGTTCCTGTCTCAATAGCAGAACTTCGGATAATTTGTCCGTCCCCTTCTGCCACACGCTTGGTTCCTACTGTATTGATAATCGCCTGCACCTGCCCCCTGCAGACAAGAGCAGGAATATCGTTTTCTTCATCTTCACCTAATTTATTAACAGCAATGGATTCTACCCCATTTGCTCGGAAGAAGTCACTTGTTCCTTCTGTCGCAAAAATACCGTATCCAATCGCTTCAAAGCGTTTCGCTAGGCCAAGTGCTTCTTCCTTGGTCTCATCAGCAATGGTAAAGACCACATTCCCAAATTCTTCCAAATGGAAATGGCTGGCTTCAAAAGCCTTATAGAGTGCTTTTTCAAGGGTTCGATCTGTTCCCATTACCTCACCAGTTGATTTCATTTCAGGACCTAAGAGGCTATCCACCTTGGCAAGTTTTGTAAAGGAGAAAACTGGTGCCTTGACATGGACATTGGCTGACTCTAGATACAAGCCGTCCTCATACCCCAACTCTGCCAAGGTTTGACCTAAGATGAGCTTGGTCGCCACCTGCGCCATTGGAATATCTGTCACCTTGGACAAGAAAGGAACGGTACGACTGGCCCGTGGATTGACCTCAATAACATAGACTGTTTCATCCTTGATGACAAACTGAATATTCATCATTCCGATACAGTTAAGCCCAATGGCTAGGCGCTTAGTGTAGTCTGCAATGGTCGCTTGAATATCTTTTGATAAGGTCTGGGGAGGATAGACTGCCATTGAGTCTCCTGAGTGGACACCCGCACGTTCGATATGCTCCATAATCCCCGGAATGAGGACATCTTTACCGTCAGAAATGGCATCCACCTCACACTCCCGTCCGACAATATAAGAATCGACAAGAACTGGGTGTTCAGGGCTTGCTTTCACAGCTGTCCGCATGTAGCTACGCAAATCCGTCTCATTTTCAACGATTTCCATAGCGCGACCACCAAGGACATAGGACGGACGCACCAGAACAGGAAAACCAATCCTGCGGGCTGCCGCTACGGCTTCTTCCTCGTTGGTTGCAGTTTGCCCCGGTGGTTGTGGAATTCCAAGGTCTTTCAAGGCTTTTTCAAACAAATCACGGTCTTCTGCACGGTCTAAGTCTGCTACTTGGGTACCGATAATCCGCACACCTGCCTTGGACAATGGCTCTGCCAAGTTAATCGCAGTCTGTCCACCGAACTGGACAATGACACCAATCGGCTGCTCCAATTCTATCACGTTCATGACATCTTCAAACGTTAGAGGCTCAAAATAGAGCTTGTCTGATACAGAGAAATCCGTCGATACTGTCTCTGGATTTGAGTTCATGATAATGGCTTCATAGCCTGCTGCCTGAATGGCTTTCACCGAATGAACTGTCGCATAGTCAAACTCGACCCCTTGACCAATCCGAATCGGACCTGATCCCAAGACGAGAACGGATTCTCTCTCCGAACGAATAGATTCATTTTCCCACTCATAGGTCGAGTAGAAATACGGTGTTACACTTTCAAATTCAGCCGCACAGGTATCGACCATCTTATAAACTGGAACAATCCCTTGTTCCAAGCGGAACTGGCGGACTTGCTCTGGGCTTTGCTGCCACAATTCGGCAATCTTGCGGTCTGCAAATCCATTTTGCTTGGCCGTTTTCAGAACACCTGCATTTCCAACATTGGCTACTAATGCTGTTTCTAACTCGATGATATGGAGCAATTTATCCAAGAAAAAGACATCAATTTTGGTCAGATTGGCAATTTCTTCAACGGTAAAGCCACGACGCAGTGCTTCAGACACGTAAAAGAGACGGTCATCTTGTGCTTTGACAATTTTTTCAATCAGCGCATCATCGGTCACCTCTGCCAATTCACTCATTTCGTTGTGATGGACACCGATTTCAAGCGAACGGCAGGCTTTCAAGAGACTTTCTTCAATAGTGCGCCCAATCGCCATAACTTCACCAGTTGCCTTCATCTGGGTTCCCAAACGACGCTCACCCTTTTCAAATTTATCAAATGGGAAACGCGGGATTTTGGCAACCACATAGTCCAGCGCAGGCTCAAACATGGCATAGGTAGATCCTGTTACAGGGTTTATCATCTCATCCAAGGTCAAGCCAACTGCAATCTTGGCAGCGAGTTTGGCAATCGGGTACCCTGTCGCTTTTGAAGCAAGGGCAGATGAGCGAGACACACGCGGATTGACCTCGATGACATAGTATTTGAAGCTATGTGGATCAAGGGCCAACTGGACATTACAGCCCCCTTCAATCTTAAGAGCGCGGATAATGCTCAAGCTGGCATCGCGCAACATTTGGTTTTCAATATCTGATAGGGTTTGAGTAGGGGCAAATACGATGGAATCCCCCGTATGAATCCCCACAGGGTCAAAGTTTTCCATGTTACACACGACCAGGGCATTGTCTGCACTATCGCGCATTACTTCGTATTCGATTTCCTTAAAACCTGCAATCGACCGCTCAATCAAACACTGGGTTACGGGAGACAATTTCAAACCGTTTTCTGCAATTTCACGGAGTTCTTCTTCATTGGCACACATACCTCCACCTGTTCCCCCAAGGGTAAAGGCAGGACGGACAATGACTGGATAGCCGATAGTGCTAGCAAAGGTGATAGCTTCTTCGACGGTATTGACAATCTCCGATTCAGGGATTGGCTGCCCCAAATCTTCCATCAATTGCTTAAACAAATCACGGTCTTCTGCTTGGTCAATGGCCGACAATTTAGTTCCAAGAAGTTCAACTCCAAGTTCATCTAAAATACCTGCTTTGGACAATTCCATGGCCATATTGAGCCCTGTCTGACCACCGAGCGTTGGCAAAAGCGCATCTGGTCTTTCTTTTCGTAAAATCCGAGACACAAATTCAAAGGTAATCGGCTCAATGTAGACCTTGTCTGCAATTTCCTTATCCGTCATAATCGTCGCTGGATTTGAATTGACCAAGACAACACTATACCCCTCTTCCTTCAAAGCAAGGCAAGCCTGTGTCCCCGCATAATCAAACTCAGCCGCCTGACCAATAATAATCGGACCAGACCCAATCACCATAATCTTCTTAATATCACTACGTTTTGGCATAATTTATGATACAAACGCCGTAAAGCGAGGCAAAGGAAAATAGGAAAGTTGGCGCAGACGCACAGGCGTCTAGCGAACTTTATCTTTTTCCGCAGTCTCGTAGGCGTGTTCACTTCAGCAATTTCAGCCATTTCTGACCCCATTTGCTCAGTAAAACCTGTATCTTCTCCTTTCTTTTCATCAACTCTCTAGCTGCCATTGATACTCGTCAAAAATCAAACTCTGACATCGTTACCTCGCCTTGCTGGACTTTTGAGAAAAGTAGTTACTTTTCTTATTTCCAACCTGAAATAGTTCTCAACTATTTCAACTAGCTTCGGCTTCATTGCCTTGTCAGCCTTCAATTTTTATAGAGTACGAATCATTTCTTACCTATCTCTGCTTGAAAGGCATCGATCAATTCCATGAAATCGTCAAATAAGTAGCTCGCATCATGTGGCCCAGGTGCCGCATCTGGGTGGAATTGAACAGAAAAGGCTGGTTGATAACGGTGGCGAACACCTTCGACCGATTTGTCGTTGATTTCTTCATGGGTAATCATCAAACAGTCTGGCAAGTCCTCACGGGACACTGCAAAGCCGTGATTTTGGGAGGTAAAATCGACACGCCCCGTTGCAATTTCCCGCACGGCATGGTTAAAGCCACGATGACCAAATTTCATCTTGTAGGTACTTGCTCCATTGGCTTTGGCCAACAACTGATGTCCCATACAGATTCCAAAAATCGGGATTTTCCCTTGAATGCCACGAATCATCTCCAAGGCTTCTGGTACATCATCTGGATCACCAGGGCCGTTCGATAGCATGACACCGTCTGGAGAGAGGTTCAAAATCGCCTCAGCGGTCGTATCAAATGGCACTACGGTAATGTTGCAGTCCCGCTTTGAAAGTTCCCGCAAAATAGAATGCTTCAAACCGAAGTCAACTAGAACAATATTGCGCCCAATCCCTGGTGCAGGATAGGCTGTCTTGGTTGAAACTTGTGCGATATTATTGGTTGGCAATACTGTTGCTCGCAATTGATCGGACAGGTGATCGACCGAGTCTCCCTTGTCTGCCAAGGTCGCTCTCATGGTCCCATGCTGACGGATAATCTTGGTGAGCGCACGCGTGTCAACCCCTGCGATTCCCGGAATTTTCTTGGCCTTTAAAAACTCATCCAAGGTCATTTGATTGCGCCAGTTATTAGCACGCCGTGCCCATTCACGAACAACAACCCCCTTACAGGTCGGAGTAATAGACTCATAATCATCTCGATTGACCCCGTAATTTCCCACCAAGGGATAGGTGAAAGTCAAGATCTGCCCGTTGTAGGACTGGTCCGTAATGGACTCCTGGTAACCTGTCATCCCCGTGTTAAAGACAATCTCTCCCGTCACATCAATATCTGCTCCGAAGGCTTCGCCCTCAAAAATCGTTCCATCTTCTAAAATTAACAATCTTGTTGCCATCGTTTTCCTCCTCGTCTGCTCTCTCTGGAGCCTGTTAACGTTGTTAGTTATTACTGATTAGCTCTTGCATGTAATACCGCTTCTAAAATCGCCATTCTGACAAATACCCCATTTTGCATCTGGCGGACAATGCGTGATTTGGGTGCTTCGACCAAAGCGTCTGCAATTTCCACATCCCGATTGACTGGGGCTGGGTGCATGATGATAGCAGATTCTTTCATGCACTCATAGCGTTCTTGCGTTAAACCATACAAGCGGTGATAGTCTTCTTTTGAGAAACTCTCATTGCCGTCATGGCGCTCATGTTGCACGCGCAAGAACATCAAGACATCTGCCTGAGGGACAATCTCATCGAGTGAAATATGCTGACCATAGGCATCAAATTCTTCCGCATACCATTCGCGAGGTCCTGCAAAAAACAAGGTCGCTCCTAAGCGTTTCAAAATCTGCATGTTGGACTTAGCGACTCGTGAGTGGGTTAAATCCCCTGCAATCATAATCTTCAAGCCCTCAAAGTAGCCAAATTCTTCATAAATGGTCATCAAATCCAACAAGGACTGACTCGGGTGCTGCCCCGAACCATCGCCCCCGTTGACAATCGAGGCCGTAATGGTTGGACTGTCTATGAGTGCCTGATAATAATCTACTTCTGAATGCCTGATAACACAGATGTCCACGCCCAAGGCACTCATGGTCAAAATCGTATCATAGAGGGTCTCCCCCTTATTGACCGAACTGGTCTTGGCATCAAAATCAATCATGTTGAGACCTAAGCGCAATTCTGCCATTTCAAAGGACTTATGGGTCCGTGTCGAATCTTCAAAAAAGAGATTCGATACATAGGCTTCTTGTGAAATAGCTACCCTTGCCTCGCCCTTTTTAAAAGCCAGACCGCGCTGAATCAGCCCCATCACTTCTTGACTTGAGAGACTTTCCATGGTCACTACATGCGGGAGTGACACCCTTCCATCGATGATTGCCATCTCTCTACCTCTTATTTTACCTCATTTGTATCGAGCAACAAGACCGAATCATTTCCATCTGCCTCGACCATGTGTACAATGATTTCTTCCGTCCGACTGGTCGGAATGTTTTTTCCGACATAATCCGCCCGAATTGGCAACTCACGGTGCCCTCGGTCAATCAAAACAGCAAGGCTCACTCGCGCAGGACGACCAAGAGAGACGATATTATCAATCGCTGCCCGAATGGTGCGCCCTGTATAGAGGACATCATCAACCAAAATGACATCACGGTCATTGACATCTGCTGTCATCACAGTCGTGTCTTCTTCGACTTTCATGTCATCACGGAAAGGTTTGGTATCAAGTTCCCCGAGTGGAACTTCAATTCCTTCTAGCTGTTTCAACCGCTCTTGGATGCGCTTTGCGATATACACCCCGCGCGTCTTAATCCCTGCTAAGACGATATTGTCCAAATTTTTATTGCGCTCGATAATCTCATAGGTAATCCGCGTAATGGCACGTTTCATGGTCATATCATCAACTATTTCTTTGGTTTTCATGAGTAACCCCTTTCTCTTGCCCAATGGCACAAAAAAATCTCCTTGACACAAGGAGATTCCAGAAAATAAGGGTCGTGATAGCCCGAAACCTGTAGCATACATCGTCTTACGCCTTGCCTAATGGCAGTGTAACTTGCGGCTCAAGACCGATGAAGACCCACCTCGGAACTTCTCATCCAACCTGTTTTTAACTGTACTCCTTGCCTGTTTCACGGAACAGTCCTTAAAGGATTTATTTCAACTAGTATAACAGAATTTTTCTGAAAAGACAAATACTATATAGAAAATGACCATTGTATTTTCTATTTTTCTATTGCCACAATTGTTAAGTCGTCTGCTGCTTTCTCGATAAAGCTGGTAATTTAATCGCTTTGACTAGGAACAGTCCATAACCGGCCAGCAGATAAGCGACGAAAATCGTTGCAGCATAAGTTAGGACATACTTCCAGCCGTATTTGGGCACATTCAAAAAGAAATAGGCAAACGGACTATCTTTGGCATCTGGAATCGGCAGCTTAATGATTAGACCATTGACAAGCGCAAAAGCTAGGTAGGCAACGGGCAGAGCTGTCCACCAAATCGGGTCGAACCACTTGTACTGCCTTTGTCGATCGATGAATAAGGTATCCAGAAGGAAATAAAGAGGCACAATGTAGTGGCAGAGGAGATTTTCCACCCGCCAAAAATCAGTCGCTAGAGGCGCCAGCATGAAATGATAAATCACACAGGTAATCATGATCGACATGGTAACGGCTGCTTTCAAGCGCAGAAACCCTCGACTTTGCAAGTCTTTCCCCTGATAGAGAGCATAGACCATATAAGTCGCAAAGAGCGAGACCAAGAGATTGGATTGCACCGTATAGTAGAGCAACATCCCAATCCCATACTTTACAATCTCAAGCGTTGTTCCGATAATAGCTAATACCGCTAGCAAGCAACGTGAATAAAAATAATTACTTTGACCTTTCAAGTCATTCCTCCTAAAAGAATAAGAGGGAGCGAGGACTCGAATGTCCCCTACTCCCAATTCTTGTAAAAATCTGTTCGTTTAGATTTTCTTTACAAATTCCGATTTTAATTTCATCGCACCAAATCCATCAATCTTACAATCGATGTTGTGGTCACCCTCCACGATCCGAATGTTTTTGACACGGGTACCTTGCTTGAGGTCTTTGGGTGCCCCTTTGACTTTCAAGTCTTTCATTAGGGTGACGGTATCGCCATCTGCCAAACGATTGCCGTTTGCATCTATCGCAACAGGCCCCTCTTCTTCGACAACATCTGCTGGATTCCATTCGTAAGCGCATTCTGGGCAGACGAGTAAAACGCCGTCTTCATAGACATATTCTGATTGGCATTTTGGACAATTTGGTAAAGTTTCCATAATAACTCCTCTTCTTTTATTAACCTACCTAGTATAGCATGCTAGCACAAATTGAGCAAGCTCTACTTGTTAAAAATCAGCTATGCTACTTTTCTTGGTAGCGACTTCCTGATGAGGCTCGCTCCGCTCGCGAAAATCAGATGTTCATTTTATAGAGTATTCGTTTTTCTCAGCTTCTCCAAGGTCTCACGGAAAATAGCTGGCGCTTCTGCCGTAAAGGTCACGACCTCCCCTGTCCGTGGGTGGGTAAAGCCGAGCGTCTTAGCATGTAAAAATTGACCATGACCTTTTAAGGTCTTGCGCGGTCCATACACCTCATCGCCTGCTACTGGGTGACCGATATAGGCCATGTGGACACGAATCTGATGTGTCCGCCCTGTTTCAAGGGTCAATTCGACCAAGGTATAGTCTCCGAAGCGCTCCAAGACCTGAAAACGTGTCAGAGCTTCCTTGCCCTTTGCGGTCACCGCCTGTTTCTTGCGGTCCTTTTCAGAACGTCCGATAGGCGCTTCAATCACACCGCGGTCATTGGGCAGATTGCCATGCACAATTGACATGTATTTGCGTAAGGATTTCTTGGCTTTTAGTTCTTCTGCCAGTTTCTGATGGGCTTCATCATGTTTTGCAACCATCAACAGGCCTGAGGTATCCTTATCGATCCGATGGACGATTCCCGGGCGCATCACACCGTTAATCCCTGACAAATCCTTGACATGATACAAGAGGGCATTGACCAAAGTACCCGAGGTATGACCCGCAGATGGATGCACCACCATGCCCTGCGGCTTATTGACAACCGCGACATCTGCATCCTCATACACAATCTCAAGCGGAATGTCTTCTGCCACATAGTCGACTTCTGCTACTTCTGGTAGCTCATACTGGATACAATCCCCTGCCTGCACGGTATATTTAGCTTTTTTTATCTGGCTATTAACCAGCACCAATCCAGCCTTTATCTGCTCATTTGCGATCGAGCGCGATAAGGGAGTCAAGTCAGCCAAGACCTTATCGAGGCGAAGACCGCCGGTTTCAACTCTTACTTCCATTTTTCTCTTCTTTCATGATGCAAATAAACAGGACAGCAACTCCTACGGTCAGATACATGTCTGCGACATTGAAGACAGGAAAATCAATAAAATCAAGATGAAACATGTCGACTACATAGCCCAGACGAATCCGATCGATAAAATTTCCCAGTCCTCCTGCAATCACGAGCGACAGACTGGATAAGAGCCACAAACTCCCCTTGATATGCTTGATAAAATACCAAATCGCAGCCGTCATCACAACCAAGGTCACAACAACGAAGAACCATTGTTGGTTCTGGAGAATGGAGTAGGCTGCTCCGTAATTGCGCAGGTAATAGATATTGACCAACTTGGGGATAAAGGCTCGCTGTTCATTTAGGGCGATATTGGCCACTGTCCACACCTTGACCCATTGGTCCAAGATAATCAAGGCCACTATCCCTAGTGGAAATCCAATTTTTCTCATACTATCCTTTCTTCTTGGCAAAATAGCTTTCCATCACTTGAATAAAGTCTTGCGCACACTGGCTCAGCTCGCTATCTTCCCGCTTGACGTAGACCATGCGATTGCCCTTTCCTTCCTTAAATGGAATGACGGTAATCCCGTGCACACTTTCGCTGTCTAAGAAACCCGACCCCGTCGCATAGGCGTCTGTCCGCTCTAAAATCCCGTTTAAGGTTGCGCGATCTGTGACGTCAAAGGTCACAGAAGAATCCGATGTATCAAAGAAATTCTCAGAATAATAGAGATATTCATCTTTTTCCTGCGTGAAACGCACCGTTGGTAAGCCCGCCAAATCTGCTAATTCAATCTCGGATTTTTGCGCCAAGGGATGTCCTTTGCGAATGTAGATATGAGTCTGAAAAGGAATCAAATCCACCACTTCCAAGCGTAATTTATCCAGCTTTTGCATAATGCCCTTGGTATTGCGGTTGTTGAGATAGATGATTCCCAGCTCACTATGTCCCTGTGCTACTTCGTCTAAAATCTGCACGGTGGTTGATTCAAACAAGCGAAACTTGGGATATTCTGGAAATTGCTGCGAAAATTCTGTGATGAGGGGAGGCAGAAAATCATAGTGCTGACTAGAAATCGAAAATTCCACTTCGCCATCATCTGCCTGCAAATAGAGATTTTCAAAACTATCAAATCCCTTGACCAAACTTTGAGCCTTGTCATAAAACTCCATTCCACGCCTGGTCAAAAAGGTTCCAGAGCTGGTGCGGCTAAAAATCTTAAAGCCTAATTCTTTTTCCAAATCGCGCACAGAAATGGACAAGCTAGGCTGCGATACAAACATTTTTTCCGCTGCTTCTCGAAAGGTTCCGCTATTTGCAATCGCCACAACATAGCGTAATTGTTGAATATTCATTCTGCCACTTCCTTTGTAAAATCTTCTTCATTATACCATAATCCATGGCAAATGGGATATCACAAGTCGTACAAATTCCTGATGGAAGGCATATAAAAAACAGCGAAAGCTGGCTTTGGTAACAGGCATTCTTTTAAAATTTTAGACAAGTGAGTAGTTCAATTTACTTGTCTTCCCTTGACTTTATTGTAGCATAGCTCGCTATCTTGTGTAAGCCCTAAGAAACTAATGAACCTTATTTCTAATCAAACCAAAAAATCTTTTCATCAACATGATTTGTTTATTGATAGCTCCACAAGGCTTTTTCTTCTGTTCTTCTGTATGCGGTTCTAGGTCTCAGTAGTCAGGTAGACGACCTCTGTGACATCTGTGAAGCCGAGTTTGCGATACAGAGTGGTAGCTACTGTGTTTTCTTTTTCAACGACAATCTGAAATGCTTTATCATTTTGAGAAAGCAACTGACAAATGACCTGTTTCATTAAGTAACTCCCCAGTCCCTGTCCTTGATAAACAGGTGCTACTCCCAAGCTAAAAATATGGTTATAATCAGATGCCATATCGATTGTGACCGAAGCAAGGACTTCCTTGTCTTTCGTCAGTACATATAACAAGGTGTCGTCTCCTTCAAGGCTAGCACGTGCATATTGTTCACTATAATCGATGCTGTTCTGAAAGGCTTCAGCTTGAACCTTGGCAATGGCTCCAATCATCTCCTTTTCAGCTAAGACAACTTTACAGTCATCACGACTCTCCAGCTCATAGGGATTTCGCTCTCGCCGTAACCACAGTTCTGTACAGTCTTCTTCGACCAAGTTAAACTGAGATAGCAACCATGGATTTTTCTTGATAAAGATTCGCTCTGTCTCATAGGAAATCCCTGACAGTTGATACTCTTTGACAACTTGGAAAAATGCTGCTTCCAAGGCCCTTGCAATTCCCTGTTTTCTAGCTGACGGCAAAACAAAGAGCGATACACTTACATCCTCTCGTTTGTCCGCATAAACATAGAGACAGCCCAATAATGCCTCTTCTTCATAGGCTAGAAAGATGCAAGGCATATCTGGATCAACATTGTAGTCATTCGCCAAATAAGGGATACTAGCTGTCCCATCATATTTATGACAGGTCTCTAGCAAGTCCAAGACCTGCTTCATTTCTTCATCTGATAAACAATTCCTTTTCGTAATCCTCATATCACATCCTCCTGAACAAAAAGAACCTGCCCGAAGGCAAGTCCTCAAGTAAGCTTTCTAAAGCTAGTAATAAGGTATTCCTTATTATTTCGCGATTGGGTAAACAGATACTTGTTTTTTATCGCGTCCTTTACGTTCAAAACGTACTACGCCTTCTACTTTAGCATAAAGTGTGTCATCTCCTCCACGACCTACGTTCGCTCCTGGATGAATTTTTGTACCACGTTGGCGGTAAATGATAGAACCACCTGATACAGTTTGACCGTCAGCAGCTTTCGCTCCAAGACGTTTTGCTTGAGAGTCACGACCGTTTGACGTTGAACCTCCACCTTTTTTGTGGGCGAATAGTTGCAAGTTAGCAAGATTCAAGTTTAACATAATGTTATTCCTCCAATATTCTGTGATGAGTGTTGTTTCGCTAAGCTAGATTAAGCATTAATCGCGTTGATAACAACTTTTGTATAAGGTTGACGATGACCTTGTTTACGGTGGCTACCCTTTTTAGGTTTGTATTTGAAAGTAACAACTTTCTTTTGTTTTCCTTGTTTTTCAACAGTTCCAACAACAGTAGCACCTGCTACAAGTGGAGTTCCGACAACAGTCTTTTCACCACCAACAAGAACAACTTCGTTAAATGTAACGTCTTGACCAGCTTCAACGTTCAATTTTTCAACGTAGATTGCTTGACCAACTTCAACTTTAACTTGTTTTCCGCCAGTTTTAATGATTGCGTATGTGCTCATTATGCACCTCCTATGATAATGTGGGATTCTCCCGAGTTTTTTGTGAAGACTCGCCTAGCATCGTGGGAAAAACCTCTTAAACGATGTTCGAGCGGTTGCACAGGCTGTGCATAAGTCAACATTCTTATTCTATCACTCTTACTAGGATTTGACAAGTATTTATACTCCAAAAATCAAATAATCGTAATTAATCGTAATTATTGTAATTATTTTTATACTCGCATCTCTTTGTCAATTGATTGCTTCCTACAACAAATCTTGAATCAAGTCATCCACTTCGTCTTGTTCTGCTTGTGGGGTGATTTCGGTCACCATAATGCCACGAACGGCTCGCTCCACTAATCCGTCTATGTCTAGGCGACTTTCGTACTGCTCGACATTTTTGATCTTCGGATTGGTTTTCGGACGGTCTGGCGCAAAAATGGTACAGCAGTCCTCAAAGGGTTGAATTGAAATCTCAAAGGTATCAATTTTCTCAGCAATGTCAATAATTTCTAACTTATCCATGGTCACAACAGGACGAATGACAGGCGTATTGGTCACCGCGTTAATGGCCTGCATGCTTTCCAAGGTCTGGCTAGCCACCTGCCCCAAACTTTCACCATTGATAATGACGAGACCATTGCGTTCTTCACGAATGCGATCGGTAATCCGCATCATAAAGCGGCGGGTTAGGGTCATCAGATAGGCTTCAGGGGCTTTTGCCTTAATCTCCTCTTGGATTTCTGTAAACGGTACCTCGATAAACTGGATATTGCCACCGAACTTGGTCAACTTCCGTATCAAATCCTGTGCCTTTTTCAGTGCACCGGAGCTGGTGTAGGGAGGGCTAGCAAAGTGTACTGCCTCAATGTCCACACCACGTTTCAGTGCTAGATAGCCTGCTACCGGTGAGTCAATTCCACCCGACAGCATGAGCATGCCTTTTCCAGATGTTCCAACAGGTAGACCTCCTGCTCCACGAATCGTTTCGTAGGAGATATAGGCTGCTTCTGTACGAATCTCCACCCGCAGCTCAATGTCGGGTGCCTTCATTTTCGCCTGAACGGTTGGAATGGCCTCAAAAACAGCATTTCCCAAGGTTTGATTAAGCTCACGACTGTCCAATTCAAAGTCATGGTCACTTCGCTTGCTGGACACCTTGAAGGTCATGCCTTCTTGGTAGATGTCGGTCATGATTTCCTGCACTGCTGCAATCAAGGCTGGAACGGATTTCTTAATCTTATAGGAAGGGGAAAAGGTTTGTATCCCAAAAATCTGCTTGAGACTTTCGGCTACTGGCTTATAATCCGTTCCGTGAAGGTAGACATGAGCCCGATCACGGTCTGCCATAACTGTTACCGCCGGATAAATGGACAAGACATCCTCGATATTCCGTCTAAGTTTCGTGATAAATCGCATCCGATTCTTGCCTTTTGTAGACAATTCACCGTAACGAATCATAATTTCTGAATACTGCATGCTTTCTCTTCCTATCTTACTTTTTGCGTTTGTTCATAGATGAGCTTAAAAGTCGTCAATACCTGCTCCATTTGACTCATGTCATTCTCCAAGTCCAAACTCATACGGACAGCTGTCGTGGCTATCTGAGGTTGAACTCCCATGGATAACAGGGTTCCTGCTGGTTTTCCTGCCTTGGATGAACAGGCTGACGTCGTTGAAATATAGATGTCATACTCCTCAAAGGCATGAACCAAAACCTCCCCTCGAACACCTTTTAAGCCAAAAGTTAAAATATGAGGGGCAAATCGCTCTTGACCTGAAAAAATAGTGATGTCCTTGTACTGCCTTAGTCCTTGGCGTAAAACCTGCTTCATCTGGCTGGTTTTCTCGGCAAATACCGCTTGTTGCTCCATTGCCAGTCGAAGCGCCTTAGCGGTCGCTGCAATTCCTGCTAGATTTTCAGTCGTTGAGCGCTTGTTCTCTTCCTGACCACCACCTGTTAGGAGCGGGGTAATTTTCTTGCCGTTTTTGACATAGACGAAGCCAACACCCCGAACACCATGGACTTTATGGCTGGAAAAGGTTGCAAAATCAACACGGTCTGTCAGATAGTCAGCTGTAGGAATTTTAGCCAGAGCCTGAACCCCGTCCACGTGGAAAGAAATGGTCGGCTTATCTCTTAGCAGGTCCGAAATAGCCTGAATGGGCTGAATCGCCCCTATCTCATTATTGACCGCCATGACGGATACCAAGATTGTATCCGGACGCAGCAAAGCTGCTAATTTTTTAACATCGACAAAGCCCTCTTTGTCAACGGGGGCAAAATCCACTTCAAACCCTTGTGTGGTCAGCCAAATCGCTGATTCCTTAACAGCGGGGTGTTCAACGGCTGACACAATCACATGCCTGCCAAATGGTGCCTTCTCAAAGGCAAGCCCCTTGATAACCCAGTTATCTCCCTCAGTCCCACCAGAGGTGAAAAAAATCTCCTCTGGCATAACCCCTAACAAATCGGCAATTTGTTTCCTAGAAGCCTGCAAGATTCGACTTGCTTGACTACCGAGACGATGCAAACTGGACGGATTTCCCCAAATCTTGCTAGCAACTTCTGTATAGGTTGTCAGCACTTGGGGATAAGGACGAGTCGTTGCTGCATTATCTAAATAAATCATCGTGTTCCTCTTTTCATCTATCTTCCCATTATATCAAATTTTAGGACTTGAGAGATAGAAAAAACTCTGTGATGACAGAGCTCTTCGCTATCAATCCTACAAGACCTCAGCCAAGGCATCCATATCTGCTTGACTGGTCGACCAACTGGTTGCGAGGCGGATGATAGTATAGGTTTCATCATACTTTTCCCAAAAGCCATAGCAGACCTCTGCCTTATCCAACTTTTCCAAGTCCTCAGCTGTCACCAGCAAAAATTGCTGGTTAGTAGGAGATTGGAGATAAAAGCGATAGCCTTTTTCTTCCAGCAATGCGATGAGCTGCTCTGCCATTTCAATCGCATGTTTTCCTAACTCTAGGTACAAGTCGTCTGTAAAGAAACGGTCAAACTGGATTCCCGTCAACCGCCCCTTTGCGAGCAGAGCACCGTGCTGTTTCACAATGGAAATAAAATGCTTGGGTTGATTCTGCTTGGTGAAAACGACTGCTTCCCCTATGAGCGCCCCCATTTTGGTTCCGCCGATATAAAAGACATCTGTCAACTCCGCAATGGTTTGTAAATCAAGGTCTGTCGCGCGGGCAGCCAAGGCATAGCCTAGACGCGCCCCGTCTAAGAAAAGCGGAATCTGATAGTCCCTGCATACCCTTGCTAACTCGGATAGTTCCTGCTTGCTATACAGGGTTCCGTATTCTGTTGGATGTGAGATGTAGACCATTCCCGGAAAGACCATATGCTCATGATTGGCATCCGCATAGAAGGTCTCCAAGAACTGTCGGACAGCAGTCGCTTCTAGTTTTCCGTCTTGATGAGGCAAGGTCAACACCTTATGCCCAGAATATTCAATCGCACCTGCCTCATGCACGGCAATATGACCTGTGTCCGCCGCAATGACTCCCTCATAGGAAGCTAGTAGCGCCGCAATCACCACTTGATTTGCCTGAGTACCTCCTGTCAAAAAGGTGACTTCTGCCTGTGGACAAGCGGTCGCTTGGCGAATTTTATCCACTGCACTCTGGCTGTACTCATCTGTACCATAGCCAGACAAGCCTACATCGTTTAGAGCTACTAGAGCCTCTAAGAGCGCAGGATGTGCACCCTTGTTATAGTCGTTTTCAAAATGTAGCATGGTCTCTCCCTTTTCCCTCCATAAGCTAAAAAGCCTTGTCTTCCAAGGCTTTATCTGTTAGACAATCCGTCCTGAGGGAATCGAACCCCCATCTCAAGAACCGGAATCTTACGTGATATCCATTACACTAAGGACGGCAAGAGAAAGACTTGCTGTGAGCAAGTCAGTCAATTACAACTCAATGTCACCGAAAAGGTCAGCCATTGAGAATCCAGTTTGAGTTTCTGGAAGTTCAAAATCACGTTTTTCTTGGCGTTTTGGACGACGTGGACGTGATTCACGTTTTTCAGCTTTTCCTTCACCTTCAGCTTGAGCTGGACGCTCTTCTAAAGCCTTGATAGAAAGAGATACACGCTCATCAGCAGCATTTACTTCAAGAACTTTAACAGTTACATCTTGACCTACTGTTAAGGCATCTTTAGGATTTTCAACACGTTTGTGTGAAATTTGTGAGATGTGAACAAGTCCGTCAATTCCTGGCAATACTTCTACAAACGCACCAAAGTCAGTCAAACGCTTCACTTTACCTTCAATGACATCACCAGCAGCTAGTTTTTGCTCAACGCCATCCCATGGTCCAGGGGTTGTTGCTTTCAATGAAAGGGATACACGACCTTCTTCTTCATCAATCGCAAGCACTTTCACTTCTACTTCTTCACCAACTGTTACGACAGATTTAGGTGATACGTTGCGTTCATGTGCCAATTCAGTCAAGTGAACAAGTCCGTCTACACCACCAAGATCGATGAAAGCACCGAAACTTGTGATACGAGCCACTTTACCTGTTACGTTTTCACCAACCGTCAATTTGCCAAATACTTCTTGACGAGCAGCAGCAGCTACTGCTTCTACAACATCACGACGTGACAAGATGAAACGGTTTTCCGCTGGATCCACTTCTTTGATTTTCGCTTCAAATTCTTGACCAACAAAACGCTCTGTATTGCGAGTAAAACGAGTGTCAATCATAGAAGCTGGAATGAATCCACGCAAACCTTCAAATTCAACTGAAAGTCCACCTTTTACCGCGCGAGTTGCTTTTACCGTCACAACCTCGTCTTCACGTCCAACAAGTTTATCCCATGCTTTGCGTGCTTCTAAACGTTTTTTAGATACAAGATAAGTAACAGTGTCTGTATCTTTACCAACTACTTGGCGAAGTACAAGCAATTCAAGTGTTTCACCAACTTTAACAAGTTCGTTGATGTCAGCTTCACGGTCGTTTGTCAACTCACGAAGAGTTAGGACACCCTCAACACCAGTTCCAGAAATAGCTACATTCGCTTGACCAGCATCAACTGTCAATACTTCTGCAGTTACCACATCACCCGGTGCAACTTCACTTACACTGTTCAACAAATCTTCAAATTCGTTCATTATATAAAAACCTCCGACAATCAAGTCTCTCGACTCAACATAAAATATATTTTATTAAGGCACACGCAAGGACTAACAAAAGAGCATCTTTGACGAATTAGGAGTCGTTCCTAATACCTTGACTGGGGTAGCTGGATTCGAACCAACGCATGAGGGAGTCAAAGTCCCTTGCCTTACCGCTTGGCTATACCCCAAAAATAAATACAAATCATCCAGCTTATCTAAAACTGAACTCGTGCTCAATCCCAGCGAAAGAGATAGGTAGCTGTTCCAGTTTTTAACTGGATACAGGTGTGACAACCGATTTGCGTCTAAAGACACTGCATCACTTCCTATTTTCATACTTACAGGATTGTTAAGGCACTCCTATCTTAATCTAATGGAACAGAACCTGAAATTTCCACAGTCTTTGTCCCTTAGATACATGGAGAGAGAGGGATTCGAACCCCCGAACCCGAAGGAGCGGATTTACAGTCCGCCGCGTTTAGCCTCTTCGCTATCTCTCCTCAACACTAACAGCCCCTATTCTATCATAAAATAGCGACCATTACAAGAGGTTAATGGTGCAAATTGTAATTTTCAATGACATTTGCGACAGCTTTTTCGAGCTTTTTATAAAAACTTTCGGTATTTCCATTTTTTACGACAGCAAAATGCTGTTCAGCCAGTTCTGCAATTTCACCAATGATTTTTTTCCCAATCGTCAGAGTGTAGCCCGGAAATGTCTCTCCGTTAACTTGAACACTACTTTCTGCCAGTTGGATTTCAATTTTTCGATCTTTTTTACTCATAATTAAACCTCACTCTCCCCATTTTACACGAAAAAAATAGAGCTTGCAAGCGCAAACCCTAGTTTTCATCCACTTTTACAATCCAGCCTGTCGGCGCTTCAATATCACCAAATTGGATGCCTGTCAATTCGTCATACAAGCTACGTGTAACCGGTCCAACTTCTGTCTCGCTGTAAAAGACATGGAACTCATCCCCACGCTGGACACCACCGATTGGAGAAATGACAGCTGCGGTCCCACAGGCTCCAGCTTCGACAAAGTCAGGCAGTTCTTCCACAAAGACTTCCCGCTCCACTGCTTTCATCCCCAACCGATGTTCCGCTAGGTAGAGTAAGGAATACTTGGTAATAGAGGGCAGAATAGAGGGACTGAGCGGAGTGACAAATTCATTGTTTTTCGTGATCCCAAAGAAATTGGCAGAGCCGACTTCCTCAATCTTAGTATGGGTTGCTGGGTCCAGATAAATCACATCGGAAAAGCCTTTTTTCTTGGCATATTGACCCGGTAGGAGCGAGGCGGCATAGTTCCCACCAACCTTAGCAGCCCCCGTCCCATGAGGTGCAGCACGGTCATACTTATCTTGGATAAGGAAGTTGGTCGGCGCAAGCCCTCCCTTAAAATAATTCCCAACTGGCATGGCAAAGACTGTAAAGATATATTCTTCCGCCGGCTTGACACCGATAATATCCCCAATTCCAATCAAGAGCGGACGAAGATAAAGGGTTCCTCCTGTCCCATAGGGTGGAATGTAGTCGCTATTTGCCCGCGCCACTGCCTGGCAAGCCTCCACAAACATCTCCGTTGGTACCTGTGGCATCAAGAGGCGATCAGCAGTCCGTTGCAACCGTTCAGCATTCTGATCGGGGCGAAAGAGTTGGATTGCCCCCTCCTTGGTTCGATAAGCTTTCAAGCCCTCAAAAGCTTGCTGCCCATAATGCAGGGCAGGGGAAGATTCAGATAGATGAAGCGTGGCATCTTCTGTCAATCCTCCCTCATTCCATTTTCCATCTGTATAGGTTGCTAGGTAACGATAGGGTAATTTCATATAGGAAAAACCAAGGTTCTCCCAGTCAAGTGATACGTTCATAAACTTCTCCTTTTTCATAATGAGGATACTCTTTGAAAATCAAAACGATGTACCTACTATTGTACTCCTTTTTTCGATATTTTCAAGATCTGTTTTCAATTTTCAGATAATTTAATCTAACTACAGTGGATTGAGAAAGGAATAGGACAAGGCAAGGAGCTACAGATAGATGGTGTTCATCAAAGCGACTTAACGATGTCCTAACCTTTATTCCATTCACCATAAAAATCAGCACAAGGCTGATTTTTATATCATATAGGCATCGCTGACTTCTTCATCTGAAATCGTATCTGAAATAAAGCTCCCATTGCTAGTCCGTTCTGAGAAAGAGAGGGTTACAAGATTGACCTCGTATACCTGACCAGAGGTCGAGATGACTTTCAAGATTTGGCGCTCATCTGCACTTTCTCCTTGGTGGAACAAGTCAAAATCAATTGCCTCCTCCCCTTGTACCATTCCTGCACTAAAGACGCGGTGTGGTTTGGCTTTTAATTCACGTAAGACCTGCAAGCCTCGGTTGGCACGACTGGTTGCTGGAATGTCATCCACTGCTACTTTTTTCAATGCCCCACGCTGGGTCAAGAGGTAAAAGCCCTTGCTGGACACGAGAAAGGCGGCAGCTACCGTATCATCAGCCTTTAAATTAACAGCTTTCACCCCGGCTGCCTTGGCACCAACAACCGGCACCTCTTCACTCGTAAAGCGAAGGGCATAACCATTCTTGGTGATGAGCATGACATCTGCTAGCTGGACAGGGGTTATCAAAACCACCTGATCATCGTCATGTTTCAATTTGGCAAATTTGAGGGATTTGGACTTATAGGTCCGCCAAGGGCTGAACTCCTTGCGCTCAACACGCTTTATTTGCCCCATTTTCGTAGCCACTAGATAGACACCTGCTTCAATACTATCTACCAATTCCGCATAGATGATTTCTTCTCTAACTTCAAAGTTGGAAATGGTCTGGCTAAAGTGCTCCCCAATTTCCTTCCACTTGATGTCTGACAATTCATGGACAGGACGATAAATGACATTTCCTAGATTGGTGAAAATCAAGAGCTGCTGGGTCGTCTTGGCTGCACTGACAAAGACCAGCCGATCGTCATCGCGCTTCCCGATTTCCTCCAGTGTAGAAGCCGCAAAGGAACGAGGACTAGTGCGTTTGATATAGCCTGCCTTGGTAATGCTAACGTAGGTTTCTTCCTCCACTACGAGGCTTGCTGTATCAATTTCAATGGTCTTAGCTGTGTCTTGCAATTCACTGAGGCGGGGATTGCCAAATTTCTTTTTGACCTCACGGAGTTCTTTCTTCATGAGGTTATACATGGTTCGTTCATCTCCGATAATCGCTGCTAAATAGGCAATTTTCTCGCGGAGTTCTGCTTCTTCTTCCTCAAGAACCACCACATCCGTATTGGTCAGGCGGTAGAGTTGCAGGGTCACAATCGCTTCTGCCTGCTCCTCGGTAAACTCATAGCTGATTTGGAGATTTTCCTTGGCATCTGCCTTGTTTTCACTGGCACGAATCAAGGCAATGACCTCATCTAAAATAGAGATGACCCGAATCAAGCCCTCGACAATATGGAGGCGTTTTTCAGCCTTTGCCTTGTCAAAACGACTGCGAGCTAGGATGACCTCTTTGCGGTGGGCAATATAGCTGTTCAAAATCGGTACAATGCCGACCTGACGTGGGGTGAAATGATCAATAGCCACCATGTTGAAATTATAATTCACCTGCAAATCCGTGTATTTAAAGAGGTAATTTAAAATCAAATCCCGATTGGCATCTTTTTTGAGTTCAATGGCAATCCGCAAGCCCGTTCGGTCTGACTCATCACGGACTTCTGCAATCCCTGCCACCTTGTTATTGACCCGCACATCATCAATCTTTTTAACTAGGACAGACTTGTTGATTTCATAAGGAATTTCTGTGACAACAATCTGTTCCTTGCCACCTTTTAGCTGCTCGATTTCCGTCTTAGACCGTACAACCACACGTCCTTTTCCCGTTTCGTAGGCCTTTTTGATTTCATCACGTCCTTGGATAATAGCTCCTGTCGGGAAATCGGGCCCCGGTAAAAATTCCATGAGCTTGTCGACCTTAGCCGTCGGATGATCAATCATGTAGATGACCGCATCAATGACTTCCGAAAGATTGTGGGGCGGAATATCCGTTGCATAACCTGCCGAAATCCCCGTCGCCCCATTGACCAGTAGGTTGGGAAAGGCAGCAGGTAGCACTGTCGGTTCTTTTTCCGTATCGTCAAAGTTCCAAGCAAAGGGAACAGTTTTCTTATCGATATCCTCTAGCAGGAAACCTGCCATTTCAGACAAGCGTGCTTCGGTATACCGCATAGCCGCAGGCGGGTCACCGTCCATAGAACCGTTGTTCCCATGCATCTCCACCAGAATCTCACGATTTTTCCAGTCCTGACTCATGCGAACCATGGCATCGTAAATGGACGAATCCCCATGCGGGTGGAAATTCCCCATGATATTTCCGACAGATTTGGCAGACTTGCGGTAGCCCTTATCATGCGTGTTCCCGTCTTTATTCATCGAATAAAGAATCCGCCGCTGCACAGGTTTCAAACCGTCACGAATGTCGGGCAAGGCCCGCTCCTGAATAATGTATTTGGAATAGCGCCCAAAACGCTCTCCCATAATGTCCTCAAGGGACATGTTTTGAATTGTACTCATAAGATTTAAGATATAAAGCCCTTAGGGCATATTCAATTCCTTTCTTTAATATAAAAGGTATTTATCGTTTGTAGGATTAGCATGATAATTCTTCGGCTTGATAGAGGGTATAGCCTTCATAGTAATAACTATGGTCTATCCCTTTCATATACAGTTCTCGATTGCTCACCTCATCGGTTAAGGCTTGTTTCAAAATATACTTGATTTCTATATCCCGAATAGGGCTTCTTTCCATGGCTAGTAAATAATCTTCCTTACCCACCTTTGACCAATCAATCACCTGTCCCAGTTCAACTTTTAACATCTGGTCTAACCATATCCGCATACTGCGACCATTCCCCTCACGAAAGGGATGCGCAACATTCATCTCCACGTATTTCTCTACAATCTCTTCAAAAGTGGACTGTGGCATCTGATCGATATGAGCTAGTGATGTCTCCAGATACATAACTGGAGCAAACCGAAAACTTCCTTTTGCTAGATTGACCGTCCGTACCTTACCAGCAAAGTCATAGATTTCTTCAAAAAGAAAGCGGTGAATAAAAGCAAGCGTCTCAAAACTCCTCGCTACTTGACCAGACAACAGTTTGTCATCAAATAATTGTTTCGCTCGAATTTTGCTCATTCTTTCTTCTTGTTTGGCTAATGCTAAAGAATCCATTAAACCTAGTTTATTTTCTAAAACCATTATTGCCTCATTTCCTTGAACCTATTTGCTAAACACCGTCGCTTCTTCCAAGGTAAAGCGGACGTTGTCCTCAATCCATTTGCGGCGGGGTTCAACCTTGTCGCCCATAAGGACAGAGACGCGGCGCTCAGCACGGGCCAGGTCCTCAATGGTCACCCGAATGAGGGTGCGTGTTTCAGGATTCATGGTGGTTTCCCAGAGCTGGTCTGCATTCATCTCTCCCAACCCTTTGTAGCGTTGCAGCATAGCTCCCTTGCCAAACTCCCTGCGGAGCTGCTCCAATTCGTTATCTGACCAAGCGTAAGCAATCTTTTCCTGCTTGCCCTTGCCTCGACTCATCTTATAAAGAGGGGGAAGGGCGATATAGACCTTACCAGCCTCTACCAGCGGACGCATATAACGATAGAAGAAAGTTAAAAGAAGGGTCTGAATGTGGGCACCGTCCGTATCCGCATCGGTCATGATGATAATCTTATCATAGTTGACATCTTCTAGGCTAAAGTCCGAACCAACACCCGCACCAATCGTATAAATCATGGTGTTGATTTCTTCATTTTTGAGAATATCAGCCATTTTAGCTTTTGCGGTATTGATGACCTTGCCTCGGAGGGGCAAAATAGCTTGGAATTTGCGGTCCCGTCCTTGCTTGGCAGAGCCGCCCGCTGAATCCCCCTCGACTAGATAAAGCTCATTTTTAGCAGCATTCTTAGACTGGGCAGGGGTTAATTTCCCTGATAGTAGGCCCTTATCTTTCTTGTTTTTCTTGCCATTTCGACTCTCATCGCGCGCCTTGCGTGCCGCTTCCCTCGCATCTCTCGCACGAATCGCCTTGCGAATCAGATTAGAAGCCAACTCACCATTTTCTAGGAGGAAGAAGGTCAATTTATCCGAAACAATGCTATCGACCGCTGGACGGGCAAGAGGACTACCTAGCTTGTCCTTGGTCTGACCTTCAAACTGCAAATGCTCCTCCGGAACGAGGATAGACAAGACGGCGGCTAACCCCTCACGATAGTCTGACCCCTCCAAGTTTTTATCCTTTTCCTTGAGCAGACCTGTCTTTCGAGCATAGTCATTCATGGCCTTGGTAATGGCCACTTTCAGTCCTGTTTCGTGGGTTCCCCCGTCCTTGGTGCGGACATTGTTGACAAAGGAGAGGATGTTGTCTGAGTAACCGTCGTTGTACTGGAGCGCCACTTCTACTTGGAATCCGCCCTCTTCACCGTCAAAATACAAGACGGGAGTCAAGGTCTCCTTATCCTCATTCAGATAGCTAACAAAGTCCTGAACCCCGTTTTCATAATGGAACTGGCTTTCTTCTCCTGTCCGCTCATCCGTCAAGGTCAGGGTTACCTGTTTCAGCAGAAAGGCCGACTCGTTCAAGCGCTCCGCAATGGTATGATACTTGAAATCAGTCGTTGAAAAGATACTACTGTCCGGCATGAAGCGAACCTTGGTCCCTGATTTCGACTTGGGAGCTGTTCCCACTTTTTCAAGACTGGTTACGGGTTTACCGCCATTTTCAAAACGCTGTCGATAAACAGTTCCCTCTCGGGTAATCTCGACTTCCAACCAGCTGGAAAGGGCATTTACAACCGAAGACCCTACCCCGTGCAGACCCCCTGACGTTTTATAGCCACCTTGGCCGAATTTCCCCCCCGCGTGAAGGACAGTGAAAATAACCTCTACCGTAGGAATTCCCATGGCGTGCATGCCGACTGGCATTCCCCGCCCATGGTCGGCAACACTGAGACTGCCGTCTTGATGAACGGTGACATCAATCCTATCCCCGAATCCTGATAAGGCTTCATCGACCGCATTGTCCACGATTTCCCAGACCAAGTGATGAAGTCCTGCCCCGTCGGTGGAGCCAATATACATACCGGGGCGTTTCCGAACGGCATCCAGCCCTTCTAAGACCTGAATAGCGTCGTCATTATAATTATGAATGTTGATTTCCTTTTTTGCCACAAGGAACCTCCTGTGTTGTTCATCCTTACTATCTTACAAGTTTTTAGCTATTTTTGCAAATGGTGACTATTTTCCTGCTGTCACATTTTCCTCCATGATATTTTGGGCGCTTAAATAGGTGCTGGAGCGATTTCATGGTATAATGGGGATATGATGAAAACGATATTACTTTTACTAATTGCTTATTTACTAGGGTCGATCCCGTCTGGCCTGTGGATTGGTCACATTTTCTTCCATAAAAATATCCGTGCATACGGCTCAGGAAATATCGGCACAACCAACACCTTCCGTGTGTTGGGAAAACCAGCCGGCATTGCGGTCTTTGTGCTGGACTTCCTAAAGGGTACCTTGGCGGTGTTGCTTCCGATTTGGCTTCATGCTGAAGGGCTATCACCTGTTGTCTTTGGCTTGATTGCGGTACTGGGGCATACTTTTCCTATCTTTGCCCAATTCAAGGGAGGCAAGGCAGTTGCGACATCAGCTGGCATGCTCATGGGATTTGCACCACTCTTTTGTCTCTATCTGATAGTCGTATTTGCTCTGACACTCTATCTCACCTCCATGGTGTCCCTATCCAGCGTTATCGGGGCAATCCTCGGTATGGTAGGCGCCCTGCTCTTTCCAAGTCTTGGCTTTCTCATTCCTAGCTACGATCTCGTCTTTACTCTGATTATCCTCTTCTTAGGCTCCTTTGTCATTGTGCGGCACAAGGAAAATATCGAGCGGATTCTCAAAAAAGAGGAAAACTTGGTGCCTTGGGGCTTAAATCTGACAAAGCAAAAACCATAACCCCGCTCATTCTTATAACCACGATAACAAACAAGGCTAGGAAAATTCCTAGTCTTGTTTCTATATATAATAAAGCATCAGCGTTTCAAAATCTTGCAACATTAGCCCTTTTTTCTCAACCACAAGTGCTGAAAGGCTGCGATATCTCGATAAGGGGATTGGTCGCACACCGCTACTTCTAACTGCATCATCTCTGCTAACCAGTTTTGCTCAGTTTTGACACAATTTGGCTGCAAGCCATAGAAAGTGCGAATCCCTTGATAATGCTCCAATACAAAATGATCTCTTGTCAGCACTTCATTTATCTCATAGAACTTCGCTTCACCCATGCTATGGCTCTGATAGCGTTCCCCTGCTAACAATCCCATAGTCTTGGGAATATCACACTCAAAAACAACCGTCTGCATAATCCGTCCCACATCATTGTGCTTAACGAGAGAAAGCTGTCCACTAGGCTTAAGCAGCCTACAAAAAGCCTCAAGATATAGAGTTGGATGTTCTACGTATTCCAAAACATTGTGGCACACAATCATATCAAAGGAGGCAGGAGCCAGACTCTCTAAAACCTCTAAACTCCCTTGCCGTTGCTCATAAGGAAAGGCTGTATCTGATACCCGCGCACGAATCAGATCCTCGTTTGGCTCAATCGCTAACACCTGATTTTCTCTTGCTAGAAATTGGGCTACGTGACCAAATCCGCTTCCAAAGTCGAGAATTGTTCTAGCCTTCACCGATTTTAATTGTTCAAATAAAATCTGATAATAAATCTGTCCCCAAGGTTGGGCAATATGTGCTTGATACGCTTCAATGTTCATCAATTCCTCCCTGCATAGTAGGATT
This sequence comes from Streptococcus cuniculi, assembly GCF_004570575.1. Classification (GTDB taxonomy): domain Bacteria; phylum Bacillota; class Bacilli; order Lactobacillales; family Streptococcaceae; genus Streptococcus; species Streptococcus cuniculi_A. The sequence continues at coordinate 142,703 of NZ_SPPD01000003.1, forward strand.
TTTAATCGCTCTACCTACATCACTGTTCTTGTTCCATACGATACACAATCTCCCCGTCGCAAATGGTGTAGTGGATTTGCCCCTTTAATTCTTCACCGACAAAAGGAGAATTGCTGGCTTTTGATTGGAAGGTCGGCGTGACGCTTCGGACTTCATCCGGCGCAAAAATCGTGATGTCAGCCGGTCCATTTTCCGCTAGGTAACCTGCGTCAAACTGGTAGAGTTGGGCAGGATTGATCGTCATTTTTTCTAAGAGTTCCATTAAGGTCAAATGCCCCGCTGCTACCAGATAGGTCAAGCCGAGGGAAAGCGAGGTTTCAAGACCTGTCATACCAGAGGGCGCCTGAGTAATATCTGCTACCTCTTTCTCCTCCCGATGATGCGGGGCATGATCCGTTGCGATAATCCCAATAACTCCAGATTTCAAGCCTTCAATGACAGCCAAGCGGTCTGACTCCAAGCGCAAGGGAGGGTTCATCTTGGCATTGCTTCCTTGGGTCAGGAGCAGATTTTCCGTCTTAGAAAAATGTTGCGGCGCGACTTCTGCTGTGACCTGAGCCCCTAATTGCTGAGCAAATTCGACTACTTTGACACTTTCCTCCTTGGACAAATGCTGGATATGAACGTGTGCCTCAGTCGCATAGGCAATCATGACATCACGCGCCATCATGCTATACTCAGCCACCCCTGTTGCTCCACAGACATGAAAATGCTTGCGGGCGATCTCTTCGTTGAGCCCAAGAATGCCATTTAACTCTGGGTCTTCTTCGTGGAGACTAATGAAGGTCCCTAATTTCTTGGCTTCTTCCATAGCTTCTCTTACCACTTTACTGCTGGTTAAGGGAATCCCGTCATCTGAAAAACCAACAGCACCAGCCGCCTGTAACTGTTTAAAATCCGTCAGATGTTGTCCGTCAAAATTCTCCGTAATCGTTGCAACAGAGTGGATATGGACCGCTTCGCGTTCAGCGGATGCCAAGACCTCCTCCAAGATTTCAACCCTTGAAATAGTTGGACTGGTATTGGCCATCATCACCACCCGTGTGAAACCTCCTGCCGCTGCTGACAAGGCTCCTGTGTGAATGTCCTCCTTATGGGTCTGCCCTGGTTCTCTAAAATGCACATGAATATCAATCAGCCCAGGTGCCACCACCATGCCTGTCGCATCGATGACTTGGTCAGCTTGCACTTCAATCTTGTCTGCAATCTGAACGATTTTCTGGCCCTCAACCAAAACATCGCAGATATGATCAAAGCCTGTTTTCGGGTCCATGACCCGACCGTTTTGGATAAGTAACATCTTCTCCTCCTTATTCATAAAAATCCACGTGGCTGTCCACCAGCTCATCATCCTTGTAGCTAAACTTGGCAGAAAAGAAGGGCTTACCTTCTAAGAGCCATGAGATAAAGGTGTGATCCCCCTCCCAAGTGGGCTTTGATAGCACGTCTTCGTAAGGCACCCATTCAAGTGTACCTTCGTCACAATCAATAAGGTCTCCCTCAAACTCTGTTGCTGTAAAGACATAGGTATACCAATCATGATCTGGGGTAAACTCAGGAAAAGTGATAATTCCCCGCAACACTGGTTTTGCCTGTAACCCCGTTTCCTCAAAAATTTCCCGTACCGCACATTCCTGCGGTGTCTCACCTTTTTCGAGCTTGCCACCCACACCAATCCATTTCCCAGCGTGGACATCATGTTCTTTTTTATTACGGTACAAGAGGAGCAATTCTTTTCCATTATCTAAATAACAAATCGTTGCTAATTTTACCATGTTTCCTCCTACAAGAGCCAGTTAATGGGGACTAGCCCCTTGCTTTCTAAGAAGTGATTGGTCCGTGAGAAAGGCCGACTACCGAAAAATCCACGATAGGCTGACAAGGGACTGGGATGCGCCGACTCAATCACTAAGTGGTGAGCATTGGTTATGAAATCTTTTTTCTTTCGGGCATAAGACCCCCAGAGAATAAAGACAACAGGGCTTTCTTTCTGATTGACTACCTTGATAATGGCGTCCGTAAAGGGTTCCCAGATTTGACCTGCATGCCCGTTGGCTTGGCCTGCAGGAACTGTCAGACTGGCATTGAGCAGTAAGACACCTTGTTCTGCCCATGGTGTCAAATCATGCTCCCCTTTTTGTCCCATATCATCTGCTAATTCTTTCAAGATGTTTTGCAGGGACGGCGGTGCTGGTAGGTCATTGGGAACAGAGAAACTCAAGCCCTGTGCCTGCTTGGGTCCATGATAGGGGTCTTGTCCTAAAATGACAACCTTCACATCTTCCAAAGCTGTAGTCTGAATAGCGTTAAAGACCTTTTCTCTCGGAGGATAGACCACACCTTGTCCATACACGTAGTCCAAAAATTGATTGATCTTTCCAAAGTAGCCCTGCGGGAGCTGTTGTTTTATCAAATCATGCCAAGCTGAATGTTCCATTAGTCCACCTTTTTCTTACTTCTTTCTTTCACGAGATAAATCGGACGTTTCTTGGTTTCTAAAAATACCTTTGATATATATTTTCCTAGAATACCAATCGTCATCAACTGCAAGCCCCCTAAAAATAAAATAATACAAATGGTTGAGGGCCAGCCAATCGTTGGATCACCAAATACGAGCGTTTTAAAGACGATGACGCCCATTAGTAAGAGCGAAAAGAGAAAGGTTAAAAAACCTAGATAGGAGGCAATATTCAAGGGAACTTCTGAAAAATTGATAATCCCTTCAATGGAATAGGACAATAATTTCCAGAAAGACCAGCTCGTCTCACCAGCTACACGCTCGACATTTTCATAGGGCAGGTACTCCGTTTCAAAGCCAACCCAAGCAAAAATCCCCTTTGAAAAACGATTGTATTCGGAGACTTCCAAGATACCGTCCACCATGTGGCGACGCATGAGACGAAAATCACGCGCTCCATCGACCACTTCAACCTGACTAATCTTATTCATCACTTTGTAAAAGAGGGTTGCAAAGAAGCTCCGAACGGGAGGCTCCCCGTCTCTGGTTACACGACGCGTTCCCACACAGTCCAAGTCCGCATTGATTTCTAACATGGCCCTCATTTCGATAAGCATTTCAGGCGGATCTTGCAAGTCCACATCCATGACCGTTACTAAATCTCCCTTTGCTTCCTTTAGACCTGCGTAGAGGGCTGCTTCTTTACCGAAATTCCGAGAAAAAGAGAGATACTGAACTGCCTCATCTTGACTGGCTAAGTTTCGTAAAACCTCCAAGGTCCGATCCTTTGAGCCATCGTTGATGAAGAGGTATTCAAAGGTTTCCTCCATCTGCTCACGAATCTCTTCCATTTTTTGATAAAAGAGGGGGATTGCTTCTTCTTCATTGAAGCAAGGGACGATGACTGAAATCATAGTTTCCTTTCCTTTTGGTAAATCGTTACTAAGCCGAGGCTTGATAGGAGCAAGATTTGCGGGAAAAATTGCAGGAGATAGCGAGTCTTTCCGCCCTCAAAAATCATGAGAAATAAGAGACCGCCAAAGATGGCAAGGCTTAAAAAATTCAGCCTATCATCTGCATGATAGCGCCTAACCGCTGCAAATAATCCGACCGCTACAAGCAACCAGACAACCTGCTTAACCACTTGATAATAGTGATAATATTTCCCATCATACTGGATAATCGTTTGACGAACCGCCTCAGCAAATGCATTCTTTTCTGTATAGGTATACAGCGGAGAAACGAGTGGCGTTTTTTCATCCTCAGGCTCTCGGTAAAGCCAGTTAAGCGAGCCATCGTATAAGGTCATGGCCAGCTTGTATTCGATATGCTGGGCAAATGTCAGCGCTGTATAGCTTCTTAGTCTGCGTTTGATTTCCCTGAGTTCATTTTCTGTGGCAAACATGCCATTGTTATACTCCTCTCGCTTGTCAGGATCAACATAGAGCAATAGACCTTCTTTCATATCTTCTTGGTCTGTTCCCGAATAGGTCAAGCCTAGATTGATAAAGGTCGTCAAGCTCTTTGCCAAGGTCTCATCTCGGATAATCGTGACTTCTTGCTGATGATAGATGGAAACCATTAACCCAGCAAATACCAAGCCAAAACTAGCAACAAAGACTGCCATATAGTGGATACATTTCTTCCATTTTCCTTTCAGAAACAAGACCATCGCAAAAGCAATGACAATGATTAGCGCTGTTGGTCGAAAAACTGTTGCAAGCGCAGTGACCAAGCCGAGCAAGCAGAGATGTTGATTGACTTTCTGCTCTTCTTTTAACAAGGCAATCATCAGGTAGAGCTGATCTGCCAAAAAGGGAAGAGCGGTAATATCCGTATAGGTTTGAATCACATAGGGCGAAAATCCTAGCAACAAGAGATAGAGCGTAAATAGGCTATCTGCCACCTGCTGGCTAAAAAAATCACGACCTGTTCGGTAGAGAATATAGGCTGTTCCATTGATGTACATCATTCCTAGAAACTGCAAGACCCAGAGTGCTGAAAAGCCGAACAGATGATAGAGGCTGCGCGCATACAAGAACATGGACAGATTATTGGGATTACGTGTCAGATAGTTGGAAATAGACTCTTTCCCTATCATCTCTAAAGCCCCTGTAATGACCACAGCTGCATCCCGTCTGACTAGTAAGTTGGCTGATACAATCACCACGAGTTGAAAGCCCATCGCTATAAAGACCAGCCCCTTCTTATGCGCCATCGCAAAACGATAGGCCTTTACAAGCGCCTCTTTCTGCTGCACGAGCAACACAAGTACGATGGCTAAGCTATAGAGAAAAAGTCTTGGAAAATGTCCTAATTCCTGGGCAACTACCACTAACCAAAACAGGGTAATCAGCCACATACTTTTTTGAATAAACTTAAAAAATAACTGATACATACAGCCTATTATAGCACGTTCGCCAAAAGATTTCTATTCTTACAAAAAAAGAGGGGAAGCCTCGCTCGCTGCTCGTTCCTCACTCTTTTTCGCAAGACTAGCCTAGTCCTGCCACGTTTCTTGGTTTTCTTTAAACTTTTTCAACAAGGTCAGACCATCTGCATTGATATAGCCTTGCACTTTGGCCACCTTGATGAGTTCACTGTAATTTGACAAGGTCACTAGTTTCACACCAGCCTGTTCAAAGTTGGCAGCTGCCTTTGGTAATTCATAAGTGAAAATCGCTACCACACCAAGGACATCTGCTCCCTCACGCTCTGCTGCTGCCACTGCATCTAGCACAGAGCCACCTGTCGAAATCAAGTCCTCAATCACGACCATCTTTTGCCCCTTGACAATACGACCTTCTACCTGATTCCCAGCCCCATGGTCCTTTGGTTTACTACGGATATAGGCAAAAGGCAACTTCATACGGTCTGCAATAATCGCACCGTGCGGAATCCCCGCCGTCGCGGTTCCTGCAATCACCTCTACTTCTGGGAAAGACTCTTTGATTTTCTCCACAAAGCCGTCTTCAATCAAGGTACGCGTATCTGGATAGGAAAGCGTAATACGGTTGTCTGTATAAATCGGTGATTGAATTCCTGATGCCCATGTGAAGGGCTCTTCTGGCTGAAGATAGACCGCCTTAATATCGAGCAAGTGTGCTGCAATTTCTCTTGATAATGTCATCAGATACTCCTTTTATTCTTCTGTGATAATAGTTGACGAATATTATAGTTGATTCCACTCTTTGTAGATTTCTCTGTAAGCCGCAACAGGGTCTTCTGCCTGCGTAATCGGACGCCCTACAACGATATAGTCACTTCCGATTCGGTAAGCATCTGCTGGACTGACTACCCGCTTTTGATCTCCTGCTACCGCACCCTGCGGACGAATGCCAGGTGTCAAACAGATAAAGTCATCAGAAGTCACTTGTTTGATGGCTATGGCTTCTTGGGCAGAGCAGACAACACCGTCCAAACCCGCTTCATAGGTTTTTTGCGCATAGTGTAACACAGACTCTTTCAGACTACTTTGAATGTTTTGGTAGTCTCGCATTTGCTCTTCCGAGGTAGAAGTCAGCTGGGTCACTGCAATGAGCTTGGCACTATCTCCCAATCCACGTTTAGCTGCTTTCATCATCTCCACACCACCTGCTGCGTGGACATTGGTCATAGTCACTCCAAAGCCTGCCAAGACCCGCATGGCGGACTCCACCGTATTTGGAATATCATGCAGTTTCAAATCTAGGAAAATGCTATGCCCCAAACGCTTGATATAGGCGAGCATTTCAGGACCCACTGCATAGTACAACTCCATCCCCACCTTGACGTATAAGGTTTCATCGCTAGGAAACAGCCCTAAAAAGGCTTTAACCTGCTCAAAATTTGGAAAATCAAGGGCAATGATTGGTCGTTCTTCTCTCATTCAATTGTTCCTTTCTACAAAAATAACCTTGCCTAACTAGACAAGGTTGCACGAAAAGAAGGGTCGATTCCTACTTTTACCATGAACACCTTTCTAGCCTCTCTGGACTGAGTTAAAGGGGTTAATCCAATTTTCATATCCTTATTTTACTCATTTATCTAACGATTGTCAACTGCTACCATGACGATGAGCACAATTCCTGTCGAATGTCCCTACGCAGGTTTTCCAAGGTTGTTATTCCATATTTATCCATAGTTTCTGATAGGTCGTCGATGATCGTCGGACAGGCAAATGGGTCTGTGAAATTAGCTGTACCAACACCAACAGCTGACGCGCCTGCAATCATCATCTCGAGAGCCTTTTCTGCCGAATCAATCCCACCCATACCGATGATTGGCAAGTCGGTTGCCTGCGCTACTTGACGAATCAATTTGAGCGCAACTGGAAAGACCGCAGGACCTGACATGCCACCTGTGCCATTTGCAATAATCGGTTGGCGATTTTTCAAGTTAAATCGCATACCGACCAAGGTATTAATCATGGTCAAGCCACTCGCTCCTGCATCTTCTGCCGCCTTGGCCAGCAGAGTGATGTCTGACACGCTCGGTGTCAATTTCACATAGACAGGCACGCTTGAAGTTTTTACCGCCGCTCGTACGGCCTCATAGGCCAATTCGGGCACCTGACCAGTCAAGAGACCATGATTGCCATGGTCAACATTGGGACAGGAAATATTGAGTTCAATCGCATGGACATTTTTAGCTTGAGAAATTTTCCCTGCCACGTAGGCGTATTCTTCATTTGAAAAGCCAGCGACATTGGCAATAATGGGCAAATCTGGGAAATGCTGCTCCAACCACGGCAATTTATCTGCCAGCACCGCATCCACACCAGGGTTCTGCAAGCCAATGGCATTGAGCATGCCGGACGGTGTTTCTGCCACACGAGGCGTTGGATTACCAAATCGTGGATGCTGGGTCGTCGCCTTAATCATAATCGATCCCAGACGATTCAAATCAAAATAATTCGCGTATTCCTGCCCAAAGCCAAAGCAGCCTGAAGCTGGAATAATGGGATTTTTTAAGTCAAGTCCCGGCAAGGAGACGCTTAGGCGAGCTGCTGTCATCTCATACTCCTTTCTCATAATACAAGACTACCTGTCGCAAAGACGGGGCCTTCCTTGCAGACACGCTGATTCTCATGTTCCTTACTCCCTTTAGGACGGACAACACAGGCATAGCAGGCACCCATGCCACACGCCATACGGGCTTCTAGCGATAGATAGGCATGCGGGTGATGTTCAAACCGCTGATTGACATAAGTCATCATAGCAGGCGCCCCGCAGGCATAAATTGCATCAAAAGGCTGGGACAGTTGATCCACCACCGTTGACACATAGCCTTTTTGTCCATAGGTGCCGTTATCCGTTGTAACAAAGACTTCTCCGTAGCGTTTTAATTCGCCCTCTAAGATGACTGCCTGACGGTCAGTAAAACCAATCACGGACACTACCCTCGCACCGCGCTGATGGGCTTGTTTTGCAAGCTCCACCAAGGGAGGAACGCCAATCCCGCCTCCGATGATGAGAATGGTCTGATTTGCCTCGACATGTGCGAGTGGAAAGCCATTGCCAAGCGGACCCATAACATCGATTTCGTCTCCTGCTTGGAGCTTAGAAAAGGCATCAGTTCCCTGACCTTCCACACGGTAAATCAAGCGGGCCTCACACTTTTTGACATCTATCTCAGAAATCGAAATCGGCCTGCGCAAGACCATGGACTTGTCTGGCACTTTCAGATGGACGAATTGACCCGACTTCATCTCCGCCACCATCTCTCCTTTGAGGACGAGTGAAAAGATGTTGGGAGCCAAACAGTCTTGGCGCACAACAGTCATCATTTCTTTTAAAATCATGCTTCCTCCTACAAAAATAACCCCGCCACAGGCAAGGTTACACGAAAAGAATAAGCGCTCTAGCAATCCCGCATACCCGCCCCTGCTGTCATAGCTGATGACGGCAGGGTGCCAGATAGCCTAAAATCGCCTAGCCCCTTAGAACCTGTATTTATAAGCGAAGTCATTCTAATCGGGAGCTTATTTTACGATAATCAAGGCGCTTTTTTGAAGGAATACTGACTGTATTTTGAAAAAAAGCAACGATGAGTAGCGTTAAATAAGCCCTGAATAGAGTGGTTGAGCTGTGAATACAGGTTCTTAATATCTCGCCTTTTTTGCCTCTCTGGACTCAATTAAAGGTTTTGTTCTTTCCGCATTATACATTTTTCGCCCTTTTTTGTCAAATCATGATACAATAGAAATATGAGAATCCAACAATTACACTATATTATTAAAATTGCTGAAACAGGCAGTATGAATGAAGCTGCCAAGCAGTTGTTTATCACCCAACCTAGCTTATCAAATGCCGTCCGCGATTTGGAAAAAGAGATGGACATTGAGATTTTCTACCGCAATCCCAAGGGTATTACGCTCACCAGAGACGGGATGGAATTTCTCTCCTATGCCCGTCAGGTCGTTGAGCAAACGGAACTTCTGGAAGAACGTTATAAAAATCCCGGTGCCAAACGTCAGCTCTTTAGCGTGTCTTCGCAGCACTATGCCTTTGTCGTCAACGCCTTTGTGTCCCTCCTAAAAGAGACCGACATGGAAGATTACGAACTGTTCCTGCGGGAAACACGGACTTGGGAAATCATCGACGATGTCAAAAACTTCCGCTCCGAAATAGGCGTTCTCTTTCTCAACAATTTTAACCGCGATGTCTTACTCAAGATGTTCGATGACCACCGCTTGAGCCACACCCATCTCTTTACGGCAAGACCCCACGTCTTTGTTAGCAAGACCAATCCTCTGGCTCAAAAGTCACTGATCACATTAGACGACTTGGCTGATTTTCCTTACCTAAGCTACGAACAAGGAATTCACAACTCCTTCTATTTTTCAGAGGAAATTCTCTCACAGGAGCACCACAAAAAATCAATCGTCGTGTCTGACCGCGCTACCCTCTTTAATCTCCTGATCGGACTAAATGGCTACACCATTGCCACAGGTATTTTGAACTCCAACTTAAACGGAGACAACATCGTGTCGATTCCGCTGGACTACGATGATGAGATTGAGTTGGTCTATATCCAGCATGAAAAAACCATTCTCTCTGAAATGGGTGAAAAATTTATCAACTACCTGCTAGATGAAGTCAAATTTGATGCTAACTAGGCAGAGACAAGTTGCAAAAAAACTTTTTAAACATAGTGAAAGCGTAGTGCAAGAAAAAGTGAAAGCAAATCAGTCTTTCTTTCGGAAAACGCTTCCATTATGTTTTTATTTGTGCTATAATAGTCGTATCATATATATAAGGAGTGATCTATTTTGGCACAAAATAAATTAGTAGCAATGATTCTTGCTGGCGGACGTGGGACACGCTTGGAAGGGTTGACCAAAAAGGTTGCAAAACCTGCGGTTGCATTCGGTGGAAAATACCGCATTATTGACTTTCCACTCAGTAACTGTGCAAACTCAGGGATTGACATTGTTGGTGTTTTGACCCAGTACGAGCCTGTCCTACTCAATTCCTACGTTGCCCAGTCACAGCGTTGGGGCTTGGATGTGCAAGGTTCAGGTGTCTTTGTGCTTCCTCCAAGTGAAAAAATTGAAGGATTCGGTCTCTATAAAGGAACTGCTGACGCTATCACCCAAAATATCGACTTTGTTGACCTTCATGACCCAGAATATGTCCTCATCTTATCAGGTGACCACATCTACAAGATGAATTACGATAAATTGCTGGATACTCATATTCAAAACGAGGCCGATGCAACCATTGCCGTTATCGAAGTACCGATGAAAGAAGCATCCCGCTTTGGTATCATGAATACCGACAGTGACTACCGCATCGAAGAGTTTGAAGAAAAACCAGCCCAACCAAAGAGCAATCTAGCGTCTATGGGCATCTATATCTTCACTTGGAAAACCCTACGGAAATATCTCCTTGAAGACGACAAGAGCGATACCTCATCCCATGACTTTGGCCATGACATTATTCCAAAATACCTTGCAGATGGCAAACGTCTCTATGCTCACCCATTCCGTGGCTACTGGAAAGACGTGGGAACCGTCAACAGTCTTTGGGAATCCAACATGGACTTGATTGATCATGCAGATGATCTAGACCTATCTGATTCCTCTTGGCGCATTTACTCTGAAGACTCGGGCTCTCCTGCCCAAGTCATCGGTAGCCATGCGACTGTCTGTAGCGCCTATATCGACAAAGGTGCGATTATTGAGGGCAACATTGAACATTCTGTTGTCTCGACAGATGTCGTGGTCAACCGCGGTGCTTCCGTGAAAAATTCTGTCCTGCTTCCAGGAGCCGTCATTGGCGATAATGTGCAATTAGACTATGTCATCGTTGCAGAAAACGTCAAGATTGCAGAAAGAACAAAATTAGCAGGAACTGCTGATGCCATCCTCTTAATCGATAAAAACGTAAGCAAGTAAGAAAGGATTACCATGCTAAGAAATACATTAGGAATTGTAAATATTGAAGGAACCAATGTCCATTTTGGAGATATCATGAGTCATCGTGGGATTCAAGCCTTTGGATTTTTAGGACGCTACCGCTTGATTGACTTTGTCCTTTCCAACATGTCCAATTCTGGTATCAGTGATTTCCAAGTCTATATGCCTGCTAAAATGCGCTCTACCATCCAGCACGTCGGAACAGGTAAACACTACAATATCAATAGCAAACGCGGCAAACTGCGCTTGTTAAACAGCGTCACAGACCCAAACTCCATTTACCAGCACGACATCAAGGCCTTTTCAGACAATATTCACTATATTGAAAATTCACACAAAGACTATGTCTTGATTGCACCGTCCTACTTCATCTACAGCCAAGATTATTCCAAGGTGTTGGATGAACATTTGGAAACCAAGGCAGACATCACCGTCCTGTATAAAAATGTCACCAATGCCAAAGAAAACTTTATCGGCTGCCAGACGCTCAAGTTTGGCGATGACAAACGCATTGTGGAGTTTGAAGAAAACCACGGTAAATACAAGAATCGCCCTGTCTCTCTTGAAGCCTACTTCATGAAACGGACCGTTTTCCTTGAGTTAATTAAGCGGGCCAACAAGGTTTCTGCCCTCTACTGGCTCAAAGATATTCTCCGTGATGTGGTCGACCAATACCGTATTGTCGGCTATGCCCACCGCGATTTTGTAGCCTGCATCAATACAGTTGAAGCCTATTTCCAAACCCAGCTTGACTTGATTGACCCAGATACCCGCAAACTTCTCTTCAAGAACAATTGGCCGATTCATACTCAGACCAGCGACAGCTCGCCATGTCTTTACGGACCGCTTGCTGAAGTCAAACGTTGCTTGATTTCAAACGGCGGCAGCATCAATGGTCAAGTGGAAAATTCGGTCATTGACCGGGATGTGGTCATCGAAGAAGGTGTAGTCATTAAAAATTCCATCATTTTAAACGGTGTCACCATTAAAAGCGGTGCCAACATTGAAAATGCCATTATCGATAAAGCAACTACGATTGCTCACCCAGTTGATATTAAAGGAAGTGCTACTGCACCCGCTTATTTAAAAGCCTATCAAATTATTTAGGAGGAACTATGTCCAAAAAATCTGTTCTCTTTGTCGCCTCAGAAGGGCTTCCCTTTATTAAAACTGGAGGATTGGCAGATGTTATCGGCTCCCTCCCCAAAGAACTGGTAAAACAAGGAATGGACGTGCGGGTGGTTCTGCCACTCTATCTCAAAATCGCTGTCAATCATCACGCCGATTTTGACTATGTTTCTAGCTTTGATGTCCGATCAGGCGATATTCAATCCATGGCCAATGTCTACCAACAAGTCATTGACGGGGTAACCTTTTACTTCATTGAACACCGTGACTACTTCGAACGCAAGGACTTGTACGGTTACGATGACGATGCCATGCGCTTTGGTTTCTTCCAGCATGCAACCTGCCGCTTGTTAGAAGCCCTAAACTACTTCCCTGACATCATTCATAGCCACGACTGGCATACAGCTGCGATTCCTTTCCTCTGCCGGACCTTCTACAGCTATCGTGAGGAATTCCGTGCTATCAAGCATGTCTTTACCATTCATAATCTCGCCTTCCAAGGGATTTTCAACAAACAAGCCCTCTGGTCTGCCTTAGGAATGGACTATAGCTACTATGTAGATGGAATTGCACGCTTCCACGATGATTGCATCAGCTTTATGAAACTGGGCATCCTCTACGCTGACAAAGTGACGACGGTCTCTGAAACCTATGCACAGGAAATTCTGACCGAAGAATTTGGCGAACACATGGAGCATGTCTTGGAATTGCGTCGCCATGACTTACTCGGTATTGTCAATGGAATTGACTACGACACATGGAATAGCCAGACAGACAACTGCCTAGCACACAATTATGGACTTGACACACTTCACCAAAAAAAGGCCAATAAACTAGCCCTCCAAGCCCAGTTTGGTCTGGCACAGGATGAACATGTGATGCTCGTTGGAATCGTGTCACGCTTGACCTGGCAAAAAGGCTTCTATCTCTTGACCGAGGTCCTCAACCAGCTCTTACAGGCCCATGTCCAATTTGTCATTCTAGGAAATGGGGAAGCAGACATTGAACATGCCTTTCACTATTTCAAGAATGCTCACCCAGATAAATTCGCTTTCTACCAAGGTTACAATGAGCCCTTGGCACATCAGATTTATGCGGCTAGTGATCTCTTTCTCATGCCGTCCATGTTTGAGCCATGTGGCATCAGTCAGCTGATTTCCATGCACTACGGTACTATTCCGCTGGTGCGGGAAACAGGAGGACTGCGCGACACCGTACTTCCTTACAACATCGTCACCAAGGAAGGAACAGCCTTTAGCTTCTGGGGCAAGGATGCCTACAATATGAAACAAGTCTATGATTTGGCCCTTGATACCTACTATAACCGCCCAGAAGATTGGCAGCAATTGATTAGACAAGCTATGACTGCAGATGTCAGCTGGACAGCTTCTGCAAAACGCTATATTGATCTCTACAACGAAATTACCTACTAATACGAGTCAGTGGATGTTGTGAGAGACAAACTGACAAACCAATACCAAAAGCGGTTGGGACAAACGTCCCTTACCTCTTTCCGTTTCATAGGTTTAACAGATTAGCGCAGTAGTTATCTGGTTTGTAAAACGTTGATAAACTAACATTCTACAAACGTAGTCAACCTTGCGGGGTATCAACAGTCAGGGGAGTGACTGTTGATATCCGAGCCTAGAAACTAGAGAGCGAGGACAACGAAATCGAACTCTTACGAATTACCGATTTCTGTCCCACTCCCCTTTTAGAGAAGGAGGAAGTATGACCTTCACAGATCTTGATTTATATTATTTACATACTGGTGAGCACACCAGTCTCTACGAAAAATTCGGCGCCCACACCATCAAGAAGGGCAATAAAATCCTTGGTACCGAGTTTCGGGTCTTTGCCCCTCATGCGCAATCTGTTTTTCTGGTGGGTGAATTTAACCACTGGCAAAAGACCCACCCCATGCAGGTTGAACAAGACGGCGTCTTTCACCTCTATGTGGACGGCTTAAAATCACTTGAAGTCTATAAGTACCTCATCGTGACCCACGATAGTAGAGAACTCTACAAGGCGGATCCCTACGCCTTCTTTAGCCAGCTACGCCCCAATACTGCCTCCAGCACCTACAATTTCCGCTACAAATTCAAGGACGACACTTGGATGTATCACAGGGTCAACTATGATTTTAGGGAGAAACCATTTTCTGTCTACGAAGTCCACTTGGGCTCGTGGCTACAAAAAGGAACTGGAGAAGATAGGGCTGATCGCTTTTATTCCTATAAGGAAATCGCACCGCTCCTCATCGACTATGTCAAGGAACACCAATTTACCCATATAGAACTCCTGCCAATTACAGAACATCCGCTCGATGCTTCTTGGGGCTACCAAGTGACCGGCTACTACAGCCCGACCAGTCGCTATGGCAAGCCTGATGAATTGAAATACCTCATCGATCAATGCCACCAAGCAGGAATCGGGGTCATTCTCGACTGGGTACCACTTCATTTCTGCAAAGACGCCCATGGACTCTACCAATTTGATGGCAGCTGGCTCTATGAATATGAGATGGAGGGCGACCGAGAAAATCAACAGTGGGGGACAGCCAATTTCGACCTCGGCAAAGGGGTGACCCGCTCCTTCCTCCTCTCCAATATCAGGTATTGGTTGCAGGAATTTCATTTTGACGGTATTCGTGTTGATGCGCTGTCCTACCTCCTTTATTGGCGGGGAGAGACCGAAGAAGACAAGCTCAACCATACAGCTATCGACTTTATCAAGCGAGTCAATGCGCTGATCCATACTGAATTTAAGGGTGTGGTGATGATTGCTGAAGATTCGTCTAGCTATCCTAAGGTGACCCATGCGCTAGAAGATGGCGGACTTGGATTTGACATGAAGTGGGACTTGGGCTGGATGAACGATACCCTCAAACACATGGAACGCCCCTCCATCTACCGCAAGCACCATTCCAACGAAATCACCTTTGGCATGTACTACAATCCGAGCGAGCAGTTTATCCTCCCGCTCTCACATGACGAAGTCGTCCACGGCAAACTCTCCATTGTCAACAAAATGAATGGCAATTATGAGGACAAATTCCACTTGGCGCGTGCCTATTACAGCTATTTCTTTGCCCATCCCGGCAAAAAACTCCTCTTCATGGGAAATGAATGGGGACATATCAGAGAATGGCACGAGTATACGCAAATGGACTGGAATCTGCTAGATTTCCCCATCCACCAATCCTTTGCCCAGATGATGAAGTTCCTCACCAACTTCTACCGTACCCACGATGCCTTCTGGAAATACGACTATCAAGCCCACGAAAAAGGCTTTAAATGGTCCAAAATTTCAGAAGAAGCCAATTGCTACGCCTTCTGCCGTTATAGCGATGAGGAAGAAATTCTCGTGGTCAATAATTTCAACGACCAAGAAATCTATGACCTACCGCTTGATTTACCAGAAGGAGCAACCTACCGACTGGTCTTCTCTTCCAATGCCATTCCAACAGACGATTTTACGATTACAGCAGATAAGGACAGCGCCCATATCACCATTCCGCGCCTTACAACCTATTACCTCGAACGAACCAATCCTGAACACATCAAAAAGGATTGAAATCGATCCATTGAGGTAGATGCAGCTGATAGATAAAATCCCAATCCAACATGCTGGATTGGGATTTTATTCTATTCAACGGCTGTATAGTTTGCTACTTCTTTCAAGTAGTTTTCGTATTCACCTGTTTCAACCAATTCTTTCACGATTTTATCGATTTCTTCTTTCAAGCTACCGCTATCTTTTGGCATGACAATCGCTTTTGTATTGGCATCTGTCTCTGGGAACTTGATATCTGCTACTGCAAGATCTTTATTTTGAGAAGCATAGCCCAAGGCTACTGGCGAATCAAGCAAGACCGCATCGACCTGACCAGATTTCAACTCATTGATGGCTTCGCCCATTTGGGTTAAAGAGATAATGCTCGCATCTTTCAAATTCTCTTTGGCATAGACTTCTTGAGTGGTTCCTTTTTGAACTGCTACTTTTTTCCCTGCTAGGCTATCAGTAGAAGTATAGCTACTTGCTCCATCTTTTTTGACCAACAAGACATCTTGAACATGGTAGTAAGCATCTGAGAAATCAAAGACTTTCATCCGATCTTCTGAAACAGATAGCCCTGCAATCGCAATATCCGCCTTGCCATTTTGGACACTGTTTAAGACATTGTCAAAGCTCATCGAAGATACTTCTAGCTTAACACCTAATTTTTCAGCAATTTTCTCTGCCATTAAAATATCCGCACCAACAACCTTGTTCTTGCCATCTACCAAGGTCTGGAATTCAAAGGGGGCATAGTCAGGACTGGTCGCAACGACCAAGGTCCCTTTTTCTTTAATCTTGTCCAAGGGTGCTATTGCTGCATCCTTGTCACCTGTACCACACGCTACCAAGGTCAATCCTGCTACAAGGGATACTGCTGCTGTCATCATTTTTTTCAATTTCATATTTCTTCCTCTTTTTCTATTGTTGGTATTCACTTCTGTTTGCTATCATTATGTCCATCTTGCAAGGGCGTCATCGGACTTTTACAATCATTTTCATCTTATTTTCTCCTTTTTTCAAAAGATAATCCTATTGTAAGGTATTTTTATGCAATTGTCAATCATCTTTTTGTATTTTTATTCGTTTTTTTGTAAAAAGATACAAAAACACTCAAAAAGACCCAGCATTCCTGCCAAGTCCTCTTCCTTTTTATCGAAAATGCTTATCCCATCCGCCCTCTTCATCTTTTTTCCGATAAAAGAATTCTGAAAGGGTCGGATCATCCATTACTTTTAACACTTCAAGAAGGTCATAGGCTAACTCTAGCAGCGGTAGGTCTGATTTTGGAAGCCAGAAAACTTCGCCCTCATCGCTTGATCGGAGCTGACCTGAAAAGGTTGTCACCTTGTATAGAAAGACGATGTAGCGGTGCCCCTCCTTATCTGGCCAATGTTTGATCCCAACCAGCTGGGGATGTTCAATGGTCAAGCCTGTTTCTTCCTCAACCTCTCGAACCACAGCGTCATGAAAATTCTCTCCCGCTTCAATATGACCTCCTGGAAATGCCAATCCCGACCAGCGATACAATGCTGGGTCTCTGCGCTGCACAACGACACGTCCCTTGCTATCTTCAATGAGACACATATTGGTCAGCGTAACTAGTTCTTTACGCGACATAGGTCCTCCTTACTTTCTATACATCATTCTCTTTTCCAGCATCTCCTTGCCTAGACAGACGAACGTACTGAATCCGTCAAAACGAAAACCGATACGCTCATAAAAGCGAATGGCTCGCTCATTTTCAGCTAAGACTCAGAGAATAATGTGTGAAAAATCCTTTAACTCTTCTAAAGCAACCTGCATCAAACGATAACCAATCTGCTGACGTGGTATGCTTCTAAAACATAAAGAGCATAGACTTCCCCTACCTCTACCACATCTGTTTACTGGGAAGCTACGCAACAAATAAATCCTACTCCCCTGTCATCACTCTTAGCCACAAAGGTATTTTGCGGAAATTTTCGATAATACTCTAGCGAGCGGGCTGCTAAAAATACTGCTGGTAATAGGGGAGCATAGGCTTCTTGCCAGGCCTTCCAGTGAACATAGCCTTGCCCTCTTTTTCGCAATCCGTCAACATCGGAACAATGGTGAGCATGAAAATTCCCCCTTGAGCAAGAATCATACTCTTCAAAAATCTCTTCTTAAATCTCTTCTTAGGAGAGTAATTGCTTAAAATTCGCAACGGTATGAGAGAGGGAATCTTTTTTTAGAACTACATACACCCCATAGCAAATGACATATAGGATAATAGCGAACAGGGACGGTAAAAACCAGCCTGCTACACTAAAGATGATTGTCAATAGCACTTCAAGATAGGTGTCCTTTTTAACCTCTATCCCCAACTCTCCGGCAACTACTCTTTCAGCGACCACACATCTAAACGCTAATAGAATCACGATACTCACTATTGCTAAATCTAAGTTTTGAAACACCAGCGTCGTAAGCAGGGTCAAGCCCAAACTGAGACAGACTGTTTGAATATTCACCTTGAGGATGTACTTCTCCAGTCGCAGAGCCTTTAAATAGGTATTGATGAGCAAGGACATTTTCCCTTCATAAATCGCCATTGGGAAAATGAGTACCATATATTTGATACTTTCCAAATAGTGAGGGAGCCAGTTGACGAGTACCAATTTTAAGGGATAGTACAGAAGCAAAATGCCTAACATAAGAGGCATTAGTACATTTCGTAGACTGATATACAAAAGTGGTAACTTAGAGCGTTCCAAGCGTTTTAACATTGGAAAGATGACAATACCGACAGCATTGATGAAAATCATCATCAGATTAGAGATACTGAGCGTGAGGGACACCTTCCCAAAGGTTGCAATGTCCCATTGCCGTTCAATCCCAATCCGAACCAGGCCAATAATCAAGAGACTAGCCACATTTGATAACATGAGATTACTTCCAACCTTTATGTTATCTATCATTTCAAAAAAATCTAATTTAAAATAGGAGATATTTTTTAATAAAACAGAGCGACAGAGATATAGACCATACACTAATGAAAGGAGCCTTGCAAGGACATCTACATAGATCATCATTCGATAGTCTGTCCTATCTACTAGGATGAAGCCTATCAGCAAAAGGGCATAGAGAAAGCGGTCTAAAATCGTAATAGCTGAACTTTGCTTGATTCGATTGGTTGTCTGTAAGATGTAAATGACAAAAAAGCGCAGATTGGTTAATAGCAAGGTAATGCCCAATTGTTCAAAGATAAATTGTTTATCACTATCTTCTACCCAAACAGAACCATAGGCAACAATCAACAGAGCGATAATGGCTTGAAAGAGCGTATACATCACAAATTGTGAGTAGAACTTTTCCTTGTCTAACTCCTCAAAATGTGCCCCACCGTACTTTAAATAAATGCCATCAATCCAGCCAAGGTGAAAAAAGCCAACGTAACTCACATAAAATAAGTACAACTGCCAGTAGCCATAACTCTCTACTCCTATCAATTTTGGCAGAACCAAAATCACCAAGGTCGAAACCAGCATACTGAGCAAATTGGAAAAGATAGCATAGCCCGAATTAACGATTATATTTTTTAGTTTATTGTTCATCGTGCTTCACTCGACTGTATTTCATAGATTCAATCACCCCAGCAAACATAGTAGGGAGGTCAACGGTCGGTTTCCACCCCAGATCTGCCAGCTTCTTCGTCAACAATTTCAACTTCACCTCTGGATTATAGCCAAACTTCTGAATATCTTGGAGATCAACAACTACGTTTATAGCCGCAGAAGCATCCAGTGAAGCGACCAACTCCGCCATATCTTTAATCGAAATAAGGGTGTTTTCATTTGCTACATTGTAGGCTTCTCCACTTTGCCCTAATAGCAATATGTGCAAGATACCAGCAATGGCGTCTTTAATGGAACAGTAGTTCCTCTCCGTTCCTCCAGTAGTATGGAGGATAATGTCTTGTTTTTCGATAACTGAACGCGCAAATTGTGCAAAGACACGATTATCTTGATAGTCTACTCCAGGACCAAAGGTTTGACACAAGCGAGCAATTTTTACAGGTAGGTGATATTGCGCGGCATACGATATACAGAGGCTTTCAGCTAAACGCTTCCCTTCTGAATAGCTACTGCGCGCATTCGCTGGATTCAAATGGCCAAAATCATTCTCCGAAACATCTTTTTGCCCCTCGAAAGAACCGTAAACCTCTAGGGAGGATAGGAAGACAAATCCCTTAATTGTCTGTTCTTTCGCCAACTCTAATACGTTACGAGTACCATCAACAACTGTATAGATTGTATCGACTGGCTTTTGAACAAAATCCAAGGAGTTTGTCACACTTGCCCCATGAATGACATAATCAATAGGGTCTTTCACTTCGAGCCGGTCTCTCACATCTCCGATTACTACCTGAAGCCTTTCTATATCGTCTCCAAAAATAGCCTGAGCTTTTGCTAGCGAACGAACCAAGACTGTTATTCGTATCTCCAAACTGTACTTCTCATTTGCCATTAGAAAGGCAAGAACGATTTGTGAACCAATCAAACCCGTAGCCCCTGTGACAAACACTCTCCTTGTATGCAGTTGTTCAAAGAGAGCTTTGTTTTCAGACACTAGGTTTTCTATCTCTGTTAGTACATATTTATCAACCATTTTTACCCGAATACCTGTTCATTTTCTCTGGAATCATAGATCGCTTTAAAAATATAAAAATCAGAAGGGGTCGTTATTTTAATATTCTCTGCTCCCCCCATTACCGTATATAATGGCATCCCATAATGCCGTACTAAGGTTGCAGAATCTGTCATATTCAGCAGATGATCCTGCTGGGCCTGTAGATGTAATTGGAAAATATCTTTAAAGAAGAATGTCTGAGGAGCTACAGCTGTTTGGCAGCTATCCCGATCGACGACATTTGTAATGGAGTTATGTTCATCAACCTGTATCACGGTTTCAATAACAGGCTTAACCGTAACAGTTGCGCCATATTTCCGAACACTTTCGACATTCTTGCTAATAATATCCGCATCAATAAGGGGACGTACTCCGTCATGGATTAAGACAATATCATCGTCGCTGGTGACTAATTTCTGAACAGCCTCTAAACCATTAAAGATAGACAATTGCCCCGTGCTACCACCTGATACAATCTCCCTCACCTTTGATATGCGAAATTTCGTCAACAAACTTCTTAAATAATCATGCCAGCCCTCTACACAGACAACCACAATATGATCAATCTTCGGATGATTTTCAAAATGTTCAATTGTATGAATAATAATCGGTTTGCCGTGTAGCTCCAAAAATTGCTTGGGCTTCGTTGTTAACTTCATTCTTGTACCGGTTCCACCGGCAAATATAACGACTGAATTACTTCCACTCATGTAGCTTCTCCTTCATCATTCTTCTGTTACGAATATACCAATATAAAATAAGAACCCAACCGATTTCATATACAAGTCCTAAGTGCATACGAGCAAAAAACTGTTCAGCAATTGTGAAGTAAGCTAGCGGATACACTGTCAAAGAGTAGAAAATCCAAGAAAAACTGTACTTCTGTTTTTGGGTTAAACCGTAAAGAGTTTCAAACGTAATGCCCATTACAAAAGGAAAAATTAAGACACCAACATAGGCAAAATCATCTACAAAAGGCCTCATAGCAGAATAGATATTGGAATGATAGAAAGCGCCTGTACTCGATGTATACGTGATATATTCAGAAAATGATGCTCCCTTATGGACAAATTGAACAAACCCCAAACGTCCTAGAATCCCCAAAAACGACTTAAATGTAGTAGCACCCCAGTGAAGATGATTAGGAATAAATTTTTCAATATAAAGATTGAAATTATACAAACCTGACCCACCGTAGAGACTGATAGCACGTCCAAAATCTGACTTATAGCCCTTTAATTTTCCAAAAAGATAAAATATGCCAACGGTGATTAATAGATATAAGGCCAATCTTAACAGTGGTTTAAAATGAGCACGGGTGATTTTTCCCTTACTAGTCGCTGTAAAAAATAAGATCCAAAGAACAGCACAGTAGATGAAGAAACGCAGGAGGATATTTCGATCCGTTGAAATAACAGCCATGAGTAAAAATAGCATGATGATCACCCCGTGCGTCCACTGATGTTTTCTCGTTTTTACCACGTAGGTATCTAATAAGAATTGGAAAAAACTAATATTTGCAATGGCTGTCAATAGTTTCACTAATTGGTTCACGATAAAGGTATTGGAACCATTATGTTCAACGTTTCGATCATAGATTTGCCGTAACATAAAGCTGACATCCGTTGATAACTCAATCCCTCTAAAAATAAGAAGAATATAAGCAATCATGGCGATGATAGCCAGACCAAACAAGACCTTACTAGGCTCAGCTAGAATAGATAAATCCTCCGTGGAATGAGTCGATAGAGGTCTAGGAGACTTCTTTCTGAAAGGAAGATAATCAATCAGGAGAGTTCCGAGATAAAAGGAGCCGATAGCTGTGAGCGTATACACCATAAAACGATCGCTCAGGACCACATCCCAATTTCTCTGGTTGAACATAATAATGCTTGAAGCTAGTACAAACGATAATAGAAATAGAATGGTTGGCCTTATCAAACTTCTCCAGCGATAGAAATCAAGCCCCAGTAAGGCGAAAGAAACAATCAATAATAAATAAATCATAATTCTCCTTCAGTATAGTATGTTCGTCACGTATTTCTGACCTAAATCAGATTCAACAGAATTTTCGCTCTAATCGCCCACTTAGACTCATTCGATAAGGAAAATAGATGACTATGTCGTATCAAGGCCATTTTTGCCGAAAAGTTCCTCTGATAGCCACTGACGATTTTTAAGTCAGATAGGGTCCCCTCCCCTATCCTATCACTAAATTTTTCAACTATTTCCTTGGCTAATAGACTTCTGCCATTTCTTTTTGACTTATCGCGGAACTTTTTGTACCAGTTCACATAGATATTTTCTTTTCTAACACCTACAACATTATGTTCATGTTGACGATAATAGATGTAGGAACTTGTATCATAGATGATATCCCCAACGGTACTAGCTACCATAGCCACCCAGACATCATGAATCCGAACCTTGAGTACATCACGAGACGGTCTATTTTTGGGCTGGTGGAGAATCTCTTGGAGTTCCCGATTCCATACCATGGTGCATCCTGTTACTGGATTATCATTTAAAATTTGAAGGCTGCTGGTATTGATCGGCTGTGCATGGCGTAGACCAATCGGTTCTAAATCTTTCCTTACCAAGGTTTGATTGGAGCAATACAAGGTTGGCTTAGGAGTGTTTCCAATACTCTCCACTGCTTCCAGCAACTTATTCGGTAGCCACACATCATCCTGATCACAAAAGGCATAATAATCATATTCCGTTCCTGCTTGATAGAGAGTTTCCATAAAGCTATTGCCAACTCCAAGATTCTGTCCTTCATTCTCTATCACAGCAAGGTGCTCCTTGTAGGATGCTAGTATCTCCGGCGTCCTATCTTGAGAACCGTCATCTCGCACAAAAATCCTGATTTCAACGCCCTCTTGTTGCACCAAACTTTCAATCTGCTCTCGTAAGTAGTTTTCGCCATTATACGTACTCATTATGACTGCTACTCTTTTTCTTGCCATTCTTCTCTCCAATAAAATGTAGCACTATGATGTGAAACCCTCTTTTCCTTAGATGGTAACGTCATATAATCACCATAGTGTTTTGTTAGATATGCATCGTATTCTGCGATACTATCAAACTCATATTCCTCAAAATTCACAGAAGTATAGTTTTTAAAAGTAGATGTTGGCATAATCTCTTTTTCACGATATACACCGCTGATACAAGCTGCAAACTCGGAGGTTTCAAAATCATACTGCTGACACAGTCGATCAACTTCTTTGTACAGTTTTTCTTTGTTGATAAAACGGCTCATTAAAAATAAACCAAAACGTACTGGTTCAACCAACCATGAGCGTGTTTTACTTCTAAAATAGGTTTTCCATTTTGCTGCAACAAGTAACTCTCGTTTCAAACGACTGTTATTGAAACGCTTGAGAGCTTCATTTTTATCAGCTCCTAGACCATCAATCGGAAAAATATCAATCGTAACCCCTATCTGGTGATCCAAGTCTTTTGTCTCATCAATAATCTGAGTGCTTCTATCACTTAATCGACTAAATAAATCAAAATAATGATCCGTATACTTCAAAGACAAGCAATCAAACCCACAATCATGATCATGGCAGTAGTCTATAAATTTTTCGTAGTCAGGACGGGGCATCATCAGATCGATATCATCATCCCACGGGATAAAACCGCCATGACGAATTGCTCCCAGTAGTGTACCACCCCCTAATGAATAGCGAAAAGAATGTGCTTTACAAATCTTATCAAATTCGATTAGTAGGTCAAGAGCGACTCTCTGGACTTCCTGTAACTCTAGTTCTTCCATTAGTATTGATACCTTCTTATATTCTTTACTAGTTGGTCATCTCCAACTTTACATCTCATTTATTCTCTTACTTATAGCCTTCCTATCTTACTCTGCTCTATCATTCTGATAATTCCTTTTTATTACGTAATAACTGCGTGAAAATCAGAAAGCGAATTTTATGAGGTACTAGAGCTACTATTGACTGAATACCCACCGTTTTATAGTAATCAAATCGGCTAATAAATCCTGTTTCTAAAATCTTTTTGCGACCAGCACGGTATTTTTTCAAATAGGAAAGGCCTCCCCGTCTTTCAATCATGCCAGCACCTGTTCGGACATCCACTAGATAATCATCTATATTCATGCCCTTAGCGCCAGAGAGAAACATTCTAACCCACAACATATCATCTTCCATTAAGGGGGCATCTTCATAATTTCCTGCTTTTACTACACTGCTCTTTTTAAACATAACAGTCATGTGATTAAAGGCACTTCGGCTTTTCTGGTAGTTGACAATATCATCATGTAAGAGCGGAACCTTACGCACTGCAGTAGGGTGCTGTGGGTCTATATCAAATTCCAAAATATGACTGCCGCAAATATCCAGTGTTGGATCTTGCTCAAAACAAACCAGTTGCCTCTCAAATCGGTCTGTCCGCGCAATATCATCAGTATCCATTCGTGCAACCAGTTCATAGCTACAATGTAGCATTCCTTCTCGCAATGCCAAGCCTAGGCCGACATTCTGCTCCAGAGGCACTCGCTTGATTAAGTCTGGATATCGTTCTTGATAGGAATCCAATACTTGATAGAGCTCCTGAGAAAGTGGACCATCCTCAACAATGACCCACTCTGATGCCGGCCTTGTTTGACTTACTAAACTTTCAAGACACTCCTGCAAGTATAGAGGGTTTTCTTTGACATATAACGAGAGTAAGACACTAAACTTTTTATCTACTTCCCCTATCATACGCTTCCTTTCGCACTCGCTACAATCTCTGTTAGCTTGTCTGTAATATAGGTCACATCCTCATCGCTTAGTTGGGTATGAAGAGGTAGGGTGAGGGTCCGTTCAAAATAATGGTAAGCATTTGGGTAATCTTGGATGTCAAACCCCATGTTGGCATAAGCTGTCAAAAGGGGCAGAGGTTTATAGTGGACATTGCAAGCAATGCCAGCTTCTGCCATTTTCTCAATGATTTGATTCCGTTCTGCTAACGTAACTCCCTCAATATGCGTAATATACAAGTGCATAGAAGAGACATAGTCTGAATGGATATGCTGGAGGGGCTGAATCCTTGTTCCTTCAAATGCCTGATTGTAGGCTGCCACAATTTCTGCCCGACGCTCCAACAATCCCGCATAGCGTCTCAACTGAACAAGACCAATCGATGCCATAATATCCGTCATATTGCATTTGAAACCCGGAATCACAATGTCGTACTCCCAAGCTCCCAGCTGGGTTTTAGCCAAGGCGTCCTTGGTTTGCCCATGGAGAGAGAAGATTTGAAATTGACGATACAGCTCCTCATCATCTACCTTTGGATGAGATGCCCAAGTGACTGCTCCACCTTCTGCCGTTGTCAAATTTTTAACTGCATGGAAAGAGAAGGCAGTAAAGTCTGCAACACTGCCAATTTTTCTGCCCTTATAAGAAGCTCCAAAAGCGTGGGCGCTGTCTGACAATACAACAATCCGTCCATAGGCTTCTTGTAAGGGGGTTGCCGCTACAAATCTTGAACGCTGGCTCTCTACAATCTCATAAATTCGGTCATAATCACAAGGGATTCCCGCTAACTCAACCGGAATGATGACCTTCGTGTGAGCTGTAATGGCTTTTTCCACCGCATCATAATCCATTTCAAAACGGTCCGCTTGAATGTCTACAATCACCGGCCGTGCACCGACATGCTCAATCACACTGCAGGATGCCGTATAGGTCATGGCTGGAACGATCACTTCATCGCCAGGCCCCACTCCTAGTACCCGCAAGACAAGTTCCAAGCCCGCAGTCGCTGAATTGAGACAGACTGTCTTATTGGTTTGGGTATAGGCTGATAACTCTTGTTCAAATCGTTTGGTTTTCGGTCCAGTTGTAATCCAACCTGAACGTAGGCTATCGGCCACCTCTGCTATTTCTTCCTCTGTAATATCAGGAGGAGAAAAGGGGATATTTTTCTTTTTCATTGCTTCTCTCACTTTACTACTTTGATAACTGTCTGAACCATAATCCGAAGATCGTTCCAAAATGAAAAGGTCCGAATGTACTCTAAGTTATACCTCATCTTGTCGGGCAACACTTTCTGAAGATAGGCCTCATCTGCAGTCATCCCAAGACTAGTGTAGTGCTCCATGAGCATATCTTCGTCTTTATAAGCGATACTGGCAGGAGAGGTAATGCCGGCTGGCAAGAGCAAAGTCGCTTTCATCTCCTCCGTGTAACAGTTGGTATATCTTTCAACTTCTGGCCTTACACCGACAAAGCTCATATCGCCTGCCAACACATTAAAGAGTTGGGGAATTTCATCTAGGCGATACTTCCGAATCAAGCTACCGACTCGTGTAATACGGCTGTCATTTCCGACCGTTACTAAACTACCTTTTTTATCGGCATCTGCAACCATTGTTCGAAATTTATAAATCTTAAATTTCCTGCCATACTGCGTAATCCGCTCTTGGCGATAAAAGACAGAACCTGGACTATCTAATCGTATCCAAATGACAAAAAACAATAATAGGGGGGAAAAGAATATAATCAAAAGAAGCGCCAATACCCTATCAAATACACATTTGCAAGCGAGATCTACTTTTTTACTTGCAAGAATCGTACGATAGGGTGTCAGTGCAGCCGTCCCCTCCTTCTCCTTCAACCTCTCAGTGTTCATCCTTACTCCTGTTTTGCAAATTCTAGCAACCTATCTTTTAGTTTTTCGAAATCCTCGTCTAATAGGCTGCTAATAAATTCTTCAATTTCCTCTGGTTGTTTATAGGTAACACGTCCTACAAAAATCTTCTCATAAATCTGATCGGATGTGCGTTCTTTCGTTGCTAGAAGCTCTTCATATAACTTTTCTCCCGGTCGAATCCCACTCTCCACAATCCCGATTTCTTCTTCTGAATAGCCACTAAGGGAAATAATTTTTTTAGCAAGATCCAGAATTTTGACAGGCTCGCCCATGTCTAAAATGAAAATCTCGCCCCCATTCATCAAGGCACCCGCCTGAATTACCAAGCGACTAGCTTCTGGAATGGTCATGAAAAAGCGGGTCATGCGGAAATCCGTCACGGTTACTGGACCGCCCTTGGCGATTTGCTCCTTAAATAGCGGAACCACACTGCCACGACTTCCCAAAACATTTCCAAAACGAACAGCCGCAAAACGGGTCTTCCCCGATTCGTTGAGACTGGTCACAATCATTTCTGCCACCCGTTTAGTTGCCCCCATAATATTCGGAGGATTTACAGCCTTATCGGTTGAAATCATAACAAATTTTTCGACGCCATATTCCTTGGCTGCTTCTGCCACATTCTTGGTCCCGAAAATATTATTTTTGACTGCTTCTGTTGGATTGTACTCCATTAACGGCACATGCTTATGGGCTGCTGCATGGTAAACACGATCCGGATGATACTGAGCCATGATTTGGAAAATTCGCTCCCTATCTTGAATATCAGCAATGATTGGAATAATCTCAATATTGTTGCGATAACTCATTGACAATTCTTTGTGAATCAGATAGATAGAATTTTCTCCGTGACCTAGAAGCAACATTCTAGCAGGTGAGAAACGAATCAGTTGCCGACAGAGCTCTGAACCAATGGAACCTCCAGCACCCGTTACCAAAATCGTTTTCCCTTGGATATTAGAGTAAAGACTGGATTGATCCAGTTCCACTTCTTGCCGACCAAGTAAATCAACAATATCAATTTCCCGTAATTTGCTGACACTCACTTGACCAGATAAAATATCTTCCTGTTTCGGAATCGAATAGACTTTCACCCTTGTTTTTTTACAAATATCATAGACGCGGGCGTATTCTTCTAAATTGAGAGACGGAATGGCAATCACGATTTGATCAATTTCATAATTTTTGACAATCTCAGGAATCTGCTCCTCTGAACCTAGTACGCGCACACCGTGTAAGAGGGTTTGCCACTTGACGGGATCCTTGTCAACAATTCCGATAACATCAATATCTTTGAATGAGCGCATGGCTGTTTTTAAGAATAAATCAGCCCCCTGTCCTGCTCCAACTACCAATGTTCGTTTCGCCTTGATAGACTTAGCTCCCCCCATTAAATCAACGTCCTTCAACTCATAGGTCATCCGCCAAATCAAGCGCGATGCACCAATGAGTAATAGGGAGAAAATGTAGCTTAGTAAAATGAAGCGATAACTAAATACGATTCTCTGACTAAAAATGACAATCACTGAGATCGTATAACTAATCAGAAGATTTTTGGTCATTTGCCAAAGGGCAATATAATCTGTAAACCGATTTAAGATAGAGTAAACATGTGTCGCATAGCCACATATCAGATAGACCAACCAAATCGCAGTCAAGAATACCAACATGCGTTGCAAGGATAGGTCAATGTAATTCTCTAAGAAAAACTGAGTGATAAAGCCGCTCGCATAGATAATGAGGGCATCTACCACAATTAAAATAAAACGTTTTTGACCACGTGTCAATTTATATTCCCCCTCTTACAGTCCGAGGTTCTCTTACAAGTTCCTCCTAGGTTCCTTGAAAAACAAGGATAAGCCCCTGTAAAATTCAATGAATGACGTTCAAAAACGATTTCTTGAACATCATTCACTTTTCTTTCTGTGATAATTCTTACCAGTTAGGACAGCAACCTTATCCAAGAGATAGGCTAGCTGATAGCTCCTACTTACCAGCCATGACGTCTTGGATTGCTGCTTTGGCAGCATTCAAACTTTCCTGGTCCACTTCCATCATGTAAAGAGTAGCATCAGGCATGGCATAAGACGGTAAGCCCATAGTACCTGTTCCCGTTAAGGCCTGTGAGGTAACGTTGTAACTTCCACCCGATTCCAACTGACCATTGATTAAGGTCATCATTGTTTCAAGGCTCATATTGGTTTGAACAGAATCTTGAATACCATTCAAAATCTCATTGTAGTTTTTCAAGACAGCTGGTGAGCTTAATTTATTGATCAAGCCCGCAATCACCTTCTCCTGATTTTTACCACGGTCATTGTCCCCACCTTGTAAAGAGTAGCGTTCACGTACAAATTCCAAGGCCTGATTAGAAGTCAGGTGTACTTGTCCCACTGGGAAGTAGGTTCCATCATAGCCTGTAAACTCTTGGTCATTTGTGACATCTACTCCCCCAACCACATCAATCAGTTTTAGGAAAGAGGTAAAATTCAAACGCACATAATAGTTTGTCTGAATATCATAGAGATTCTCAAGCGTATGAATAGAGGCTTCAACACCATAAATACCCGCATGGGTCAACTTATCGTTCTGACCATTTCCACCGTCTGCAATTGGAACATAGGCATCCCGTGGAGTAGTTGTTAGCAAGACTTTTTTGGTCTTAAGGTTCACCGTCATGATGATATTCACGTCTGAACGAGAAACGGACGAAATGGGTCCATAGGTATCAATACCACTCACATAGATATTAAACGCATCACCACTAATTTCGGTTCCTTGAATACTTTCTACCTTTTTGCTCACCTTAAAGGTATAGAGCTTTTTGATTTTTGAAGCATCATAATCGGCGATAATATTTTCAAACACACTGTTTAAAATAATTGCTTTGGCTTCTTTGTTCATCAACGATTGATAGGCTGATAAATAAGAGGGTGCCTCATCTACTGTCAAAGATACCTGCTTTTCCTGTTGGAGGCTCTCTGTCAACCTCGTGATATTTTCGGCGTCTGTCCCAGTTGGTGCTAGGACATTGGTTACCTGACTAATATCTGTCATATCGCTATCTGCAAGTACCATGACACTCATTTCGTATTCTGAGTATTTAGCGGTAGAATTTAGCTTATCCGAAAAACTCGTTGCCTCTCGAATCGCAAACAAGGTTGCCCCACTCACTAGAGTAGCCAAAATCAGAAATATCACGGTAAAACGTGGTGCTTTCTTTTTGATAGCCAAGCCCCCAAAGAGTAGCACAGAAAAAGCTAAAACCGCTGTTGCGATGATATTCAAATAACGGAAAGCCAGTAGATTATACCGATAAATGGCAAAGATTACAATCGCTGCCATAACTGTAAAAATAAGCGCGAGTACACGATTGACGACACTCAACTTACCACCCTGCTGTCTTTCTTTGTATGTTGCTCTTCTTCTCGAACGCTGTTCCATTTGTTAACCTCCAAAATAGTCTATCCCTCGTATCTCGTATGAGGACACCATATTCTATCCAATTTTACCATATTTTACTAAGTCCCGCCATTATTTACTGCCTGTTTAAAACAAAGTCCCCTACCTCAGTAAACATCAGAAAGTAAATAAGCCTCTTCAAACTTCTATCTCTTCGTCTTTAAGGGGCTTCACAGCTGTCATTCATTAAAATGAAAACAACTGCCTATCAAAAAAGTGAACACTATTTTGAAACGAAACAATTATTACAAAACACCCCTAGATAGTGAGCTTGAGCTTGAACTTGATCCTAATCTTGTCAAAAACCAAACAAATCGAATTCGAACTACGAGCAGACAGCACAACCACATAAAAAGGAGCGTGTCGTGGAGGTCGACACAGCTCCTCTTTATCTATAAACATTCTTGGTCAAATACTACTGATACCACACGATAGAAGAACCCTCTTGGGCGATGAGTTCAATTTTGGAATCTTCCGACATCCTTTCAGACGCAAGCGTCGCTCGATAGCCGTCCTCTGTCTTCTCCATATCAACGACTTCCTCATCTACGGTCAACCAAACATGTTGGTAGGTTGCCGTTGTTTTCCAATGAACTGTGTTCAAGACCTTTCCTCTATCAATCTTTAAGTCATCGTTAGGTAGGGCTTGCTTGACCGTAGAGGCATCCAGATAATGAGTGGACGCTAGAGTCGGGTTTAGCTCCAAGTGCTTCATCTTCTCACCGTCAAAGTAGACATTAGAAAATGTATATTCGGCAACTTCAAAAATAACCATATCAGGCTTAAAGATATTGTAGTAGTATGGGAAGTTTAATACATTTTGATAATCGTGAATGGCAATATATTCTCTAAAAGCATTCTCTAGGTATTTATAGCCAAATGTATTCATATAGCTTCCTTGAAACATCAGCACCCGTGGGAGTTCTGTACCACCTTTTGCCTTATTTTGGTAATAAGCAAACCTTTGGTAGGCGGGGTCCAATTGCAATTCCTCTTTGAAAGGGTCTGTTTTGCTTGTTACAACATCTCCCGTAGGAACATGGATGACCGGAACCGATTCATGAATCGGGAACTGGGAGACAGGCAGGGAAACTTCCAACTGGTTTGTGACTTCAAAATCACTCAACTGATTGACCTGAACTGCAGGAAAATCCTTTTTCACTTCTGCTAGAATCGCATTTGTGCCATAAAAGGCGCCTAAATCATTCCAATGATTGGCATCATATTTTTGATTAAAGACAACCTGCCCTCTTTCTGTCTCTTTTTGGAGGGTGACGGTATTATCAAGGTAACGAACACCCCGCTTGTCAAGAGCAGTCAGAAAGGTTGTAAACCAGTCACGATTGTAGTCAAGACCGACAGGGACATAATCTGATAAGACCGCAGGCTTTGCCGGCTGTAAGACAAAGAGGAAGGGAATATTTCTTGCGTCACAATAGTCCTGTATAGCTTTCACCATATCTGCAAACTGTTCATGATAATCCGAATAAGAATTGGCAGATGTGGTTAGACCAGCCCCAAAAACATACCCGTTTTTTCCATACTGATAGCTTGGATGCACCATTTTACCAAACAAGCGATCGTTCAAGAGCGTATAGCCTAAAATCATCTGGTCTCGAAACCCAATTCGGTCATTCACATAGGCCTCGATATAATCTGTCATATCCGTTTCACTATCTTTCACAAAGTCTTTTGAAAATGGATTTTCAGCCAACATACGGTTATCAATCTCAGAGGAGATATGGGGAGCAAAGTGGAAGGTGGTAGCTGGAAGGAGGATAAGCATTGAAAATGCAATGATTGTCAGAATTTTGATAAATTTCATCAGTCTCTCCCCTTCTGTTTAATATTGGAAATAGATAAATGGACTATAGGTTGAATTGACCATAAATAGGATGGCGATAATAAACATCACAAGCAAGACAAGCTCTTGAAGCAAATAGCCAAGCCTTGTAGACACTATCGCACCATACCAGCTTTTGACTCTCTGAGACCCCAAAACAGTAGCACCTGCTATCCCTATCATGGTAAGCGACAGCATTTTGACATCATAGTAATAACGCCAAGTAAAGGAGATGGGCAGATTGATTCCCTTTCCAAGTACGGCATTCAATACCGTTCCAACATCTGAAAGGTCTTGGAATCGTAGCAACTGCCACGAAAGGAGAATGATGGTCATGGTCGCTAGATATTTTATAGCGACAGGTGTTTTTTGGTAGAATTTCTTATCATAGATCAGACGCTCCACCACAACACAAAGAGCATGCACACTCCCCCAGAGGATATAATTCCAGCCCGCTCCATGCCAAATGCCCGATAGGACAAAGATAAGGGCAAGATTGCGCAGCGTTCTCATCTTACCATTACGACTTCCACCCAATGAAATATAAATGTATTCCTTAAACCATCTTCCCAGTGAAATGTGCCACCGTCTCCAAAATTCAGAGATTGATACAGAACGATAGGGAAACTGAAAGTTCTCCCGAAATTCAAAGCCGAGAATCTTAGCAAGCCCAATTGCAATATCAGAATACCCTGCAAAATCGTAATAGAGTTGCAACATGTAGAGAACTAAAGTACCGAATGCCGTTATCTGGTCCATGGAATGAATCGAAATTTGAGCCAAGCAGGCACCAAAGGTATCGGCTAGAATGACCTTTTTAACAACCCCGATCATGATACGATTGATACCGTCAGTAATGAGAGTGAGCGACGACCGACGCTGCCCAATCTGTCCTTGAAAGTCTCTCCACAACACAATCGGACCTGAAATCACTTTTGGAAAAAAGGAAAGGTAGAAAAGACAGTCCAAAAAGCTCCCTGCCGTTGCCTGCCCTCGGTAGATGTCCGTCAAATAGGAAATACTTGAAAAGGTGATGAAAGAGATACCAAGAGGTGTCAGCAAAGATTTAAATGGAAGGCTATCACCAAACAAGCTATTCCACGACTGAATCAGAAAATTGGAATAGTTGAAATAAATCAAGGGAAAGGTCGCAAGGAGAATACCAATCCATAAGGGGAAGAAACTCAGATACACGCGCTTTTGCTCCGCAGGAGAGCGGTAGAGGGTCAGATATAGCCCTTTTGCCCGGATATGTGAAATCCATAGACCAAGTCCATACACCAAAACGATGTAATAAAATAGGCGATATCCATTATCAAATAGGGACCACATGTAAAAGCACATGCTACAGCCTATCAGGAAGACCTGATCTAGCGGGAAGCGTTTGGAAAGACGTCGTACACCGTTCAAAGACAGTAGCCCTCGTATGAGAAAATAGCCCAATATAACGAACGGAAAGAAAACGAACAAGAATAGTTGTGTCGTAAACAACATAGACATGCCTCAATAACATCATAGGATAATGATACTCTTCAAAAATCTTTTCAACCGTTCCAGTTTCCTAAGATACAAAGACCGTAAAGCGTGTAATCTATATCAAGGACAGCCCTATCTGTCATGTGAACCAGTTCACAACAGCTACGGCAAAACGAGAAGGGGACAAAGATCTAGAAGAGCTACTAAATACACTTGTAAAATGTACCCAGAATATTATGCCAGTTATAGGAATAGATGTCAAGTATCTGCGCCCCATTTTCTATCTTTATTTTTGCCTATCTTTTTCTCGCTTGTTTCTTCTTATTTTTTCGCCTAATCCAAGGCCTTGATTTCCAAAATCATGTCGCGGATTTGGGCTGCGAGCTCAAAGTCTAGGAGACCCGCAGCTTCTTGCATTTGACCTTCTAACTTCTTCACCATGTCGCGACGCTCTTGCTTGTTGAGGCTTTCAATCTCTACGTTTTCTTCCTTATCTGGCATAACGCTCTTCGTCACGCTAATCAAATCACGAATTTCCTTCTTAATAGTCTGCGGAATAATGCCGTGTTTTTCATTGTACTCCATTTGAATCTGACGACGGCGGGCGGTTTCATCCATGGCCCGTTGCATAGAGTCGGTGATTTTATCCGCATACATAATCACATGCCCCTCGCTGTTGCGTGCTGCCCGTCCAATGGTCTGAATCAAGCCTCTCTCATTGCGGAGAAAACCTTCCTTATCAGCATCAAGAATGGCAACTAGGCTGACCTCTGGCACGTCAATCCCCTCCCGCAGGAGGTTGATTCCGATGAGGACATCAAAGACGCCCAAGCGGAGGTCACGAATAATCTCTGTCCGCTCCAAGGTCTTAATATCGCTGTGCATGTACTTGACTTTGACCCCCATTTCTTTGAGGTAGTCTGTCAAATCTTCCGCCATTTTCTTGGTCAGCGTAGTGATAAAAGTCCGCTCGCCCTTTTCTACCCGTGCGTTAATCTCACCCAGCAGATCATCCATTTGTCCCATGGTTGGGCGGACTTCGACTTCGGGATCTAGGAGGCCTGTCGGGCGAATGATTTGCTCGACAATGGTATCTGTCTGCGCTGTTTCATAATCTCCTGGTGTCGCAGAAACATAGACAATCTGGTGTACG
This sequence comes from Streptococcus cuniculi, assembly GCF_004570575.1. GTDB lineage: Bacteria > Bacillota > Bacilli > Lactobacillales > Streptococcaceae > Streptococcus > Streptococcus cuniculi_A. The sequence goes on from NZ_SPPD01000003.1 coordinate 177,504, forward strand.
TGGCTTTCAAATTCCTCACGGCGCAGCGGACGATTATCTAAGGCACTCGGCAAGCGGAAGCCGTAATTAACCAGCATTTCCTTGCGCGAACGGTCCCCATTGTACATGCCCTTAATCTGCCCCATGGTCATATGGCTTTCATCAATCATAATCAGGAAATCATCTGGGAAAAAGTCCAGCAGGGTATAAGGTGGCTCACCTTCGCTACGACCGTCCATGTGACGGGAGTAATTTTCGACCCCGTTAGTGTAGCCCATTTCCCGCAACATTTCAATATCGTACTCGGTCCGTTGTTTGAGGCGTTGAGCTTCGAGGAGCTTGCCTTCTTGCTCAAAGAGGATCAGTTGGCCTGCCAATTCTGCCTGAATCTTGCTGATGGCTGTTTCCATGTAATCATCGCTGGTCACAAAGTGCGTGGCTGGGAAAATCGCTAAATGATCTACTTCTCCCAAGACCTGACCTGTCAGAGCTTCGATTTCCCGAATCCGATCAATTTCATCTCCAAAAAACTCCACTCGAAAGGCATGCTCATCACGGCTGGCTGGGAAAATCTCCACCACATCGCCACGAACACGGAAACGCCCCCTTTGAAAATCTATGTCGTTGCGTTCAAACTGAATGTCCACCAACTCGTTGAGCAACCTATCCCGCGAAATTTCAAGACCGGGACGGAGGCTGACCACGCTATCAGCGTATTCTTTGGGCGAACCTAAACCGTAGATACACGAGACGGACGCTACCACAATCACATCATTACGTTCTAGAAGAGCCGATGTCGCAGAGTGGCGGAGCTTATCAATCTCATCATTGACTGCGCTATCCTTTTCAATGTAAGTATCGCTCGACGGCACATAGGCCTCTGGCTGGTAGTAATCGTAGTAGGATACAAAATATTCCACCGCATTTTCAGGGAAAAATTCCTTGAACTCGCCGTAGAGCTGACCTGCTAGCGTCTTATTGTGGGCGATAACAAGGGTAGGCTTGTTAACCCGAGCAATGACTTGGCTCATGGTGTAGGTCTTACCTGTTCCTGTTGCCCCAAGCAAAATCTGGGCCTTTTCGCCCCCTTCAATATTCTCCACCAAGGTCTCAATCGCCTCAGGCTGATCACCAGACGGCTGATACTTTGATACTAATTTAAACTGATTATTGGTTCTTCTATCAATCATACATTACCTCACTCTCCTATTTTACCATAAATCATACCCATTTGCTCTTTTAGAAAACACCATAAAAAAGAGCTTATGAAGCTCTTCTTGGATACAAGCGCCAAACTAGGCAAGCACATCCTATCGCTAATATAATGGAAGCAATGATACTACCCTCTGAGCCAAATTCACTACCAGACAGGTAGGTCGGAGCTGAGGTTGGGGTAAAACGCATCAAGGAATAGGAAACGCTGATTCCACTAACATTGACCCCAAAAACTGTTCCCTGGAAGCAATTCCAAGCAGCATGTACGGCTGAAACTCCCCAGATATTGTCTGTTTTTAGGACATAGAGACAGGCAAAGAGGCCAAATAAGGCAATATTTAGCAAGGAAATCAGACTGATAGCATTATTTCCTAGATGAAGGAGGGAAAATAGCAGACTAGATACGGCTAACCCAATTGGCAACGAGGTTTTACGTGCGACACTTGGAAAGAGCCAACCACGAGTTGCGAGTTCCTCCGTAGCACTTTGGATAAACCAGAAAGGAAAGATAATGAGGAAATTTAAGACATTCAAGCCTGTGAAATAAGTTTCTTCCAACTCAATACCACCTGTCATCCATTGCACTAGAACGACTGCACTGATGAGCAAGGTCCCAACTCCCAGGCCTTGGGCAAATTCTTTGAAGGCGCCCTTATTGTACAAGCCCAAACCAGCAATTGGTCTTTTTTCCACAAACCGCACCCATACTAATATCAAAGCAAAAGGTACTGCAAAGGCCAGCAATTGTAAGAATACAGGGTCTAGAATATAAAACAGCATTTGAACCGCGTCAGTTGGCAAGAATGCCAAAAGGACGTCCATCAGAAAGCCCGCAATGATAAAGCCAATGAATAAGACAAATTGAACGATAGCAGGCAATAAAAAGGCATATAACCAATTTAACTTTTTATCAGACTGTGTCTGTACAGCAGCAAACATCCTATTTTTTTCCATCTTATTTCTCCCTTTCATGTATTAGTCCTTTTATTGTACCGACTTTTGCTCGAATATTCAACCAAAAACTATATAAAACATATAGATGTTACATCTTCTGACATACACCTTTGCAAATCTAACCTATTTATGGTATACTGTCTATTATGTTTTAGAAACGAAGAGGGAAAACATACTGAAAATGACTTGTCATGGATTTCCTCATCGTTATTTTTAATGAAGGAGAATTGAAATGAAGAAAAAATGGTTTACATTGGCAGCTCTTCTGCCACTATTCTTCCTATTTTTACCAGTCAAAGCCGACGATACAGTTGATATTGTCTTTGATTCGACCTATGCACCTTTTGAGTTCAAAGACTCAGACCAAGTCTATAAAGGACTTGATGTCGATATTATCAACGAAGTTGCCAAGCGTTCCAACTGGAACGTCAGTCAAAACTTTCCCGGTTTTGATGCAGCTGTCAATGCGGTACAATCAGGACAGGCTGATGCCTTAATGGCAGGTACGACGATTACCGAAGCTCGCAAAAAGGTCTTTCTATTTTCCGATCCGTACTTCGACACCAAGATCGTTGTCGCAACAATCAAAAAGAATAGCATATCTGATTATGTTCAGCTAAAGGGAAAAACAGTCGGTGTTAAAAATGGAACCGCTGCTCAAACCTTCCTCGACCAGCATAAGAGTGAATACGGCTACACTGTTAAAACCTTTGATACTGGTGACACTATGTATACCAGCTTATCTGCTGGTACCGTGGATGCGGTTATGGATGATGAAGCAGTCATTCAATATGCGATTCAAAAAGGGCAAGATTTAGCGATCAACATGGACGGTGAAGCGATCGGCTCATTTGGATTTTCAGTCAAAAAAGGTAGCCAATATGAATACCTTATCGAGGATTTCAACAAGGCACTTGCAGCCATGAAAAAAGATGGCACCTATGATAACATCAGAAAAAAATGGCTCGGAACTAGCACTGCTTCCGATCAGGAAAAGACATCAGACTACGGCTCTCTCCTTTCCTTAACAGGGAAAGTTGGAGCAACCGCTACTCCTGTCAAATCTTCTTATACTATCGTATCTGACTCTTCTTTTGCTCCCTTTGAATACCAAGGAAAAGACGGGAAATACACAGGGATTGATATCGAGTTAATCAAGGCGATTGCAGAACAACAAGGATTTACTGTGACGATCCAAAACCCTGGTTTTGATGCCGCCCTCAATGCAGTCCAAGCAGGACAAGCTGACGGGGTAATCGCAGGAATGACCATCACAGATGCCCGTAAAAAAATCTTTGATTTCTCTGATGCCTACTATACTTCTAACATCCGCCTCGCAGTCAAAAAAGGCAGTGGGCTTGCTAGTTACGAGGACTTGTCCGGCAAAACTGTCGGTGCTAAAAATGGTACCTCGTCCTACACCTACTTAGAAGAACATGCAGCTACATACGGCTACACACTAAAGGCCTTTGACGAAGCCTCTACTATGTATGATAGCTTGAACTCTGGCTCAATTGACGCCCTCATGGACGATGAAGCTGTACTGCTTTACGCCATCCAGCAAGGACGCGATTTTGAGACACCGATCGAAGGAATTGCAACAGGTACTATAGGATTTGCTGTAAAGAAAGGAAGCAACCCAGAGTTAATCGAAATGTTCAACAATGGTCTTGCTGCATTAGTTCAATCTGGCAAATACGACGACATTATGAATAAGTATTTTAATGCTAGCGAAGATACCGAGACAGCTTCTGCTTCCACAGTAGATGAATCAACCATTTGGGGACTGCTCCAAAATAACTATGGTCAACTCCTATCTGGTCTTGGTATCACCATTGGCTTAGCCCTACTTTCTTTTGCTATCGCCATTATCATTGGGATCATCTTTGGAATGTTTGCAGTAAGCCCATTTAAGACGCTCCGCGTCATCTCTTCTGTCTTTGTTGATGTGGTCCGTGGTATTCCCTTGATGATTGTAGCTGCTTTCATCTTCTGGGGTATTCCAAACCTGATTGAATCAATGACAGGGCAACAGTCACCAATCAACGACTTTGTCGCAGGTACGATTGCCCTTTCTCTCAACTCTGGTGCCTATATCGCTGAAATTGTGCGTGGAGGTATTCAGGCTGTTCCTATTGGACAGATGGAAGCCTCACGGAGTTTGGGAATTTCCTACGGTACGACCATGCGCAAGATTATCTTACCACAGGCCACAAAATTGATGTTACCAAACTTCATTAACCAATTTGTCATCACTTTGAAAGATACAACGATTATCTCAGCAATCGGTTTGGTGGAATTGTTCCAAGCTGGTAAAATCATCATCGCACGGAACTATCAATCTTTCCGAATGTATGCAATCCTTGCGATTATCTATTTGATTGTCATTACACTCTTGACACGTCTTGCACGGAAACTTGAAAAAGGAGGCAACTAATGGCTCAATTAAAAATCAACGTCCATGACTTACACAAGTCTTATGGAGATAACGAAGTCTTAAAAGGCATTACTGCTAAATTTTACGAAGGAGATGTAGTCTGCATCATCGGACCTTCTGGCTCTGGTAAGTCCACCTTCTTGCGCACTATGAACCTACTTGAGACCATTACAAGCGGTCAGGTAACAGTGGACGGCTTTGATTTGACCGATCCAAAAACCGACCTTGATACTTTCCGCTCCAATGTTGGAATGGTGTTTCAGCACTTCAATCTCTTTCCACACATGAGCGTACTAGACAATATCACCTTTGCTCCAATTCAGCATAAATTGATGGATAAGGCAGAGGCTGAAACAGTTGGTATGGAATTGCTGGAAAAAGTCGGTTTGGCAGACAAACGCGATGCCATGCCAAATAGCTTGTCTGGTGGTCAGAAACAACGTGTGGCCATCGCCCGTGCCCTTGCCATGAATCCTGACATCATGCTCTTTGACGAGCCAACTTCGGCTCTTGACCCTGAAATGGTCGGCGATGTACTGAATGTTATGAAAGACTTGGCCGAGCAAGGCATGACCATGCTGATTGTCACCCATGAGATGGGATTTGCCCGTAAGGTAGCCAATCGCGTTATCTTTACAGACGGTGGGGAATTCCTCGAAGATGGCACACCTGAGCAAATCTTTGACAACCCACAACACCCACGCCTCAAGGATTTCCTTGATAAGGTTTTAAATGTATAAGTTCTAAAAAACGCCTCTCTGCTTCGCAGAAAGGCGTTTTTCTATAGTACAGAGCCTAGGCCAAAAAGTGTCTGGGCTTGCTTCTTTTATAGTTTTATAAGTTGAACAGTAGGTATAAACGAAATGACGATAACAGTCCCGTGGACCGCTAATACCTACGTTCGGAAACGAGAACGCGAAGTCGATTTCAGCGAAATCACGACTTCTGTCTCCCCCCACTTTAGTTTTTAGTTCTACTCCAAGTATGTTCAATGTCCTCAACGATGTCTGCCAGCACTTCTTTTTCTCCTTCAAAGGCAATCAAGTGCACTTTATCTTCGTCTTTAAAAACCCAGCTAATCAGATACTGACCTGATTTCATGATGATATTGACCTGAAAGGTATCATGGTCTGAAACGGTTGTTTTGGCACCCCAAATCTTGTCTACATTGGGATTTTTGTCCCAGCTATAGTATAGACGAGTGGCGATTGTCTCAGCTGTCCATTCTTCACCCTCTCCAATATTGGCTTTTTCTTTAGTGAGAGCATTCAAAGTAACAATATTGTAGCCTGTCCCATCGGTATATTGGATGTCATCTCCGCCATTTAAGTCCTTAAAAGGAATCCAATTTTTCGGAATATCGATGTAGCCATACTCAGCCGAACCAACCCGTTGCGTGTCGTCCGTCTTTTTCTCTGTTTTAGCAGCTATCGAGCTGCTAGTAGACTCCGAACTGGTTACTGAAGCAGTTTGGCTTGGCTGACTGTCTTTGGTCGGAGTCGATTTTGTTTTTCCACAGGCAGATAGGCTAACCGCTGCTAATAAAGTAAATGCTACTCCAATTAATTTCTTTTTCATCCTATTCTCCTTTTCAATTCGGACTACTTTAACAGAATCATTATATCTTTCTAAATACAAGATAACACTGTCTGCTACTAGATTTACGCTCGGGGATAAAACACCCCACCGCTTACTGACCCGTCATCATTCTGGGAGCTAGATAGAATAGTAGCCGAAGCTTTTAACAAGCTTGCGCAGGGACACACAAGATAGAAAATCCGCTCGGAAACCCAGCGTTAGCGCTGGGGCTAGAACAGCCCACTGGGCTAACCCTTCGCTAGCACTCGGGGATAAAACAGTCCACTGGACTAACCCTTCGCTAGCACTCGGGGATAAAACAGTCCACTGGACTGTTTTATTCCTCATCCATACTCAATACGCTGAGGAAGGCTTCTTGTGGGACTTCGACGCTTCCAATGGCTTTCATGCGCTTTTTACCGGCTTTTTGTTTTTCGAGGAGTTTGCGTTTTCGAGAGACATCGCCTCCATAACATTTTGCCAAAACGTTTTTACGGAGGGCTTTAATGTCACTACGTGCCACGATTTTTTGTCCGATTGCTGCTTGAATTGGGACTTCAAATTGCTGGCGAGGAATAATTTTCTTCAGTTTATCTACAATCAATTTCCCACGTTCATAGGCAAATTCTTTATGGACGATAAAGCTGAGGGCATCAACCTTATCACCGTTCAAGAGAATGTCCATTTTTACCAACTTAGAAGGATGGTACTCTGAAATTTCATAGTCAAAACTTGCGTAGCCACGGGTAGAAGATTTCAATTTGTCAAAGAAATCAAAGACAATTTCAGCGAGTGGAATTTGATAAATGACATTGACACGGTTGTCGTCAATATAATCCATGGTGACAAAATCACCACGTTTCCGCTGTGCCAATTCCATGACAGCACCAACATATTCCTGCGGTACCATGATTTGTGCCTTGACATAAGGCTCTTCGATATTCTCAATCTTGGTTGGGTCTGGAAATTCAGACGGATTGGAGACTTCAATGGTGTCGCCGTCAGTCATATTGACATGGTAGACAACCGACGGGGCAGTCATAATCAAGTCGATATTAAACTCCCGCTCAATCCGCTCCTGAATGACATCCATGTGAAGCAGACCTAAGAAACCACAGCGAAAACCAAATCCGAGTGCTTGAGAGGTTTCGGGTTCAAATTGCAAGCTAGCATCATTCAGTTGCAATTTCTCAAGTGCCTCACGCAGGTCATTATACTTATTGGAATCAATCGGATAAATCCCTGCAAAGACCATTGGATTCATCTGCTTGTACCCTTCAAGCGGAGCGTCTGCTGGATTAGTCGCAAGGGTGACCGTATCACCGACACGGGTATCTGCAACGGTTTTGATAGAAGCTGCAATATAGCCAACATCACCTGTTGCGAGGTAGTCACGTCCTACCGCTTTAGGTGTGAAAATCCCCACTTCTGTTACATCAAAGGTCTTGCCATTGCTCATCATTTGAATGGTGTCACTGGGCTTAACTAGACCATCCATGACCCGCACTTGCAGGATAACACCACGGTAGGCATCATAAACTGAATCAAAAATCAAGGCCTTGAGCGGTGCGCTCACATCTCCTGCTGGAGCAGGTACTTTCTCAACAATTTGCTCTAAAATTTCCTCAATCCCGATTCCAGCCTTGGCAGAAGTCGGCACCGCCTCACTCGCATCAAGACCAATCACATCTTCAATTTCCTGACGCACCCGTTCTGGATCGGCCGCAGGCAGGTCAATCTTATTGATAATCGGCAGGATTTCCAAATCATTATCCAAGGCAAGGTAGACATTTGCCAAGGTCTGTGCTTCAATTCCCTGCGCAGCATCCACGACCAAAATCGCCCCCTCACAGGCAGCAAGTGAACGCGATACCTCATAGGTAAAATCGACGTGTCCCGGCGTATCAATCAAATGGAAAATATAGGTCTCTCCGTCTTTTGCCGTATAGTTCAACTCAATGGCATTGAGCTTAATGGTAATCCCCCGCTCGCGTTCCAAGTCCATACTATCCAGCAACTGTGCCTGCATTTCACGACTTGAAACGGTCTCTGTTTTTTCCAAAATACGGTCTGCCAAGGTTGACTTTCCATGGTCAATATGGGCAATAATCGAGAAGTTACGAATCTTCTCCTGACGTCTCTTTAAATCTTCTAAGTTCATATCTCATCCTTTAGGTGTATTCTCTTCATTATACCAAAAATGAGCAGGCTTTACCACATCAGACAGTAGCTTTTCACGCCCTATAGAAACAACTTTAAAAAAGTAGCTTGACAACTCTCATGTCCTATGGTAGAGTAAAGGCAAGCATAACTCGGAGGTAAGAGGAGAATGAACAACTAAGTCTATTTGTTAAAGTTTGTCAGCATAAAAGAAGCAGTCCGGCTGCATGCTTTTGTGTGTCACAATCCTTTACCAGTGGACTTCTAGTTGGTTTGTATCTCCTTTTTGCGTGGACTTGTTACGGTAACCGTCGCTATCGTATCTAATAATATAGTTAAACTCTAACCGCCACAGACTGGCAATGTGGTTTTTATAAACGATAAGCGCTATTGTGTGACACAGTCCTCTGATACAAACAAACGGTTCTACTGGTTAAGGTAGGACTGTTTTTGTAAGGAGGATTTATGTTACACATTACACATCTAACGATGACGCATGAAAAAGATTTGACCAATTTAATCACAGATTTATCTTTGGTCATCAATAAAGGAGACAAGGTCGCGCTGATTGGCGAGGAGGGAAACGGCAAATCAAGCCTCCTAAAATGGATGATGAGGGAGGAGTCAGTCAGCTCCTACATTCAGTTTAAGGGGCAAATCAAGCGAGATTTTGTCCAATACAGCTACATTCCTCAGCACCTCCCACCAGAGCTGGGAGAGCTATCACTCCATGACTATTTCTTTGGCTTAGACGAGAGTAACCTTGATTATGCGGTACTCTATCGCTACGCCAAAGAATTACAATTTGACAGTGAGCGTTTCGCAGATTCACAACTGCTAATGAACCTGTCTGGAGGAGAAAAGTTGAAAGTTCAACTGATGAAAGAATTGGCTCAGAAAACAGATATTCTCTTTCTTGATGAGCCGTCCAATGATTTGGACCTAGCAACCCTCCACTGGCTGGAAACTTTCATCCGCCAAACCTCTCAAACTGTGGTCTTTGTCTCTCACGATGAAACTTTTTTGAGCCAGACAGCAACAAAAATCGTGCATTTGGAACGCATCAAAAAACGCCAAGTCGCCCGAACCACTGTTCAAGCTCTAGGATACACTACTTACGCTCAGAAAAGGGAAGAAGGATTTGAACGCCAACTCCAACAAGTTCGCAATGAACGCTTGGCTCATCAAAAGAAACTGGAACGCCACCACCGTATTCATCAAAGTGTCGAACATACAGTCCGTACCACCCATGATGCGACCGCAGGACGATTGATTGCTAAAAAGATGAAAGCAGTTCTCTCGCAAGAAAAACGCTACAAAAAAGAGGTAGAAAACCTAACAGAAATGCCTAGCCAAGAGGACAGCATTCGGCTGTATTTTAAGGGGATAGAGCCACTCCCTGCCCACAAACCTGTGATTGATTTAGTTGATTTCACTCTACAAGTTGGTAAGAAAACCTTGGTTTCCAACCTCAACTTCCGCTTTTTAGCCCAAGAAAAAATTGGTATTATTGGAAAAAATGGCGTTGGAAAATCAAGTTTACTCAAACAGATTCATGCCCTCTTAGAAGAGACAGCAACCTATCCCATCGGCTATATGCCTCAGTCTTATCGCGATCTGCTTGATGTGACTGCCTCCCCACTCCAATTCCTCACCTCTTCTCCTGATAAGAAAGAAGAGGAACGAGTGCTCACTCATCTCGCTAGTCTCCAATTTACTCGCGAAGAAGCCCGCCACTCTATTTCTTCCTTATCTGGTGGACAACGGGCCAAACTCCTCCTTCTGAAAATGGTCCTAGAAGCCTGTCCCGTCTTATTGCTAGATGAACCAACGCGGAATTTCTCTCCGACTTCACAACCTCAGGTGCGGAAACTCTTTGCCAATTTCCCGGGCGCAATCCTCACCATATCCCACGACCGCTCCTTCCTCAGAGAGGTTTGCGATCGAATCTACCAACTGGATGAAACAGGGCTTCAAGAAATCCGTAAAGAGACGCTCTAACATAAAAATCGCTTAAACGAGGCTTTTTTCAGCCATTCGTTTAAGCGATTTTTTTGTTAGCCTAGGATGCAACCTAGTATCATTTACTCTTTGGCTCCTTGCTGCAATTTTTCGCGCTCCAAGCGGAACTTGCGATTGGGATTGAGCTTATTAAAGAGTTCCTCCAGTTTCTCAGCATTCCAAATATCTGCTGCTGAAACAAAATTTCCATCCTTGTCCTTATAGGATATTGGCTTATCTCCCATAATACAACCTCCAATTTTCTTTCAATGATAATGAACCTATAGCGTCTTTCCGCACTCACTCCCCAGCCTCACTGCAATGTAAGATAGGTCATATACCACCAGCTATACTCGCCATAATGACTGCCTCTATACGTTGCGACATGCAGTTCAACCGCTCGATACTGCGGGGAACGGAGTTCGTATGGTTGGTAGGTAGAGCATGCTAATGAACCAGTTACGACATGAGGAATGGTATTCAATACCAATACCGTTCCGAGCTAGTGAGGGGATTGGGCTGTTCACAATAATGACTGCCGTCCCCTCATTCAGATGGCTCCGCTATCAATGAGGGGTATCCAGTTAGTCCACAAACTCAAATTCAAATGTGCCGATACGGACACTATCTCCGTCTTTGGCACCACGCGCCCGAAGAGCTTCATCCACTCCCATACCCCGCAACTGACGGGCGAATTTCATAACGGATTCATCTCGGTCAAAGTTGGTCATGATAAAGAGTTTTTCTAATTTCTCACCAGATAAAATCCAGCTCGCATCATCTGCACGACTGATGTCGAACTCTGGCTCATCGGGATTAAAGCCGTAGTAAACTTCTTCCTCTTCAAAGTCTGTCTCATCATACAAGAGAAATTCTGGTGTCTTATCAAGTAAGGCAGCAGTGGCTTCTAGGAGATTTTCCAGACCTTGGTGTGCCAGTCCAGAAATGGGGAAAATCGGTGGTAATTCATCAAATTCATCATAGCTAGCCGCTAATTTTTTCTTAAATTCCTTGAGATGTTCTTCCGCATCTGGCATATCCATTTTATTTGCCACAATCATCTGCGGACGTTCCATGAGGCGAAGATTGTAGCTTTCAAGCTCATGGTTAATGGCGAGATAATCCTCATACGGATCTCGTCCCTCACTAGCCGACATATCAAGTACATGCAGGATAACTCGGGTACGTTCGATATGACGGAGAAACTGGGTTCCCAATCCTACACCTTGGCTTGCTCCCTCAATCAACCCCGGTAAATCAGCGACCGCAAAGGACTCACCTGACTTAGTACGAACCATTCCAAGATTGGGAACAATCGTGGTAAAGTGATAGGCACCGATTTTGGGCTTAGCTGCTGTAATGACGCTGAGTAAGGTGGATTTCCCAACAGATGGAAAACCGACCAAGCCCACATCTGCCAAAACCTTTAATTCCAATTCGAGCTGGCGTTCTTCACCGGGTTCACCATTTTCAGAAATTTCAGGTGCCGGATTTTTCGGTGTCGCAAAACGAATATTTCCGCGACCTCCACGACCTCCACGAGCTACGATGCACTCTTGACCATGTTCAACCAAGTCTGTAATCACCTTGCCCGTTTCAGCATCACGAACAGTTGTTCCCTGCGGTACGCGGACAAGCAAATCCTCTGCCCCACGACCATGCATGCCTTTTGTCATGCCTTTTTCACCGGACTCTGCCTTAAATTGGCGATTGTAGCGGAAATCCATAAGGGTACGCAAGCCCTCATCTACAACAAAGACCACATTTCCGCCACGGCCACCGTCTCCTCCCCAAGGCCCGCCATTGGGCACATATTTCTCACGGCGAAAGGCTACCATACCGTCTCCACCCTTACCAGCCTTGACCTTAATCTTGGCTGTATCTAAAAACATACTCATCTTTTTACCTATTTCTTCCTATTCCTTCATTTCATAAAAGAAGGGCTAGAGGAATCCTCCCAGCCCCGCTGATTACATAATGGCACTAATGGCTGGCAAAATCAAGCCAGCTATGGTTGCCAAAACCATCACAACTACAACGATAAGAGTGATTTTCTCAAATGTACTTTTCTTGTGTTGCTCTTCTCCAAACGCCATGGCTTCTCCTTTTTATGACTATTCTTTCAACTTTTCCTCTCATTCTATCATGAATAGTGGAATTTTTCAATGCTTACCTTGCTCACTAAGTTTTTCTTTTACATTCTGGGCAACTTTATAAGGAACACCTGCTTCTGCTATCTCTTGAAAACTTGCAGCTTGAATCTTGCTCAAGGATTTAAAATGCTTCAAAAGAGCTTGTTTGCGTTTAGGACCGAGCCCTTCAATGCCGTCCAGTTTGGAGGAGAAGGAATTTTTAGACCGTACTTGACGGTGGAAGGTAATGGCAAAACGGTGTACCTCGTCCTGAATCCGTTGCAAGAGGAAGAACTCCTGCGAATTGCGCGAAAGTGGAATCTCCCGCAACGGGTGACCAAAGAGCAAATCGTGGGTCTGGTGTTTGTCATTTTTTTGGAGCCCTGCAATGGGAATGCTCATACCGAGTTCTTGTTCAACCACTTCCTTGGCGACATTGACCTGCCCTTGACCACCGTCAATGATGATCAAGTCTGGCGAAGTTAGTCCTTCTTTTTGGACACGGCTATAGCGACGATAGAGCACTTCCCGCATGGAGGCATAGTCATCTGGACCTTCTACCGTTTTGATTTTGTATTTGCGGTACTCCTTTTTATTCGGAACCCCGTTTTCAAAGACAACCATTGCCGATACCGGACTCGTTCCCATAATGTTGGAATTATCAAAGGCTTCGATACGAACAGGGGTCGGAATGCCCAACAGCTGACCGATATTCTCAATCGCTCCTTGGGTCTTTTCCAAATTTTTCTCCAATAAATGAAATTTCTGCTGCAGACTGACACGCGCATTCTTGGCTGCAAGCTGTAAAAGTTGCTTCTTCTCTCCCCGTTGGGGCTTGACAACCTTCGCATCGACCAAACTCTTCACCGCCTCTTCGTCAATATCTTGCGGAATCAGCACTTCTTTAGGAGTTAAATGCTGTTGGTTGCGATAAAATTGCCCTAGATAGGTCAAAAAATCCTCTTCTGCCTCATTGTAGTAGGGAAATAAATTGACATTACGCTCAATTAATTTCCCTTGGCGAACAAAGAATACCTGCACACACATCCAGCCCTTTTCGACATAATAGCCAAATACATCTCGATCCTGCAAGTCCTTAGCCATGACCCGCTGCTTGGTACGAAGCGTTGAAATGGACTGCAGGAGATCACGGTATTCGGCGGCCTTTTCAAATTCCAAACTGCTAGCAGCCGTCTGCATCTTTTCCTGTAGTTGGTGGACAATCTTATCATCATGCCCTGTCAAAAACTGGCTAACTTCTGTTGCCATTTGCACATAGTCCTCTCGACTAGGCAGGTGATCGCCGTGCGCCAGACATTGTCCCAAGTGATAGTACAAGCAGTATTTGTTTTCTGGTAATTTGCACTTCCGAAATGGATACAGGCGCTCAAGCAGCTTCAACGTCTGGTTGGCAGCCCCCACATCTGGATAGGGACCGAAATACTGCCCCCCGTCCTTACGAACCTGACGCGTAATCATCAGGCGGGGGTGCCGTTCATTGCTAATCTTGATAAAGGGATAGGACTTGTCGTCCTTGAGCATGATATTGTAGCGTGGCTTGTTTTCCTGAATTAGATTAATTTCTAAGAGCAGGGCTTCAATATTGGACTCTGTCACAATAAATTCAAAGTCAGCAATTTCTGACACCAGAGCCGTTGTCTTGGTATCATGACTGCCGCGGAAGTAAGAGCGGACCCGATTGCGCAGATTTTTCGCCTTGCCAACGTAGATAATCTTGCCATATTGATTCTTATGCAGATAGCACCCAGGGCTATCTGGAAGTAATTCTAGTTTGTGTCTAATCAAATCATTCATCTCTTTTATTGTAACAAAAAAAGCAGACCACGCCTACTTTTTTGTTGATTATCACTATTTCTACTACTTTTTAATTTTTAAAAAGCATGTTCATACCAACTCCAAAAGCTGCTTGAGCAACTTTTTCACCTACTTTTTGTTGAAAAAATCCTCACACTCGGTTCAATTCCTGCATCATGGCAGGACGATTCCGATAGTTAAATCTCCATTCTTCTACCATCTCTTTCACAACTGCCTGACCTCCGTTAATATGACACATTTTCCTTAGATAAGTGACCAATTTGCGATAGTGGTCTCTCCCACCTGACCAGCTAGCCTCTGAGTCAAGGTAGTTACGGTAACAGATTAGGAGCTGTTCTGGTACATAATCACGCAGAGTCTTCCAATAGGTATCCAGGAGATCAATACTATCTAGCAATCGATCCCAAAGGCCTTCTTCTGCATAAATCTTGTAGGGCTGTTTATCTCCCTTTGCCAAGCGGATCACGAGCACTTCCTCGCGTAAGGTCATCCACTGCTTGACAGAATACAAGGAACGTAATTCTCGGTACAACCTCATATCCGAAAAGCTGATTTCCGTTACCAGTTTCCACAATAGATGTTCATATTGTTCCTCCATGCCTAGCGATGCATAGAGATCTTTTAAGAGCTCGCCACAACTCGCAACGATATCCGATTCTTGCTCTAGCTCCTTTTCTAGTAGTGGCAAGACTTGCTCAACCTCCCCAAGTTCTACCAAACGCTCCAGATAGAATTCTCTTACCAACGAGAACTCCCAGTACTGCTCACAAAATTCTTTCTCACGATGAGAATCTTTGGGAAATTTTTTGACTAATTTCAAAGATTGGAAGATTCCGAATTTAAAGGTATAAGGTGCATCTTCTCGATGTTTCTCCATCTTTTGAATAGTTCGTTGAAGTTGTTTTTCCAGAAACTTCTGTTCTTGAAAATGGTCTTCTAAAAACTCTTCTATATAGAAATCAAGATTTTCCAAAGCCTCTGCCGAAAGTGCTTCTGTTAAACAAGTAAACAGAAGCTCATCCTGTTGACCGATATAGATTTCTAATGAATCGATGCATTGAACACAGATGGTCATCAATACTCCCGCCGAATCATCAATCTCCAAGCTATCCAGCAAGCTAAGAACTTCTAGTACAAAGCGTGCATGTAAGTGAACATCTCCTACTCTACGAAGAGATTACAGGCAGTCGCCCAGAAAATCTGTCATTTCGTCTTCAAATCCAAACGACTCCTCATAGTCAATAAAACCATGGTCTTGATAAGACTCAATGATGAAGTCCACTTCATCCAAGGCATTATCCAGTGAAAACTGCCCTTTTTCTGCTGACAAAAACCGTCGCAAGGCTTGCTCAAAATGAATATCTTTTTGAGCACTTTGCAGACAAAACTCTCGTAACGTTTCCTCACTCATTGCTTCAAGCAAAGACTCGATACTTTCTTGTTTGCTAGGCATCAACGGAACTGGTCTACTCTGCTTAGCTCCTTCTTCAAAAGCAAAACAGACTGCTACCATGTGCTTGCAGTAGTGTCCTTCTTCGGCAAATGGGCAATCACATCCAGCCTCCACCACATCGCCCTCTAAAAAAGTCAAGAAAACCTGATAATCAGTAGTACCTTCAACAGTAGCTTCAATCTCTATACTATCACCCTGATATTCGATATCCATATTAGAAATGTGCCCCTGCTGAAAATAGTCTCTGCCTCTTTCCCAAATGGTTGGATAAAAATACTGTCGATATGGACTTTTCATTTTCTCATCACTCTTTCTTCCAATCTTCCATTCCGTATTTCTCAAGCAAGTCTTGTGCCTTTTGCAGTCCTTCATCTGTCAAATATAAAGATTTTGAGCGGAAACTCCCTTGAACAATCCAGCCCAATTCATCTAAGCTATTTAAAACATCGAAGTCATATCCTTTCCAAGAACGGTAGCTCCTTGCAGTTTCAAAGGGTTCATTTTCTGAAAAACGTGTCAAATAAGCTAACAGCAAGGTTAATTCTTCTATTGTATGTGAAGCTGGGATTTTTTGTGTCATCTTTTTCTCCTTGGTAAACGCTTACTCTTTCCTTAACTAAATGAGGGTAGTCAGTCCTTCCTCAAAAATATAAGTTCCTTAATTTTCATATCCCCCACCCGACACGCCAAAGTATTCCTCAAGAGTTTGACCGGATTGGTAAATATCGCTCGCTTCTTTCCCAATATAGCGGATATGCCACGATTCGGGCATGTAGCCTGTGCTGGCTTCTTTTCCCGGTGGATAGCGGACAATAAAGCCGTAGTGATGCGCATGTTCAGCCAGCCACTTGGTCGCATGGGGCTCCGTTAGAAGCGATCCACTGGTATCAATGATGTCATAAGCCAAGCCTGTCTGGTGTTCACTATAGCCTGCCCTTGCTGAATAACGGTCTGCCTCGTCTTTACCGTCCCTTGCTACATAGGATTGGTAAAGAGTGGTCTGGGTTTCATAGGAACGAAAACCGCTGTAATTGACCGTGGAAACATCGTATCCCAAGGACTGCATCTTGGCTACAAGCTCTTGAAAGGCAGACAGTGCCTCAGGAATTTCACCCGGAGCATAGTCGCTTGAAAGGGGATACCTTTTATTGGCAATCAGGACCTCGCCATACTTCCCTTGAACACTGTAGTAAGAGCCATTAAACTGAGGCTCTACTTCTGACGGACTAGTCCTTGTATCCTGCGTCATAGCACCAGTTTCCGAGCTAGTGTCCGTCATCTGTTGTGAGGAAGAAACAGGCAGCTCTCCCTCTGTTCCCTTACTTTTTGCCTGTCCACAAGCCACCAAGCTACACAAGGACAGCAAACAAATAATCTGTCTATACTTCATGTGACTTCCTCCATTTCTAAGCCACTCAAGGCTGTTTTCACATCTATTATAGCATGCACTAGAGGCAAATACAAGAATTCCTATAGAAAGGGGAGAAAGGCATGAAAAAATGCATTTAACCCTTTTCCAGTTACATGCACCTTTTACAGTATGTTCATCGGTTTAAGACAGCATGATGTTACCTACCACTTGATAAGGGCAAGGTAGGAAGCAACGCTCCACTGGAATGTTTCGCCCGTATCTATCTGTAAGATAGGCGCAGCCTACAACAGCTACGGTTAAATAATCAACCAAACAATTATAGCAAGCCAATTTGTCAAAAGCCTTGTATAAACCGTCGTGATTGACATCATCTGTCACCAAGTCAGCCATTGCTAGAATTTCTGGTCCACCGTTTCCCATTGCGACTCCGAGCCCACAATACTCTAGCATTGGAATGTCTACTTTGGCATCACCAAAGGCAATGGTCGCTTCTCGGCTCAGATTTAAATGTTGAAGTAGAACATCAATCGCATAATCTTTCGTGATATTGCTCACTCCTAAATCCCCAAAAAGAGCTGTTTCACCGCGTCCTCCCCACGTCCCTGCCTTGAGATGTGGAAAGGCTATTTTTGAATCCAGATGATCCTGATAGCGATTCAAGATAAAACTAATTTTATTGACATCATCACGGTATAAGTCTGCATCAAAGACCAGCCCGTGCACTACTTCTGTCACATCAAACTGCTCCATATCCTGCACCAGATGTCCCTTGCGCAGCATATAGGTCTGAAGTACTGGCTTCACCTTTTCTAAAAAGCCCCTGCTGGCAAACAGACCATTATTGCTCTCCAAATAAAATTCCAAGCCTCTTTCTTCCAGCCAATCCACAATCGCATGACTATCGGCTGCTGAAAGGGACTGGTGGAGTAAGACCTGTCCTTGATGTTCTAAGTAGGCACCATTCCCACCGATTAAGCCGTCCAGCCCAATCTCCCACAATTCGGGCTGAATTTCCGCCCGACTTCTACCTGTGCAAAGATAGACTAGATGCCCCTTTGCTCTTGCTTGACGAATGGCTGTAATGGCCGAGGCTGGAATCCGATTTTCATAGTCTACCAGTGTCCCGTCTACATCTAAAAATAGGATTTTTTTCATTCTTTGCTCCTTTCTTTAAAGGGGTATACTTTAAACCCTTCAGTCGGAAGGATGACTTCTGTCAGGGTCAAGATTTCGTCGGTCAAGATCCATTTCAGAATGGCACAATTACTAAATCGAAGATTCGGTGGAAACTCAATCTTCAATAATTGAATCAAGCCCCACATGGCTGCTCCGTGGCTGACAAATAAGCAGAGATTGTCATGATGCGACATCGTGTCTATAAGGGTCTGGCGAACACGCTTTCCGACCTCAAGGATATCTTCTCCCCCATACGGAACCAACAAATCCTCAAACGATTTTGCATTTGGTCGATGTTTAGGCAACAAGATTTCAGGCTGGGCTTCAAAGCTACCAAAATTCATTTCCTTAATGCCCTTTAATTGCGTGACCTTGTCTATCCTAGCGACAAGTTTTGCTGTATCAGTTGCTCGTTCTTGAGTTGAGCTATAAACAGCTTCAAAATGGATTCCCTTGTCTGCAAAATAGTCCGCCACAGATCGGGCTTGAGCAATGCCGTTTTCTGTCAGTGGAGAATCCGACCAACCCTGCACACGTTTTTGTGTGTTAAAGAGGGTTTCTCCATGTCTCATTAGATATACAACTTTTTTCACTATCTGTCCTTTCTCTTCATCTAGCTTTAAAAGCTAGTTTTGCGGGGAGAATATGAAAAATAAGTGAGGCGCAATCGTGATTTTATCGAAATCACTTGTCCTCACTCCTTTGTTTCTGCCAATCCGCTGTCAGCCTTTCGAAAGTCTCCCAGCTGACGATTGGACGGGGCAAACGGCTGCCCTCCTCCTAAATGATGAGTAGAGGGGCTATTGACCAACTTCATGTTCCTTTTTTCTGTAGCAAACTATTGTCCAGATTCAACTTCTTCGATTGCCTTTTGACCATTCGTCGCGAGGACTTCCTTGTACCAATAGAAACTATCTTTCGGTGTACGATCAAAGGTCCCATTTCCAGCGTCATCCTTATCCACATAGATGAAACCGTAACGCTTGCGCATCTCACCAGTACCGGCTGAAACGAGGTCAATACAGCCCCATGTTGTATAGGCAACCAAGTCAACACCATTGGCGATTGCTTCTGCCATGGCATGGATATGAGCCCTGTGGTAGTCAATGCGGTAGGTGTCATGAATCGAACCGTCCTCTTCAACCGTATCAACGGCACCTAGACCATTTTCCACGACCATCATTGGCAATTCGTAACGATCATAGATTTTTTCCAGATAGTACTGCAAGCCCATTGGATCATGAGCCCAGCCCCAATCCGAATAGGTTAGATAAGGATTTTTAGCCCCGAGTGAGAAATTCCCTGACACCTTATCTTCCACCTCATGCGTCGTCACAACAGAAGACATGTAGTAAGAGAAGGTATACAGATCAATCGTTCCCTCTAGCAAATCCTTTTGATCCTCTTCGGTGATGTTGAGTTCTACATTGCGTTCCTTCCACAAGCGCTTAGCGTAGCTACCGTAACGACCTTTGGCTTGCACATCACCACAATAAAAGATATTTTGTTCCCACTTGTGCTGGTTTTCTAAAATATCTTTCGGGTCACAAGTCCCTGGATAGAAGGTAATGCCGCAAATCATATTGCCAAATTTAAAATCAGGATTGATGTCACGTCCCACCTTAATCGCGCGGGCAGAGGCCACAAATTGGTGATGCAGGTGTTGATAAGCCTCTTGATACTCGTGATCACTTGCCTTGTCCCCAAACATGTCAAGAAACATGACGGTGTTATTGATTTCATTAAAGGTCAGCCAATAGGTAACCAAATCCTTGTATTCCCTAAAAATCGTCTCTGCATAAGTGACATAAAAATCAATCAATCGGCGGTCTGTCCAGCCACCATAGCGCTCTTCCAAGGAAAGTGGCGTATCAAAGTGCCAAATGGACACTAGAGGCTCAATGCCGTACTTGTGGCATTCTTCAAAGACAGAGCGGTAAAAATCCAGACCAGCTTGATTCGGCTCCTTGTCATCTCCATTTGGGAAAATTCGTGCCCAAGAAATAGAGAGTCGGAACACACTGTAGCCCATTTCCGCAAATAGCTTGATGTCCTCCTTATAGCGATGATAAAAATCAACGCCCTCGTGGTTGGGATAATATTCATCCTCTAAAATGGCAAATGTCGCCCCTTCTGGCAATTTAGCTGTATGCCCCATGGACGACAATTTACCAGCATTTCCGTCCTTATCGATATAGGTCGCATAACGTGGTTTATCAACAGATCCACCTGTAGTGACATCTGTCTGAACCAAGCCCCGACCGTCTACATTATAGGCACCCTCAGCCTGATTGGCTGCAATAGCACCGCCCCATAAAAATCCTTTTGGAAATTCTTTTTTCATTCTTTTTCCTCTCATTCTGTTTATTGTTATAAATAGATTACTCTCGTCACAACTGGACAAAAGCCCCCTTTATGATTTCAAAGCTGTCAAGAGATAATCCCCTGCTACAACACTGCTTTCTTGGCTGACTAATACATCTTCAAACTGATCCGAGTTGGTCACAATAATCGGTGTGATAATCGGTAGCCCCGCTTCTTGAATGAATTGGCGGTCAAATGCAAGTAATTTCTGACCTGCTTCAACCACATCACCTACTGCTACAAATGCCTCAAAGCCTTTTCCGTCAAGAGAGACCGTATCCATACCGATATGAATCAATAGCTCTGCACCATTTTCAGTCACCAAACCAATGGCATGATGTGTTGGAAAGACGAGGGAAACCCTTGCCTTGACTGGGGCTACTACTAGCCCCTCTGTTGGATCAATGGCAACTCCTTTCCCCATAGCTCCTGGAGCAAAGACCTGATCTGGTACATCTTGGAGAGAGACGAGTTTTCCACTAAGAGGACTAGAAATAATTTCCTGCTGGATCTCCTTTAATTCTGGAACAGCAACTTCTGGACTAGTGGACGTCGATTGTCCACCACTTGATTCCCCGTATAGGGTTGGAATCGGAAAGAAGAGTTGAACTGCAAACGAAATTGCAACTGCAAGTAGGGTAAAGCCTATCATGATCCACATTGGGGTGAGACCAGTTTCTGAACTAGCATAAATAGGATATTGGAAAATACCGATAGCACCTACAGAATACATGTGAATGCTAAAGAATGACAAGCCCGCTCCAATCAATCCAGAAATCGCACAGGAAATGTAAAATGGAGTTTTCATCGGCAGGGTAATCCCGTAAATCGCTGGCTCTGTCACACCAAAAATAGAAGAAATGAAGGCAGGGACAGCCAAGGTTTTCACCTTTTGCTCCTTGGTCTTGAAGTAGATAGCAAGTAAAATCCCAGTTTGGGTAAAGTTTGGTAGCATGGCAGCGAGTAAAATATCGGACCAACCTAGCTGTGACACCTGTAGAATCGCCAAGGGTACCAATGCCCAGTGAAGCCCAAACATAACCATGACTTGCCAGAATAGCCCGAGTATCAATCCGTATAGAAGTGGACTGAAATCCATGACAAGGGTGAAGAAATTCGAGAGCAAATCAGACACTAGATTAGCAACGGGTCCAACGACTAAGAAAGTCAGAGGAACGGTGACCATAATAGTCATAAAGGGAACGACGAACAATTTCACCACATCAGGAGTGATTTTCTTCATGAAGCGCTCTACATGCGAACCGACCCAAATTGCTAGGATAGCAGGCATAACCGTTTGCAGGTAGCTCCCTGCCGTAGGAAGTTCAAATGGAATCCCAAAAACATGGGCCAGATTGGCTTCACGCAACGCTGCCACAGCTGTAGGAAGTGTTGGATAGATTAAGGCAGCTGCAATCGCCAAGGCTGAAAATTCGCTCATCTTGAATTTCCGTGCCGATGTAATGGCAATGAGGACAGGCAGAAACTGGAAGAAACCATCCCCCGCAGCATTCAGAATGACATACAGGGCACTATTTTCTGCACTAAGACCATTGACCCCCATAATGGCAACAATTCCCTTGATAATTCCCGCAGCCGCCAAGGGACCTAGGAAGGGCTGGAAGATACCTGACACAAGGTCAATGAAGCGCTCAAAGACATTTCCTTGAGCTTGGTTATCTCCCTCATCAATATCCAACTCCCCAACGCCTTTTACTCCCTCCTTGAGTACAGCTGCGTAAACATCGGGTACATGATTTCCAATCACAACCTGATACTGGCCTCCTGCTTCTACAACCGTTACCACTCCCTCACGGGCTTTGAGATAATCTGTATCTGCCTTGCTCACATCTTTCAAGGCAAAACGCAAACGTGTAATACAATGACGCACATCGATGACATTGTCCTTCCCTCCGATATGGGCAACAATATCGCGCGCTAATTCTGAATAATCTTTCGCCATTACTGGCTCCTTTCTTAAAACAATTCATGATGTTGTGAGCAACCTAGAGGTATCTTGTCTCATATACCCTGACACTCTTTGGAAATCAAATAGACCTTGTCAGCTTATCTTGAAAGCCGATAGAGACAGGACAGAACCTTTCTTCATCTCACCTATCGTCGGTTTCATTTCAGCGTCTACTTTTGATGCTCCTTGAGTATCAGAAACAGAACTCTTAGATTTCCTACACACTTGTCGCTCGGTTTTGCCTAGTAAACAAAAGAAAAACCTAAACAAACACCAAATAGAACTGCTCCCGCAATCTATCTCGTATTTATTTAGGTTTTGCCTGCGTCATCAGTAACAATCCTTACTACATTTCTCATCATACCATACTCTTCAAATAAAAGCAAGCGGTTTCTTATTTTTTCTTCTTTCCTGCTATCTGCTACTCTCTAACCCCCCCTACTCTGAGCTGCTCCAACATAGGGTAGCCCTTTGAAGTTACTCGTAAAAGCGTGCATTTTTTACGCCCTTATACCTTATGCAAGACAAGGCTGACAATGTTTGAAGCGTTTCATCTATCAAAAAGCTAGCCGTCACCAGCTAGCTGTATTCTGTCTTTCTATTTGGATAGGGTAGCAGCTCCCAAACGCTGTATATGAATGGTTAGGTATACCTGCTCATCTTGACTCATCGGAAAATCAAACTGCTTCTCGATGTAGCTCCGAATCTTTTGTGTCGTTGCAAAGGCTTGAGGATAGTTCTTCTGTACCTGCTCGTACAAGAAAGCATCATTTTTGCCCTCCACCAGTCCATTTACCACCCGCTGGGCAAAATACTGCACATGGGTCCGAAAGCGGTGATAACTAATGGAATCCTCATCGATTGAACAGGCAAAATGTAGTCGGACAATTTCTAAAATATTGGATACGATTCTTGACAGGGTCTGAGTCTGGGGAGTAATACCGGCATTTTTCTCTGCATTGACCAGATGAAGAGCAATGGAGGCAGCCTCATCGCGATCTAATACGACTCCAAGATGCTCAATGATGAACATCAGCGCATCTACTCCTAATTGAAATTCTTTCGGATAAAATTTGCGAATTTCCCATGCCAAAGGATTTTTTAGACTGATACCCTGCTGGTGGCGTTCTAAGGTATAGTGGATATGGTCCACTAAGGCAATGTAAAGGCTAACATCAAAGGACTGCTGCAATTCTTTTTCTGCATGACTGATAATCGCTAGTACTACATCAATCTCCTCAGCAGGTAGGTGGGCATAGAGGCTTTGAAACTCAGATAATTGTTGGTGGTCATCTAACGTAAAGGTCCTCTCAATCATGGACGTGTCTACAGTATCCCCCGGCTTTTTCTGAAACCCAAGTCCTTTCCCCATTACAATCACTTCTTTATCTTGATCGACTGCAAGGGCAACATTGTTATTATAGATTTTTTCAATGACCACTATGAATCCTCCTATCACCTGATAAGGTTATGATAACAGAAAGAATCTCAGATTTCAACAGCTATTCCGATTTTCCAATACTTATCACTCCTCTTATCCAGCACTCTCCTCCCCTCATTACTTACTGATTGGTAGCGCCTTTAGCGCTCGTTCTCATGCTCTCCTGTAACAAACATGGTGAAGGTTGCTTTGACAATTTCCTCCTGCTTTTGATTGGTCACCGTCACATCAACCACCTTAGTCGTTCGCCCATCATGAATACATCTCCCGTCAACCACAAGGGTATCACCTAGCTTCCCAGATTTCAGATAGTTAATGCTAGACTGGAGGGTCACCGCATCAGAACCTGTTGAAATCGCCACCAAACCACTAATCTGATCACAGAGGGTAAAGAGGTAGCCACCGTGGGCAAAGCCGTAATAATTCAAGGACTTGTCCACAACTTCGGTCGTCACCACTACATGACCTTGCTCAGACGATAGCATTTCGAAATTTTCAAAAACGCGAATTTCATGCAAAGACTTATCCGTCATCATTTGTCCTCTTCTTTCGTTTCCTGCAATAGAGCTAGCAACTCTTGGTAATTTTTGACTTGATAGGTCGGCTTGGCGCTCGTATGATTTTCCAGAGAAGTGGGATTGTACCAGATGGTATCAATGCCTGCATTGTTGCCCCCTTGGACATCTGCCGTCAGACTATCACCAATCATCAGGGCCTGTTCTTTCTTAAAGCCTGCAATCCGCTCCGCTATTTTTTCAAAAAAGAAAGCCTCGGGTTTCTTCGTTCCCATTTGCTCCGAAATGAACACTTCCTTAAAAAAGGATTGAATTGGAGAGTGCGCGAGGCGATTTTCCTGAATGTAGGTCACACCATTGGTCGCGCCGTAAAGCTCATAGCCCAGCTCTTTCAGCTGCTCTAGCAACTCAACAGCTCCCTCAAAGGTCTGCCCCTGCTGACTGATATACTCTTGATACAGGAGCGCCATTTCACGCCCGTCTACCTCGCGCCCAAAATGCGCAAAAGCACGCGCAAAACGCGTATTGATAAGCTCTAGTTTGCTGATTTTTCCCCGCTCCAAGTCCTTCCACATCGCCTGATTCATGGGCTTGTAATAGTCTTTAAACGCTACCTTGTCCTCAACTCCCATGGCCTCCAAAAACTGCGTCAGAG
Organism: Streptococcus cuniculi; assembly: GCF_004570575.1. Lineage (GTDB taxonomy): Bacteria > Bacillota > Bacilli > Lactobacillales > Streptococcaceae > Streptococcus > Streptococcus cuniculi_A. The sequence continues at coordinate 202,741 of NZ_SPPD01000003.1, forward strand.
CCAGCTCCTCTCCCGCTGCAAAATCAAGAAGCGTATGGTCAAGATCGAATAGTAGAAATTTGTAATACATGCAATTGTCTCCTTGAAACTAGATAAGATTATTATAGCATAAAGACTAGCTACATCAAATAGCATGTATCATAGCAGATAAACATTACCACAAAAATACACTTATCTCCCGAGTTTATCACTTAAAAACAAGCAAAGACCAGCTCCCTCCTTGTGTGCCAAGGGATTTGGCTGGTCTTTAAATTTATTTTAGTGTTGTATATGGATTTTTAGCGTAATGTTTGAGCTCTTCAA
>NZ_SPPD01000040.1 GCF_004570575.1 Streptococcus cuniculi
TCCCGAGTTTATCACTTAAAAACAAGCAAAGACCAGCTCCCTCCTTGTGTGCCAAGGGATTTGGCTGGTCTTTAAATTTATTTTAGTGTTGTATATGGATTTTTAGCGTAATGTTTGAGCTCTTCAAACTTAACGATTCCCTTCGTCCATTCAATTCCTAGCAACCTATTTAACTCTCGCATATCAAGGCTTTCTTGAAGCCTGTAGTAGTTATCTTGTAACGGTGTTGCCTTGGCACTGTTTAAGGCAGTAATGACACGTTCAGGACTCATCTGCCACTCTATCTGATGTTGAAGAAGACGCAGATGAACTAAGGCAATAAAACAGGTTAGAAAGTGAGCCTGAATGTGTTCTTCCGTCCAAACGTAAACAGGACGACTTTCCAGTTCTGTTTTCGTCACACGGAAACAATCTTCAATCTTGGTTAGCTCTTTATAGGCAGCTAACATCTTTTCATCGGTCATCTCGGTCTCACTCGTGACAAGCACATGAATCCCATCAAACTGAGCATCAAAATCTGCCTGTTCTTGATCAATCGTAATCAAAGGAGAGTAGGGTTTAACCTCGCCAGTTTCCTTATCTAAATATTGAAGCTCTAAGTATTTCTTTCCTCCCTTTTTACTGGTTCGGCGAAAAAGCTCCGCATTGGTTAACTGACTGGCATAGTCTAAGGCACCCTCACGGCGAATGCGTTCACGGTCGGCGTATTTTTTAGACCAAGTGATGAGAACCTTCTCTTGAACCACCGGGGAAGATTTTTTATTCCCTAATTTCCGTTCACGGATATAAGATTTCTTAGCGAAGGTAAGTTCTGGGTTAAAGTGCCAATCAGATGAATCAAGGATATGTTCTTGAATATCTTTTGGAGCACCTCGACGTTCGCGATGTTTCTGTGAGAAGAGCCAGCCATCTTCTTGCTTGAGCATTTCTGAAACATTAGCCATACTATTCATCGCCTTATCAGCGACTACAATTAACCGTTCAATTCCGAATTGTTTTTTGACTTCCTCAACCGCCGGAAGATAGGTAACAGGATCGGTTTGATTGCCTCGAAACAGTTTATAGCTAATCGGAATACCGTTGGCATCCATAAAGAGTCCTAGTTGTACAATGGGTTTTGGACGGTGTTCCTTACTTGGGCCACGTCTTCTAAGCCCTTCTTGCAGTATCTCTCCATTTTCTGAAACTAATTCGTTATCTGGAATATCTGTCTCAAAATAATAATTGGTGACATCGTAGAAAACGAGACTGGCTTCACGTTTAGTCATCTGACTCACTACCTTGTGAAGATGATATTGAAGGTCATCTTTCAAGGTGTTCAATTTGTTCAAGGAGCGATAAATGGCATTTAAGCTAATGTCCCAATGTCCGAATAAGTCTACTTGAGAAGCATAGGTGGCAAGTTTACTATCTGGTCGGAGAATCCTCTGAAAAACTAATAGCTTTAGCACTTGTGCCAAGTCATACTCGGACTTCGTTTTGACACCCTTTAAAAAGGCTGTGAGCCCCAGAGATTCGAAGAGATTATCCAAAACCATCCAACCATAAGATTGATCAGGCTGATTCATGGGGGCAAGGAGGTCATAGGAAACCTGGAGTACCTTAGGATTATTTAAAGTATTTTCTTTAGCTTCACGTTTAAGACGCTCAAGAATCCCTGGCTCTTCTAATTCAAGCTCATCTAGCAGACCAAATTTTTTAAGGATACGCTGTTTGACCTTACCATCTTTACGATAGCCTTCTACAAGGTAAACATGCGTCCTACCTTCTTTGTTTGTTGTTGTTTTAATAAAAGCCATAGTTCATTATACCATACATAACCATA
>NZ_SPPD01000041.1 GCF_004570575.1 Streptococcus cuniculi
TCAAACGACGCAAGTTGCGACTAAAGAAGTCTCAGCGAAAGATGAGTGGAAGTACAGCTTCACCAATCTTCCACAATTTGAGAATGGTCAAGCTATTACCTATAGGGTTGATGAAGAGTTGCCAGCAGGTTATACCAAGGCGGTAGAGGGCTATAATCTAACCAATACCTATAGCCCCGAGGTGACAGAAGTATCAGGAACCAAGACATGGGATGATGCCAATAACCAGGACGGGAAACGCCCAGATTCCATCACTGTTTATCTTCTTGCCAATGGTCAAAAGGTAGCCAGCAAGACAGTAACAGCTGCAGATAACTGGAGTTACAGCTTTACAAATCTTGCGAAGTATAAGGATGGGAAATTAGTCGCTTATGCGATTAGTGAAGAAACGGTACCAAGCTACACGACTACTCTTGATGGTTATAATCTTACAAACAGCTATTCACCAGAAATGATTGATGTCACAGTTCAGAAGAAATGGGAAGATGGCGATAATCAGGATGGCAAACGTCCTAAGGAGATTACGGTTTATCTTCTTGCTGATGGTGTACGCGTAGAAAGTCAAACCATTCAAGCAGATGCCGACGGCAACTGGAAGACGGCCTTTACCAACAAGCCTAAGTATGCTAAGGGTCAACTAATTCGCTACACGGTAGAAGAAGTAACTGTAAAAGAGTACCAGACAAAGATTGATGATTTCACCATCACAAATAGTTATACGCCTAAGGAAATCAGCTACCAAGTAACAAAGAAATGGGCGGATAATGGCAACCAGGACGGCAAGCGTCCAAAGGCGATTACCGTTCAGCTCTACAAGTCTGTGGCAGGTAGTGAACCGGTCGCAGTAGCAGGAAAAACACTAACTTTGACCACAGCTGATCAGACAGATGCGGATACATGGGTGGGAAGCTTCACCAATCTTCCGCAGTTTGAAAACGGTCAAGAAATCACCTACTCTGTCCGTGAAGATGACGCAACTCTGGCTGTGTTAGCAGAAATCGGCTATCTTGCTAAAGTAGAAGGTCAAGTGATTACAAATTCCCGTAGTCCTGAAATGATCCGCTTGAGCGGAAACAAGGTCTGGGATGACGCTAATAACCAAGACGGCAAACGACCAACCAGCATTGTCATCGTCGTAAAAGATGGACAAGGAAAGGAAGTCGACCGCATCACGGTAACACCAGATGAAACAGGACGTTGGTCATTCGAGTCCAAAGAACTTCCAAAATATGCTGCTGGAAAAGAGATTTCTTATAGTGTGGAAGAAATTGTGACAGCAGAGTATACCTCAACTATTACAGCCAATGGCAATCACTATACAATTACCAATAGCTATACACCGAAGAAAATTAGTATCAAGGGCTCCAAGGTCTGGAATGATGCCAATAACAAGGATGGTATCCGTCCAAGTAGCATTACCGTGCACTTATTTGCGAACGGTGTAGATACAGGAAAGACTGCGATTGCCTCTGAGGCGACAGGTTGGAACTATAGCTTTGAGGATCTTGATCAGTATCAGGATGGTCAAGCTATTCAGTACACTGTTCAGGAAGATGCTGTTCCGGGCTATACGACGCAGATTGATGGGACTTTGATTACCAATAGTCATGTTCCGAAAGAAACACCTCCTGCGTC
>NZ_SPPD01000042.1 GCF_004570575.1 Streptococcus cuniculi
TTTCCACATCTGCGACTAGTTCCTCGTAAGTCTTGTATTTCTTGAGATGATAAGACTCTGTCTTGAAATGCCCAAAGAAACTTTCAATTGGTGCATTGTCGATACATTTCCCAACTCGTGACATGGATAGAGTGATGCCTGCCTGTGTTGTAAAATAGCGATATTCCTTTGAAGTGTACTGACTGCCACGGTCACTATGAATGAGCGGTGTCGCCTCTGGATTTAGCTTTAAAGCCTTCTTAATGGTCTTCATGACCAAGGGATTGTCATTGGTGTGACTCATCTCAAAAGCTACAATTGAGCCGTCATAGAGATCCTTGATCGCACTCAAATAAGCCTTGACGCCGAGACCGTATTGTAAGTAGGTGACATCTGTGCACCATTTCTGATTCGGTGCTGTCGCGGTAAAATCCCGATTGAGAAGATTCTCAGCGTAGAATCTATCACCAGCTTTCGTACAAGCATGTCTCACACGACGAATAACAGATTGGATGCCAAGAATCCCCATTAGACGACGAATCCGTTTCTTATTGTAGTTGGTAGCGAGTTGGCGGTTCATGAAGGTCGTCATGCGACGGTAGCCTAGAATGCCCTTGTGATGTTTATGGAGTTCCTGAATCTTCTCCATCAGTTTGTTGTTTTCTTTCTCAGAGGTTGTTTCGTCATGATTGAGCCACTTATAATAGCCTGAGCGTGAGACCTTCAGAATCTGGCATAAGATAGAGATAAGACTATCTGTGTGTTCATCATGGTAATCTCTAATAGCTTGGAACTTCTCGAGGTACTTTCCCCCTCTTAGCGACGGTTTCGCTGTTTTATTTCTTCCAACTTTTTTAGGAGACCCACCTCCATTTCTAGATAACGGTTGCGTTCTTCCAGTTGTTTAATCTTGAGTTGAAGTTCTTCCGTTTCAGTGAGATTAGGCTTACTGTCCAAGCCTTTTCCACGTCTATCAACGAGTCCCTGTGAGCCACTCTCCTCAAACTTACGGACCCATGAATACACCTGTTGGTAGGAGACACCAAACTTCTCAATAGCTGCCTGGTAATCTTTTTCATGAGCAATCGTGAAAGTGACAATCTCAAGGCGTTCTTCAAATGTGGTCTTGCGTCCTTTGTTCATACGGCTGTGTCCTTTACTTGTGGATTTTAATTCTTTACCACTAGTATACCGTTTTATCCACTTTGGGAGAACAGATTGTGAGGAAATATCGTACTTTTGACAGATGTCACTCTGTGAACCGACTCCATCAAGATAGTCTTGAACAGCCTGTTCCTTCACTTCTTTGGAATAGTTCTTCCAAGTTTGACTTGCTTTAAGCCTCTCCATCCCATGTTTCTCATATCGGTTTATCCATCGTTTAATGGTAGATTCAGAAACTTGGTGTCGCTTGACTAACTGAGTGATAGAGTATTGATGAGTAAGAGACAATTGAATGATTTCTAATTTCTCTTCTACTGATTTTTGACTTCTTTTGGACATAGGAAAACTCCCCTTATAGTGTCTAGTGAATTTTTGTTTTTTCACTGTCTACTATATGGGGAGTATATCA
>NZ_SPPD01000043.1 GCF_004570575.1 Streptococcus cuniculi
TCACAAAATGAGTATCGTCCACACGGTAGAGCTGTTCTTGTCCACTGACCGCAACGGGTTCCCCGTATTGACGTTTTAATTCTGCTTCTGCATCACTCTCTTCTGTCACAACTTTCGGTTGTTGGATGGCGTCACCTTCTTCTTTCGTAGACGTAGATGATGGAGGTAGGTCTTCAGAAGAGCTTGAGCTAGGTGCTGTATTGACATTATCAGAGCCGACAGTCTGACTGCTCGCTTGGGTCACGGCGTCTTGATAGGTCTGTTCATCTTTACTCTGCTGGATCGCCTCTCCAATTTCCTCGGCATATATCAACGGACTATTGGCGAGGAGTAAGGTACTCAACAATAGCCAGTTTATCAATTTATGCAGTCGTTTCATAAATGTGCTCCTTTGTTTACAAGATGATAAGGGCGTGTCTCAAAACAGTCAATGGATACGATAGATAAAATAATAAAGCGTTGCCATGAGGATGAGGGAATCAACGACAGATACCACTACACCCCCAACAGTGGGGAGCCATAAGGATAAGACGAGGGCCACCATAGTACAGCCAGTTGCGATGAGAAGTGGTGGAGTCGTCTGTCTCCAGTCTTCTTTTATCGGTAAGGCTCGATCAATCTTGACAAGGCTATAGATTAAGATTACTTTAAGATCCGTTTGTATAATCGTTGAAAAGACCCAAATACCCGTTTTCACATTGCTATAGGAAAAACTGGTATGGTCATACAACAGTTGGCCGAGTCCACCAATGAGGAAACCTACAGTAACAGCGGTTAGAAGATAGGCTAAGATAAGCTTGGGCAATCGTTTATCAGACCGATGGAGCTTGTAAAACCAAACTCCAATAGGAATAACAAGGAATAGTCCTACTGCACAAAAAGCAAGGCTCATTAGCGGCAATACGATTGATAGGGCTGTATCTGTTGCCCAGGGTGAAAGCACACCTGTCAGTAGGAGACGTTGACCAACCCCAACTAACAGTAGGCCAAGTGCTAATCTCCAAAACTTGGAAAGAGTAACCTTCTTAATCATCTTTACTCCTTTCTTTTACATCTTTCAAGCGAGCGGTGACGACATAGCGCTGGTCATTGTTCACAGCATCACACGTCGACAGGATTAAAAACCTGTCCTTGTCTTTTTCAACCGGCAAGGATCGGTAAGCGCCACCACTCGCTAATGCTCGTTCTTGTAGGGTGGCTAGATAGTGATGAACTCCTGCTTGATTCCCTAGTTCAAACGTAGAAAATAGGTGGTCATCTGTATAAAGATGTGCCGCCATAATCTCATATTCATATTGTGTATCCACGGTCTCTACGCTAATGGTCTTATGTTCATGAAAGAAAGACGGGTCTGAGAAATCCTGTAACGAACCAAACATCGTGCCATCCGTCATAGCATGACCATAGATGATGGTGATCGGATCTTCGAACGTTTTCGTATTGACCAACTCTGTAAAGATAGCCCCGTAGTAAGTCTCTGCCCCATCTACATCATGAGATAAATAATACGAGTCATCCCTTG
>NZ_SPPD01000044.1 GCF_004570575.1 Streptococcus cuniculi
TCACAAAATGAGTATCGTCCACACGGTAGAGCTGTTCTTGTCCACTGACCGCAACGGGTTCCCCGTATTGACGTTTTAATTCTGCTTCTGCATCACTCTCTTCTGTCACAACTTTCGGTTGTTGGATAGCATCGCCCTCATCTTTGGAAGATTCGGGTGTTGCACTAGAGGCATCAGCCGTTTCCTTATTGACATTCTCAGAGCCAACGGTTTGGCTCTTGGCTTCTTCTACCGCCTCTTGATGAGCTTGTTCTGCTTGGGATTGTGCAATAGCCTGACTGATTTCCTCCGCATACATCATTGGGCTATTGGAAACAAGCACGGCCAGTAATACAAGGGCATTCATTAACTTATGAAGTCGTTTCATCTGGATGTCTCCTTTACGAGGTAACTAAAATAATACAAGGTAGCAATCAATACAATCGCATCAATGGCTGACACAAGGACTGAACCAACAGTCGGTAGAAAATAGCTCAGAAGAATGATACAAATAGATACCATGATGACTCCTACTAATGGTAGCTATAGGTAGTTCCGTCTTTCCCTAATAGGTAAATTCTTATGAATACTGACTAGGCCAAAGCACAAGATTACCTTTAGGACACTTTGGAGGAGGGTACTCATTGTCCAAACACCTATCCGCACAGCAGTGTAAGCAAAACTAGTATGGTCATACAACAGTTGGCCGAGTCCGCCAATGAGGAAACCTACAGTAACAGCGGTTAGAAGATAGGCTAAGATCAGCTTGGGCAATCGTTTATCAGACCGATGGAGCTTGTAAAACCAAACTCCAATAGGAATAACGAGGAATAGTCCTACTGCACAAAAAGCAAGGCTCATTAGCGGCAATACGATTGATAGGGCTGTATCTGTCGCCCAAGGTGAAATCACACCTGTCAGTAGGAGACGTTGACCAACCCCAACTAACAGTAAGCCAAGTGCTAATCTCCAAAACTTGGAAAGAGTAACCTTCTTAATCATCTTTACTCCTTTCTTTTACATCTTTCAAGCGAGCGGTGACGACATAGCGCTGGTCATTGTTCACAGCATCACAGGTCGACAGGATTAAAAACCTGTCCTTGTCTTTTTCAACCGGCAAGGATCGGTAAGCGCCACCGCTCGCTAATGCTCGTTCTTGTAGGGTGGCTAGATAGTGATGAACTCCTGCTTGATTCCCTAGTTCAAACGTAGAAAATAGGTGGTCATCTGTATAAAGATGCGCCGCCATAATCTCATATTCATATTGTGTATCCACGGTCTCTACGCTAATGGTTTTATGTTCATGAAAGAACGACGGGTCTGAGAAATCCTGTAACGAACCAAACATCGTGTCATCTGTCATGGCATGACCATAGATGATGGTGATCGGATCTTCGAACGTTTTCGTATTGACCAACTCTGTAAAGATAGCCCCGTAGTAAGTCTCTGCCCCATCTACATCATGAGATAAATAATACGAGTCATCCCTTG
>NZ_SPPD01000045.1 GCF_004570575.1 Streptococcus cuniculi
CAAGACATTACTCTTGATGCCAAAACGCCGAAAGTAAGTGTTAATGGCAAAGATGATCAGCTCATCACAGTGAATGGCACAAACGATGAAATCACAGGTAAAATCAAGATTGTTAAAAAAGGAACAGAGTCCCAACTTGCCATGTGGAATCAATACTACAGTCTTCTTGGAAACAAATTCAAGTTAACCAATAAGCAGAGTGGTAAGATTTATGAGATTACAACTGATGCCAAGGGAGAGGCACTCGTTGAAAACATGCAGCTGGGAGACTACACCGTGGAAGAAGTCTCTGCCTCGGCTGGTTTCGCCAAAACCTTTAAAGCTCAATCAGCTAGCCTAAAGCAAGACGGGACGCTAGAGCTTACCGTCTCAGGCACCAATGATGAAATCAAGGGAGAAAATACCCTTGAAAAACGCGATAAGGATACCGATATCGAAGCTCAAGGTCAAGCGGTTCTAAAGCAGGCAGAGTATACCCTTTACTATGGTGAAGATAGGGCAGGAGCTTCTAGCCATAAGAAAGATACTCCGGTCAAGTGGACGGATATCCCGAATGCCAAACTCTTAAAAGGTGAGAAGGTCAAGACCTCTATCATCAATGGTCAAGAAGTGGATAACGGAGAGAACGTTGTCTTAAATGTGGATGACAAGGACTTGACCGTTGCGGTTGGAAATCTCGCCTTAGGTAAATACTACTGGAAGGAAACAAACGCTCCTGAAGGCTATGCTTTAGATGGAAAAATCCACGAGTTCACTATTGCTAAGAAAGATGATGCGACCAAAAACATCGTCACTCCAACCACCAAATCCCTCGAGCAGATTATCAAGGCTAAAATATCTATTCAAAAGATTGTTCAAAGTAAGGGAGACGGCAGTCATTCAGGTATCAACGATGTGACCTTTAAGGCAACGCCAATCAATGATACCAAAGCAGAGGCTGTCGAGTTCACAACGACTATCAAAGAGGATGAAGACGGTTTTGCGACCACGGAGCTCCTCTACGGGGATTGGAAAATAGAAGAGGTAGAAGCGCCTGCTGGATATGAAAAGATTGACCCGATCTATGTTCACATGAGCTACGATGAAAAGACGGATCTCTATACCATTACCGCCTCTAAGCAAGAAGACGGATCCAAACCATTCTCTACCCGCACCTTCAGTCAATCAGATGACAAGAAGGAACAAAATGCCAATGCCAAAGGTACACTTGCAGGGACACTCACCTCAAGCAAGGCTTTGATTAGTCTCTCTCGTATGACCTTTAAGGACAATCCAATTCCAGATATTACACCTGAAAAACCAGATTTCCAACCAGAGAAGTTTGACTTGTCTGAAG
>NZ_SPPD01000046.1 GCF_004570575.1 Streptococcus cuniculi
ATCCCGCGTTGTAAAATAAAGTGCAACAGAAAAGACATGTTCATCTGATATACTAGAATTCCCCAACTCAGTATAGAAAGACGATGAACATGTCCCACACTCATTCTACCAAAAAATCTCGTTATTCTCACTTATCAGCCTCTGAGCGAGGAGAAATCAGTGCTTATCTGAAAATGGGTAAAAAGCCCGCTGAGATTGCTCGTCTGTTAGGACGGAATCGTTCAACCATTACCCGTGAGATGAAGCGTGGAACTGTTACTCAAGTCCAAGATAAGAATGGTAAACGAACTTACTATCAAGCCTATTTCGCTGATAGCGGGCAACGTGCTTACGACGAAAATCGTAGAAATAGTGTCTATCTAAAGCTAAATCAATGTTCACCACGCTTTATTGAAGAGCTAGAGAAAGCTGTGAAAGCAACGGTTCGCTGTCATAGTGTGGATACGTTTGTTCACGATTACAAAGCCAAGCATCAGACAGAAACCATTCCTTCAACGAAGACAATTTATCGCTATATCGCAGCAGGTCTTCTTTCTATCAAGCCAATCGATTTGCCAAAGATGGTGAGTATCAGAAAGCGGGCTAATTCTAAACCCACGGTCAATAAGAAGACCCTCGGAAAATCCATTGAAAAGCGTCCAGAAGCGATTAACAAGCGCTCCGAATTTGGACACTGGGAGATTGACTTGGTACTAGGTAAAAAGACCAAGGGAGAGGCTGTTGTCATGACTTTGGTTGAACGTCAAACCCGTTTTGCCGTAGCTTGCAAGTTGCCCAATAAACAAGCTGAAACCATCAATGAGGCTATTAAAGACTTCTTGACTGAGTACCCGATTTCTTCTATAACATCAGACAACGGTGCTGAGTTTAGTCTCTTATCCGACTTAGAAGGTGTTGACATTTACTTCGCGCATCCCTATTCTTCCCATGAAAGAGGAACGAATGAGAACTTCAACGGACTTCTCAGAGAGTTTCTCCCAAAAGGTCAATCTCTCAACCCATTAACAGACGAAGACTTATTGCAATATATCGCTGCTATCAACGAGAGACCCAGACGACTTCACCAGTATAAAACGGCTAAATTTCTGTTTGAGCTAGCACAAACAGCCTAAGCAATGGAAGACTAGTCTATCCATGAACTTGTTGCACTTGACTTGACAATGTGCGA
>NZ_SPPD01000047.1 GCF_004570575.1 Streptococcus cuniculi
AAATAATTGTGGTAAATAGTCCTCCAAATGGACAGAAATATAGCGTTGTTTACGACGATAACTCAAGTCTTTCTTTGAAAACTGAATCACTTTCAAGAAATAGAGACACCATTTTCTGATAACATTCAAGTTAAAGGCTGCGCGCTGGTCTAGGGTCTGGTTATGGTCTTCACGATAAACCACATCCAACAACCAATGCATACTCTCAACCGACCAATGTCCCCTAACACAGTGGGCAAACATTTCTACAGGCTTCTTAAAGCTAATGATAAAAAGCTAATGATAAAAAGCTAATGATAAAATAACGAACTTCCTCTGTTAGCTCTCCATCTTTATCCAAAGTATTCTTAGCCATACCTATGCCACGTAGTTTGGTCCACTTAGGGGGGCGTTCAGATAACCACTTAACATCATATGAAACCCAATAATCACGAACTTCAATTTGACGATGAGCTTTCTCAAGCGTTTGATAATGTTGGCCTTGCTTAGCTAGCTTATCCAGTAATTTTACATCGTTAAAATAAAGGCTAATATCCTCATAAAGACTTCCTTGATTGCCCTTTACTGCGAGACAATAATCTCCCTTACCCTTGATGATTTCATCTACTATCTCCGTTTGAGTCCCTATCGCATCTATGGTCACAATCCCTTTTCTAATGTCAATAAGTCGTTACAAACGTGGAATAGCCGTGATTTCATTACTTTTCTCTTCAACTACAACCTGATCTAGACTAATACGATTATCCCCATCATAAGCCGTTACAATATGATTCGGACGTTGTGTTTTACTACCATTTCCTCGCATAGTCTTACCATCTATAGCTATTAAGCGTTCAACAGTAGCACTTTCTTGAGTCTGACTAAAGTCAACTTTTAACTCCGTTAAAAATTGAGGGTTAAGCATACTCACTACACCTTCTAACGTATCATGAGAAGGACATCCATCACTCAAATCAACATATTGTCCAAGAAGGGATTCATTCATCTCAATAAAAT
>NZ_SPPD01000048.1 GCF_004570575.1 Streptococcus cuniculi
AATCGGGAAGACAGGATTCGAACCTGCGACACCTTGGTCCCAAACCAAGTACTCTACCAAGCTGAGCTACTTCCCGTAGATATAAGAGGGCGTATCCCACTTGTAGAGTACTTGTAAGGACGACTTACTCCGTAAGTCTCTATCTCCAACCTCAAAGCTTTGCTTTGAGCTCCACCAAGCTGAGCTACTTCCCGCTCCCACTAAAAATAAATCTCCCCTAATGTCTCCATTAAGCGAGCCATGCACCCTAGAGGAGTCGAACCTCTAACCGCCTGATTCGTAGTCAGGTACTCTATCCAGTTGAGCTAAGGGTGCCTATTCATGCCGAGGACCGGAATCGAACCGGTACGATGTTGCCATCGCAGGATTTTAAGTCCTGTGCGTCTGCCAGTTCCGCCACCCCGGCCTCTTCAAGCGAACGACGGGATTCGAACCCGCGACCCCCACCTTGGCAAGGTGGTGTTCTACCACTGAACTACGTTCGCATTTATCCCTCTATGCCGGCTACATGACTTGAACACGCGACCCTCTGATTACAAATCAGATGCTCTACCAACTGAGCTAAGCCGGCCTATTATTTCTACTCTTATGCGGGTTAAGGGACTTGAACCCCCACGCCCGAAAGCGCCAGATCCTAAATCTGGTGCGTCTGCCAATTCCGCCAAACCCGCAATGACCCGTGCTGGGCTCGAACCAGCGACCCTTTGATTAAAAGTCAAATGCTCTACCAACTGAGCTAACGAGTCTTTCTGCTTTCCTACTTCAAAAGTATTGACATATCTTCTGAACGGTCCCGACGGGAATCGAACCCGCGATCTTCGCCGTGACAGGGCGACGTGATAACCGCTACACTACGGGACCTATATGGGAGTTAACGGGATCGAACCGCTGACCCTCTGCTTGTAAGGCAGATGCTCTCCCAGCTGAGCTAAACTCCCT
>NZ_SPPD01000049.1 GCF_004570575.1 Streptococcus cuniculi
TACTGACGCGCCTTGACCCTCATTTACGAAGATTGTTTCAGGAGCCATTTTTTTTTTTTTTTTTTAGATGTGTATAAGAGACAGCCGCCAGGGTGGACGGCAAGATCGTGTCCGGCCGCGAGGCCATGGCCGCGATCGGGCTCGAGCCTTTCGTTCTCGGCCCGAAAGAGGGGCTGGCGCTGCTCAATGGCACGCAGGTGTCCACCGCGCTCGCGCTGGCGGGCCTGTTCGCGGCCGAGAGCGTGTTCGCCGCCGGCCTGGTCGCGGGCTGCCTGACGCTCGAAGCCATCAAGGGCTCGGTCAAGCCGTTCGACGCGCGCATCCACGAAGCGCGTGGTCAGGCCGGGCAGATCGCCGTGGCCGCCGCCGTGCGCGCGCTGCTGGAAGGCAGCGCCATCGACACCTCCCATCCGAACTGCGGCCGCGTGCAGGACCCGTATTCGATCCGCTGCGTGCCCCAGGTGATGGGCGCCTGCCTGGACAACCTGGCGCATGCCGCCCGCGTGCTGCGCATCGAGGCCAACGCCGCATCGGACAACCCGCTGGTCTTCACCTCGTTGACCGAAGGGACCTCCGGGCAGGGCGAGGTGATCTCCGGCGGCAACTTCCACGCCGAGCCGGTCGCCTTCGCGGCGGACATCATCGCGCTCGCGCTCGCCGAGATCGGCGCCATCTCCGAGCGCCGCCTCGCGCTGCTGCTCGACACCGGCCTCTCGGGCCTGCCGGCCTTACTGATC
>NZ_SPPD01000004.1 GCF_004570575.1 Streptococcus cuniculi
TTGAAGAGCTCAAACATTACGCTAAAAATCCATATACAACACTAAAATAAATTTAAAGACCAGCCAAATCCCTTGGCACACAAGGAGGGAGCTGGTCTTTGCTTGTTTTTAAGTGATAAACTCGGGAGTATGAACAAATCAAACGGGATGAACCATAGCCTCCAAATTATGATATAATGGTACCATTATGCTTGAAGAAAATAGCAGAGGATTTTTTGACGAGTAGAATGCTTGACTAGGGAAGAGAGTGAAGAGATGTACGATTATCTGATTGTTGGAGCGGGTTTGTCTGGAGCAGTATTTGCCTATGAAGCGACCAAGCGTGGAAAAAAAGTAAAAGTGATTGACAAGCGAGACCATATCGGAGGCAATATCTATTGTGAGTCGATTGAGGGCATCAATGTCCATAAATATGGGGCGCATATTTTCCATACCTCCAATAAACGAATCTGGGACTATGTCCATCAATTTGCGACCTTTAACCACTATGTCAATGCTCCTGTTGCCAATTATCAAGGGAAGTTGTATAATCTGCCCTTCAATATGAATACCTTTTATACCATGTGGGGTACGACAACACCTCAAGAGGTGAAGGAGAAAATTGCAGAGCAAACTCAGCATTTACAGGATACGGAGCCTCGGAACTTAGAGGAGCAGGCCCTGAAATTGATTGGAAAAGACGTCTATGAAATCTTGATTAAGGGCTACACAGAAAAGCAGTGGGGACGGTCAGCCACGGAGTTACCCCCCTTTATTATCAAACGGCTACCAGTTCGCTTTACCTTTGATAATAACTACTTCAATGATTGCTACCAAGGAATTCCAGAGGGTGGGTACAATGTCATCATCAAAAAAATGCTAGAGGGAATTGATTTAGAGCTTGGGGTGGATTTCTTTGAAGAAAGAGGAGCATGGGAGGCGCAGGCGAACAAGGTAGTCTTTACGGGCATGATTGACCAGTATTTTGACTACAAGCATGGGGAGCTGGATTACCGCGGGCTTCGATTTGAACACGAGGTGCTGGACACAGATAATTTTCAAGGAAATGCTGTGGTCAACTACACAGAAAGATCAGTACCCTATACTCGGATTATTGAGCACAAGCACTTTGAATTTGGAAACCAAGAAAAGACGGTCGTCACTAAGGAATATCCAGCTGATTGGAAAAAAGGGGATGAGCCCTACTATCCGATCAACGATGTGGCAAACAATGCCATTTTTGCCAACTATGCCAAAGAAGCAGAGAGCCTGAAGGACAAGGTCATCTTCTGTGGTCGTTTGGCAGACTACAAATATTACGATATGCACCTAGTCATCGAGCGCGCGCTTGAGGTGGTAGAAGCGGAGTTTGGGGAATAAGTAGATAAAATACCAGATTGGCTGTTAGGGGGTCTGGTATTTTTTGTGTTCAAAGAATTTTAGTTGTATTGCTATCTTTGGCACAATGATATGACAAAGGTTGTAGAAAGTGGGGATGTTGGTCAAATGAGGCTAGCGCTAAGAAGATAGTCTTTGACAAATTCATTAAAAAAGAATACAATGTATTCAGGAGGCGAAAGTTTTATGGCTACAATGACTTTACGAATTAACGAAGAAGATTCAAAATTGATTAAGAATTATATTCAAATGCACGGTTTGACTATCTCTGATTTTGCGCGTCAATCGATGCTGGAACGCATAGAAGATGAATATGATTTGGCTGTTTTGCGTAAAGCTATAGAAGAAGACGATGGTGTTCGTATCCCGGTTGAAGACTTGTTTGAGGAGTTTGGGATATGAAGTATAAAGTAGTATTGACCTCTAGGGCTGAAAAGCAACTTAGAAAGTTAGATACCTATACTCGAAAAATTATTCTTTCATGGATTAAAAAGAATTTAGTTGGTACGGATAATCCTAGACTTCATGGCAAGAGCTTAACAGCGAATCATTCTGGAGAATGGCGATATCGTGTTGGAGATTATCGTATATTGGCCAATATCTGTGATGGTGAGATTGTGATTGAAATCTTTACAGTTGGTCATCGCAGAGATGTTTATTAAAGGGATTAGCGAAGTTGCTAGTCTTTTTTTTGTTGATAGGACAATTTTTCTGATAAATTAGCGGTGTTAAGAAAATCGCAAGTAGAACAAACTTACTTATGACAACCAAAAAAGCCTTGCAGTACAAGGCTTTTGGAGATATGCGAACATCCTCCCTGTAGTCTTTTAGGGGTAAATGGAAAAAAGTATCGCAGTTAATAAAATGAATGAAATCAAGAGTTTATCAATTTTGTTTTTTATTAGTAATATAAAGAAAACGATTATTTTTTGACCAAATTTTGACCAAATGAATATAAAATAAAGGTTATTATCACGGAATAGTGGCTTTTATTTTGTGTTTAAAGATTTTGTTTCTACTTGCTTTGTGTTGCTATTTGTGATACAATGATATTACAAAGTTGATACAAGGAGGTGTTTATATGTCTACAATTGCTATCCGAGTTGATGAAGAACTAAAAGATGAAGCGTCAAAATTGTATAAAAGCATGGGACTTGATATGACAACAGCTATTAAGTTGTTTCTCACACAATCTGTTCTAACTCAATCCATACCCTTTACGATTAAAGGAAATAATGATGTAATCTTTGAGACAAGAATTGGAGAGACTTCTGCACTTATTCGTACACGGAATATTTCAGAATATAATTTAGAAACTCAAAAGTCTTATTATGATACAATTGAGCGAATCAATCGTGAGGGTGTTAAGCCATCTACAGAAAGTGTAGATGATTTCTTTGAGAGGATGATAAGAGAAAATGCTGACGCATGAGTTTACAAATCGTTATAAAAAGGATTTAGCAAAGTTGATTAAGCGTGGGGTTGATGTTTCACTGATCAATGTAGCAGTTAAAAAGATTATCAATGATGAAGAATTGGGGTATGAGTATAGAAAACATGTTTTAGAGCCTAAAAATCAAATCCCTAAGTTGTGGGAAATTCATTTAGGTGGTAGAAAGTCTGATTTGTTGATGATTTATTATTATTTAGAAAATGGTACTCACGTTGTATTTGATCGTGTAGGTAGTCATTCTGATTTATTCAGGTAGTGTGGAGATAGAAGGGGTAAGTTATATGAAAAAAGTTGTATTAGCTTTCGTTTCAGTTGTAACAGTATTATTGTTAGTAGCTTGTTCAAGTTCTCAAAACATGGACGGAGAGTATCCATATACTTATGAGAATAATACATTAACTTATGACGGTGATACTTACATTAAAGTTGGCAGTAAAGAATATAAAGAGAAGATGAAAGAGATTGAAAATTAAAAGAAAGACTAGAATTGGGTTTCTAGTCTTTTTATATTATAGTATTGTTGTGGTTATAAAGGACTTTTTGGATAATTGCCGTTATAAAGGACTTTTGATTTGAAAAATCATATTAAAGTGTGCATTTTTTGCGTTCTTAAAGGCTTGTTCAGTTGTTATTTTATCTGACTGATAAATATAGTAGAGTGTTTTACCATAGTCAAAATAGAAGTTATATTCAATGTTTGGGTAGGTTTCTTTAAGATTTTCAATAAAAGTTTTGTCTGCCAGTTCTTCTACCTCTATGCTAGTAACGATGTTCTGTTGCTTAAAAAGGTAATTGATAAGCTCGATAGGTGGAATAGGTACAGCTTTATACTCGTTTATGATTGTTTCTTCTGCTTGTTTGAGTGCTTCTACAATATCATTAGGCGCTTTTCGGGTAATATAGTTCTGAATGATGACTGCGATCTCATCATCATATAATTTTGTGTGATAGCCAAGGACTTGTTTTAATCGGATTTGGAGTGCTTCTTTTGAGATTTCAAGCTCAACTAGAATATCTTGAAAAGTTTTCTGATGATAGAGAATCTTTCCTAATAAAACAATGTCAGGGGCAAGAAGAATCCCTGCAAAAACATTTGCCTCTATTTCTTGTATCGTATCTTCATTTTGATTGGCAAAAATGTAACCGTCATGTTCTAGCAAAAAGTGCGCTAGTTCGTGACATTTTGTGAAATTTTGACGGTTGCGGTGGTGGGTGATTTGATAGGAGATAGAGGAACGGTTCAATTTATCTTTGACCGCAAGTCCAGAAAGATCGTTATGTAGTCTATGTGGCATGACTAAAATATCGAGTCTAGTAGTTTGACGCTCAAAAAAAGAATGATAGTTGTAACTATCCACTTTACTATCATTCAATTTCATGTCTTTGTAAATCCAACTATTTGCAATTTCTCGGATTCTATTATAGACTGCCGTTTTTCCGTTTTTCATCACGTTCTCTAAATAGTCTTTCTCTCTCAAGTAAAAAGTCTTTTAAGTCGATTTCGAGTTGTGCTTTTTCCTCATCAGATAGATTGTTAGAGGTCTTACGATAGAGTAGTTCAAAATCGGATAAGTTAATCTCATCTGATTTTTTTATATCGGTTTTCCCGAGGAGGTAGTCGGCAGAGACACTGAAAAAACTGGCGATTTTTTCAATTTTGTCTGCCGTTGGCTTCTTCTTTTGATTTTCCCAGTCACCTAAAGCTTGTTGAGATACTTGCAATGCTTCAGCAACTTCTTTTTGAGTTAAAGTTAGATTTTTGCGTAGTTCTTTTATTCTTGTTCCAATGTCCATTTGATAAATCTTCCTTCTTGTAGTCGCAGTTTGGGTAATTTGTACAAGCGTAGAAATAATAATTTCTGGTCTCACTGTACTTTTTTATAATATAGCCATTGTGGCATTTATAACATTCTTTGATATTATTTTCTTTCAAATTGTTTAAAAATATATATTCTACAAGTAAATCAGGAACAATTTGATTGATGAATTGTAGTAGACCTTTTCTATCAATAAATTCAATGTTTGGATAATCATTTTGTGTTGAATTTACGTTGCCAGTAAAGAATGATGTAGTGATAAAAACTTTTTTGTTTGCACCAGGAATCCCGTTAAATTTTTGAATGTCAGAAATGCCTACGATTTTAGGGGTATTTGCAGAAAGGCTATGATGTTTGCATTGAATAAAGATTATTTGACCTTCATTATCTTTAGCGATAATATCAACGCCTACTTCTTTTGATTTATCTGTTATCTCTACTTGATACCCTGCTAATTCATATAAAATTTGGATAAAATATTCAAATTTCAGCCCTTGGTTACTTTTATTTTTATAAATAGTATCTAAACTTAGTAGATAATCTATTAAATATTTTTTGGTAAAATCGTCGGGTTTAAGTTTAGGGGACTCTGACTTGGTTTGTTGAAAAATAGTTGAGAAAAATTTTTTAAAATTCATGATAAAATCTATTGACAAATACAACCGACAGTTGTATAATATTCTTAACAACTAATGGTTGTTCAAAAATTAAAACATTAACTATAAAAGTGTAACATAAAATAGGTGGTAAAAATGAAAGAAACGAAGATAACGAAACCACAAATTGTAGAAGCTGTTTCTATTATTTACAGACGTCGGCGCCTTCTTATGAATTTTAAAGAGGAATGCGAAATGCTATCTATGGGACCAAAGGAGTCCGAGAAGCTACTAGAAACGATTCCTACAGTGTATCAAGAACGATATGATGAAATTGTGGATGAATTTAAGAGAAATCTTGAAAAACTATCAAATGACATGATAGAGAATGAATTTTTCTCTTGTGAGCCGATTGATAGTTAATCTTAGCCTCGCAATTTAATAATGGAATCAATAGTAGCGTAGCTAAACTGTAGTAGTTTAGGTTTGAGACTGCTATAGGTTCTATCTTCGACTATTCCAAGAAGCTGAGAAAAGAAAATCCGCTCCAGTAGATGCCATTCTTGACCAGCTTCTGGATAGTCTGAGACAAAGGAGAAAAATTCATTTTTGGTAAGTTTGATGAGTTCTTCAATTAGAGATTCTTGCCTCAGAAAATGTTGACCGACAATTCGTTTTTCATAAGGTAGTATCATATCTTGAAAGTGTGTTAGTAGTTGTTCTTGATTCATAGGAAATACTTTCTTTTAATAGTTACAATCATACAATCAATCTTAGGTATTGGTTATATGATTCTAGCTATTAAGGCTAGACGGGATTCAATGCTTGTTTATTTTGTTCAATAACCAATCAAAACAATATTTAACAATATTAGAAATGATTGCGGAAATGAACATATGAAAAATATTCATTTATTGTCTCCTTTACAAAAATCGTTCGTTTATTGACGAAAATATTTTGTTCATTGAAAACAATAAATAAAAAGTGCGTCAGACAACCTGTAGACTGGCTGAACCAACACACGCATAATAAATGTGATAATTTCATTATACGTGTAAATGTTCAAAAAGTCAAGTTCAGATTGGAGTGATTGTACATTTCATGGAGTCTAGCAAAAAGGTTAGTTGTTAATTCCATGTTGGCTGTGCCATAATTAAATACCTCTTTTTTCTTTCTTTTTAATCTTAGAGAAGAATCGGAATTTTAATGCTAGATTCCATGAAATGTATCATCCACGTACAGGCTTTTTAGTCCATTTTCGTCTGTTGAGAGGAAGTCTAGTAAAATGGGAGTTGCCGACCCTGGAGGGGTGATAAACAGCTGGAAGGTTTGATACACTTGGACATGATACGTTCTATCCAAAGAGGTCTGCCGTAGTAAGCCTAGGCGATAGCTAGAAGATAGTCTAGTGAGAGTAGTACACAGTAACAGTGAGTGTACACGTAAAGACTGTCACCTAGTGAGACACAAGTAGCGTGCGAAGATACGAGCCCGCATCTTGGATAAAGGTTTTTCAGTATGCCTTCATTCAAGAAAAGCATGTTAGCGAAAAATAATCCTACCTATTGTTATGAGAAGTAGGTAGGATATTTAAAAAGGGTAACAAGAATACTTGTTGCTCTTTTTAAGTAGAAAAATATATTTTGCGAGGTGAAAGAATATGGAAAAAGATAAAAAACAAAAACGTGAGGAGCTTGAAAACAAAATATTGGATTTAGCTTTAGCAGCTGCGGACGGAAACTCAGAAGCTAGGGCTATTTTGGAATTATTGAAGGAATTTCTTAATTGGTTATAAAAATATAGAAGAGTAATAAAATGGTTGAAAATGTAAGGAAATTACCTGTCTTATCTGAAGATGATCCAAGGTATGAAGTAACATTAAAGAAACTGATAGCTGTATTGATGATTTCACATCAGATGAAGTCATATGATCCCACAGCGGTATTCGATACTTTTTTCGAACTTCCAGATGAAATTTACGATTACTATTGTAGGCAGAATTTTAGCGAGGATAAAGAAATGATTAGCTATTTAGAAGAAATTGAAGAAATTAGCAAAGGCTATCAATCAGCTTTATTTAATTTAGCTTTAAGCATACTTTCCAATGAAGGGCGACGATAAGTCAAAACAGTTTTTCTTGTGATATCTAGTATATCGTTGGAAAGTTCAATAAATTTCTGCTCAATACCACGGATATTATGCAATTTGATGTGGTAGCGAAACTTATTATAATACTTTTTTTCAAGTTCTTGTATTCGTCTATTGATAATATCAGGGAAATGGAAGATTGATTTATTGTCGTATGTTATTCTGCTGATTTTAGTAGCTATTCCATCCGTTTTCGAAAACAGGTTTTGAAATTCAGACTCAAAGCCTACCAGGTTTCCATTGGTTGCAAAGCTGGTAAATTTCTCGCGATAGTATTTTAAGTAATTGTTTTTGGGATGGAGCAGAAAGTCTTGTATTAACGTATAAAAATCCATAATCGCCTCAATGTTTTTTATACTTAGTATAACATTAGGCGAGATAAGGGGACAACAAGAGAACTTGTTGCTCTTTTTAAATAGAAAAAGAATGGAGTTATAAAGTGAATGAGAAGAGGTATATTGTACGTATTTCAGCAAACAAGCAACCACTTTCATATAGGTGGGAGCCTCCTTTAACATCTGAAGAAAGAAATAGTACAGGATACATACACGGAAATGCTAAATATCACCTTTTCAACACTGAGACAGGGTTTTCTTATTGTAAAAGGTATTGGTAAGAGCCTTATTATGCTTTAGAGGTTCAATACTCTGGGAAAGACAGTGATTTTTGTAAAAAATGTTTAAAAAAATATAAAAATATAAAAGGTTGGAAGAGGTAGAATTATGGAAATGATAGTAGTATTATTATTTTATTTGGGAGTAAAGTGCTTATGTTATTGACTTTTTATCTATATTTTGTTGTATATGAGGAAGATAAAGAGTTTTTTTGTAGATAATGTCTCGATGTTTTATTGGGAATTTATTGCTATTTATAAATTGCTAAAGAAACTTATAAGCAAATTAGGTAAATTGTTAAAGAAAGTAGGGTAGGTAGTACCATGAATAAATTAGCCAATCGTCTGAAAGAGTTACGGATTGATAATGGGAAAAGCAAGGAGGAGCTGTCTGCTTACCTAAGTATTTCCCAGTCCTCCTACAATCGTTATGAGGCAGGTAGTCGCAATCCTGATTATGATACATTGATAAAAATAGCTATTTTCTATGATGTCACGCTAGATTATTTACTAGGTCGTGATGATATAGAAATGCCAGTATTTGATAGAAGCCAAGTTGTTTCCTATAAGGATTTAGTGGATAAGGGTTTGAATCCCAAGTTAGCACATGGTTTGATTGCAGAAATATACTCAAAACAATCTTTTGAAGAACGTATTTGTCGTTATCCAGGAGATAAGACAAAGTATGTTTTGAAGAAAGATGTCAAGGCTTTATTGGAAAGCTTGGGAGATGACTTGCTATAAGAAAATCAAAGGGTAACAAGAACATTTGTTGCTCTTTTTATTTATGTTAAAGGAGAAATCAAAAACATGTATGTAACGCATATCAGACCAACAAACACTCACGAGGCAATCTCATCTCAACTAACATTAAAAGTTCTATCAGATAAGGCTTATAATAGTTCATTTGAATTAGCCAGTGAGCTATCGGATATGATTGATCGTTGGAGAGAAGAACTCATAGCTCAAAGAATGACAAAAGAAATGACAGCTTATGATTTCAAAATCTATCTATTAGATGAATTGAGATACGGTAGTTACTTATTCGGCTGGACTTCTGAAGATGCATTAGAGCTTCTTTTAGAAATAGATTATCTAACCAATAATAGTAACTAACCACATTGTTTTTATTTTAAAGCCATTGAAAGGGGTGAGTATAATTTGTATTAAAGTAATTCCAAAAACACAATATAGTGCAGAAATGCTTGAATTATCGACGTTCTATGGCGTTGTCTACTATGATGAAGAAACAGATCAGGAGTATTATCCTGTTTATCCATTTGCACCAAGTCGATTGGATAAGAAGCATTTAAAAGAGTTCGTCGCAACATATTATGATGAACTAGAAGCCTGTTATAAGCAGAATGTTTATGCGAGTTTCTTATTCCAGAAATGTAAGTTTGAAACAGAAGCCAAAGAAAAACTTAAGAAAGAATGGCATAAAAAGGGTGTCATCATCAACTAGACTATTTATTCAAAAATATAGATAATCCTTACTGAATCAGCTATAAACAACCCTTAAAATATGGTATAATAGTAGGTAAGAAAACACTTGAAAAACAAGGAGAAATCAATGAAAAAGAAGATGTTATTGTTAGGAGCGCTTGCTTCTCTAGCAACTGTCACAGTCTCTACAGTTACACAGACAACGGTTGCTTACGCAGAGACAGAATCAAGCAAACTGACACAAGCACAACAAGCAGTCAGTCAGGCTCAAAGAGCGCTAGATCAAGCCAATCAAGCGGTCACTGTAGCTAAAAACGATTTAAACGTATCTAAAGCAAGAGTAGATGATGCCCAAAACAAGGTTGATTCTCTTCCAACGTTCACCTTGACACCTGAATATGTCGCATATCTGAAAGAACAACGCACTCCTGGAGGACATGCCACAGCTAGTGCAAAGCTCAAAGCGATCAACGATAGCGTCAAAGCCCTCAATGTCTACACTCAAAACAACGAGGACAAGACCCGCATAATTTCAGACATCAACCGTTTAACAGTCGATGAAATTCGAGAGTTAACCTTCTTTGCGCAAGCCCTCATGAATCAAATCAGAAGCCAGATGGGTACACCAAAAGCCAACGTGAGCGATGGCGCTACTCGCTTTGCCTCTTTTGTAGCTCTAGGGTATATCAGTGATGGCTGGGACAGTTGGAACAACGGACACGATGTACGAGCGATCAACGAAGCTGCTCGCATTTCTGGATTAGAGATGGGGCAGAATAATTATTATGAAAATTTGAGTGTTACATTGCGTTCTACACAGTCGATGTCAATGGCAGAAGCTAAACAAGAAATATACGATGGTTTTGTTAATCTTATGCTTAATGGATATGAATGGGCGCATGCAGCTAGTATGGCAGGCTTGACGAGAGAAGGAGAAGTTTATCTAGGTGTAACTCTTTCTCGAACAAATGGCTCATTAAACGTACATGTACTAGCTATCCAAAACAAGCAAATTATCGACGCTTCAAAATTTAATAGTACCCTCTTACAAACTACCCTACCAGAACGATCTATCTTACAACAACAACTCCGTGATGCGAAAACGCAATACACCATTTCAGAACGTGTATACAACGAGACAGTCGCAAAACAACAAGCAGCACAAGCCGCTTTAAACCAAGCTCAAGCAGTGCTTGCAGCAGCTCAACCAAAGCCCAAACCAGATCCTAAACCAAGTACACCTCCATCATCTTCTAAGAAGAACACCCAACAAACAACCAGCCTACAATCCGTTTTCCGTATGTATAACCCAGGTCTCAAAGTTCACCTTTATACAACAGATACCAACGAATACAAGGTTCTATCAACCCGTGGCTGGAGACAAGAGGGAACAGCTTGGAAGACGGAAACAAGCAAGGGTCAATCAGTATACCGTATGTACAACCCAGGTCTCAAAGTCCACCTCTATACCAAGGACGCGAATGAATACAAAGTCCTTTCAACCCGTGGTTGGCGACAAGAAGGTGTAGCGTATCGCTCATCAGGAACTGTAAAAATCTATCGGATGTATCACCCAGGCATCAAAAAACACCTCTATACCAAAGACGCTAACGAATACAAAGTCCTTGCAAAACGTGGCTGGAGACAAGAAGGCGTTGCTTGGTATAGTAAATAATCAAGAGAATACATCGATAAATTTGACAAAGGTGATCTAGTATGATACTATAATCTTGCGAATAAGGATTTCGTACCTAAACATAGGTAACGGAAAAGCCCTCTACACTATCCACATTGTAGAGGGCTTTTTTTACGTAGTTTGCGACTAACTACGTCCGAGCTAGTGGCACTTAATCGTCGTCTTTCCTATCTAGCCATTTAGAAAATAGTGCAAGCACTATCCCAACCAAGATTGGTGCGACGATATTTATAAGGATTTCATACCACATAGGCAACTCACCTCCTTTCGACAGGCGGTGTTTTGTTTGTGCCAATGTTATTATATCATAAGCAGGAGGAATAGATAATGAAAAATAGGGCTCGCTCCCCATCGTATAAATTTAACGTTGTCATGTAGCTGTTTTTAACAGCTATTTTTTTATTGTCAAAAGAAAGGAAGCAAAATTAAAAAAATGTTTAATCAAACAAAACAAACTGTAAACGGTCATGGATTTTTCCGTAAAAAGAAATGGGCAAAAGGCCTTGTGTCAGGTATTGCGATTGCAGGAGTGGCAGTATTCTCATCACATGCAGTACTCGCTGATGAAGTAACGACAAGCTCACAAAATGCAATTGTCGTAGAAAACCCAAATCCAGCGACGAACCTAGAAGCACCTCAAGAAGCTCCAACGAAAGATGCAGTAGCTAGTCAAAAACAAGCTGATACCTATACTGGAGAAGTTACAACGGTCATTGAAAGTCCACAGCTTGATACAGAAGTTAGACAAGCTCAAGATGCTGGTGTAGCAGTCACAACAGGCGAAACAAAAACCGTCACAGACTTGTCAGAAGCAGAAACCTCTTATGAGAAACAAGCGGAAGAAGTCAAACAAACAACAGCTACCTACACCTCTACGAAAAAAGAAGTTGAGGCAAGCAATCAAGCAGTTGACGCAGTTGTCAAACAAGCACAGGACTTGAATGTAGAAGTGACAACTGAGATAAAAGAAGTCACAGACTCTACTCAAACACCACTTGATAGAACGCAAGTAGATACTGCAAAAGCTCAGCTTCAAGTCTATGAAAAAGACTTGAAACAATTTGAAGACCAAAAAGCAGCTCTCGCTAAGCAGTATGACACTGACCTCGCACAATACAACAAGGATCTAGCTGACTACAACACAAAGAAAGCGGACTACGATGCGAAAAAGGCAGCCTATGACCAGAAAATGGCTGATCTCAAAGCCAAAACCACTGTCACAGGTTATCCAACAGAAGTTATCGCCCAGCATCTTGATTTCAACTCAGAACCTCATGCCCGTGTTAAAAACATTGAAGGACCAGTCAAGGTAATTAAGACAAGTGCCCTAAATGCCTATGTCGCAACAGGTAAAGCCTTTACAAATAGTGGCGCTTTCTTATCCTACATCGCTGCCAACTATGCAACGAGTGTGACAGATTTTGGCCAAGAAGATGCCTCAAATTTCTTGTGGGTTGATAAGGGCGATACTTTCTATGTCACTTACGATAACCTCTCAAACTCTCGCTATGGTGATTCTGCACTAGGAGAGGTGAAATATCGCTACACACTAAATTCTGCTTCAGGTGGAGATAATGCGATTTTCGAAATCTACAACGATCCAACTCGCACTGTCCATATCTATTCTCATCCTCAAAATAAAGGAAATGATACAGCAGATGACCTAAATGTCTCTATGCGTGTCCATCTTTATGACAAAAATAAGCAAGAGATCGTGCCTTCCAAAGATAAACCAATTGCGGTCAATTTCGGATCGCTCAATAACAAAACTTCTCCGACGGTCGACTATTCAAACGTAGAATACGTTGCTTACGGAAATGGTCGCTTTGTACCCATCAATGGCTCTTCTGTCACAGACCATGGAGGTATCATCTATGCCTCTCAAAACAACTCCTACACAGATGGCACAGCGACTTCTGCTAAATACTTCTCTGCTGGAGATAAAAGCGAAGAAACTCGTTATTACGGTGCGGCGGTAGGTGTTTACACTAGCCCGATTACGTTTCAATTTGGTGCAAATAACCGAGACATTACGTCTACCGAGAACGGTGGTCATACCGAGCCAACCAATATCTGGTTTGCCTTTAATACAAATGTCGTAGGCCATGTCCCAGTTGTGCCAACCAAACCAACACCGCCTACTAAGCCAACTGAGCCAAATCCGAAAAATCCATTTCTTGACCCGCTTAAACTAACTCTCATTAAATACACCGTTCCAACTCCAAAGGTAGTTGTAAACAAGTATCAGGTCACTCAAACACCAGGTATTTCAAAAGCCGTGCAGAATGATTCTGGTGAGGATGTTAATGGCAAAATGGTCGCTAAAGGCTCTACTGACCCATTCATTCTAAAGACAGATGAACTGAAGGCAGGTCGTGATGTGGTTGAGCAGGGTTCTTATATCCTCGTTGACCATCTCCCAACAGGCTACATGCTAGACTTGAAAGCAACGCAGGACGCAAACAAGGACTATACGGTCACTTATGACAAAGTGACTCACACTCTGACTGCGGTCGCAACGGAAACACTTGTCAATGCGATGAATAGTGATGTGAAAGCTTCCTTTGATACACCAGATTTCATCGTGATTGGCTCTCCTCAAAATGATAACGGGAAATATGTCAATAACTATAGCTTGTCCATCAATGATTACAAGGTCTACTCAAACACTGTGACCATCTACACTCCAGGCGGTGAAGGACCTGAAAACGGTGGCTCAACGATTCAACCTCGTAAGAAAGTAGTGGACGATGCAGGAAATGACATCAATAACAAGAGTGTCCTTCCAAGTCAAACCGTGAATTACCTAGGTACTCATAATTTGGATCAGTATAAGGGCATGAAAGCAGGTCTTGCGTCTGTTTTGAAAGGTTTTGCCTTTGTGGACGATTATCTCGATGATGCCCTTGACGGAAATAGTATGAAGGTAAACTCTATCACTGCCGCAAATGGTGATGATGTAAGCAAGCTCCTAAGCATGTACCATGTGTTATCCGTTGATACACTCTCTGAAGAACTACGCAACCTTGTGCTTAATTCTGGTATTAGCCCAGTAGGTGCTTTCTATCTCTGGGTCGCAAATAATCCAGAAGATTTCTACTCTAAGTACGTGCAACAAGGACTAGACATCACCTACAATCTTTCGTTCAAGATTAAAGATGGGGTTGTGAAAGGTGATGTTACCAACCAAGTCTCACAAATTGACTTTGGAAACGGATATTATGGCAATATCGTTGTAAACAAACTTACACCGCCAGAAGTCTCAAAAGATGTCCTAGACACGAAAGACGGCAGCTCGATTGACAATGGTGAAGTCAAGCTAGGAGACAATGCGGCCTACAAATTGACTGGTTGGGTTATTCCTGCAGGGCGTGGTTATGACTTGTATCAGTACACGTTTAAAGATAAGCTACAAGTCACGCATGATGAATATCAAAATCATGAAGTGACTTTGAGTGTTGATGTTGTTCTTTCTGATGGTACAGTCATCAAAGCTGGTGAAGACTTAGCTCAATACACTACCTACACCTACAATAAGGAAACGGGCCAATTTGAGCTAATATTCGAAGAAGAATTCTTACGCTCTATTTCTCGTGATAGTCAGTTTGGTGCAGATGTCACAATTACGGTCAAACGCATCAAGGCTGGTACGGTTGAAAATGAGTATACCTTGACAGTCAATGCCGACGAGGTCGTCTCAAACAAGGTCGTAACAACGACACCAGAACCACCACAGCCTGCAAAAGAAGCACCAGTCCAATCGGCTGGAGTTCTTCCACGTACAGGTGAAACAAGCTCTATCCTAGGCTCTCTCGGTATTGTGATGCTTAGTTTCCTTGCTTTTCTCTCTTTCAAGAAAGTAAGAGAAGAAGACTAATCACAAGTAACCAAAAAAGAAAAAACGGTGACCTGGGCATGTCCATAAACTGCTTAACTTTATATAAAAAAACAAAAGAAAAAGGAGTTTCAAAATGAAATTTGAACAATTAGTATTAAAAGATGGAGCGTTTAAAAATGTTCAGTACATTTCTGCGAAAGAGCAGTTAGATGTATTTAATGGTGAAAAG
The DNA here is from genome assembly GCF_004570575.1 of Streptococcus cuniculi. GTDB lineage: Bacteria > Bacillota > Bacilli > Lactobacillales > Streptococcaceae > Streptococcus > Streptococcus cuniculi_A. Next base: position 15,214 of record NZ_SPPD01000004.1, read on the forward strand.
GGAGTGTTTACTCGCCATGAAGTGGTTGCTGAAGGTCAATCAATCTTTCATGTTATTACAAAAGGCATGGTAGATAAAATTCCTCAATTTGCAAAAGTGGAACTGATTGGTGCTAAGCCAGTCATTGATGCGGTAAATGGTTACAATATGACACCTGCATTGAATATTCAAGCAGAAAGTATTGTTGTAGTGAAATAATAAGAAAGGTGAAAAATATGTCAGTTAAAGGAATTGGAGTGAATCTTGGAGAGCGATTAGTTATCGCAGGTGGAAAGTATGAGATTTTGAATGATGTAGTAGATGTTCAAAAATCTCTTGGAAAAATTCGTTTCGTAAGCATCGGTGATCCAGTTATTGGTACAGAAGATGTTGAAGAGAACGGTCGTGTTGTCCAACGTCCTACAGGTGAAATTCTAGGGCATATTCTCAATTTTGTCTATGAAGGAGGCGAAGCGGATTCTGTTACAATTACAGATATGTCTCGTAGCGATATTGAAGCGCTTGGTTTGAAAGTTGCGGACTTTATTGAATTGCTGGATCCAGTTTTGACGATTTCTCGTATGGCTCGTAACAATTCACAATTGAAGCTCTTTTCAAGTGGTTTGAAGGTAGCTGGACAGCCTCAATCTCAACAGAAGCAGGAACAACAGCCTAAAGAACAAAAATAACATGAAGGGGGCTAGTCTATGGTGAAACAATTATTTGTTTATCGTGGGTGGCGTGTGAGACCTTTTCATCGGAACATTAAGGTAGTAACGTTTTTAATGATGTTGCTACCTTTTTTACTTTTGATGGGTTATTATGGCTATTTGTATTATGAAATAATCTTGCAAGAACCTATAAAATATGGTGTTATGATTGTTGGTTATTTATGTATTATTAGTATTATGGTTGAATTACTCAATCGCTATTTATATTTAAAATCAACCTTTTTCGGAAGGTTGGATAATTTGAGAATCCTATCTACGTTCTTGATTGAAAACAATTTTTATATTTCAAAAAAGACTGGAGATAAACAACAAATAAAGTTGCCTAAAGTTTACGTGAAAAGGGATAAGTATGGTTTAGATGCAACGTTTATTTTGCAAGGCAACAAATTTCAAGATCGATTTTTGAGAGTGTCAAATGATTTAGAAGTTATGTTTGATGGAGACTTTATTGATAAGGTTTTCAGTAAAGGTTTTGTGAGTTACACGATTGCTTTTGGTCGTATCGAAGGTCGTATCAATGTAAAAGATGTACTAGTTACGGATAAGGGCGTTCGTTTAATGCAGAATATTTATTGGAACTTTGATGAGCAACCTCATCTGTTGTTATCTGGAGGAACAGGCGGCGGTAAAACAGTCTTTCTGATGTGTTTAATTTCTGCCTTGGTACGCTATGGTTATGTCGATATTTGCGATCCAAAGAAATCAGATTTTGTAGGTCTAAAGGATATTCTAGTCTTCCAAAATCGTGTCTTTTTTGAAAAAGAAGATATGATTAAGTGCTTAGAAGATAATGTGAAGTTTATGGATAAGCGCTATGAAGCAATGACAAATCATCCAGATTTTACTCCAGGGAAGCGATATTCCCATTATGGCTTTAAGCCAAAATTTATCATTTTTGATGAATGGGCAGCCTTTATGGCTAGTTTAGACAATGATTATAAGGCTTCTGGTCAAGTAAATGAATATCTTACTCAAATTGTTTTGAAAGGTCGTCAGGCTGGTGTATTTATTGTTCTGGGCTTACAACGTCCTGATGGTGAGTTTATCAAAACGGCATTACGTGATAATTTCATGAAGCGTGTTTCTGTTGGGCATTTGGAAGATACAGGCTATACGATGATGTATGGCGATGCGAACAGAAATAAGGAATTTAAGAAGATTGATAAAATCAACGGGAAAAAAGTCTATGGTCGTGGTTATATTGCTAACGGCGGAGAAATTGCCCGTGAGTTTTTCAGTCCATTTATACCGTTTGATGAGGGCTTTTCATTCATCGATGAATTCAATAAGTTACCAATTATTCCGTTTGAGGGCAAAGAATTTGAGGTTTTTGACACTCATTTAGAAAGTGTTAGAACGGTTTCTTATGAGCTGGACCAGGTTGATGAAGAAGATTTTTCAAGTGATGATTCTCGGATTTTGTTAAAGGATTTTTCAGTTGAAAAGGGATTTGATATAAAAGCTTTGCGTAAAATAATAGATGTGTTGCGTGGTCTTGGTCATGAATTTGAAAAGAAAGACGAGGGGCTGTATTTGACTGTTGAACAAACGATTATTTTGGCAGGGGTACTGTCTGTGTATGGGGAGGGGCAACCTAGCTATGCCAAGGCAGTAGAGGTGTATTTTGAAGGAGAAAATCAGTAGTTTCTTGTCAAGAGCGAGGGCAAGGGCAAGGGCGATCGTAGCGAAGCCCGAAGCCCGAAGCCTGAAGCTTGCAGACAGAAGAGGCTACTGATTTTTTTCTCCCGACCCCCTAATTCTAATAGGGGGGTAAAATTAGCCATAACATGGCAGAAAACCGCCCTAAAACCTTGGCAGGTAGCGGGATTGCGGGATTTTAATTTTGTACACTTTTTGCTAAAAAACTGTACACCTAAGTAGTTTTTCGGAAAGATGTTGGTGAAATGGCAAAGGATAGGGTTGTAGGTGGTAAATATTTAAAAAAATTTAGGAAAGATAAAATTAGACTGAATCAAAAAGACTTTGCTTTATCTGTGGGGCTGTCTGTAGATACGATTAAGTCGTATGAATCGGATAGGCGTTTACTTACAGTGAGTAAGTTTGTCGAGATGAAGCAATCGCTTGGATATATGAACCATGATGTTAACCGACTAGAAGTTTTGATAGACTATATGCGCATCACTTTCAAAGATGTACGAGATTTAGATTTTTTTACAACACGATACCTACATTGTCCTTTGAATGAATTTGAATCCGAAGAAACAAAATTGATGATGTATACTCATCTTTGGAAACGTGGGGATATTTGGATATTTGATTACGCAGACAAAAGTCAAACAGACAATTATCAAATCACCATACAACTATCTGGACGTGGTTGTCGTCAATTTGAATTGATAATGCAACGAGATAATACTAGCTGGATTGAGGTATTACAAACTATGATTTTTGAACGTAAAGATATGCAAGTTCGGCGGTTGGATATAGCCATGGACGAAATGTATCGTGGTTATGAAAACGAGCAGGAACATATTAAGCTGTCGGACTTAATTGTCAAATTGTATTCTGGAGAATTGACCTATGAGAAAATGAAGTCGTGGAACTCAATTGATGGAGGGAAGCTAGATGGGAGTGCAAATCAAGGTTTGTCTATCTATTTTGGCAGTCGTCAATCAAACATGTATTTTAACTTTTATGAAAAGCGTTATGAGCTGGCACGTCGTGAAAATATGACGGTGGAAGAATCCTTGGGTGTATTTGGGGTCTGGAATCGATATGAAATTCGATTAGCGAGAGAAAAGGCTCAAAGCGTTGTAGAAGAATTTACTGGTGGAGTTGATTTGGCTGAAATTGCTCGTGGACTTATCAATAGCAGGCTTGAAGTGTTTGATGGTACAAATATTTATGGAGGTTATGTGCCTGATGAACGCTGGCAGAAACTTTTTGGAGGAGTTGAGCCGTTACAACTGACAACAAGACCAGAAGCATACGATATTGAAGATACGGTGAAGTGGTTGATTTATCAGGTGTCTAATAGTTTGTTGCTAGTACATGAGGCAGATAAGCTATTGAATACGCAGTATATCAATATGATTTTGGAGGCAGGAGAGCTGACAGATAAGAATAGGCAGGTATTAGAATCTTTGAAAACGGGGGCAAAAGATTATGAAGCGATTTACGGTGATTGATGTTGAAGCGTATCTAGCTAAGAATATTGAACACATTGACTTGATTATTGAGCAAGTCGTTTTTTTATTGCCAAAATCGTATTTTTACACCCCTGAAATCAATCAGTCAGAATTTCTTGCCAAAAGGCAGGAACTAGCAGATTGTCGTAAGAAGTTGCAGTTTTCAGCCTACAGGAATGATAAAAGTCTCCATGGTCGTTATAAACGCCTACTAGTAGAATATGAAAAAGCATTGTTGGAATTGAGTATCAATAAGCGCAGTCAATTACAGGAGGAGTTACTGGCTGAAACACTTGAAATAAAGTGTGCCTGCATGTTGTCGTTGATTCAAGAGTATGAGTTGTTGAAACATTTAAGAGAATTTAGATGAGGTGAGTGATGAAAATACGTATACGTAGTCCTACTGATTTAAAGTATTACCACAAAATTAGAGAATACAAAATAAAGAAAGAAAAGGTAAATAAAAATGGCTCAAACACGTAGTGAAAAAGATAAAAAAGTATTAGCAGTTTCTCAAGAGCTTTCAGGGCTTCTAACAGCATACAAGTATGAGGAGGCGTGGGAAAAAGCTGGAGAGTTGAATAGCTTATTGAAACAGCGTGAAGAAATGACATTGCCACCTTATATGATTGATATGTTGGCTCAACACGTAAAATCATATTATTATCAAAATAATGTGATTAAAAAGGCTCATAAAACAATGACAGCTATTGGTCATAAGTTAGAAGAGTTTAAGTAGTTATGGCTGTAGGGAAAGAGGGTTCAACTCCCTCTTTTTCTGTTTTAGAAAGAATAGAGGAGTACTTAAAATATGTCAGTAACAGTAACGTTTGATTATTATTCAGAATTATGTAGGTATACTAATCTTGGTAGGAACTTATTGGATTTACCAGATAGAATTATTGATGCGCTAGATGATTATTTTGACGGGAATGCTTTTGATTGGAATGGTTATGCCCATCCAGATAATGTTTGGGTCAATAGCTATAGTTCACTAAGTGACAGAGAAGTGCTTATAGATTTGACAGGATTATTAACTAGACAAGAGTTCACAGATCTGGTGGAGGAAGGACGTTTGTCTGATTTCATTGGAGAACATATGTATGAAATTAAGGAGCACTTGGATAGTGTTTATTTGTTGGGTTATGAGTTCGGGGATTGGCATGTGCTTTATTGCGTATGATAATCGTGTGCATCTTGCTAGTAATAACATTGTTTTAGAAAGAATGTAGGGGTATTTGAATTATGTCAGTTAGAATGTATGAAAAAGATTATTCACGTTTAGATGAGAGAAGATTTTTTTCAATGAATGAGTCTTTTGAGAAGTTAGAAGAACTAACTTATTCAGAGATGCGTTTGGAGATGCATAAAGATTTAGAGGAAATGGTAGAAAATGAATTTATTGAACAATCTATAGCTTTTGAGTTAGAAGGCGACATTGTTGCTTACAATGAATATGCGGAGGAATTTTATCATTTTATGAAAGGTAATTAGAACATTATGAAAGTAAAAGTCGCCTTACAAAATTTACGGACTGGTGATTGGTCGTGGTTTGAATTTCCTACTAACCTAGAAATGGTGAAGCAGAAATTAAATGCTCGTTCTGGTGATGAGCTGATAGTAGTTGATTCAGAACTAATTGGAATACCAGAATATACCAGTCTGCGAGAGATTCAGCAGTTCGCAGAAAAAATGGAAGAATTTCCTAGACAATATCTGGAGTGTTTGGAACAGTGGGTATCATTCTATGGAGGTATTCAAGGGTTCAGTCGTGAGTTTGAGCTTGATGACTGGACGATTGTTGAAACCTCTAGTGATGAAGATTTCGGCTCTATAATGTTTTATGATTTTCAAGCCATCAAAATTCCGACTGAGCTAGAAAATTATTTTGATTTTGAGGCCTATGGTCGTGATTGTTGTCTGAATAGTAATAATTTCTTTGCGACAGACAATTACTATGTATTTCAGTGAGTAAAGAATAATCTTTTAAAATGTCAGCCGTTGACGTACGTATTAAGATACGTTATAATAGAGACAAGTAGGAGGTATTGATCATGAATCTAACAGCATTTAGGAAAGATATTTACAACTTGTCAAAAGCAGTCATAGAAAATCATGAGGAGCTTGACATCTCAGTAGGAGATGAAGGGGCAGGTATTGTAGTCTTATCAAGAGCCGACTATCGGGCTATGAAGGAGTTACATTACTTAGAGAATACAGGAGTCTTATCCACCGTTCTTGACAGAATGGAGGAAGAAACAACTGAAGATTTCTTACTTGAGGACGCTCTATGAGTGAATGGTTAGTGATACCTCACAAGTTAGTTAAAAAGGAAGATATTCCGAAGTTAGAAAAAGCTGGCTTGATGAGTGATTTTAATGAGATTGTTTCCATTTTGAAAGAAAATCCTTATAGCCGTGTTCGTAGAATGGAGAAGTTAATTCCAAAGAACAAAGAGATTTATTCAATGAGAATCAATATCCAGCATAGGGTTGTCTATACGGTTGATAAGTCACGTAAAATGGTAAAAATTTGGTCTGCTTGGTCTCACTATGAGCAACGCTTACCAAAGAAATAGTTATAGTAAAGAAGCTAACAGTAGAGATTATTGTTAGCTTTTTATTTTTAGAAGAAAGTGAGGTCTATATTGCTTGCAAGGATTCGTTTACACAAATCAGGTATAGGGCATTGGTTGCCTAAAGTAGTTGAACTATTCCGATTCAGTGAAGAAGATATTAGACAGCGATTGGTAGATGTTGGGCTATCCTATGATGAGGAGCTGTTAGTTGTAGGTATTGATGATTGGGAGCTAGAAAAAAATATGTCCTTATCGGAAGCCTACGCACTAAAAACTCTTATCCAGCAAGAATATGCTGGTGATGAGTTTGTCGTAGTCCATCTTTTAAAGAACTGTCATTTATCTGTCTCAGATGTCATCAATCGTAGGTATTCTTTTTTATCACGAGATGAAGAAGAAGCGATGATTGCGTTGTCAAGAGAATATGATTCTGAAATTTTGATGAAGATGTTTTATCGAGCTAATAATTGGGTTAGTTTGATTGTTGCATTTGTTGATGCTGGAGAGATATTAAATACCTCCAGAGGTTTTTTTAAAAAAATAAGTTAAAAATAAGGAGAAAAAATGATGTCAAAAAAACAAGTTATTTCGTTGGTTACAGTTGGAGCGATGTTGCTTTCAGGAAGTGCAGGAGTGTTTGCAGATGAGATTACCAGTTCAAGTGTTTTAGAGGAGATCGTAACATCTACGGAAAAATCTACAGAAGTATCGACAATGGAAGAGGAAACAGCTACAACTATTGAAAATCAGCCAGTTGAAAATAAAACTGATTTGCCTACAGATGATGATAGTGTAGAAAATCCAGATGCAGGTACTGTTATTGGCTCTGATGATGCAACGATTACACCGCCATCAACAGACGATTCAATTATTGGAGGGGAGAATCCATTAGAAGAGCCTAAAGGTGATGATTCTACGGTTGAACCAAAAGATGACGTGCCTGCTCCTAATCTTCCTGATACTTCTACGAAGCCATCTGAAGAACCTGCAGATGAGCCAAAAACACCAACACCACCAACTGTGGAACCATCTAAAGAAGTTCCAAAGGAAGCTCCAAAACAGGAACCTGAAAAGCCTGTTAAGGATAAAACCAAAGAGCCTCAAGGTAACCCTGGTTTAATTCTAAAACCGATTAAAGAACCGACCTTAACAGAACCAATTTTTAGTCAGAAAGGCGATAAAATTGTAGGCACTCAAAACAGTCAACTACTGATTCAAAAATCAGACGGAACACTCCAAACTAAGAGTGCGACTGATTTAGGAGGCACAGTTCTTTCTGATGGTACAGTTGCTTTAAAGGATTCTACGGGTGAGATGAAACGTTTGCCGAAGACAGGGGACGATGCGATTGGGAGTTTTGCGATGGCTATTTCAGGCGTTATTGCTTTGTTTGGTACAATATTTTTCAAAATGAAAAATATTTTGTAAGAAAAGGAGGTATAGCCTTTGAAAGCAAAAATGGGATTTTTGCCAAAACTCAAAAAGAAAAAACAAAAAAATGAGATGAAATTGATTAGTCAAAAGAAAATGAACCTTTACTTTGTTGGAGGTTTTTTTGGTATAGTTTTGCTATGCGTTTTGACAGTTTTTGTAGCTTTTTCAAAAGTGGCTCGTTTAAGTGATCCTGCTCCTAAAACTGAACAGGTAGCCTTAAAAACAGACGATGTAGACAATCGTTTACGCTTATTTTTAGAAAGCTACATTTCATCTTATTTTAACTTTTCTGGAGAGCGTACAGCAGAAGAAACGGAAACGTTAAACTCGTATTATAACTTTGCTCCTGAAACGAAGCTACAAGCTACTAATAAGATACCGACAACGTTGTTATCTTCTAAGCTGGTGCAAATTAAAGATAATATAGCGGTCTATCGTGTCTATTATGAAGTAGGTTTAACTGAAAAGGATACGCAAAAAATTACCGTTCTTTTTGGAATCCCTTACGGAGGGTCAGATGGTCAGTATTATGTAGCTGGATTGCCATTTTTTAGAGCCGTTGAGAATTTAAAGGCTCAAGAGGTTGACAAAAAGCAACAGTTACAACTGAACGCTATTGATGATGTGTCTCAATCTGATAGAGATGCCTTGCGGACATTTTTATTGCTGTTCTTTAAGAACTATACAACTAGTCAAGATAACTTAAATGTGATTGCTAAAGACGTGAAATCTTTGAATGGTGCGCAGTTTAAATCAATAGATTATACCTTTTTTAAGATTGAAGAAGGAAATAAAGTGACAGCTTACGTTCAAGCAACGCTGGAAATTGCTGGTACGGTGCATGCGGAAAACTATACATTTTCTATTGTGAAGAAAGATGATGGTAGTTTCTATGTTGAAAAATTGGAATATGTGATTCCATCTGGTTATGCTAAATAATGAAATGAGGAAAATGAATATATGAAAGTATTATTTGAGTGGTTTGTAAATGATGTTTTAATCTGGTTGATTGCAGGCTTTGCTGGTTGGAAGTTTGTCGATGGTATTCGTGAGTCAAAAATTGGTCAATCTGTTTGGGCGCTTGTCATTGGAGGATCAGCCTATTATTTTGTTAAGAATCCAGTAACTGTGCTTGGTTGGCTTGGGAACATCTTTTCTAAAGTTTTTGGGGGAGGTTAAGATTTTGAGTGAAGCAGAAAAACGAAAAGATAAGAAGTTATACTCGTACAAGAAAGCATTGAGTCAGCCATATTGGATTCAAAAGTTCAATGATGAATTTTCGCTGAAAAATCCTGTCAAATTTTCGAGAATTGTCTATTTCGTTTTTTTGTTTGGGATTCTTTGGTTTATTTTAGAGATGCTTGTTCCTTTTCTATCATTTGGTTTAAGAGGAATGCTTATTGTTTGGGTGAGCTTACAATTGTCAGCTTTCTTATCGGAAATGGAGCTTGATGGAAAGTCTTTTTTAGTTTATTTAAAAGACTATTTATTGTTTTATTTTAATCATGGTTCACAATCCGAAAAAATGTATATCAATAAAGGTCAAGTCTATAAGCGACCTGAAGTAGATATGAAAATAAGAGTAAAGAGGGAGGATTCATGAGCATATTGTCATTTTTAGGTTTTGATGATCAGTTGCGACAATCGAGTATTTGGGATATACATGATAATTTGATTCTTAAAAAAGATGGGAGTGTGTCTGCCATTTATCATGTACCGTCTCGTGTAGTCAATTCTGTAGACGATGAGGCAAAAGAGAGTTTTAAAGAAGTGGTTTTTTCTTCATTGTCAGGTTTGCAGGATTATAAGGATTTTAATATCCGCATGATACCAGTTCCGCAGGAGTTATTGGATAAGTTCAATAAATTGTCTCTTGATATTGATTGGGATAGTGGCGTTTCAGAGTTGGCAGATGAGGTCTTGCATGGAATGATGTATAACTTAGAAGATTCTTTAGGCGATGTTTTTGAGTATAAATACTGCATTGTTGTACCTCTAAAGTCAATTCATGTTTCTGTTGATTTGAAATCGGTTATGAGACAATCGTATCGAGCAGTGAGAAACAAAACGATGTCCTATCTTGGTTTTAGTGAAGATGTTCCTGTAGATTGGTATAAGCGTTATGATGTTCAGAAGGAATTAGTTGATAACGCCTTATCACTTTTAAGTGTTCGAGCTTTGACAACAACTGAAAATGTGTTTTTAAATCGTTTACAGTATCTACGTGGACTGTCCTACGATAAGGACATGGAGATTGAGTTTGTTCAAGGTTCGATTGAGAATCTTGATGAGGTCAATATAGAATTTGAGAATATCAATATTCTTAAAGTTTCAAATTTGGGTTCTCAAAGTTATGTAGGTTTGTTGCCAGTTAATAACTTACCTGAGAATATCTCTTATTTGCATTTGCAAGAGGAAATTCAGACACTACGCTTTCCTGTTGAGTCAAATTTTCTAGTTCAGTTTTCTTTATCTAAAGGTGCTTTTTCATTACTTGCTAAAGCGAATCGTTCTCGTCAGCGTCTCAAAAATACAATGGAGGAAGCAGATGAATCTGAATCATTACAAAAGACGACTGTTATTCGCAGTCGTTTCTTGTTGGAAGATTTGCAAGAACGATTTGATGAAAAAGAGCCTATGGTCTCCTATCTGAATACGCTGATTGTGACAGCGGATAGTATTGAGGAGTTGAAATCACGCTATGAGATTTTGTTCAGCCATCTTAACCAATTGGGTGTGGGTCTTGTAAGAGCCAATGCAGACCAGCTATATTTGTACTATAAGAATATGATTGGTGAGGTTTTGGATATTAACGATAAGAACTTTATTCAACCGACTACTTTAGAAGGATTTTGTGAGAATCTCTTTTTTATTACTAGAAAAGTCGGTACTGATGTCGGTTTTTATATCGGAAGAGTAGATAATCAAGTTTCATCTTGGCAAGGTGACTTTGAATTAGCTATTGATTCAAGTAACAATCCCGTATATACAAATTTGTTGCAAGCTAATAAGCAAAAGGTTTCAGGAAAGGTTACGAATAATCCTCATGTGGGAATCATTGGTGAAACAGGATCGGGTAAGTCATTTTTAACAAAGCTCTTGTTTACATATCATTCTTTCTTGAAATCTAAAATTTTGTATATTGACCCGAAAGCAGAAATGCGCAAGCAATATAATAAAGTATTAGGAGAACATAAAAAAGCAGGGACGAATGTAGCGTTGCAAAAGTACATTGAATCGATTGATTTTGTGACATTAGATGCAAAAAATCCAGTAAACTATGGTGTGCTAGATCCAATTGTATTTTTGACTGGAGCAGAAGCTGTTGATTTGGCTGATAGTATGATTGATTCTTTGCTAGGCAAGGACAACAATCCCGTTGTGCAAGCAGGCTATTTAGATTCTATTGATAAGGTTTTGAAAAGACGAGCTAGTGGTGAGAAAGTCGGAATGTTACATGTCTTTGAAGATATGCAGTCTGAAAACAACAAGGAGGAGGTTGTCAATGCAGGTAATCTACTAGAACGAATCGTCAAAAATTCGATACTGTCCTTATGTTTTTCTGACGGTACGAATGATGCGATTGGTTTAGATAATAAAATCACCATTTTGGAAATTACTGGTCTTGACTTACCTAAAGCTAATTCAAATCATGATATGACAAAAACGCAACAGAAATCTTTAACGGTTATGTATGCTTTGGGATATTTTTGTAAAAGATTTGGAGAACGGGATAAAACAGAAGAGACTATTCTCTTTTTTGATGAGGCCTGGTTCTTTAATTCTACGGCAGTTGGTCGGGCGATTTTGATGGAGTTGAAGCGTATTGGTCGCTCCTTTAATAATTTCATGGTCTATATTACACAATCGGTTCATGATTTATCTACTACAGATGATTCTACGGGGTTTGGTACAGTCTTTGCTTTCTTGGAAAAAACAGAAGTAGATGATGTACTTGATTATCTCAAAATTGTTAAGACAGAGCATACGAGAGAATGGATTAACAATATGACGATGGGTCAATGTATCTACTATGATACCTTTGGTCGTAAGGAACGTATTACAGTCGATGGTATGTTCCCAGAAATTATGGAACTATTTAATACGGTTGAAACAAAATTGCAGTCAGTTGCATAGTAAGGAGGTATTATGGACGGTAAAAAGAACAATTCATTACGTTTTAGACTAGCTATTACCTCGCTTCTGATTAGTTTATCTCCTGTGGTTGCATTTGCGGAAAGCAAGGCTTCTAGTGAGATTACAGAGACACCGATTCCTTATGAAAAAGGGATAAAATATCTTGACCGTTTCACTAGTAAAGTTTGGTTTGATAAAGGCTTCTGGGGCTTCGGTGATAAAACAGCTTATTTAATCAATTCTTTTGTGCAGGGGCTTTTCTGGCTTTCTAAAACGATTTTTTTCGTTTGTGCCAAAATCTATGAAAAATTGACAGATACAAGTCAGTTTGATGAGTATATCACTTTAGCCCTTGATTCGGGCGCTTCCGTTTTCAAAGGCTTGACCTCTGCGGATAATGGATTACTTTATTTTATTGGCTCGTTGATGTTCTTTTATGTGGCATATGTGTACTTTGTGCAAAATGGAAGTTTTGTGCGTACCTTACTAAAGGTTGTTCTTATTTATGCTTGTTCGAGTATGTTGTTCTATCAACATGATGGAAAATATGTCTTACAGCGTGTTTATAATGCAATGAATACGGTTACTAGTGATGTCGCAGAAAAGTCAATTACAGGCTTGACATTTACTGATTCAGATGAGAAAAAAACTACGCAAGGATTTTCAGCTACTAAAGAAACAAATGCGGTCTTAGATAAATATTTTGATATAGCTGTTTGGCAACCCTATCAATACATGAATGGCAAAGTGACGGAAATTAAAGGGAATACAGTTGAATTTGATTTAACGGAAGAGCAATTCTTAACCTTACTTGATTATGATTCGGGAAATGATGGATTTAAAGTAGGTGATGAAACGATGGATAAATTTGTAGGAAAAGGTGAAGAGGTTCATCATACGATGTTATCGGCTGCATGGGGTGAAAAATTTACGCATGTACTTGCTTCACTAGTTGATTCGCTAGTTTTAGGTGTTATTTTAGATGTCTTTGCGGTCATGTCATTTGCTATGAAGATTATCCTTGTTTTGCTGATGTTGCTTTCTGGATTCGTTGCTCTAATCTCTATGATTCCAACCTTTGATAATGTCCTTTTTAACTTTTTAAAACGTTTGGGCGGTACAGTTGCTGTCTCGGGTCTGCTTTCTCTTTGTTCTCTTGTTTTACTTTGGATTTATGATATTCTGTCGCTGTTACTAACAGGGTTATTTATTGGTAATCCGTTGCTTATTGCATTGTCTAAAATATTAGTGATGTGGTATTTATGGAAAAAACGTGATTTTATCGTTTCAATATTGACTGCTAATCGTGTAAGCAATTTGAGTAATAATTTTACTCGTAGACTATCTCACCGAGCAACTTATTGGAGAAGGAGAACGTCAAGGAATGCGCTGAAACGTTTACAAGTGGCTGGTCGAGCAGGATATGCTAGAGCAGGATTGGGTCTTGCGATGGGGGCAGGAGCGCTGAAGTTAGGTGCTAGAAGACTAGCACGTAATTCGCATATCCTTAATAATCCAAGGGGAGATAGGTCTGGTTTGTATCTCAATTCTTTAAGAGATGTTGGGCGGAGGTTTTCTAGTATGAAGCATGGATTTAAGGGTGGTACTCAACGTTTGCAAGCTGAAGGCTTGAAAGGTGGTAGTAAGAATCCTAACTATGCGAAGTTACGTGAAACCAGCGATACGAATATTCAAATGGCTATAGATAAGAAAAATCAAGCCCTGGGTTATAAAGTCAGAAAGCATAATCAAGCTACTAAAGAACGCTTACAGGCACAACGTAAACAGAGGGAAAATGCACTGCCTAAGCCAGTCGGTAGTTTTAGAGAATATGTGAAGAAAGAACGTGCGTATCAGTCTGATTATGCGAATGCTCAAAAAGAAAAAATACAATCGCAGATATTGCATAACCAGTTAACTAAATCCCGACTACAAAAAAATCGTCGCTTACGACAGAGTAAACCATTGCAAAGACAAGGTTTTAAAAATTATCGGATTAAAGAAAATCAAACATTGTCACGAATCAGAAAAAGAAAAATGAATTAAGGAGAGAACTATCATGAGAAAAGTCAGAGCGATAGGCTGTTTGACGTCGCTTTTTCCTTTTATCTTCATTATTTTTCTCGTATTTATGATTTTGGGAACATCAATAACAACTAATTCTAGTTCAGAAAGCGCTTTGAAAAAAGTAGATGGTGTAACTTATGTTGCTCATTGGACAAATGATAGTGCATATACGCATCACTTTTTACATCAGCGTTACGGTATTACGATTGAGCAAGTGGAAGGTTTTATCCGTTCACAAGGCTATGATCCAGTAGGTCGAGCAAGCGGACAAGCTTTTCTGGAAGCGCAGGAGAAGAGTGGAATTGATGTTCGTGTTCTGGTTGCTTTTGCTCAAATGGAATCTGCCTATGGTACGGCAGGCGTCGCAAAACAATTCCCTGAAGCAAACATCTGGGGCTATGGTTGTTTTGATAGTGACCCTAACCAAGGAAGAGACTGGGGTCCAGAAAGAGCCTTTAAGAATTTCAGAGAATATCAAATTGAGAAGCTAGGAAATTATAATTTGGAAATTATGGACGAACGGGCAAATCAATATGCCTTAGGTGTATTGCCTGCTGGAAAAGGTGTCTATTATACGGACACTAGTGGAACAGGAAAGGCAAGGGCTTCTGTCATGGAAGCATTTGATAAGTATATTGACGAGCATGGGGGGACACCAGAAGCGCCAACACCTGATCTATCGAATATATCGCATCTACCTATTACGTATGACCCTAATAATACTTATCCATGGGGTCAATGTACGTGGGGTGTTAAGACACTTGCGCCTTGGGTAGGTAACTATTGGGGAAATGCCGGACAATGGTTATATAGTGCCCAATCAGCTGGTTTCAGTACAGGTTCAACTCCTAGAGTAGGAGCGGTTGCAGTTTGGAACAATACTTATTGGGGTCATGTAGCAGTAGTTACGGCTATTAATGGAAATCAAATTCAAGTCATGGAAGCAAACTATGCTGGAGATGGCTATAATGCAGACCCTAGAGGAATTGGGAATTATCGTGGTTGGTTTGTCCCTACAGGTGTTACTGGATATATCTATCCTAAGTGAGGTTTAAAATGAAAACAAGATATGTATTGTTGCTGTGTTTATCTTTTTTGTTGGTGGCATGTTCGCATAAAGAAGTTGAAATCAAGCCAGATGAAAAAAAGATTGTTGTTGAGAAAGAACAATCTAGTTTATCTGAAAATCAGTCAAGTAGCGATTTAGTTGCTGAAACGTTTATAAAAACGTATATCGAACAGTCTTTTGAGAAAGAGAATTTGGATCAAAAAGAAAGTGATTTACGAAGGCTTGCAGGAGATTCATCACTTGATACAGCTTTGTCAGATTTGAGTGCATTAAAGTCTGAACTAGCAGAGTATCGAAAGACGAAAACGATTCGGACGAGTGCGAGTTTTATTTTAGTTGAGCGTGAACTAGTTGCGCTTGAGGTATATAAGAATGGCGAGAAATATTTCGTAAGTGTAAAATTTAAAGAAACCAGTCCTGCTTATTCTGGAGAGATTGAGCGTCGAATGCAGTATAAATTTAAGGTTCATGATAGCAAGATTTTTCAATTTGAAGAAATATTGTGAGCGGGTCATTATGTGGTTTGCTTGTTTATTTGGTTGCACGTGCAAAAAAGTTCGGAAAATAATGGAATTACCTGGAATCGATGTCGAAACAATGTTCGGAAAAACATGTCGACGTCGGGAGTTCCTGGTTGAATTTTGTTCGGAAAACAGAGTGAGTTAATTGTGGTTGAAGCAAGTTAGAGATAGCTTGCTTTTTGATTTTTAGCAAGAATAAGTAGAAAGGAAAAAATATGGGGGCATTATTAGAGAAGCAGGAATTGAAACAGAATCAAGTATTTAATGTATCAATACCTGTACCTGAAAATTTAGTAGTAGTGGACAAAGACGAGTATTTAGATTTGCTACGAAAAACAGATGAGGGGCAATGGTGGCTTATAGATGATGTAGTAGAGCTGTTATCAATTAGTAGAAGTACATTGATAAATGATATACTGCTGAATCCAAGATTTAAAAGTGAAATAGATGTTGAGCAAAATAATGCAGGATTCGTGTTATATCCGCGTGGTAAAGGAAGTCCTTATCGCTTTCTAGCTAGCCGAACTCGGAAATATTTTGAGGAAAATTTTGCGTCAATATTATTATTTAGGTAAATATGGTATACTATCGGAGATAAACTCCTTGATTGTAGAAAGGGGAAATAAATGTCGGTATCTTATAGAAAAAGAGGGAAAAAACAATTATGGGACTATAGGGTTTTTGATAAAAACGGGCTAGTCATTGCGAGTGGTTCAGGCTTTAAAACTAAAAAAGAAGCTATTTATGAAGCTGTTGAAATTGAGAGAAAGTTGTTTTTGACAAATGTTTTTACACCTAAAGCTACATTGTATGAATTGTGGGCTAGGTGGCATGAGTTGATAATAGTACCGAGCAAATTATCCAAATCATCTAAGGATAAACACTTACAGCGTGGAAAAGTCATTAAAGAATATTTTGGTAATGTGCCTGTAACAAAAATAACGCATAGCCAGTATCAAGAATTTATAAATAGTTATTGTAGTAGGGTATTAGTAGATCAAGTTCGACGATTTAATAAGGTTGTAAAAGCTGTTCTGCTAATGGCGCAAAGGGACGGTGCGTTAATTTCAGATTTTACGGAAGCAATTATATTTGAAGGAGACACGAGTAGGAAATTGCCTACGGATAAGCACCTGAAGAGCATAGAGCATTATGAATCTTTATTGGTTGAATTAAAACTGCGTATTGAAGAAACGGACTCTGTGATACCTTTTCTGATATATTTGTATTTTACAACTGGTTTCAGACCCGGGGAAGGTGCAGCTGTTTGTTGGTCTGATATTGATTTTGAAAAAATGCTGATACAAACCAATCGGCGATTTTCTGGTGATACGAATCAGTTTTATCCTTCTAAAAATAAATGGTCTGAGAGAGTGATTCCAATGAGTACAGAGCTAGCCTATGTATTAAAAATTTTACAACATAGACAAGAAAAAATCTTATCTGAGAAAGGGATTGAAAATCTAGAAGGTCTAGTATTTTATGATTGGCGCTATGGAGTGCCGTCAAGTACAGCGATTAGTAAATATCTTAATAAGGTGCTGAAGGAAATGGGCTATGACTATAAGTTGTCTGCTTATAGTGGTCGGCATAGTTACGGTAGTTATTTGTTAGCAAAGAAAGTTGATATTTGGGTAGTTGCAAAAATACTAGGGCATAAAGATATTCAGCAGTTGATAGAGACCTACGGACATTTATTGCAAGAGATAGAAAAAGAAGGATTTCAAGAAATAAGAGAATTACTGGTTGTAAATAGAAAGGTTTAAGAAAAGAGTTTTTTGACCAAATTTTGACCGAAATGTTGAAAGGTAAGCAAAAAAGCCTTGCAGTACAAGGCTTTTGGAGATATGCGAACATCCTCCCTGTAGGGATCGAACCTACGACCCACGGATTAAGAGTCCGCTGCTCTGCCAGCTGAGCTAAGGAAGGAAAAGAAAAACGCTGTATTGGTACCGGTGATTCATGAATTGTATTGATCCCGCACAGTAAGTAGCAGGTGGGTAACTCATTTCTAACTCCAGTCGCTTCCGTGTGAGACGGCCTGCATACTGTTAGAAAACACTTGTTTCCCTAGTAATACAAAAATAGTCGGTCAACACATAGGTATGAATTCGTATACCACAGCAGTTCTTATCTATGTATCTATCTTATCATATTTTGGAAAAAAATCAAGAGAAAATTTGCAAAAAAGAAAACGTTATCATGACAGACAGGGGCTTTTGCCCACTCTATCAAAGGTTTCGGGCTTTTCGATTTTTTAGTTCGGTGATTTTTTCCTGAGTCAATTTGAGGGCCCGCTCGTATTTTCCAGTCTCGTTTGGCTCAAAATAGTGCTGCTGGACGAGTTTATCTGGCAAATATTGTTGGTTTACCCATTTTTCTGGGAAATTGTGGGGATAGAGATATTCTTGGGTGTTGCCCAATTCTTGACTGCCTTTGTAATGCCCGTCGCGGAGGTGGCGCGGAATGGGGAGGTGGCCGTTTTTCCTGAGATCTGCAAGAGCCAGATCCATGGCAAGATAGGCAGAATTGGACTTGGGCGATAGGGCGAGGTCAATCACGATATTGGCAATGGGAATACGGGCTTCGGGAAAGCCGATTTTTTGAGCTGCTTCAAGGGCAGTCACTGTGTGAATCTGGGCATCAGGATTGGCAAGTCCAATATCCTCGTAAGCAATGACCATGAGTCGTCTGGCAAGGCTTGGTAAATCTCCAGCTTCAATCAAACGCGCGGCATAGTGGAGACTAGCATTGACATCACTTCCGCGAATGGATTTTTGTAGGGCAGAGAGGACATCGTAATGGCCGTCTCCGTTTCGGTCCATGGTGATATAGCTTTTTTGCAGGCTATTTTCCATCGTGTCAAGCGTGATATGGCGGATGCCCTCCTCGTTTTCGGGTGTTGAAAGAACGGCTAATTCGAGGGAATTAAAGGCTGAACGTAGGTCACCGTTGGTGCTGGTTGCGATGAAATCCAGCGCATCATCATCTAGGCTAACCGGAAAGTCAAATCCACGCTCGGGATCTGATAGGGCAGTTTGAACGGCTGTTTTGATGTCTTCGTTGGAGAGGGGCTCCAGTTCAAAAATCTGAACGCGGCTACGGATAGCGGGTGTTACGGAAAAGAAAGGATTTTCTGTGGTGGCTCCAATCATGATGAGGTTGCCATTTTCCAATAAAGGCAGTAAAAAATCTTGTTTGGTCTTGTCTAGGCGATGAATCTCGTCCAGAAGTAGAATCAATCCTCCTGAAAATTTGGCTTCTTCAGCGATTTCTTGGAGGCGTTTTTTGGTGTCAACAGTAGCATTAAAGGTGCGAAAGGCATACTTGGAGGTTCCTGCAATGGCGTTGGCAATACTGGTCTTTCCAATCCCCGGTGGACCGTACAAAATCATGGAGGACAGGCGCTTGGCTTCCACCATGCGACGGATAATCTTCCCTTCTCCGACCAAGTGGCGCTGTCCGATGATTTGATCAATCGTTTTGGGGCGCATACTAAGAGCGAGGTTGTCGATCATGTGGCTTCATCCTTTCTATCTTTTTGGCTGGTTTTATGGTACACTTATCTATATATTCTATCATAAATAGCGTAAAGTGAGGCAAGATGAGTAAGTACGGATTTTTAGATGTGTTGGATAAGACTATGGAGCAACAGTTTCCCTATGATTTTGAAATCAACTGGGACAAGAAAAACCATGCGGTTGAGGTCGCTTTTTTGCTGGAAGTGGAAAACAGTGCTGGCATTGAAACGGTCGATGATGAGGGAAATGCGACGACCGATGACATTTTCTTTGAAGAAGCGGTCTTGTTTTACAATCCCTTGAAATCAAGGGTCAAGGAAGAGGACTATTTGGTGAGTATCCCCTATGAGCAGAAAAAAGGCTTGTCCAGCGAGTTTATCGCCTATTTTGTCCAGTTTTTAGCAGAAACAGCCGAAAAAGGACTGGATGACCTTATAGACTTTTTGGCAGATAATGAAGTAGAAGAATTTGCGATTTCTTGGAATCAGGAAGCCTTTGAAAATGGCAGAGCTGCTCTCGAAGAAAGCGATTTTCACCCCTATCCGCGGTATTAAAAAGAAATCAACGGGTACAAGTAGAGGAGAAACTATGTGGCGGGAATTACGGGTAGAGCTTGAGCGAGAAGGAGAGGAGATGGTGTCTAATCTCTTGATTGAGCTGGGCGCGCAGGGCGTTGCGATTGCAGACTAATTCTGAACAAAAGAAGGCTGGTTAGCAAGTGTAGCTATTTACTCTAAAGAACAAAGAAAAGGGTATGTTTCAACAGTGATTACTCTCCTGAGCAAAATACGGTACTATTAGCATAGAATTGAAGGTTATGGATGAATTTACTTGATAAGCGTTTTAATTTTTCGGGTGCAAAGATTGCTTTACTGAAAGATGACCAGATTTTGACTATCTTACGTGATGATACTCCTACGATTCCTTATCCAAATACATGGGATTTACCTGGTGGTGGGCGAGAAGGCGATGAAACTCCTTTTGAATGTATTCAACGTGAAGTTTTTGAAGAATTGGGGATCGCGATTTCCAAAGAAAGTATCGGCTGGATAAAGGCATATTCAGGTCTGATTGATTTGACCAAAGACTCCGTCTTTATGGTGGGAGAGATTTCTCAAGCACAAATCGATAAGATTGTTTTTGGGGATGAAGGACAGGGATGGAAGATGATGCCGATCGAAAATTTCCTGTCAGATGATCAAGTCTACGAGAGTTTGAAAGGACGATTGAGGGATTGGATGAGTCAAGAATCTAAGCGAGACAAAATGATAGACGAGGTCTAAGGACAAGATTTTTATAGAGCAAAAATTAAATAGGAAGGAGGGTTCAGTTTAATATAAAGGGTTAAACTGAATACGGGACTAATTTTCTAGGAAAAAAGATAAAACTGCCTAGACGCGAGCGTCGTCGTTAGTTTTCCTATTTTTCTACAAAAATTTTCGCAAGCGAAGCGTCCCTTTGTATCTTATATGTGGAACGAACTTACCATTCACATTTTGCGTGAGGCTGAGGAGGCGGTTTCTAACCTCCTTATTGAAACGGGCAGTCAAGGGGTTGCGATTGCGGACTCTGCTGATTATATTGGTCAGGAGAATCGCTTTGGTGAACTTTATCCTGAAGTGGAGCAGTCCGATATGATTGCAATCACGGCCTATTACCCTGATACTATGGACTTATCTGAAGTTACGGAGAACCTTCAAGCTGGTCTTGGAAGACTGGCTAAATCTGGGGTGACACTGGGCGATTATGTTCTTGATTCAAAAGAATTGGCCGAAGAAGATTGGGCGGACAATTGGAAGAAATATTACGAACCGGAACGGATTACCCACGATGTGACCATTGTGCCGTCTTGGACCGATTATAAGGCAACAGCGGGTGAAAAGGTCATTCGCCTAGACCCTGGTATGGCCTTTGGGACTGGAACGCATCCGACCACCAAGATGAGCTTGTTTGCCCTTGAGCAAGTGTTGCGGGGCGGTGAGCGGGTTCTTGATGTGGGGACCGGAAGTGGTGTGCTGTCGATTGCGAGTTCTCTTCTAGGGGCGGGTGAGATTTATGCTTATGACCTTGATGAAGTTGCGGTGCGGGTGGCGCAGGAAAATATTGATCTCAATGTGCATACGGACAATATCACAGTACAAACAGGTGATTTGCTTCGTGGTGTTGACCTTGAAGCAGATGTCATTGTGGCCAATATCTTGGCGGATATTTTAGTGCATTTGACAGGTGACGCGTATCGTTTACTCAGAGATGAAGGGTATCTCATCATGAGTGGAATTATTGCAGATAAGTTGGATATGGTCTTGGAGGCAGCCTATAGTGTAGGGTTCTTCCTTGAAACTCAGATGATTCAAGGGGAATGGAACGTCCTTGTTTTGAAAAAAACACAGGATATGTCAGGGGTTATAGGAGGCTAGATGCAACAGTATTTTGTAAAAGGTGAAGCCAAATCAAGTGTCATCATTGAGGATAAGGATACCGTCAAACACATGTTTCAGGTCATGCGGCTGGCAAAAGATGACCAAGTAATACTTGTCTTTGATGATGGCATCAAGCGCTTGGCGCGTGTGGCTGATGAAAATGACCATCGCTTTGAACTAATCAAGGCATTACCAGATCAGGTTGAATTGCCAGTAAATGTGGCCATTGCTTGCGGATTTCCCAAGGGAGATAAATTAGAATTTCTTGCTCAAAAGACAACAGAGCTAGGGGCTAGTCAACTCTGGGGCTTTCCAGCAGACTGGTCGGTGGTAAAATGGGACGGCAAGAAGATTACAAAGAAAGTTGAAAAATTGCAGAAAATTGCCTTGGGAGCAGCAGAGCAAAGCAAGCGTAATCAAGTACCTGAGGTGAACTTGTTTGCAAGTAAGGCGGAATTTCTAGCGATGCTTGATCAGTTTGATACGATTCTGATTGCCTATGAAGAGTCGGCTAAGACAGGTGAGCGAACGGCTTTGGTAGAAGTTCTGTCACGTTTGACAAGTGGTGAAAAGATTCTTTTTATCTTTGGTCCTGAAGGTGGATTGTCGCCTAATGAAGTCGCACAATTTGAAGCAAAAGGAGCCTGCAAGGTCGGACTTGGTCCACGGATTATGCGGGCAGAGACCGCTCCTCTCTATGCTCTATCAGCGACGAGCTTTGCTTTAGAAATGCAATAATAAAAAACTTGCGAACGCAAGTTTTTTATTATATAAATTTATCCCCATATTGATGAAGAATCGCATAGTAAACCTGTTGAGGAGTTTGGTTGCTAGTTGTCAAAACGATGTTGACCAAGGGAAAGCCCATTTTGAGGTTTGCCTTAGAACTATATTTTTGAAAAGCATTCATCTTAGCCAAATACTTATCGTTGTCCGTTAGGGTAACAGAGATGTAGGTCTGATTGAGGTGGGGTTGGAGGTGGATATAGGAGATATCCTCCCACGGAATAAAGCCAATCGAAATGGCAGAAGACTTGTCTGTTATGCCCATATCATCAACGATGAGAATGGGAGGGAGCTCTTTAGCAAAGATACGTTTTGTATAAAATACAAAGGACCAGCCGAAAAAAGCAACTCCCACCACACCGGCCAAAATGAACAACAAGGACAGAATGGGACTGTGTAGCTCACTAGAATAGGCAAAGATGCAGAGGCCTGATATCAAGGTCATAAATAAGGAAAGGATACTCACTACGCCATAGCGACTTTTCTTACTTGTTACAATGATTGGTTGGTTCATGATTTTCTCCTTTAAAGTATTTTTATTTATTATAGCATAAAGATAGCGTTTGAGCCTTTTTCTTTTTTAGCTAAAATGGTAAAATAGGAACAATAAACGGCAGGAAAAGGAAGAGAAGATGAAAGAAATCAATCTAACCGGAGAAGATGTCATTGCTCTGACGGCCCAGTATATGCCAGAAGAAGATGTTTCCTTTGTGCGCAAGGCGCTGGAGTATGCTGTAGAAGCGCATAGTCAGCAGTTCCGCAAATCAGGTGAGCCTTACATTATCCACCCCATTCAGGTGGCTGGGATTTTAGCGGAGTTACAGCTGGATGCGGTGACAGTTGCCTGTGGTTTTCTTCACGATGTGGTAGAAGATACCGATGTGACGCTCGATGAGATGGAAGCAGAGTTTGGCTCTGATGTGCGGATGATTGTGGATGGAGTGACCAAACTGGGGAAGGTCGAATACAAATCCCATGAAGAGCAGTTGGCAGAAAATCATCGTAAGATGTTGATTGCCATGTCCAAGGACATGCGGGTGATCTTGGTCAAATTGGCGGACCGCCTGCACAATATGCGGACCTTGAAGCATTTGCGTAAGGACAAGCAGGAGCGGATTTCACGTGAAACAATGGAAATCTATGCTCCACTAGCCCACCGTTTGGGGATTTCTTCTATCAAGTGGGAATTGGAAGATATGGCCTTTCGCTATTTGAACGAGACGGAATTTTATAAGATTACGCACCTCATGACTGAAAAGCGGCGGGAACGGGAAGCCCTAGTCAATGAGGTTGTTGATAAGATTCGTGAATTTGCGAGCGAACATCATCTCCACGGACATATCTATGGTCGTCCTAAGCATATTTATTCGATTTACCGGAAAATGCACGACAAGAAAAAGCGTTTTGACCAGCTCTATGACTTGATTGCCATTCGCTGCATCATGGAAACTCCGAGCGATGTCTATGCTATGTTGGGCTATATCCATGAGCTGTGGCGTCCCATGCCTGGTCGATTTAAGGATTATATTGCTAACCCCAAGGCTAATGGTTATCAGTCGATTCATACGACAGTTTATGGACCAAAGGGACCGATTGAATTTCAAATTCGAACGGCAGAAATGCACCAAGTGGCGGAATACGGGGTGGCAGCGCACTGGGCTTACAAGCGTGGTGGCAAGGCGACAGCTAGTCAGCAGGAGCTCAAGTGGATCAACAATTTGATTGAGTTGCAGGCAGATGCTGGAGATGCGCAGACCTTTGTGGACTCTGTCAAGGATGATATTTTCACCGAGCGAATTTACGTGTTCACACCCGACGGGTCGGTCAGAGAATTGCCCAAGGATTCGGTGCCGATTGACTTTGCCTATGAAATCCACACTAAGGTCGGAGAAAAGGCGACAGGAGCAAAGGTTAACGGGCGTATGGTTCCCTTGACGACCAAGTTAAAAACAGGTGACCAAGTTGAAATTATCACAAGTGCCAATTCCTTTGGTCCAAGTCGTGATTGGGTCAATCTGGTCAAAACGCACAAGGCTAGAAATAAGATTCGTCAGTTTTTCAAAAATCAAGACAAGGAATTATCCATTACCAAGGGGCGGGAGCTGGTTCAGAACCTCCTACAGGAAAATGGCTATGTGGCCAACCAATATCTGGACCGCAAGCACTTAGACGATGTATTACAAAAAACGAGCTACAAGACCGATGAGGCGCTTTTTGCGGCTGTTGGTTTTGGAGAGATTTCAGCCATGTCTATCTTCAATCGCCTGACGGAAAAAGAGCGGCGGGAGGCAGAACGTGCCAAGGCAAAAGCTGTTGCGGACGAATTGGTCAACGGTGGCGAGGTCAAACAGGACAATAAAGACAGCTTGAAAATTCGCCACGAGGGCGGTGTTGTCATCGAAGGGGCTTCAGGTCTTTTGATTCGCCTGGCTAAATGCTGTAATCCAGTTCCAGGAGATGCGATTACAGGCTACATTACCAAAGGACGTGGTGTGGCGGTTCACCGGACCGACTGTATGAATCTGAAAAGTCAGGAGAACTATGAAGTTCGTCTGATTGATGTATCTTGGGAGGATGAGCCCTCCAGTAAAGAATACATGGCAAATATCGACATTTATGGTCTCAATCGCTCGGGTCTCCTCAACGATGTGTTGAAAGTTTTGACCAATTCGAGCAAGAACATTTCTTCTGTCAATGCTCAGCCGACCAAGGATATGAAATTTGCGACTATTCATGTGTCCTTTGGAATTCCAAATCTTTCAACGCTGACGAGTGTAGTTGATAAAATCAAATCGGTGCCAGAAGTGTACTCGGTTAAGCGAACAAATGGGTAGGTGAAGGGATGAAAATTGTTATTCAACGGGTAACAAAAGCGGCTGTCAGTATTGAACAGTGTATTCATGGGCAGATTGGGCAGGGACTGCTGCTTTTGGTCGGTGTTGGTCCGGATGATTGTAAAGAAGATGTAGACTATGCAGTCAGAAAGATTGTCAACATGCGGATTTTTTCAGATGAAGAGGGAAAAATGAATCGCTCTGTTCAAGATATTTCAGGGCAGATTCTCTCGATTTCGCAGTTTACCTTGTTTGCAGATACGAAAAAGGGCAACCGTCCAGCCTTTACAGGAGCCGCTGCGCCATACCTTGCTAAGACCCTCTATGAGGAGCTGAACCAAGCCTTGCGTGCCTTTGTTCCTGTTGAGACAGGCATCTTTGGCGCAGACATGCAGGTTTCCCTTACCAATAACGGGCCAGTGACCATTGTGTTAGACACAAAGATAAATAAAACATAAGAAAAAGACCTGGCTCCTCTTTCCAAACAGAGGTTACAGGTCTTTTATTGCGACAACATACAGTTCCTTTGCAATAGCAAAGGGAATTGCAATCGTTTTTTCTTTGCATTGAATGAGGATACTCTGGGTAAAGATATCGATTTGCTTTACGGCAAAGCTGTCATTTAGCGTGAGGTTGATGTGCTCCAGAAACTGGAGTAGTGGAAAGGAATCATTGATTCGTACTAATCGATAGCTTCCAGGTTGTTTAATTTGGTCGAGGGTATCTTGGTATTGTTCCTCCAAGAGCTGGTCTTTGAGAGGAATGGTGCCCCCATGCGGACACGTTTTTGGCGAGCCTAAAAAGCTGTCCAACTGATCGATGAAGTAGTCTGAGACAGTATGTTCAAGGACTTCCGCTTCTTCGTGTAATTGGTGGCTGGTATAGCCGAGATGTTCAAGGAGAAATACTTCAATCAAGCGGTGTTTGCGATAAAGTCTTGCCACAGTTTGTTGACCGAGAGTGGTCAACAGGTAGCCAGCAGACTTATCTTTTTGAATCAGCCCCTCTTCAATCATCCGTTTAGCCATTTCAGTAACGGCAGGTGGAGAAACCTGCATTCGTTCTGCAATTTCCTTGTTGGTAATTTTCGCTTTTTGGGTACTGATTTCATAGATACATTTTAGATAATCTTCTTTATTGGGGGTCATCTGGGTGTCCTCTCTTTTTCTCTCCTCTAGTATAACAAAAATTTAAAGGAAATTCATGAATGTTATATCTACCTGTATTCAATCAGCTCGCATGTATCCCCTAAAGGTAGCACAGCTGTCATCGGCTAAAGCCGAATATGGCTCTTTTTCGTAAAGAGTTTAGCTCGTGTTTAATTACGCAAGATACGAGGGCGTGAAAAAAGCGACCGTACCTCAAGGGGATCTGTAAAGCAGGAACAGCCTGCAACAGCTACAGCAAAATTAGGAAACATGACAAAGAAGCTAGATGAGAGCTTGCTTTGCAAACTCCTATCTTTCAGCTTCAAATGTATACTATACCTTTGAAGCTAGGAATGTTTCTCCCCAAGGGGAGCTAAGCTGTAACTAACTAAAGTTAGAACATCTGCCTATCCCCTAAAGGGATTCTCATCTGTAACGAGAACATCTGCCTATCTTTTTTCCGAGCTTTTAGCCTGAGTTCAACTCGTTTGCCTTTTGATTTTTTTAAGTATGACCTCTGAACATGAGGTATGCGCAGTGAGAGATAGAAAAAGAAACTCCCTTATACACCTACTTAGTAGGGATATGGGAGTTCACTATATGATATGAATGTTGGACAACTACACATTGTCAAGAAGAGAAGATATAAAGGGTATTGGTTGATGTCTTAGTAAGTAGAATCACAAGATTCTTGACAAGGGTAGTCTGTCACATTCATTTCACACACTATTTAGCCAAGCCTTCCGCAATTTTATCTAAATTCCATTTCATCATGGCATAGTAGCTGTCTCCGTCTTCTCCCTCTTCAGCGACAGAATCTGTGAAGATTTTAGCGTAAATTGGGATGTTGGTGTCTTTTGATACAGTTTTCATTGGACGATCATCGACACTACTTTCGACAAAGAGAGAGGGAACCTTGCTTTGGCGTAATTTTTCAACCAAGTGTTTGATTTGGTCTGGTGTTCCTTCTTCTTCGGTATTGATTTCCCAAATGTAGGCAGACGGGACCTGATAGGCTTTTGAAAAGTATTTGAAACAACCTTCGCTGGTGACAATCATTTTCTTTTCATCAGGGATGTTGTTGAATTTTTGTTTCGCTTCCTTATCTAAGGTGTCCAGTTTTTCAAGATAGATGGCGAGATTTTTCTCATAACTTGCTTTATTGTTAGGGTCCTTTGCAATCAACTGTTTGGCAATATTTTTGGCATAAATCATCCCGTTTTCAAGGTTGAGCCAAGCATGCGGATCTTCTTTTCCTTTTTCATCTTCTCCCTCCAGATAGATGACTTCGACCCCATCGCTGACAGCAAAGTAATCTTTGTTTTCGACCTTATTGGCATTTTTGACCAACTTAGTAAACCAGGCATTTCCGCCGGTCTCAAGGTTAATGCCATTGTAGAAAATGAGGTCGGCCTTCGATGTCTTTTTTACGTCCTCAGGCAGGGGTTCGTATTCATGTGGGTCCTGTCCAACGGGGACCATACTGTGTAGTTCAATCTTGTCTCCTGCGATATTCTTGGTTATATCCGCAAGAATAGAATTGGTGGTAACAACTTTTAATTTCGGTGTTTCGGTACTAGAGTCCTTTGAGGGGCTCGAGCAGGCAACAAGGGCTAGGATTGCAAGGAATGCAAGCGCTAGAGTAGATAATTTTTTCATTCATTTCTCCTTATGAGTGGGATAACTTTTTGAATAGCGTATGAGGATGCCCTGTTTTGGGGCAAAGAGGAAGCTTATCAAAAAGAAGGTGGCTGATGTTAAGACGATACTGGATCCGGCAGCAATATTAAAACTATATCCTAGAAAGAGACCGACGATAGAAGCAAGGGCTCCTAAGGCGGAAGAGAGGAAAATCATGTTTTTAAGGCTGCTTGCATAGAGATAGGCAGTAGCGGCTGGTGTAATCAGCATGGCAACAATGAGAATGGTTCCGACACTTTGCATGGCTGTGACAGACACCAAGGTTAGCAAAATCATGAGCAGATAATGGTAGGCATTAACAGGCATGCCCATGGATTTTGCTAGGAGTGGGTCAAAAGAGGTAATCAAGAGCGGTTTGAAGAAGAGGAAAATGAGGAAGAGAACAAGGGCAGCAACGCCTATGGTAATCCACTTATCCATATCCTGTACCGCAAGGATATTCCCGAATAGAATGTGAAATAAATCGGTAGAGCTATTGGCCACCCCGATGAGGATGACTCCGAGAGCTAGAAAGGATGAGAAGGTAATCCCGATTGCAGTATCACTCTTGATGATACTATTTCCCTTAATGTAGGTAATCATCACGGATGAGAGGAGACCAAAGGCAATCGCACCGATAAAAAAGTTAATCCCTAAAATATAGGAGAGGGCAACCCCCGGTAAAACCGCATGAGAAATCGCATCTCCCATGAGGGACAAGCCTCTTAAGATAATAAAGCAACCAACGGCTCCAGCTACAATCCCGATGACAATCGCTGTTACGACAGCATTTTGCAAAAAGTGGAAGCTGTGCAATCCGTCAATAAATTCTTGAATCATTTCTTGTTATCCTCCATGAGTATCAAATTCTCGCCGTAAGTGGCTTGGAGGTGCTCTTTTGTAAAGGTTTGGGCGGTTTCTCCAAAGGCTACGACTTCACGGTTGAGTAGTAGAACTTGGTCGAAATAGTTTTTGACCTTGCTCAAATCGTGGTGGACGATGAGAATGGTTTTCCCCAATTTTTTGAGATTGCGAAGCGTGGTCATGATAATGTTTTCACTGACCGAATCAATCCCAACAAACGGCTCGTCTAAGAAGATATAGTCTGCTTCTTGGACGAGGCAGCGGGCGATGAGGACACGCTGGAACTGCCCACCAGAAAGTTGACTGATTTGCTTATCCGCATATTCTGCCATGCCGACAATTTCAAGCGCCCGTGCGACCTTGATCCAGTCTTCTTCCCTAAGTCGCTGAAAAAGCTGAATTTTCGGATACAGTCCTAGGGAGACACATTCTTTGACTTTAATCGGAAAGTTAAAGTCAATCGCAGCTTTTTGCTCTACATAGGCAATCTTGTTCCGCTGTTTGCGAATATCGTTACCGTCAAGGTTGGTTTGACCTTGGTGGTCGATAATATGAAGCATGGCCTTTAGCAGGGTAGACTTCCCTGCTCCGTTTGGTCCTAGAATACCTGTGATTGTAGGACCTTGAATCGTTAGGTTAACAGTGTCTAAGGCTAAGACAGTGTGATAGCT
Organism: Streptococcus cuniculi; assembly: GCF_004570575.1. GTDB lineage: Bacteria > Bacillota > Bacilli > Lactobacillales > Streptococcaceae > Streptococcus > Streptococcus cuniculi_A. The sequence goes on from NZ_SPPD01000004.1 coordinate 44,803, forward strand.
GACACTTACATCTTTTAGTTCAATCATCTGTACACTCCTTGTTTCTTAATATAACTTAATTTAAAAATTAAGTCAAGTTAATTTTTGAAAAAATTCAGCATTTTCTCATCTTTTTTTAAAATGGGAAAAGGCAGATGTGGTGATTCGTATGGAGGATTTGTAGGTGACCTTCTGGAATAGGAGTGAGGTAGACAGTCATTTTCAAAGAGTATCAGAAACGCCCATTTTTCATTTTCACAGAGTATAGGTAGTAAAATCCCTGCAAATTTTGCTTCTTTTTGCTATCATGTAGATAGAAATGTAGAAAAGAGGTTCTTATGGTACGTTTACAAGATGATTTTTATGAGGCAATCAACGGGAAATGGGCAGAAACAGCTGTTATCCCGAGTGACAAGCCGGTGACAGGTGGCTTTACCAACTTGCGTGATGAGATTGAAGACCTGATGCTAGCAACGACAGATGAGTGGTTGAAAGGGAAAGGTGTCCCAGAGGATAGTGTATTACAAAACTTTGTCAAATACCACCGCCTAGCAGCAGATGATGAAAAAAGAGAGTCTGCAGGCATTGCTCCAGCGCTTTCCTTGATTGAGGAGTACAAAAATCTTCGGTCTTTTGCAGATTTTACTGAAAAAATTGGAGCGTTTGAATTGGCAGGAAAACCCAATGCCATGCCATTTGGAGTGGCTCCAGACTTCATGGATGCCAAAACCAATGTTCTCTGGGCAGGAGAGCCGAGCACTATTTTGCCAGATACGACCTACTATGCTGAAGATCATCCACAAAAAGGGGAGTTAATGGCGCTTTGGCGTCAGTCTGAAACTGATTTGCTCCGGAAATTTGATTTTTCAGATGAAGAAATCACCGATTTGTTAGATAAGGTAGAAGACTTGGATGCGCGTGTCGCGCAAATCGTGCTTTCTAATGAAGACAAGTCAGAATACTTTAAGCTTTATCACCCCTATGAATTCAAGGAGTTTGCAGCGCTCGTTCCAACTCTTCCCTTGGAAACCTTCTTCACACAGGTTATCGGGCAGGTTCCAGATAAGATTATCGTTGAAAACCCTCGTTTCTGGGAAGCTGCGAAAGAATTTTATTGCGAAGAGAACTGGGAATATTTGAAAGCTAGTTTGCTTGTGAGTGCGATTGGGTCTGTCACCTCTTACCTGACCGATGAAATTCGTGTGTTAGCAGGTGCTTATGGGCGGGCCTTGTCAGGCACTCCAGAGGCACAAAGCAAGGAAAAGGCTGCCTTTTATCTGGCTGAAGGGCCGTTTAATCAGGCCTTGGGCTTATGGTATGCAGGGGAGAAATTCTCGCCAGAAGCAAAGGCAGATGTCGAACAAAAAATTGCAACCATGATTGAGGTGTATCAGGAGCGCCTAGCAGCCAATGAATGGCTGACAGAAGAAACCAAGAAACAGGCTATTGTGAAATTAGGGGTCATCAAGCCCTATATCGGCTATCCTGAGAAATTGCCAGAACGCTACTATGACAAGGTGATTGATGAGACTAAATCTCTGCTTGAGAACGCCCAATTCTTGAAAGAACTTTCGATTAAGTATTCATGGAGTAAGTGGAATCAGCCCGTAGACGATAGTGAGTGGGGCATGCCTGCGCACATGGTCAATGCCTACTACAATCCGCAACAAAACCAAATTGTTTTTCCTGCAGCTATTTTGCAGGCACCGTTTTATGCTCTTGAGCAGACATCTTCTGAAAACTATGGTGGAATTGGTGCCGTTATCGCCCATGAAATTTCTCACGCCTTTGATACCAATGGTGCTTCCTTTGATGAAAATGGTAGTTTGAAAAACTGGTGGACAGATGAAGATTACGCAGCCTTTAAAGAAAAAACACAAAAAGTGGTGGACCTCTTTGAAGGACAAGAATCTCATGGTGCGAGGGTGAATGGAAAGCTGACTGTTTCTGAAAATGTGGCTGACTTAGGTGGACTTGCAGCAGCACTTGAGGCTGCCAAACGGGAGGAAGATTACTCAGCAGAAGAATTCTTCACCAACTGGGGGCGCATTTGGCGCATGAAAGGTCGGACGGAATACATGCAGTTACTAGCGAGCGTAGATGTCCATGGACCAGCAAAACTTCGTGTGAACCTACAAGTGCCAAACTTTGCTGAATTTTTTGAGGCCTTTGATGTGACAGAAAAAGACGGCATGTGGCGCAAACCAGAAGACCGCGTGGTGATTTGGTAGAAGATGTGAGAGCGTTAAAAGCACAAAGTGCACTCCAAGAGTATCCGTATCTATGAAGCAGACATAGCCTGCAACAGCACGGCAATCTAGGAAATCTGACGAAGTGTGAGAGGAGAGTTTGCTCTGCAAACTCCTACCTCTCGCCTTTAAAGGTATACCATACCTTTAGAGCTAGGAAGATTTGTACCTAAAGGTATTCGTAGCTGTAACTAGCTAAAGCTAGAACAGCTACCTATCCACTAAAGGGATTCTCATCTGTAATCGGCTAAAGCCGAAACATCTGCCTATCTTTTCCGCACAGTGCTTAGCTCGAACTCAGTTGCACAAGATACAAGGGCGTGAAAAAAGCGAATGTACCACGAGGGTATCCACATCCGTAAAGCGACCAGAGTTCGCAACGGCTGTGGCAAAAATAGGAAATACTCCTAGAAGCTCAGGCTTCTAGGAGTATTTATCTTTTTTCCGAGCTTTTAGCCCGAGTTCAGTTACCGAAGCTACAAAGCCCGTAAAAAAACTCAAAGCGCACTCAAGAGTATCCGTATCTGTAAAACGAGCAAAGCTCGCAACAGCACGGCAATCTAGGAAATCTGACGAGTGAAAAGCTCCAGTGGAGGTTTTCAGCTTAATCCCTAAAGGTATTCGCAGCTGTAATCAGCTAAAGCTGAAACAGCTGTCTATCTTTTTTCCGAGGTTTTAGGTTGAACTCAATTCCTGTGCTTTGAGTATGATAGGTGCAAAAAAAGGGCTACTGCCCTTTTTGTTTGCTTGATAAACATTCCATAGAGCCAAGGAGCCTAATCCTAGACTGGCTAGGAAGAGGGGGAGTGGCGTTAGCTGAATGGGTTTGATTGACATGCTGTTCCAAATCGGTTTAAGAACGAAACCAAGAACGAGACTTAGACCGATAGCCATCAACAAGCGATAGCGGAGTTTGGTTTTCATTTTTTGACTTGTGATGAGCGGAAAAGAAAAGAGTTTGACAAAAGTGGACAAGCGCAGGGTTGGATCTAGTTGTGGAAACAAGAGCGTGGTGAGAGCGGTTAGTGTGCAGAGGAGGGCATTTAGCAAGCAAAACTGTTCCCAATAGTAAAAAAGTTCTTTTTTCATTTGCTGTCTCTTTTTTATTTTAGTATAGCGTTTTCAAAAAGAGAAATCAAGAAATTCCTGTATTTTCTCTCCCATCTCCTGCTACAAATGGGCTTAAACATGGTATAATGGGACTATCATACAAAATTGGAGAGTAATAGCTATGACCTTTTATAACCATGGGGTGATTGAGCCTAAGTGGCAACGATACTGGGCAGAACATCACACCTTTCAAACAGGTACGGATAAAGAAAAACCAAACTTCTATGCTCTTGATATGTTCCCTTATCCAAGTGGTGCAGGACTTCACGTTGGCCACCCTGAAGGCTATACAGCGACAGATATCTTGAGCCGTTACAAGCGCGCCCAAGGCTACAATGTTCTTCACCCAATGGGCTGGGATGCCTTTGGTCTGCCTGCGGAGCAGTATGCAATGGATACGGGAAATGATCCAGCAGAATTTACAGCGCAAAACATTGCCAACTTCAAACGCCAAATCAATGCGCTTGGATTTTCCTACGATTGGGACCGCGAGGTGAATACGACAGATCCCAACTATTACAAGTGGACCCAGTGGATTTTCACGAAATTATATGAAAAAGGTCTGGCCTATGAAGCGGAAGTACCAGTCAACTGGGTGGAAGAGCTTGGGACAGCTATTGCCAATGAGGAAGTCCTGCCTGACGGCACTTCTGAGCGTGGAGGATATCCAGTTGTGAGAAAGCCAATGCGTCAGTGGATGCTGAAAATCACAGCCTATGCAGAGCGCCTACTCAATGACTTGGAGGACTTGGACTGGCCAGAGTCGATCAAGGATATGCAACGGAACTGGATTGGCAAATCACGCGGCGCTAATGTCACCTTTGCCATCAAGGGAAGCGATAAAACGTTCACCGTCTTTACAACGCGTCCAGATACCCTTTTTGGAGCAAGCTTTGCCGTGCTAGCACCTGAGCATGAGTTGGTAGACCAAATCACGACAGCTGAACAAGCTGAAGTGGTGGCAGACTACAAACATCAAGCTAGTCTCAAATCCGACCTTGCTCGAACCGACCTTGCTAAGGAAAAAACAGGTGTCTGGACAGGTGCCTATGCCATAAATCCTGCAAATGGTCAAGAAATTCCGATTTGGATTGCTGACTACGTGCTTGCAAGCTATGGTACGGGTGCTGTTATGGCAGTACCTGCGCACGATAGTCGCGACTGGGAATTTGCCAAAGCCTTTGACCTACCGATTGTCGCAGTTATTGAAGGAGGCGATGTTGAGCAGGAGGTCTACACAGAGGACGGTCTGCACATTCATTCTGATTTCCTCAACGGTTTTTACAAGGCAGAGGCAATCGAGAAGATGATTGCCTGGCTGGCAGCAAATGGTGTCGGTGAAGAAAAAGTAACCTATCGCTTACGTGACTGGCTCTTTAGCCGTCAGCGGTATTGGGGAGAGCCAATCCCGATCATTCATTGGGAAGACGGGACGTCAACGGCTGTTCCAGAAGAAGAATTGCCACTTGTCTTGCCAAAGACAACTGATATTAAGCCGTCCGGTACCGGAGAAAGCCCGCTTGCTAATGTGACGGACTGGTTGGAAGTGACCCGTGAAGATGGTGTCAAGGGGCGTCGCGAGACCAATACCATGCCACAATGGGCAGGTTCAAGCTGGTACTACCTCCGCTATATTGATCCGCACAATACAGAAAAATTAGCAGACCAAGACCTACTAAAGGCATGGTTGCCAGTCGATATCTATATCGGTGGGGCAGAACATGCAGTGCTCCACCTGCTCTATGCGCGTTTCTGGCATAAATTCCTCTACGATATTGGTGTAGTGCCGAGCAAGGAGCCGTTCCAAAAGCTCTTTAATCAAGGTATGATTTTGGGAACAAGCTACCGTGATAGCCGTGGTGCTCTTGTTGCGACGGACAAGGTTGAAAAGCGTGACGGTTCATTTTTCAATATTGAAACAGGAGAAGAGCTAGAGCAAGCGCCTGCCAAGATGTCTAAATCTCTGAAAAATGTGGTCAATCCAGATGATGTGGTAGCCCAATACGGTGCCGATACCCTTCGGGTCTATGAAATGTTTATGGGGCCACTTGATGCCTCTATCGCTTGGAGCGAGGAAGGGTTGGAAGGTAGCCGTAAGTTCCTTGACCGCGTCTACCGCTTGATCAGCTCAAAAGAAATCGTTGCAGAAAACAATGGCAATTTGGACAAGGTGTATCATGAAACGGTCAAAGCTGTAACAGAGCAGATTGAAACGCTCAAGTTCAACACGGCTATTGCCCAACTCATGATTTTTGTCAATAGTGCCAATAAAGAAGAGGTGCTCTATGTCGAGTATGCCAAAGGCTTTATTCAGCTAATGGCTCCATTTGCACCACACTTGGCAGAAGAACTTTGGCAAAACGTGACAGGCTCAACAGACGGCATTTCCTATGTTCCATGGCCAAGCTATGATGAGTCCTTCTTAGTTGAAGACGAGATTGAAATCGTTGTCCAAATCAAGGGCAAGGTTCGTGCTAAGCTGGTCGTTGCCAAAGACCTTTCTCGTGAGGACTTGGAAAGAGTAGCGCTTGCCGATGAAAAAGTTCAAGCAGAAATCGCTGGAAAAGACATCGTCAAAGTCATTGCTGTACCAAACAAACTGGTCAATATCGTTGTGAAATAAAGTGAATGGAATAAGGGTTAGGACATCGTTCAGTCGTTTTGATGAATGCAGCTCCTTGCCTTGGCCTATTCCTTTCTCAACCCTAAAATAAGCATCAAACTAGTTTTTCGTCTGATGGCGAGGCTAGTTTTTTTCTGTCTTGAGAAAAAGGAAGTGAGGACGGCATTTTTAGGCGCGATCATAAAATTCCCTAATCACAGTGATAGAAAAAATGTATTGGTCAAGAAGCAGGGTGCATGGTATCATAAAATCCATCAACAACAGGGAGGGTGTTATGGAATACAGTACAAAGGCGATTCACGGTCAAGTTGATGATACAGGAAAAGGTGCTGTCACCTATCCAGTCTATCTTTCATCCACCTTTTTACAGGAAGGCGTCCAGCAATTTGGAGAGTTTGTCTACAGCAGGAGCGCCAATCCCACACGATCTGCCTTGGAACAACAAGTGGCTGATTTGGAAGGTACTCGTTATGCCCTAGCAACCGCGACAGGAATGGCAGCAACAGCCATTGCCTTTGAGCTGTTACAGAGTGGAGATGGCATTCTCATTTCAGACACGGTCTATGGAGGGACATGGCAGTTTGTCAATGAATTATTTGAAAGCCGCAATCTATCCTATGAACTGGTCGCGGATTTCAACCAGTATGACTTTTCACAGGTGGCAAGCCATATAAAAGCGGTCTTTCTGGAAACACCGACCAATCCACTTCTGCAGGTGACAGACTTAGAAAAGGTGATCGGTCGTGCCAAAGCACAAGGTTTGCTGGTGATTGTAGACAATACCTTTATGACCTCTTATTTACAACGCCCGCTGGATTTTGGGGCAGATATTGTCGTCTACTCAGCGACCAAGTATTATGCAGGTCACTCGGATATTCTAGCAGGACTAGTCGTCACCAATCGAGAGGATCTCTATCCCCAGCTCAAGCTAGCGCATAAATTATTAGGAGCTATTCTCAGTCCCTTTGATGCCTTTCTCTTATCAAGAGGGATTAAGACTTTGCCTTTGCGGTTAGAAAAGCACCAAGAAAATGCCCAGTTGGTAGCAGAATACCTGGATCAACAAGAGGGGGTAGAAGTCTTTTACACAGGCCTGTCACACCATCCCGGACATGCCATTCAAGAGCAACAAGCAAGTGGACATGGTGGGGTTGTGTCGTTTGTATTGGATGAGGAAACGTATGATTTGGAAGTATTTGTTCAATCCTTGACACTTTTTGGGTTTGCGGTTAGTTTGGGTGGTGTCGAATCTCTCATCTGTCGCCCCGCAACCATGACGCATGAATCTTACAGTACAGACTTGCAAGAGCGCATCGGTATTCGCAAAAATTTGCTACGCTTGGCAGTCGGAATTGAAGCAGGTCAAGATTTGATTGAGGATTTAGCACACGCCTTTGACAAGGCTAGACAATAAAGGAGAAAAAGGTATGAAAAAACTAGTAGTATGGATCGCAGGGATTCTAGCAACGGTCTCACTTGTCGCGTGTGGCTCAACTTCCCAAAAACAGTCTGCTCCAGCAGGCTCATTGCTTGAACAAATCAAGGAAAAAGGGGTGTTGAAAGTGGGGACTGAAGGAACCTATGCCCCTTATACTTACCATGATGAGAGCGGAAAGTTGGTTGGCTACGATGTTGAAGTCGCTGAAAAAGTGGCTGAAAAGCTCGGTGTCAAGGCAGAATTTGTCGAAACAGAGTGGGATTCCATTATTGCGGGTCTTGATGCGGGACGTTTTGATATCATTGCCAATCAGGTTGGGGTGACCGATGAGCGCAAGGAAAAATACGATTTTTCAACGCCATATACCTACATCTACGGAGCCTTGATTACCTCTAAGGACGATACGACAACGAAAGCCTTTAGTGATATCAAGGGGAAAAAATCAGCCAATAGCTTGACCAGTAATTGGGCGGAAATTGCCAAAAGTAACGGTGCAGAAATTGTCGGTGTCGATGGTTTCCAACAAGCGATTGAATTGCTGGCTTCAAAACGCGTGGATGTGACCATCAATGATAATGTCGCCTATCTGGACTATATCAAGCAACATCCAGATGCTCCTGTCAAAGTTGCGGCTCTATCAGAAGATGCGCAGGAGACAGCTCTACCAGTTGTTAAAGGTAATGATGATTTGGTTGTGGCAATCAATCAGGCCTTGAAAGAATTGGCAGACGAAGGTGTATTGACAGAATTATCCAAGAAATATTTCGGCGACGATGTATCACAAGTGAAAAAATAGAGGTCATTATGACAGATAGATTATGGCAAATTATTCTTGATTCTTTTAGCCAGATACTGATACCAGGGTTGTTGGTGACGATTCCACTAACAATCCTCTCTTTCGTGTTTGGCCTACTGATTGCAGTGTTGACAGCCTTGGTGCAAATTGCCCAGATTCCGGTGCTGAAACAGCTCGCTCGGTTTTATATTTGGTTGATCCGAGGCACACCTCTTTTAGTGCAGCTCTATGTCATTTTCTACGGTTTGCCAAATTTGGGGCTGGTATTAGATGCCTTTCCATCAGCTGTTTTCGTCTTTTCAGTTAATACAGGAGCCTATGCGGCAGAAACGATTCGGGCATCGATTGAGTCGGTTCCGAAAGGGCAGCTGGAAGCGGGATACTGTGTGGGGATGACTTTCTCCCAAACCATGCGGCGCATTGTCTTGCCTCAAGCCTTTCGAGTGGCCTTTCCTCCCTTGTCCAATTCTTTAATCAGCTTGGTCAAAGATACATCCTTAGCTGCGAACATCACAGTTTTAGAGATGTTTATGGCGACCCAGCAAATTGCGGCCAGAACCTACGAGCCCTTTGCCTTGTATTGCGAGGTAGGGCTGATCTATTTACTGTTTTCAACAGTATTAACCAAGTTGCAAACCTATGGTGAAAAGAAATTGAAAGTTTATTAAGGGGGCAAGATGATCGAAGTACAGAAGATAAGCAAGTCCTTTGGTACGACCAAGGTCTTGCAGGAGGTGGATTTACAGGTGGAACAAGGAACGGTGACGGTTCTTCTAGGTCCGTCAGGGTCAGGAAAGACGACCTTGCTCCGCTGTATGAATTTTTTAGAGCGGGTAGATAGTGGTCGGTTGGTCTTTGGCGAAGAGACCTATGACCTAGCTCATATTCGCCAGAAAGAGATTGCCGAGATTCGCAAGCATACGGGCTTTGTCTTTCAAAATTATAACCTCTTTGCCAATAAAACAGCCTTGGAAAATGTGACCGAGGGCCTCATCGTGGCTCATGGATATAGCAAGGAGGAAGCAGAGCAAATCGGTAGAAAAGCTCTTGATAAGGTAGGGCTTGCTGACAAGTATTGTGCCTACCCGAGTGAACTGTCAGGCGGTCAACAGCAACGGGTGGGAATTGCGCGGGCGGTTGCCAGCAACCCAGCGGTTATCTACTTTGATGAGCCGACCTCGGCCCTTGATCCAGAACTTATCGGTGGAGTCTTGCAGGTCATGGTCGAGTTAGCTAAGGAAGGGATGACCATGGTTGTGGTGACCCATGAGATGAGTTTTGCCCGTGAAGTCGCAGATAGAGTGGTCTTTATGGAAAACGGTCAGATTATTGAGAAAGGAAGTCCTGAAGAAATATTTGATTCTCCCAGAGAAGAGCGAACCAGGCAATTTTTATCTCGGATTCACCACTAGCCTATCCCTAGTTGGAGCTTGAGTCTTTTTTTGCTATAATACTGACATGGAAACAAAATGTAGTTACAGTCAGGAAGAAAAAGAGCAGTTCATGCGGGAGGCCTTAAAAGAAGCAGAGCGTTCCTTAGCAAAAGATGAGATTCCCATCGGATGTGTCATTGTCAAAGACGGCGTCATTATCGGACGGGGGCACAACGCGCGTGAGGAGTGTAATCAGGCGATTCTACATGCAGAAATTATGGCCATTCAAGAAGCCAATCAGCAGGAAGAAAACTGGCGGTTGCTAGATACGACCCTGTTTGTGACCATCGAGCCTTGTGTCATGTGTAGTGGCGCAATCGGTCTCGCGCGGATTCCGCAGGTCATCTACGGCGCGCCCAATCAGAAATTTGGAGCCGCAGGTAGTCTCTATAATATCTTACAGGACGAGCGTCTCAACCATCGTGTTGCGGTTGAGACAGGGATTTTAGAAGAGGAATGCGCCTGTATCATGCAGACCTTTTTCCGTCAGGGACGTGAGAAAAAGAAGGCACTCAAGCAGGGTCAGCAGGCGCAGCCCACATGAGGGACTGAGAATACTTGCACCGAGTTTTGATTTATGATAGAATACTAGATGGAGCAACATCTGTGCGTGAAGCGGGTCAGGGGAGGAATCCAGCAGCCCTAAGCGATGTCGGGTGTGTGCTCTTTTTTTGTTAGTCAATAAATTCCTATGAAATCAATGATGTTCATAGATTTTCTTTTGTCATATATAAGATGTCAATTGGGCTGGAGTGAGACTCGGTCATTGTTGATTCTATTGCTGTAACGTCGTTGTGCCACTCCATCGTGTAACGCTAGTTTATACTTAACAAAATCAGCTATAGCTGTATAATAATCTTATGACAACCGCACTTTCTCCGTTCCAAGTCAATGAATAAAAGCAGGCACTCAGAGGTAACCACAATGCCAGTATCATAGAAAAATTCAGACTCTTATTCTTTGCTGAATGTTATAATTTAACAGTCTGCAGCTAAATCAGTAGGCTTTGTTCATCAAACTGTACGAAATGTATTGAATCGTTATTTAGACGGAGGCCTACAGGCCCTTCTCAATGAGAATCGCGGTGGACGTCGTCATGCCTACATGACACATGAAGAGGAAGAACGTTTCCTCAAAGAACAATTTTCTTCTGCGTTGAATGGAGAATGTGTTTTTGGAAAAAGAAAAAAATTTAAAAACTCTTTTTGAAAATGGTATTCGAGAAGGGAATAGAACGTTTAGAGCTGATGCATTTGAAGCTACTTTATCTGCATTTTCTGCAATCAAAAATGATAGAGAAGAAGATATAGAAGAATTAGAGTTATTGGTCTAAGAGAATTACTCATGACAGTTGAAATATTTGTCAAGCTATAATTTGGAAAGATTCTGACTAGATTCAATATCAATTGAAAAATTAGAATCATTAGATATTGAGGACACCTGATAATCCCAAAGATTTTATCTATACAAAAATAAAAAACATAAGGTTTGACATAATTATAATAAATGAACTATTCCAAATTGTAGAGTTTTTGTTATATAAAAGGAACACCTCATAAGAAGTGTTCCTTTCATTATCTGCATGTTCTACTTAAATTTTATTATCTAAAAAGTGTAGAGAAAAATGTAGAGATTCGATTGATTTATATTGCAATGTAATGAAATTCAATATTTCAAAAATCGCATAAAATCAAGGTTTCTATGGTCTATTGACGTATAGTGAATCCCTATTTCACCTCAGTAAAAATCACGTGTTTACGCAATTTTGGTGAGTATTTTTTCAATTGAAGACGGTCTGGAGTGTTGCGTTTGTTTTTAGAAGTAAGGTACAAGCGTTCACCAGATTCTTTGTGTTCAAGTGTAATGTTTACGCGCATGGTATCTCCCTTCTATTATTCAGCTGCAGCAGCTTTAGCGATTTTACGTCCTTTGTAGTATCCTTTCAAAGATACACGGTGAGAACGTGAGTAATCTCCAGTAGTTTCGTCAAATTTCACAGTTGGAGCTGCCAATTTGTAGTGTGTACGACGTTTGTTTTTCTTCGCTTTTGATGTGCGACGTGCAGGTACTGCCATTTCTTTCTATCCTCCGTTATAGTGGTACGAGCCTAGCTCGTTTCATAGTCCGTCTATTTTTCACTCATTACGTCGTTAGTGCATCTTGCCTAACTCTAGTTATGCCTGCGATGTCATTGCTCAGTGCTAAATGAAAACAGAAAGACTATCCTATTCATTTGGCTTTTGCCAACTGTATTAGAATATCATATTTCTTTTGTAAAGTAAAGTTACTTGACAGATTTTTTTTGAAAAAAGCTCTACTATTTTTTCAAAAATTCTAAAAACATGATAAAATGAGGAAATGGTGGTCATTTGAGGAGAGAAAATGTCTATAAAACTACTGAGTTTGTTAAGTTTGGTTGTTATTTTGACTAGTTGCGGTGTTTCGCCAGTAAAAAAGGAACAGATAAAAGCAGAATATAGCCCAATTATTGTTCAAAAATTTCAAGCTTTAGGATATAAAGGAAAAGTTTCCGTAGACAACTATAGCAAGATGCTAGAGACAGGCAGTGAGAGACTTATTTTCACCTATAGTGAAGAAGTAGAGGGCGAGGTTATTATCATGGAGGCCAGTATTTCAATTGATACCAATCAATCACCCGAGGAAGACTTGGCTGATGTAGAAGTTGATATGAATATCAAGGAAGAAGCAATGTGGCAGCAACCGGCTGTCAGGGAGCAGGTTGTTCAGATAAAACAAGTATTTAGTGGGCTGGAGACCAAGGATTTGAAACTTGTATCTGTAGCAGGACAAAGTGTTGAGGCTATTTCTAGCTCGGATAGAGAACTGGTTTGGGAAGATGTTGTAGGAAGTAAGGCTGAATTGTCTCAGGAGGCAGCAAACAACAGAGAGTCCGGTCTACCGATAGGTGGCTATTATTCTATTGATGTTCAAAAGTATTTGAAAAAGCATGCATTGGAAATTCGTATAGATTTTGATTGGCAACTGTCAAAAGAAGAACAAGAAGATGTCAATACTCCCAGATTAGATTTTGTTAGGAGAGTGGAAAAACTAGACTTTACCCATGTATGGGACGGCTATTATATAGTAGGTTTTGACAGGGTGAGTAGAACTAGTCGGAATGGAGATATACAAGATATGATTGTCCTGGATATTCAAGATGGGAAACTTGTTCGTAGCTTTTCTGCACTTTGACAGACGAATGAAGCTATTCTATGGTAGAATAGACAGATACTAGTAAAAGAGGAAATAGAATGAAACTACAAAAACCTAAAGGAACCCAAGATATTTTACCCCGAGAGTCTGCCAAGTGGCAGTATGTGGAAGAATTTGCCCGTAAAACCTTTGGCAACTACAACTATCAAGAAATCCGTACGCCTATTTTTGAGCATTATGAGGTGATTAGTCGTTCTGTGGGAGATACGACCGACATCGTTAGTAAGGAAATGTATGATTTCTATGACAAGGGAGACCGTCACATCACCCTTCGTCCGGAAGGAACAGCTCCTGTGGTCCGTTCGTATGTTGAAAACAAACTCTTTGCACCAGAGGTGCAAAAGCCTGTTAAGTTGTACTATATGGGACCTATGTTTCGCTATGAGCGTCCGCAGGCAGGGCGTTTGCGCCAGTTCCACCAGATTGGTGTGGAGTGTTTTGGCTCCAGCAATCCTGCGACAGATGTGGAGACGATTGCCATGGCGGCGCAATTTTTCAAAGAAATTGGCATTCAAGACATACGCCTGCATTTGAATACGCTAGGGAGCAGTGCGAGCCGGGCGGCTTATCGCAAGGCCTTGATTGACTACTTGACACCACTTAAAGAGACCCTCTCAAAAGATAGCCAGCGCCGATTGGAAGAAAATCCGCTTCGCGTTTTGGATAGTAAGGAAAAGGAGGACAAGGTGGCAGTAGCCAATGCTCCGTCTATTTTGGACTACTTGGATGAGGAAAGCCAAGCGCATTTTGATGCTGTGCGTGGTATGCTTGAGGCCTTGAAGATTGACTATGTGATCGATACCAATATGGTGCGTGGTCTTGACTACTACAATCATACGATTTTTGAATTTATCACAGAGGTATCGGGAAGCGAGCTGACAATCTGTGCAGGTGGTCGCTACGACGGCTTGGTCGAGTATTTTGGCGGACCAGCAACGCCTGGTTTTGGCTTTGGTATGGGGATTGAGCGCCTCCTCCTTGTGCTTGAGATGCAGGAGGTAGAACTTCCGCTGGCAGAAGAGTTGGATGTCTATATTGCTGTTTTGGGCCAAGAGGTGAATGGTAAGGCCTTAGAACTGGTACAGGCTCTCCGCAATCAAGGTTTCAAAGCGGAACGTGATTATCTGGGGCGTAAACTGAAAGCCCAGTTCAAGTCGGCGGATCAATTCCAAGCGAAAATCATTATCACACTTGGGGAAAGTGAAGTGGAGCAGGGTCAAGTGACCGTGAAGAATAACCAAACGCGAGAAGAGCTGACGGTCTCTCTGGAGCAGGTAGGGACAAATTTCACAGATATTGTTGACCAGTTAGAGTGTTAATTTGGAGTAAATCAGGAAAAATAAGGTGTATTTCCTGATTTTTTATTTGTGAAAGAAAAAAAATTTGAGAAAATATTCACAAACATAAAAGAAAAACGTTGATTTTGCAGGGAATTTGAAAACATCTCACAATCTTTTAAAAAACAATTTGTGAAATGTTTAACAAACTCTTTACAAAACAAAAGAAATGAGGTAGAATAATATTGTGAAAAAGTTAACAAATAAAAGTTGACAGAAAACAATTTTGGAGGAACCCCAAATGGCTGATAAAAAACAATCACCAGAAGAACAATTGCAAGCTGCACAAGCACATGTGGACGAATTGGTCCAAAAAGGTCTTGTGGCTCTCGAAGAATTTCGTAGCTTGAACCAAGAGCAAGTGGACTATATTGTAGCGAAGGCTTCGGTAGCAGCACTTGATGCACATGGTATCTTGGCAGCCCACGCTGTTGAAGAAACGGGGCGTGGTGTGTTTGAGGACAAGGCGACGAAAAATCTATTTGCTTGTGAACATGTTGTGAACAATATGCGTGGTGTCAAAACAGTTGGTATCATCGAAGATGATCCGATTACAGGTTTGACGAAAATTGCAGAGCCAGTCGGTGTGATTTGTGGGGTAACGCCAACAACGAATCCAACCTCAACTGCAATCTTCAAGTCCTTGATTGCCTTGAAAACACGCAATCCAATTGTATTTGGTTTCCACCCTTCTGCACAGGAATCTTCTGCGCATGCGGCAAGAATCGTGTATGAGGCAGCTGTGAAAGCAGGGGCACCAAAAGACTGTATCCAATGGATTTCAGAGCCTTCTATTGCGGCAACCAACGCTCTTATGAACCACGATGGAATCTCAACTATCCTTGCAACAGGTGGAAATGCCATGGTGCGCGCTGCCTACTCATGCGGGAAACCTGCTCTTGGGGTAGGTGCTGGTAACGTTCCTGCCTACATTGAAAAATCAGCGGATATTCGCCAAGCAGCTCATGATATTGTCATGTCTAAATCATTTGACAATGGTATGGTGTGTGCGTCTGAGCAAGCGGTTATCATTGACAAGGAAATCTACAAAGAATTTGTAGAAGAATTTAAGTCTTATAAGACTTACTTTGTGAATAAGAAAGAAAAAGCCCTCCTTGAAGAATTCTGTTTTGGTGTAAAAGCCAATAGCAAGGACTGTGCTGGTGCGAAATTAAACGCAGACATCGTTGGAAAACCAGCCGCTTGGATTGCGGAACAAGCAGGTTTCACTGTCCCAGAAGGAACCAATATTCTAGCTGCTGAATGTGCAGAAGTTGGACCAAATGAGCCATTAACTCGTGAAAAATTATCTCCAGTTATCGCGGTATTGAAAGCGGATGATGTGGAGGACGGTCTAAAAAAAGCCCGTCAAATGGTGGAATTTAATGGTCTTGGTCACTCGGCAGCGATTCATACAAAAGACGAGGAGCTTGCAAAACGTTTCGGTACAGAAATGAAAGCGATGCGTATTATCTGGAATTCACCTTCTACATTCGGGGGTATCGGAGATGTTTATAACGCCTTCTTGCCGTCATTGACACTTGGATGTGGTTCATACGGACGCAACTCAGTTGGTGATAACGTATCTGCTATCAACCTTCTTAATATCAAGAAAGTAGGGAAACGTAGAAATAATATGCAATGGTTTAAAGTTCCTTCAAAAATCTACTTCGAGCGTAACTCTATTCAATACCTCCAAACAGCGGAAGGTTTAGAGCGTGTTATGATTGTTACGGATAAATCAATCGAAAAACTCGGCTTTGTGCAACGGGTGATTGATCAGTTGAACCTGCGTTCCAATCAAGTGACGGTTCAAGTCTTTTCGGATGTTGAGCCAGATCCAGATATTACAACAGTTCGCCGTGGTGCGGAAGTGATGAAAGCCTTTGAGCCGGACACAGTTATTGCCCTCGGTGGTGGTTCTCCGATGGATGCCGCAAAAATCATGTGGCTCTTCTATGAGCAACCAGAAGTGGACTTCCGTGATTTGGTACAAAAATTCATGGATATCCGTAAACGGGCCTTCAGATTCCCGTCACTGGGTAAAAAAGCGAAATACATCGGTATCCCGACAACCTCTGGTACAGGTTCAGAAGTGACACCGTTTGCGGTCGTTTCTGATAAGGCAAACAACCGTAAGTACCCACTTGCGGACTACTCCTTGACCCCAACGATTGCGATTGTTGATCCAGCTTTGGTAGAATCTGTTCCTGGTTTCATTGCAGCAGACACTGGTATGGATGTATTGACGCACGCAACAGAAGCCTATACTTCTAACTTTGCAAATGATTATACAGACGGTATTGCGCTTCAAGCGATTAAACTGGTCTTCCAATACCTCAAGAAATCAGTGCTTGAGGCTGACCCAGAAGCTCGCGAAAAAATGCACAATGCCTCAACCATGGCTGGTATGGCCTTTGCGAATGCCTTCCTTGGTATGAGTCACTCAATGGCGCATAAGATTGGTGGAATGCACCATACTGTTCACGGGCGTACGAATGCTATCTTGCTTCCATACGTTATCCGTTACAACGGTACTCGCCCAGCTAAGACGACTACATGGCCTAAGTACAACTACTGGAAAGCGGATGAGAAATTCCAAGACATCGCTCGTATGTTAGGGCTTCCTGCTTCAACTCCAGAAGAAGCAGTAGCGTCCTATGCAAATGCTGTTTACGAGCTTGGTGAAGCGGTTGGTATTAAGATGAACTTCAAAGATCAAGGTATCGATGAAAAAGCATGGAAAGATAGCTTGCATGAGATTGCCCTTCTTGCTTACGAAGATCAATGTTCACCAGCAAACCCACGCTTGCCAATGGTCGCAGACATGGAAGAAATCTTAGCCGATGCTTACTATGGCTACAAAGAACGCCCAGGTCGTATCAAATAATCGTGATAGTTCCCCAATAAAATAGATGAGGCTGGGCCAAAAGTCCTAGCAAGATAAAAAAGCAACGGTTTGCCCGTTGCTTTTTGCAGTACGACTGGCATGTTGTACAACGGATGTGAACGTCCTCTGTGGGCCTCCGCTACCGGTGAAGTCAATAGTGACTATTAAGCTTGACTATTGTGAGGTGGCGGGGGATAGACTGTTTTAAGTCTGGTGCTGAAAATAAAAAAACACTAGGTAGAAGTATACCTACTTCACTCGTGTCTGTAAAACGAGCTATATCAAAACCAGCCCTCATCAAAACGTGGACTGGTTTCTTACTTGGATTATTATCTAGAACGACATGTGTTAAAAGTTGGTTAAACCACTGTGTGCTGATGAATGGCACGCACGGTGGTGTGAGAGGGACTAGCGATTAACCCCTACTCGATTGGTTGTGGCTAGTCTCTTGGTATAGTGATTAAGTTTTAAAATAGTAACAAAGAGATTCCTTTATAGATTCAAATTGTCTTAATCATTTGATAACTTCTCTCTTTAAGTTTGCTCAAGCAGTTTCAATTGGATTTCATTCTGGTGAATAAGGCGGTAAAGGCAGAATGAAGTACAACATCTATTTGTTTCTAAGGGTGAAAACGAGCATGATTCATTACCACAACATGAGTTTCAGATAGGAGGGGAACAGCTACTCTGAAAACCACTTCATAAAAAAGTCACTTGTTATATTTTCTTTGTAAATCATTGGAGCTATAAAGTGATTTACAATTTGACCAGCTAAAACCGAAACACGTTCAAACCTTCTTCCACTAATCTTATGGCCTCTAAGTGCTCTCGCTCGTGGACATGTCAGATATCAATACCGGTTTCGTCACTATAAACGACTGGATAGGTGTTGGAGAATGGTTAAGAATTGCTGGACTTTTACTGCGTCCTGCTTATTTCGCGAAGAAAAGCATCTGGATGGTCTAAGATAAACTTCTGAAGTTACTCTAGTGGCAATTTTCTAGGACGTGGAGAACGCTTTTTACTGTCAACGTTGAACGGTTGTTCCCATAAATAGAGAGTATTGATGCTAGTGTTAAAGAGCCGATAAGTTTCCTTGCGAGTGAGACCTTTATCTTGAACAAAGGAAATGACTTATTTTCTAAAATCTAAATCACATGCCATAACGTTAGTATATCATAATTACTGCTCTAAAACTGAAAGACTGTATTTCTTCAATTAGTCTACATAAACGCTTGATTGTTTATTCAACCAGCTATAGATGAGTCCGATGACCAGTCCGCCACCGACGTAGTTTCCAAGACCTGAGAAGAGGAAGTTGGATAGGACGGATAGGACGGTCATGCCTTCTACTGGACCACCTGTCGCGAAGATAGCGAGAGAGAAGGTCGAGAAGTTGGCAATCACGTGTTCATAGCCGAGGAAGGCAAAGATAAAGATGATGAAGATAACTCCGATTGCTTTTCCCGCATCGTCTTTCATTTTCAGAAAGGCAAAGACCGCAATGTTGACCACCATATTGGCGAAAATCCCTTCGATAAACTGGGTCAGAGGAGCTTTGGCGATTTTAGCAATCGTTCCTTGTACCAAGTAGCTATCAGCTGTTACATGTCCGATTGAAAAAGGGACTGTCTGTGCAATGAGGAAGCAGACCAGCACTGCGCCAACAAAGTTAAAGAAGATACAAGTGGCTAAGATGTTTAATGCAGTCTTGGTCGGAATGACCTTACGGTAGATGGCGACCGTCATATACATCATATTAGAAGTGCCGAGCTCTGCATTCATATAGAGGATCATGAGCAGTCCCCAACCAAACAGGAGACCGTAGCTGAATTTTCCAAGGCCTGCCGCCACATGCTCTAGCTTGTCTGCCGTGTAGAGCGAAATCGTAATTCCCAGCGCCAAGTAGACACTGGCAAAAATAGAGCGTAGCGCATATGCCCAGTAGTTGCTCTCAATCAAAGCTGCTTTTTTCTTGATACTTTTATCAATCGTATACATCAATGTTTGCTCTTGTGTTGCCAAAATAGATACCTGCTTCATTTTTGTTTGATAATTTTATCACAATCTATACTATACCAAAAAAAGCCAAAAAATGTAAGGGTTTTTATAGAGAAAATAGTGTTTTTGTTCTACTTTTTTAGATATAGGTGTTGTAAATATGCAAATTTATGTTTAGTTTCTTCCATTGTATGGTACAATAAATATGAAAATAATTATTAGGAGGGTTAGATGAAGAAGACAGCTATTTTTGAACAAGTTGTAGATATTATGCGGACAGATTCATCCACGAAAAAGGATTTGACAGGAGCAGATCCAGAAATCTATCGTAAAAAAATAATAGATGATATGTCAGAGGAGGAATTCCTGTATCAAATGCACTGTTATCTCGCAAGTTTTGGAGTTCTCGGACATGTGAGCTTTTTTAAGAAAAATAGTAAGCCTGCTCCATTTCGCCTGAGAAGACAGGGAAACGTGCTGTACGTAGTAGAAGCTGATCCTGCGACCAATCTTCAAAAAGGAGATGAGATTATTGCACTTGATGGCCGAGAAATTATGGCTCTTTATCAAGAGCATCGTACTTATTTCACTAGTCCGACAGAGGAGCGCCAAGCGCAAGAATGGAAATATTTTATGCTCAAGGCGGAGAGTTTGACTGTGATGAGAGCGGGAAAGAAATCAGAAATCCAAGTTCAGAAAGTCAACCATGTACAGGAAGCGCACTTTGAAGTGAAGTGTTTAACGCCAGATACTGTGTACTTGAAAATGGAAGATTTCTCAAGTGAGGAAAAAATTGGCAATCTGTATCAGGAAGCAATTCCCTTATTAGACAAAGCGAAGTATCTTATTATTGATGTTCGTGTGAATCATGGTGGTTCAGATTCTCTCTATTTTCCCTTGCTCAGATATGCCTTGCCAACGGGGAAAAGTCTGCTAGATTTGGATGTACCGAGTCCAGGGATGGAAGTTCTTTATACGGAGCGGAATGTTGATTTGCGACGGGCGCTATTTGAGCAAGAATTAGAAGACGAACATCTTTCAGAAGAAAGTCGCCAGTTCTTGCTGGAATTTGTCAAGGAACTAACCCTCCATCGTGGTAAGGGGTATGTCGTGCATCAAGATGATGAGTCAGAGATGGCTTATTTAGCAGATATTGTTGGACTCGGCAAGCCTGAAAAGGTTTTTATCTTATCAGATGTGGGGTGTGGGTCTTCAGGGGATAATTTCGTCCAGATAATGAAAGAAATGCCCAAGGTGACTGTTCTTGGTAGATCAACAATGGGGATTTTGGATTATTCCAATTGCTGTTTTGTGGATTTTGATGAGTATCGTCTGCTATTTCCAACCTCACGTAATCTTGCTATTGATGCAGGTGAAGGCATGAATGACAAGGGAGTAGAGCCGACCATCTTTATTCCATGGACCCCAGAGCATTTAGAACGTGATGTCGACTTGGAAGAATGTTTGAAATTGTGTCAGGAAGGATGAAACAAGAGGTTATTCCAAAAGTCTAACCTCAAGTAGAACAAGCGAACAAGGTTAGTTTTCTGAATCTCAGAATTCGGCCTTGTTCGCTTATTATGTCTAATTGATGGTGGCGAATTTCAACAATCAAAATCTTTTTATCTCAGTTTAAGATTCTGTTCGATATTCACGTGCTGTGTGCGGTTGATAGGTCGCGATAAACTGCTCAATTTGTCCCCAATGATCTGAAAAGAGTTTTTTTACGATCTTCCTGAGTCAAAAATCCTGCATTTACCATGGCATCGAGGAATTGTTCTAAGGCTTGATAGTAGCCTGCGATATTAAAGAGAGTGCAGGGCTTGTCGTTTTTCCCAATCCTTGCCTAGGCGATAACTCCAAGAAAGTAGCTGGTAATGGTCTGCTCATCAATTGGTTCTCTCTGTTGCAACCACCAGTTAATCGTTTCGATAAAGGTTGTTGCGACAAAGTGTTCCAAAAAGGATTCGGGAACAGTAGCTTTTTGACGGATGAGCGGTGCTTGAATAAGAGGAAAGACATAGCGGTGTAGTTCTTTCTTGAGACGTTTTGTAAAATATAAATTATTCGATAGTAAAAGGGTCGCTACCTTATCTTGATTATTCTTAAAATGGTAGAAGATATGGGCAAGCGTCCCATGGATATCCTGCTTAGCTTGAGGCTTGGCAAAGGTATGGGCAAAGAGATCCTCGCAAACCTCCTCCAGTAACATCTCCTTGCTTTCAAAATGGGCATAAAAGGTCGAGCGCCCCACATCTGCCAAATCAATAATATCCTGCACGGTAATCGTGTCATACTTTTGTTGATTGAGCAAATGGATAAAGGCTTGGTAAATGGCTGCGCGTGATTTTTTGATTCGTCTGTCCATCGTTTTCGTACAAATGAAGCAGATTGTCTGGTAACAAACACCTAGGTCAATCTGTATCTTGTTTTTTCCTTTCTGATAATGGATAATAAAATCGAACAAACTGTTTGATTCTGAATATAGTATACATCAATTTGGAGGAAAAAGATATGCCTGTTTATAAGAATATTTGGATTGCCTGCTGTTTGAACCTTGCCTTTGCTTTACTGGAAGCGGTGTTTGGCGTTATGTTTCGTTCCAGTCTTATCCTAGCTGATGCTGTGCATGATGCAGGAGATGCTCTCGCAATCGGGCTTTCTGCCCTGTTTGAGACCCGAGCGACGAAAAAGGCTACTCATCGTTATACCTTAGGCTACAAACGTTACAGCCTACTGGGAGCTCTTCTGGTGTCGAGCATTCTCATCACAGGTTCCCTCTTTGTGATTCGGGAGAATATCCCCAAGTTACTGGCGCCAGAAAAGGTGGATCATAAGGGGATGTTTGTGTTGGCAATCGTAGCCATTGCGGTCAACCTTGTCGCCAAAGGAATGATGGAAAAAGGTCACAGCCAGCATGAAAAAATCCTCAGCCTGCATTTTCTTGAGGATATTTTAGGTTGGCTACTAGTTCTTGTATTGTCTGTCCTTTTCCAATGGACGGATTGGTATATCTTAGATCCCCTCTTTTCCCTTTTGATTGCGGGCTTCATTTTATACAAGGCAGTTCGACAATTCTGGGACAATATAGAGATTGTACTGGAAGCGACACCTAAGGGGGTTGATATAGAGAAAGTAGCGCAGGAATTGGAGGCTGTTCCGCCTATTGAAGCTATTGTGCAGCTACAGGTCTGGAGTTTAGATGGTGTAGAACATTGTGCCATGGTTCATCTTCAAGTAAGGAAAGTGGAGGATATGGCTGAAAGCAAGCGCTTGGCTCATGCTTTATTGAAGAATTACGGCGTTGGACAGGTGACGATTGAATGTGATAGCAGTGTCCGTTGACACTAAAGTATAAGAGAGGAGGCGGGGATTTATCCCAGCCTCCTATTGTGTGAACGCCTATTTGTGGAAAAGGATCAGATATTGCTGTTTATGGAGTATGGGGAGACAAGAGATGAGGGCATTTTACAGCTCGGCTTCCCATTCGTTTATTTTTTGAAGCAAACGGTTTTCTTATACTCACGCGCAGCAGGTGGTTGATAGGTCGCGATGAAGCCCTCTATCTCCTCCAAGTTATCTGAGAAGAGTGTTTTTTCACGGTCATCGGTCGTTAGAAATCCTTCAGTTACCATGGTATCAAAAAACTGCTCCAAGGCTTGATAGTAGCCTGCAATGTTAAAGAGAATGCACGGTTTATCATTTTTCCCAATCCTAGCCCAGGAGATGACCTCGCTGATTTCTTCCAAGGTACCGGGACCGCCCGGTAGGGCGATAAAGACATCTGCCTCCTGAATCAAAGCCAGCTTGCGCTCGGACATGGTCTCAACTGTACGAAGTTCTGAGAGATGCGGGTGGGCGAGCTCACGGTCTTTGAGAAATTCTGGAATGATGCCAATGACCTGCCCACCGTGTGCGAGAACAGTATCAGCGAGTAAGCCCATAAGGCCAGTATTGCCCCCTCCGTAGACAAGGGTATGCCCCATGCCAGCAATCCACTTTCCAAGCGTAATGGCCCCTTCTTGATAAAGGGGATTTTCTCCCAAACTTGCTCCACAATAAACCGTTACTTTCATTGTCCCTTAAACCTTTCTTCTAATTTTTCTTTGTGACTGTTCATGATGTCTTCAAGCGAAATCTGGTAGGTATCTGCGATGATAAAGAGGTTGTCCAGAACATCCCCTAACTCCTCACGAATGTGGCCGAGATTTTCTTCCTGATTGCTGATGGGTTCATCTGGCCGATCACGCCCAATCTCCATTTTCCGAATGGCCTGCGCCAACTCTCCAACTTCCTCGCAGAGAAAATTAGTCCGAATAAAGGAATTGTAGGCGTACCAATTGCGTTCCTTATAAAACCTGCTGACCCACTCCTGATATTCCCGAATGTCCATCTTTACCTCTTAACAATATTTGCTAGTATTGTACCATGAAACGGATAGTAAGAGCAAGGAGGTGGCTATTCAGCAAGACGAACATTAAGAGCCGATTATTAATGCAATAAACAAAAAAATTATGGTGAAATCTGTTAATAAGGCAACTTGAGATGTTAGGAAAAATTGATATTTGCCAAAAATTTTTAGACATCTAAAAAACTTTTGGCACAGTTTTTAAGTTGGATAGTGGTACAATAGTAGTGATAAGTAGATAAATCTAAATTTGTGGAGGGGCAGAAATGTATAAAGAAAATAATAAAATAGATTTCTCAACTAGAGCGAAAGAACTTTTTATAGACTGGTTGGTCATAAGTGCATACCTGGTATGTCTATTTATCGTATGTATTTTATTTTACAAATGGGTACTAAAAGGAATTCCCGCATTTACGCATATACAGTCTCAGATCATCGCTTTTGTTTCGTCCGTTCTTCCGATCATCTTTTTCTTTACTTATCTTGATTATAATGGTGGAAGTATTGGAAAAAGAAAGATGGGACTAAAGCTGGCTTATAAAAACAAAAACTATAGCTCTGCCTTAGTCCGAAATATAATAAAGTTTTTACCCTGGCAATTAGGGCATATGGGGACTATTAGGGGGATGTATACCGGATTCGATACTATTAGCATAGTCTTGGATATATTATCAGTTGGACTCATGTTATTTCTATTTTTCATGGGAACCATGAGAAATGATAGAAGACATTTAGGGGATTTAATCGCTGGAACTCAAGTTTTGGTGAAAAAATAAATCTTAATTATTTGAGTTCAAATCTTTAATTTACTTCAATAACATTAAGTTTCTTATTTTTTATTTCTAATATTTTATTAGAATGTACTTTTTATAACAAATAACTATCATGAGATATAAGGATAAAAGCGCCTTTATAACTATTTAGAAACTCTTCTACAGCTTCTAATGCCACTAAATCCAAAAAATTTGTAGGCTCATCAAGAATCAGTAAATTTGCATCACACGAAAGCACTTTAACCAAGGAGACTTTTACCTTTTCACCACCAGATAAATATTTAACCTTACAATTTATTTTCTCATACGCTATACCAGTCTTAGCAATTAGATTAATTATTGTTTTTTTATCTTGAGCCGAAGTACTCATTACATTCTCTAAAATAGATAATTCATCATCTAAATTACGAATATTTTGCTTAAAATATGCGATTGATAAATCAGGAGAGTAATATCCAGCAACGCCTTTATTATATAGCGCTTCAACAAATGTAGTTTTACCGGTTTTATTTCTTCCTTCGAGGATAATTTTATCAGTAAATCTGACTTCGATTATAGGATATGAAAATAATTCTCTGAAATCACTCCTCAACACACCTTCTTCAATCCTTATTAAAGAATGGACATTTTTTTCAAGATACCCAATTGATTTAAACTTCAATATCCTTTTGTTTTGAGGCTTATTTGGCTTCACCATTTTTTCTATTCTATTTTCAATTGCTTTAGCAGCTTTTGCCATTGATTTAGATTGACTATCGTAGCTTCCCATTTTAGAGTTAACCTTCCAATCTGAATTGGAAACTTTTCTATTGCGTTTAGCAATCTTATTTGCCCGGCTCTTTTTATTCTCTACCTGAGTACTTAATCTTCTTACTTCTTTCTGGTATTGTCTATATTGAAGATTCTGACGATATTCCTTTTGCTTTACCGATAAAACATAATCCTTATAAGTCAGATTATGAAGCGTAATTTTTTTATTTTTAATAACGATAAGATTATCAGCAACTGTTTCTAAAAAAAAATCTATCGTGGCTTACTAGCAAGACGGAGCCTCTAAACTTTAGTAATCTGTTGATTAACCATCCAATGTTTTCTTTATCTAAATTAGCCGTTGGTTCATCCAGTAATAATATATCCTTCTGACTGCTGAGTGCAATTTTAGCATTTCAAGAACTTGTTCACCGCCAGATTTGTTCTCATATGGGCTAATCTGGGGAACATAACTGTATTGACCATTTAATTTTAATTCACCTTCATAATTTACATCTTCCTTCATGAGCATTTTTAGAAAAGTTGTTTTACCTGATCCGTTGTCCCCAATAATACCTGTGATACTTCCAGCTGGGATATAGAATTGCTCACTCTCAAAAAGGAGATTATTGGAAACTTCTTTCCTTACATGATTTACTGTAACTATGTTCATAATACACCTCCTCATGAACACATTAACTATTATGAGGCATAATCAGATTCAATCATAGTCTCCTCACAATGATATTCTATCATTTTTAAAAAATTTAGACAAAATCTTTTGAAAAATCTTGATTTTAGCAATTTTTATTAAAATAGAGTACTATCATTGTGTAAGCGCTTAAATTTTTAAGAATAAAATGTAGAGATTTAACAAGATAAGCTAAGGGATTTCCATTCCTTGGCTTATTTTTAAGTAAGGAGATTCATATGCCTAAAAAAGCAGCTTATTTACAACTTTATTTAAAGAACTTGTCGTATATTTGGCATTCAAGTAAAATTTATGTTACTTTGATGTTTTTTATTATTCCTTTACAATCTTTAATGCCTTCTTTTACAATTTATTTTACCAATCGCCTCATAGAAGATTTATCTAATTCCAAGTCAAATTCGGTTTATCAACTACTTTTTATTTGGGGAACTACATTTTTCATCAGTAGTATCACAACTCCTCTCTTGACTGCTATACAAGGAAAATTAACAGATTTTCTAACTTTTAAACTAAATTTCGATATTATGAAAAAATCTCAAAGTCTACAGACTATTGATTATTTTGAAGATGCAAGCTTCTATCTAATGCTATGAAAGAAGTGGCGGATAAATTGGAAGGAGAAGTAAATCTCAAATAATAATAATCGTGGCTTTTGTCTAACTAGCGTAGTCTGTTCGACAAAAACGCAGATTGCAAAAGGCAGTAAAGGGCACGCTTACTGCTTTTTATGTTTCCAAAATTACCAGTGAGGTCAGGAATGGAGACATCGGTTCGTTCCAAATAGAAGTTCCCTGTATTGATGTTAATCGGCTCAAAGCCAAACTCGCAGTGGAGACCACGCCCCATCAATAGCGCATCCACATCTGCTTTTGTCTTATTGTTTAACGCAGGTGGATGGTAGGGTTTGGTCGCATTTTTTCGTGGATTGCGGATAAAGAGGGTGTTGTTCTTCACCACCAACATATCCTGAATGCGGTTATCAAAGGCGATTTGTTTGAGGGGCACACCATAGTAAGAAGCGATTTTTGGAAGCGTATCGTACTGGGTCACCTTGTAAATGAGGAAGGTGTCACTGGATTTCTTTCCACTGGTTTGAGTGTCTTTCTTACTTTCCGCATCAATCGTATAGACCTTGTTCAACTCTGGGGCTGTAAAAGGTGTCAAGGTTTGCCAGTTGGAGAGTTTATCCTTATACCGTATCATGCCTTTTTCAAACGCAGCGTCAGAGGGACTACTGTCAGGATACTTATAAGAGAAGCTAGCGGGACTTTCTCCCTTATAGTTCTTAGACGCATCGCTCAAGCTACAGGTCACTTGAGCGCCTGGTGTAGTCAAGCCATCCGCAAACACACCCTGAAACTGGAGTTTTCCTTTCTTATCGGTCTTCACCATAGTCCGAAGGTTAATGGTGGTGTTCCCAGGAAGATGAGGGGGTAGCTGGAGGAAATGGTAATATGTGTTTTTTCACATTTTTTTGAAAAATCTTCACTTCGTTTTATGAAAATGGATGAAAATATAGAATTTCCTTGAAAAAAAACCAATAAAGCGTTATCATTAAGTATGTAGAAAAAATGGAGGATTTATAATGGCACATATCCAATTTGATTATTCAAAAGTCTTGGGACAATTCGTTTCTCCAACAGAATTGGACTTTTTACAAAGCCAAGTCACAGCACTTGATACAGACTTGCGTAAGGGGACTGGAGCAGGAGCTGAGATGCTTGGCTGGCTTGATTTACCAGAAAACTATGACAAAGAAGAGTTTGCTCGCATTAAAGAAGCGGCAGCCAAAATCCAATCAGATAGCGATGTACTCGTTGTGATTGGAATCGGCGGTTCTTACCTCGGTGCAAAAGCAGCGATTGATTTCTTGAATACTTCTTTTGTAAACTTGCAAAGCAAGGAAGAGCGTAAAGCGCCACAAATTCTATACGCAGGAAACTCTATTTCATCTAGCTACTTGGCTGATTTGGTTGATTATGTAGCCGACAAGGATTTCTCTGTCAACGTGATTTCAAAATCAGGTACAACGACTGAACCAGCGATTGCCTTCCGTATTTTCAAAGAATTGCTCGTGAAAAAATACGGTCAAGAAGAAGCAAATCAACGAATCTATGCAACGACTGACCGTGAGCGCGGAGCTGTAAAAGTGGAAGCAGATGCCAATGGTTGGGAAACATTTGTTGTGCCAGACAATGTTGGAGGACGTTTCTCTGTCTTGACCGCTGTAGGCTTGCTGCCGATTGCGGCATCAGGTGCAGACATCACAGCCCTTATGGAAGGTGCAAATGCGGCTCGTAAGGACTATGCGTCTGACAAGATTGCTGAAAATGAGGCTTACCAATATGCAGTTGTGCGCAATATCCTTTACAGAAAAGGATACGTAACAGAAATCTTGGCAAACTATGAGCCATCTTTGCAATACTTTAGCGAATGGTGGAAACAACTGGCTGGTGAGTCAGAAGGAAAAGACCAAAAGGGTATTTACCCAACTTCAGCGAATTTCTCAACAGATTTGCACTCACTTGGTCAATTTATCCAAGAAGGCTACCGTAACCTTTTTGAAACAGTAATCCGTGTAGACAAGCCAAGAAAAAATATCTTGATTCCAGAAATGGCAGAAGACTTGGATGGTCTTGGCTACCTTCAAGGAAAAGATGTGGATTTCGTCAACAAAAAAGCAACTGACGGTGTCCTTCTTGCCCACACTGACGGTGGCGTACCAAATATGTTTGTTACTCTTCCACAACAAGATGAGTTTACACTTGGTTACACTATCTACTTCTTTGAATTGGCCATCGCCCTTTCAGGCTACCTCAATGGGGTGAACCCATTTGACCAACCAGGTGTAGAAGCCTACAAGAAGAATATGTTTGCCCTTCTTGGAAAACCAGGATTTGAAGAACTTGGTGCCGCATTAAACGCACGATTGTAATTGTTAAATCGTAAGATGAAAACCAGCCATCGGCTGGTTTTTTCTTTGTGAAAAAAGAACGGACACATTGTCAAATGCCATAAAGTAAGGGGGCGTTGTCGCAAAAGTTTGTGAACAAAATAACTTTAAGAACATTTGACAAAAACATTGACAAAAGGAAAGAAAACGATTACAATGGATTTGAAAACAATTGACACAAAGGTTGTCAAAAGACAAAAGGAGGCCTGCTATGACATTATATGGCAAATTGTTGGAACGTGAGGCACAAGGAAATCCTATCAAAGTAGGTGTCATTGGTGCTGGGCAAATGGGAACAGGAATGGTGGCTCAAGTCTCGACAATCCCAGGTATGGAGGTACGAGGCATCAGCGATATTCGTCTGGAAAACGCTCAGCGTGCTGCTGACGCTTACAATGCTTCTTCAGAAAAGAAAGTAGATATTCTGCTGACTACTGATTTTAAGGAAGTGATTCATTCCGAAGAAGTGGAAGTGATTGTTGATGCGACAGGTGTGCCGGAGGCGGGTGCTAAAATTTCGTTGGAAACTTTGATGGCGAAGAAACATCTTGTTCTCTTGAACGTAGAGGTAGATATTACCATAGGTCCTCTCATGAAGAAAATGTACGATGCGGCCGGTCTTGTTTATACAGGATCAGATGGTGATGAGCCAGCAGCGACTGCTCAATTGTACGAGTTTGCAAAAAGCATGGGAATGAAGGTTTTGGTCGCAGGAAAGGGAAAGAACAACTCTTTGAAAGTTGAGGCAAATCCTGATACGACAGCGGAAGAGGCAGCCTCTAAGAAGATGAGTGCCCACATGTTAGCCGCTTTTCAAGATGGCACAAAGACAATGGCGGAAATGAACTTATTGTCAAATGCAATTGGCTTTGTACCAGATGTGACGGGTATGCATGGTGTGTCTGCCGATTTGCAAGGTACAGTTGAAAAGCTAGACTTGAAAGAAAATGGCGGTGTTCTCAGCAAGTTTGGAGTTGTGGAGTATGTTGATGGTATTGCACCTGGTGTCTTTGTCATTGTTGAAGGGCAAAATGAAGGCGTAAAACATGAAATGAACTACTTGATGAAGGTGGGAGATAGAGTGCATCATATTCTATTCAGACCATATCATTTATGTAGTTTAGAAACTCCATTGACAGTTGCTAGAGCTGTTTTGGAACATGACCATGCGATTGTTCCATTGGGGGCTCCAGTTGCAGAAACGGTTGCTGTTGCTAAACGCGATATCAAAGCAGGTGAACGAATTGACGGAATCGGTGGTTACTGCGTTCGGGGTGTTATTGAAACACATGAAAATACATGTGCAATGAGGCACATTCCAATCGGTTTGGTTGGTGGAGCATCTGTTGCCAAACGCGATATTTCAAATGGTACTTTCTTGACAGAAGAGGATATCCAATTGGACGAAACAACAACTGTTTACAAATTACGTAAACTTCAAGACGAAACATTTAACTAAAGAGATGAGAGGAATTAGATGGCGAAATTGGCAATTGTACTGACGGTGATTTTACTATTTCAATTGATTCTGAGCTTATATCAAGTCCGATATTACCAGCAATTCATGAGCGATTTGGTGGAAAAATACAAGCATACAAGTGACTACTATCTCGTATCAGAAGTCGTCAAGTCTCGTTTGTCATCTAATACTCTTGCTCTGATACATAATAAAAATAAGGTTATTATAGAGGCGTATTATCTACGTGGAATGACCATTTTTTCTAAATTTAAACCTTGTGACGCCGTTGTTGGCCATTGTTTAAATAAACAATTGTTAGCAGTTGTACAAGGGGATAAGCTGAAAGAACGAGCCATCAGCATGTTGATTGAAAAAAGTGGTCAGTAGGAGGTGGAAATGGAAGAATTTAAAGTCGTAGAAATTGGAGAAATGGTACCGGCATTTGAAGAAGAAATGTTGATTGTACTCTTTGGAGAGCAAGCTCCTCCTGAATTGAGGGCAATCTGTGTGGTGCATGATTATCAAGCAAGTAAGGATGATGTTTTACAAGTTGGAACAAAAATTCGAATGGGTGGTCAGGAGTACACTTTGACAAAAGTGGGAGGTGCTGCCAATGCTAACTTTGCTGAGCTTGGACATGTTTCGATTTACTTTAGACAGGGGGAAAATGATATTTTACCGGGGGCAGTAATTGCAGAGCCGATGATTTTTCCCAAATTAGCGCCGGGAGATACAATAAACATCATGAATAATTGAGGGTTGTGGTATAATTTCTGTAGATAACCGAACAAAGGGGAATGAACTATGGAAAAGTACACAGAAAAAGACTATGTCAAGGTCGCTGTGATGTATTACGATGAGGGGATGACACAGGCAGAAATAGCTAAAAAATTAAAGGTTTCTCGCTCTCTCATTTCGAAGATACTCATTGATGCTAGAGAAGCAAAAATTGTCGAAGTGTTTATTAACAGCCAGTCCGTTGTGACAGCAAAACTGGAAAGAGAGATTGAAAAACGGTTTAATGTATCTAGTGTAGTGGTGGTTGATACAGATGGACTGAGTGTGGCGGAGATTAAGCGAAAAGTGAGTCGAGCAGCTGCCGGACATTGTGAATCCTATATCAAGCGTAATACGAACATTCGGAGTATCGGGGTTTCGTGGGGAGAAACATTGAAATATATGATTGATTATTTCCCCTATGTGAGCTACCCTCAAATACATATCTATCCATTGGTGGGAGGAATGGGCAATGAGTATTTCTATCTTCATTCTAACCAGCTCGTTCAGACCTTGGCTCAAAAAATGGGAGCACTAGCCCATTACTTATATGTCCCTGCGATGGTTTCTAGTGTGAGCTTGAAAGAGGAGTTGGAGCGCGATTCTACGATTTCATGTGTGATGGATGAGAGTCGCAACGTTGACTTTGCGATTGTTGGCCTAGCCTCCTTGATTGAAGAGAGTACAATGACTCGGACAGGCTATATTTCACATGATGATGTGGAGCAATTCAAGCAATTAGGAATTATTGGTGACATCAATTCTCAATTTTTTGGTCGTCACGGAGAATCAGACTTTGAAATCAATCGTCATGTGGTAGGCTTGAGTATTGAAGATATAAAGAATATCCCAGCGGTGATGGCTGTTTCTTATGGAGAAGAAAAGGCCGACGCTATTAAAGTAGCACTTGAAAATCAATTGCTCAATATGTTGGTGACGACGGATAAAACCGCAAAAAAATTATTAAGTATGTAGAATGGAAGCTATTTGAAACGAATAGTTTCTTCTAAAAAACCAAAAAGAAAGCGCTTGCCCTTCGTGGTAGAGGTAGAATAATGAAATATATTGAATGGTTTGGTGAAAATTTTATAGGCATCTTTCAAGCAGGAGGAGAGCAGTTTGTGGGGTATTTAACAGGAATTGTACCGCTACTAGTGGCTCTCTTGACCTTTACAAATGCCTTGATTGCCTTGATTGGTAGGGATAAGGTCAATCATTTTATCCGTGCTTGCGCGAAGTATACGGTATTGCGGTATACATTGATGCCGTTATTTGCCGTATTATTGATGACCAATCCGATGGCTTATACTTTTGGTCAGTTCTTAAAGGAGGAAGAAAAACCTGCTTTCTATGATGCAGCCGTCAGTATGGTTCACCCTGTAACAGGACTCTTTCCTTATGCGAATGCAGGAGAATTGTTTGTCTTTTTAGGAATCGCAAATGGTGTCGTAGAAGCTGGCTACTCTCAAGGGAGTTTGGCAGTACGTTATTTTCTAGCCGGATTAGTCGTTATTTTGATTAGAGGTGTAGTAACAGAGCGGTTGACAAAATTCTTGATGCAACGAACAGCGATACAAAAATAATAGTTTATACTCAAAGAAAATCAAAAAGCAAACCAGGAAGCTAGCCGAAGGCTGCTTCTATAGTCCAGTGGACTATAGAAGGTTGGAAATAGAACTTGCGAAAGCAAGTAACTATTGTAGAGTACGGAATTGAGTTCGAGCTAAGCACTGTGTGAAAAAGATAAATCTTCCTAGAGTCTACAGACTCTTCGTCAGATTTCCTATTTTCACTTTGTGTTTTTAACGCTCTCACATCTTATGCAAGGCGACGCTGATAACGTTTGAATTTGATTTTCAAAGAGTATTAGAAAGAGGTGATGAATATGCCTGAATATAAAGCGGTCTTTGTGAGACCGGGAGATAATGGTTGGGGAGACGGTTTGAGGGTCCATCCAACTACAGAAAAAAATAAAATCGTATCTGTAACAGGTGGGGGGATCCACCCAGTGGCACAACGTGTCGCTGATTTGACAGGAGCGGAAGTGGTAGACGGTTTTAAAAATGCCGTTCCAGACAGCGAAATCGCAGCAGCTGTCATTGACTGCGGGGGGACAGCACGGATTGGAGTATATCCAATGAAGAATATTTTGACCTTAGATGTGTTGCCATCTTCTCCGTCAGGTCCTTTGTCAAAACATATCAATGTTCGTAACTTTGTTTCAGGGGTGAAACCAGACTGTGTGGCACTTGTAGGTGCTGATGAGCCTGTTAGTGTGGCACAAGAAGAACCTGTTTTGCTTGATAAGGAAGAGTTCAAAGAAAAGTACGCTGCGGTAAAAGAAGAACATCGGAACAACCAAGCGATGCAGGATAGCTTTTTAGTTCGTTTCTCAAGAAAAATAGGCAATGTCATGGGAATCTTTTACCAAGCAGGTCGTGATACCATGGAGATGCTATTTAAGAATATCCTTCCTTTCATGGCTTTCATGAGTACCATTATCGGTATTATCAATTACACTGGTGTGGGAAATGTTATTGCCAATCTCCTTGAGCCTCTGTCGGGTTCAATCCTTGGTTTTGTGGTTATTGCCTTTATTTGTAGTATTCCATTGATTTCTCCTGTTATTGGACCGGGTGCTGTTATTGCTCAGGTGATTGGGGTTTTGATTGGGACACAGATTGCAAGAGGAACGATACCTGTTACCTATGCCTTGCCAGCTTTATTTGCAATCAATGCACAGGTAGGTTGTGACTTTATTCCAGTTGGTTTATCTTTGGGAGAAGCAAAGCCTGAAACAGTGTCAATCGGTGTGCCTGCTATCTTATACAGTCGTGTTGTAACAGGTGCCTTAGCTGTTATTATTGGTTGGATCTTTAGTATCGGTATGTACTAATTAGTAGTGATGAAAAAGGAAACATTATGAAAACAAATTCAAAACAGATGTATCGAGTGGCAAAGCAGCAGGGATTTGCTATCCCTCATGCCAATTTTATTGACCTAAATTCAGCGAGAGCCTTTGTTCAAACGGCTGAGAAGAGGGGGCTGCCGCTACTACTGGCCTATGCCCAGTCTCACCAGTCTATCTTGTCCTTAGAAGAGGCGGCTGCGATTGGCAACGTTATGGCGGATTCGGTCAGCGTGCCGATTGTCCTTCATTTGGACCACGGAGAAGATTTTGATTTTATCAAACGTGCGATTGAGCTTGGCTTTACTTCTGTTATGATTGATGCTTCACAGAAATCATTTGAGGAAAACGTGCGCTTGACCAAGGAAGTAGTCGAATATGCCCATGCGCGTGGTGTCGTTGTCGAAGCAGAATTGGGGCATGTGGGGGCAAATGATACTTCAGAGGCCACTCAAGTAACGGACTCTGTCTATACGGAAGTCAAAGATGTGCAAGACTTTGTGGCTCAGACACATGTGGACTCCTTAGCTATTTCCATTGGGACAGCTCATGGTATTTATAGAGGGGTACCGAAGATCAATTTTGAGCGGCTACATGAAATTGCGGAG
This sequence comes from Streptococcus cuniculi, assembly GCF_004570575.1. Classification (GTDB taxonomy): domain Bacteria; phylum Bacillota; class Bacilli; order Lactobacillales; family Streptococcaceae; genus Streptococcus; species Streptococcus cuniculi_A. Next base: position 79,241 of record NZ_SPPD01000004.1, read on the forward strand.
TTGACTTCTGTTCCGCTGGTTCTGCATGGGGGGTCTTCATCAGGTGACGACAATCTTGGCCGCTGTGCGCATGAGGGCACTACGAAGATCAACATCTATACCGACTTCATCGTGTCGGCCTTTGAAGCCATTCAAGATAAAGCGCCGCAGGATTACATTGGTCTAAAACAGGTTGCGGATCAGGCGATGGGAGCGATGTTGGATCACTATTATGATGTATTTGGTACCAAAGCAGTAAAGGGGTAGCTAGATGAGAAAAGTAGCAGTAAAAGCACCATTTTTCATGTTTAATCCCAAATCCTACCTTTATGGGGAAGAGTTGGAAGGTTTTGCAAAGGTTGCAGAAGAATTGGCCCTTGAATACCCAGACGTTTCGGTCTTTATGACGAGTCCGTTTGCAGATATTCGTGGCGTTGCAGCGCATACAAATCAGGCGATTGTCTCGGCTCAACATATCGATGGGATCAAACCAGGTCGTGGAATGGGGCATGTGCTAGCGGATTCGGTCTATGCAGCAGGAGCAAGAGCTACCTTTTTGAATCATGCAGAACGCCCTTTGAGTTTTGATGAATTGGTTCGAACCGTTGTGAGGGCAGATGAGTTGGGCATGGTGACGATTGTTTGTGCCAATTCACTTAAGGAAGCAAAGGCCATTGCAACCCTAGAACCAGACATTATCCTTTGTGAACCAACAGAATTAATCGGAACAGGCAATACCAGTGATGCTTCCTACGTTACTGCGACAAATGAAGCCATTAAGGCGATTTCGCCAACGACCCTCGTCATGCAAGCGGCGGGAATCAGCAAACCTGAGGATGTCTATCGTGTGATTGAATTGGGTGCAGATGGTTCTGGTTGTACGAGTGGGATTACAGAAGCAGAGAATCCCCATCAAATGTTACGAGACATGGTGAAAGCTGCAGACAAGGCATGGAGAGAAAAAGGATGAAGATTTACAAAGAAACCTTTACAGTAGAAACTGAGGCGGGCAAAGCGACTTATGTTAATATTACGCCACAACTGAGAGACATTGTCAAAAAAAGCGGGGTTGAAAATGGGCTACTGGCCATGATTTCGCCCCATACGACCTGTGCTGTCTTTTTTGAAGAATTTGTTCATGATTATAACGATGAGGGTGATGAATTCTTGCAAGTCGATTTGAATCATGTATTGGAAAAAATGATTCCAGATCATACGAGTGCAGACACGTATATCTATCCTGGGGAAGAGCATTATAAATGCGTAGAGGCTTGGCCGAATGCGGCGGAATATTTACCAGATGGTGACCGTCGCGCCTTGTGGAATGGTGATAGTCATATCAAGGCCACCTTGATTGGGTCTAGCCAATTGGTTGATGTAACCGCAGGTGACTTGGGGGTCGGCAGCACAGGATATTTCTATTTTGTCGACTACGATAAAACGCGGAAACGTGTCCGTAAGTGTCAGGTCACGGTGTTTGGGGAATAAGGTGTCATATGTTGAGACCAACCGAAATGGTTGGTTTTTTTTGTACTTAGAGAAAGATAAGCCGATACAGTCCAAACGTGAACACATGCCTGTGTTTTATTTGGTCTTTTTGTATGCGTTTACAAAGAATATAATGAGAGTAGGAAAACAAAAAATAAAGAAAAGGAGAAACTGGAATGGAGATTTTGAAAGACATTCTGAATTGGTTCTCGCAAAATATCTTGCAGAATCCAGCCTTCTTTGTCGGACTTTTAGTCCTTGTCGGCTATGCTCTCTTGAAAAAGCCCGGGCATGACATCTTTGCAGGATTTGTCAAGGCGACAGTTGGGTATATGATTTTGAACGTAGCAGCAGGGGGCTTGGTTAGTACCTTCCGCCCAATCCTTGCAGCGCTCAACTTCAAATTCAATATCGGTGCGGCCGTTATTGACCCCTACTTCGGTTTGACAGCAGCCAACACCAAGATTCAGGAGATGTTCCCTGATTTTGTTGGTGCGGCGACAACAGCGCTCTTGATTGGTTTTGGTGTCAACATTTTGTTGGTTGCTTTCCGTAAAATCACCAAGGTTCGGACACTGTTTATCACAGGTCATATCATGGTACAACAAGCGGCCACCATCTCGCTTATGGTTCTCTTTCTGATTCCTCAGTTGAGAAATGGGTATGGCGTCACTGCGATTGGGATTATCTGTGGTCTTTACTGGGCAGTCAGCTCTAATATGACTGTAGAAGCTACTCAGCGCTTGACAGGCGGAGGTGGCTTTGCTATCGGTCACCAACAACAGTTTGCGATTTGGTTTGTTGATAAGGTTGCCGGAAAACTTGGTAAAAAAGAGGAAAACCTCGATAATTTGAAGTTGCCCAAATTCCTGTCTATCTTCCACGATACAGTGGTTGCCTCTGCAACCTTGATGCTCGTGTTCTTTGGTGCGATTCTCCTCGTCTTAGGACCAGAAGTAATGGCAAATAAGGAAGTCATCACCTCAGGAACTCCTTTCAACCCAGAGAAACAAGACTTTTACATGTATATTATCCAAACAGCCTTTACCTTCTCTGTCTATCTCTTTATCTTGATGCAGGGGGTACGGATGTTCGTCAGCGAATTGACCAATGCCTTCCAAGGGATTTCAAACAAATTGCTTCCAGGGTCATTCCCAGCGGTGGACGTTGCAGCTGCTTTCGGTTTTGGTTCTCCAAACGCAGTCCTTTCTGGTTTTGCCATTGGATTGGTCGGACAACTGGTTACCATTGTACTGTTGATTGTCTTTAAAAATCCAGTTCTGATTATCACCGGTTTCGTGCCAGTATTCTTTGACAATGCAGCGATTGCGGTGTATGCAGATAAACGCGGAGGTTGGAAAGCGGCAGTTATTCTGTCCTTTATCTCAGGTGTGCTTCAAGTAGCACTTGGTGCTGCCTGTGTTGCCCTCCTTGAGTTGGCAGCTTATGGTGGTTACCATGGAAATATTGACTTTGAACTTCCTTGGTTAGGATTTGGCTACCTCTTCAAAGCGCTCGGCATTATCGGCTATGTCTTGGTGTGTGTCTTCTTCCTTGCTATTCCGCAAATTCAGTTTGCTAGAGCAAAAGATAAAGAAGCCTATTATCGTGGGGAAGCTCAAGAATAATGAACGAAATGGATGCGTAAGCAACTCTCTATCTTATGTAATAAAACAATAATAATCTTTTAGGAGGAAACAAAAATGGTTAAAGTATTGACAGCATGTGGAAATGGTATGGGATCATCTATGGTGATTAAGATGAAGGTAGAAAATGCCCTTCGTAATCTTGGTCAAAGTGATTTTACCGTCAATTCTTGTAGTGTGGGTGAGGCAAAAGGTCTTGCGGCAGGTTATGACATCGTGATTGCATCTGTTCATTTGATTGATGAATTGCAAGGGCGTACCAATGGAAAATTAGTTGGTCTTGACAATCTCATGGACGATAACGAAATCAAAACAAAATTGCAAGAAGCCTTGTAATCGGTTATAGGATATGGAGAGGCTGGGATGAGTCATTCCAGCTTCTTTGATAGAGAAGGAAAGGAGAACTGATATGAATTTGAAAAAAGCCTTTACAGAAAATAAATCAATCCGTCTGGGCTTGACAGCAGAAACGTGGGAGGAAGCGGTACGCTTGTCAGTGGCTCCCTTGATTGAAAGCGGAGCGGTTACAGAGGAATACTACCACGCTATTATTGAATCAACCAAGGAATACGGTCCTTACTATATTTTGATGCCGGGAATGGCGATGCCCCATGCCCGTCCAGAAGCGGGGGTCGTGCGTGATTCCTTTTCCCTTATTACCTTGACCAAGCCCGTTGTCTTTTCAGATGGCAAGGAGGTTAGCGTTCTCTTGACGCTTGCTGCGACCAGTTCAGACATTCATACATCTGTTGCCATTCCACAAATCATCGCCCTCTTTGAATTGGAAAATTCAATCGAGCGCTTGGTGAACTGCCAGTCAGAAGAAGAAGTTCTTGCCATGGTAGAAGAGTCTAAGAACAGTCCATATCTTGAAGGATTGGATCTGGAATCCTAATGGCGTCACTGTCTGTTACGATCTTGCTCGCTTCAACAGTCTAGGAATAGACTGTTGAAGGTGGGAAATAGAACGAGCTCTGCTCGTGTCAGTGGCTTTTGTATCTTATGTAATTGAACTCGGGCTACAACTCGCTGACAAAAAGATAAATTTCATTGGTTGCAAGCAACCTGCTTCGATTTCCTATTTTGTCTAGGAGTTGCTTCACGCCCTCGTATCTTATTTTAGAAAAGAGATTTTTTATGACAAAACATATTCCAAATTTACAGGTTGCTCTTGATCATTCTGATTTGCAGGGTGCGATTAAGGCGGCGGTGTCCGTCGGTCATGAAGTTGATGTGATTGAGGCTGGAACGGTTTGCTTGCTCCAAGTGGGGAGCGAGTTGGTCGAAGTGTTGCGCAGTCTGTTTCCAGATAAAATCATCGTAGCAGATACCAAGTGTGCAGATGCTGGTGGTACAGTTGCGAAAAACAATGCAGTGCGTGGTGCAGACTGGATGACTTGTATCTGTTCGGCAACCATTCCAACCATGAAAGCAGCCTTGAAAGCCATCCAAGAAGTTCGGGGTGACAAGGGAGAAATCCAAGTGGAACTCTACGGTGACTGGACGTATGAACATGCTCAAATGTGGCTTGATGCGGGTATTTCTCAAGCTATTTATCACCAATCTCGTGACGCTCTTCTTGCTGGTGAAACATGGGGTGAAAAAGACTTAAATAAGGTGAAAAAATTGGTTGACATGGGCTTCCGTGTATCTGTCACAGGTGGGCTTGATATTGATACCTTGAAACTCTTTGAAGGAGTAGATGTCTTTACCTTTATCGCTGGTCGTGGTATTACAGAAGCACCCGACCCAGCAGCAGCAGCGCGTGCCTTCAAGGATGAAATCCGCCGCATTTGGGGGTAGGCTATGGCAAGACCGATTGGAATTTATGAAAAAGCAACACCTAAGCATTTTACGTGGTTAGAACGGTTGGAGTTTGCAAAAGAACTAGGCTTTGACTTTGTAGAAATGTCAGTGGATGAGAGCGATGACCGGTTGGCACGGCTTGATTGGACCAAGGAAGAGCGTTTGGATCTTGTCAAGGCGATTTACCAAACAGGAATCCGCATTCCGACCATTTGTTTCTCTGGTCACCGTCGCTACCCGCTCGGTTCAAATGATCCTGTCCTTGAGGCGAAGTCGCTTGAAACCATGCAAAAGTGCATCGAGTTGGCACAGGACTTGGGAGTACGGGTGATTCAGCTGGCAGGCTATGATGTTTATTACGAGGAAAAATCACCTGCAACCCGTGAGCGTTTCTTGAAGAACTTACGCAAGGCTTGTGATTGGGCGGAGCAAGCTCAGGTGATGCTGGCTATTGAAATCATGGATGATCCGTTCATCAACAGCATTGAAAAGTACTTGGCAGTTGCTCATGAAATCAACTCGCCCTATCTCTTTGTCTACCCAGATACAGGAAACCTTTCTGCTTGGCACAATGATTTGTATAGCGAATTTGTCATCGGTCATCAAGCGGTTGCAGCCCTTCATTTGAAGGATACCTATGCTGTAACGGAGACCTCTAAGGGGCAATTCCGTGATGTACCGTTTGGACAGGGTTGCGTTGACTGGGAAACGACCTTTGCCATTTTGAAGAAAACCAACTATCAAGGACCATTCCTGATTGAAATGTGGTCTGAAAATTGCGAAACTGTCGAGGAAACACGGGCAGCCATTAAAGAAGCCCAAGATTTCCTTTACCCATTGATTGAGAAAGCGGGGTTGAACTAAATGCCAAAATCACTAGAAGAAATGCGCAAGCGGGTCTATGAGGCCAATCTAGCACTGCCAGAACACGGTCTGGTGAAGTTCACTTGGGGTAATGTTTCTGAGGTCTGCCGTGAGTTGGGACGAATTGTCATTAAGCCGTCTGGTGTGGACTATGACAAACTTAGCCCAGAGAATATGGTCGTAACAGACTTGGACGGAAATGTTGTTGAAGGCGACCTCAATCCATCGTCTGACCTAGCGACCCATGTGGCGCTTTACAAGGCTTGGCCAGAAATCGGTGCGGTTGTCCATACCCATTCTACCGAAGCAGTTGGCTGGGCGCAGGCAGGGCGTGATATTCCGTTTTATGGAACAACTCATGCAGATTATTTCTACGGTCCCATTCCTTGTGCTCGTTCGCTCACGGCTGATGAGGTCAATACAGCTTATGAGAAAGAAACGGGAAGTGTCATCATTGAAACCTTTGCGGAACGTGGGATTGATCCTGTTGCAGTTCCTGGAATTGTGGTACGCAATCATGGTCCGTTTACTTGGGGGAAAGATCCTGCACAGGCAGTTTACCATTCTGTCGTGCTAGAAGAGGTTGCGAAAATGAACCGCTTCACTGAGCAAATCAATCCGCGTGTGGAGCCTGCTCCTAAGTACATCATGGACAAGCACTACCTTCGCAAACATGGTCCAAATGCCTATTATGGACAAAAGGGTGATGCGCATTAAGAGTTAGCTGTATATAAAAGAGAGGGGATACGGATAAAGGAAAATTCCCTCTTCTTCTTTTTAAGATTACCTTGAAACAGTGGTATACTATCTATAGAAGAAAAAGGAGATGATTGAAGTGGTCTTACTAGATAAGAGTAGCTATGAATTGTTAAGGTATGTAATGCGGCTGACAAATCCAGAAACAGTCATGAGCATTTCGCGGGCGCTGGGACAGTCCAGACGAAAAATCTATTATCATCTTGAGAAAATCAATGATTCTCTTCCTAGTGATGTGGAGCCCATTGTCAGTATTCCAAGAGAGGGTATCTTATTGTCTGACAGCCAAAAGGTAGCCTGTCAGCTTCTCTTGGATAGTGTGGATTCCTACAGCTATGTGATGAGCATGGAGGAGCGGATTCAGCTCATGACCATTTATATTGCAATCACCTCAGAGCGTGTGACGATTGAAAAACTCATGGATTTAACCGATGTATCACGCAATACGGTTTTAAATGATTTGGGGGAAATTCGAGCGAAATTGACTCTGGAGCCATTTCAGGTGTACCTCTATGCGACGAAGTCGGAAGGTTATTTTTTCAAATGCCATCCACTCAATAAAATTCAGTATATCCACTCTCTGCTCTATGATGTATTTTCACATCCCAATGAAGGCTTTTTAACCATTCTCAATAAAAAGGTGCCTCGTTTTGAAGGATGTGAGCGCTTGTTTAGCGCAGATATTGTCGCCTTCTTAGCAGAGCAGGTTACGCAACTAGAGATCGACTTAGGTAAAAAAATCAATCATTATGAGATTGAATTTATGCTGAAGGTCCTACCCTATTTGCTTTTAAGTTACCGCAATATGGTCTTGGAAGCTACTGAACAAGCAGAAATCCTACAGGAATTTGCGCTGATTCGCAAACGGATTGAGTACCATGCTGCTCAGAATCTGGCTGCCTCCCTCTTTGAACAGTTTGAGGTGGCGCTGGATGAGATTGAGATTTCCTTGATTGCCATGCTTCTCCTCTCCTATCGCAAGGATAAAGATATTCATACCAATAGTCAAGACTTCGCAGAAATGAAGGAGGGCTTAGAGCGTTTTGTTGATGAATTTTTGCGCTGTTCTGCCTTTGAAATTGATAATCGTGAAACCTTGATACGCAATCTCGTCATGCACTCCAAGGCTCTGCTTTTTCGAAAGACTTATGGGATTCTATCTAAAAACCCCTTGACGAGTCAGATTAGACAAAAATATAAGGATTTATTTGCCACTGTCAAAGTAGTTGCCTCGTATACTTTGGAAGCAGAGTGGCTGATTCAGATGAATGATGATGACATCTCTTATTTCACTGTTCATATCGGAGGTGCCTTGAAACACAGACCGATTAATGGAAAAACATTCCGAAATATTTATCTGGTCTGTGATGAGGGAGTAGGTGTCCAAAAGTTATTGTATAAACAATGCCAAGCCTATCTACCGACAGATAGTATCAAGGCAGTCTTTACAACAGAACAATTTCATAGCGTGGAAGATATTTTGGAAGTGGATTTGCTCATTTCCACTAGTGATACTTTGCGAGCTTCTTTTCCGATCTTGCAGGTTAGCCCTGTCCTCACCTATGAGGACGTCATGAAATTGAATTATTTTTTGACCTATCATACGATGAAGGATAACGCTGAGCAGTTGCAGCCTCAGCTACAGCGCCTTCTTTCACGCTATATTTCAAAAGAAGAAGATGTGAGAGAAGCTGCGGACAAAATACAGGAATTATTCCAAAGTGACTTCTTTTTAGCCACCGTCGAAAAGGGCGGACTAAAAGACTTATATTAACCCTGTGTAGAACTGGACGAAATGTCCAGCTTTTTTAGATTGGAGTTTGATTGACGGAGAGGGAGAGTTTTCAACTTGAAGGTGGTCGTGATTGTTGATGAAGAGGTTCAATCGTTGTTTTAATGGATAGTAGGTAGATAAGTGGTCTGCCCCCGCTTAGAGCAATATAGGAAGTGACTTTTTCGTAAAGTAAAGGAGTTGACTTCTGTTTTTAAACGTAATACAATGGTGTTACTGAAAAAGTAAGGAGACTTGTTATGACTACGATTACCTTGAAAGTATCTGAAGCCGATAAAACGTTTATGAAGGCTATGGCTAAGTTTGAAGGAGTATCATTGTCTGAACTTATCCGTACAAAAACACTGGAAGCTTTGGAAGATGAATACGATGCACGAGTTGGTGAAATAGCTTATCAGGAATATTTGGATGATGTAGCACATGGTCATAGGGCATTAACACTTGAAGAAATGGCAGAGGAGCTAGGTATTGAGTTACAGGGTTAAACTATCGCCAAAGGCACAAAAGCAGTTACGAAAACTGGACAAGGGTATTGCAGGCCTAATTGTGAGATACTTATACAAACACGTAGACGGAACGGATAACCAAAGGGAAAAGGGAAAGGGATTGACTGCTAATCGGTCTGGTCAATGGCGGTATCGGATTGGCGATTATCGTGTTATTTGTGAGATTATCGATGATGACTTAGTGGTACTAGCGATAACGGTCGGTCATCGTAAAGATATTTATTAAATTTGGCAAGGAATGATAGTAATGATAGATAAGTGGAGCCATTGAGGGCAGAACGGTTCCTGCCGCACTGCGTACTAGCTATCCGAGGTGCAGGGCACCAGTTTACAGTTATGCTAATCTATCGATTGGCGCTAGCTATCTTGTCTAGTGCATTTTTTGTTTTCAACTTCTATCGGTCATAAATCTCCTCCTTTAGACTGATGTGCCCAGTATTCCTCTATGTTACACTGTATTCACCCCTAAAATTTTTCATAATATCTCCTGCACCAGCTATTAGGCTGGTGTTTTTTGTTGGGTAGAAATAGTCAGGGGATTCAACGAATCCAGTGGATTAGTTGAACCTGATCCTAGAAATAAGAGAGCGAGGTTAGTCGGGGAAAGTAAAATAATCCGGTGGAGAGTTTCTTCAAACAGGGTACAGTCGCTTTTTCACGCCTTCATATCCTGTGGTGTGGAATTGTATTCGAGCTAAAAGTCACTATGAAAAAGATAGATTTCCTCGTGTTCATCGAACACATCGTCAATCTCCTATTTTCATTAGGACTTTTTTAACGCTCTCACGACTTAGACGAACACGGGCTAAACTCTGTGCGAAAAAGAGACGCAGATGTTATCGCTTTAGCGAGTTGCAGTTATAAATAAATGCCTTTAGGGATTAGGCTGAAAACCTCCACGGGAGCTTTTCACTCGTCATGTTTCCTAATTTTCAGTCGCTTTTTTCACGCCCTCGTATTTTATGACAGTCCAGCTGTGAACACATACCTGTGTTTTATTTGGTCTTTTTGTGGAGGAATGAAAGCGTTATACTATGACTATACATAAGCTATCAGGAGGAACTATTATGGCAAAAGTAAATGAAATTACAAGAGAATCTTGGATTTTAAGCACATTCCCAGAATGGGGAACATGGCTCAATGAGGAAATCGAAGAAGAAGTGGTTCCAGAAGGAAACTTCTCGATGTGGTGGTTGGGCAACTGTGGAATTTGGCTCAAAACACCGGGCGGTGCAAACATTGTTATGGATCTTTGGTCAGCGCGTGGTAAATCAACGAAGAAAGTAAAAGACATGGTTCGTGGACACCAAATGGCAAATATGGCAGGCGTTCGCAAACTCCAACCAAACTTGCGCGTGCAGCCAATGGTTATTGATCCATTTGCCATCAATGAATTGGACTACTATCTTGTGTCTCACTTCCATAGTGACCATATTGACATCAATACGGCAGCAGCTATTGTGAACAATCCTAAATTAGACCATGTGAAATTTGTCGGCCCTTACGAGTGTGGCGAAATCTGGAAGAAGTGGGGGGTTCCGGAAGAGCGTATTATCATTGTAAAACCAGGTGATAGCTTTGAAATCAAGGATATGACGGTTCATGCGGTAGAATCTTTTGACCGTACGTGCTTGGTGACCCTTCCAGTAGAAGGTGCAGATGCCCAAGATGGTGAATTGGCTGGACTTGCGGTGACAGATGAAGAAATGGCGCGCAAGGCTGTAAACTATGTCTTTGAGACACCGGGTGGAACAGTATACCATGGTGCGGACTCTCACTTCTCAAACTACTTTGCTAAACATGGACGTGACTTTAAGATTGATGTTGCCTTGAACAACTATGGTGAGAACCCACTTGGAATCCAAGACAAGATGACGTCAATTGACCTTCTTCGCATGGCTGAAAATCTTCGTGCTAAGGTTATCATCCCAGTTCACTATGACATCTGGTCAAACTTTATGGCTTCAACTGATGAAATCCTAGAATTGTGGAAGATGAGAAAAGAACGTCTGCAATACCAATTCCACCCGTTCATCTGGGAAGTCGGTGGTAAGTACACCTATCCAATGGATCAAGATCGTATTGAATACCATCACCCACGCGGATTTGATGATTGCTTCTTAGAAGATTCCAATATCCAATTTAAGGCATTGCTATAAGATTGGGTAGTAGACACGTTTATTCATGGGTTGTGATTGTACCTAGTGTCCTGTTTTCGTCTTCATCATTTATTTTTACCATGCAGTCAAACTCCTAGAGGAGCGAAAACAATCATTTGAATCTAGGTATTCACGGTTCTAAATAGCAATTAAAAGAAGGGGCATACTCCCTTCTTTTTTTGTAAAGCTGAATGGTGCATAATATCAGCTTTTAGAAAAATAATTAGCATGTTTTTACAAGAATAAATTGACAAACCACTCAAAAGTAGTCACAATAAAAAGCAAACAAAAATATAGTTGTTTTGCTTTAAAATACGTGGTAAAATAGAATTATAGCCTATATTGAGTTTAGAAAACGTGTGCTGTCTCGTTGTGGGAAGGGCAGTATGCGATAGCTTTGAAGTTAGCAGACGACGCAGAGTCTCGTCAGCTTGTTGGTCGCCACCAGTATGTGATGGAAGAAACACCAGGTCGTGGTTTAGTTCATCTTGAGGAAGTTGAGATCTTCCAAGTCGCCCTTCCAGTTTATGCCAAAGACTCTTGTGATCTTGTGCAGACTATACAGTATGAGGCTAAGGAAATGGCTAGCGATTGGACAGGAACGGTACCAGTAGGTATACCGATTATGCCTGAAACGTTATCTTTTGAGAGTTTTCAAGCAATGTCATCTGTTCAAGCGAGTATTGTGCGCGGGGATTGGCCACTAGAGTTAGAATTTTTGGATGTAGATAGTGTTGGCTTGTCTCTCAAACGCTTCAAACATTTAGTCTATCTGTCAGATAGAGCTGAACAGGTACAGGCTCATTTGTAAAAGGAAGTGGAGTTAAGGGAGCGGCGAAGAGTGTCGGTCTTTTTGGAGGTACAATGGCTGTCCTAGATGGCGTGACTACTTATTTTGAGCGCGTAGATCAATATGGGGCTACGAGTGCTGCCATTGACGGCGTTGCACATACGGGAACAGCAGTAGGGGCTATGTATGTGGGAGCGGCGATAGGATCTATCATTCCAATACCAGTTGTTGGTACAATTGCAGGTGCTGTTGCGGGATATGTATTTGGTGGGATAGTGAATACTTTATATGATGGTTTTGTCCGTAATGATTGGGATGGAGATAATTGGGCATTATGGTAATGATATTAAAAAAAATTATTTATATAGGTGAATCTGGGGAAGGTGCGGTTTACTTTGATACAGAGCGCAATTTGGCTCTCTCAGCACCTAAAAGTAAGTTACTCAATACGGATGAAGCAGGTCTGACCAATTACTTTATTCCTATATTGGTTGGGTTTCTTATAGTAGGAGGTTCAGGGCTTGGTTTTTTTACAGTTGCCAATCCTTTCAGTGGCTATTATAGTTATGAAACTTTAATCTTCTTAGTGTTTGCTTGGATCTTTGAATTTATCGGTATGGTTTGGCTCTTAGAAAGAGCCTTATATAAAAACGTTAAACAGGCTCAGCCGACTGACAAACAAAATTTTAGGTCAGCTGTCTACGGAAATCTTCTTTGGAATAATTTTAGTGACAAGAGGGTGACTGTAGGAAAAAAATAGTTGCATGGGTATTTGTTTTGATGATACTAATAGCAAATGTTGGGCTTATTCTTATTTTTCAGAAAATGCTTCTTCCTTTAATCAATAATGGTGAGAAAATTGGAAGTGAAATTATTATGATATTTTTGTGGGGGATTATGCCATTTTGTTTAATACTTCTTATTTGGCAAAACAATCCTATCCGCTTTTTCAATATCGTTGAAAAGTATCAGAAACGGCAAATTAAGTGGGGCAAAGATATGAGAAACGATAATATTGAATCAACTAAAGGGAGGAGTCAAAATGAATAGACAAATTTTACCGCTAGGTAGTGTGGTTCTTTAAACAATGGAGATGGAACAGAGTTGATGGTGATAGCTCGCGCTAGCGTTGTTCTTGAACAAGACAGAGAAGTCTATTATGATTATGGAGCTGTGATTATCCCGCAAGGCATGGTAACACCAGAACACGTTTTCTTTTTCAACAGGGAGAATGTAGAAACAGTTGTCTTTAGAGGATTTGAAAATGAAGCAGAGCGAGACTTTGCAGGACGTTATGATGAAATGATTGCTCACTCATCCTATTCAAAAGGCGAAGTTTAGTATTTTGAAAGCAGAAATCTTTCTAGTAAACTAACTGGTGGAAGTTCGATTTCTATTCAACAGTCTAATGCCTATCAAAAATTGCCTAAATAACGATTTATCCAGACAGGCTCAACTTGTCTGGATATTTGGTATACTGATAGCGTAAGAGGTGCAACGCTTGCCATGTCTGTTTCGGCTTATTGTAAGGGTGTAAAGGGCTATCAGAAGGAACCACTCGGTTCCTTACAATTGCTAATTGTAGGATAGTCCGAGCCTTAGTCCTCTCCTAATAAATGACTGTTCAGCAAGGGGAATGAAGGAGGTCAGAGTTTGCTTTTTAAGGAGCATGGTGCTGGTTGACGGTCTCTCTTTTTAAACTTGAAGAATAAGACGGAAAAAAGAGGCTGAGTAAAAGTCTTAAAAGTAGAAAATAGCTTAGAATTGCGTTATCAGAAACGTTGATTCTAAGCTATTTTTATTATTCAAATGATAATTGGAAGGCTAATGCTCTTCAAAAATCAAACGAATACCGTGTCAACTCAGCTTGGTGACCGCCAGTATTCAAGGGGGCTAGCGTTGCTAGCTCTATTTCCCAGCGCAAAAGGTAGAACATACCTCTTGAGCTGGGCTACTTTTGATGTTTGTTGGGTATAAAATGGTAGTTTTTGCCCAGCCTTTTTTCTTATTGGGTAGGTTGTTCGTTGCAAACGGTGAGAGTCCTAGCGGTTGAGTGGTTCCCACTTCCAGTTTTGTACTTCAGGAATATCGTCACCGTGTTCACGGATGTATTCCTTGTGGTAGGCAACGGTTTGATCCATTTTCTCTGCAAATGCTTGTGCTTCTTGTCCAAGTGCAGCAAGAGCGGCGTCTTGTGCTAAGTGGAATCGATCTAGTTCAGACATGACACGCATATCAAATGGAGTTGTGATGTCACCATTTTCGCGGTAGCCATGAACATGAAGATTGTGGTTGTGACGTCTGAAGAAGATGTCACGGATCATTCCTTCGTAAGCATGGAAGGCGAAGATGATAGGTTTGTCTGTTGTAAAGACTGCATCGAATTCTTCATCAGAAAGACCACGTGGATCGAGCTCTGGATGGCGAAGTTTCAAGATGTCCACAACGTTGACGAAGCGAATCTTCAAGTCAGGGAATGCTTTGTGGAGAATGGAAATAGCAGCGAGAGCTTCTAAGTTTGGCTCTGTTCCTGCAGCAGCAAATACCACATCAGGCTCTTCCTCTGCGGATACTGTTGATGCCCAGTCGATGACCTTATACCCTTTTTCAATCAATTCTTCTGCCTCTGCTACTGAGTAGAATTGAGGGCGAGGATGTTTTGAGGTAACCACTAAGTTGATGACATCTTCATCTTTGAAGGCCTTGTCCATGACAGCCAAGAGGCTGTTGGTGTCAGCTGGGAGATATTCGCGGATATATTCTGGTGTTTTTTCAGATAAGTGAGTGAGAATCCCTGGATCTTGGTGGGTGTAGCCATTGTGGTCTTGTTGGAATACAGTTGATGTCGCAATCAAGTTGAGTGCAGGGTAATTTTTACGCCAGGTTGTGTGTGTCTTGGATTTTCGTAACCATTTGAAATGTTGCGTAATCATGGTATCTACGACACGGAGGAATGATTCATAAGAAGCAAAGAACCCGTGGCGACCTGTCAATACATATCCTTCCAACAGTCCTTCAGCTTGGTGCTCTGATAATTGAGAGTCGATGACACGACCAACTGGGCTGAGCCACTCATCATAGCTTTCTTTGCGACGACCAAGCCATTGGCGATTGGTTTTAGTAAAGACAGCATTGAGACGGTTTGATTTTGTTTCGTCTGGTCCAAAAACGCGGAAATTATCAGGATTTGCTTCCACTAAATCAGCAACATATTTCCCAAATTCAATCATGTCTTGCGCAAGGATGCTACCCGGTGTTTCAATATCAAAGGCATGTTTTTTCCAGTCAGCAGTATTCATCGGTTTGATAACACCAGCGTTGGTGATTGGATTCATTGACATGCGGCGCTCACCTTTAGGTGAGATTTCAGCAATTTCTGGGAGTAATGTTCCGTTTTCGTCGAACAATTCTTCAGGACGATAGCTATGCAACCAGTCAAGGAGGGCATCGATATGTTCCATATGGTGTGCATCAACAGGAATTGGTACTTGGTGAGCACGGAATCCACCCTCAATTGGAGTACCTTCCCAGGCTTTTGGACCGGTCCATCCTTTTGGAATACGGGCAATAATCACTGGCCAAGCAGGCATCGTTGCTTTTTCAGCAGCTCCTTTGCGTGCTTCTGCTTGCAGAGCTTGAATCATTTCAACGGCGCTATCAATGGTGTTAGCCATTGCTTGATGGGCTGCTTCAAAGTTTGAACTTGTCACATCGACAAAGATTGGGCTCCAACCCAATCCTTTGAAGAAGTGAGCCAATTCTTCATCTGTTTTTCGCTCTAAAATAGTAGGATTGTGGATTTTTCCACCGTTGAGATAAAGGATCGGTAAAACGGCACCATCGTTGACGGGGTTAATAAAGGTATTTGCAAACCATCCAGCCATCAATGGCCCTGTTTCTGCCTCCCCGTCTCCGATGACAGTTGCTGCGATAATGTTTGGATTGTCTAAGACAGATCCTGCAGCGTGAGAGAGAGCATAGCCGAGTTCTCCACCTTCATGAATAGAACCGGGTGTTTCAGGAGCCGCATGAGAGGCAATTCCTCCAGGGAATGAGAAAATCTTACATAGTTTTTGGAAGCCTTCTTCCGTTTGTGGAATATCAGGGTTGAGTTCTGTATAACTTCCATCAAGGTAGGAATTTGCCACCATGACTTGTCCACCATGACCGGGACCTTCAATGTAGAACATGTTCAAGTTGTATTTATTGATTGCACGATTGAGGTGGGCATAAATGAAGTTTTGCCCCGGAACAGTTCCCCAGTGTCCGATTGGGTGAGCTTTCAAATCGTTTTCGACTACTTCGCGTTTGAGCAAAGGATTGTCTTTTAAGTACATTTGAGCGGCTGAAATATAGTTAGCAGCGCGCCACCAAGCGTCCACTTTAGCAAGATATTCTGGTGAATCAAATAAATGTGTCATGATTCAGTCTCCTTTATCTATTATTGTATTTTATTTCACATGATAACTATATCATCTTATGAAAGCCCTGTCAAAGCCTGAAAACATTTTTGAAAACAAAAGGAAAAGAAAGGAAAGATTTGAAATATCAAGGTCTGAGATTTTTTGTTTTTGAAAACAACCGATATAATATCATTACTTCCAGATTAATGTGGAAGTAAGTTGACTTTGATACTAAAAACGCTTACATTATAATGATACATGTAACAGGGGGAGGTTCGACTTGAATCCTAGACAAACTAATATTCTGAGAGATCTCATGGCTGCGAACGATTATGTAACAGCGCAGGACTTATCATCTAAATACGCCGTTTCAACCAAAACAGCTTATGCAGACTTACAGATTATTAACGAGGAACTGTCATCTTTTGGTGTTACGATCGAAAAAACACCACGCCGTGGTATTCGATTACAGGTTGGACAAAATGACAAGAGAAAAATCTTGGAGTTTGTGGAACAAAGTAATCATGATGGCATGGATGAAGATTCTCAATTTCATAGAGAATGCGACTTATTAAAAGAACTCATTCTAGGCAGTGGCACGATTGATGTGCTGGACTGGTCTGTAGGTCATTTCATCAGCGAAGCCTCTATTCGCCGAGATTTAGAACGACTGGAACAGTATTTAAAGGCTTATCAGGTCTCACTGATGAAGAAGAGTGGTCGAGTGTCTCTGGTTGGACAAGAAGAGGATATTAGAAAATTTTTCCGAGATTTTATCATTCAACATTTTGATTTGAGTAGCTTGCAGTATGAGGAAGGCCTTGCGCACTTTTTCCCCTCTAAGCTGATTAGGAATGTGGTAGAAAGTGTCAAAAAATCTTCTAATTTCTATCATTTTAGAACATCTGAACAATATCGAGTGTATCTAGTCTTAGATTTACTGATTAGTGTCAAGCGGTATCTTCAGGGACATGCGATGGTAGAGTCGAATGTGAGCGTGGGTGTTGAAAACCTTCAACAATATGAAGTCTACATCATCGCAGGAGAATTACTCAGTCAGTCAACGGGTATTGCCATGAATCTGATTACAGATGCAGAGATTCGAAACATTTGCTACACGCTTTTATCCGTGGGCTATGAAACGGAAATGGTTCAGCAATCGGATCTTAAAAAGATGGTTGAGCAGTTTATTGCCAGAGTATCTGAACTATCTGGTGTTGATTTTCGCTCGGATGAGCACCTGTTTCAAATGTTGGTCAATCATACACAACCGATGATTTATCGTCTGAAGAGTGGCATTAACATCAAAAATCAGATTACAGAAAATATAAAGACGAGATACAGTGCTCTCTATTATATTGTCTGGCTCGCATCGAAATCTCTATCAGAAAAGTATGCTGTTGAGTTCTTTGATGCAGAAATTGCCTTTCTTACCATCTATTTTGAGATTTCGGTGGAGAAGATGACGACGCCGTTGACCATCTATGTGATTTGTCCGCATGGTCTAGCGACTTCTGAATTAATTATGAGTTCCTTACGTCGTACAATCTCTAATTTTGATCATTTGATCAACATGGATATGAGGGAATTGACAGAAGAAAAGCTCCAGCAAGCGGATTTGATTATTAGTTCCATCCACTTAGAGCCATTTTCGATTGACTATATTCAAGTGAGTCCAATTGTGACAGATGAGGAATTAGAGATTATCCAACACGCCTACTCGAGTTTGACTAAGGGGAACCGCAACATGTTGTCTGCCATTCACGACAACAAGAGTTTCTCAAAGTCAGTGATTCGGGATTTGGTACAGACCAATATTTTACTTCATCAGTCCTGTCAATCTGTGGAAGACTGCATTCGGAAAATGGTTGGAAAAACATCGCTACGAAATCAGCGTAACAAGCGTTTCCTAGAATCAGTCCTAGCGAGAGAAAAGCTGGGAAGTACCAGCGTGTATACGGGAATTGCCTTACCTCATGCTGATCCTGCTTTTGTAGCAGAGTCCCAACTGGTTATCATGACCCTCGATAAACCCATCTTATGGGGGCAAAATATGGTGAAGGTTGTGGTGCTGATAGCGATTGCAGAAAAAGATGAGGGACTATATAAGAAAGCACTGATCAGTTTATACTCAAAAATTGATAGTACAGACTACATTGATACCTTGCATGCCATCGAAAATCAAGCTGATTTCATCGATTGTCTGTAAGAAATATAAAAAGGAGATTGAAACAATGACGGAAGCTATTAAGTTATCTGATTATCTGAATGAGTCGTTGATTTTTACACAAAAACACTATTCTTCTAACAAGGAATTGTTCACAGAAGTCTCAACGGTTGCTTTTGAAAAAGGGTATGTACGAGAAGATTTCTTAGAGCGTGTACAACGGCGAGAAGAGACGTTTCCAACGGGGATTCAATTGGAGAATTTTGGAGTGGCGATTCCCCATACGGATGCTGAATGTGTCCATAAGGAATTTGTGGCAGTCATCACCAACACAGAGCCAGTTGAGTTCAAGAGTATGGAGGACTTGAGTCAAACAGTTGCAGTCAATATCGTATTTGTGCTTGGCTTGAACCAGCCTCATGCTCAGTTAGAGATGCTTCAATCGTTGATGGGCTTGTTGCAAAATCCAGATGTATTAGCTCAACTCTTAGCTGCTGAAACAACAGAGCAGCTACTGACTATCGTAAAAAATAATAATTTATAACATATAAAGGAGAACAGCTTATGGCTAAACTTAAAGTATTGGTTGCATGTGGTGCAGGAATCGCTACATCAACAGTGGTAATGAAACGTGTAGAAGATTTGTTTAAATCGAACAACATTGATGTCGATATTATTCAAATCAAGATCGCAGAAGCAAAAGCAAGAGAAGCAGATGCAGACATGTTGATCACAACAACTCTTCTACTAGGTGAATTTAGTATTCCAGCAATCAAAGCGATGGGATACTTAACAGGTATTAATGCAGATAAAGTAGACGAACAAGTCTTAGAAGCTGCACGTTCAATTTTAGGATAAAAATAACAAAATAAAAGGAGATGAGACAATGAGTGCTATTAACGACGTTGTTCAGTATATTCTTGGATTAGGAGCATCTGTTATGCTTCCAATCATGTTGACGATTGTAGGGTTGATTTTCAGACTACCGTTTGGAAAATCATTGAAGTCAGGTTTGACAGTAGGGATTGGTTTCATTGGGATTAACCTTGTTATCGGTGTTCTGTCTAGCAACTTGGGCCCTGCGGCACAAGCAATGGTTGAAAACTTTGGGGTATCATTGAATATTATTGATACTGGTTGGCCTTCAGCAGCGGCAGCAGCATGGGCAGCTCCAGTTTCTGCCATCATGATTCCTATCTGTGTGGTTGTGAACTTGATCATGTTGTTCACGAAGACCACTAAGACGCTCGATATTGACTTGTGGAACTACTGGCATTTTATCGCCGCGGCTGCAACCGGTTACATCGTAACAGGTGGTAACTGGTGGTTCTCAATCTTGTGTGGTGTCCTTTATGAAATTGCCTGCTTGCTGATTGCAGACTGGACAGCTCCAATGGTTGAAAAATTCTATGGATTAGAAGGTGTCAGCCTTCCAACTGGTTCTACGGATGCCTTTGGTTTGCTTGGTATTCCTGTAGGAATCCTTGTTGGTAAAATCCCAGGTCTAAATAAACTTGATGTTAGTGCAGATACGATCCAAGAAAAATTTGGTATCTTTGGTGAGCCAATGATGATGGGGATCATTATCGGTGCAGCTATTGCAGCTCTTGGTGGATATGATGTCGGCGGTATCATCACAATGGGAATCAACATGGGAGCAGTTATGTTCTTGATGCCTCGTATGGTTAAAATCTTGATGGAAGGGTTGATTCCCATCTCAGAAGCAGCTCGTGACTTCTTGCAAAAACGGAACGGGAACAGCGACCGTACAATCTACCTTGGTATGGATGCTGCCCTTACAACTGGTCACCCTGCTAACCTTGCAACAGGTTTGTTGCTTGTACCAATCACTTTGTTGATTGCGATTATCTTGCCAGGAAACAAGGTTCTTCCATTTGGTGACTTGGCAACCATTCCTTTCTATGTCTCTCTCATCGTAGCGAACCGCAAAGGAAATATTATTCAATCTGTGATTACAGGTGCTATCGTTATTACCTTTGCACTCTATATGGCAACAAACTTTGCGCCAGAACATACAGAAATGATGCGTGGTGTATATGAATTCCCAGCAGGGGCGACTCTTGTATCAAGTCTTGATATGGGTGGGAACGTCCTTAACTGGCTTATCTTGAAATTTGCGCAATTATTCTCAGGAGCTTTGTAATCTAGTCAATAGGATAATGATGCGACTGTGAGTATTGTGATAAAAGGGAAAGGCGGAAAACGATGAGAGCAGCATTGCTGACAGAATTAAACCATTTTGAAATCCATGAAATGGATAAGCCGACTCCACATTCACATGAAGTTTTAGTAAAAGTCAAAGCCGCAGGAATCTGCGGCTCTGATATTCACAAAATGCAAAGCGAGTGGAAGTATGACTTACCCATGGTCATGGGACATGAATTCTCGGGCCAAGTAGAAGCAGTAGGTGACGAAGTAGAGCAAGTATCTGTTGGAGATCGTGTAGCGATTGTACCTTTTTTACCTTGCAATAAATGTATCTATTGCCGTGAGGGCAAATATCAACTGTGTGAAGATTATCGAATGATTGGTTCTCACTACTATGGTGGTTTTGAGGAATACGTGGTAGTACCAGAGACCAATGTCTTGAATATTGGAGAAAAAATCTCTTACGAAGAAGCTGCTATGATTGAACCACTTGCGGTAGCAGCCCATGGGGTCATGGGATTGGATCCACAGGTCGGTGATCAAGTAGCAGTATTTGGATTAGGTACGATTGGTATTTTAAGTGTTCAATGGCTTCGCCTAGCAGGGGTTAAACGGATTATTGGTATCGATATTGACCCGAACAAATTAGAAGAAGCTAAAAAATATGGTGTGACGGATACGATTAATCCTTTAGAAGAATCCTTAGAGGAGGCGGTTGCCACATTGACCAATGGCCTAGGTGTTGACATTGCCTTAGAATGTGCCGGCTCAAAGATAACCGAAGAGCAGTGTCTCTTAATTACCAGAAAAGGTGGACAGATTGGCTACCAAGGGATCGCTTATACGGATGTCGTATTGCGTCAGCGTGCCTTTGAAAATATCTTTAGAAGAGAATATACAGTAAAAGGTTTCTGGAATTCTTACTCTGCGCCCTTCCCTGGTAAAGAGTGGACACACTCAGTTGAGTTTATTGAGGCAGGTAAAATGAATCTGAAAGAGATGATTTCCCATCGATTTAAACTGGACGAGATTCAGAAAGCGTTCAACCTAACAGTGAATCGGGAAGAATCCTATAATAAAGTGATGATTTTCCCTGGAGAGGATAAATAAGGAGGCGAACATGACCATTCCAGCTAAAATGAAAGGGGTCTTTAAAACAGAACCCGGCTATGATAAGATGGATTTCTTAGAATTAGATGTTCCAAAGGCAGAAGGAGATAAGGTGCTCATCAAAGTAGCTTTTACAGGAATCTGTGGTTCAGATATCCATACATTTAAAGGAGAGTACAATAATCCTGCGACGCCTGTCGTTCTTGGACATGAATTTTCCGGTCAGGTTGTAGCGGTAGGCGATCAAGTAACCAAGGTTAAGGTAGGCGATCGTGTCACTAGTGAGACAACCTTTGAAACAAGTACAGATATTTATACACATGATAAATTGTATAATTTGGCGATGAAGCGTAAGGGGATTGGAACCCAGCAGAATGGTTCCATGGCCACGTATGTCTTGACTCGTGAAGAAAGCGTCCACATTTTGCCAGATTCGCTCAGTTATGAAGGAGCGGCGATGACCGAACCTCTTGCTTGTTGTGTGCATGCCATGTATCAAAAGAGCCAACTCAGCTTGCACGATACAATCATCATTATGGGACCTGGTCCAATCGGCTTGTTTTTATTACAAATTGCCAAAGACATTGGTGCTTTTGTCATCATGACTGGTATTACTCAGGATGCAGAGCGCCTAGCGTTTGCGAAAGAATTGGGAGCAGACGTAGTCGTAGATACACAAAAAGAAGATCTAGCGGCGATTGTGCATCACTATACAGACGGTTATGGCGTTGATAAAGCTTACGATGCCTCAGGAGCTGCACCGGCAGTCAATCAGGTATTGCCACTCATCAAAAAACGTGGTCGTTTTGTTCAAGTAGGACTTTTTGCGAAGAAGTACATTGAATTAGATACAGAATCTATTATTCAACGTGAGATTGAATACGTAGGGTGCCGTTCACAAAATCCATTTGACTGGCCAATTGCGATCCACCTTTTAAACAAAGGTGCCATCAATATTGATAAAATGATTACTCAGAAGTTCCCGTTAGAGGAATGGAGACAAGCGTTTGAAGCAGTTATGGGTGGAAAAGAATTCAAAGTCATGATTGAATCAAACCCTGGGGAGTTTTAACTAAGATACAAGGGCGTAAAACAACTCCTAGACAAAATAGGCAAGCGAAGCAGGTTGTCTTGCAACCAAATGAGCTTTATCCTCGCTTTCCGATTTCTCAGCTCGGGTTAAACTAATCCACTGGATTAGTTTAATTGTCAGTGAGGTGTAGCCCGCGTTCGTTTAAGTAGTGAGAGCGTGAAAAAAGTCCTAATGAAAATAGGAGATTGCTGCCGTGTTCAACGAACACAAAGCAATCTATCCCTAAAGGGATTCTCAGCTGTAACTAACTAAAGTTAGAACAGCTGCCTATCTTTTTCATAGTGAATTTTAGCTCGAACACAATTCGGATTGACACAAGACACAAGTACGTAAAGAGCAAAGTTGGACTAGGGGTTATGTGAAAAAGCAGTGACGCAGAGCGCAAGAACTATCTTGAATAGAGGATTGAACTGTAAGTTAGGCTTTTCATGGATAGGCGGGGGACAACGTTTGCTCTCCGCCCTTCTTATTTGAAAATTGGTCCAAATATTGAACGTATATGTAACAAAGAAAACGCTTTATGCTATAATAGAACTAGAATAATTTTTTTAAGAGGAGGAAGTTATGTCACACTTATCAGTCAACGCGATTCGTTTCCTTGGTATTGACGCCATTGAACAATCGAAATCAGGTCACCCAGGGGTGGTAATGGGGGCAGCGCCTATGGCGTACAGTCTCTTTACCAACCAAATGCGTATCAATCCACAAGTACCAAACTGGATCAATCGTGACCGCTTTGTCTTGTCAGCAGGACATGGTTCGATGTTGCTTTATGCCCTTCTTCATCTTTCAGGTTTTGAAGAAGTCAGCATGGAAGAAATTAAAAACTTCCGTCAATGGGGCTCTAAAACACCTGGTCACCCGGAATATGGTCACACTGCTGGGGTTGACATTACGACTGGACCTCTTGGTCAAGGAATTGCGACTGCGACAGGCTTTGCGCAGGCGGAACGTTTCCTTGCAGCAAAGTATAATAAGGACGATTATAACATCTTTGACCATTATACCTATGTCATTTGTGGTGACGGGGACTTAATGGAGGGAGTGTCTGCTGAGGCGGCTTCTTACGCTGGTTTGCAACAATTAGACAAGCTCATCGTTCTCTATGATTCAAATGATATTAACTTAGACGGAGAGACTAAAGATTCCTTCACAGAAGATGTGCGCGCTCGTTATGAGGCTTATGGTTGGCATACAGATTTCGTAGCAGACGGAACAGATGTAGTAGCTATTAACCAAGCCATTGAAAAGGCAAAAGCAGCAGGCAAGCCAGCTCTTATTGAAGTGAAAACCATTATCGGACATGGAGCTCCTAATAAACAAGGAACCAATGCAGTCCATGGTGCGCCACTTGGAGCAGAAGAAACAGCAGCGACGCGCAAGGCCTTGGATTGGAATTATGCCCCATTTGAGGTTCCAGCTGAAGTCTATGCCGATTTCAAGGAAAAAGTCGCTGACCGTGGTCAGGTTGCTTATGCTGCTTGGGAAAAAATGGTTGCAGATTACAAGACTGCTTATCCAGAATTGGCAGCAGAAGTCACTGCCATTTTAGAAGGTCGTGATCCAGTGGAGTTGAAACCAAGCGACTTCCCACTTCATGAAGCAGGCTTCTCTCAAGCGACTCGTAACTCCAGTCAAGATGCTATTAACGCGGCAGCGCAAGTCCTTCCAACTTTCTTGGGTGGATCTGCTGACTTGGCGCATTCAAACATGACCTATATCAAAGAGGACGGTTTGCAGGACGATCGTCACCGCCTCAACCGCAATATCCAATTTGGTGTGCGTGAGTTTGCTATGGGAACGGTCTTGAATGGTATGGCAGCCCACGGTGGACTTCGTGTATATGGTGGAACGTTCTTCGTCTTTTCAGACTACCTGAAAGCAGCGATTCGCTTGTCTGCTCTTCAAGGGCTTCCAGTGACCTATGTCTTTACTCATGATTCGATTGCCGTTGGAGAGGACGGTCCAACTCATGAGCCGATTGAACATCTAGCAGGCCTCCGTGCCATGCCAAACTTGACCGTTTTCCGTCCAGCAGATGCGCGTGAAACACAAGCAGCTTGGTACTTGTCATTGACAAGCCCGTCAACACCGTCTGCTCTTGTCCTTACGCGTCAAAACTTAACGGTAGAAGAAGGGACAGATTTTGATAAGGTCGCAAAAGGGGCGTATGTGGTCTATGAAGAAGCAGGCTTTGATACCATTCTTCTAGCCTCCGGTTCAGAAGTGAACTTGGCAGTCACAGCTGCTAAACAGCTTGCAGCAGAAGGCATTAAGGTTCGTGTGGTCAGCGTGCCGTCAACAGAACTCTTTGATGCGCAAGATGCAGCCTACAAGGAAGAAATCTTGCCAAATGCTATTCGCCGTCGTGTAGCCATTGAAATGGGGGCGACTCAAAGCTGGTACAAATATGTCGGCCTAGACGGTGCAGTGCTTGGTATTGATACCTTTGGAGCGTCAGCACCAGCAGCGAAAGTCATTGAAGAATATGGCTTTACCGTTGAAAATGTCGTGAAGACAGTCAAAGAATTGTAAGAGATACGATTCAAAATAAGATGAAAAAAGAGGTCCAGTGGACCTCTTTTTCACGAGCTAGAAAATGTGAGGGCGAGTTTAGAGGACCCAGACTTTTTTTGATCGCAAGGGGTCAAAAAACTTTCATGACATGATAAAATAAAAGAAAATAATTTCAAAACAGACCGACAGGTTGAACTTATGGACACATCTTGCAAGCGGTTCAAAAAATCGTGTCCTTAAGTTTAAAGCGCTTCCGTTTTATAATAAGTGTGTAGTCAATACTCAAAGAAAATCAATATCAGACAGATAAACGAAGGCTGATAGGGATTTTCAAAGGGAATAAAAGATAACGGAGGTTGAAAAAATGTCGGATTGGTTAACGATTCGTGACAAGGTGTACATAGTGACAGGCGGAAGCTCAGGGATTGGGCTTGCGATCGTCAAAGGCTTGTTGGAACAAGGGGCTAAGGTCGCAAACTTCGATATTCGTGACTCAGATGTGAGCCATGAGAATTTGCTATTTGTGGAAACTAACGTGACCAGTCATCAAGCGGTCAAAGAAGCGGTTGCTAAGGTAGTCGCACATTTTAGTACCGTAGATGGTTTGGTCAATAATGCAGGAATCAATATTCCGAGCTTGTTGGTCGATGTGGTTGAAGAAGCTGGACAGTATGAGCTCAATGAAGAAAAGTTTGACAAGATGGTCAATATCAACTTCAAGGGCTTGTTCTTTGTATCGCAAGAAGTGGCTCGTATCCTTGCGGCGAAAAAAGCAGGTGTCATCATCAACATGGCTTCAGAAGCAGGTTTAGAAGGTAGTGAAGGACAAAGTATCTATGCTGCGACAAAGGGTGCGGTCTATTCTCTCACTCGTTCATGGGCAAAAGAATTGGCCAAACATGGTATCCGTGTGGTGGGCATTGCTCCAGGAATCATGGAAGCAACGGGACTGCGTACTCTTTCTTATGAAGAAGCTCTTGCCTATACACGTGGAAAAACGGTTGAGGAATTACGCGCAGGTTACAGCAACACCAGTACCATTCCATTGGGACGCAGTGGTCGCTTGAGCGAAGTGGCGGACTTGGTATGCTATTACTTGTCTGATCGAGCAAGCTATATCACGGGTGTCACCACAAACGTAGCAGGCGGAAAAACAAGAGGATAAAGAGGGATTATGAGTCTAGAATTAAACAAAAAGGCATTATTATATCAATTATCATCTCATGCAAGTGTCAGCTATGAGGTGTTGAGTGATCGGCTTCAATGTTCTAGACGTACCCTTAAATTACTCATCGAAGCCTTATTATATAGCTATGATCATATCTTTTCGATACAAGAAGTAGGGGGCAAGCTATCGCTTAGGATTCATGATGAAGAGGCCTTTAAGGTCTTGGTCACAGAGGACTTGCTCCTTTCTACAGATTTGAATTCTTTCCATAAACGCCAGGCAATCTTCTTTCGGATTCTCTTAGAGGCAGATGGCTATGTATCGGCAGATACGATAGCAGACGAAGTCGGTATCAGTCGGCGCAGTCTAAGCCGTGACATCAATCGAATGAAAATGGTCTTGGAAGCCTATCAGTTGAAATTGGTGTCTAAGACGGGTGTTGGCATCCAGCTGGTGGGGTCGGAGCTGGCAAAGCGCTTGCTCTACCTCTACGAGGTCATGGATTATTTGGAAACTAAGCTAGAGCTTCCCAAAGACCTCATGGAAACCTATACAGACTTTGTGCAGCATCATCGTTTTCCCATTGATGTCGAGCGAACCTTTCATGCGACCTTGCTTTTGACGGTGTTACGCCGTCATCATCCCTTGGACGAAGCGGATTTTACTTGGTTTACCAGCCAGCAATCCCTTGATTTGCCAGCTATTTTCTACGATATTTTATTGTACTTTATGGAGCGGCCATTGACCAAGGCAGAGCAGATATTTTTGACCTTTCCCATGCAGTTGGGGTTGATTCCAGCAGAAATTGCGCGAATCGAAATTCTGGAGATGGCAGAAACCATTCTGCGTCAGACGGTTCAAGAATTTGGCATCACTCTGGATATTCGTGAAAGCGGTCAAGTCTTGCAGCGACATTTGGTCTACATGCTCAATCGTAGTGTCATGAAATGGCGATTTGAAGAAGTCAGCCTGCGGGAACAGTTGATTCAAAGCTCATTTTCAAAAATCGTGTCTCAATTCTTTGTCGACCGTGTGGTGGAGCTAACAGGAGTGGCTGTTTCCGAAAAAGAGGTGGTCCTCTTAGCAGCTTGGATGGAATTGCTCATGGCACGAAAAAGCAAGCCCTTAATCGGTCGGGTTGCGGTCATTACGCAGTCGGGACAATCGTTCAATTATCTGGTTGAAACGCAGATTCGTCAGATTTTTGGGGAGGCGGTGCAGCTTGATTTTCTCGACTTTGTCAATCATCTTCCCTACGAAGAATTAAACAAGCACTATGACCTAATTTTCACGGATAATCTGATGTACAGCCAAACGCTCTTTCAGCCTTTCCTGTCTCTTTCGCTTGTGACCAAGGAGAATCAAGCCGAGCGGGAAGCCTTGGAGCGGACGGTTTTGGGGCGGAAGCTTGAGATGTATAGTCGTGTCATCGATCTTGCCTTTGATGAGCAAGCGACCTACGAGGAAAATATTGAGGCCTTACTGAAAGTGATGGAAACTCAAGGCCTTATCTCAAGCGAAGCAGTTGAGAAATTGAAGGTCAAGGAGGCCAAAAATCCAGCCATTTCAGAAGACGGCTATGCCTTTCCGCATCTGACAGACGCCAGTCTGAATCAATTGATTGTGATCGTAGCAGCGGATTTTCCATTTTCAGTAAAAACCAGATCTGGTCAGACCATTCGGGATTTCATTCTTCTATTTGTGCCGATGGAGTTGGATGATTTTAATCAGGATTTACTCTTTAAAATCTTTGACAATACCTTCCGCATGAGTAGCGAAACCCATATCAAGGAACGGCTAGGATTGTCTCATTCGTCTGACACCATTCGTTTGAGCAAGTAAGAAAGGAATAACAATGGATAGTGTGTATATCTTAGGGGCGGTTGTGATTGCGGCTTACATCTTCCAAATCATCTTTGGCTTGCGCCAAATCAAGCACTTCAATCAGACCTATTCAGAACTGAGAAAAAAAGGACGGGTGGCCATCGGTCGTAGGAGCGGTCGTATCAAGGCAGGCACCATTGTCATGATGGCGGTGGATCAAAAAGGGCAGGTCCTTGCCGCTCGTAGAATGCAAGGCGTAACGGTTGCAGCTCGTTTTAAGGAGATGCCAGACTATGTGGGGCAAGATATTCATTATCTGGATCGCCACAACCCTCTTGTGCGAAAAGAAAATAAACTATTACAAATCGCGATTGAAGATACGCGGGAAGTATTTGTCCGGTCTGAAGCGGGTGATTATCGGGATGTCCCAAAATTCGCCCCTGTCATGGACCTCGGCACTCGCTTAAAAATGCTTTCGGCACGAATCAAATTTCAATTTAAAAAATAATAATCAATAAACAGAGGAGTTTATTATGGAATATGTTGTAAAATTTGCTGAAGGGTTTATCAAACTCTTCCAATTGGGTGGTGAGACCTTCATTAGCTGGATGACAGGAATTGTCCCTGTGGTACTCATGCTCTTGGTAGCCATGAATACGGTGATTGCGCTTCTTGGGGAAGAAAAAGTCCATCGCTTGGCACAGGTTTCTGCGAAAAATCCAGTCACTCGCTACATGATTTTGCCATTTATTTCCGCTTTTATGCTTGGAAATCCAATGGCCATCAGCATGGGACGCTTTTTGCCTGAATACTACAAACCAGGTTTTGTCGCAGCGCAAATGCAATTCTGCCATACCTCAAATGGGGTCTTCCCTCATATCAATCCGGGTGAATTGTTTGTCTATCTCGGTATTGCAACAGGTATCCAAACGCTTGGTCTCAACCAGACAGAATTAGCCATCCGCTATCTATTGGTTGGTTTGGTGATGAACTTTATCGGTGGTTGGGTGACAGACTTTACAACTGCCTATGTTGCAAAACAACAAGGAATTACCCTTAAAAAGACATTTGACTAAGAAAAGAGGATGAGACAATGACATACAAGAGCATTAAAGTTGTAAAAGGTAGTGGCGGTTATGGTGGTCCCTTGGTGATTACCCCGACAGAAGAAAAGCACAAATTTATCTATATTACAGGTGGCGGTGAAAAGCCAGCCATTGTGGACAAGATTGCAGAATTGACAGGTATGGAGCCAGTCAATGGTTTTAAAACATCGATTCCAGATGAAGAAATTGCCCTTGCGATTGTTGACTGTGGTGGAACGCTTCGCTGTGGCATTTATCCAAAGAAAGGCATTCCAACCATCAACGTGGTGCCAACAGGAAAAAGTGGTCCTTTGGCCCAATACATCACCGAAGACATCTACGTATCAAATGTCGGTGTGGATCAGATTAGCCTAGCAGACGGTTCAGAAGCTGTTGCAGTAGCTCCTCAAGCAACTGAGGTCAAAAAGCCTAGCTATGACACCTCTAAAAAGATTACGGAACAGCGCGCTGAATCGAGCTTTATCGCCCGTATCGGTATGGGAGCTGGTAAGGTCGTTGCAACCTTTAACCAAGCAGCCCGTGAAGCGATTCAAACCATGCTCAACACCATCTTGCCATTCATGGCCTTTGTATCTCTCTTAATCGGGATTATTCAAGGGTCAGGTGTCGGAAATTGGCTTGCAAAACTCATGGTACCACTCGCAGGAAATGTCTGGGGCTTGGTGATTATCGGATTTATCTGTTCACTTCCATTCCTCTCTCCACTCTTAGGCCCTGGTGCGGTTATCAGCCAAATCATCGGTACCTTGATCGGTGTGGAAATCGGAAAAGGAAATATCCCTCCACAAATGGCTCTTCCAGCGCTCTTTGCCATCAATACGCAAAATGGTTGTGACTTTATCCCGGTTGCCCTTGGCTTATCAGAGGCAGAAGCAGAAACCGTTGAGGTAGGGGTACCATCTGTTCTCTACTCTCGTTTCTTGAACGGTGTGCCACGTGTGATTGTAGCTTGGTTGGCAAGTTTTGGTTTGTATAGCTAATACGCGTCAGCTATTGACTTTATAGAAGATAGACTTCTATAGTGAACGACAAATAATAGAATTAGAATAGGAAGATAGACGAATGACAAAAATTTTTGAAACAAAGATTGTAAGTATCGGAGAACAGGCTCCAAACATGATTGAAGAAGCAAATATGCTCATTTTATTCGGGATGGAAGCACCAGCTGATTTGGCTGATTACTGCTACAAGATTAGTAACAAGGATTTGTCAGGGTCTATCGTCCCGGGGGTGCGCTTGGTCATTGACGGCGCAGTCTATCCCGTCACAGCAGTGGGGAATGTCGTGGAGCAAAATTTGTCAGCCCTAGGACACATTACCATTGCTTTTGATGGTTCTTGCGAAGGCTCTCTTCCAGGTACCCTCCATGTGGAAGCTGGAGAAATCCCTGCGCTCAAAGAAGGCAGCGTGATTGAATTGGTGGCCTAGCCATCAAACGTCACTTACTGTATGTCTCACAAACACTACCACAAAAGATATCGTCATTTAGTTTACACCTAAAGGTAGCCACAGCTGTAACTAGCTAAAGCGAGAACAGCTACCTATCCACTAAAGGGATTCTCAGCTGTAATCGGCTAAAGCCGAAACAGATCCTATCTATTTTCCGAGCTTTTAGCCCGAATTCAATTACTAAGACACAAAAGCTCGTTGACACGGGTTACACTCGTTTTATTTCCAACCTCCAACAGTCTTCCAGACGATTGGAGCGAGTACTAAAAGGAAACGAAATGATGCTAACAAGGCTGGACGTTGTGCCAGCCTCTATCTTGTTTTATATGTTGTTTTGAAAGGAAAAAACGATGAAACTACTATTAGATACCGTCAATCAGGAAAAAAATCAAAGAGTATTTGACCTATCTTCCGGTGTCAGGTGTGACGACCAATCCCAGTATCCTCAAGAGAGAAGGGGAACTGGACTTTTTTGAACACATGAAAGGCCTCCGCCAGTTGATTGGTTTTGAGCGGAGTCTCCATGTCCAAGTCGTTGCTCAAGATTATGAGGGAATGTTGGCCGATGCCCACCGTCTTATTGAAGGTATTGATGATCAAATCTTTATCAAGGTGCCTGTCACGAAGGCTGGACTGCAGGTGATACAAACTCTTAAAAAAGCCAAGTTAGGGGTGACTGCGACGGCGATTTACACAGAAATGCAGGCTCTTTTAGCCCTTGAAAGCAGCGCGGATTTCCTAGCTCCCTATGTCAATCGTATCTCGGTCTTAAATGGGGACGCCACTTCACTGATTGCCCATGTTCAACAGGAAATTGAGCGCACTCAATCTTCTACTCAACTTCTAGCTGCGAGCTTCAAGCAGGTCGGACAGGTGTTGGATGCTGTCCATGCAGGAGCAGGCTTTGTCACCCTAAGCACCGATGTCTTGGATCAATTGCTCGCCCACCCTTCCATTGACAAGGCAGTGGCGGATTTTAAGAGAGATTGGGACGAAACGTTTGGGCGGAAACAGGTTTGATGAATCAATAGGTCGGGATAGTGTTGTCACGACCTTTTTGGTTTCATAGTTTGTTGAATATAGAACCACGCGAAGAAAACGCACGTTCTACCCTACTTGCTCTTTCTTGAAAGTTTAGTTTGAAAACCTTATAATGATAATAGAGAAAGAATGAGGAGAACAGCGATGCTGGAATCATGGTTGTAGCTGGTAGGAAGTGCCATCTTAAATGGGATTGGCCATATCGGCAAAAAAGAAGTCCAAATGTCCTTGAGTTGGATGTAGCGGAAGCCAAGAAACACTTAACGGACATGGGCTTTCGTGTGAGTGCGGTCTTGGTCAAACCCGAGCGCAAATACGCCAAGAAACGCGCTGGTGAAGTGGTCGATTACAATCCAGGTTGGGTAGAGAAAAAAGGCTTGGTTAAGCTCTATTATGTAGATAAGGAAGTAGTGGCAGAAAGCAAGAAGATCGGCTTTTTCCACCGCTGATACTGACGAGATAGATTAGGAAAAAGAGGTAGTAAATGGCGAAAAAGAAATTACCAGTCAACGGAAAAATGATTGGGGAAGTCGCAAAGATTTTTGATGTGATTCCAGATACAACACGGATGATTGGTGAGGCTGTCCATGCAGTTGTTCCGCTGGTGGATAAGGTCTTGGAGCAGAATTACCAGAAGAAAAATCGTCTTGTGCGCCTGCCCAATATGGTGGACATGGATATCGCAGAAGCCCAGAACCATCTGGAAGAGTTAGGCTTTGTGGTCACACGGATTCTTGCCAAGCCCCATCAACGCTATGCCAACAAGCAAGCTGGCGAAGTGGTGGCAATGGTTCCTAAATCAGGCAATCTCGAGCCAGGAACGCTGGTCAAACTCTACTATGTGACCCCAGAGGTGATTGCAGCGAGTGATGTAACCATTTCCCTACCCAATGTCATCGGTCTAGCGCTTGAAGAAGCGCAGCAGCATTTGCAGGAGCTTGGCTTGAGAACAATTGCCATACCTGTGAAGGGGCAATCAAGGCATGCGTATCAGCAAACAGAGACCGTTTTAGACATGCAACCCAAGCCCAATATGTTGGTTACAGCTGTCCCCAAGGGCAGTTTTGTCAAATTGTACTATTTGACAGAGGTAGGATTACGAGAGAGCAAAGAAAAGCTCCGCCATGCCAAAAACAAGAAGCTAGAGCTGCCCACCCTTGTCCAACAAGTCCCGAAACTCTTTCCATTCAAGAAGAGAAAATAAGTATAACTCTTGACAATTTGGGGAGATTAGGGCAGAATGGAGATAGAAAAAAGAGGAGACTATCATGAAAAAGAAATTATTCCCTATTTTAGTTGGTCTGTTGACGGTAACAGCTTTAACAGCTTGTTCAACGAATAAGGCTACAGAAAGCGACAGCTCGTCATCTTCGATGACGGCAGAATCGTCTAAGGTAGAAGAATCAACATCAACTAGTTCTTCGTCTGAGGCGAAAACATTGAAAGAATCCACCATCGTTTATCTCTCAGATCAAGAGATTGATGCAATCCAAACCTTGGGTGATGTGAAGACAGCCTTTAAATCATTGTCAGACGCCTATGTGGCTGATTTTGATGAATTGATTGCTCAACTACCAGAATCAGGCAAGAACGCACTTGTACCGTTTCGTGAGCAGTTGACCCAAATGATGGACAAACAGCAAGAAACGATTGCGACTCAATTCGCGAGTCTTGGGGATGATAGCACTCAAATTCCAGCAGAAGGTCGCGAAAGCATGACGACAGCCTTGAAAACAGCTCGTGACCAATTAAAACAAGCTATGGCCACAGCCAGAGAACAAGCTCAGTCTATGCTAAAATAAGCGTTAACGTATAGGAAGACTGAAGAAGTGGGTTGAGAAATCCGTTTCTCAGTCTTTTTTTGAAGAAAAGGCAGCTTGAAAAACAAAGATTATTTCCAAATATTCTGAAAATTTGATAGAATAGGAATTGTATTATGTATTTGAGAAATGGAGATGTTATGACAGCGACAAAAATGAACGCCCAAGAGATTATTCAATTTATTGCCCAAGCAGAGAAAAAGACTACCGTCAAGGTTACCTTTGAGGGAAAATTAGCAACTGCTGTTCCTGAAACGGTGGTCAAACTCGGCAATGTCCTTTTCGGTGATTGGAAAGATATTGCGCCGCTTCTTGCTAACTTGACAGAAAACAAAGATTATGTAGTAGAGCAAGATGCGCGGAATTCGGCGGTGCCATTGCTCGATAAACGCTCGATAAACGCCCGCATTGAACCAGGTGCCATTATCCGTGACCAAGTAACCATTGGCGACAATGCTGTGATCATGATGGGCGCGGTCATCAACATCGGTGCGGAAATCGGTGAAGGAACCATGATTGATATGGGAGCTATCCTCGGTGGACGTGCTACAGTCGGGAAAAATAGCCACATCGGTGCGGGTGCTGTCTTGGCTGGTGTGATTGAGCCTGCGAGCGCAGAGCCTGTTCGTGTAGGAGATAACGTCCTAGTCGGTGCCAATGCCGTGGTAATTGAAGGAGTGCAGATTGGTAGTGGCTCTGTTGTAGCGGCAGGTGCCATTGTGACCCAGGATGTTCCTGAAAATGTAGTGGTTGCAGGAGTTCCTGCGCGTGTGATAAAGGAAATTGATGCCCAAACCCAGCAAAAAACTGCCTTGGAAGATGCACTTCGGACACTCTAGGAGATAGCGATGCTTGATTTAATTGCGACACGGCGCGCCCTGCACCAAATTCCAGAACTCGGAATGGAAGAGTTCAAGACCCATGCTTTTCTGATGGAGATACTTGAGGGTCTGTTAACAGATTGTTCCTTTGATCAGATTCGGACATGGGAGACAGGGATTCTTGTTTATCTGACAGGAACGGAAGGGAAGAAAACGATTGGCTGGCGGACAGATATTGATGGACTGCCTATTGTCGAAGAGACAGGACTTGATTTTGCTTCTACTCATGAAGAGCGTATGCATGCCTGTGGTCATGACTTTCACATGACCATTGCTCTTGGTCTTTTGGAGCAGATGATTGCCAAACAGCCACGCCATAATCTGCTCTTTTTGTTCCAGCCAGCTGAGGAAAATCTGGCAGGTGGCATGCTCATGTATGAAGCAGGTGCTTTTGGTGACTGGTTGCCAGATGAATTTTATGGCTTACATGTGCGCCCTGATTTGAAGGTGGGGCAGATTGCGACCAACCGAGCGACCTTATTTGCAGGGACATGTGAGGTAAAGATTCGCTTTATCGGCCGCGGTGGTCATGCAGCCTTTCCGCATACAGCAAATGACGCCTTGGTAGCTGCGAGTTACTTTGTGACCCAAGTGCAGTCCGTGGTTAGTCGCAATGTCGATCCGATTGAGGGGGCGGTCGTGACCTTTGGCTCTATGCATGCTGGTACGACCAATAATGTCATTGCCGAAACAGCCTTCTTGCATGGGACGATTCGCTCCTTGACGCAAGGCATGAGCCTCTTGGTTCAAAAACGGGTCCGTGAAGTGGCACAGGGCATTGCTGCCTCCTTTGGTCTTGAGGTTGAGATTGAATTGAACCAAGGTGGGTATCTGCCTGTGGAAAACAATCCCCAATTAGCAGACGAGCTGATGACGTATTTTGAGGCGGTGCCTGAGGTAGAGGTAGTTGACTGTCCTCCTGCTATGACTGGAGAGGATTTTGGCTATCTGCTTAGCAAGGTGCCCGGTGTCATGTTCTGGCTCGGTGTGGATACGCCTTATCCTCTGCACAATCCTCGTCTAAATCCCAAAGAGGAGGCTATCCCATTTGCAGTGGAGCACTTGGCAGAATTTTTGCGTCACAAAGCAGCAGAGTGATGAAGCAGTTGAACCAATCCGTGACCATTCGTCTCTGGGATTGGTTTTTATCGTTAGGAAAGGGAAGTGCAGATGGAAAAATCACGCATTCGAAAAAGCATGTTAGCGCGATTGAAAGGCTTGTCGGTAGAGGAGCGAGAAGCTTGGAGTGAGTGGGCTTGTCAAGCGATTTGTGGGCTTTTAGCCTATCAAGAGGCAGGGACGATTGCGACCTTTTTATCCATGCCACATGAGCTGGATACCTCTTATTTGATTGCGCAGGCCAAGCAGGATGGGAAGCAGGTAGTCGTCCCTAAAACCTACGGGAAGGGACGTATGGTCTTTGTGCCTTATGATGCGAACGACTTGGAGCTCAGCTCATTTGGTGTTTGGGAGCCGCGGTCTGATGAGGTTGTTGAACCGTCAGAGATTGATATCATCCATGTACCAGGGCTTGCCTGGAATGAGGCGGGGTATCGGATTGGCTATGGTGGTGGTTTTTATGACCGATATCTACTAGACTATCAAGGAATGACAGTAAGCACCATCTGTGATTTTCAGCGTTATGAGTTTAGCGAAGAAGAGTTCGACCAAGCAGTGAGAGAGCTAGTATGCTATGAAACAATTGATTGATAAACGTTATCCCGTGACCAATGCCCTGTTGCTGGTGACGACGCTGGTCTTTTTAGCCATGCAGTTTTTACGTTTTGGACAGGCAACGACCGCACAGACCATCTATGAATTTGGAGGAATGTATGGACTAATCGTGAAGATTGATCCGACCCAGTTGTGGCGATTGATTTCGCCCATCTTTGTTCATATTGGCTGGGAACATTTTCTTTTCAACAGTATGACCCTTTATGTTTTCGGCTATCAATTGGAAGCCATCTTTGGCTCAAAGCGCTTTTTCCTTCTCTATTTCCTTGCGGGTATCATGGGGAACATCTTTATCTTATGGCTTACACCAACTGCGGTGGCAGCAGGGGCATCGACCTCCTTGTTCGGTCTTTTTGGCGCCATGGTTGTTTTACGCTATTATAGTCGCAATCCCTATCTACAACTCTTGGGACAGCGCTATATCGCTCTTCTTCTCATCAATCTGGTCTTGGGTTTGTTTAATCCTGAAATTAGTCTAGCAGGTCATATTGGCGGTGTTGTTGGTGGCGCTGTTGCAAGTGTTTTTTTACCAACTCTTAGAGAGCCGCACTTATTTACAAACCGGCAAAGGCGCTTAGCACTGCTCTTCTATCTGTTACTTGCAATCGGCTTGAGCCTTGCCAGTCTTCATCTATAACGATCTACAGAAGGCTGATTAGAAAATGCCTTCCTTCTCAGCAGTTGATACTAAAGGACGAAAATACGGGTTCTGAATGTCTAATGTGGTTCGTGTGTCTTGCTGAATGTCAAAGCAAAATATTCGCTGATTTATCAGAGCAAATTCTAGGTCTACAGGAAGTGAAATTTAGTACGGGAAAACCGTATGAAATCGACAGAATTTAGTCTCAGACTAAGTTCTATTTTTTCTAAAAAGCCGTTGTCATAGGAGTTTTGAGTTTAAAAATGATATTAAAGTGTCCACTAAAGCTATTGGTTCTGCAAAGCAAACCGTTTTTGGTAGCGTTTACAAAAAACAATAGACATTTATACAATAGTCTGCTATAATAAAAGAAGAAGGCAAAAGGAGAGCCTTCTATGAAGTATCGAAAAAGAATTCTCTCTAGTCTATTGTTATCCGTTTTGCTGTTGTCCACTATTCCTGCTCAGGCAGTGGAGACAGGAGAGGGGATACCCGCTAGTAAGCCGAGCGCATCGATTGAAATCGCAGATACTGACTCTCTTAGCTCAGAAGTATCCAGTAGTGCGACGGATACCAGTCTGACAGCCCTTCCTCCAGCAGTGCAGTTTCGGCAGATAGCTCTTTTTCTTCCTCGTGTTCTGAGGTGCTTGGTAGCAGCGCTACAGAACCGTCCATCAGCCATTCTACTGAAACAGAGACAAGTACCGAGTCCTCCTCTACCCAGCCTTTCTTATATGAAGACAGGACTGTGAAGGAGCCAAGTGATGGAGATACGGTCAGCCCTGACATGGTCTTTGGTCGAGATGATCGAGTGCTAGTGATCAATCCCACAGTGACCCCTTATAAGCAAGTCATATATCATATATATTGATATGTATTTTAAAAATAGCAGACCAAAACGCGGTAGTGGAGTCATGATTGCGCCCAATAAGGCATTAACTGCTGCACATTGCCTTAGGAATGTAGAAACGAATGAGTGGGCAGAGTCAGTAGTAGTCTACCCAGCTTATGCGGGAGGACATGCGCCGTATGGTGGAGCGACAGGCTGGACCTATCATGTCCTAAGCAGTTTTAAGAATGATCTGGCCACTGGTGAGTATGGATACACACGAAATAAAGTTGAAAATGATATCGCCGTTATCACCTTGTCGCGCTCTCTCCCAGATGTTGGTTTTCTATCTGTGACCAATCAAGTGGCAATGAATCAAAAGGTGCAGGTTGTCGGTTATCCGAGTGATAAGGGAGAGTACATGTATGCAGCATCTGGTCCTGTATTAGAGAGTTCTGATCGCCTCCTTCGCTATCAAATAGATACTTATGGTGGTAATAGTGGTGGCCCTGTATTAGATGCCAACAATCGAATTGTGGCGATAAACATTGCAAGTCCGAAAGAAGGTGTGAATACCGCAGATTACTTGCAACGCTACGGGAGGAATTCAGCAAGAAGAATCAATCAGGAAGCTTTAGCCTTAATTGATTATGCAAAAAACAATCGCAATTCAGCAAAAGGTATCAGCAAGGTCATAGCGACCTTCCGTTTGTATCACCCAGGTTTGAAATACCATCTTTATACGACAGATGCCAATGAAAAAAATGTACTGGCTGGTCAGGGCTGGAACGACGAAGGAGTGGCATGGCGGACTGATACCCAAGGAAAACCCGTCTACCGTCTCTACCACGCAGGTATAAAAAAACATGTCTACACGACAGATAGCAATGAAAAGAATGTGCTGGCGAGATCAGGCTGGAAGTATGAAGGGATTACTTGGTACTCTTCTGGGACTAAGCCTGTTTATCGCCTCTACCAGCCAGATTTAAAAGTGCATCTCTATACAATGGACACCAACGAAAAAAACGTCCTCTCTACCCGCGGTTGGAAGTACGAAGGCGTTGCTTGGAATGTGGAGTAATATAAGATACGAGAGCGTTTGACACGAGTTACACTCGTTTCATTTCCAACCTTCAACAGTCTATTCCTAGACTATTGAAGCACTCAAAAGTATCCGTGTCCGTAAAACGAATAAATTCGTAACGTTCACGGCAAAATAGGAAAGACGACGAAGCTCAAGCTTCTAGGGGTGTTTATCCCTAAAGAGAGCAACAGCTGTAACCAACTAAAGTTGGAACACCCGCGTCCTCCTAAAGGCGTTCGTAGTTGTAACTAGCTAACGCTAGAACAGCTGCCTATCTTTTTCGCACGGAGTTTGGGGCGAGTTCAGTTATAAAGAAAGGGAATTTCTACCATGAAAAAAACAATCGTTTATTTAACAACTCTATTATCCGTCTGTTTTGTCTGTTTCTCCTTTGTTCAGCATGCAGCAGCAACCACCTATATTAGCGAGGGTGAATTCTATTTGGATGAAACCACCGTACCCCAAGGAAAAATAGTGGTCGGACAATCTGGGCAAATCCGTCCATTACAAGATGGACCGTTGAAAGATTTTCAACAACCCTATCATTATAGCTTGAGTTCAGAATCGTCTAGGACTGCGCTAGAAATCGATGATACGGGTCATTGGAAAGCAGTCGGAACAGGTAAAGTGAGATTAAATGTTTATTTAAATGATTTCTCAGACCAGTTTCGTGCTGATATGAAAAAGTATGATATTGGATTTAGGACAGGCCCTACTGGTTTGAATCCCACAATAGGCTACCTACAAGTATTTGATATCGAAGTTGTCCCACCAACTAGCCCTGTGTATCGTCTTTATCACCCTGATTTAAAGGTACATCTCTATACCACTGATGAAAATGAATTTCGTATCCTCGGTAATCGTGGCTGGAATCAAGAAGGACAAGCATGGACGACAAACAATGCGACAGGCACTCCAGTCTACCGTCTCTACCAACCCGATTTAAAGGTACACCTCTATACCATGGATAAAAATGAATATGCCGTCCTTGCGACTCGTGGTTGGAATCAAGAAGGCGAAGCCTATAAATCAAGCGGTAGCACTCCAGTCTATCGTCTCTACCACTCAGGCATTAAAAAACACCTCTACACCAGAGATGCCAACGAGAAAAACGTCCTCTCTACCCGCGGTTGGAGGTATGAGGGAGTTGCTTGGAATGTAGAGTAAATCATATCAGGCTTCCTCGTTTCTTGCATGGAAATGAGTCATATGAAAAACACTCCTGTTCAAACATCTAGCCTTAGCTAGAAACAGGAGTGTTTTGATTGAGATAAACAAGGTTATGTCTGAAAGCAGATCTGTTTTTCTTTATTTTTGCTCTTCTAATTTTTTGCCAAGTGTGATGAGGTATTGTTTCAAATCATCTTTCACTTGCGGATGCTGTAGGGCATAGTCAATCGAGGTTTTCATGAAACCAAATTTATCTCCAACATCGTAACGGTTCCCCTTAAATTCGCGGGCAAATACGCGTTGGGTTTTGTTGAGCGTGTCAATCGCATCTGTCAACTGAATTTCATTTCCTGCTCCCGGTGCTTGATTTTCCAAAATATCAAAGATTTCTGGAGTAAGGAGATAGCGACCGATGATAGCGAGGTCAGATGGTGCGTCCTCAGGCGCAGGTTTTTCGACAAAGGTATCGACGCTATAGAGACCGTTGATGCCTTCGCCCTGTGGCGCAATAACCCCATAGGCTGATACTTCCTCGTGAGGCACAGGCATGACCGCAATGGTGGAAGCGTGTGTCTTTTCATAGTCGTTCATCAATTGCTTGGTGAGCGGAGTTGCAGTTTTAGTGGTAATGTCCATCAAGTCATCCCCTAACATGACAACGAAGGGCTCGTTTCCGACAAAGGCCTTGGCCTGTAAAACGGCATCTCCCAAACCACGTGGATGACTTTGGCGGATGAAATGCAAGCGAATACCTGTTGTTTCATCTACCAATCTAAGAAGGTCATTTTTTCCTTTTTCTTTGAGATTGTATTCCAGTTCAAAATTGGAGTCAAAGTGGTCTTCAATGGAGCGCTTTGATTTTCCGGTAACCACTAGGATGTCTTCAATTCCTGAAGCAAGGGCTTCTTCTACAATGAATTGAATGGTTGGTTTGTCCACAATCGGCAACATTTCTTTTGCCAAGGCTTTCGTAGCGGGCAGGAAGCGGGTCCCTAACCCAGCTGCTGGAATCACGGCTTTTCTAACTTTTTTTGTCATATTCATCTCCTTAGGACCACTCATTTTCCTGACGGAATTCACTAGACATGATATGTTTGATGGCTTCTTCGATACTAGCCCCTTGGTAGATGACGCTGTAAATGGCTTGGGTAATCGGCATATAAACGCCCAGCTCTTGGGCTAGTTCATAGGCAACCTTAGTTGTTGAAATTCCCTCAATGACCATGCCCATATTGCGTTCAATATCTTCCAACTTTTCACCGCGTCCGAGCTGATCTCCTGCTCGCCAGTTTCGGGAATGGACGGAGGTTCCTGTGACAATGAGGTCCCCCACCCCAGACAGACCGCTATAGGTAAGAGGGTTAGCGCCCATTTCAACCCCTAGGCGGGTGATTTCGGTCAGTCCACGAGCGATAATGGCTGCCTTGGCATTGTCACCATAGCCCAGCCCGTGAAGGGCACCTGCTCCCACTGCGATGATATTTTTAAGCGCCCCAGCTGTTTCAACCCCGATGACATCGTTATTGGTATAGAGGCGGAAGTAGTGGTTGCTAAAGAGGGTTTGGACATACTGGGCTGTTTCCATGTCTTTAGATGCCGCTGAGATGAGGGTTAAGTCACGGATAATGGTTTCCTCCGCATGACTTGGCCCTGATACGACGACCACCTCGCTACGAAGTGCAACAGGAATTTCTTCTTCTAAGACGGTGGATAGACGCTTGTGGCTTTCAGGTTCTAGCCCCTTGGAAGCGTGCATGACCACTACCTTGTGGTCCAGCGTTTCAGCGACTTGCTTGGCCACCAAACGCATGACCTTGGTCGGTACGACCAAGAGGACAGCATCTACCCCGTTGAGGGCTTCGCTTAATTCCTTGTAAGCCTTGATGGCAGGGTCTAGGACGATGTCTTTGAAATAGCGTTTGTTGGTGTGGAATTGGTTGATTTCATCGATTTGCTCAGGGACATTTCCCCAGATTCGCACTTCGTGACCATTATCATTAAGGACTTGTGATAGGGCTGTTCCCCATGATCCTGGGCCGAGAACGGCGATTTTTTGTTTGTTCATATTACTTCCTCTCTTTGGGACTAATCAGTATCTCCATTCTATCATATTTATGAAAAATTTGCATGAGGCATTCGGTTTCTACTGATGTAAAAAGGATTGAAAACTCGCTTCAAATATGATACCATGAGAGGTATTATTCATTGTATAGTGAATTGAATAAAGATTAGGATATCGTTCAGTCGCTGTGATGAACGCCAGTCCTATCTGCAGCTCCTTGCCTTGTCCTATTCCTTGAACAATCTACTATAAAAGGAGACGATATGTTAATCAAAGCGATTATGAAATACAAATGGTATGCCTTGGGCTCCATATGTATGGTCATTTTATATGTTAGTAGTAGCTTGTTGCAGCCTCGTTTTTTACAAAGTGTCTTAGCGGCTGTAGCAGAAAACAACCAAGCAGGCATCTATCAGCTTGGCGGCTGGTTGCTGGGGATTGCGGGGCTGGGTCTGTTTGCAGGAGCCATCAATACGGTCCTTGCAGCCTACATTGCCCAGTCTGTATCTGCAGATTTGCGAGAGAGTATGTTCAAAAAAATCCAGACCTTTTCCTATGCCAATATTGAGGAATTTAATGCAGGAAATCTGGTTGTGCGCATGACCAATGACATTTCTCAGGTGCAAAATTTGCTCATGATGTCCTTTCAGGTCTTGCTTCGTTTGCCCTTGATGTTTACAGGCGGCGTTGTCTTTGCCATCATGACCATGCCTTCCTTGTGGTGGATTGTGCTGTTGATGATTGTCTTGATTGGTGCCACTATGGCGGTAATTATGGGGATTATGGTGCCTCGTTTTGGGCGCTTCCAGCAACTGGTCGATAAGATTAATGCCATTGCCAAGGAAAATCTCCGCGGTGTACGGGTGGTCAAATCCTTTGTGCAAGAGAAAAATCAGGCGGAAAAATTTGAAAAAGTCTCGGATGACTTGCTGGATTTGAACCTCTTTATCGGGCGTGGTTTTTCCTTTTTAGAACCCGTGTTTATCTTGATTTCCTACCTTGCCATCTATGCGGCCATTTACTCGGTATATGGCATGTTGGGTCACAATCCAGAAGCGATCAATAAACTGGCTTCTTTTAACACCTATCTGATTCAAATTATGTTTGCGATTATCATGGTTGGCTTTATGGGAAGTAATGCCAGTCGTGCTATGATTTCTATCCGTCGGATCAATGAAGTCCTTACAGCAGAGCCGGCCTTGGCTTATCAAGATGTGCCAGACCAAGAATTGACAGGAACGATTCGATTTGACCATGTGACCTTCACCTATCCAAAAGATGAGCAGCCGACCTTGAAAGACATTAGTTTTGAGATTGAAGCAGGTCAAATGGTCGGTGTAGTCGGGGCAACGGGCGCAGGAAAATCAACGCTAGCCCAGCTCATTCCACGCTTGTTTGATCCTCAAGAAGGGCGGATTGAAATTGGCGGTGTGGACATTAAGACGGTCAGTCAATCCACTCTACGTCAGACTGTATCGATTATTTTGCAAAAGGCGATTCTCTTTTCAGGAACCATTGCCTCTAATATTCGTCAGGGTAAGCAAAATGCGGATGATACTGAATTAGAACGTGCCGCACGGATTGCGCAGGCCATGGAGTTTATCCACCGCATGCCAGACCGCTACCAAAGTGATGTCGAAGAACGGGGAAATAATTTCTCAGGTGGTCAGAAACAGCGGATGTCGATTGCCCGCGGTCTCGTAGCCAATCCTAAAATTTTGATTTTAGACGATTCCACATCAGCCCTTGATGCCAAGTCGGAAAAATTGGTTCAAGAAGCCTTGAATAAAGACTTGAAGGGGACAACAACCATTATCATTGCCCAGAAGATTTCTTCAGTAGTCAAGGCCGATACGATTTTGGTCTTGGATGAGGGACGTTTGATTGGACAAGGTACTCATAAAGAATTGGTAGCGACCAACAGCGTCTATCGGGATATTTTTGAAACCCAGAAAGGAAAGGAGGCCGAGTAGATGAAAACAGCACGTTTTTTGGGGAGCTATTTTAAACAATTCAAAGTATCCTTTGTCATTATCTTTCTAGCGATTCTCCTTTCGACCAGCATGCAGGTCATCGCTCCTGTCTATATGGGAAAAGCGGTGACAGAGTTGACAGAGTTGGCGCAGAAAATGGCAGCAGGCGACATCATCGATGCGGGGATCTTTTTTGCCACCTTGCGGAGTTTATTGGTGGCGGTGGTTCTGATGGCAGCGAGTGCGGTGACTTACGCTCTCTTGTTTACTAGAATCATTTCCCAATCGACCAACCAGATGCGTAAAGGCTTGTTTGGCAAATTGGAGCGCTTGACTGTCCGCTTCTTTGATCAACATCAAGACGGGGAGATTCTTTCTCGTTTTACATCCGATTTGGACAATATCCAAAATGCCTTTAACATGTCCTTGACAACGGTGGTAACTCAGTCGGTACTCTATATCGGAATTGTCATCATGATGTTTATCCAAAACAGTAAAATGGCGCTTGTCGT
Source organism: Streptococcus cuniculi (assembly GCF_004570575.1). Taxonomy (GTDB): domain Bacteria; phylum Bacillota; class Bacilli; order Lactobacillales; family Streptococcaceae; genus Streptococcus; species Streptococcus cuniculi_A. The sequence goes on from NZ_SPPD01000004.1 coordinate 123,779, forward strand.
GGTAGCGACGAGTCCGATTGCCTTCCTCTTTCTGATATTTATTATCCGCATGTCACGAAAATATACGGATTTACAACAAAAAGAGGTCGGGCAGTTGAATGCTTATATGGATGAGCACATCTCAGGACAGAAGGCCATTATCGTTCAGGGCTTGCAAGAGCAGGTCATCGAAGGCTTTATGGAGCGTAATGCCAAGGTGCGAAAAGCCACTTTTAAGGGGCGTATTTTCTCAGGAATGCTCTTTCCGGTGATGAATGGTTTGAGCTTGGTCAATACAGCCATCGTGATTTTTGTAGGCTCTACCATTGCCTTGTCTGATCGTTACTTGTCAACAGCAGCAGCCTTGGGCTTAGTGGTCACCTTCGTCCAATATTCCCAACAATACTACCAGCCTTTGATGCAGGTCGCATCAAGCTGGGCGGAGATGCAACTAGCCTTTACGGGTGCGCACAGGATTCAGGAGATGTTTGATGAACCAGAGGAAATCCGTCCGCAACACGCGCCGGCTTTTACACAATTGACAGACAAGGTCGAGATTGATCAGGTTGATTTCAGTTATGTGTCTGGAAAACCAATCTTGAAACAGGTCAGTATTACCGCACCTAAGGGGCAGATGACAGCCGTTGTCGGGCCGACCGGGTCTGGAAAAACGACCATTATGAACTTGCTCAATCGTTTCTACGATGTAGACGGAGGAAGCATCCGTTTTGACGGGGTCGATATTCGGGAATTTGACCTAGATAGCCTTCGTCAGAATGTCGGGATTGTCTTGCAGGAATCTGTCCTCTTTTCAGGAACGATCCGGGATAATATCGCCTTTGGAGCAGGAGATGTTTCGCAGGAAATGGTGGAAACCGCTGCACGGGCGACCCATATCCACGACTTTATCATGAGCCTGCCAGATGCTTATGACACCTATGTCGACGATGAAAACAATGTCTTTTCAACAGGACAGAAACAGCTGATTTCAATCGCGCGTACCCTGTTGACGGACCCGCAAATTTTAATCCTAGACGAAGCGACGTCCAATGTGGATACCGTGACAGAAGCCAAGATCCAGTCTGCCATGGAAACAATTGCAGCAGGCCGCACCAGTTTTGTCATTGCCCATCGCTTGAAAACGATTCTCAATGCCGACCAGATTGTCGTTTTAAAAGACGGAGAAGTCATCGAGCAAGGCAGTCACCACGAGCTGCTCAAACTCGGTGGATTCTACGCAGAGTTATACCACAATCAGTTTGTATTTGAATAGATAAAACAGCACCTCTAGCAGTGCTGTTTTATCAATGTTTCAACGAAGTTTTCTATCCCACCAACATGACTAACAGAATAGAGCCGAAAATGGAAAGAGCAATGAAAATGTTTTTTAGTGTCCACAATTTTTATCTCTCCATCCTTTTTCATCATTTTTTACGAATATATAGTATAATGGTAGATAACAATTAGACTTTTAGGAGACAGACATGAAGCGACGTGGATTTGAATTGGTATCGCAATTTACAGATGAGGGCTTGTTGCCAAAGCGTGAGACAGCGCATGCAGCGGGTTATGATTTGAAAGTAGCAGAGCGCATCGAGCTTGCACCGGGTGAGATTAAGCTGGTGCCAACGGGGGTAAAAGCTTATATGCAAGAGGGCGAGGTTCTCTATCTTTACGACCGTTCATCCAATCCGCGCAAGAAAGGTCTGGTCTTGATCAACTCGGTTGGGGTCATTGATGTCGATTACTATGGTAACCCTGCCAATGAAGGGCATATTTTTGCCCAAATGCACAATATCACCAATGAGACCGTCATACTTGAAGTTGGCGAGCGGATTGTGCAGGCTGTGTTTGCGCCCTTCTTACTGGCAGATGGTGATGAGGCGACTGGCACCCGCACAGGCGGTTTTGGCTCAACGGGGAACTAAAGATGGCGAAGAAAAAAGCAACCTTTATCTGTCAGAACTGTGACTATCATTCTCCTAAATACTTGGGGCGTTGCCCCAATTGCGGAGCTTGGTCGTCTTTTGTAGAGGAGATTGAAGTCGCAGAAGTCAAAAATGCTCGCGTGTCTTTGATAGGAGAAAAAACCAAGCCCGTCAAGCTCAACCAAGTGACTTCTATCAATGTCGCGCGCACTGAAACGGACATGGCAGAGTTTAACCGCGTGCTCGGTGGGGGTGTGGTGCCAGGAAGTCTAGTTCTGATTGGTGGTGATCCAGGAATTGGGAAATCGACCCTGCTCCTACAAGTTTCCACTCAGCTGGCTAGTCGTGGGACGGTTCTGTATGTCAGCGGAGAGGAATCAGCCGAGCAAATCAAGCTGCGTAGCGAACGCCTCGGGGATATCGACAATGAATTTTATCTCTATGCCGAGACCAACATGCAGAGTATTCGGGCGGAAGTTGAGAAGATTCAGCCTGATTTTCTGATTATTGACTCCATCCAGACCATTATGAGCCCTGAGATTTCAAGTGTTCAAGGATCGGTCAGTCAGGTCCGTGAGGTGACGGCAGAATTGATGCAGATTGCCAAGACCAACAATATCGCGACCTTTATCGTGGGACATGTGACCAAGGAAGGGACGCTTGCAGGCCCTCGCATGCTGGAACACATGGTCGATACGGTGCTGTATTTTGAAGGGGAGCGCCAGCATACCTTCCGTATCTTACGTGCCGTGAAAAATCGTTTTGGCTCAACCAATGAAATCGGAATTTTCGAGATGCAATCAGCTGGATTAGTGGAAGTCCTTAATCCAAGTCAAGTCTTTTTGGAAGAGCGATTGGACGGCGCAACTGGTTCGGCTATCGTTGTAACCATGGAGGGTACGCGCCCCATTTTAGCAGAGGTACAAGCCTTAGTGACGCCGACCATGTTTGGCAATGCCAAGCGAACGACGACAGGGCTGGATTTTAATCGCGCCAGCCTCATTATGGCAGTTTTGGAAAAGCGAGCAGGTCTGCTCCTTCAAAATCAAGACGCCTATCTCAAGTCAGCTGGCGGTGTCAAGTTGGATGAGCCAGCGATTGACTTAGCGGTTGCGGTAGCCATTGCTTCTAGCTACAAGGATAAGCCAACCAACCCTCAAGAATGCTTTATTGGAGAAATTGGCTTGACGGGTGAAATTCGCCGTGTCAACCGCATCGAACAACGTGTTAACGAGGCAGCCAAGCTAGGCTTCACCAAAATTTATGCCCCTAAAAATTCCCTCATCGGTCTAGAAATCCCTGCAGGTATTATCCTCGTTGGTGTGACCACTATTGGTGAAGTCTTGCAGAAAGTGTTTGGTTAGTTTACACGAAAAATGTATAGAAGAGAAAAACTAGAGATTCTAAATGGGATGTCTGGCTTTTTGAGTAAATTTCTCCAAATTATTCGGAAGTGACAGAAGGAACCCGACTCACCAAGCCCGATGGCTGACAAATGTTCTGGAACATGATAGGCTAGTAGGAAAAGAAATGAAACCTATCTGATATTTGCAAAAGGAGTTTTCAACATGTCCTATTTTCAACAGTTTCTAAAAGCCAATCAGGCCCATGTCGATTTGCATGGTACGCATCATCTGCCCTTAAAACCTAAGACCAGAGTGGCAATTGTGACCTGTATGGATTCGCGTTTGCATGTAGCGCAAGCCTTGGGACTAGCACTTGGAGATGCCCATATCTTGCGGAATGCAGGCGGTCGGGTGACGGAGGATATGATTCGTTCGCTCGTTATTTCTCAGCAGCAGCTTGGCACGCGGGAAATCGTGGTTTTACACCATACGGATTGTGGAGCTCAAACCTTTACCAATGAAAGTTTTCAGGAGGATTTGCGGAAAACATTAGGTGTAGATGTGTCCCAGCAAGATTTTTTGCCCTTTACAGATGTAGAAGAGAGTATTCGTGAAGATATGGACTTGCTCCGCAAGTCGCCCCTGATTCCAGATGATATTAAGATTTCTGGTGCGGTCTATGATGTTGATACAGGACGTATGACAGAGGTTGTATAGTCATGGAGTATCTATATTGAGCAGGGGATTCATGCTTCTTGTTTTGTATTCAATGAAAATGGAACAATCATTTGATGTCAAGCTTGACAGGTTTTGAAGAAGGGTGTATAATTGTATTAAGTAAACAATACACAAGGAGGTTACATCATGGCTGATAACCGAATGAAGTATACGATTGATAGCAATATGCAATTTCCGCTAGTAGAGATTGCCTTAGAAAGAGGCGAGACTGCCTATATTCAGCGGGGAAGCATGGTCTATCATACCCCGAGTGTGAGCCTAAATACCAAGCTGAATGCACGTGGAGGCTCTGGTCTAGGTAAGCTCATGGGAGCGATTGGACGTTCTATGACATCTGGCGAGTCCATGTTTATAACAGAGGCAATGTCAAGCGCTGATGACGGTAAGCTAGCTCTGGCACCTTCGATGCCTGGGCAAGTCATTGCGCTTGAACTAGGTGCTAAACAATACCGCTTGAACGATGGTGCTTTCTTAGCCCTCGATGGTTCAGCCCAGTATAAAATGGAGCGCCAAAGCGTGGGTCGTGCCCTCTTTGGTGGTCAAGGTGGCTTCTTTGTCATGACGACAGAAGGAGAAGGGACCGTGCTTGCTAATGCCTTTGGTTCCATCAAAAAACTAGAATTAAAAGGTGGTAGTATCACGATTGACAATGCCCATGTAGTAGCTTGGAGCAGGGACTTGAACTACGATATTCACCTTGAAAATGGCTTCTTGCAGTCTATTGGTACGGGAGAAGGCGTGGTCAATACCTTCTCCGGTTACGGCGACATCTACGTTCAAAGTTTAAATATCGAAACCTTTGCCCAAGTTATCGGGAGCCACCTCATCACAGGTGGTGGAGACGGTGGAGGCAAGACTACACTACTCGATGCCTTTTTGTAGTGAAAATAACATGCAGTAAAAAGGAATTTCTATGATCTTATTTCCCGCGATAGCAGCTTTTCTTCCATATCATGGGGACAAATATATCGCGCCTGAAAAGGCGGGAGAATTGGAAGAGAGCATGCGTGAGATGAAACAAGTGGCGCAGGCTGCGCGTAAGGAATTTCAACAGTTAGTCCAAGCCTTCCATGCGTCTCATCCCAATCTTGACATGCACCGCCCGAGCCAGTGGATGAATCAGGCTCAGTATGCGCGTCCTCATTTTTGGACCTATCTTCAGGGAGAGGGTAGGGTTAGCGAGCCCATGTTTGCCCTGCGCTTGTATGGTCATCAAGCAGCCTATGGCATGTCGGTAGAGGTGAGCTTTATCGAACGTAAAAAGGATGAGGCAAGTCTCGTCAAGCAAAATCAAGTCTTACAGGTTGCAGTGGCAGATTCTGTCTATTACTTGGTACAGGCAAATGGAGAAAGTGAGCGGATAGAAGCTACAGAAGAAAATCGTCAGGTTCTTCTTGAACAGCTGGCACAAGATCAGATTCGGAAGGTCTTGGTCAAGATAGATGTTGATTTGACTCAGGCAGATAGTGTGGAAACTGTCCTAGCTCAGCTAGAATCGGCTTTTGAAACGCTACAGCCTTATTACCAAGCAACAAAATAACATGATAAGAAAGAATGAAGAAAAATCGTATATGATTTTTCTTCATTTTTAGTTGGATAGCGTATTCGTGCGGATTTCTACCACTTACCTTTCAAAATCGACCAGTTACTGAAATGGTCTTGCCTTTGTGTCAAATCTTGCTATAATGAGGTATAGCAAAACAAGGAGGGAGCTATGAAAATACGGATTGAGCTAGATGACGGCCTCGATGATGTGGAAGTGGTCATCAAGACAGCTCGTTTAACGGATCAAGTTGACCAGTTGCAACAACTGTTGTCCAAGATGAATCAGCCCTCCTTGGTCTTTTACAAGGATGCGAGCGAGTATTTCGTTAAATTAGAGGATATTTTATTTTTCGAGACAGATGGTGCGAAGATTTTTGCGCATTCAAGGACAGATGCCTACGAGGTCAAGTTAAAGCTCTATGAGCTAGAAGAAGTCCTACCGATCACCTTTTGCAGGATTTCCAAGTCCAGCATTGCCAATGTCAAATTAGTGTATTCACTCGATAAATCATTTTCAGGGACCAGTCGGATTCGCTTTGCGGACACGCACAAGGTGGTCCATGTGTCACGTCATTATTATCAGTTATTAAAAGAAAGATTGCAGGAGTTGAGGTAGTGCGATGAAAAAGTATGTATTAGGAATTGGCTTGTTAATCTTATCAGGCTTGATCTTGTTTCAAAATTATTTGCCACGGTTTGATGTTTCCATTTGGAAAATGGTCTGGCTTGTCGTGTTGACAGTAGGCTTGGTGAACGGTCTAGTGAGGAGAAGATTGTACGATAGTTTCTTTTTTGGAGCTTGGCTGTTTATCTTGCTGAACAAGCAGTATCATTTTTTAGCGGTTGATCCAAAAACGGTTATTGTCGGAGCCATCTTGGCCTGTCTGGGTTGCCACATTCTCTTTAAGCCCAAGCGGGGGAGTATTCGCTTTTTTGGAGATTTCAAGTCTGTCGTAAGTAGTGGAAAAGAAGCTATGGTCGAAGATGAAGACAGCATAGCCTTTGGTAGCTCGACCCGTTACATTCACGACACAAATTTTGTACGTGACACGATTGATGTCGCTTTTGGTAGTGCGACGATTTACTTTGACAATGCCGTTATGGCTGGTGAGGAGGCAACCTTTGTCGTTGATGCAGCATTTTCAACCGTTCGCCTCTATGTGCCAGATACGTGGCTGGTACAGGTCAAGGCAGATAAGGCCTTTAGCAGTATTCAGCAGGGGACTCCTCCAACCGTATTTGACAAGAAACTCTTAGTCGAAGCTGATTTGGCATTTTCGACCCTTGAAATTATCAGCTTATAAGAAATCAGCCCTTGTGGCTGATTTTTTAGCTCAAAGTGAGGGAGATGTGCTATAATAAGACTATTGAATGTTGACAAGGAGAGTATGAAATGACAAAATCCATTCGCGTGCGTTACGCACCAAGTCCAACTGGATTATTACACATCGGAAACGCGCGAACAGCGCTCTTTAACTACCTTTACGCTCGTCATCATGGCGGAACGTTTTTGATTCGGATTGAAGATACAGACCGCAAACGTCATGTTGAAGATGGTGAGCGTTCGCAAATGGAAAACTTGCGTTGGTTAGGGATTGATTGGGACGAAAGTCCAGAAACCCATGAACAATACCGCCAGTCAGAGCGTCTTGAAATTTACCAACAGTATGTCAATGAGCTCTTGGAGAAAGGTTTGGCTTACAAGTCTTATGTGACCGAGGAAGAATTAGCGGCTGAGCGTGAGCGCCAAGAAGCAGCTGGTGAAACACCGCGCTACATCAATGAGTACCTTGGCATGTCAGACGAGGAAAAAGCAGCCTATGTTGCAGAACGTGAGGCAGCGGGAATTATCCCAACGGTTCGTCTGGCTGTAAATGAAACAGGTGTCTACAAGTGGAATGACATGGTTAAAGGTGAGATTGAGTTTGAAGGTGGCAATATCGGTGGCGACTGGGTCATTCAGAAAAAAGATGGCTACCCAACTTATAACTTTGCCGTGGTCATCGATGACCACTTGATGGAAATCTCCCATGTCATCCGAGGAGACGACCACATCGCAAATACGCCAAAACAACTCATGGTCTATGAAGCCCTAGGTTGGGAAGCACCAGAGTTCGGTCACATGACCTTGATTGTCAACTCTGAAACGGGCAAGAAATTATCAAAACGTGACACTAACACGCTCCAGTTTATCGAAGATTACCGTAAAAAAGGCTATCTGCCAGAAGCAGTCTTTAACTTTATCGCTCTTCTTGGTTGGAACCCTGGTGGGGAGCATGAGATTTTCTCTCGTGAGGAATTGATTAACCTATTTGATGAACAACGTCTCAGCAAATCACCGGCAGCTTTTGACCAGAAAAAGCTAGACTGGATGAGCAATGAGTACATCAAAAATGCTGATTTTGCAAGGGTTTTTGAACTGGCAAAATCATTCTTGGAAGCAGCAGGTCGTTTGACAGAAAAGGCTGAAAAATTAGTGGAACTTTACAAACCACAAATGAAAGCAGTCGATGAAATCGTACCCTTGACAGGCCTCTTTTTTGAAGATTTCCCGGCCTTAACAGAGGCTGAACAAGAAGTCATGGCAGGAGAGACCGTGCCAACTGTCCTTACTGCTTTCAAGGAAAAACTAGAAGCGATGACAGAAGAGGACTTCAAGTCTGAAAACATCTTCCCGCAAATCAAGGCGGTTCAGAAAGAAACAGGTATCAAAGGGAAAAATCTCTTCATGCCGATTCGTATCGCGGTTTCAGGTGAGATGCACGGACCAGAATTGCCAGATACCATCTATCTGCTAGGCCGTGAAAAATCTATTCAACACTTGGATAACATGTTGAAAGAAATTGAGAAATAAAATGAAAAAGCTAAGGATTTTCCTAGGCTTTTTCTGCTATTTTCTCGTTTAGCTGTTTTAGCAACTCGGTCATGTTTTGAATTTGTTGTTCTAGTTGCTGGATGTGAGCTTTGCGCTCTGCGATTTCATCTTGCAAGACTTGGCGGTTTTCTAGCCATTGTTCTCTTGTACCGCACATGGTATCGTGCACTTCTTTCATACGTTTAATGGCTTTGATAGACAGTCCTAGCTCTCTTAAGTGGAGAATATTTTCCAAGTCCTTGCAATCTTCTTTGCTCCACTTGTAGTGGCCTTGGAAAATCGTTGGGGCAAGCAAACCTTTCGTGATATAAAAACGAAGTGTGTCTCGGCTGATATGGTAGGTTTGGGTGATTTGTCCAGTTTTCATTGCTGTTCCTTTCAAAAATGCTTGACAGGGACTTAGTCCCTCATGATTTAATGGCAAAAAAGGAGGAAGATATGTTTCAAATGTTCATCGGTTTGTATGTTTCTTTGCCATTTGTGATGGCTCTATCCATGAAAAATCAGCTTTCTACGGTTTGGCGGATTGTGTATGCTTTGCCAATGTTACTAGCGCTGTTAGCTGTTCTAGGGAGTGGCGACAAGGCTACCTGTCAAGGATTGTTGCTTGCTAGTCTTTTTCTTGCTTGGGTGATTCGTCCCTTGGGGGGAAAATTCGTCTTTGGGCAGGTTCATCTGTCTCATTTTCTCGTTCATGGCATCATTAGCTTGCTTCTTGTTTTTGGATTATTCTTTTTCTAAAAACAACCGCTCGACATACTCTTTTTGTCGTGGAATGACGAGGGCATGTTCTAGAAATGTAGGTAGATCTTTGCGTGCCACCCAGATGAAATCGGTTGTTTCTCCTTCTTGGAGGATAATACTGTCCTTCTTGCAGTTGACTTCTGCCCAATAGAGGTCGAAGATACATTGGTGTTTGTGCGCAACAAAGTGGTGGTGATGAATGAGCTGACTCGCTTTTAGCTGGATGCCAGTTTCCTCATGTACTTCACGAAGAGACGCTGTTTTAGGGTCTTCATCAAGCAGTACAGAGCCACCTGCTGTTGCTTCAAAATAGTTGGGAAAGGCGGGTTTCGTGCTGTCTCGCTGCATGAACAGAACGCTTCCGTCCTTGTGAGTAATGATACATTCAACGACCAAGTGATAAATGCCTTTTGGAATAGACTTGTCCCGCTCTAAAATGATGTCTATCTTCTCCCCAGTTTCTAAGTAAGCATTCCAATATTCTGTCAAGGTGATCTCCTTTCGTGTGTCGTTAAGACAAGATATAGTGTTGTTTACATTGTTTCAGAATGAGTCATCTACGATTTCTTCTATCGGGTGTTTCTCGGACTATGTGATGATTCCCTACTCTATCATTGATATACAAGATACAGATGTTGTCTTAGATAGACTGATTTAATGGCTGTTTCCAAAATAGGCAGGAGAATGCAACAAAAAATGAAAAGATTTGTTTTCTAGTTAATACAGGAAACAAATCTTTCTATACTACTTATCTTTAGTAACTTTCGTTGATGTACAATGACTTAATATAATCCACCTCGGAAAGCTTGGGCAATGCTATCGTATTCATAATCTGAAGTATCCACTGTCCATTTGCCTTTTTTGTTGGTCAATTTTAATCGGAGACCATTGCGATCGCTCAAATCGTCTGTCACTAAAGGAGTTGAATCTAATTTACTTGGAATTTGTTCCAATAGATATTTTTCAGCGGCTTTAACGGCGTCCCCATAGCTATTATAGTCATTCAAATGCTCTTTAGCAAACTTAGAAACAAGTTCATAGCTTTTCACATTCTTTAATCCAATCGTCTCAGGACGAACGTAGACTACTGCGCTATCTGGTAAAAATTCTTTTACTGTGTACGTAATCTTGGCGCGTTTTGCATTTGCCTGGATATAAGCTTCTACAAAGGTACGGAGTTCCGCCTCGGATGGCTGGTAGTTATTAAACTCACTACCAAACTTATCCATAAAGGTTTTTGTAAAGTCATTTCGATCTTTTTCCACATCATTTGCTAACGTGAAGCCAGACTCTGACTTTTTATCAGAACTTGAGTCCGAATCTTTTTCGTCTTCCTTCTCTTTTTTATCAGAAGAAGCTAGAGGAACAATCTCTGGATTTACTGACTTAGCGTCGACATTGGTAGCTCCACCTGTTGCTTCACCATTTAAAAATACACTAGTAATATATTCCTTAGCGAGTTCAACAACCTTTTCTTTCTCATCAGGATATTTAGATGGATCGATTTTGATTTTCACATCCTTAGCATCTTTCTTTTCTAGATAGAGAGGGGAGTAGTGTAGCTCATAGCTTTCATCTTTAGAATCCACTTCAAAGACCACATAGCCTGTTGTCGTTTTTCCCTCAGATAGACTTTCAAAGCCAAGGGTTTTAAACTTATTGTTTGAGTCGTAAACGTCTAATGACTCTGTTTTTTCATCATCAGAATTATAAAGAGTCACATTCGTTTTTGCAATATCTAATTTTTTAGTGCTTGTATTTTTTATTTCAAGATTCAAAGCTAGGTAGTTACCATCTGCAGCCGCATCAGGCGGAAGGACATACATTCCGTCTTTTACTCGAACCTCGACGTCACCATTACCAGCAGAATCGCCATCTGCAACCTTTTTAGAACCTGAACCACAGGCTACTAACACAGATGCAGCTACGGCTAGTGAAACATAGGTAAAAATCTTTTTCATCTATAAAAGCTCCTTTACTTTTCTACTCATATTTTATTATATTTCTCATCATTCGTCAATCCAAAACCGAAAATATTGTGGTTTTTTTCATACGCTGACCCGCATAACTAAGCAGTTTATTGGCTTTTTTGAAAAATATGGTATAATAGTAGTAACTTTGAAAGATGGAGTTAGATTTTGAAGAAAACGTATCGTGTGAAGCGTGAACGTGATTTTAACGATATTTTTACACAGGGCAAAAATGTAGCCAACCGGAAGTTTGTGATTTATCGATTGGCTAAGGAGCAAACGCATTTCCGAGTTGGTTTATCTGTCAGTAAAAAATTGGGAAATGCAGTGACGCGCAATAGAATAAAACGTAAAATTCGGCATGTTCTGATGGAATGCGCTCCTTATCTAGCAACAGATGATTTTGTAGTCATTGCTCGTAAAGGGGTCGAGGAGTTATCCTATCAAGAAATCAAGCAAAATCTTCTGCATGTTTTAAAATTAGCTAAACTATACCAGGAAGGTGTGTCTCTTGAAAAAGAAAGTTAAATGGGCTAGTTTGCTCACTTTATCCCTGCTTTTACTGACGGCTTGTGGCAGGGGAGATGTGACTAGCCAATCGACAGATGCTTGGGAACGATTGATTTATTGGTTCGCAAGTATCATCAAATTGTTGTCTATCAATGGACAGTTGGGAGTGGGGATTATTCTCTTTACTATCTTAGTCCGCACGCTCCTCTTGCCACTTTTCCAATTGCAGATGACCTCGTCTCGGAAAATGCAGGAATTGCAGCCTCAATTGAGGGCTTTGCAAGAGCAGTATTCAGGAAAAGATTTGGAGAGTAGGCAGCTTCTCGCGGAAGCAACGCGGAAGCTCTACAAGGACAATGATGTCAAAATGTCAGCGTCCATGATTCCAGTCTTTGTCCAAATGCCGATTTTGTTGGCTCTTTATCAGGCGCTTACAAGGGTGCCAGACTTGCGGGTTGGACAGTTCCTTTGGTTAAATCTTGGGGAGACCGATCCTTATTATATCTTGCCTGTTCTAGCCACTGTGTTGACATTCTTGAGTCTGTGGTTGAGCAATAAGGCTGCGCCAGAGCGCAATGGTGCTATGACCGTCATGATGGTTGCGATGCCACTGATGATCTTGATGTTTGCCCTAACAGCGGCAAGTGGGGTCACTCTGTATTGGACAGTATCAAATGCCTATCAGGTCTTCCAAATCTTGGCCTTGAACAATCCCTTTAAAATCATTGCGGAACGAGAAGCCAAAGTTGCAGCGGAGCGGGAGCGTCAAGCTAAAATCAGAAAAGCTCAGAAAAAGGCTCGGAAAAAGAAATAGGATATTAGGAGATAAAAGATGAAATTTACAGGAGCAACAGTAGAAGAAGCAATCCAGAATGGATTAGCAGAATTAAACATTCCTCGTAAGAGAGCACATATCACCGTACTTGCACGTGAAAAAAAAGGATTTTTAGGATTTGGGAAAAAGCCTGCTCAAGTCGACATTGATGTTATTGATGAAACCACGGTTGTTAAGGCTAATCAAAAGGCTGTTCGTGGTGTTCCAAGTGAGGTCAATGAGCTAAATGAGCCAGTTAAAAGTGTTTCGGAAGCAACAATTGACCTTGGGAAAGTGGTTGCAGCAGTCAAAGAATTTGAAAAAACGGGTCAGCATTTAGAAGATACAGTAAAGGCTAAAATCTTGAAAAACAAGAAGGATGCGAAGACCATTCTTGCTGAGACAGGTCGCATCGAGATTCTTAAAGACGAAGATATCGTAGCAGGAGCAGAGTTCGAAGCAGCTAAAGCTGAATCGTTTGATGACTTAGATATCAAGATTGAGCAACAATATGACATTGACCAAGTGGTAGCAGAAGTTTCTGCCTATATCCAAGAAATCTTAGATGATATGGATGTGGAAGCCCGTATCGAAACAACCCACAATCGCCGTACGATTAATCTCCAAGTGGATACTGATGAGCCAGGTCGTGTGATTGGCTACCATGGAAAAGTCTTGAAGTCCTTGCAACTTTTGGCGCAAAACTTCCTCTACAATCGTTACGAGCGTAATTTCTATATTACGATCAATGTCAATGACTATGTAGAACATCGGGCAGAAGTCTTGCAAGGATATGCGCAAAAGCTAGCTGAGCGGGTGTTGGAGGAACAAGAAGCCTACCATACAGATCCAATGTCTAGTAGCGAACGTAAGATTATTCACCGCATCATTTCCAAAATGGACGGCTTGACCAGCTATTCAGAAGGTAGCGAGCCAAACCGTTATGTGGTGGTGGACATTGAAGGAAAACATGATTAAAAATGGATAGATCGATCAGAGAAGTTTTCTCTGGTCTTTTCTTGAAAATTTCCATTTTTTCTCTCGCTTTTTCATGCAAATAGGTAAATTGTTGAAATTTAAAGACTTGACCAACCAGTAAGTGTCTAGAGTTTTGGGAAATCCGAAAAACTTAAATATATAATCGAAGAGAACTGAATAGGTTCTCTTTTTTCGTTGCTTAAAATTAGTGAAAGGACACAGGGCAGATGTCAAACAACATAG
>NZ_SPPD01000050.1 GCF_004570575.1 Streptococcus cuniculi
GGCCTGGAGCGCCTCGCGGCCATCCTGCAGCACGTGCACAGCAACTACGAGATCGACCTGTTCGCCGCGCTCATCCAGGCGGCCGGGCGCGAGACCGGCACCGCCGACCTCGCCAACCCGTCGCTCAAGGTGATCGCCGACCACATCCGCGCCACCGCGTTCCTCGTGAGCGACGGCGTGATCCCGAGCAACGAAGGCCGCGGCTACGTGCAGCGCCGCATCGTGCGCCGCGCCATCCGCCACGGCTACAAGCTCGGCCGCAAGACGCCGTTCTTCCACAAGCTCGTGAAGGATCTCGTGGTGCAGATGGGCGACGCCTATCCGAAGCTGCGCGAGCAGGAGCAGCGCATCACCGAAGTGCTCAAGGCCGAGGAAGAACGCTTCTTCGAGACGCTGGCCAACGGCATGGACATCCTGGACGCGGCCCTGGGCGGCGGCGCGAAGGTGCTGCCCGGCGACGTGGCCTTCAAGCTGCACGACACCTACGGCTTCCCGCTCGATTTGACCAACGACGTCTGCCGCGAGCGCGGCGTGACGGTGGACGAGGACGGCTTCAAGGCCGCGATGGACCGGCAGAAGGCCCAGGCCCGCGCCGCCGGCAAGTTCAAGATGGACAAGGCGCTCGAGTACGCCGGCGAAGCCAACCGCTTCAGCGGCTACGAGGCGCTGAGCGAGAGCGCGAAGGTCGTGGCGATCTACGTGGACGGCACCAGTGCGCAGATGCTGGAGGCCGGCCAGTCGGGCGTCGTGGTGCTCGACGGC
>NZ_SPPD01000051.1 GCF_004570575.1 Streptococcus cuniculi
GCTTCAAGCTCGCCGGCGAGCATGCGCTGCCGCTGGAATTCTCCGGCGCCTGGCTCTCGCGCGTGTTCGGCCAGCCCTGGATCTACGGCGCCTTCGTGGGCTACGTGGGCGCCTGGTACGTGGGCGCGATCGAAGGCAACTTCGCGCTGCTGCTGTTCCTCGCGACCGTGGTGACGGGGGCCTACTGGCTGGCCGAGCGCCTGGTCTTCCTGCCCCGCCGCCGGCGTGCGGCCCAGGCCATCGAGAACGCGGCAGCCGAGCGGCGGGCCGAACTCGACCGCATGGGCATCGCCAAGGTGGACGGCGACGTGCAGGAGGCCAAGGAACGCATCCTCATGCAGCCGTGGTGGCTGGACTGGACGGCCGGGCTGTTCCCGGTGATCGCCATCGTCTTCGTGCTGCGCTCCTTCCTCTTCGAGCCGTTCAAGATCCCCTCGGGCTCGATGATCCCGACGCTGCTCGTGGGCGACGTGATCCTGGTGAACAAGTTCAGCTACGGCATCCGCCTGCCGGTGATCAACAAGAAGATCACCCAGGGCACGCCACCGCAGCGCGGCGACGTGATGGTGTTCCGCTATCCGCCGCAGCCCAGCATGGACTACATCAAGCGGGTGGTCGGGGTGCCGGGCGACGAGATTGCCTACCTGAACAAGCGCCTCACGGTGAACGGCAAGCCGGTGGCGACCACGGCGCTGCCCGACTTCCTCGACGAGGACACGATGCGCTACTTCAAGCAG
>NZ_SPPD01000052.1 GCF_004570575.1 Streptococcus cuniculi
GGCCAAGGTGGAGGACGTGCGTTACGACCGCACGTTCGTGAACGACGCTAACGGCACAGCGGTGTTCGTAAGCCAGGGCGGCTACAACGATATCGGCGAAGTCAAGAGCAGCATCGCCAACCCGGCCTCGGGCTACCAGGGCGGGGTGACGGGCAGTGCCCTGACGCCTGGCCACGTGCAGCGCCAACTGGTCGCCAACGGCGAAGTGCTGGCGCGCTATGGCGACGCGCCCACCCAGGAAGAGAACACACCCCAGACCAACAACCCGACATACGTGGACACGGCGGACTTCCGCCTGCAGGCCGCGCAGATCCGGCCGCGCCACAAGAGCATGGACCCGATCGCTTACACGGTGGTGGGCGGGGAGACGCTCAAAGACATCGCGCGCAACGTGCTGGGCGACGCGAGCCTGTGGTGGCGCATCGCGGAGGCCAACAGCTTGGCGGTGTCTGGCGAAGGGGCACTCACGGCGGGGCAGACGCTGACGGTTCCCAAGCTGTCGCTGAATGCGAACAGCGTGGATACCTTCCAGCCGTACGATCCGAGCCAGGCGATGGGGAGCATGGATCCGGTGTTGCCGGTGCCGGAGGGGAACAAGGGCGGGTGTGGTGGCATCGGGGCGATCATCATGGTCGTCGTGGCAGTAGTGGTCTCCATCTACACCGCCGGCTTGCTCAGCGGTGCAGCGGTCAACGTGATGCAGGCAGGGATC
>NZ_SPPD01000053.1 GCF_004570575.1 Streptococcus cuniculi
GAATAGAGATGGCCGTCTCTTGTCGGTCATCGAGCACACAGACGAAAGCCACCGGCATTTCCATTTTTATAAAATCCCGGCCCCCGGTGCTCGCTTCGAGACGATTCACCCAGGGCGAGCTGCCTCAGAAGCCGCGCGAAAAACTGGGGCGACGAAGGGCGAGCAGAATCGGGCATACAAGAAAGCGATGAGCCGCCTCCAGAACGATTTTTTCGATGAGGTCGGCATGTTTAGCGGCCTTACCCGTCTCGGCCCTGCCAAGCGGCGTTTAACGCGTTCTGGGTGGCATCAGGAGCAAGCGGCAGCCGTCGCCGCGAGCAAAGCTATGGCGACGGCTGAAAAGCAGCTTGCCGAGGCCCGGGCCGCCATGGGCGAGGCTTCGGGGGCCAAGGCAGACTTGGCCTCTGCTATGTCGGAGGCGATGGCCTCGCTCGATAGAGCCAAGGCCGAGGCGTTGGCGGGGGCTGAGAAAGCCAAGGCCGAGGCCAAGGCAGCCGCCTTGGTTGCCTTGGCCGTGCGAGAAGCCGCGGCGGCTGCCTTGGCCTCGGCCTCGGCTTTGGAGCGGAAGGCAGAGAAGCGGCAGCGGACGCTAAGCACCGCTTGGCG
>NZ_SPPD01000054.1 GCF_004570575.1 Streptococcus cuniculi
GTTCGACAATCAGCAAGCTATAATTTCAGGTTCTGCAACGATGGACCGTCTCGACGCCATGGCTGTGTTCGTCGTCGTCGTCGAGACGGGCTCGCTCGCAGCCGCCGGGCGGAAGCTCGGACATTCGCCGGCGACCGTGACCCGGGCGGTGGCGATGCTGGAGGAGCGCCTGGGCGAGCGCCTGCTGCATCGCTCGACCCGTGCCCTGCGGCTGACCGAGCGCGGCGAGCGGCAGGCGGCCCTCTATCGCGGCATCCTGTCCGAACTGGCCGAAGCGGATGGTGCCGATGCGGCAGGTGACCGGATCACCGGCAGGATCACACTTACCGCCCCGGAGCTGTTCGGCCGTTCGATTCTGATGCCCGTCGTCGAGTCGTTCCTCGACGAGCATCCCGACATCGGCTTGCGCATGCTCCTGCTCAACCGCGTAGTGAGCCTCGTCGAGGAAGGCGTCGACGCCGCAGTGAGGCTCGCGACGCTTCCCGTCTCCGGCTTGATCGCCGTCAGGCTCGGCGAGATGCGGCGGTTGGTTTGCGCGGCGCCGCACTACCTCGCTCGTGCTGGGCTGCCGCAGACGCCAAGCGACCTCGGTCATCAC
>NZ_SPPD01000055.1 GCF_004570575.1 Streptococcus cuniculi
CGCAAAGCATGTGGCGGATACGAGTGGAGTGAGCCTTCGTGAATGTTGCTTGCCGATGGCGCATTTCATCCAAGCCAGCCGCCAGCATGGTCCTTAATTCGACAGGCAACTGCGGCGCGGTCAGGGCGCCATGGCCTGAAGCAAGGGCTGCAGCCAGGGTGTTTTCCAACAGCTCCCGCTGTGAGCGAGGCAGTGCCGCGAAGAGATCTGCAGGCTGCCCACTGCCTTCCTCGATATCCTCATCTTCTGGCGGCGCAAGCAGCGTCTGAATGGCGGAGGGAATGGCCCTCTCACGCTCCAGGCGCAGCAGCGGCACGAAGGAATCAGGCTCGTAAAGCGTGTGAACGAGCCCTGCGGAACCTTCGGTGTGCACGAGTCTGTCGGCATCCCAGCCGGCATAGGTGGCTGAACCTTCCAGACCTGTGCGCTGATGGACCGTCTTGCCCAGTCGCCGTCCGAACGCGTCGTAACGGTAGCTGGCTATCTGGTGCCACGGGCTGCCCGCGCCATCACGCTGCCATACCTCTCTCAACTGATGCAGCGCGTCGTAGCGCAACTGCTGCGCACGCCCATCGGGGAAGAGAGCCTGGATG
>NZ_SPPD01000056.1 GCF_004570575.1 Streptococcus cuniculi
ATCGAGGAATGCAGATGGATCATCGGAAGCGGCGACCCAGAGTGCCGCACTCAATGCCGCACCGTTCAAGATGCGGCCCGCCGCCTCGACGTTGAGGGCGTGCACGACGCCCTCGTCTATCAGTGACCGAATGGTGCGTATCGTGAATTGCAGGCACGCGTTCTCGCCCGGCCACGTAGAAGGATCACCGAGAACGGCGGTGCCGTCGAGCAGCATGATGCGCTGTATTTCGGGTTCAACCGCCATCTCGATGTAGGCCGTCCCTTCGTCGAGGAGGCCTTGCCACGTGTTCGGCGCTCGTTCGCGGACCCTGCGCAACCGCTCGGCCATTTCGTCGTCGATCTGCGCGATTACGGCCCAGAGCAGCCCCTTCTTGTCCCCGAAGTTATGATAGAGCGCGCCGCGCGTCAGGCCGACTGAGGCAGTGAGATCATCCATGGACGCCGCGGCGTAGCCTTGGGTTGCGAACGCCCGACGTGCGGCACCCAGAAGCTTGTCTCGCGTCTCGGCCATCGTCTCGGCCCGCCGTCCCGTGACCATGTGCCTTTCCTCCAGTGCGCTATCGAGCCAGTTGACAT
>NZ_SPPD01000057.1 GCF_004570575.1 Streptococcus cuniculi
ACCTCGCACACCGCGGCCACCAGTGCGGCCTTCGCCGCTCCTACGCCGAATACCAGGCAGATCGCGATGGCAATCTGGCTCAGCTGGGGGTTCCGTTTCATAGTCACTCCAAGGGCCATTGGCCGTCACATTCAGGATTGAGGTTTGCCGCCCAGCAGCACGCGGGACACCTTCTTGGCGTACTCCAGACGCTTCGACTCGGTCGCTACGTTGTATGCGCCCACGGCATTCCACGTCAGGCCGAATCGAGCGATGTTTTGGGACAGAACCCACGCGCCGATATTGGTGTTGATGCACGGCTCCCATAGCCTTTCCTCGTCGATGCCGTAGCGAGCGAGCGTGGGAAGCCATGCACTGTTGATCTGCATGTGGCCTATGTCGAAAGAGCCGTTTCTGTTCTTGTTGCGGGCCCTCGGATTTCCGCCGGATTCGACGGTGGAGATCGCTTTGAGCAGGCTGACGGGAACCCGGTACCGCTCCGCCGCCTCGTCGAAACATGCCGCGCTCGCGCTCATTGAGCCGAGCAGGAAAATCGCTGCTACTACCGTCCGCATGGCACCGATGCTACGGAC
>NZ_SPPD01000058.1 GCF_004570575.1 Streptococcus cuniculi
AAGAGGCAGCTGTCGCACTCCGGTCCTGGCACCTGGATCGGCGACGGCGCCGGGGCCGGCCACCGCATCACCGGCAACACGCTCTCCGACAACAAGACCCACGGGGTCGCCGTCGACGTGCTCAACGTGCCGCCGGAGGATCCGAGCTACATCCTGGCCAACACGGTGACCGGCAACGGCATCCACGGGATGGAGATCAACGGGTCGGGCTACGTGGTCGAGGGCAACCGGGTCTCGGGCAACGGCGTCGGGATGTCGGGCACCTCCGGCATCCACGTCTACGCCAAGGACGCCGCCCAGGACGCGGGCGACCGCAACACCATCCGGTACAACATCGTCACCGGCCAGAAGGAAACCACCGGCCAGGACGGCAACGGCATCCAGATCGACCAATGGTGCGACGGCAACACCGTCGCGTTCAACGTCGCCACCGACAACGACGGCGCCGGCATCAACCTGTTCGACGCCGGCTCGAACACGGTGGTGAACAACACCGTCACCGGAAACATGCGCGATTCCGGCGGCAAGCACGTCTACCGCGGCGAGATCGTGCTGGCCTCGGA
>NZ_SPPD01000059.1 GCF_004570575.1 Streptococcus cuniculi
GGAGATGTGTATAGGAGACAGAAACCGGACCGCGTGAAGCAGGAACTGGTGGCCCAGGAAGTCGTGCCCGAAGAGTACGGCGGCGAATCGCCCTTCGTGCCCGTGTCCTCCAAGACCGGCATGGGCATCGACGACCTGCTCGAGCAGGTGCTGCTGCAGGCCGAAGTGCTGGAACTGAAGGCGCCCGTCGAGGCGATGGCCAAGGGCCTCGTCATCGAAGCGCAGCTCGACAAGGGTCGCGGCCCCGTCGCGACGGTGCTGGTGCAGTCCGGCACGCTCAAGGTGGGCGACGTGGTGCTCGCGGGCCAGACCTCCGGCCGCGTGCGCGCCATGCTGGACGAGAACGGCAAGGCGACCAAGTCCGCCGGTCCCTCCATTCCGGTGGAGATCCAGGGCCTGTCCGACGTGCCCCAGGCCGGCGACGAGTTCATGGTGCTCTCCGACGAGCGCCGAGCCCGCGAGATCGCGACCTACCGCGCCGGCAAGTTCCGCAACACCAAGCTGGCGCGCCAGCAGGCCGCGAAGCTCGAGAA
>NZ_SPPD01000005.1 GCF_004570575.1 Streptococcus cuniculi
AGACAATTGAATGATTTCTAATTTCTCTTCTACTGATTTTTGACTTCTTTTGGACATAGGAAAACTCCCCTTATAGTGTCTAGTGAATTTTTGTTTTTTCACTGTCTACTATATGGGGAGTATATCATGAAGTCCAGCCTCTTTTTGACTGGATTTTTAGCTAGAAGATGGTACAATGGTATAGAAACAGTATGATATCGTCATTTCGTTTCTACCTAAAGGTAGCCTCAGCTGTAATCGACTAAAGCCGAAACATCTGCGTCTCCTGATAGGAGCCGTATCCGTAAGCGAACAAAGTTCGCAACGGCTACAGCAAAATAGAAACTATGACGAGCGAAAAGCTCCAGTGGAGGTTTTCAGCCTAACCTCTAAAGGTATACAATACCTTTAGAGCTAGGAGTAGTATCCCCAAGGGGATTCTCATCTGTAACTCGCTAAAGCGAGAACATCTGCCTATCTATTTTCCGAGCTTTTAGCCGAATTCAATTACTAAGATACAACAGCTCGTTGACACGAGTTACACTCGTGTTATTTCCAACCTCCAATTCTTCCAGACTATTGGAGCGAGTACTAAAAGCAAACGAAACGACTATGAAAAGGAGTATAGAGATTATGAAATGGAGATGGCTGGCGTTTGCCTTGCTCTTTTGTAGCTTTTTCTTAGGAGCTTGTCAGTCCAAGCAAACAGTCAAGGAGAGTTTGCCTGTTGTGGACAAACCCTTGACCCGTACGGAGACCTTGCTTCATACAGTTGTACAGATTAGCCTGTATCATCAGAATCAGGAGGAAGTGTTGGAGGAGGGACTTGCCTATGTAAAGGAAATGGAGCGACTCCTATCAACGAATCTTGAGGGTTCAGATATTTACCGTATCAATCAGGCGGCAGGAAAAGAGGCAGTCAAGGTTGATCCGCGGACCTTTGAGTTGATTGAGCAGGCTCTAGAAATGGGCGAGAAAAGCAAGGGACGCTTTGATGTGTCGATTGGAGCTGTCAATAATCTCTGGAAAATCGGCTCAGAGGATGCCCGCAAACCAAGTGATGAAGAAATCAAGGCAGCCCTACCTCATATCAACTACAAGGATGTCCAGCTGGACAAAAAAAATCAGACCGTTGCCGTAAAAGAAGGGATGATCTTGGAGTTGGGGGCTATTTCAAAAGGCTACATCGCAGACGGATTGAAGAAGCTATTTGCCAGTAAGGGGATTACAACAGCGATTATCAATCTAGGTGGCAATGTGGTCGTTATGGGAAGCTCTCCTGCCCACAAGGAAGGATGGAAGGTTGGGGTTCAAGATCCCGATGAAGTGCGGGGAATCGTGGTTGGTTCCGTCTATGTGACGGACGGATCAGTCGTGACTTCAGGAATCTACGAGCGCTATCTGGAAGTGGATGGGGCCATCTATCATCATATCCTTGACCCAGAAACGGGCTATCCAGTTGAAAACAATATCTCGGGTGTAACCGTCTTTACCAAGACTTCCACTCAGGGAGACGCCCTCTCTACAACGCTCTTTCTCTTGGGAATTGATAAGGGAATGGAATTTATCGACCAACTGGAGGATGTAGAAGCGGTCTTTGTGGATAAGGAGCGCGGTGTTCATCTAAGTAAGGGGCTCAAGAATCGATTTGAATTGAGCAATGAGGAGTATCATCTTGTCAAAGACAAATAAAAAAAGGGCTATCACCCTGCCAATCTTTTTAGAATTTATCGAATTACGGACCAAGGTTGCAAGTGTTTTTCCGATGGTACTGGGGATTCTATGGGCCAGTTACCGCTATCATGCCTTTAATGGTTTGAATACCGCTCTATTTGTCCTAGCTGTTTTGAGTTTTGACATGTGTACGACAGCGATCAATAACACCATGGACTATGTCAAGGCCAAGGACCAGGTTTACCGAGAGGAGCACAATGTCATCGGGCGCAATCAGCTGGATTTTCGGCAGATGGTGCAGATTGTCTTTCTGCTCTTGTTCTTTTCGATTGCGGTCTCGCTTGTCTTGGTCTGGCGGACGGACTTGATTTTGCTACCGCTTGGAGCCTTGTGTTTCTTGATTGGTATCTGTTATACCTTTGGCCCGATTCCCCTCTCGCGCATGCCGCTTGGAGAGATTTTTTCAGGGGTCACCATGGGGCTTGGCATCTTCTTTTTGGGGGTCTTTGTTCAAGCGCCGAATCTGCTCTTAACCAGTCGATTTGTCGGAGAATGGTTTCAATTGCAGCTGGCTTGGGACAAATTCATTGAGATTGGTCTTATGAGCCTGCCCTTGGTCTGCTTGATTGCCAATATCATGTTAGCGAATAATCTGTGTGACTTGGATGAGGATATTCGCAATCATCGCCACACGCTGGTCTTTCATATCGGACGGGAAAAGGGATTGCTACTTTACGTTTGTTTAGCCATGTTCCCGTGGCTTTTGTGGCTGGTTTATCCCTTGATTGGCTTCTTACCATTTTGGGCTTGGCTAGGCTACGGTGTGGCTATCTTGTCCTATAAGAGTCTCGGGCGTTTCTTGGAAAAGCAGGTCAAGCGTGAAACCTTTGTCGAAGCGGTCAAAAGCTTTGTCCTCTTTTCATTCATGTATCTAGTGGTACTGATTATTGCTTGCATTAGGTAATTTCAACGTTTATAGTTGTTTCGTTGACACGGATTTCTACTGCTTTCACTGGTGTTTATCAGACCCAACTCCACTTTAATAGTCAGTGGAACTTAGTTTGAAAATTTAGCCCCTAAACTCTGTGCGAAAAAGATAGGTAGCTCAGAACGTAGGCAAACCCTCTAAGGGACAGAAAAATAGCAAATTCAAAATGTGAATATCATCTTGAGCAACTCTTAAAGATACTGAGGTAGCGGTATTTCTAAGAGTTTTTCTATTTTTTAGCAAAAGAAAAAGATTGAGGAAAATGAGTCGAAATAGACTTTTTCTTCAATCTGAGCTGTTCTCGCTTTAGCGAGTTACAGCTGTGGCTACCTTAGGTATAAACTAATACTCTTTGAAAATCAAAAATAGATGAGGAAACGCAATTGCAGATAGAGCTAGGGTTCATCAAGATAAGTTGACAAAGTATAGTGAATTGAATAAAGGTTAGGACAGCGTTAAGTCGCTTTGATGAACGCCAGTTCTATCTGTAGCTCCTTTCCTCTCAATCCACTATAACCTTTTGATTTTCAAAGAGTACAAACGCCCGTTTTCACGGGTAGTTTATGACTGGGTGTAAGATTTACGGAATTCTATCGGTGAAAGACCTGTCTGATGTTTAAAAATCTTGGAAAAATAGGAGTAATTATCGTATCCTAGTTGATTTGCAATGGAATAGATATTTTGCTCGCTATGCACTAATAGGTCTTTGGCTAGACTAATGCGTTGCTCTGTAATATAGTGGATCAGCGTGGTTCCAGTCTCTTGTTTGAAAATTTTTGCCAAATAATCAGGACTAAGAAAAACGAGGTCTGCCAGTGTCTTTCGAGTAAGCTCTTCATCAATGTGGTGGTCAATGTATGTCATGACGATTTGTGAGATGGATTGGTTGGATTCAATCAGCTGGATATAGTCTTGAGCAGTTTTGATATAGTAAAAAATGTAGTTGTGAAAGGCCTCAATAGAATTATAGAGATGTTCTTGTAAAAAATCATGCTCTTCATTTTGATAGAGTAGATGTGTTTGAATTTCTTTTTGTTCCAAGATATCTCCTACCTTCTGAGTAAGGTTAAAATAAAGTGTTTTTAGGAGTTGCGTACTAGAGAGTCCTTCTTTTTCAGATTGCGTCTGTTCCTTGTAAATCAATTGCTGAAATGAGTCAAATTTATCACGATGATCGATAGAATAGAAAGCACTAGCTAGAGAAACTGGCTCAGAGGTCAGTTCTAGCTGTTTAAGCTGGGAAAGCTGATAGAGGGCATGAGCGTGTCCACAATACAGGTGTAAAAAATCATGTAATTCTTTGCTGTGTGTGAGAATAGATGGCAGCTTGCTGGCTTCTCCTACAATGATTTGAATTGGTTTTTGAAAATGAGTTTGAAGAAAGCTATGTAGATTAGAAAAAAGGGAGGAACAGCTCTCCGTACTTGTTTTCAAAAGGAGAAAATACTTTTCTGAAAAGTGAGCTAACTTGAAGAAAGAGGCGATGGTAAAGTTTCCTGTTTTAGCGCTGTATTCCTCTAATTGTTGCCTTAACTCTTGACTCCAAGAAGCGGAGAGATCATCTGTATAGTCCAAATGAATCGAAAGCGTTATTGGAAAGAGTGACGTGGTATGTTGGATTGGGATTTGCTGTATTTTCATATCCGCTACCATCTGCTCGTAGTGCTTAGGGCTGGGTCTTCTTAGATATTCGTACCAGAAATTTTGCTCTACGAGAGTATGAGACTCTGAGACAGAGTGGGTGCGCTTGATTTTCTGGATGGCTTTCAGAAGAACCAGTTCAAATTTTTCAAAATCAATGGGTTCGAGATAGTAGTCAAAACTTTGCAGTTCAATCGCTTTTTGTGCGTAGTTGAAGTCTGCATAATTGGTTAAAAAAATGGCTTGAGTGTGGCTGTAGCCTTCATTGCGAATCCAAGCTAAGAGTTCTAAGCCACTCCCTTGGGGCATTTCAATATCACTAATCAGTAGGTCAATGGAATGCTGCAACAATAATTGCTTCGCTTGCTGGATATTAGAGGCACAAAAGACCTGTCTAGCCCCGATATGTTGCCAATTAATTTTTTCGTTTAAGGCTTGTATAATGTAGCGATCGTCATCAACGATAAGAATATTCATAAGTATCACTCCAGTCTATAATCAATAGGAAGCGTGAGGCAGATATAGGCTCCCCTAGTTGCGTTGTTGCCTAGCTGTAGACGATAATGGCTGGCATAAATAGAATCTAGCCTCTCATATGTGTTGGTCAGACCGACATGTTTTCCTTCGGAATCAATGATGGATTCTTTCCGTGCGAGCTTGGTGAGAATATCAATTGGAAATCCAGGTCCGTTATCTTCGATACGAATCTGATAGTCAGTAGGACGATTTGCATCGCTTCCAATTCTCAGTTGAATGGTTAGGGGACTATCGATGGAAAAACTATGTTTAAAAATATTTTCGATGAATGTTTGCAAGACCAGAGGAGGAATCTTTGCAGATAGAAGCTCCTTTTCTATCTGAGACGAATAGGAAAAACTCTCCCCGTAGCGTAGGGTCTGGATGGCTAAGTAATCTTCAACATGCTTGATTTCATCCTTTAAGGTGACAAAGGTCTGTTGGCTTTGAAAAAGATAGCGAAAATAATGAGATGTTGACAAGGTTAATTGGGTAATCTCTGAGTAATGTTGCGTTTCAATCATGCTATGAATCATACTAAGGATATTGAGATAGAAATGGGGTTTAATCTGATTCTTAAGATAATCCATTTCGATTTTTCGCTGTTTTAATTCCCTTTCATAAATATCTTGTTTTAATAAACGAATTTCGTGAAATAGGTGATTGATGTGATTGTTGGCAGAATCAATTTCAATAATTCCTTCCGAATTGATGGCAACCTGATAAGGCGTGTCTCCTTTTAGATGTGCGGTAAGTCGTTTGACAGGTACCATAATTTTTTTCTGAACATACCGGACAATGAGCAAGGAAATGAGGCAGATGATGATAGGAGTGAGAAGCATAATCAGTTGTAGGGATAAGGTCTCCTTAAAGGCATTTCGATAATCAACTGTGACATAGATGTTGAAGGGAAGTTTGGTTCGTTGTTTTTCAGCAATGACGAGATTCAGATTGGAAAAGACAGAGGAAGGGGACAAGGATGTGTCAGCGGGTTGTTCGAGGGATAGGGAGCCATTTTGCCCAATTTCCATCGGTTGAAGCGTTTGTAAGATGGCTTTTTCGGAGGCCAATGAATAGATGGTTTTATACCGGAATTGAATGGCTTGATAAAAATAAATCTCATTGTTTAAGAGAATGCGATGCCACTGTCCATCTGCTTGTTTTTCTTTCTGAATATAGCTATCAAAACGCAAAAAGTCAGCGTAAGAAAGGTTCATAGAAGAGATATTTACCAGCTGTGGGCTCTGATCATTTTGGATAAAAAAGGTAAAGTTAATTTGATTGTTCCGTTTGAAATCAGAGACACGAGAGCGGATTTTTTGAAGGGAAGTAATGTATTCTGTATAGGAGGTGCTATTAGCCAATTCCTCAAAGGAATCATCATGTAGGATAATCCAATACATAAAATGTTCGGAGGCCTTGATTTCTTTTGAAAGAGAAGAGGTGAAAATATCCAAGGTATTGGAAATCTGGGCAATATGCTGTTTCTTTACATTAGTTATGTAAATATAGCTGATAAAGAGGTTGATGGCTAAAATCCCTACCATAATAGAGGTTAATATCTTCGATAAGGAATCTAGTGAATAGGTTATTTTGGATCGTCTCATGGCTCGAACTCTCATATTTCTCTGTTTTTTTATATTATACAATAGATAGACGACTGGACACTAACACAATTCCGTTATTTTTTTGCCTGGAGAACGGAATTGTATAAGTTCGGTAGAGAAATGACGGAAATGTGTATGAAAACGCTGTCAAAAATACTATGATTCTCGAAAAAGTTTATTTATAATGCTGTATATGAGGAGGAATAAGAAATGAAGTTATCTGTTACAGATTCTCTTTATCGGAAGCAGTTAAAGAGTAATATACCCTTGTATGTATTGCTGCTGCCAGCTATTATTTTGCTACTGGTATTTAGTTACATACCGATGGTTGGTCTAGTGATTGCTTTTAAAGATTACTCACCAGCAACAGGTATTTTTGGGAGTCCTTGGGTTGGATTGAAGCATTTTAGTCAGTTTTTTTCATCCTATCAATTTTGGCCAACGATACAAAACACGTTAAAAATCTCTCTCTATAGTTTAGCTGTGGGTTTTCCCTTGCCGATTGTATTAGCCATCTTGTGCAACCAGATTCGGGTCGAAAAATTTAAAAAAGTCTTTCAAGTAACAACCTACTTACCTCACTTTATTTCGACCATGGTTATGTGTGGGATGATTATTTTGTTCCTATCTCCCAATAATGGGATGATTGCCAATGTCTTCAAATTGGTAGGGTTCAAAATGCCAGCCCTATTATCGACCCCTAAGTATTTTGCAGGTGTATATGCCTGGAGTGACGTCTGGCAACACATTGGTTGGGATAGTATTATCTATTTGGCAGCCTTATCGGCGATTGATCCGACCTATTATGAAGCTGCCATGGTAGACGGAGCCTCTCGATTTCAAAGGATTCGTCATATTGATTTGCCGATGATTCTGCCAACAGCGATGATTCTGCTTATTTTACGAGCTGGGAGTTTGTTAAATATCGGATTTGAAAAAGTCTTTTTATTGCAAAATCCCCTAAACCTAGCAGGTAGCGAGATTATTTCTACCTATGTGTATAAGGTTAGACTGATCAATTTTCAATACAGCTATTCTACTGCGATTGGTTTGTTTAATACAGTGATTAATGTAGCTATTTTGCTATTCGTCAATTGGATGTCCAAGCGCATCACTCGGACGGGCTTATTCTAGGAAGGGAGGTTTTTTCATTGAAAAAAGTATCGTCAGAAAAAATCCTTGACTTTTGTACCTATGGCTTTGCTATACTACTCATGTTATTGATTATCTATCCACTCTGGTTTGTCGTCATTGCATCCTTTAGTGATCCTGCGGATGTGGCAAATGGAAATGTGTGGTTGTTTCCAAATGAATGGAGACTAGAAGGATATGCCAAGCTATTTGAACAGCCCCTGTTTTGGAGAGGGTATCTAAATACGATCTTGTACACAGTAGTTGGGACGATTATTGCTTTGGTTGTGAATATTCCAGCAGGCTACGTTCTCTCTCGAAAAGATCTGCTGGGGAGACGATGGCTATCGGTTTTATTTATCATTCCGATGTTCGTTTCTGGAGGCCTGATTCCGACTTATTTAACGGTTAAAAATGTTGGGCTTTTAGACACCTTTTGGGTGATGGTCCTCCCCTTTGCGGTTTCGAGTTATAATATTATCGTTGCAAGAACCTTTTTTAACAATAGTATTCCAAACGGCTTATGGGAGGCAGCTCAAATTGATGGTTGTGGAACGATTCGGTATTTCTTAACGATGGTCCTCCCCTTATCCAAAGCAATTTTAGCGGTTATTGGTTTGTGGACAGCTGTTGGCATCTGGAACTCATGGTTTAATGCCTTGATTTATTTGACCAATGAGGATCTTCAACCCCTTCAATTGATTTTGAGACGCTTGTTGATTAGTAATCAAATGTTACAGTCACAGGCTTCGGGCGAACTCGCATCTGAGTTACGTGCCACTGCTGATATGATGAAATATGCAGCGATTGTTATTTCGACAGCACCGATTATGTTGCTGTACCCATTTTTACAAAAATACTTCAATCAAGGTGTCATGATTGGTGCCATTAAAGAATAGTCTATCGTTATAAATAAAGGAGACGAAAATGAAACAGAAAATACTAAAATCTTTGTTAATCTCAACTTTTGCATTAGGAACGTTGGCAGCATGTAGCTCCAACAAAGCTTCAGATACATCGGCTAAGGCTGATAATGAATTTAAGATTACGACTGTTAGATGGTCTGATTGGGGAGATGATTTTACCAAGGGTTACCTAGAAGAGGCAGAAAAAAATAGTGGCATTGATGTCGATTGGGATGTTTATGTATCCTCGGACTGGGGCGATAAAAAGTCAGTTCTTTTAGCAGGTGGAGACTTGCCAGATGCATTTTTAGGGTCGAATGTCTTTAGTGATGTTGAAATCGCACAAAATCAATCTTTATTTGTCCCATTAGAGAATTTAATTGATGAAAATATGCCAAATCTTTCTGCAATTTTAAAGAAAGAACCAAAAATAAAAGCGATGATTACATCACCAGATGGGCATATTTACAGTTTACCGAAAAAATTACCAATGCGTCCTTTGATTGCCAATCAGCTCTTCATCAATAAAAAATGGTTGGATCAATTAGGTTTGGAGATGCCAGAAACCTATGAAGACTTTATCAAGGTATTGACAGCCTTTAAAGAAAAAGATGCCAACGGAAATGGTGATGTCAATGATGAAATTCCTTATGGGGCTGGAAATGTCGATCAAACCTTTAGCTTTATTTTACCATTTAACAATCGCTTAGGAGCAGATAATACCTATGAGCTCTCACTAAAAGGGGACAAACCAGTCTATCTCAGAACAGAGCAAAGCTACAAAGACGGAATTAAATGGATGCACGAAGCCTATAAAAAAGGTTTGATAGATACAGAGTTATACACCCAAGATGAATCCATGAGCGTAGCAAAACGGATGGATAAAGAAGTTGCCAGAGTAGGAGTCTCAGCTGGATGGACGGCAGATGCAACCTTCGGCCTGCATGCTGATGAGTATGTGGCATTGACACCGGTTAAAGGTCCAGATGGTAACCGCTATGTATTTTCTGATCCAGAGCATTATAACTACGCACGAAATGAGCTTTTGATTACAACAAAATGTAGTGATCCAAGTGCCCTGTTAAAATGGGCTGATCAATTCTATGCAGACGATGCTAGCATTCAAACATTTTATGGATCATTTGATATTGCAACTGAAAAAACAGATACAGGCTACACTGTTTTACCACCGAAAAATGGTAAATCAGCTGATGAGTGGGCTTGGATCAACTCCCTTCGCGATTTTGGACCAAAGTATGTCGGAGACGACTTTAATTCCAAAGTGAAGATTGATACTACGCAAGGGGACGGTCTCAAATTACAATTAGATAAAGAAATCAATCAATATGCTTTGCCAGCTTTTCCGAATGTGACCTATTCTCAAGATGAACTGATAAAACTCTCTTCTATCTATGTGGACATCAATTCTTATGTAAAACAAATGGCTTCAAAATGGGTTGTTGAAGGTGGTATTGATAACGAATGGGATGAGTATGTTAAGCAGTTAGAGGCAATGGGGTTAAAAGACTTTATGAAGATTCATAATGATGCCTATAAACGCTATCAAGAGATAGCTGATTAACATCACAAAATTAGAAAATCATAGCGAAACGTGTGTGAGATGAGGAACGAATTTGTAAAACTGGAACTTCATCTCACATCTTTCTATGAGGAGAAAAAGATGAAAAAGATTTTATCACTAGAGAGCCCTGTCACAAAATGGCTGACTCTGTTCACAAATCTCGTGCTCTTAAATACCTTATTTCTACTGACCAGCCTCCCAATCGTAAGCATTGGAGCAGCATTGACAGCTTTGGCAACAGGGTGTCAACGCATACTGAGAGGAAATAACGAGCATATCATTCAGCATTACTTTAAGGATTTCAAGGAAAATGCGCAACAATCGACGTATTTGTGGGGATTTATTGTGGCTCTTACGACCTTGCTCATTGTCGATTTTCTCTTTTTTCTACGCCAAGGTATGGTCGTAAGGTATATAGCTTGTTTGGGGTTGGCTATGTTATGTATAGTGATATTGTTACTCCTGTCGGTCGGTTTTTCCTATATTGGCCGTTACCAAGATTCGTTTCGTCAGGTACTCAGAAATAGTCTGTTGCTAGCGATGGGAAATCCCTTGTGGATGTGGTGTATCTTGGGATTTGCTATCATTGTGGCATACGGAAGTGTGAGCTCGCCAGAGAGACTATTGACATCCATCTATGTGAATACATTTGGCGGGTGTGCAGTGATTGCTTTTGTAAATGCATATTTTGTCAAGCAGTTATTTGATAAAATTGAAAAAAGATAGAAAAAGGAGGAAGTAAGACAGATGAATAGAGTATTTTTAGGGGAAAGCTATCGGATTACCGTACTGAATCACCAATTAGTGCGTTTGGAGTATTCAGAAGAAGGATATTTTGAGGATCGTCAGACCAAGATAGTTCAAAATAGAGACTTTGAGTGTGAGCCTTTTGATGTTATTGATGAGGAAGGAAGATTGGAAATTATCACCCCATTCTTCCATCTGCACTATACAAAAGAAGCGTTTCATGCAAACAGTTTGTTTATTGATGTTCGAAACAATTATACGATTTATGGAAATCGCTGGTATTTTGGGAATCACTACGATACATTGAAAGGAACGGCACGGACATTAGATGAAATGGATGGTGCAACGGAGCTAGAAGAAGGGATTATCAGCAAGCAAGGATTTGCGGTATTAGATGATTCAGATAGCTTTATCTTGGATGAGGAAAAAGGGCTGATTGAAAGACCAGCAAGAGAGATTGATTTGTATTTCTTTGCTCATGGACGGGATTATTTTGCAGCTTTAAAAGATTTTTACCAGTTGACAGGTCCAACTCCCTTATTGCCACGATACGCACTAGGAAATTGGTGGAGTCGCTACTGGCCTTATTCAGAAGAAGAGTATCTAGGACTGATGGAGCGTTTTGAGATGGAGAAAGTCCCGTTGTCAGTGAGTGTCATTGATATGGATTGGCACCGTGTCGATGATGTACCAGAGAGATTTGGTAGTGGTTGGACAGGCTATTCATGGAATAGAAAACTTTTTCCAGATCCTGAGCGATTTTTGAAAAAATTGCATGACAAGAATCTCAAGGTCACACTCAATGTTCATCCAGCAGCAGGAATTCGTGCCTTTGAAGATAGTTATCCTCAAGTTGCTGAAAGAATGGGACTAAATGTAGAAATAGAAGAGCCAGCTTTGTTTGATATTGCAAATCCGCTCTTTCGTGAGGCTTATTTTAAAGATGTCCATCATGAGCTGGAAAAGCAGGGGGTCGATTTTTGGTGGATCGATTGGCAGCAGGGGACAGAGGGCAAGATTGATCCCTTGTGGCTCTTGAATTACTATCACTACCTGGATAGTGCTAAAAAGGGTGAGAATGATGTCATTTTGTCTCGCTATGCGGGTCCCGGAAGTCATCGGTTTCCAATAGGATTTTCAGGAGACACCTTTATAACGTGGGAATCTCTGGCTTTCCAACCATATTTTACGAGCACAGCTAGCAATATAGGCTATACATGGTGGAGCCATGATATTGGTGGGCATATGCATGGCTACCATGAGGAAGAGTTGGCCTTGCGCTGGTTACAATTCGGTGTCTTTAGTCCAATTAATCGCCTTCATAGTTCCAATAGTCCCTTTGCTAGTAAAGAGCCGTGGGGGTATTCACCAGAGATTTGTCAAGCGATGAAAGAAATGATGTATTTGCGTCATCGTTTGCTACCCTACTTGTACACCATGAATGTTGCTACTCATGAAGCTGGGAAGCCATTGATGACACCAATGTACTACCATTATCCTCTTGAAGAGGAGAGCTATCATGTACCAAATCAATATTTCTTTGGCTCAGAATTGATGGTGGCTCCGATTACACAGCGAGTGGATTCAACTTATAAAGTGGGGGAAGTGACAGTTTGGCTTCCAGAGGGTGTCTGGTATGATTGGTTTACAGATACCGTCTATAAGGGTGGAACGCGTTTGGATATTTATCGGACAAAGGCAGCGATTCCCGTATTTGCCAAAGAGAGGGCGATTGTTCCCTTAGATCAAACACCAGATATGACGGGTGTTGCTCTCCCAGAGGTGATTGAGTGGCATATTTTTCCTGGCAAAAACAATGCATTTTGTCTAGTAGAAGATGAAAACGGTCAGCGTGCACAAACAACCTTAGCTGTGGATTGGAATCTAGGTACAGTGTCTTTGGAAGTAGTCGATGAAGTAGGGCTATTACCAAAAAATCGCCAGTATGTTCTGAAGATTCATACCTATGCGACCGATCCGATTGTGTTAGAAAATTGTACAAGAGAAGTTCCTCTTCCTTTGACAGAAAAAGCAAGCACCATTTCTTTTAGAGAAAAAGTGAGAGCTTGTCTGCAGAGAGCTGAGATAGAGTATGATGTGAAGCATGATTTGCTCGCTCGTTTGGAAGCATGCCAGACTATGAAGAAAGTGTTACCCATTTTACAAGACTGTGATTCTGTCTTAAGAGGGCAGTTGATGGAAATCATCTATACTAGTGACGATGCGTTTACAGACTAGAAGAGGGAGATAAGTAAGAGAATCCTTTTCAAGATATGGGAGCTTTTTATCTCTCTTCAATTCGTTTGCTTTTTGATTTTCTTTGGGTATGAGTCTAAAAAACTTAAAAGAGCTTGGGACTCCAAGCTCTTTTCGATTGTTGCTTAAATCGGTAAAATGAGTTCTTCCTCTTCTTCACCTTCTTGATCCTCTGGCGTTCGGATTTCGATGATGAGGTTGTGAGGGAGACAGACTGCGATTTCACCCGACTTGCTAATCCAGCCGGTATTAACCGCGATTTGGTCAGGACTATTGTCCTCCTTGTCGCGAATGCGTTCGCCGTCAACTTCAATGATGTTGTATTGCCCAGGATTGGGATGATAGGTCACTTCCTTGTGGGGCGTGCTTTTTGAGAGTTTAAATTCATCGACAATCTCTCCGTTAATACGAACAGAAGCAATCAGATAGGGTTCTTCAGGCTGGCCTTGACTGCCCGCATAGGTCACCACTGCTGGTACAAAAGACAAGAGCAGGGTGATTCCAATCAAGACAAAATCAAAAGGCTTAAATTGACGTAAAATCTGTTTCATTCTTCTCCTCATTCTCTCACGAATAAGAATATTGTAAAGGAATTCCGCCACTTTGTAAACTATTTGGGGTTATTCAGACTGTTCCTTGCGTGTTTTAAGATAGAGATACAGTTGGATAAAAAGACCGAAGAACCCAGCCCGTATGAGGAAAGCGACCGCAGCTTTAGTGGTAAAGAGTTGACTGAGGAAAGACGCATCATGTAACCACACTTGTAAGAAAGCATCAAATAGCCAAAGTGTCCCTCCAAAGAATAGTCCAGCAAATTTCATCTGGGTTTGTTCTTTTTGGTTAAGCTCTTCCTTATCAATAGCAACGATATGCAAGCGGTGAGTCTTTATCAAGACATAGCCTATCATTGCTAATAGGAGTGATAGGATAGGCAGATGCGACCACTTCGGGATACGTATCCGACAGGAGCAAGGCAATCGCGTTTCCAATCAGCAGTAGCCAGAAAAGGAGCACGAAGCAGCTGTTGCCGATGCGCTCCACTTCTCGGCGTTTATACTCGTCCAGTGGACCTGTAATACCATAAAAGCGTTTTATCATTTTTTCAGTAACTGTTTCTTTCATCATCATTTCCTTTCTAATCGTCCCAAAAGAGGGTGTTGAGGTCTGTGTGTAGGGCGCGGGCAAGATTGATACAGAGTTCCAAACTAGGGTTGTACTTGTCGTTTTCAATCATGTTAATGGTTTGCCTAGAAACGCCGATTTGCTTGGCTAGTGCCAGCTGTGATTTACCGACATCGAGTCGGTATTCTTTGACGCGGTTCATTTTAACCTCCTTTCGGTGTCGAATACAGGTTCTTATAGTGAATTGAATAAAGGTTAGGACCTCGTTAAGTCGCTTTGATGAACGCCAGTTCTATCTGTAGCTCCTTTCCTTGTCCGATTCCTTTCTCAATCCACTATAATATGTTTGGGGAAGAAGGACAGAGCTTGGAATCCTGGGTTATTCATTTTCGTCCTTCATTCCCAACGAGGGAGTGTCAAATATATCAGACACCCACTTGACCTTATTCTACACTTTTTTACACGAAGTGTCAATTATATGTGACATATTTTTTTGAAAATTGTTTTCCAGTTATTTTTGAGATGAAATATGGTACAATAGTAAGAATATGATGAAGGAATTTAACCATACGACCGTTTTATTGCATGAAACCGTGGATATGTTAGCGGTGAAGCCCAATGGCATCTATGTGGATGCGACCTTGGGCGGTGCAGGTCATAGCGAGTATTTATTGAGCCAATTGAGTGAAGAGGGTCATCTCTATGCCTTTGATCAAGATGAGACGGCTATTTTGAATGCTCAAAAACGCTTGGCTCCCTACATTGAAAAGGGAATGGTAACCTTTATCAAGGCTAATTTCCGTCATCTAA
The DNA here is from genome assembly GCF_004570575.1 of Streptococcus cuniculi. Classification (GTDB taxonomy): domain Bacteria; phylum Bacillota; class Bacilli; order Lactobacillales; family Streptococcaceae; genus Streptococcus; species Streptococcus cuniculi_A. Next base: position 14,959 of record NZ_SPPD01000005.1, read on the forward strand.
AGGCTTGCTTGCAAGAGCAGGGAGTAGGGGAAATTGACGGGATTTGCTATGATTTGGGTGTGTCTAGCCCCCAGTTAGATGAGCGGGAACGTGGATTTTCTTATAAAAAAGATGCACCGCTCGATATGCGAATGGATCGGACTGCTTCTTTAACGGCTCATGAAGTCGTCAATCACTATGGCTATCATGATTTGGTGCGGATTTTCTTCAAATATGGTGAGGATAAATTCTCCAAGCAAATCGCACGAAAAATCGAGCAAGCTAGAAGCGAAAAGCTGATTGAGACGACGACCGAGCTGGCAGAAGTGATTAAATCTGCCAAGCCTGCTAAGGAATTGAAGAAAAAAGGACACCCAGCCAAGCAGATTTTCCAGGCTATTCGGATTGAGGTCAATGACGAACTTGGTGCGGCGGATGAGTCGATTCAACAGGCTATTGACTTGCTTGCGGTGGATGGTCGGATTTCGGTCATTACCTTTCATTCCTTGGAAGATCGTTTGACCAAGCAGCTCTTCAAAGAAGCCTCTACGGTTGACGTACCAAAAGGACTCCCTTTTATTCCTGAGGACTTGAAGCCAAAAATGGAATTGGTCAACAGAAAGCCAATATTGCCGAGCAAAGAGGAACTAGAAGCCAATAACCGCGCTCATTCTGCCAAATTGCGCGTGGCGAAAAAGATACACAAATAGGTGAAAAACATGTTACAAGATCAACGAAAAGACGCCACCATGCGCGTCATCAGTGAAAAAATCAAGACATTTTCTCGAGTGGAGAAGGCTTTTTATGGGAGCATTGTCTTGTCTGGTCTGACCTTGGCGGTTGGCATTATCTTTATGCAGACCCGTTTGTTGCAGGTACAGGCGGAGATGGCTCGTGTCAATCAAGAAATTAACAGTAAGCAGGTGGAAATTGACGATGCTGAGCAGGCTGTCAATGAATTGATTCGGAATGCCCGCTTATTGGAAATAGCAGACAAGGCTGGTTTGACATATAAAAATGATAATGTTGGAGTAGCAGAATAATGTCAAAACGCAAACAACAATTGTTACGGTATGTTTTAAAGAAACGCCATATTCCGTCACAAAATCGTCGCAGAGTGGGGCAAAGTCTCATTCTGCTGACGGTTTTCATCTTTTTCATCTTCTTGATTAATTTTGCCATTATTATCGGAACCGATAAAAAATTTGGGGTTGATTTGTCAGAAGGGGCAAGAAAAGTTCACCAGACCGAAGTGACAGTCCAAGCTAGGCGGGGGACGATTTATGACCGCACGGGTTTACCGATTGCTAAGGATTCGACGACCTATACGGTTTACGCCATTATTGACAAGGAATATGTTTCTGCTCTGAAAGAGATTTTATATGTTGAACCACGTCAATTTAATCAGGTCGCACAGATTTTTAATAAACATTTGGGACTTGAGACCGATTATGTCATGCAGCAATTAAACCAGCCAAAACTCAAGCAGGTCTATTTTGGAACATTGGGAAAGAATATTTCCTACAGTACCATGACGGCGATTCAGCAGGAGATGGAAGCGACAGGTATAAAAGGGATAGCCTTTAATACCAACCCGGGCCGCCTTTATCCAAATGGGAATTTTGCATCGAGTTTTATTGGATTAGCCAATCTGGTCGAAGACGAGAATGATGGTAGCCAGCGCTTGGAAGGTCAACGGGGGCTGGAGTATGCCCTCAATGGTATCTTGGCTGGTCAAGATGGAAAAATTGTTTATGAAAAAGATAGTCGCGGACGAATCGTTCCGGGAACAGAAAATGTCAAAGAAGCACGAGTAGATGGTCAGGATATTTATACCACGATTTCGGCGGATCTCCAGCGTTCCCTTGAAACCAATATGGATATTTTCTTTGGCAAAACCAAAGGAAGATATGTCAATGCGACCCTCGTTGCTGCTAAGACAGGTGAGATTTTAGCCACTACGCAACGACCGACCTATAACCCAGATACCAAGGAGGGGGTTGACGACAAGGATATGTTGCAACGTTCGCTCCTCTATCAAGAAAACTTTGAGCCTGGTTCTACTATGAAGGTTATGACCGTAGCTTCCGCCATTGATAATGGGACGTTTTCACCAAATGAATATTACAACCGATCTGAAATCAAGATTGCCGATGCCACTATCCGAGACTGGGACGTCAATGCGGACGACCTATTTGCTCCGCTGAGTTTGACCCACGCCCAAGGTTTTGCTCTTTCAAGTAATGTTGGGATGGTCATTCAGGAACAAAAAATGGGAGATGAGCGCTGGTTGAACTATCTGGAGAAATTCCGCTTTGGCTACCCAACCCGTTTTGGAATGGAGGGGGAAGAAGCAGGCCTTCTGCCAGAAGATAATGTGGTGTCTATCGCTATGACCTCCTTCGGTCAAGGGATTCTGGCCACTCAAACCCAGATGTTACGTGGCTTCGGTGCTATTGCTAATGATGGCGTCATGCTAGAGCCGAAGTTCATCACAGCTCTCTATGATGGGAATACGGCTTCGGTGCGCCTGTCTCAGCCAGAAGTAGTTGGAAAGCCTGTTTCAGCCAAAGCTGCTGCGGATACCCGCCAATATATGATTGGGGTCGGAACAGATCCGCAATTCGGAACCTTGCGAGCATCTGATGGTCCTTTGATTCAGGTAGAGGGTTACAACATTGCTATGAAGTCAGGTACTGCTCAGATTGGTAAGGAAGATGGAACCGGATATCTGGAAGGACCAAACGCCACCATCAACTCTGTTGTCGCTATGATTCCCGCTGAAGACCCAGAATTTATCATGTATGTGACGGTTCAACAACCAGAAAGCTGGACAAGTGCCTACTGGAAAGATATTTTCAATCCAACCCTCAAGGAAGCTATGCAATTAAAGGATAGCCTCAATCTGACGACACCGGCTCCAACTCTTGCCACTGTTTCAAAAGAAACAGAGTATAAGTTGGGTAAGATTATCGGCAAACAACCAGGAGTGACAGCTGGAATCTTGCGTCAGCAATTGGTGCAACCGATTATTTTGGGAAATGGAGCAGAGATTAAGAAAGTCTCTGTTGAGACTGGATCAAATATCTTTGCAAATCAGCAGATTTTACTCTTGACAGATCGTTTTACAATGGTGCCTGATATGTATGGCTGGACGAAAGAAAATGTGGATGTCTTCTCTGAGTGGACAGGAATTGAGATTGAATATAGTGGTTCTGGAACGAAGGCCGTCAGCCAGAATGTTGCAATCGGAAGCGATTTAGAAAAGACGAAAAAAATAAGAATTAACCTAGGAGACTAATATGTATTCTGTAATCATAGCAGGACTGGTAGCCTTTGTGGCGACTGTCCTATTGATTCCAAGATTTATCAGATTTTACCAAGCAAAGCGCATCGAGGGGCAACAGACCCACGAAGATGTCAAGCAACATCAGTTTAAAGCAGGAACCCCAACTATGGGAGGAACAGTCTTTCTGGCTGTTGCCATTGTGGTGACCTTCTTTGTTGCCCTATTTTCAAATAGACTGACCGGGGCGGTTCTTGCCATTCTCTTCATCCTCTTGCTATATGGAATTATCGGCTTTTTGGATGATTTTTTAAAGATTTTTCGCAAGGTTAATGAAGGGCTGAATCCTAAGCAAAAATTAGCCTTGCAGCTTCTAGGCGGGGCTGTCTTTTATCTCGTTCACATGCAGGGGACAGGAAATGGTACGCTAAATGTACTGGGCTATCCGCTTCATCTAGGGATTTTCTATGTCGGCTTTGTTCTTTTTTGGTTGGTTGGTTTTTCCAATGCGGTCAATCTGACAGATGGGATTGACGGGTTGGCTTCAATTTCAGTGGTGATTAGCTTGTCAGCTTACGCAGTCATTGCCCTTGTGGATAGTAAATTGGATATTTTATTGGTCTGTGTGACCATGATTGGAGCCTTGCTCGGATTTTTCTATTACAATCACAAACCAGCGAAAATCTTCATGGGAGATGTGGGGAGCTTAGCGCTCGGAGGAATGCTCGCGACCATTTCCATTGCCCTTCACCAAGAATGGACCCTGCTCTTGATTGGCTTGGTCTATGTGGTGGAGACCTCTTCTGTCATGCTTCAAGTCAGCTATTTCAAATACACCAAGAAAAGGTTTGGCGAAGGCAAACGCATTTTCCGCATGACCCCCTTCCATCATCATTTGGAATTGGGTGGTCTAACTGGTCATGGTGAACAATGGAGCGAATGGACGGTCGATTTCTTCTTATGGGGAGTTGGGCTCATCATGAGTTTACTGACTCTTGCCATCTTATATCTGTAATCTTTCGTGAGTATCAAACAGCAGTCAAATGCTGTTTTTTTTGTTATAATAAAGGGAAGTAGAAAAAGAGGATACTATGAAATTTACAGAATTTACCTTAAAACCTTATATTCAGGAAGCATTGAAGGAGATAGGCTTTGTCACGGCGACAGAAGTTCAGGAACGTTTGATTCCGATTGTCTTGTCAGGGCGTGATTTGGTCGGGGAATCAAAGACAGGATCTGGAAAGACCCACACGTTTTTGATTCCGATTTTCCAGCAGTTGCAAGAAGAAGTCGAACAGGTGCAGGCAGTGATTACCGCACCGTCGCGTGAGTTGGCAACGCAGATTTACCAGGCGGCGCGTCAAATAGCCATGTGTTCCAGTAGGGAAATTCGTGTGGTCAACTATGTCGGAGGAACGGACAAACAGCGCCAGATTGACAAGTTGCAGACTAGTCAACCCCACATCGTCGTTGGAACCCCAGGCCGTATCTATGACCTCGTCAAATCAGGTGATTTGGCTATTCACAAGGCGACAACCTTTGTAGTTGATGAGGCAGACATGACCCTGGACATGGGCTTTTTGGAAACGGTGGACCGCATCGCGTCTAGCCTGCCCAAGAATTTGCAGTTTCTCGTCTTTTCAGCTACCATTCCGCAGAAATTGCAACCATTTTTGAAAAAGTATCTGACCAATCCTGTCATCGAACAGATTAAGACGCAGACGGTGATTTCAGATATGATTGATAATTGGCTTATTTCCACCAAGGGACGGGATAAAAATGCCCTCATTTTGGAAGTTACCAAGCTCATGCAGCCTTATTTGGCTATGATTTTTGTCAATACCAAGACGCGGGCTGATGAATTGTACAGCTATTTGAGCGCAAATGGCTTGCGGGTAGCGAAGATTCATGGAGATATTCCACCGCGGGAACGCAAACGGATCATGAATCAGGTCAAGAATCTGGAATTTGAATATATTGTTGCGACAGACTTGGCTGCGCGAGGGATTGATATTGAGGGGGTCAGCCATGTCATCAACGATGCCATTCCGCAGGACTTGTCCTTCTTTGTCCATCGTGTCGGACGGACAGGGCGCAATGGTCTAGCAGGTACAGCGATTACTCTCTATCAACCGAGTGATGATGCCGATATTCGCGAGCTTGAAAAACTCAATATCCGCTTTGTTCCAAAGATGATTAAGGATGGGGAGTTCCAAGATACCTATGACCGTGACCGCCGTGTCAACCGGGAGAAATCAAGGGAGAAATTGGACCTTGAGATGATTGGTCTGGTAAAGAAGAAAAAGAAAAAAATCAAGCCGGGCTACAAGAAGAAGATTCAGTGGGCTGTCGATGAAAAACGGCGCAAGACGAAGCGGATTGAGAATCGGGCAAAGGGACGGGCAGAGCGAAAAGCCAAACGCCAGACCTTCTAGGCTGATGGAAAGATAAATAGGAAAACAGATGTTACAAACGATATTAGGTCTTTATGTGAAGAGCCTGTTGATTGCAGCAGTCGTGGTGGTTTTTCTCAGCATTGGCTGGTTTTTACTCCGTCTGGTGAAGAAAAAAGACAAGACCATCCAAGAACGCCAAGAGGTTCTCTTTGATTTGTTGATTATCAATGTGATGACCATCCCCATTTTGTCTTTTGGGATTGTGGGCATTTTACTCATGTTAAGAGTATAAGAAAGAAGGAAGAAAGATGTACGATACCATTATTATTGGATCAGGTCCTGCTGGAATGACCGCAGCTTTATATGCTGCACGTAGCAATCTAAAAGTTGCCCTTTTAGAACGAGGCATTTACGGTGGTCAGATGAACAACACCGCAGAGATCGAAAACTATCCGGGCTATGACCATATCAGTGGCCCTGAATTAGCTGAAAAAATGTTTGCGCCACTCGATAAATTTGGGGTAGAACACCTCTTTGGTCAGGTGGTGCGCGTGGAGACAGATGGTCCTGTCAAACGGGTGATGACAGAAGATGAAACCTTAGAAGCTCATACTGTTGTGCTTGCCATGGGGGCAAAACACCGCTTGTTGGGAGTGCCTGGAGAAGATACCTATAATAGCCGGGGAGTTTCTTACTGCGCGGTCTGTGATGGTGCTTTCTTCCGTGGTCAAGACTTGCTAGTTGTGGGTGGTGGCGATTCTGCTGTTGAAGAGGCGCTCTTTTTGACCCAGTTTGCGAATACCGTGACCATCGTGCACCGCCGTGATGAGTTGCGTGCCCAAAAGATCATTCAAGAACGCGCCTTTGCCAATGACAAAATCCGCTTCATCTGGGATAGTGTGGTCGAAGAAATTAAGGGAGATGACATCAAGGTGCAGGAAGTTTTGATTAAGAATGTCAAGACAGGTCAAGTAACAGCTCATGCTTTTGGCGGTGTCTTCATCTATGTAGGGCTTGATCCGATGACAGATGCAGTCGCAGATCTAGGCGTTACCGATGAGCAGGGCTGGGTGGTGACCGATGAGCAAATGGCGACCAGCCAAGCGGGTATCTTTGCTATCGGTGATATTCGTCAAAAACAATTGCGCCAAATCACGACTGCGGTCGGTGACGGAGCAATCGCTGGTCAGCAGGTTTACCACTACATCACTGAGCATGTGAACTAAGGAGAAGCTATGTTTCATATCAATGATATTCAGAAAAAATCAGACGGTATTTCCTTTGAAGAAACCTTCCAACTCTCTGATGAGTTAATGGCACGCAATGCAGATATTCTAGCGGTTTCGCCGATTAAGGTAGCCGGTCGGGTCAGCTTTGAAGCAGGATTCTACCTCTTAAATTATCAAATGACCTACGATATTACCCTCGCCTCCAGTCGTTCGATGAAACCTGTCGTACTCTCAGAAACCCTCCCTGTCCATGAAATTTTCGTGGCAGATGAGCAGGCCTTGAAAGACCAAGACATGGTTGAAGAAGACTTGGTGCTTGTCGTAGAAGAGGATATGATCGTTCTTTCAGAAAGCGTGGCGGATAATATTCTCTTGCATATTCCGCTCAAGGTCCTAGCACCAGAGGAAGAAGCAGGACAGGATCTGCCGTCAGGCAATCATTGGGCCTTGCTGACAGAAGAGGACTATGTAGCTGCAACTCAAAAGAATAAGGAAGCGAACAGCCCCTTTGCCCAATTACAAGGACTTTTTGAGGAAGAATGAAATTGACAGAAAATTGGAAAAATCTTGTCAATAGGGCGATTTCATTGTATAATGAAAGGGATATTAAGAAATAGGAGTAGAACATTCATGACAAAAGCAAATTTTGGTGTTGTAGGGATGGCTGTTATGGGGCGCAACCTTGCGCTTAACGTAGAATCAAGAGGATATACTGTTGCGATTTACAACCGTTCAGCAGATAAGACGGAAGATGTTGTTGCAAGCAATCCTGGTAAAAAGTTACTTCCAAGCTATGATGTAGAAAGTTTTGTACAATCCATTGAAACACCACGCCGGATCATGCTTATGGTGCAGGCAGGTCCCGGTACAGATGCGACCATCCAAGCCTTATTGCCACACCTTGATAAAGGAGACATCTTGATTGATGGTGGAAATACTTTCTATGAAGATACCATCCGTCGCTCGAAAGAACTTGCAAATTCAGGGATCAACTTTATCGGCACAGGGGTTTCTGGTGGTGAAAAGGGAGCGCTTGAGGGACCGTCTATTATGCCGGGGGGACAAAAGGAAGCCTATGACTTAGTAGCAGATGTTTTGGAAGAAATTTCTGCCAAAGCTCCTGAAGATGGTGCGCCATGTGTGACCTATATCGGACCAGACGGTGCAGGCCACTACGTGAAAATGGTTCACAATGGGATTGAATATGGTGATATGCAGTTGATCGCAGAAAGTTATGATCTGATGCAGCACTTGCTCGGTCTTTCTGTGGATGAAATGGCAGACATCTTTACTGAATGGAATAAGGGTGAGCTTGATAGCTACTTGATTGAAATTACAGCAGATATCTTGAAACGTAAGGATGATGAAGGTCAAGAAGGCCCGATCGTTGACTATATCCTTGATGCCGCTGGAAACAAGGGAACGGGTAAATGGACGAGCCAATCCTCACTCGATTTGGGTGTACCATTGTCCTTGATTACCGAGTCTGTATTTGCCCGCTATATCTCAACCTACAAAGAAGAGCGTGTACATGCTAGCAAGATCTTGCCAAAACCAGCAGCATTTAACTATGAGGGAGACAAGGAGGAGTTGATCGAGAAAATCCGTCAAGCCCTTTACTTCTCAAAAATCATGTCTTACGCCCAAGGCTTTGCTCAATTGCGCGTAGCATCTAAGGAAAACAACTGGAACTTGCCATTTGGTGAAATCGCGAAAATTTGGCGTGCTGGCTGTATCATCCGTGCTCGTTTCTTGCAAAAGATTACGGATGCTTACGGACGTGATGAGGATCTTGCAAATCTCCTCTTGGACGAATACTTCCTTGATGTAACAGCCAAATACCAACAAGCTGTTCGTGATGTGGTAACCTTGGCGGTACAAGCAGGGGTTCCTGTTCCAACATTCTCAGCAGCGATTACCTACTTTGACAGCTACCGTGCTGAAAACCTACCAGCTAACCTGATTCAGGCACAACGTGACTACTTCGGAGCGCACACCTATGAGCGCAAAGATAAAGAAGGAATCTTCCATTACTCATGGTATGATGAAAAATAATCTATGGTAAAAAAAATCTTAATTGCAGGCCGCGAGCGCAATCTATCTCACTTTGTGTCTATGGAGTTGCAAAAAAAAGACTACTTGGTCGACTATACTTCTACGGGAAAAGAAGCGCTTCAGCTTGCCCATGAGACTGATTTTGATTTGATTCTCATGAGCTTTCAGCTGTCGGATATGTCTAGCCAAGATTTGGCGGCAGAACTGATAAAAATCAAGCCGACAACTGTCATGATTGTGGTGGTAGATAGTGAGGATGCGGCAACCTACGGTGCTGAAATTCAGCGCTATGCGGTTTCCTACATCATCAAACCCTTTGTCATCAGCGACTTGGTCGATCAGGTGGCCTCTATCTTTAGAGGGCGGGATTATATCGACGAGCATTGTAAGCAGGTCAAGCTCCAAGCGGCCTACCGTGATTTGAACATTGATTTTCAAAATCGAACGGTCACCCGTGGACCTGAGTTGATTAACCTGACCCACCGTGAGTATGACCTCCTTGCGACCTTGATGAACAGTCAAGAAACCTTGACGCGGGAGCAGCTCTTGGATCGGGTTTGGAAATACGAAGCAGGCGCTGAGACCAATGTTGTCGATGTCTATATCCGCTATCTGCGTGGGAAATTAGACTTACCTAGTCAAGAATCCTATATCAAAACCGTCCGTGGCGTAGGCTACGCCATGCGGGAAGAATAACATAAAAAGAGTGAGATGCAGTGCTTCCCTAGCCGTGCATATTCTCACTTTTTTGTTGAGTTTAAGCAATCAATATGGTTCCTAGATAAGAAGGCAAAAAAGAAATTATGCTCTATAAAAATCAAAATCTGATTCGCTTTCACAATTGAGAATGGCGGAAGGCTGGAGATAAGGCTAGCAAGGCTAGCTTCCTCGAAACCTCGAGTATAACTTAGGTTAGCTGAGGATTATTAGATACTCCCTATTTCCAACCTCTAACAGTCTTCCAGACTATTGGAATGATAGGTAAAATATTATAGTATGTGTAAATCTCTTTTCTCGTGTAAGGGCATATCTTTTTTGGTAGAATGATAGGGCTACTATTTTCTGACTTTTTCTCTCAATTATGTTATCATATGTAGAGTTAGAATGAAAAGGAGATGAGAAGATGGAGAAAAGTTCGTTTAAAGAGAAGCTCTTGCTGATTAGTTTTGCGTCTGTGGTCTTGCTTGCGGTATTGAATTATCCAGATATTTATAGTACGCTCAAGGTCTTGTTGTCCAGTATGAATGCCTTGTTTATCGGGGCGATTTTTGCCTTTATTTTGAACGTTCCGATGAAGAAGTTGGAAGATGTGATTGAAAGGGTACCTATCTTGCGAAAAAGCAAGCGGTCTTTAGCAATTGTTGGAGTGTTGATTATTTTTGTGCTGATTGTGACAGGGGTAGTGGTGATTGTCCTCCCGACCTTGGTATCAACGGTGTCTGAGTTGGTATCGGTGACCAATCAAGCCATTCCTAAGTTGATTCGGACCTTACAGGATAGTGGCTTCTTGTCTAGTAAATTAGGCAGTCGCTTGAACAGCTATGTGAGCCAGTTTACAGATTGGTCGAAGCTGTCAGGTTTTGCGACGGCTTTCCTTGCGGGACTAGCTACTAATGTGACAGGCATCTTTTCAAATGTTTTAACCTTGGTCATGGCCTTCTTTTTCACCTTGAGCATTCTTGGGAGCAAGGAGCATTTACAGAGCATGGTGGATAAGCTCCTCCGTGCGACTTTCTCAGAAAAAGTGGTGCGGGTCATTGCCTATATTGGTGAAGTCATCATTGAGACCTATGATCGCTTCTTGATGAGCCAGATTGTAGAAGCGGTCATCATCGGTGTGTTGGTCTTTGTCAGCTACTCGCTTTTTTCCATTCCTTATGCTGGAATGGCAGGGATTTTATCAGGGGTCCTATCCTTTGTCCCTTACATTGGTCCTCTTTCTGCTTGTATCATCAGTGCCCTCTTTATATCGGTGCAAAATCCTTGGTTGGCCTTGTGGTCCATCGTCTTGTTCCAGATTCTCCAGTTGATTGAGGGGAATGTCATCTATCCTCGTGTAGTGGGACAATCTGTTGGTTTGCCAACGCTTTTCACCTTGGCTGCAGCCTTAATCGGTGGGAATTTATTTGGTTTGCTGGGCATGGTCTTCTTTACACCCATTTTTGCAGTCATTTATCGCTTGGTGCGGGAATGGACTTACGCACGGCTTGAAAAGAAACAGAAGTTGCACATCGATACTGATCGAGAGCAGGACTAGTTCTGCTCTTTTCTTTTGCGCTACTCCAATCACGCCAAACGCATGAAGAAAACTTCGTTTTCAGAAATCATATTTTCAATATTAACATCAGTTTTTTATTGAAAAAAGTGATATAATAGCTTTGAAAATGAAGGATTACCCCTGTTAAAGTGTAAGTTTTATGGAAATATTTTGAAAAAATGCATGTAACTAGAAAATAGTTGCATGCATTTTCTTCATGCGTACGGCGTGTACTCCAATCACGCTCCCTTTTATTCTCCTCTGAAATATGGTACAATGAAGTGATAATGATAGAATGGGAGAAATAGTATGCGTTGCCCCAAATGTACCAGTATAAAATCAAGTGTGGTCGATAGTCGTCAAGCTGAAGATGGAAATACCATTCGCAGAAGAAGAGAGTGTGAAAACTGCGGTCATCGCTTTACCACTTATGAACGTGTGGAAGAAAAAACCCTAGTTGTCGTGAAAAAAGACGGCACTCGTGAGCAGTTTTCACGTGAGAAAATTTTCAACGGGATTATTCGTTCTGCTCAAAAACGTCCCGTGTCCAGTAGTGAGATCGAAGAAGTGGTCAATCGGATTGAGCAAAAGGTTCGGGCCCATAGCGATAGCGAGGTCGAAAGTGATTTGATTGGCAATTTGGTCATGGAAGAATTGGTCGAATTAGATGAGATTACCTATGTCCGCTTTGCCTCTGTCTATCGTTCCTTTAAAGATGTGGGCGAATTGGAAAACTTGCTCAAACAAATCACCAAGAGTAGCAAGACCAGGAGATAGAACAAGACATGAAACCAAACGATCTCTATTCTTATATGCGAAAGAATGCTCTCAGTCCCAACTGGCTTAGCTTCATTCTCTGTTACCAACCGATTATTGGACAGGATGCGGCTACGGTCTATCAATTCTTGTGGGCTGGCTATGACCATGGTGCGGGGCAGTATGCCATTAGCCGTATTTTAAATCATGTCAATATGGGCATGGGGCGCTTGGAACAGGCGCTTGATGTACTCGGTGCTATGGGATTACTTGCGATTTATCAAAAGGACGAAAAAATCGTGTTTCGCATGGCAGAACCCTTGTCAAAAGAGGCTTTTTTGAGCAATCCCTTATATCAAAAACTGTTGACCAAGAAAATTGGAGAACCAGCAGTTGAGGAATGGACCGTTGCAAAACCAGTATCAGACACCGAAGTGACGAAGAAATTTTCAGATATTTTTACTAGCCTAGGTGAGGTTCCGCTTGCTCCTCTGACAGCTCGGAGCTTTGATTTGCAAGCCTTTCAGACCATGATGGCACGTGACCGTCTGCGCTTTCAGAATGAGACGGACGATGTCATTGCTCTCTATCATCTAGCGGAAAAAAATGGCTGGGATTGGATGCAGGCGTATAAGGTCGCAAAAGAAACAGCCAACGGTCAAGTGATTTTGGTCAAGCGCATGGAACAAAAGGTGGTGGCAAGACCTGTCGCCGCTAGTTTGACCAAGCAGGAGCAAGCCATTGTTCGGGAAAGTCAGTCCAAGACAGCACTTGAATTTTTAACCCTTTTAAAAGAAGCTCGCAAGGCGACTGTCACTATGTCCGAACGCAAGTGCTTGCAACAGCTGGTGGATTTGGGCTTGCTTGATGAGGTCATCAATGTGATTGTCCTTTATACCTTCAACAAGGTGGACTCAGCCAATTTACAAGAAGCCTACGCTTTGAAATTGGGCAATGATTTTTCCTATAAGCAGATTAAAAGTGCAGAGCAGGCGGTCTATCATTTGCGCGAGAGCAAGGCCGTGGGCCGTAAGAAAGACAGCAGTCAAGCCAAGAAGAGCAATGTACCTGAATGGAGTAAGCAGGAAGTCAAGACCGAGCAAACTGCTCAAGGTCAGGCAGAACTGGCTGCGCTCTACCGTGAATTAGAGGCTATGGAAACGAAAGGAGAGGGATGATGAAAGCTGTAGAAAGCAAGGTGCCACAAGGTGCTGCATCGGGAAGAAAATCCTATCAAGAACTCTATCAAGAAATCGTTCAAGATAAGGAAGTGGCTGATTTTATCCGTCAACACCAATTGACAGAAGAAGAAATGACCCGCTCCATTTCCAAGTTTTTTGAATATGTGACCGAGCGCAAGAAATTTCTCGACCAAGATGAATCTTACATCGCAGTTGGTTATCAGCCAGTCCTCATCATGAATGAGGGCTACGCCGATATCTCTTATTTAGAGACGGCGGAATTGATTGAGTACCGCAAGGCAGAAGCGATTAAAAATCGTATCCAGCTGATTAATCTGCCAGCTAATCTGAAAAATATTACGATTGCAGATGTTGATCTCAATGATGAAAATCGGGTAGAGGTCATGAAAGCCATTACTGAATTTGTCAAGCAGGCAGGTCAGGACAATAAGGGCTTGTATCTCTATGGCAATTTTGGGGTTGGAAAGAGTTATCTCATGGCCTTTTTAGCCAATCTCTTATCCAAGACTCACCAGATGTCAACTACCATGCTCCACTATCCAACCTTTGTCGTAGATATTAAAAATGCCATTGGCGAGGGTCTAGTCAAGGAAAAAATCGATGCCATTAAGACAGCACAAGTCTTGGTCTTAGATGATATTGGTGCGGAGCAACATAGCTCTTGGGTGCGCGATGACGTCTTGCAGGTCATCTTGCAGCATCGCATGCAGGAAAACCTGCCGACCTTCTTTACGTCGAATTTTTCCTTTGCCGACTTGGAACGCCATTTTGCGGCGGGGCGTTCAGGTGATGAGACTTGGCAGGCTAAGCGGGTGATGGAACGCATTCGATTTTTAGCTACTGAATTACAGTTAGGAGGAGTGAACCGTCGATGAATGAAACCATTGAGCTAATGCTCTCTCACAGCTCCGTCCGTAGATTTACCGAGGATCCGATTGCGGACGAGGATTTGCAGGCGATTATTAGCGCGGGGCGCGCAGCTTCGACCTGGAAGAATTTCCAGTCCTATTCGATTATTGTGGTGCGTTCAACAGAGAAAAAAGAGGCGCTTCATGCGCTGACACCGCAACCTGCCATTTTACAGGCAGATACCATTTTGCTTTTTGTAGGAGATCACAACCGAGCGAGCAAGGCTGCTGAACTACACCAGACGCATTTTGATGCCAAAGGGACAGAAAACCTCTTGATTTCGTCTGTTGATGCTGCCTTAGCTGGACAAAATGCCATGCTAGCAGCAGAGAGTTTGGGCTACGGTGGTGTCTTTATCGGTATGATTCGCCATGCAGGAAGAGACATTGCTGACTTGTTTAGACTTCCAGACTACACCTATCCAATCTTTTGTATCGCTTTAGGCAGACCCAACCAGCATTTTCCAGTCAAACCGCGCCTGCCTCATGAAAACGTTGTTTTCGATGAAGAATACCAAGAGCAAGGTGTGGAGGCGATTGCTACTTACGATCAAATCCAATCAGATTATGCGGGAGCTAGACAGAAAGAAACGTGGTCTGAGCGTCTGGTTGCCCAATTTGGTCAGGCAGAATATCCAGAAACCAAAGCACTTTTGAAAGAAAAACAGTTACTATAGAAAAGGAGGAGCAATGGCTCTACCAACTATTGCCATCGTGGGGCGTCCCAACGTTGGAAAATCAACCTTATTTAACCGGATTGCGGGTGAGCGCATTTCCATCGTAGAAGATGTGGAGGGTGTCACTCGTGACCGTATTTATGCCACAGCTGAATGGCTCAATCGTCATTTTAGCATCATTGATACAGGCGGCATCGACGATGTGGATGCTCCTTTCATGGAGCAAATCAAGCACCAGGCAGAAATTGCCATGAGTGAGGCAGATGTCATCGTCTTTGTTGTATCTGGTAAGGAGGGCGTGACTGATGCTGATGAATATGTGGCAAGGATTCTCTACAAGACCAACAAGCCCGTCATTCTAGCGGTGAACAAGGTCGATAATCCTGAGATGCGCAGCGATATTTATGACTTCTATGCCTTGGGCTTGGGCGATCCTTACCCAGTATCGTCTGTCCACGGGATTGGAACAGGAGATGTGCTGGATGCGATTGTGGAAAATCTACCGGCAGATGTCGAGGAAGAAAATCCAGACATGATCAAGTTCAGCTTGATTGGTCGCCCCAATGTTGGGAAATCGAGCCTCATCAACGCTATTTTAGGTGAGGAGCGCGTGATTGCTAGTCCCGTTGCAGGAACGACTCGCGACGCGATTGATACCGTCTTTACCGACAGCGAAGGTCAAGAATTCACCATGATTGATACCGCCGGTATGCGCAAATCTGGAAAAATCTATGAAAATACCGAGAAATATTCCGTTATGCGTGCCATGCGTGCCATTGACCGTTCCGATGTGGTGCTGATGGTCTTGAATGCTGAAGAAGGCATTCGCGAGTATGACAAGCGGATTGCAGGATTTGCCCACGAAGCAGGAAAAGGGATGATTATTGTTGTTAACAAGTGGGACACCCTTGAAAAAGACAATAAGACCATGCAACATTGGGAAGCAGACATCAGAGACCAGTTTCAGTATCTTTCCTACGCACCCATTATCTTCGTCTCTGCTGTGACTAAGCAACGCTTGCACAAGCTACCCGCCATGATTAAGCAGATTAGCGAAAGCCAGCAGACACGGATTCCGTCTGCTGTATTAAACGATGTCATCATGGATGCCATTGCAATCAATCCGACGCCGACCGACAAGGGCAAACGCCTCAAAATTTTCTATGCGACCCAAGTAGCAACCAAACCCCCAACCTTTGTCGTCTTTGTCAATGAAGAAGAACTGATGCACTTCTCCTACCTCCGTTTCCTTGAAAATCAAATCCGCAAGGCTTTTGTCTTTGAAGGGACCCCTATCCATTTGATTGCCCGTAAGCGGAAGTAGCTTTTCGAGTATTTTCTGACAATTATCGTCATTCAGTTTATACTTAAAGGTAGCCACAGCTGTAACTCGCTAAAGCTAGAACAGCTGCCTATCCACTAAAGGGATTCACAGCTGTAATCGGCTAAAGCCGAAACAGCTGCCTATCTATTTTCTGAGCTTTTAGCCCGAATTCAATTACTAAGATACAAAAGCTCGTTTTATTTCCAATCTCCAACAGTCTTCTAGACTATTGGAGCGAGTACTAAAAATAAACGAAAAGACTGTATAAAAACCGAGCTGGTTTCGACCAACTCGGTTCTTTTTATAGATAGAGGATATCGCCGTGACGACTAGGTTTGCTAAGAATCATGAGGCCTTCAATGATGGCAAGGATAGAGGGAATGCCCGTCCAGCACAAGAAGAGGTAGGCCAACCCTAAGGCAGTCCGCTGGCTGTAGAATTTATGGGCACCAAGTCCGCCTGCGACGAGGGCTAGCAGGAAGTAGTAGACCTTGTTTATCGGAACAGGAGGTGTCGTTTTTTTGTTTTTTTGATACCCAACAATGAAGCAGCAGATTGAGGTAATGATTAGAATCATCATGATAAATGGAACACCAATCGATAGTGCCATGAGCTTCCCTCCTTTTTGAAAAACGCTTTCTTTTATAATTAGTATACTGGATTCTGGTGTGATAGGCAAGTAGAATGAGGGGATTCTAAAAGAAAAACACTTCCATTTCGGTATCTAAAAAAATATGCTATAATGAAAAGATAAGGTAAAGGAGTATGTATGGGTCGATTAATGCCGGGGTGGATTCGCCAAGAGGGAATCTTGCTCTATGAAAGAGGACAAGTAGAGGTCAAACAGCTAAAGGATAGACAGCTCTTTTTAAAGATTGAAGACGAGGAATTTTGCTATGCGCTAGAAGAAGCTAGCCTGGCTTGTAGCTGTCAGGTCTTTTCACAGAAAGGCTATTGCAAACACCTAGCTGCGGCTGAATATTTTTTGAAAAATGATGCAGAAGGCAAGATCTTGGAAGAGCAGCTTTCTGCTGATGAAGAAGAACACGAGGAAACAGTACGCAGAACCTATGCTGGTGGGTTATTTCTTGATGATTTGTTAGAGAGCAGGCGGGAAGTTGGTATCCGTTACCGTCTGGCTGCGGAGGGGCAGATGATGCTCTTTGACCATAATATTGACTGGACCTTGAAAATTCAGCGTGGCGCTGATCCACGAGCCTACGTTATTCGTGATATTGGCACTTTTTTACAGTCTCTGAAAAAAGGTGGTTATTATCAGATTGGGAAGCAGTATTATGAGCGGATTTCCTTTGAACAGTTTGATGTGGCCAGCCAAGAGCTGGTGGCCTTTTTGTGGCGTTTGATTCCTGATAAAAGAGTCGGTGATTTGGAAATCTTACTTCATTATGGACGGCATCTGCGCCTGCCACTTGCTAATTTTGAAGAAGGGCTAGATTTCTTGATGCAGCTGGAATCCTTTGAGTTTCAGCACGATATGAATATCTATACGGATGTGCAATTGCTGGCTTTTGATGCTCAGGCTGAGCGTTATTTCTTTGAAGTCGTGGTCCACCAATACATGATTGAGTTGCGGGTAGAAGAGCGGCCTTTTCGCGAACTCTTTAACGGTCGTTATCTATTAGTGGACAATCGTCTTTACTATCTGGATAGGAAACAGCAGCAGATTATAGCTTCGCTTAAAGGGCTTGTTCCAAATGAGGGAGGAGAAAAAGTAGTCCAATTTGACTTTCAAGATCAAGAACGCTTGGCGCTTAGTTTGTTGGAGCTGGAATTGGTTGGAAACGTCAAGGCGCCGAAGCGCTTTATGATCCATGATTTTCGTCCTCGGTTTGACTTTTTCATGCGAGCTGAGGGGGAGATTGAATTGCATCTCACACTGGAATTTGACAAGAGGCAGGTAGCGCGTAGGGAAGACTTAAACCTTCTACCATTTTCGTATCATTTTCAACATTTGGAGCAGGTCGAGCAGGTAATCCGAGAAGCAGGTTTTAGAGGAGACTTTATTGCGTATCATCCACCGCTTGCACCAGCAGAATGGTATGGATTTTTCAGCCAGACCTTGGCAAGATTTCGCACCTTTGGTCAGGTGAACTTGTCCAAAGAATTAGAGGACATGCTCATCGAGGTTCAACCAAACATCGTCGTTGAGACAAGGGGATCTCTGCTCGATATTTCCTTTGACTTTGCAGGGATTGGTGAGGATGAGATTGACCAAGCTGTGACAGCTCTCTTGGGGGACGCCACGCATTTTACTAGTCAGACAGGAAAGATTTTGGTCTTTGATGAGGAAACGAGACGACTTAGCCAGACCTTGCAGGACTTACGGGCTCGCTACCAATCATCAGGACATCTGTCTCTTGACCGCGTAGCCTCTTACCAACTAGCTCAGACTTGGGCTGGCAACGATTCGGTGCAATTTTCCAAGGATTTTCAGCGGTTGGCGTATGATTTGGCTCATCCAGAATCATTTGAGTTACCGGAATTGCGAGTGACGGCTGCCTTACGTGACTATCAGCTTCTAGGCGTGAAATGGCTGTCCATGCTTGACCACCATGGTTTCGGTGGGATTTTGGCAGATGACATGGGGCTGGGGAAAACCCTCCAAACCATTGCTTTTTTGAGCAGTCATTTGGAAAAAGATAGTAAGGTCTTGATTTTAGCACCCTCCAGCCTGATTTACAATTGGCAGAGCGAGTGCCAGACCTTTGCGCCTGATTTAGATGTGACCGTAGCCTATGGAAACAAGGAGAAGCGGGAGGAGCAGATTCTTGCAGGACATCAGATTATCATTACCAGCTACCACTCCTTTAGGCAGGATGTAGAGCTCTATCGGCAACAGCGTTATGATTACTTGATTTTGGACGAAGCGCAAGTTATGAAAAATGCCCGGAGCAAGATTGCTCAGTTTTTGAGAGAATTTGAAGTGGGCAATTGCTTTGCCCTTTCGGGAACGCCAATTGAAAATCGTCTGTCAGAATTATGGTCGATTTTCCAGATTGTGCTACCAGGGTTATTGCCAGGAAAGACAGAATTTGCCAAGTTGTCAGTAGGAGAGATCGCACGGAGTATCAAACCCTTTGTTTTACGCAGGAAAAAGGAAGATGTGCTACTAGAATTACCGGATTTACTGGAAGTCAATGTCCTAAACGAATTGACCGATGAACAGAAGGTCGTCTACCTAGCCCAGCTCAAACAAATGCAGTCAAGTATTATGGATGCAAGCGATACCGAAATTCAGCGCAAGAAAATGGAAATTCTCGCAGGCATCACCCGTCTCCGTCAAATTTGTGACACACCCAAACTCTTTATGCCAGACTACAAGGGAGAAAGTGGGAAGCTTGAGAGTTTGAGAGAGTTGCTGGTTCAGCTAAAAGAAGGGAACCACCGCATCTTGATTTTTTCTCAATTCCGCACCATGCTTGACATGATTGAGGAAGAGTTGGAAGTGCTAGGATTGACCAGCTACAAATTGACAGGCTCGACCCCAGCAAATCTCCGTCAAGAAATGACGACCGCCTTTAATGCAGGAAGCAGAGATGCCTTTCTGATTTCGCTGAAAGCAGGTGGCGTGGGACTCAATCTGATAGGGGCAGACAGTGTGATTCTGGTCGACCTCTGGTGGAATCCAGCTGTAGAAGCCCAGGCCATAAGCCGTGCCCACCGTATGGGGCAGACCGAGAAAGTGGAGTGCTATCGCCTGATTACCCGTGGGACTATTGAGGAAAAAATCCAGGCTCTACAAGAAAGCAAGAAGCATCTGGTGACGACCGTGCTTGACGGCAATGAAAGCAGGGCCAGTATGACGGTTGATGATATCCGAGAGATTTTGGGTATTTAATACTCTCAAATCAGTTGTTAGAGGCCTTTGCTAGCCGGATCTAAGCACGCCAAGCGCATGAAGAAAAATTACCCTATTTTTTCTGAAAAGAGTGAGTATGCTCTGAAAAACAGAAAATATTTGTTAGTTTTTCTAGAAAATGTAACTTTTCGAATGTTTCTTTTTTATCAAAAAGAGATTTTTTACAGTTTGGTCTCAGGAAAAAGAGTTGAACGGTGAGACACGGCTAACAATTTGCGATTGTCATTGTTTTTCAACGAATGATTTTCTTCATGTGTTTGTCCTAACTCTAAGGAAAAAAGATAGTCAAAGTGCGTAAGGTATGGTATAATAATCGTTTGAAAGGAAGAGCGTATGGTGAGAATGCAGACAAGATTTCCCCTAGTAGCTGATGATGAGTTAATTGTGGGAGAAAATCCTGAAATGAGATTATACGATGAAGGGGACTTGATTAGTAATATCAAGGGGCCTTATCAAGACAGAGAATTTGGGCAAGAAGTAGCGAACTCAGCTACTCCTCACTATCGAGAGGAACGTGGGGCAGAAGAGGCCCTCCTGCCACCACTTTTTAAAGGAACTCCGAGTCCGTACTCTCGCAAGGAACGCTATCAAAAGCCAGCATCTCCTGTTTCTCCTACCCCTCAAGTGAAAACACAGGGACAGTTGGCACGAGAGACAGCGCGTGAAGATTTGAAGAAAAAACGTTCGGCCTCTTATCTTCAACAAGAGAAGCCACGCTCTATTCTGCCAGAACAGCATCAGGTGACCGCACCCTTGGTCAAAAAGCCAGTGCCTCACTTGACCGCCTTGGCCAATCGCTTACAACAGACAGACTATATTTTGGCGGACATGCCAGCAGTTTATTCACTGCAAAAAGAAAATCGAGAACAAGAACAACCAGTCAAGAAAAATTCCTATGACTTTTTGAAGAAAAGTCAGGTCTACAATTACCCGGAGCGCAAGGTACAACGTGAGCGTCGTCTAGCACAAGAATTAAATCTAACACACATGGAAGAGGGATTAGAATGACAAAAAACTATCATTTTATCGGAATTAAGGGCTCAGGAATGAGTGCCTTGGCTTTAATGTTGCATCAAATGGGGCACAAGGTACAAGGAAGTGATGTGGAGAAATATTACTTCACGCAGCGTGGTCTTGAGCAAGCAGGGATTGAGATTCTCCCTTTCAGTGAAGCAAACATTACGACAGATGTCGAATTGATAGCAGGAAACGCCTTCCGTCCAGACAACAATATCGAGATTGCCTATGCGGATATAAATGGTTTCACCTATAAACGCTACCATGAATTTCTCGGCCAATTCATGCGTGATTTCACGAGTTTTGGTGTAGCAGGAGCGCATGGAAAAACATCGACAACCGGGCTCCTTGCGCATGTAATGCGCAATATCACGGACACCAGCTACTTGATTGGGGATGGGACAGGTCGTGGTTCAGAAAATGCCCAGTATTTTGTCTTTGAATCAGACGAATACGAGCGCCATTTCATGCCTTATCACCCAGAATACAGTATCATTACCAATATTGACTTTGATCATCCAGACTATTTTACTAGCTTAGAGGATGTCTTCCATGCCTTTGATGACTATGCCAAGCAGGTGCAAAAGGGCTTGTTTGTCTACGGTGAAGATGAGCAACTCCGCCATATTACAGCAACTGCACCGATTTACTACTATGGTTTTAATGAGGATAATGACTTTGTAGCTTATGATTTGCAGCCATCAACGACTGGTTCGCAGTTCAAGGTCCGTCATGCAGGGCAGGAATTAGGTCAGTTCCAAATCCCGACCTTTGGTCGTCACAATGTTCTCAATGCGACAGCAGTGATTGCGAATCTGTTTGTTGCCGGATTTGATTTGAACTTGGTAGCCGAACACCTCAAGACCTTTGGAGGCGTGAAGCGCCGTTTCACGGAGAAGATTGTCAATGACACGGTGATTATTGATGACTTTGCACATCATCCGACAGAAATTATTGCAACCATTGACGCTGCTCGTCAAAAATACCCAAGTAAAGAAATCGTGGCTATTTTCCAACCACATACCTTTACACGGACTATTGCTTTGTTAGATGAATTTGCGTTTGCCTTGAGTGATGCAGATGCGGTCTACCTGGCACCAATTTACGGATCAGCCCGCGAGACAGACAATGGTCAGGTTAAAGTTGAGGACTTGGCAGCCAAAATCAGTAAAAAGGGTGGGGTTGTATCTCTTGAAAATACATCGCCCCTCCTTGACCATGACAATGCCGTTTATGTCTTTATGGGAGCAGGAGACATTCAATCCTACGAATATTCATTTGAACGTCTACTTTCAAACTTATCCAATAACGTTCAGTAAGGAACACAGGAGACAGCGGATTTTCCACTGTCTCTGCTGATTTTATACTCATTTCGTTTATACCTAAAGGTAGTCACCACAGCTGTAACTCGCTAAAGCTAGAACAGCTGCCTTATCCACTAAAGGGATTCTCATCTGTAATTGGCTAAAGCCGAAACATCTGCCTATCCACTAAAGGGATTCTCATCTGTAATCGGCTAAAGCCGAAACATCTGCCTATCCACTAAAGGGATTCTCATCTGTAATCGGCTAAAGCCGAAACAGCTGCCTATCCACTAAAGGGATTCTCATCTGTAATCGGCTAAAGCCGAAACAGCTGCCTATCTATTTTCCGAGCTTTTAGCCCGAGTTCAATTACTAAGATACAAAAGCTCGTTGACACGAGTTACACTCGTTTTATTTTCACGCTCCAACAGTCTCCCAGACTATTGAAGCGAGTACTAAAAGGAAACGAAACGACTATAAGGAGAGCACATGCAAATTCGACACGCACGATTCGCAGACCTTGAAGCAGTTAATCGCATTGAACAAGAAAATTTCAGCCAAGAAGAACAGATTGCAAAAGAAGTGCTGGCTTTTTATTTAGAACATGAGCAGAAGACCTGTCTGGTGATGGAAGATGAGGGAGTCGTGGTAGGTTACATCTTGGCACTTCCGACAGAGCAAGCGACAGTTACGGACGGCTTGTTTGAAAGACTTGAGCAGATGGATGGTCCCCTACCATATCTAGCAATTGTCAGTCTATCCGTAGCGGATGTCTATAAGGGTCAGGGTGTGGGGACTTTGCTACTTGCCGCAATCAAGGAAATTGCAGTCCAAGGAAACTATCAGGGCATCAGCCTAACCTGCAAGGATTATCTCCTGTCTTACTACGGCATGTATCAGTTTGAAGAGTTGGGTGTTTCAGAATCTCAGTTCGGAGGCAAAATTTGGTACGATATGTACTGGAAATGTCCTTGACATAGTACCCTGCTTGATTTTGTAACACTTTTAAGATATAATGGCTTGTAACTGTTTGAAAGGAGCTTTATTGTGACAAAAGATGCACATGAAAAGGATGGGAAGCCTTCTAGTTTTCGTGATAAAATTTTACGCAATTTAGAAGAAATCAAAGCAACATCTGCTTCAGAAAAAGCTGATTTTCTTTCTGACACTTCAGACCACCAATGGATGGAAGAGGATTTAACCGATACAGTTGCTCTTCATCGCCCATCCTTGACTGAAACTGTTAGCGAAGACGAAGGATTATTGGAAGATACGATTATCTCTCCTGACACTAGTAGAATTTCTAGGGATATGCAATCTAACATGCGACAAAGACGAAACCGAAACCGGAAAACGCAAGACAATGTGGCAAAGCGGATTGTCAAATTTGTGATGACAGCCGTTATCCTCTTGTTGGTGATAACAGGAATTTCCGTCTGCTTCTACATCAAATCAAGTTTAGAACCAGTCAATACGCGAGCAACGGAAATGGTTCAAGTAGAGATTCCAGAGGGCTCTTCTACAAAAGAGATTGCTCGAATTCTAGAAGGACATCACTTGGTTAAAAATGCAACGGTTTTCAATTATTACGCAAAACTAAAAAGTTATAACAATTTTCAAAGTGGATTCTACAATTTGAGCCAGTCTATGTCGGTAGACGAACTTGCAAAAGCCTTGCAAGAAAGCGGAACGTTGACAGCGCAAGAGCCAGTTGCAGGAAAAGTCCTTGTCGTAGAAGGTCTGACAATCAAACAAATCGCTCGGGCAATCACAGACAACGTTCACACAGCCGATAAGGAAGATAAAACCCCATTCACGGAAGATGCCTTTCTTGAAACTATTCAAAATGAGGACTTCATTAATCGAATGGTAGCAGCTTATCCAAAATTATTGGGCAGTCTGCCTGCAGCAAATAGCGGTGTCAAGTACCGCTTGGAAGGATATCTTTTCCCAGCGACGTATGACTATTCAACAGCGACAACGATGGAAGAGCTGATTGAGCAGATGATTGCGGCCATGGATAATCGCTTGCAGCCTTACTATGAACAATTAGCGGCAAAAGGCCTCAACGTCAACGATCTTTTGACCTTGGCATCACTGGTTGAGAAAGAAGGTTCAACTGACGAAGATCGACGCAACATTGCGAGTGTATTTTTCAACCGTCTCAATATTGGTATGCCACTCCAATCGAACATTGCGATTTTATATGCAATGGATAAGCTGGGTGAAAAGACGACCTTGAAAGAAGATACAACGATTGATACGACAATTAATTCCCCTTATAATATCTATGTCAACACTGGCTTGATGCCTGGTCCAGTCGACAGCCCAAGTCTCTCTGCAATTGAAGCAACCTTTGCTCCAAACAAAACAAACTATTATTACTTTGTAGCAGATGTTACGACAGGTGCGGTCTACTTTGCTGAAACAGGTGAAGAGCACAATCAAAACGTTGAAAAATATGTCAATAGCAAAGTAAACAATTAGAGCAATAGCTCCGATAAAATTATGTGGTTTTCCGCATAATTTTGTTTTCATAACAGAATTTTAAATGTAAAGGAAGAAAAAAAAGAACATGTCTGAAAAAACATATCCAATGACGATTGAAGAAAAGGAAAAATTGGAAAAAGAATTAGAAGAGTTAAAGCTCGTTCGTCGTCCTGAAATTGTTGAGCGTATCAAGATTGCTCGCTCTTACGGAGACTTGTCTGAGAACTCTGAGTACGAAGCAGCAAAAGATGAGCAAGCCTTTGTCGAAGGTCAGATCTCAATGATTGAGACCAAAATTCGCTATGCAGAGATTGTCAACAGTGATGCAGTAGCAGCAGACGAAGTCGCAATCGGTAAAACCGTGACGATTCAAGAAGTGGGTGAGACCGACGAAGAAGTCTACATGATCGTAGGAGCGGCAGGAGCCGATGCCTTTGCTAATAAAGTCTCAAATGAAAGCCCAATTGGTCAAGCCCTTATCGGCAGGAAAACAGGCGACATTGCAACTGTTCAGACACCTGTTGGTAGCTACGATGTTCAGATTTTGAAGGTTGAAAAAACTAAATAAGGCCAGTTGGCAGAACAGACAATAAAAGGGAGCAGACAGGGATGTGTTTCCTTTTTATTTTTGGAAAAACTATTTACAAAGATAGTGAAAAAAGATATACTATAGGAAGGAGGATTATAACTATGAAATTGAAAAAGTTAGTAAGTACTTTACTGGTTTCTACAGTAATGCTTGGATCGTTGACTCCGTCATTAGTGTCTGCAACAGATACAGATACGAGTACGACAGCTACAACCGTTGCTTCAACGAGTAGTGATGCAGTAGTATCGTCAGATACATCATCATCATCTAGCGTTGAGCCAAGTATCATTGAACCATCTAGTTCATCAACAGATGTGACTGTTGATAGTAGTTCAAGTACGGTTCCGGATATTAGTTCTAGCATTGTTCCAAGTACAAACACTACATCAGATGCTACTGTAGCAAGCAGTAGTTCAGATTCAACAACACCAAATAGTAGCGAAACCACTCCTTCTGTAACTGCAGATGAGACTGCTATGATTTTGGAACGTGCTGGTGTGTTAGAGAGCATCATCGGTGCAGATAATCGTTATCAAGTAAAAAATATAAAAACAGACCCATATCGTAAAATCGTTTATTTGGAGTCTGTATTCCCAGATGGCCTTCGCCAAGGAACTGGAATTATGATTGGCACAGACACTATCTTGACAGCAGCTCATAATCTTTACGATGAAGAAACAGGTAATTGGGCAAGTAGTGTACTTGCTTCTCCAGGGCATAACGGCTCAACTGCTCCATACGGTGTATATAGTTCTAAGAAATTCTATGTGCTACGTAATTATCGATTAAAAGCTGGAGATTCTAACTATGATATGGGAGTTATCAAGTTAGATAGAAAAGTAAATGCGGCAGTCAAATCAGTCGGCGTATCAAAATCAGTTAGTAAGAATCAACGTGTTCAAGTAGCTGGTTACCCAGGTGGTAGCGGTGGTAGAATGTATACCATGTTTGGTACTGTAGATGACATAGCGGACAATTTGATGTCTTATACTATTGATACAGAGCCAGGACAAAGTGGAGCTCCTGTATTGAATAGTAAAAATCAAGTAGTGGGAATCCATATTGTGGGTGTTGGTGAATATGGCTTTAATGTTGCCCGTCGTGTGAAAGATGATTCCTTACGCATGATTACTCTTGCCCAAAAAGGAAAAGATGCAAACCGTGAAGTTTCTACCAACTTTGAACGCAAAACAGGAAATACTTATCGTCTCTACCATTCTGGTATCAAGCGCCATCTTTACACCCAAGACCTAGATGAGGCCACTATCTTGTCTACTCAAATGGGGTGGAATTTTGAAGATGTAAAATTTGTAACTGCGACCACTGGTAAGCCAGTTTATCGTCTTTACCATTCAGGAACAAGAGAACATATTTATACTACTGATGCCAACGAAAAGAATGTTCTATCGAAACGTGGTTGGCGCTATGAGGGGATTGCTTGGTACTCAAGTGGTAGTCGCCCAGTTTATCGTCTTTATCATTCAGGTTTGAAAGTGCATCTATATACGGTAGACGCAAATGAAAAGAATGTTCTATCGAAACGTGGTTGGCGTTATGAAGGTGTTTCGTTCTATACAAAGTAATCGCCTAAACCATCAAAAGGATTTTTTTCGGTAGAGAATTTTTCAGATAAGAAAAATGAACAATACCTTCGTTATATTCTGGAAAATAGAAGACGAAGGTATTGTTTTATTTGAGATAGATGCATGATAGTAAGGGTGTGACCTGTAACGTTGTACAATACCACCCCCTTGGAGCTAGCTCCAAGGGGGTTATCTGCTATTTAGTTGTTCTTACCGTGAACGTTGTTTTCCGGCATTGCGGTTTTTCTTTTTTGACGACGAGGTTGTAATGGCACTATCCATCGTAGGAGTCACATCTTTGACACGGGTACTTGTGTGCAGAGGCTTTGGAGGATTTTTTTCAAATTCTTCTGCAATTTGTCTGCGAAGTTTTGGCTTGAGGAAGAAGTTGGTAATCACTTGTTGAATGATTCCGATAAATCCACCGACTACCCAGTAGAGGGTCACGCCAGCTGGAGAGCTCCATGAGAAGAAAACAATCATGAGCGGGTTCATCAGCATCATTGACTTCATCTGTTTCTTTTGTTCTTCTTCCAGACCAACTTGCATGAGAAGGGACTGGAAGAAGTAGAGGACACCGGCTACAGCTGTTAGGATGAGGCTTGGTTTACCAAGAGCAATGCCCATAAAGCTGGCATCAGCAATCCCTTCTGTATAGCGAGCTGCGTAGAAGAGGGCTGAGAAGAAAGGCATTTGAATCAGTAGTGGAAGACATCCAAATCCACCAAACATGCTGACGCCATACTCTTTTTGAGTAGCAAAGAGTTCTTGCTGGGCAGCGAGTTGTTCTTCTTGCGAGCTAGCATTTTTCATCCGTTCTTGGATAGGTCCAAGAATCGGTTTGAGATAGTGCATCTTCTCAGACTGGTAGGTTGCTTTCCAAGACTGGTAAATCCCCAGTGGCAAGATGAGCAAGCGGACACAGATGGTCACAACGATAATGGCAACTCCAAATCCGAGCCCCTGATTTTCAGCAAAGAACTGGATGACATTTCCCATAGGCTCAACGAGGAGTTTATAGACCCAGCCTTCTCCAGTTGGGACACCATTTTTGGTCTCTACACAGCCTGATAGGAAGAAGAGCATAGAGAGGGCAAGCCCTGACAATAATATACGGTTTGATTTTTTCACGTTCTCATTTCCTTTTTTACATGATACACTCTATTGTACTTGTTTTTGAGAAAATATACAAGTTTTTAATGCCACTGTTTGACTTGAAAATCACTAAAGGTTTCAAAGTTGGCAAGGGTGACATCGAGATAGGTGACCTTGGCCATGCGAGAGGGGCCTTTGCGGATTTCTTGGATGAAATGGCTGAGCTTGGCTGGTTGATCTGATTGGGCAAGAATGGTGACGGTCCCGTCCTCGTTGTTCCAGACTCGACCATAGATATCCCCGATTTCTGTTGCTAGATATTGGACGGACCAGCGAAAACCAACTCCCTGTACTCGTCCAGAAGCAATCATTTTGACTTTTTGCATGCGCTTCTCCTTTTGACAAGAACTTTACTTTATTATATCATTGATGGTAATGAAAGAAAATGGGGAATCATATGGAAGTTATTCGTTCCAAGTCCAATCGACTGATAAAGGACACAAAAAAATTACACCAAAAGAAATACCGCAAGCACTCTTACCTGATTGAGGGCTGGCACTTGTTTGAGGAAGCTTGTCAAGCTAAGGCTGACATTGAGCGGGTCTTTATACTAAAAGAATATGTGGATAGGGTAGTAGGAGATGTTCCTGTGACGGTAGTTAGCCCAGAGATTTTGCAGGAGTTGGCAGATAGCCAAACCCCGCAGGGCATTGTGGCTCAGCTGGCTCTCCCCAAGACCATGGTACCAAAAGAGCTAAGGGGGAGGTACCTCGTTCTAGAAGATATTCAGGATCCGGGAAATCTTGGAACCATGATTCGGACGGCAGATGCGGCAGGCTATGATGCGGTCTTTATTTCGGACAAGTCTGCAGACATCTATAATCTAAAAAGCCTGCGTTCTATGCAGGGCAGCCATTTTCACCTTCCTGTCCATCGGGTGGCCATGGAAGAATTGTTAGCACAGTTGAAAGAGCAGGGGGTACGAATTTTAGCGACCACCTTGTCTCATCAGTCCATTGACTACAAGGAGGTGGAAGTCACAGGCCCATTTGCCCTGATTATGGGTAATGAAGGGCAAGGCATTTCACTCCTAGTTGAGAGTCAGGCAGATGAGCTTGTGCATATTCCTATGCCGGGTCAGGCAGAGAGTCTGAATGTTGCGGTGGCAGCGGGGCTTCTTCTCTTTAGCTTTATTTAAGCTAAAAAGGCTAAACTGTGATATAATAGAAAAATGAGGTGGTTGAATGGCAGATTATACAGAAGATGAAGAGTACATGGTCTATGTGGGGGATTTGATTGAAAAGCCCAAGGTGCAAAAACTCGGGACAATCCCTCATCACTATCACTCGACCCGTTTGGAACACTCAATCAATGTATCCTATACCAGCTACAAGATTGCAAAGAGATTGGGCTGGGATGCGAAATCAACAGCTAGGGGCGGTCTCTTGCATGATTTGTTTTATTATGACTGGCGCAATACCAAGTTTAAAAAGAGCCATGCTTGGGTCCATCCGCGGATTGCAAAGCACAATGCGGAGAAGTTGACTAGGTTAAACAAGGTTGAGGAAGACATTATTGTCAAGCACATGTTCGGTGCAACCATTGCGCCACCGCGCTATAAGGAATCGTGGATTGTGACCTGTGTGGACAAGTATTGGGCGGTAAGGGAGGCAACCCTGCCCTTACAAAAAATGTGGAAACAAGGTAGTTTTCACTTTCGTTAACATCGTTTATATATAAAAGGAGGATTAGGATGAATCAAGAACCTTATATTATCAATCAAGTGGACAATACCGCTTTGAATCGTTTCTTTGGTAAAATTTATGGCTTTGTGGCAGCAGGAGTTGGTCTTTCTGCCTTGGTGGCTTATCTGTCATTGACGACCTTTTGGGAAATGACGCGTAGTCTCTTGCTAGGTGGGTCATTTGCCATCTGGCTCGTGATGCTGGCTGAGATTGGTCTTGTCTTTGCGGCGTCTCGTATGGCAGCGCAAAATAGCCCTTTGGCCTTGCCTATGTTTCTGGCTTACTCGGTCATGAATGGTTTTACGATTAGTATTGTACTTCTAGCCTACACTCAGGAAACTGTCTTTACAGCCTTTCTGACAGCAGCCTTGATGTTTGTTGTGATGGCTGTGATTGGGATGACTACGAAGAAAAATCTTTCAGGCATGGCGCAGGCCCTTTATGCAGCCTTGATTGGTGTGATTATTGCGAGTGTAGTCAATCTCTTTCTCGCAAGTTCAGGGATGAGTTTTATTATTTCAATCATCTCAGTCTTCATTTTCTCAGGTTTGATTGCCTATGACAACCAACGTATCCGCTATGTCTTTGAAGAAACAAATGGCGAAGTTGGCCAAGGCTGGGTTGTTTCAATGGCCTTATCTCTCTATCTCGATTTTGTCAATCTATTCTTGAATCTGTTGCGTATCTTCGGATCAAGAGATTGAGCAAGAAAATAACTCGCTGTTATAGTGAGTTTTTTTCTTTTGTGGTATAATAACATTACAATAGACTAGGAGGATTGCACATGGCAGTTAAAGATTTTATGACCCGAAAGGTGGTCTACATTTCACCAGATACAACGATTGCGCATGCAGCTGAATTGATGCGTGAGCAAGCGATTCACCGTCTACCCGTTATTGAAGATGATAAATTGGTCGGTCTTGTGACAGAAGGA
This sequence comes from Streptococcus cuniculi, assembly GCF_004570575.1. Lineage (GTDB taxonomy): Bacteria > Bacillota > Bacilli > Lactobacillales > Streptococcaceae > Streptococcus > Streptococcus cuniculi_A. The sequence goes on from NZ_SPPD01000005.1 coordinate 45,665, forward strand.
ACCATTGCAGAAGCGAGCCCTTCAAAGGCAACGAGCTTATCTATCTATGAGATGAATTATCTCTTGAATAAGACCAAGGTTCGTGATGTGATGATTCGTGATGTCATTACCGTTTCTAAATTTGCCAGCCTAGAAGATGCGATTTATCTGATGTATAAAAACAAGGTCGGTATTCTACCTGTTGTGGACAATGACCAAATGGCGGGTGTCATTACGGATCGTGATGTCTTTGCAGCCTTCCTCCATGTTTCTGGCTATGGTGAGGCTGGTGTTCGTATCCGCTTCTTGGTCGAGAATAAGGCTGGTGAGCTAGAGAAGATTATCCGTTTGATCTCAGAACAAGGCTATAATATCATTAGCACTGTTCAGATTGCGGACAAATCAGGTAGCATAGTCATCGAAGTACAGATTGAAGGCAAGGTAGACCGCCAGCACTTATCAGAGATTTTTGAGCAGGCTGGAATCAAAGTGGACAGTCTCGTGCCCACAGAAACGAAAAAAATTTAAAAAGAGCATTTGCTCTTTTTAAATTGGTCTTGCAAAGGCTAGGAAGTTCTGTTGAGACGAGGGCTGAACTGTGGACAAGAGAAAAACCATTCACTTGGAGTGGTGAATGGCGCATCTTTATTTTTCAAAAGGTTGTTTATTGCTATCAAGGGTAAATCCTTCGCCTAAAACCTCGTGGGCATCGGTGATGGTGATAAAGGCGTGGGGGTCAATCCGGTGGATTAAATCCTTCATTTCTTGTAATTGGCTCTTATAGATGACCGAGTAGACCATGTCAATGTTTTTACGGCTATAGAAGCCCTGAGCCTTGATGAGGGTGATACCACGCTCGATATTTTCATCAATGGCCTGTGCTAACTCTTGAGATTTTTCAGAGACAATCATGACTCCCTTGCTTCCGTAGTTTCCATCTGTAATGAGATCAATCACACGGGAGACAATGGTGACCATCATCAGTGTATAGAGGACATTGCGCAGGTCATGAAAGACAACGATGGTCAGCGTGAGAACCAAGACATCGATGAATAAAATAATTTGTCCGATGGTAAAAGAGGTGTATTTATGGCCGATTCGAGCGAGAATGTCGCTTCCTCCTGTGGTTCCACCAGCCTTGAAAATAATCCCTAGTCCTGCACCCATGAGGATTCCCCCAAGAATGGCTACCAAGATTAAGTCTCCTTCTAGCGGAATGGTGATAGGAATGTGTTCAAACAGGGCTAGCCAAGCAGTCACACCAACAGTACCGATGATACTGTAATAGAGGGTTCGTTTGCCCAGAATTTTCCAGCCGAGGATAAAGAGGGGAATATTGATGAGGATATTCATAATCCAAGGTTGAATGCCTAGAAGATAGTAGAGAATCAGATTGATTCCCGTTGCTCCGCCCTCGTAGAGGTGGTTGGGGATAATCAAGTAGTTGAGCCCAAAAGAAAAAAGTCCAGCTCCCAGTATCACAAAAAAGAGGTTCTTAAATCGTAGCATTCCCTGCTCCCTTCGGTTAATCCTATATTCATTCTAACAGATTTAAAGCGGATACACAAGACAAATAAAGAGTGCTTTTTCTCTGTTTTTTTGGTAAAATAAGAGGAAATACAATTGAGAAATGATTTCAGATTTTTACGGAGTATCAAAAAACAGGGGATTCACATGACACAAGGAATATTTATCACATTGGAAGGACCAGACGGTGCAGGTAAGACCACGGTTTTACAAGAATTAATACCGCGTTTAGAAGCACTAGGAAAGCAGGTCACAACGACCCGTGAGCCAGGAGGCGTTGCGATTGCAGAAGACATTCGCTCGGTCATCTTAAATCCTCAAAATACAGCAATGGATGATAAGACGGAGTTGTTGCTGTACATTGCAGCACGACGCCAGCACTTGAAGGAGCGTATTTTACCAGCTTTGGAAAGTGGCCAGTTGCTCTTGGTTGACCGCTTTATCGACTCTTCTGTCGCCTATCAAGGTTTTGGTAGGGGATTGGACATTGCAGCGATTGATTGGCTCAATCACTATGCGACAGATGGGCTAAAGCCAGATTTGACACTCTATTTTGATATTGATGTGGAAGAAGGCTTGGCGCGGATTACGCGCAATGCGAATCGGGATGTTGACAGGCTTGATATGGAGGCTCTAGACATGCACGAGCGTGTCAGAACAGGCTATCTGGCAATTTTAGATAAGGAAGCAGATCGTGTCGTGAAAATTGATGCTTCTCAATCCGTGGAGGAAGTGGTAGAGGCAGCTTTTACTGCTATCTATGACCGATTTTTTAAGTAATACATGAAAAAAGAAGAATTACAGGGTTTACAGCCCCAGCTTTACCAGTCTTTTCAGGCTGTTTTGCAGCAAGGACGCTTGGCGCATGCCTATCTTTTTTCGGGCGATTTTGCTAGCTTTGAAATGGCTATTTTTCTCAGTCAGGCGATTTTTTGTGAAGATAAGGTGGCAGAAATTCCTTGTGGACAATGTCGCTCTTGTCGTTTGATTGAACAGGGTGAATTTACCGATGTGACCGTGGTCAGTCCTCAGGGCAATACGATTAAGACTGAGACGATTCGCGATTTGGTCAAGCAGTTTTCCCAGTCAGGTTTTGAGTCGAACCAGCAGGTCTTCATCATTCGGGATGCAGAGAAGATGCACCCTAATGCGGCGAATTCTCTCCTGAAAGTGATTGAAGAACCTCAGAGTGATATTCGGATTTTTCTGTTGACCAATCAGGAACATGCTGTTTTAGCAACCATTAAAAGCCGAGTTCAAATTGTCGTCTTTCCGAAAAATTTGCCTCTTTTAGAACGATTGCTGGAAGAAGAAGGTTTATTGAAAACGCAGGCGCAGCTGATTGCTAGACTCGTCGCAAGCATCGAAGAAGCCAAGCAATTGGCGAGCCAAAAATCCTTTATAGACCTCATAACGGTCGCAAAAAAGTGGATCGATATCCTGTTGAAACAGCCAAATAAGGCTTATGTACAGGTAGGAAACTTGGTGCGCCTTGCCCCAGAAAAACTGGATCAATCCCGCTTGTTTGGGCTACTCACAGTCTTATTGGCAGATCAGATGACAGAGCCTAGGGCCTTGATTTATTTGGAGAATTTACAGCTGGCACGCCAGCAATGGCAGAGTAATGTTAGCCTGCAAAATGCCTTAGAATACTGGCTATTATCAACAGAAAAACAAGTGAAAGGATAGTGCATGGATAAGAAAGAGATTTTTGATGCCTTAGATGGTTTTTCTCAACAGCTACTGGTCACGCTGGCAGAAGTAGAAGCAATCAAGAAACACTTGCGCGGTGTGATTGAAGAAAATACAGATTTACGCTTGGAAAATTCCAAATTACGGGAGCGCTTAGAAAAAGATGACCGTGAACAGAATCGGACGGCGAATTTTGGGAAGGAAAATTTGGAAAATATCTACGAGGATGGTTTTCATATCTGTACTTTTTCCTATGGTCAACGTAGGGACAATGATGAGCCGTGTATGTTTTGTTTAGAATTATTGAATAGAGAGTAAGCATGCAGATTCAAAAATCAGTCAACCATTCCTTGCCTTTTGGCACCCTGTATCTTGTTCCGACACCGATTGGCAATCTTCAAGATATGACCTTTCGGGCGATTGAGACCTTAAAAACAGTGGATCTCATTGCAGCAGAAGATACGAGAAATACTGGTCTCTTGCTCAAGCATTTTGAGATTGAAACACATCAGATATCCTTCCATGAACACAATGCCTACGAAAAAATTCCCGTTTTGCTAGAGATGTTGCGGTCAGGTCAGTCGATTGCGCAAGTCTCAGATGCAGGTTTGCCGAGTATTTCTGATCCAGGACATGACTTGGTACAAGCTGTGATTGCTGAAAATATTCCAGTCGTTGCGTTACCGGGAGCATCAGCAGGAATTACGGCCCTGATTGCATCAGGACTAGCACCGCAACCGCATATTTTTTATGGATTTTTACCGCGGAAAGCTGGTCAACAAAAAGCTTTTTTTGAGGAGAAAAAGCACTACTCTGAAACACAGATTTTCTACGAATCACCGCATCGAGTCAAGGCGACTTTAGAAAATATGCAAGCGGTGTACGGTGACCGCTCGGTTGTTGTCGTGCGAGAATTGACAAAGTTGTACGAAGAATACCAACGCGGACACATCAGTGAACTTCTTGCGTTTATCGCCGCTCATCCCCTAAAAGGTGAATGCTTGATGATTGTATCAGGTGCTGAGAAGACGGAAGCCTGTGAAGCTGACGAGGTAGACTTGAAAGCAGCGGTAGAAGCCTTGATAGAAGCAGGTTCAAAACCCAACCAAGCCATTAAAGAAGTAGCCAAACGCTACCAACTCAAAAAACAAGAAGTGTATGACGTGTATCATGAACTAAGATACGAGGGCGTAAAAAAGCGACAGAAAATTAGGAAACATGACGAAGAAGCGTAGCTTCTAGGAATGTTTCTCTATTTTCCGAGCTTTTAGCCCGAGTTCATTTAAGTAGTGAGAGCGTAAAAAAAGTCCTAATGAAAATAGGAGACTGCTGCCGTGTTCAACGAACATAAAGCAATCTATCTTTTTCATAGAGACTTTTAGCTCGAACACAATTCTGAATTAAAACACAACACAACAATATAAATGCTTCAGCAATTCTCCATTAGAGAGTTGCTGAGGCATTTTTTACTACAACAACAAACGAATCAAAACAAAAAGAAAAGGACTTAGTCCTGTACAATACAGAATGAAATCCTCTCATTTGTTATTTGTCTAATCAGTACAGAGTAGGCTTTTTTACTTAAATAAACTAATCCAGTCCCTTTTTTGATGAGTGACCCGCAAGATGACTGCTGTCTGTGCATCAATGATGTAGAAGACAAGATAACTGCCTACAATCAGCATTCTAAGTTTTTGTTCAGCTGGGAACTCTCTGCCAACCCGTTCTGATACATTGATTCCAATTTCTGGAATATCTAAAATTCTCTTAATGCCTAACTTAATGTTGCTCATCGTATTCTCGGCTGCTTGGGGGCTTAGAAAGTGGTTGAGAATATAGTCGTAGATACTGTCAAGGTCTTGTTCCGCATCTGTGGTGATGATCAATTTAGACACCATATTTTGAGAAAACCTCGTCTATCTCTTTAACCTTGCCTTCTTTGTAGCTTTGATAGCCTTTCTGTATCTCTGTATAAAGGTCATCAATGATACGATCCTTTTGGCTCTTTTCACCATCTAAGAGAATAACGGGGACACTTTGCTGTTCAACAACTTTCAAGAGTAGGTTATTGAATAACGTTGTCATATCAATATTTTCGTAGCTGACGATTGTTCTCGCCTTTTCTAATAGGTCAGCATTCGTTCTAAAACTAAATTGAGAGTTTTTCGTAATGGTTGTCATATCAGTCCTCCGTGCGTGTATGTTTGTATATACAGTATATCATATCGGACAAATAGCAGCAAGTATCATACCAATTAGATATATCATTTTTAAATGTGGATAGCTAGCTCATCTATTTGTTGGTCGGATTGTCTCTGGTATAAAAGGTAGCCTGCAACAGCTATAGAAAAGTAGGCGATAGACTAAATGAGATAAAAATATGGAATTGTCTGAAAATTTGTGATATAATAAACAAAAATTTTTTATTTGGAGGGATAGGATGACCATCTATAATTTTTCTGCAGGTCCTGCAGTGTTGCCAACATCCGTTTTAGAAAAAGCACAAGCTGAATTTCTGGATTATAATGGATCGGGTATGAGCGTATTAGAGATGTCGCACCGCTCCAAAGAGTTCGATGATATTATAAAAGGTGCTGAAAGTCTCTTGCGAGAGTTAATGGCTATTCCAGATAACTATAAGGTCTTGTTCTTACAAGGGGGAGCATCGCTTGAATTTACCATGATTCCACTCAATTTTGCCCGTGGCAAGAAGGCCTACTATCTAGCAGGTGGTTCATGGGGGAAAAAAGCCTATACCGAAGCGGTTAAACTCTCAAAAACGATTCCGTTTGAACCGATTTTGCTAGGGTCAACAGAGGAGATAACCTATGCTGAATTGCCACGTTTTGATAAGGATACGATTGATTCTGAAGCAGCCTATGTCCATTTGACAACCAACAACACGATTGAAGGAACAGCACTCTACACGATTCCAGATACTAATGGCGTACCGGTCATTGCAGATATGTCGTCCAATATTTTGGCAGCTCGCTACAATGTGGAAGACTTTGCCATGATTTATGCTGGCGCTCAGAAAAATATTGGACCAGCAGGTGTGACTATCGTGATTGTCCGTGAGGATTTCTTGAGTGACGATCCAGTCTTATCCAGCATGTTGGACTACCGCATTCAGGCAGAGAATGAATCGCTCTACAATACACCGCCAGCTTACTCCATCTACATTGCCAAACTAGTCTTTGAATGGGTGAAGGAAATCGGTGGTGTTGATGAAATGGAAAAACTCAACCGCGAAAAGTCAGGTCTTTTGTATGATTACATTGACCAATCTGATTTTTACACAAACCCTGTTCGTAACATTGAAGAACGCTCGGTAGCCAATATTCCCTTTGTGTCCCCAAGTCCAGAACTGGATGCCAAATTTGTCAAAGAAGCGACCGCAGCAGGCTTTAAAAATATCAAGGGACATCGTTCGGTAGGTGGGATGCGTGCTAGTCTTTACAATGCCTTCCCCCGTCAAGGAGTAGTTGACTTGATTGCCTTTATGGAGAAGTTTGAAGAGGAGAATGCCTAATGGAAATTCGGCTTGCCCACCCCAATGAAGTGAATACGATTTGCCAGATTTTTGAAGAAGCACGTGCCTTTTTAGCCCGGGCTGGCATCAGCCAGTGGCAGGGTGTCTATCCGAGTGAAGAAGATGTCTTTGAGGATATTTTATCAGGTCGCGGTTACGTTGCGATTGTAGAGGGGCAGGTGGCAGCTTACACTGCTGTGCAAATTGGCAATGAGCCAGCCTACAATGACATCTATAATGGCAAATGGCAGCACAATAATTTTCTGTATACGACCTTCCACCGAGTCGCAGTGGCTGGAGCCTTCCGTGGTCAGCAAATCATTCAGACCTTTTTACAGGGCTTGATTGAGGGGCAAAAAGGTCCAGATTTTCGCTGTGATACCCATGAAAAGAATGTGGTTATGCAGCATATCTTAGAAAAATTGGGCTTTGTCTACTGCGGTAAGGTAGCGATTGACGGAGAACGCTTAGCCTATCAAAAGATAAAAACCAAGCAAGAAACCAGCCTCTATCAAGAGATTGCCGAGGATGACCGCTGGCTGTTTGGGAGAAATGATTAAATAAAGAAGAGAAAGAGGAGGGAATGGCTAAGCACCACTCCCTTTTAGGAAATAAAATGGTATTTAGTGTACGAACCTTTAACAACATCAACCAAATTGGCTTGAAAGAACTAGGAAATAAGTTTCAGATTGATGGAGATCAGGCAGCAAATCCTGACGCCTTTATCATTCGTTCTGAAAATTTGCATGGTTTTCCTTTCCCAGAAAATCTAAAAGCGATTGCCCGCGCAGGAGCTGGTACCAATAATATTCCGATTGAAGATGCGACAGCTCAAGGAATCGTTGTTTTTAACACACCGGGTGCCAATGCGAATGCGGTAAAAGAAGCGGTATTGGCGTCTATCTTATTGTCTGCGCGTGACTATATCACGGCAACTACTTGGACCAATACCTTGTCGGGTGAGGATGTTCCTCAGCAAGTGGAAGCAGGGAAAAAGCAATTTGCAGGAACAGAAATTACAGGAAAAACGCTCGGAGTGATTGGCCTCGGTGCGATTGGTGCACGGATTGCCAATGATGCCCGCCGTTTGGGAATGAACGTTTTGGGTTATGACCCCTATGTATCGGTTGAAACAGCTTGGAGTATTTCAAGCCACGTTAAGCGTGTGGATGAGCTGAAAGAAATTTTCACGCAGTCAGATTATATCACCGTTCATGTCCCCCTAACGGATAGCACCCGCGAATTATTTAATGCTCCGGCTTTTGCTCTGATGAAAAAAGGGACTACGATTATCAACTTTGCCCGCGGTGAGTTGGTCAATCATGCTGATTTGTTTGATGCCATTGCGACAGGCGTTGTGGGTCACTATGTGACAGACTTTGGAACCGAAGAGCTGCTCAATAAGCCCCACATCACAGTTTTTCCTCATGTCGGTGGCTCGACTGAAGAAGCAGAGCTAAACTGTGCAGTGGCAGCAGGGCAAACCATTCGTCGCTTTATGGAGACAGGTGAGATTACCAATTCGGTCAATTTCCCGAATATGCACCAAGCCCTGTCCACCCCTTTCCGTCTGACGCTAATCAATAAAAATGTGCCGAATATGGTCGCAAAGATTTCGACGGCGGTTTCAAATCTCAATATCAATATTGACAATATCTTGAACCGCTCAAAAGGAGACTATGCCTATACCATGCTGGACTTGGATGAAGCGGACAAGGAAAAAATCAAGGCTCTTGCGGAACAATTTGAAAACGATGAAAACATTATCAAAGTGCGGATTATTGAAAGTGGGAAGTAATCATGGATAAAAAAGAACGAAAAGAGTATGTGAGGGACTTAAAAGAGCGTTTCGAGGTATTTCAAATCAATCTTGTCACAGCGCTTTGGGTAGACAAGGAGACGGGAGTTGAGTACCTCCGCCTAGCAGACGGTGATTTGCGTCCTTTATTCAATTCTGAGGGCAAGCCAAACATTAACAAGCAGTTCAAAGATGACCTACTATAAATGCAGCTATGCCTCGCCGCTGGGAGAACTATCAATTATTGCAACGGATAAGGGCTTGCGAGGCATTTGGTTTCAAGACCAGAAGTATTTTGAGCGGGGTGTGACGGAAGAGCCCCTGCTAGCAGAACATCCCATTTTAAAGCAGACCATGACGTTATTGAATCGTTATTTTGCTGGGTATGTAGTGGATGTATCTGATTTGCCACTGGATCTTCCTGCAACGCCCTTTCAGCAGGCTGTATGGCAGGTTCTACAAGAGATTCCCCATGGGCAGACCATGACCTATGGTCACATTGCCAAATGTCTCGGAATCCGCTCTAGTCAGGCAGTTGGTGGAGCAGTCGGGAAAAATCCGATTTCCATTTTAATCCCCTGCCACCGAGTGGTGGGCAGTCAGGGGCAGCTGACAGGCTATGCGGGTGGACTAGAAAAAAAGCGCTGGTTACTAGCGCATGAATCACGGATGAAGAAAGAGGAAGAAGATGTTAGTATTTTATGAATATCCCAAATGTTCAACCTGTCGAGCAGCAAAGGCTGAATTACAAGCTCTAGGTCTCGAATTTGAAGCGATTGACATCAAGACCAATCCCCCTCAAGCTAGTCAGTTAAAAGACTGGATGGAAGCTACGGGATTCGAACTCAAGAAGTATTTCAATACCTCTGGCAATAGCTACCGTGCCCTCGGCTTAAAAGATAAGTTTGACCAGTTAACGGTGGATCAAGCCTTGGAGTTGCTCGCAAATGACGGCATGCTCATCAAGCGCCCGCTACTCATTCAGGACGGCAAAATCCTGCAGATAGGCTACCGCACCGAGTATAAAGAGCTAGGATTGTAAGAGAAGAAAGATGAAGGAGCTAATGATGGTGACACTATCCTTGTATCATGAAGTTGAACATGGCCGCTTGTTGCAGGCCTATTCTTTAAATGATACTACGCATACCGATACTCCACAAAATATTATTGAAACGTCTAAAAGAGATAGGGATAGGTATCCGATAGCAATACTTGATCATGAAGATGGTAACCTCGTTGGCTTTTTTTGCCTGCATGTAAATGCTGGTCCTAAAGAGTATGGCTATCATCAACAGGATTATGCACTTGTTAGGGGCTTTTCTATTGATGACAATTTCAGAAATCAGGGCTATGGCTCTCATGCTTTTAATGATATATTTACCTTCATCGATTCAGCCTTACAATTAGAAGTGAATCATATTATCCTAGCCGTAAATGAAAAAAATATCGTTGCCCAAAAAGCATATAAACATTCAGGATTTTATGTTGTAAAAAGAGATGTAGAAGGTCAAAAAGGAAAATTGATGATTATGGAGAAAAAGAGAGACGAGTAAGAAGCACTTGTTTTCTGTAATGTGGCTGTGAACGAAGAAGTAGCTTCTTATAGCGAATGTTACAGACTTTAGTTGAAAATAATTTGAATGAGAAAATGAAAACATGAGGCTAGGTACCGTTGTTCCTGTCTCATGTTTTCATATACTATCTTTTGAATTCACTTTGATACATTGTCACTTTTGATTTGCCGTACTCTAGTACTGTCCGCGTCTCAGTTCCTTGTTTGAAAGTTCATTCATTTGACTATAACGATGGTATATGATGATTACGGAAACAAGAACAAGCAGATTCCTGCGACAAGGAGCGTTATCAAGGCACTTGCTAAAGCAAAGCTAGCCACGAGGATGATTTTTTGATAGGGGGCCTTTGCTTTTTCCTCTCGTTGCTCTATTTTAGTCAGTGCTTTATTTTTGTCATAAGCAACCAGTTCTTTAATTGTTTTTAGGTCATATTTCTTTTTAAAGCGCTCAACCTGATGGGCATAATAGAAGGTTGTGCCCGCAAGAAGTAGAAAAATGCTTGTTCCTATCCAATTCCAGTAATACAGTAAGGGAAAGCCAAGGAGGGGACAGAGAAAGAAGCCCCAGGTCATGATGAGTGCGTGTCGTTCGTAGCGTTTGTAGTCTGCCCCATGTGAAATGGCCCTTAACTCTGTCATATCGCCCTCTTGAACCAATTGATGAAGCTCAATATCAAAAATCTTGCATAGAAGCATTAGATTTTGAATATCAGGATAGGTGGTTCCTCGCTCCCAATTGGAAACGGTTTGCCTACTGATAAAAAGCTCTTGTGCCAAGTCATCTTGGGATAAGCCTAAGTCCTTTCGATATTGTTGGATATGTTTACCAAGTTCCATAATCGTTCCTCCTTTTGTTTCTAGCATACCAAAATGCCTCATATATGACTATTAAAAGTCTTTGACAAGACAATAAAAACGAGCAATGGCAAGGAAGTATGATGATTCCATAAAAGGGGATTGACAAGACCTTGACAAAGTTGTCAATGAAAAAGAAGTGGTGAGAATCGTGATGTTAAGATCTCGATGCCTCCACTTCTTTAGAATCATTTATCTCTTATTACTTTCTTTGACTGCGATGTAATTCCCTTCAAGGTCTGCAAAGGTGAAATGCCTCATGCCTTGGTATTCCATAATTGGATTGGTCGCAACACCTGCTTTGCTCAAGCGTTCATACTCGGCTTCTAAGTCCTCTGTTTCAAACAGAAGGCTTGGAAAGCCAAGATTCATAGTTGGATTGGCCTTTGCGACCCAGTCTTTATCGTGAATACCAAATTTAATTGCGGCGTCCGTTGACGGTGCGATTTCATAGGAAACAGCTTCACCGTAGTCGGCTGTCTCCAAGAGAACAAAGCCTATTTTTTCTGTCCAAAATTCCATAGCAGCCTTGGTATCGGTGACGTAGAGCATGGTGGTTGATTTTGTAATCATTCTCTCTCCTTATAGGTCGATTTCCATCACGATTGGTGTGTGGTCTTGGCGGGATCCTGAGTCAATCATCTCCGACTTGGTCACCTTATCAGCCACGCGATTACTGGTCAGCCAATAGTCGATTCTCCAGCCTGTATTGTTGATTTTGCTGGTCTTACTACGCTGTGCCCACCAGGTGTACTGGTGAGGAAGGTCACCATGCAGGTAGCGGAAGGTATCAGTGAAGCCTTTTGCTAGCAAGTTGGTAAATCCAGCCCGCTCTTCATCGGTGAAGCCCGGTGATTGGCGGTTGCTAGCTGGATTTGCAAGGTCGATTTCGTGGTGGGCAACATTGTAGTCCCCTGTTGCAAGAACAGGTTTTTTTTGATCAAGTGTTGCGAGATATTCAGCATACTTTTCATCCCAAACTTGGCGGTCAGAAAGGCGTTTTAAGCCGTCACCAGCATTTGGTGTATACACTTGGGTCACAAAGAACTGGTCAAATTCCAAGGTGATGATGCGTCCCTCCAAGTCCATGGTCGTCGGTGCCCCAATCTCTGGGAAGCTAATCGTTGGATTTAAGCCTTTTTTATAGAGGAACATGGTACCAGCATAGCCCTTACGAGCTGGCTCAACAGAAGATCGCCAAGTAGTTTCATAGTCTGGAAAGAGCTGTTCTAGGATGTCCAAGTGTTTATTCGTAGGACCTTTGGCAGACAATTTGGTCTCCTGAATCGCGATAATATCTGCCTTTTCTGCTACTAAGGTCTGTAAAACAGCCTGTGAAAGCTGGGCACGAGCTGAATCACTCGTCAAGGCTGCATTGAGGGAATCAATATTCCATGAAATGAGTTTCATAATGTATCCTTTTCTTTTTGTTCTTTTTCTATTATATCAAAAAGAGAAGAGACTAGGCGTCTTTCTAGCTCAAACTTCCACGATACCTCGGTCAATAAGCCCTCATTCAGCGGATAATTTGTGTGTTATCAAGCTCCTTTTTGTGATATAATGTTAGGATAGAACTGGGTTTCATTTGCCCTGAAAGGAAAGAATATGACAGAACAGAATTTTTACATTACCACACCGATTTATTACCCTTCCGGGAAACTTCATATTGGCTCTGCCTATACGACCATTGCTTGTGATGTTTTGGCACGCTACAAACGCTTGATGGGTTATGATGTCTTTTATTTAACAGGCCTTGATGAGCATGGTCAAAAGATTCAAACCAAGGCGGTAGAAGCAGGGATTAGCCCTCAGGCCTATGTTGACGGTATGGCGATAGAGGTCCAAAAATTGTGGGAACTCTTGGATATTTCCCATGACAAGTTTATCCGTACGACGGATGCTTACCATGAGGCAGTTGTGGCAGAGGTCTTTGAACGCTTACTAGCCCAAGATGATATTTACCTAGGGGAATATTCTGGCTGGTATTCTGTTTCAGATGAGGAATTTTTCACGGAAAGCCAGTTAGAAGAAGTTTTCCGAGATGAAGCGGGCAAGGTGATTGGAGGAATTGCTCCTTCTGGCCACCAAGTAGAGTGGGTATCAGAAGAGTCTTATTTTTTGCGCTTGAGCAAGTATGCCGACCGTTTGGTAGCCTTTTTCAAGGAACATTCTAACTTTATCCAACCAGACGGACGGATGAATGAAATTGTAAAAAACTTTATCGAACCAGGTCTTGAGGACTTGGCAGTCAGTCGAACCTCTTTTACATGGGGAGTTTCCGTGCCGTCGAATCCCAAGCATGTTGTCTACGTTTGGATTGATGCCCTTTTAAACTATGTGACGGCTCTTGGATATGGTCAGGAAGAGCATACGAATTTTGATACCTTTTGGAATGGCACTGTTTTCCATATGGTTGGAAAAGATATTCTGCGTTTCCACGCCATTTACTGGCCGATTCTCCTTATGATGCTCGATTTACCATTGCCAGAACGCTTGATTGCCCATGGCTGGTTTGTCATGAAAGACGGTAAGATGTCTAAGTCTAAGGGAAATGTCGTCTATCCAGATATGCTAGTAGAGCGTTACGGACTAGATCCCCTACGTTACTATCTCATGAGAAGTCTGCCAGTTGGCTCAGACGGAACCTTTACACCAGAAGATTATGTGGGACGGATTAACTATGAACTGGCTAATGATCTTGGCAATCTCCTAAACCGAACCGTGGCCATGGTCAATAAATACTTTGACGGACAGGTTCCTGCCTACGCAGCAAACGTGACCGCCTTTGATGAAGAGTTAGCGAAGGTGGCAACCGCTTCGATTGCAGAATACCACAAGCAGATGGATGCGGTTGATTACCCACGTTCCTTGGAAGCGATTTGGACCTTGATTGCCCGCACCAACAAGTACATTGATGAAACAGCGCCCTGGATATTGGCAAAAGAGGAAGAAAAACGGACAGAGTTGGCTTCTGTTATGAGCCACTTGGTAGCGAGTCTCCGCTTAGTAGCCCATTTAAGCGCACCATTTATGATGACAACGAGTGCCGCTATCTTAGAGCAGTTGGGCATGGAAAAAGCAAGTAGTCTGAAAGACCTAGCCCTTGCAGATTTACCAACAGGCTTGACGGTCGTTGCAAAAGGGCAACCAATCTTCCCACGGCTTGATATGGAGGAGGAGATTGCCTACATCAAGGAACAAATGGCAGCAGGTAAGCCAGTTCTTGCAGTTGAAAAAGAATGGAAGCCAGAAGAGGTTACCTTGACCTTAAACCGCAAGGAAATCAAGTTTGATGACTTTGAAAAAGTGGAAATCCGTGTGGCAGAAGTCAAGGAGGTCAAAAAAGTAGAGGGCAGTGATAAGTTGCTCCAATTCCGCTTGGATGCAGGTGATAGCGAAGACCGCCAGATTCTTTCTGGTATTGCTAAATACTATCCCAATGAGCAAGAATTGGTCGGTAAGAAAGTCCAAATCGTGGCGAATCTCAAACCGCGCAAGATGATGGGGCATATCAGCCAAGGCATGATTCTCTCAGCAGAACATGGCGATAGCTTAACTCTCTTGACCGTTGACCCTGCTGTGCCAAATGGTAGCCTGATTGGGTAAATACTTATCAGAAATAAAACATATTATCGCAGTAGTGTTTGTTAGTGTCGTTATTAAATGACTACTCCATGCTTTTATATTTCTAGGTTTGGGCTAAAATCTCACTTCCCTAACTATATTGGGAAGAATGCGAACAAAGTGAGCTTAAAACGATATTTTCTTTGTAGTGGAATTCTTAGCGATAGTGAAGTCGTTGCTAAGAACGGTATTTTTGAGACATTAGGCTCAAAAATGAGTAATGAAACTCCGAAGGAGGTTGCTTACGTCCGCGCTACCCCAAAAATATCAAAAAGAGGAAATGGCGATATTTAATGAGTAGTAGAAAAATATCAAAAAGTTGAACAATGTTTAGATTGTTCAACTTTTTTTGCGAATAAGAATAGATAGGAGGGCTTATGTTAGTTGCACAAAACGAGCAGGGGCAGTCGGTTTGTTTAGTGGAAAATCAAGCAGTTGTAGGTCAGAAATTTTTCTGTCCAGGGTGTGGTAGTCCCGTTCGTTTGCGAAAAGGACAGGTTATTCGAAGCCACTTTGCGCATGTTTCGCTGAAAAATTGTCAGTATTTTTCAGAAAATGAATCAGCCCAGCATCTTCAATTAAAAACGGGTTTGTATCAATGGGCTTTGAAACACAGTGAGGCGGAACTAGAAAAGCGCCTGCCTGAGATAGAGCAGATTGCAGATATTTTAATAGGGAAAAAGCTTGCTCTGGAAGTTCAATGTTCGAGTTTGGCGATGGAGCGCTTGCAGGAGCGAACCCGATCTTATCAGCAGGCAGGCTATCAGGTGTTATGGCTTCTCGGAGAGGATTTGTGGTTGAAGACCCGCTTGACAAATCTGCAAAAGCAGTTTTTATACTTTAGTAAATATGTCGGCTTTTTCCTCTGGGAATTGGATGCGAGGTCTCAAAAATTGCGCCTTCGCTATCTGATTCATGAGGACTTGCATGGTCGTGTGCAATGCTTGAGCAAGGCATTTCCCCTGGGAGTGGGCAACTTGTTGGCGCTTTTACGTTTTCCGTATCGGAGACAAAGAGAGCTAGTTTTTAAGGGGAAGCACGATACACGGTTACAGGACTATATCGCACGAAAGCTCCGTTATCAGTCTCCCAAATGGATGGCAGTTCAGGCCCAGCTTTACCAGGAAGGGAGAAATTTACTCACTCAAAGCCTCGATGATTTTTATCCCCAAATTCGCCCGCCCCAGTCAAGAGCTGGTTTTGTTCAAGTTCAGCAGGATGTGACAGATTACTATGCTAATTTTCAGACCTATTACCAGCAATTAGCGCGTAAAGACGAACAGTATCTTTATCCGCCAATCTTTTATCAGACCATTCTCAAGAAAAATCTGATCTAACGTTAGAAGCAACCTTGGATTTGTGGTAGAATAAGAGATACGGAGGTAAACCATTATGACAAAACAACGCAATGAAATTGACGAAAAATACCAGTGGGATTTGACCACGATTTTTCCAACGGACGAAGCATGGGAGGCAGAACTTGTAGCTCTTCAAGCGGATGTCGAGGCGGCAGCTGGTTTTGCAGGGCATTTGCTAGACTCAGCTCAACGTTTATTAGAAATCAGCGAAACGCAGCTGGGTCTGATGCGCCGTATGGAAACACTCTATGTTTATGCGTCTATGAAAAATGACCAAGATACCCGTGAAGGCAAGTACCAAGAATTTCAAGCCAAAGCCTTGGGACTCTATTCAGCTCTTTCGCAGGCCTTTGCTTTCTATGAGCCAGAATTTTTAACTGTGACAGAAGAGCAGTTGGCAGCTTTCATGGAAGAAGAGCCAGCTTTGAAGCAATACAGCCACCAGTTTGAGAAATTATTGGCAGGAAAAGCCCATGTCTTGTCACACGAAGTTGAAGAAGTGCTAGCTGCAACAAGCGAGGTCTTTGATGCGCCGTCAGAAACCTTTTCTGTCCTTGATAACGCCAGCATCCGCTTCCCAGAGATTACCAACGAAGAAGGCGAACTCGTACCGCTTTCGCATGGTAGCTACATTTCCTTCATGGAATCAAGCAACCGTGAGGTGCGTAAGGATGCCTATGAGGCGATGTATAGTACCTATGATCAGTTCCAGCATACCTATGCAAAAACATTGCAATCAAATGTTAAAGTCAATAACCTAAAGGCTCGCTTGCGCAACTACGACAGCGCCCGTCATGCTGCCTTGTCTGCAAACTTTATTCCAGAATCGGTCTACGATACCTTGGTAGCAGCTGTGAACAAGCATTTGCCGCTGCTACATCGCTATATTAACTTGCGCAAGAAATTACTTGGTATTGACGATTTGAAGATGTATGATATGTATACACCGCTTTCTGATGTGGATTACAAATTCACCTATGAAGATGCCTTAGAAAAGGCGGCGGATACTTTGACTATTTTTGGTGATGAGTATAGTATGCAGGTCAAAGAAGCGTTTGAAAACCGCTGGATTGACGTGCATGAAAATGAAGGAAAACGCTCAGGAGCTTATTCAGGTGGTGCCTATGATACCAACGCCTTCATGCTCTTAAACTGGCAGGATACGCTAGACAACCTCTATACTCTTATCCATGAGACGGGGCATTCTCTTCATTCCATGTTTACTCGGAAGAACCAGCCCTATGTCTATGGTCACTATTCAATTTTCCTAGCGGAGATTGCTTCTACGACTAACGAGAATTTGTTGACGGAGAAACTATTGTCAGAAGTGGAAGATGACAAGACCCGCTTTGCCATTTTGAACCACTACTTGGACGGTTTCCGTGGAACAGTCTTCCGACAAACGCAGTTTGCTGAGTTTGAACAAGCAATTTACAAGGCAGACCAAGCAGGAGAAGTCCTAACAGCTGATTTCTTAAATCAGTTGTATGCAGAAATCAACGAGAAATACTATGGTTTGTCAGCTGAGGAAAATCCACAAATTCAATTTGAGTGGGCTCGCATTCCGCATTTCTATTACAATTTCTACGTATACCAATACGCAACAGGTTTTGCAGCAGCATCTGCCCTCTCTCACAAGATTGTTCATGGCACCCCAGAAGACAAGGAAGACTATCTCGATTATCTCAAAGCAGGTAGCTCAGACTATCCGCTCAATGTTATCAAAAAAGCTGGTGTTGATATGACTAAGGCAGACTACTTGAACGACGCTTTCAAGGTCTTTGACGCTCGCTTGACGGAGCTAGAGGCCTTAGTTGAAAAAGGTGCCCATCTATTGTAAACAGCAGAGCTAGCAGCTTGCTAGCTCTTTTTGACGAGTATCAGAACACGACAAATGCATGAAGCACCTATTTCCGATTATAGTCGGAATAAACATTCTTTCTTTTTAAATTTTTCTATAGTAACAACACGAACCTATGGTCAATACTTGATAAAAATCCGAACAATGAAATGCAGAAAACGTTATTTTCTTGCTATGCGTTTGTCCTGGTATCAGAAACCGATTCTTGACCGAGAATAGGCCTTGTGATATACTGAAAAAATGGTAGAATCATACAGTAAGAATGCAAACCACAATATGCGCCGTCCGGTTGTCAAGGAAGAGATTGTGGAGATGATGCGAACACGCCAGGCGCAAAACACAGGCTTTTTAAAAGACTTAGAAGAATTTGCTCGCAAGGAAAACATCCCCATTATTCCTCATGAGACAACAGCTTATTTTCGCCTCTTGATGCAGATTTTACAACCGGCATCTATCTTAGAAATCGGAACTGCAATTGGTTACTCTGCTCTCTTAATGGCAGAAAATAGCCCAACATCAACAATTACGACCATTGATCGCAACGAAGAGATGATCGGCTTTGCCAAGGATAATTTCTCCAAGTATGATACGCGTAACCAGATTACCTTGCTTGAGGGCGAGGCCATGGAGGTATTGCCGACCTTGCCAGACGACAGTTATGATTTTGTCTTTATGGATTCGGCCAAGTCCAAGTATGTCATCTTTTTGCCAGAGGTTTTAAAGAAGGTGAAGGTCGGAGGTTTGATTATTCTGGATGATATTTTCCAAGGTGGAGACGTGGCACGGGACATCATGGAAGTTCGTCGTGGGCAGCGCACCATTTATCGAGGCTTACAACGTTTGTTCGATGTAACTTTGGATAATCCTGATTTGACAGCCAGTTTGGTGTCCATGAGTGACGGCTTGCTCATGCTTAGAAAAAATGTAGAAACTGTCCGCTTAAATACAGAAGAAATTTAAGTCATTTTTAAGCAATTATGGTATAATGGTACAGTTAATAAAAAAGGAGAAATAATGCATAATGAAAACTAAAAAAATTCTCGCAGGGGCTGTAACCTTGTTTGCAGCAGTAACGCTTGCAGCTTGTTCAAACGGGTCTAATAAAGATATCGTGACCATGAAAGGTAACACCATCAACGTATCAGAATTTTACGACCGTGTAAAAAACAACCAACAAGCTCAACAAGTGCTGTTATCAATGGTCATCAGTGATGTTTTTGAACAGCAATATGGCAAGGAAGTTTCTTCAAAAGATGTGGACAAAGCCTATGATGAGATGGCGAAAAGATTGGGAGACTCCTTTGCAGGGGCCCTATCTTCAGCAGGTTTGACAGAAGAAACCTATAAACAACAAATTCGTACCAACAAATTAGTTGAATTTGCCGTAAAAGAAGCAGCTGAAAAAGAATTGACGGATGAAGCGTACAAAGCTGCCTATGACACTTATACACCAGAAGTAACTGCTCAAATCATTAAATTAGCAGATGAAGCCAAGGCAAATGAAGTCTTGGCTCAGGCACAGGCTGAAGGTGCAGATTTTGCACAATTGGCAAAGGATAACTCAACCGATGCTGAAACCAAAGCAAATGGTGGAACAGTTAAATTTGACTCAACTTCTACAACAGTACCAAATGAGGTGAAAACAGCTGTCTTTGCCTTGAACGATGGTCAGGTAGGAGCTTCAGTTGTCAAGAGCGTTGACCTTTCAAGCTATCAAGTTAGCTACTATGTTGTGAAGTTGAATTCCAAATCTAAAAAAGCTGATGACTGGAAAGAGTACAAAGATATCTTGAAAGATAGCTTTATCAAATCAAAACAAGCTGATGCAACCTATGTGAAAAATGTAATTTCAGAAGCTTTCAAAAAGGCCAATGTAAAAGTGAAAGACCAAGCCTTCCAGAGCATCTTGTCACAATACATCACAACTGGAGATACATCAAGTTCTTCAAGTTCAGAAGCAGCAAGCTCAGAAACTTCAAGCAGTTCTGAAACTCAAGAATCAAGTTCAGACAAATAGTGCTTTATAAAAATCAAAATCTGACTAGCTTCCACAATTGAGAATTGTGGAAGGTTGGAAATGGAACGAGCGCAGCTCGCCCCTTGCAATTGAGAATTGTGGAAGGCTGGAAATAAGGCTTGCCTTGCTAGCCTTATCGAAACCTCGGGCATCACTTAGGTTAGCTAGGGCTTAGTACATACTCCCTATTTTCCACCCCTCAACAGTCTCCCAGAATGTTGGAGCAAGGTGAGTTACCGACGTTAGCGTTTGATTTTTGACGAGTATAAGATTAGGAATGGATATTCAGTCCCTTGTATCAGAGAAATGGCGGTCGGTGCGAGCCATATAAGGTCGAATATCTTGCTACTTAATCGGAAACAATTGTATAAAAATGAGAATGACAAGTTCATTGAATGAAGGTGGTACCGCGGTTTTTCGCCCTTCGTTAGTGTTCTTGTTTTTTCTTTTAGGAGGTCTAGGATGAAACAATTTCAGATTAAACAACGGTTTTGGTCTTGGGGTGGCAAGTTTGATATCAAAGATGATCGTGGTCAACTCTGTTATCAGGTAGAAGGTAGTGTGCTCAAATGGTTTAAAAATTTTGAGATACACGATGCTACTGGACAGGTCGTCAGCACCATCCAGCAAAAATTCTCCTGGTTTTTATCCCGCTTTGAGGTAAATGTCTTAGGACAGGTCCCTTTTATCATCCAACAGAAATTTTCTTGGTTCAAACCTCATTATGAGATTGAGAACTTAGGGCTTGAAGTGATTGGTGATTTCTGGGATATGAAGTTTGACTTGATCCATAATGGTCTTGTAGTTGCCCGAATTGACCAAGAATGGTTTCGGATGACCTCGACCTATCAAGTCACAGTTTATGAAGAGGCTTATGCAGATGTCACGATTGCTCTCGTAATAGCCATTGATTATGTGAAGGAGATGCGGAGTGCATCAGCAGTTGCCGCAACGTAAATGGAAAGGAAATAGGAAAATGAAACAATTATCTAGTGCACAAATTCGTCAAATGTGGTTGGACTTCTGGAAGTCTAAAGGGCATGCTGTAGAGCCGTCTGCCAATCTCGTTCCCGTCAACGACCCAACCCTACTATGGATTAACTCCGGGGTGGCAACTCTGAAAAAATATTTCGATGGCTCCGTTATTCCTGAAAATCCACGGATTACTAATGCTCAAAAGTCTATTCGGACCAACGATATTGAAAATGTTGGAAAAACAGCCCGTCACCATACCATGTTTGAAATGCTCGGAAACTTTTCAATCGGAGATTATTTCCGGGATGAAGCAATTGAGTGGGGCTTTGAACTATTGACTAGCCCAGAGTGGTTTGGTTTTCCAAAAGAAAAGCTCTACATGACCTACTATCCAGACGATACAGATTCTTACAATCGTTGGCTGGCTCTTGGCGTGGACCCAGGTCACTTGATTCCGCTGGAGGATAACTTCTGGGAAATTGGTGCAGGACCTTCTGGACCAGATACAGAAATCTTTTTTGATCGTGGAGAAGCTTTTGACCCAGAAAATATTGGCATTCGTCTCTTAGAAGAAGATATGGAAAATGACCGCTACATCGAGATTTGGAATATCGTCTTATCCCAATTCAATGCGGATCCAGCAGTACCGCGTTCTGAGTACAAAGAATTACCGAATAAAAACATTGATACGGGGGCAGGTTTGGAGCGCTTGGCAGCGATTTTCCAAGGGGCTAAAACCAATTTTGAAACGGATCTCTTCATGCCGATTATCCGCGAGGTGGAAAAACTATCGGGTAAGACCTACGATCCAGATGGGGACAATATGAGTTTCAAGGTTATTGCAGACCACATTCGTGCCCTTTCCTTTGCGATTGGTGATGGGGCTCTTCCTGGAAATGAGGGGCGTGGTTATGTCCTCCGTCGTTTGCTTCGCCGTGCGGTCATGCACGGGCGCCGCTTGGGGATTAAAGAGTCCTTCTTGTACAAACTTGTCGTGCCAGTTGGTCACATTATGGAAAGCTACTATCCAGAAGTGCTTGAAAAGCATGAATTTATCGAAAAGATTGTTAAGCGTGAGGAAGAAACCTTTGCTCGTACCATAGATGCGGGTTCGATCCACCTAGATGAATTGTTAGCGCAATTGAAAGAAGCTGGAAAATCAACCCTTGAAGGAAAAGATATTTTCAAACTCTATGATACCTACGGATTTCCGGTTGAATTGACTGAGGAATTGGCAGAAGACCAAGGCTTTGCCATTGACCACGAAGGATTTAAAGTAGCCATGAAAGAGCAGCAAGAGCGGGCGCGTGCTTCGGTTGTCAAAGGTGGTTCAATGGGCATGCAAAATGAAACCCTTGCAGGGATTATCGAAGAGTCAACCTTCATCTATGGTGTGGATGAATTAACAGCAAACCTGCTGGTGATGATTGCAGATAATGAGCGCGTAGATAGCCTATCAAGTGGTGAGGCCTTGTTGGTCTTTGCTCAGACGCCTTTCTATGCAGAAATGGGTGGACAGGTTGCTGACCACGGAGCTATTCTCGATGAAGCTGGTCAGTTGGTAGCCCGTGTCAAAGATGTTCAAAAAGCACCAAATGGTCAGCCGCTTCATACTGTTGAAGTGCTTGGAGAATTGCGCAAAGGTGCAACGTATACACTTGCCATTGATACCCTTCGTCGCCACCGCGTCATGAAAAACCATACAGCGACTCACTTGTTACATGCGGCCCTTCACCATGTCATCGGTGAGCATGCAAGGCAGGCAGGTTCCCTCAACGAACAAGAATTCTTGCGCTTCGACTTTACCCACTTTGAAGCAGTAACAGTAGAAGAGCTTCGTCGCATCGAAGAAGAAGTCAATGCTCAAATCTGGGCAGCTCTTCCAGTTGTGACGGTGGAAACAGATATTGAGACAGCTAAGTCCATGGGGGCAATGGCGCTCTTTGGTGAAAAATATGGGAAAGAAGTCCGCGTGGTGACTATTGGGGATTATTCAATTGAACTATGTGGTGGGACGCATGTAGGGAATACAGCCGAGATTGGTCTCTTCAAGATTTTGAAAGAAGAGGGAATCGGGTCTGGAACGCGTCGTATCGTAGCAGTAACCAGCCGTGAAGCCTTTCTTGCTTATCGTGAAGAAGAAGAATTGCTCAAAGCTGTCGCTACAACCATTAAAGCCCCACAAATCAAAGAAGTACCAAATAAGGTCACAAGCCTACAAGAACAGTTGCGTGAATTGCAAAAAGAAAATGTAGCCTTGAAAGAAAAAGCAGCAGCAGCGGCAGCTGGTGATATTTTCAAAGACGTCAAAGAAGCAAATGGTGTGCGCTACATTGCTAGTCAGGTAGAGGTATCAGATGCAGGAGCACTACGCACTTTTGCGGACAACTGGAAACAAAAAGATTATTCAGATGTTTTAGTCTTAGTTGCTGCTATTGGTGAAAAAGTCAATGTCCTTGTTGCAAGTAAGACCAAGGCAGTCCATGCAGGTAATCTGATTAAAGAACTCGCTCCAATTGTCGCAGGTCGCGGTGGTGGTAAACCAGACATGGCTATGGCAGGTGGTAGTGATGCAGCTGCCATCACTAAACTCTTGGCAGAAGTCGGCAATCAGTTATAAGAGAATGAAAGAATCGAGTTAGTCTCGGTTCTTTTTGTATCTTATCCTGTTCAAATCGAAAAACATCACAAAATGACAAAAATACTTGTCATTTAGTAAAGATGTGTTACAATAAAAACAAGTTAAGCAAGATGATTTAGAGAGGAGTTCTTTATGATTTTAAAAAATAGGCTCAAGGAATTACGGGCTAGGGACGGTTACAACCAGACGGAACTGGCAAAACTAGCGCAAGTTTCGCGCCAGACTATTAGTCTGATTGAGCGAGGAGAATATACCCCGTCGGTCATCATTGCCTTAAAAATCGCACAGATTTTCAACGAATCCTTGGAACAAGTCTTTCGCTTAGAGGAGGAGTGACAAAGACATAGGGATAAGAGAGATAGATAAAGGAGCAGAAAGATGAAAAAGCAACAGACGAATCCAGTAGGAAAAGAAGTGCCATTTAAAGTGCTAGTTATCCTTTTCATGTTTTTTGAAATTGGATATGTTGTTGGAAAACTTCTTGCAGGAAATCAAGATGTGACAGCAGAATTGTTTCTCCTATTACCTGCTTCTCGGTGTTTGATGATGGAAGAAGAAAGTAAAGGAGATAGAAAATGAAGAAAAATGAAATCGTTATCACAGGGAGAATGGTTCTAAGGTTCATTTTTGCACTTGCTATCATTGCTACGATGGTAAGATTGTTGCTAAAACAAACCTTTGAGAAGGAAGCTATAATTATCATTGCTCTGTTTGTATCTAGTATGAGTTTGAGTGTTGCTATAAAGAAATAGAAAGGAAGAAAAGATGAAAAAAAGAAGAGGATTGAAAGGATTTCTATTTTTATTCATGTGTGGTTTTGTTGGTTACTTTGTGGGATCAGCAACTGCGGCAGGAACCATGCCGAAGGACTTAATCCAGCAACTATTAACCTTAGATTTGTATGTATACCTGGCTCAAGGAGCTAGTCTTTTGCTGGCAGGTATGGCTTTTTATTTCTTACATTATAGTCGCAAAGATACACTTGCCTATCAAAAAGCGGAAGATAGTGATGACGAAGAAGGTATAGAGAAGTTTTATAAAAATGCTCATAGAAACTTAGAATATGGAACAATTGCTTATAATATTTGTTCTGTCAGCATACTTTTCTCACTCCTTGGTGCTTTCTATATGGTTGCGGTAAATGCTGCACAAATTAAGTTTTTATTGTTAGCTTCCATGTTCTATATTCCAGTGTTTTTCTTGACAGGCTATTATCGTAAAACATTGAAGATGGTTCGTCATTATGATTTTCCAAAATTTGCTATGCCCGAAGATGCTTTGGCTTTTGTGCGGAGTTACGATGAGGGAGAGCGAGAAGCGAATTATGAAAATAGTTTTATGACCCTATTTCATCTGAATCAGATTATATTACCTGCTCTCTATATTATCTTGGATGTGATTTCCTTCGCCCTCCAAGAGTTTCAGTTGACAGCTTTCCTAATTGTTGTCTTTATCCATGTTTACATCAACATTCGATCAATTTCGATGGTTAAAAAATATTTCAAGTAAAAAGGCGAGAGAGATGAAGAGGCACAAATTCCTTCGCGGACTGATTTTGGCTAGCTTTCATGTTTTGGGTGACTTTGCTAGATCGGATGTATCTTAGAAAGTTTAATGCTCCTATTTTTCTAACTGGTTTAGCGATATTATATCTTGTATTGTCAGATAAAGAATAAAGGAGTTTGATATGAAAAAGAAATGTTCAGATGATCTTGTCGTCATCATGATTGCAATATTAGGGCTTGTATTGACTTACTGATTGGGTTAGCCATCGGTTTGAGATAGGAGGTTTGGTATGAATATATTGGAAAAAGTTGATGTATGAACGAATAAACAGATAGCTCTTATTGTTAATTTGGTCAGTATTCCACCTTGGATACTTATGATTGGACTATGTACGATGCTTGCTGAGACGTTAAGGCGGGCGATTTCTAAACAGTAAAGGAGAAAAATATGAAAAAATTAGTCGCGAATATTGGTTTGTGGTTGGCTGGAATGCTGGGCTACTTGCTTGGAAGTGGTTTTTTAGCCGCGGGCAGTCAATTGTCTGCGAGACCAGATATTCCTGCGGAAATTCTTCCGACCATGATAACTGTTTTTGGAATCTTTGGTCTCCTCTATCTGACGGCACTTTCCTATCTCCATTGGAAGCGGGTCTATGACAAGACAAAAATACAAATCGAGTTGCCTAAGCCTTGGATGGCTAATATCCTCTTTCCACTAGGTTTATTTGTTCTACTGATTGTTGTTCAAATGTTTCTGCCAATCCCTCCAAGCAATAATCAAGAAGTAGTGATTCAAAATGTTTTGGCCCAGCCTTTCTTTTCCTTCTTTGCAGTAGTGATTTTTGCCCCAATCATGGAAGAATTGCTCTTTAGAGGCTTGTTTGCAGGTTATTTCTTTCCCAACCTGACCCAAAAGACCGGTCTTGTCCTCTATTTCCTATTGACCAGTACCCTCTTTTCCCTAGCACATGGACCACGGACTATACCGCACTTTCTCATTTACTTTACTATGGGAGCGAGTTTGTGCTGGCTCTATCTAGCAAAACGTGACCTACGGTATTCAGTTGGTCTGCATGCTGCCAACAATCTGTTAAGTTTTGTGTTGATCTTCCTTTAAAAACAAAAGCAACTAAGCCCAGCCTAGTTGCTTTTTAATTATAAACCGTAGAGGTAATCATCGTCTTTCATGGCTTCTACGCTACCGAGTAGGTAGCCGTTTCCGACTTGGGAGAAGAAGTCATGGTTGGAGGTTCCCGTTGAAATACCGTTCATGACAATCGGGTTGACGTCATCGGCCGAATCAGGAAAGAGAGGATCTTGTCCTAGATTCATAAGGGCCTTGTTGGCATTGTAGCGAAGGAAGGTCTTAACTTCCTCGGTCCAGCCGACACCGTCGTAGAGGCTTTCTGTATAGCCTTCTTCGTTTTCGTAGAGTTGGTAGAGCAGATCATACATCCAGTCGCGGAGTGTTTCTTGCTCATTTTCTGACAATTCATTGAAACCAAGCTGGAATTTGTAGCCGATATAGGTACCGTGGACAGATTCGTCACGGATGATGAGTTTGATGATTTCGGCGACATTGGCGAGCTTGTTGTTTCCGAGGTAGTAGAGCGGTGTGA
Source organism: Streptococcus cuniculi (assembly GCF_004570575.1). Lineage (GTDB taxonomy): Bacteria > Bacillota > Bacilli > Lactobacillales > Streptococcaceae > Streptococcus > Streptococcus cuniculi_A. The sequence continues at coordinate 72,221 of NZ_SPPD01000005.1, forward strand.
AGAAACCAGAGTAGAAGAGGAAGGTTTCAAGGAATACGCTGGCTACTTTTTTCTCTAACGGTGTGCCTGTTTCATAAATTTCATTGATGATTTTTGCCTTGCGTTGGAGGTATTCGTTGCTGTTGGTCCAGTCAAAAATCTCATCGATTTCAGATTTGGTATTGAGGGTTGAGAAAATAGATGAGTAGGATTTGGCGTGTACCGATTCCATGAACTGGATATTATTGTAGACAGCTTCCTCATGCGGTGTCCGAATATCTTGACGAAGCGCTTGAACCCCTGTTTCTGATTGGAGGGTATCCAAAAGTGTCAATCCACCAAAGACTTTTCCTACCAAGTCTTTTTCTTCTACGCTTAATTTGCGCCAGTCATCCAAGTCATTAGAGAGTGGGATACGAGTATCAAGCCAAAATTGCTCGGTCAGTTTTTCCCAAGTTGACTTGTCAATGACATCTTCGATCGCATTCCAGTTTATGGCTTTGTAGTAGGTGGTCATTTGTTTCTCCTCAGTTTGATTTGATTAAATTTAGTACATGGTTCTACCAGATTTGGTATCTGTTATCACTTCTTGGATACTGTCCCAGTGTTCTACGATTTTACCGTTTTTATCAAAGCGGAAAAAGTCCATGGTGATGTATTCTTTATTGTCAGGTTCTCCCCAGATTTGATGAGTATGGAGAGCAACGAGGTCGTCCTGAGCAATCGCACGGACAAACTCAACAGATTTTTCTGGATATTCTGTCTGCATGCGCTCAAAATAAGCAATGAAACCGCTAGGGCCATCTTCTACATGGGGATTGTGTTGATGGTACTCATTTCCTACGTATTCTGCAACGGCTTTTGCGGGATTGCCTTCAAAGGCTGTTTTATAGAAATGGATAGCAGCTTGTTTGTTCTTTTCTAACTGAGACATCGAGTTCCTCCACATTCGTCTTTTTATGGTTTTATTGCCTTCTCTTAAATAGGCAGTCGATTGATGATAGGTAAATGATATAGAAATTGGCACTGTAGCCCCTGCCTTGGAATTTGCAAGCTAGCCAAGTCCGTCCTTTCATGAGCTGCTTTAGCAGCCATGAAATGTAGTGTGTTACGCCACTTCATAGTGAAAGCCGCTAATGCTTTCATTATGAAGTTAGTGAGGTCAGATAGAGTGTTACGCCCAGAGAAAAGTCGTTCGATATTAACGACTTTTCGAGGAAGTAAGCCACTTAGGACTTGACAATATAGTCAAGTCCGTCCTTTCATGAGCTGCTTTAGCAGCCATGAAATGTAGTGTGTTACGCCACGGAATAATGAAAGCCGATAATACTTTCACTATGAAGTCAGTGAGGTCAGATAGAGTGTCACGCCCAGAGAAAAGTCGTTCGATATTAACGACTTTTCGAGGAAGTAAGCCACTTAGGACTTGACAATATAGTCAAGTCCGTCCTTTCATGAGCTACTTTAGTAGCCATGAAATGTAGTGTGTTAAATCACACAACTCTCACATTGGTTTGCGCCAACCTCTTCGCCGTCATCGGTAAAGGTACGGACGTAGTAGATGGACTTAACGCCTTTATTGAAGGCATAGTTTCGCAAGATTGATAGGTCACGTGTCGTCTGTTTGTTTTCGGTCTTCCACTCATAGATACCTTGAGGAATATCACTTCGCATGAAGAGGGTAAGGGATAGACCTTGGTCAACATGTTCTGTTGCAGCAGCGTAGACATCGATGACTTTTCGCATATCCATATCATAGGCTGATTTGTAGAACGGAATGGTTTCTGTCGCAAGTCCAGCCGCTGGATAGTAAATTTTCCCAATTTTCTTTTCTTGGCGTTCTTCAATCCGTTGAGTGATTGGGTGAATTGAAGCAGACACATCGTTGATGTAGCTGATCGAGCCGTTTGGTGCCACTGCTAGGCGGTTTTGGTGGTAGAGACCGTCTGTCTGTACTTTATTACGAAGGATAGCCCAGTCTTCTGCACTCGGCATAAAGATGCCTTCAAAGAGTTCTTTGACACGAGGAGAGCGTGGTTGGTAGTTGCCAGTGATGTATTTGTCGAAGTAAGCTCCATCCGCGTATTTTGATTTTTCAAAGTTATGGAAGGTCATCTTGCGCTCACGGGCAATGTTGTTTGACTCCACCAAAGTCCAGTAGTTGAGGAGCATGAAGTAGATGCTGGTAAACTCAACGGCTTCTGCTGATCCATAATCAATCAAGTTTTGAGCAAGGAAGCTGTGCAGTCCCATCGCTCCAAGACCGATGGAGTGGGCTTGACTATTTCCATGTTCGATAGATGGCACGGCTGAGATATGAGAATGGTCTGTCACATAGGTCAGAGCGCGGGTCATAGTGCGGACAGAGTGACCAAAGTCAGGGGATTTCATGAGGTTAACAATGTTGGTTGAACCAAGGTTGCATGACACATCTGTCCCCATTTTAAGGTATTCTTGTGAGTCGTTCAATTCGCTTGGAACCTGAACTTGGAGGATTTCCGAGCAGAGGTTCGACATGATGATTTTACCGTCTACAGGATTGCTACGGTTGGCAGTATCAATATTGATGACATAAGGGTAGCCAGATTCTTGTTGGAGTTTTGAAATCTCGGTTTCCAAATCGCGGGCCTTAATCTTAGTCTTGCGAATCCTTGGATTTGCGACCAATTCATCGTATTTGTCAGTAATGTCTATGTAGCTGTATGGGACACCATATTCACGCTCGATAGAGTAGGGACTAAAGAGGTACATATCCTCGTTCTTGCGTGCTAATTCGTAGAATTTATCTGGAATGGTAATCCCAAGCGAAAGGGTTTTGACACGTACTTTTTCATCGGCATTTTCTTTCTTAGTCGAAAGGAAGGCAATGATGTCTGGATGGAAGACGTCGAGGTAGACGACGCCAGCTCCCTGACGTTGTCCGAGTTGGTTCGAGTAAGAGAAGCTATCTTCAAAGAGCTTCATGACAGGAACGACACCAGATGCCGCTCCCTCGTAACCTTTAATCGGTGCACCTGCTTCACGCAGATTGCTGAGGGAGATTCCGACCCCGCCACCGATACGAGAGAGTTGGAGGGCAGAATTGATAGAACGCCCGATAGCATTCATATCATCTGTTACTTGGATGAGGAAACAAGAGACCAACTCTCCGCGACGTGCCCGTCCAGCGTTCAAGAAACTTGGGGTTGCAGGCTGATAGCGGAGGTGTATCATTTCATTTGCCAAATCCATGGCTAAGTCTTCGTTGCCTTCTGCAAAGTAAAGGGCGTTGAAGAGGACACGGTCTTCCATGCTTTCCAAATAGTAGGCACCATCGTTTGTCTTGAGGGCATACTGGTTGTAGAATTTATAGGCTGCCATGAAAGACTTGAAGCGGAAGTTCTGGTTTTTCAGGAATTGCGCTAATTTCTCAATAAAAGCAGGGCTATATTGCTCCAAAAAGGCCTGTTCCAAATAGTTTTCTTCTAGTAAGTATTGGATTTTATCGGTCATGCTCGCAAATGGTTTGGTGTTTGGGAGCACATTTTCCTTGAAGAAGGCCTTGAGGGCCTCTTGATCTTTATGAAGCGGGATTTGTCCATTGACTGGACGGTTGATTTCATTGTTCAGACGGAAATAGGAAACATCCCCTAATTCTTTCAAACTCATGTGGTAACTCTTTCTATGTTTTTCAATTTATACTCATCACAAATCAAAGTCTGGTGTTGTTCATTCGCCTTGCTGTAACAGTCTAGGAGACTGTTGGAGGTTGGAAATAGGGATTATGCATAATCCTCAGCTAACCTCAGTTCTACCTGAGGTTTCAAGGAGGCTAGCCTTATCTCTAGTCTTTTATGAAAACTAGTCAGTTCTTGATTTTTATAGAGTATTAGACGGTGGGCTTAGACAAGATTTTTTAATTTTCCGGGTTGGAAGCCAGAAAAGGTCTCAGTCTCAGTCTCAATGACAGGTGCCGCGGCAAATCCGAGGCTCTTGACATGTTCGATGAATTCGGGTTGCTCATCGAGGTTGATTTCCTTGAATGGAACCTGATGCTGGTCCAAGAAACGTTTGGTCATCTTGCATTGCACACAGTCATTTTTTGAATAAACAGTAATCATACAGTTCTCCTTTTTTTAATCACCCATATAGGATACAATGAAATCATCAAATTGTCAACTTAAAAAACTAAATATAGTGTCGGAACGAAAAGAAAAACACTATATATAGTGTAAACCTTGCTGTTATGCCATTTGAGAGGTTTTTCGTATGAGTTACAAACTATTTTCATATTTTTGCACAATAACGATTCTATTTGTTTGCTCCTGTCCTAAGAGGATTTTTGAAAGGAAGACAAAAAATTCTTGAAAATGATTTCAAGAAATGGTATAATGTCCGTTGTAAGGGTTATCACAATGAACCTTCAATATTGAAAAAATAAAGGAGAATCCAAATATGGCTTCAAAAGATTTCCACATTGTGGCAGAAACAGGTATCCACGCACGTCCAGCAACATTGCTTGTGCAAACAGCTAGCAAATTTGCTTCGGATATCACTTTGAACTACAAAGATAAATCAGTAAATCTTAAATCTATCATGGGTGTGATGAGTCTTGGTGTTGGCCAAGGTGCTGATGTAACCATCACAGCTGAAGGTGCTGACGCTGACGATGCAATCGCAGCAATCACTGAAACAATGGACAAGGAAGGTTTGGCGTAAGAGTATGACAGAAATGCTTAAAGGAATTGCAGCATCTGACGGTGTTGCGGTTGCGAAGGCATATCTACTCGTCCAACCAGATTTGTCATTTGAAACTGTTACAGTTGCAGATACAGATGCAGAAGAAGCTCGTTTGGATGCTGCTTTAGAAGCGTCACAAAACGAGCTTTCTCTAATTAGAGAGAACGCAGTAGCTAGCCTTGGTGAAGAAGCGGCAGCCGTTTTTGATGCCCATTTGATGGTTCTTGCTGATCCAGAAATGGTCGGTCAAATTAAAGAAACGATTCGCGCGAAAAAAGTCAACGCTGAAAGTGGATTGACAGAAGTAACAGATATGTTCATTGCCATCTTTGAGGGTATGGACGACAATCCATACATGCAAGAGCGTGCAGCAGATATTCGTGATGTGACCAAGCGTGTCTTGGCTCACTTGTTGGGTGTTCGCTTGCCGAACCCAGCAGCGATTTCAGAAGAGTCTATCGTCATTGCACATGACTTGACACCTTCTGATACAGCACAATTAGATAAAAACTTTGTAAAAGCATTTGTGACCAATATCGGTGGTCGTACTAGTCACTCAGCCATCATGGCGCGTACACTAGAGATTGCAGCGGTTCTTGGTACAAATAACATCACAGAAATTGTGAAAGACGGAGATGTTATTGCGGTAAATGGAATTACTGGTGAAGTCATCATCAATCCTTCAGACGAAGAAATTGCTACATTCAAAGCAGCTGGTGAAGCATACGCGAAGCAGAAAGCAGAGTGGGCACTTTTGAAAGATGCTCAGACTGTCACAGCTGACGGGAAGCATTTTGAATTGGCTGCCAACATCGGTACACCAAAAGATGTTGAAGGTGTCAACGACAATGGTGCAGAAGCAGTCGGTCTTTACCGTACTGAGTTCCTTTACATGGACTCACAAGATTTCCCGACAGAAGATGAGCAGTATGAAGCATATAAGGCTGTTCTTGAGGGAATGAACGGTAAACCAGTTGTTGTTCGTACCATGGATATTGGTGGAGATAAAGAACTTCCTTACTTCGATCTTCCGAACGAAATGAACCCATTCCTTGGTTTCCGTGCTCTTCGTATCTCGATTTCAGAGACTGGTAATCAAATGTTCCGTACGCAATTGCGTGCCCTTCTTCGCTCTTCTGTTCACGGTCAATTGCGGATTATGTTCCCAATGGTTGCCTTGATTACGGAATTCCGTGCAGCAAAAGCAATCTACGAAGAAGAAAAGGCGAAATTGCTTGCCGAAGGTGTAGCGGTAGCGGATAACATCCAAGTGGGAATCATGATTGAGATTCCAGCAGCTGCAATGCTTGCAGATCAATTTGCAAAAGAAGTTGATTTCTTCTCAATCGGAACCAACGACCTTATCCAGTACACGATGGCTGCTGACCGGATGAACGAGCAAGTGTCCTACCTTTACCAACCATACAACCCATCTATCCTTCGCTTGATTAACAACGTGATTAAAGCAGCGCATGCAGAAGGCAAATGGGCTGGTATGTGTGGAGAAATGGCAGGAGACCAACAAGCAGTACCACTTCTGGTCGGTATGGGCTTGGATGAGTTCTCAATGAGTGCCACTTCTGTCCTTCGTACACGTAGCTTGATGAAACAATTGGACACTGCGAAGATGCAAGAATATGCAAACCGTGCATTGACAGAATGCGCAACAGCAGAAGAAGTCCTTGCATTACAAAAGGAATACGTTCATTTTTAATACACGAATAAAATGAGAAAGAAGTCTGAAAGGGCTTCTTTTTTGATATACTCATTTATAGTGGATTGAGAAATAGGACAAGGAAAGGAGCTGCAGATAGAACAGGCGGTCATCAAAGCGACTTAACGTTGTCCTAACCACTATAGTTTATAACTAAAGATAGACAGCTGTTCTCGCTTTAGCTAGTTAGAGCTGAGAATCCCCTTGGGGATAGCTCGCCTTATATTCATCGAACACTACGTCAGTCTCCTATTTTTGCCGCAGTCGTTGCGAATGTTGTTCGCTTTATGGATATGTAAGAAATAATCCAGTGGATTGTTTCTTTAACGAGAGTACATTCGCTTTTTTCAAGTCCTCGTATCTTGTGGAAGTCTGAATTGTGTTCGAGCTAAGCACTGTGTGCTTCAACAGTCTAGGAATAGACTGTTGAAGGTTGGAAATAGAACGAGCGATGCTCGTGTCAAAAGCCCTCGTATCTTATACTAAAACGCCCAGCTTGGTAATCCATCAAGCTGGGTATTGGTTGTTAAGATTTATGGTAAAACTTATTGTGCTGGTAGTTGGGGTCAAAAGTGACGTTAACCCCGAGTTTTCGTAGGACATTGCGATCCTCTTCAGGTAGGGTCACGGTAGAGTGGCATTCGCTGCCTTTCAAATTCCCCAATTGTTTCATGGCAAGGTCTGCTTCTGACTTGTTCATAGCAGTAATGGCAAGGGCAATTAGTAGCTCGCTTGAGTGGAGCCGTGGATTGCGGTTACCGAGGTGGTTGATTTTGAGGTTCTGAATCGGTTTGACATACTCAGGCTCAATCAAGTGAGTCTTCTTGTCAATCTTGGCTAGGTTTTTAATGGCATTGATGATGACAGCGGCTGAAGGGCCAAAGAGTTCAGAGGTTTTCCCTGTGACAATCTCGCCATTTGGTAGTTCAATGGCAAGCGCTGGTTGGCCAGTTGCTTCTGCTTTTTCCCGCGCAGCAATGGTCACCTTGCGGTCACTTGCTGAAACGCCTACTTCATTCATCAAGAGTTCAATCTTTTTCACAGCTGATTCCGGAACGCGCTCGGCCTTGAAATCCACCAAGGTTTGATAGTAGCGACGGATGATTTCTTCTTTTGATGCGGCAATGGCTGCCTCTTCATTGACAATCGAGTAGCCCACCATGTTGACACCCATGTCCGTCGGTGACGCATAAGGAGACTTGTTCAAGATGCGCTCAAAGGTTCGGTTGAGAACAGGGAAGACTTCGATGTCACGGTTGTAGTTGACCGCAGTTTTGCCATAGTTTTGCAAGTGGAAGGGGTCAATCATATTGAGGTCATCTAGGTCAGCAGTTGCTGCTTCATAGGCAAGGTTGACAGGGTGATGAAGCGGTAAATTCCAGACAGGGAAGGTTTCAAATTTAGCATATCCTGCCTTGATCCCATGTAATTGGTCATGGTAAAGCTGGGAGATACAGGTTGCCAACTTACCAGAGCCAGGGCCGGGGGCTGTCACGACAATCAGATTGCGACTGGTTTTGATATAGTCATTTTTCCCCATACCCTCAGGAGAAATAATATGGTCAATATCGGACGGATAGCCCTTGATAGGGTAGTGTAGATAAGATGTAATCCCATTTTTTTCCAACTGGTGGCGGAAAGCGTCAGCAGCTGGCTGGTTGGTGTACTGGGTAATGACGACAGAACCGACATAGATGCCCAAGTCATTGAAGGTATCGATTAGGCGTAATACTTCCTGATCATAGGAAATGCCTAAATCGCCCCTCGCCTTAGAATGCTCAATATTGCTAGCGTTAATGGCAATGACAATCTCTACCTGTTCCTTCAATTCTTGGAGGAGCTTGATTTTATTATCAGGTTCATAACCGGGTAGAACGCGGGCTGCGTGGAAATCTTCCAGCATTTTTCCGCCAAATTCCATATACAATTTTCCATCAAATTGCTGGATGCGTTCTAAAATATGGTCACGCTGTAATTGTAAGTACTTTGTTGAATCAAAAGCAATTTTTTTCACATTTTTCACCTCCTTTAAGATTATAATAAAAAGTTTTCAAAAAGAAAACGATTTACCATTATTTTGGTAAAAATATATTTTTAAACAAACACTTAATTTTTGTTAAACAAATCATTGACTTTTTTTTTTTAGAAAAGAAGAGTAAAATATAATTAAGTAATTGTTTAATAAAAATAAAGTTGAAAAAGCCGTGTCTATGATGCAGGTAACTGAGAATTTCTGACCACTTACTGGGGGATGCGCACCACTTGCTGAAATAGCCTTGCTTTTTGGGAAGTTACGGCTATAATAAAGCTATAAAAAGGAGAATACGTATGAAAAAGATGTTGAAAAATAGACTATTTATGCTATCATTTGTGGCTGATATGGTGTCTAATTTTGGGGATGTCCTCTATTATTTGGCCATGATGAACTATGTTTTGCTCTTGCCAGATACCAAATTAGCTCTTTCTATGATTACCTTGTCTGAAACTTTGCCGATTTTAGCTGGTCTCTTCATTGGGATGTGGGCGGACAAGACCAAAAATAAGCTGGATACGATTGTAGGAACCTTGGTTGTTCGGGTCTTGTTCTACGGGATTGTTGGCCTTGTCATGGGTTTTTCACCAGCCTTGTGGATCGTGGCGGTGGTCTGTGTTGTCAATCTTTTGTCAGATATTGCGGGGCAATACGAATCCTATCTCTTTATGCCAGTGAGTTTACGAGTAATTTCAAATGAAGACCGTGAAGCGGCTTTGGCCTTTCGTCAAGGGATTGGGGCTATCTTGCGTATCGTCTTTCAGTCTAGTGGTGCGGTCTTAATCGGAGTGATGACCTATCAGCAGTTAGCCTTTTTCAATGCAGGAACTTTTTTCCTCAGTCTCTTGATTACCCTGAGTATCCGTCCTGCTTTGAAGAAATTACTGGCTGACAATCCCTTGAAGCAAGAGGTCAAGAAGGAGGGGTCTAGAAATCTCGTTTCAGATATGAAACAGGATTTCCTTGCTTCTTATCAAGCAGTCCAAGGAATCCCTGTGTTGAAGGCGGTGATTCTAGTACTGACAGCTTTGAACGCTCTCTTTGTCGCTTTGACCCCTTTGATGATTTTATCCATAAAAGAAATGCCAGATTTTGTCATCTTTAACGGACCAATGACCATTGCGGCTGTTTCCATTACCTATCTCGTCGGATCGATTTTGGGTAGTTTGCTGACGACCAGTTTATTTAAAGAGATGACGATTGCCAGGTTGACAAAATGGGTGGTTTATGTTCCCGTATTTCTCTTTGTGAGCTTTTACCTCCGATTTGTCTATGGTGTTTTCGTCTGCATGTTTTTGGTAGCAATCTTTGCAGGGGTGATGAACCCCAAAATCCATGCCCTTATCTATCGTGCCTTGCCAGAATATCAACTGGCAACGATTAGCGCGGGGATTACGACCTTCGTTCAGCTAGGCATAGTGGTGATGCAGGGGGTGATGTCTGTCTTGATTGTGCTTTGTGGTGCTAGAAGCATTTCGATGATTTTTTTCTTGCTTTCTCTTGCCCTTTTGGTCTATACTATAAGAAATGTAGCATCTATGGTAGAAGAATAGGATCATCGTATGGAATTACTGTATAGCAAACATCGTAGTGAAATTGTCGAATTTTTAATGGCTCCTTTCTATGTCCAAAAGAAACAGATAGAGGAAGCCGAGGAGAGAAGCCAAAAAGCAAAAGAGATTTTGAAAGAGGCTCTGTTGGTGGAGCAGCAGTTGGAATCACTCTTTGAGGATATGACTGAACGTTTACCTACTTACCTGTTTGGAGCCAATTTTAGTTTTCTCCATTATCTGTATTTTGAATTGTTAGAAGTAGGACAAGATCCCAAAACACTAGAAGAGGCTTGTCAGCTGATAGCTGAAGTTTCGCAAGAGACGGCTGAGCGGGCCCTCCGCTTTGCCTTAGTCGCAATCAGTCGAGGGGAGGACAATCAAGAGGCGGATTTGTTAGAATTGCTGGAGCAGACAGACCTAAAAGCTGAGGAGAAGTGGGAATGGTTTCAAGCCATTCGCAGGCCCTTGGACACAATTCGTGAGCAGCTCGCCTTGGTCTCAGCCGTAGCTCCCTTGTATCGTCCTTTTTACGAGCAATTTCAGAGGCAGAGAACAGAATTTGTGCAACAGTTTTCGTGTGAGGAAATCTTTGGTGAATATGGCTTGTACAAGTCGGTTTGTATCGAAGAATTGGGCTATGATGAGATTCAGTTTTTTGTCATAAGTCCTTGGTTGGTACATTTTTCCTATGTTTGCAATAGCCATTACAAGATCCATCCTGCCATCTTATGTGTATCGGTAGACATTGACAAGCTCCTCTTGACGGATCAATCGATGGACGAAGATTTGCTGACTGCGACCTTAAAAATCATGAGTGATGAGACGCGCTACAAGGTTATGGTGGCCTTAACCAAACCGCATGCTAAGAGTAAGGACATTGCAGAACAGTTGAACATTACAGGAGCAGCAGTGTCCTTTCACACTCAAAAACTCATCAATGCCAAGCTCTTGCTCTTTAACACGAATGATAAGACGGTCAAGTTTGATGCTAATAAGAGTTTGCTACGGGAAATGATTGCGAAGCTAGAAGAAGATTTTGATTTGTAAGAGGGTTGAAGGGTTGAACCATACGGTTTAAGCCCTTTTCAAGCCCATGGCAGTTAGGAAGCAGATGTAATAGGCAAGTTCCTTGTTTACTCCCCCTGAAAGTATGGTATAATAGTAAAAATTTGACGAGGTAGAGCGATGACAAAAGAACCATTTATCAGTAAAGAAGCGCTAGAAGTGATTACAGAAGCCTTTCCTACTCCATTTCATCTGTATGATGAGAAAGGGATTCGTGAGAAGGCACGCGCCTTGTACCAAGCTTTTTCGTGGAACAAGGGTTTCAAGGAGTATTTTGCAGTCAAGGCCACTCCGACACCTGCTATCTTGAAGATTTTAAAAGAAGAAGGCTGCGGGGTCGATTGTGCGACCGATGTCGAGGTGATAATGAGTGAAAAGCTAGGTTTTACAGACATTATGTTTACCTCAAATGACACTCAAGGGTCGGAATTTGTCTACGCGCGGGAAGTGGGAGCGATTATCAACTTGGATGCCTATGAGCATATTTCTTTCTTGGAAGAAGTGGCGGGGATTCCAGAAGCGGTCTGCCTGCGTTACAATCCTGGCGGTGTCTTTTCACTGGGAACAGATATCATGGACCATCCGGAAGAATCAAAATTCGGCATGACCAAGGAGCAATTGCTGCAAGGTTACCGTGAATTGAAAGAACTTGGAGTGAAAGAATTTGGTCTTCATGCCTTCTTGGCTTCTAATACCGTGACCAATGACTATTATCCAACCTTGGCAAAACAATTATTTGAATTGGCGCTTGAGATTCGTGAGCAGACAGGTGTTGTGCTTGACTTTATCAACCTGTCTGGTGGTATTGGTGTGAACTACCGTCCAGAGCAAGAGGCGAATGATATTGCCGCGATTGGTGAAGGGGTTCGTAAGGCCTATGAAGATGTCTTGACACCTGCGGGAATGGGTGAGGTCAAGATCTATACCGAACTCGGGCGCTTTATGTTGGCACCTCATGGGCATTTGGTGACCAAGGTTCTCCACCGTAAGGAAACCTATCGCACCTATATTGGAGTGGATGCCTCAGCAGCCAATCTCATGCGGCCAGCTTTCTACGGGGCTTACCATCATATCACTAATATCAGCCGTCCTGATGCCCCGGTTGAAGTGGTAGATGTGGTTGGCTCCTTGTGTGAAAACAATGACAAGTTTGCGGTGCAGCGGGACTTGCCACAGGCGGAAGTGGGCGATACGCTCGTCATTCACGATGCGGGTGCACATGGCTTTTCCATGGGCTATAACTATAACGGTCGCCTGCGCTCGGCAGAGATTTTGCTCCAAGAAGATGGAAGCGCGCGTATGATTCGTCGGGCAGAAAAGCCAGAGGATTATTTTGCGACCTTGTATGGCTTTGATTTTGAGAAATAATACTCGTCAAAAATCAAAGTCTGACGTCGTTAACTCATCTTGCTGAACTTCAGTTCTAGCTACGATTTCGTTGCCTAGTCAGATTTTGATTTTTATAGAGTATAAAGAGGCTTTAAAATGAAAAAGAAGAATTGGTTATGGGTATTCCCCTTGATTGCTTTAATCGGTCGTGGCGTTTACTACTATCAGCGAGAAGTCAAGCGGGAAAAAGAAGCAGAGAGAGTGCGACAAGCGCAAGTTGTTCGACAATTTAACGAAGAACAGCAAAGAGCACAGCGCAAGCAGGTATCAGAAGGGCTGGCAAAAATCGTCGGTGATACCTATTTGAATGGCTATCAGTTGGAGAAAGACGGGGAGACCTATACGCTGAAAGATTCGGCAGGTACAGTTGTTTTAGACCAGATTGAAGAGTATGAAAATACCCAGAGTTCTTTATTTGTATTTGTAAAAGAAGACGGTATCTATGCGGTGAATACGAAAACAAATGCCCAATATGGTCCATACCGCAGTGCCTCAGTCGTCCAGTTGGTAAAAGGTGAGCAATCCTTGTCTGAAAAGGGACTGGCTTATCGAGAAAATGATCGCATTTATGTGTTACGGCAGGATGGGCAAACGGAGGTCAAAGGCACGGAAGGAAACTTTGAGACAGCCACAACTTTCACCTACATGATTGATAGCGGCATGTTGCGGGGTGGGTAGTTCTAAAAACACATCCGCTCTTTTTGTTCTCTTTTAGTCGTGAAGAACTTTTAAGATAAATCTTGGAAATTCCACGTAAATTTGGTATAATAGGGAGAATTGATTTTGTAATTTAGAAAATAGGAGATAGATATGGATCTAGGTCTTGCAATTGTATTGATTATCGTAGCCTTTGCTGGCGGTGTTGCTTTAGGAATTTACCTGTCACGCAAACAGGTGGAAAACTACATCGCTGATAAGCCTGTTTTAGACGAGAATGCCCTCCGTGCCATGATGAGCCAAATGGGTCAAAAACCAAGTGAAGCTAAAGTACAACAAGTGCTTCGTCAAATCAAGAGTCAGCAAAAAATCACGACTAAGAAAAAATAATCAAGTGGGGGAAGTGGGACACCAGTCGAAATGTCGGAAACATCGACTGTCCTCACTCTCCTATTTTTTAATTCGTGTGAGCTTCTCTTAGGAGGAGTTGCACTCAATAAGGAAACATTATGGATAATCGACCTATTGGATTTTTAGATTCGGGTGTGGGTGGTTTGACCGTTGCGCGTGAATTGATGCGCCAGCTGCCCCACGAAGAAATCGTGTATATTGGGGATTCTGCGAGAGCCCCTTATGGTCCGCGCCCTGCTGAACAAATCCGAGAGTACACATGGGAATTGGTTCAGTTTTTACAAACAAAAAATGTCAAGATGATTGTCTTTGCCTGCAATACAGCAACGGCAGTTGCTTGGGAAGAAGTCAAGGCCAAGTTAGACATTCCTGTTCTCGGTGTGATTTTGCCAGGAGCATCATCGGCAATCAAGGCTTCAAAGACAGGAAAAATCGGTGTGTTAGGGACAGCCATGACCATCCAGTCAGACATCTATCGGGAAAAAATTCAGGCTCTATCTCCCGATACACAGGTGACCAGTCTTGCCTGTCCCAAGTTTGTTCCTTTGGTGGAGTCAAACAATTACCAGTCAAGTCTAGCAAAAAAAGTGGTCTATGAAACGCTTCAAAGCATGAAAGGCATGGCCGATACGGTCGTGCTAGGTTGTACCCACTATCCCTTGCTCCGTCCCATAATCCAAAATGTCTTGGGGCAGGATGTGACCTTGATTGATAGTGGGGCAGAATGCGCACGGGACATCTCTGTCTTGCTCAATTATTTTGAAATCAACCACAGCAGAACCGCAGAGAAACCGCAACATTTCTTTTATACGACAGCTAGTCCAGCGGCCTTTCGGGAAATTGCGGAAAACTGGCTCGGAAAAGACATACAGGTGGAGCATGTAAGCCTGTGACAGAAAAGATTTACAAATACAAGGACGAACAAGATTGGTATGTCGGAAGTTGGAAAGGGTTGAAGACTATCTCAGGCTTGGGAAATGAGAGCACGACTAAACATTTTTTCTGAGTCGTGTCTGCGATCGCCTTCACGAAGCCTGCTCTCACTGCTGGAAAATGGAGACGGGTCCCAATGGATTTTCCTTGACGATTGTGAAGAAAAGTTCCGATTTTTGTTTGCTTTCCTTTACCATCGACATCATCAATGACAATACCGAGCGCAATCTTGAAGTAGTCGAACACCAAGGCACGGTTTTGGTGGTGGAAAAGGGGCGTCTACTCTATCTCCATTTGCCTAAGGGAGGAAGAAGAATTTTGGCGCAGACTGTAACAAGTATTTGAAGAAAACTGGAGTGTAGAAACGATGACAGAAAAAATCTATGAATACAAAGATGCCAATGATTGGTATCTTGGCACATGGGCTGAGTTTAGCTATTTGACGTGTTTTGGTGATGATGAACACTGCGAAAGTGTTCGGAGACGTTTTTATCAGTTGCTAGAACGACTATCGCTTGAGGGCTTGCAGGTTCATGTTGTGAAATATGGCTCGGCTTTCTCCTTTTTGAACTTTCTCGTTCAAATCATCAATGAAAAGCTCAGACGCAAGTTGTCGGTTGTCCAGCACAAGGGAGCGGTCCTCGTGATGGATGGGCAGCAGATTATCGATATTCAGCTGCCACAGGCTGGTGTAGTAGCAGAGACTTTCTTTGGTCAGGGAGATTTGCCAACAGCTGTTGGGGATACTATTTTAATTGCGACCCAAAATGAAGGAAAGACGACTGAATTCCGTCAGTTCTTTGAAAAATTGGGCTACAAGGTGGAAAATCTCAATGTCTACCCTGAGCTGCCAGATGTGGCTGAGACAGGCGTGACCTTTGAAGAAAATGCCCGTCTTAAAGCGGAAACCATTGCTAATCTGACAGGAAAAATCGTGCTGGCAGATGATTCGGGTCTTAAGGTTGACAAACTCGGTGGTATGCCGGGTGTCTGGTCAGCACGTTTTTCTGGTCCTGACGCGACCGATGCAAGAAACAATGCCAAATTGCTCCATGAGTTGGCTATGGTCTTTGAACCAAAAGATCGTTCAGCTCAATTCCACTGTACCTTGGTTGTTGCAGCACCAAATGTCGATAGTCTCGTTGTTGAAGCGGATTGGGATGGCTATATTGCAACTGTTCCGCAAGGGGAAAATGGATTTGGCTATGACCCGCTCTTCTTGGTAGGAGAAACAGGTCGGACAGCAGCCCAATTGAGCTTGGAGGAAAAAAATAGCCAGTCTCACCGTGCTCAAGCACTCAAAAAATTATTGGAGGTATTTCCAGCATGGCAAGAACAGAACCTCAAACACTTTTAGTCATGAGTGATTCGCACGGCGACCGTGCCATTGTCCAAGAAGTAAAAGAACGCTATCTAGGAAAGGTCGCTGCGATGTTTCATAATGGTGATTCAGAGCTAGATGCTAAGGATTCTCTCTGGGATGGCATTTATGTGGTCAGAGGAAACTGTGATTATGACTCTGCTTATCCCAATCAACTTGTGATTCAACTGGGAGATGTGACAATTGCACAGACCCACGGACATCTGTATGGTATCAATTTTAGTTGGATGCGACTGGATTATTGGGCAGAAGAGGTAGGAGCAGACATCTGTCTCTATGGACATCTACATGTACCAGATGCCAGCGTGCGGGGCAAGACGCTCTTTGTCAATCCAGGATCCATTCGTCAACCACGGGGAATGATTCAGGAATGCCTCTATGCGATTCTTACGATTTTTGAGGACCATATCCATATTGACTATTACAATCGCGATCACCAAGTCTACGCACCACTAACAAAGGATATTCCAAGATGATTACACGTGAATTTGAAACCTTTCTCTTAGCGCAGGAAGAAACCTTTTTGACTCCGGCGAATAAATTGGCAGTGATTATTGATACACATAATATCGATCATGCCAAGCTCTTACTTAGCCACATGACCTACTCACGCGTCCCTGTCGTCACGGAGGACAATTGCTTTGTCGGTACGATTGGTCTGCGGGAAATTGTTAAATACCAATCTGAAAATGAATTGACAGATGACCAGCTGCACATGGATATTTCCCTTATTGTGGAAAAGGATGTCGCAACCGTTGGGGCCTCTTATCACCTAGAAGAAGTCATGCGAAAATTGGTGGATCAAGCATTCTTACCAGTCGTTGGTGAACAAGGAGAATTTCTAGGCATTATCACTCGCAAGTCCATTTTAAAGGCTGTTAATGCCCTGCTTCACAACTTCACACTCGGGTCAAAGTGATGAAGGAAATGACACAGTATATTCAGGAGTTTCTTGCGACGAAAAAGCTATCTGAAAACTCAAAAACGGCTTATCTCTATGATTTAGAGCAGTTTAGCAAGCAGTGCGTAAGACCAAATCCGACGACCTTAGCACTCTATCAAGCCTTTTTACAAGATTTAAAACCAGCTGCTCAAAAGCGCAAGCTGTCTGCTGTTAATCAGTTTTTATTCTATCTTTATGAAAACGGCATTTTGGACCGCTATTATAAGATGAAAGCCCCTCAGCAGGTGTTATCAAAGCCTGTAGGTACGAGCTTGGAAGATTTGAGCTTTTTATGGGCGGAGACCAAGTATAAAGACGGACAGAAGATCGCACTCTTGATTGCTTACCTAGGGCTTTTACCGAGTGAGTTAGCTGTTATGAAACAAGCAGATATAGACCGAAATTTTCAGGTCTTGGCTATTCAAAAGTCGGCTCAGAAGCGGATTATCCCGATTCCAAATCAGTTGTTTCCACTTTTAGAAGTGGAAAAGGGGATTTATCTGTTTGATAAGAATGGATCGTCTTATTCCCGTCAGTGGTTTTTCAAGCGCTTGAGTGCATTTTTAGAGGAACAAGGAAAGTCGGAATGGAATGCCCAGAAGTTGCGGGAACAATTTATCCTGAGGCAATTGCAGGCTGGCAAAGAGTTGGCAGACATTGCCAAGTTGTTGGGCTTAAAAACAACGATGAGTCTAGAAAAATACAAACATGGATATTAAATTAAAAGATTTTGAAGGACCGCTTGATTTACTCCTTCACTTAGTGTCTAAGTACCAAATGGACATCTACGAAGTGCCGATTACCGAAGTCATCGAGCAATATCTTGCCTATATCGCGACCCTACAAGCCATGCGTCTTGAGATTGCTGGCGAATACATGGTTATGGCCAGTCAGCTGATGCTGATCAAGAGCCGCAGGCTTTTGCCCAAGGTCGTGGAGCAGGAGGAGGTTACAGATGATCCCGAGCAGGAATTGCTGTCACAATTGGAAGAATATCGTACCTTTAAGGTCCTCAGTGAAAAATTAAAGGAACAGCACGAGGAACGCGCTCACTATTTTTCCAAACCCAAGTTGGAATTGGTCTATGATGATGTGACCTTAGCGCAAGACAAGTCGGTGATTGATATTTTTCTCGCCTTTTCAAAAGTCATGGCTGAAAAGCAGGAAGAATTGCGGGTGAGCCATACGACCATTGCGCGTGATGAATATAAAATCGAAGATATGATGGAGCAGGTTCGCAGGCAGTTTCAAAGAGGAAAACGCTTGGTCTTGCGGGAATTGTTTGTCCAAAGTCGGGATATGAATGAAGTGATTACCATTTTTTTGGCGACGCTTGAAATGGTCAAAAGTAAGGAAATCACCATGGAACAGACCGAAAATTTTGGAGAGATTTACTTGATAAGGAGTGAAGATGAGCCGATTAGCTGAGATTGAAGTGCTCTTATTTGTAGCAGGAGAAGAGGGCTTGACGGTCCGCAATATGGCTGAAATGCTGGATTTACAGCCGTCAGCTATTATACAACAGCTCGAAAAATTAACTGAAAAACACCAGGCAGATAATCAGTCAGGGCTTGCTATTTTGGAGTCGTCGAGTCGCTACAAATTGGTCACAAAAAAAGAGTACGCAGACCTCCTGCGTACCTATGCCAAAACGCCGATGAACCAATCGATGTCACGTGCCCTTCTGGAAACTCTGTCCATTATCGCCTACAAGCAGCCGATTACGAGGATTGAAGTAGATAGCATTCGCGGGGTCAACTCAAGCGGAGCCATCAGCAAATTACAGGCCTTTGACCTCATTCGGGAAAATGGTAAAAAAGAGGTCTTAGGGCGTCCCAATTTATATGTCACAACCGATTATTTCCTCGATTATATGGGAATCAATCAGTTGGAGGAATTGCCCGAGGTGTCAGAACTTGATTTGGTCGATGAAGAAACCGAATTGTTCGTAGAAAGAAAAGAGATAGAAGAAGATGAGAATCAATAAATACATCGCTCACGCTGGCGTGGCTAGCCGTCGAAAGGCTGAAGAGCTGATTAAGCAGGGCTTGGTGACGGTCAATGGTCAAGTTGTACGTGAACTTGGAACGACCATTAAATCAGGTGATAGGGTTGAAGTGGAAGGCCAGCCGATTTACAATGAGGAGAAGGTCTACTACCTTCTCAACAAACCGCGCGGGGTGATTTCAAGTGTATCAGATGACAAGGGCAGAAAGACCGTGATTGATCTTCTACCACAGGTGACGGAGCGAATCTACCCTGTGGGACGATTGGACTGGGATACATCAGGGGTCTTGCTTTTGACCAATGACGGAGATTTCACCGATGAAATGATTCACCCACGTAATGAGATTGATAAGGTCTATGTGGCGCGTGTTAAAGGAATTGCGAATAAAGAAGTCTTGCGCCCCTTGACCCGTGGAGTGGTCATTGACGGCAAGAAAACCAAGCCAGCCGTGTACAATATCTTGAAAGTAGATTCCGTGAAAAACCGATCGGTCGTTGAATTGACCATTCATGAGGGACGCAATCATCAGGTGAAAAAGATGTTCGAAGCTGTTGGTTTGCAGGTGGACAAGCTATCTCGGGCCCGCTTTGGCAATCTCGACTTGACGGGGCTTCGTCCGGGAGAATCCCGCAAATTGAACAAGAAAGATGTCAGCAAGCTCCATACTCTTGCTGTCACGAAGAAGCAGAAAAAATGACGGTTCTCTTGATAGGGCTAGTGCGCCTCTACCAGCGCTTTATCTCCCCCCTTTTCCCGCCTAGTTGCCGCTACCAACCGACCTGTTCAAGCTACATGATTGAGGCGCTCCAAAAGCATGGACTAAAAGGCCTTCTCATGGGGATAGCGCGCATCCTACGCTGTCACCCCTTTGTGGCAGGAGGCAAAGACCCAGTACCCGATACCTTCAGCCTCAAGCGCCAGCAGGTGGATGAATAGGTGCTGTTCTAAAGTGAAGCAATTATAAAAAAGAGATTTTTACAGTTTGGTCGCAGGAAAAAGAGTTGAATTGTGAGATACGGATAACAATTTGCGATGTTCATTGCTTTTTCAACGAATGATTTTCTTCATGCGTTTGTTCTGAAGATTGTCTGCTGACTATTGCATTATCTTTCAAGTTTTGCTACACTCTTTTTATGGCGAGACTTTATGATGTACAGCAATTGCTGAAACGTTTTGGAATTATTGTATATATGGGCAATCGACTCTATGATATTGAATTGATGCAGATTGAATTGCATGGTCTTTATCAAGCAGGTGTCATCGATCGATTGGAGTACATGGAAGCAGAGATGGTTTTAAGACGAGAGCATCGTTTGGAGTTAGAATATCAAAAGAAAAAGGAGAGTTAAATGTCAACCTTATATGTATTACTGGCATTTGTTGTATTAGTAGGAGCTTGGATCGCATTCAATTATTGGCGTTTGCGTCAAGCAGCAAAAGTAGTCGAAAATCATGAATTCGCTCAAAAAATTCACAATGGGCAACTGATTGATTTGCGTGAGCCAACTGAATATCGGAAGAAACATATTATGGGTGCTCGTAATATTCCTTATCAACAATTGAAACAGAGCCTTGCAGCCCTTCGCAAGGATAAGCCTGTCTTGCTTTATGAAAACGATCGTGGGCAACTGGTCACTCAAGCAGCCCTCTATTTGAAAAAGCAAGGTTTTAACGAAATTTATATTCTTGGCTATGGTTTGAATGGCTGGGACGGAAAAGTGAAAAGCAACTAGATGAAAGGGAGCAGAACTGCTCTTTTTTATTGAATTGTTGTAGATATTTTTTACAGATTGGTTCAAGGGTAAGTATGGTATAATAAGAACTATGAGAATTATTTCTGGAAATTACGGTGGCAGACCGCTCAAAACCTTAGCCGGAAAGACAACACGTCCGACATCTGACAAGGTTCGCGGTGCCATGTTTAATATGATTGGCCCTTATTTTGATGGGGGGCGTGTCTTGGATTTATTTGCAGGAAGTGGTGGCTTGTCTATTGAGGCCATTTCACGTGGCATGGAGCAGGCAGTTCTGGTGGAGCGCGACCGACAAGCGCAAGCCATCATTAAAGAAAACATTGCCATGACCAAGGAAGCTAGTAAGTTTCAGTTCTTGCAGATGGAGGCTCAGCATGCGCTAGAGGTGGTAAATGGTCCTTTTGACCTCGTCTTTTTAGACCCACCTTACGCCAAGGAAACGATTGTAGAGACGGTCACGGCCTTGTGTCAGAAACAGTTGCTGGCAGAAGAAGTCATGGTGGTCTGTGAGACAGACAAGCAGGTCCAGCTTCCAGAAGAAATCGCGGACTTGGGCATTTGGAAAGAAAAAATCTATGGAATTAGCAAGGTGACGGTTTATGTCAGGTAAAATTGGACTTTTTACGGGGTCATTTGACCCTCTTACAAATGGGCATTTGGACTTGATTAGGCGTGCCAGTCAGCTCTTTGATGCCCTCTACGTAGGTATCTTTATCAATCCGCACAAGCAAGGGCTGTTGACAAGCGAGAAACGCAAACGATTGATTGAAGAGGCAGTAGCCGAGATGCCTACGGTCAAGGTCTTGGTCGCCCAAGATGAACTGGTTGTGGATGTGGCGAAAAAAATCGGTGCCAGTTACTTGGTGCGTGGTCTGCGCAACGGGATTGACCTGGAATACGAATCCAGTTTTGATTTTTACAATCGCAGGTTGGCGCCAGAACTTGAGACTATTTATCTAGTAGCAAGGCCCGAATATAAGTTCGTCTCCTCCATTCAAGTGCGGGAACTCCTGCATTTTCAGCAAGACATCAGCCCTTATGTACCTAAAATCATTAGCAAGGAACTCATGAAGTATGAAAAAAAATAAAAAACTAGTTCTAATTCTATCCATTGTCTTCTCAACCATCTTGTTGTGGGTTGCCTTTTTATTCCCACTTCCCTACTATATCGAAAGCCCTGGTGGTGCAGCTGATATTCGTACAGTCTTAACCGTTGGTGGAAAAGAGGATGAACAGTCAGGCTCCTATAATTTTGTCTATGTGCAAGTCAAGCCAGCTACGGCTATTCAACTCCTCTTTGCTAGCCTTGATTCGCACTCTGATATTATTTCCAAGGAAGAGTTGGCAGGTGGCGCAAACAGTGAAGAATTCTACCGTATCAATCAATTCTATATGGAAACTTCCCAGAACATCGCCAAATATCAGGGATTGACTTTGGCGAAGAAAGAAACATCTTTGGAATTTTTCGGGGTTTATGTCCTCAATGTGACCGAGGATTCCACTTTTAAGCATATTTTGAATATTGCTGATACTGTGGTTAGCGTCAATGGTAAAACCTTCAAAAGTTCGCTAGAGTTGATTGAATACGTCAGCAGTCTGGAGCTGGGGAGCGATGTCAGGGTAGGCTATGTGAGCGCTGGTCAGGAATTGACCGCAGATGGAAAAATCATCAAGCTAGAAAATGGGAAAAATGGCATTGGGATCGGCCTTGTAGACCATACAGAAGTCAAAAGCAGTGAGCAGATTGATTTTCAGACAGGAAGCATTGGTGGTCCAAGTGCAGGCTTGATGTTTACGCTAGCCATTTACACCCAATTGGCAGATTCTGATTTACGGGACGGTCGCATGATTGCGGGGACTGGAACGATTGGAGAAGATGGTTCCGTCGGTGATATTGGTGGTGCCGACAAGAAAGTCCTCTCCGCGGCTAAAGCAGGAGCCAGTGTGTTCTTTGTTCCCAATAATCCAGTCGATAAAGAGATTTTGAAACAACATCCAGATGCCAAAACCAATTATGAAGAAGCAATGGAAGCTGTCAAAAAGGATAAATTGGATATCGAAGTTGTACCCGTGACCAATGTCAAGGAAGCCATTGACTATCTGAAGAAAACCAAGAGCCAATAAGGGCTTTCAGAGTGTAGACAAACGCAAGAACTATTCAAAAGCCCTGCTAATGTAACATTCTGTTTTTCGATTTCCTTGAGCGAAGCGAGCTGCATCAGATACTTTTCGCTGTGGTAAACGTAGAGACTGGATAAAAGTCCAAGCCCTAAATATAAAAAGCGAACAAAACTAGTTTTCTACCCCTCAGAATTCTGTTTAGTTCGCTTTTTGTATCTAATTTATCCATTTGAAGGTTTGATGATAAAGAATCTCAAAAATCAAAATCTTTTTGCCCCAGCCTCTACTCGGAAATGTTGAGACTTTAGGCTCAACATTTAGGTATGGAATCCCGCAGGAAGTCGCTACCATTCGCACCACTTAAGAAAAGTATCCCAAAAGAATGTTTCTTCATTCTAAGAGTCAATAGGGGTTCTTTTTTAATACTTTGAAATGGCTTGAGGAATAGGGAGCGAAGGGAGTTTAAAATTGATATTTGTCGCTGTAGTGCAATTCCTAGCAATTGAAACTCCGACTTTGAAGATTGGAGGAGGTTGCTTGCGTCCGAAACACCTAAGAAATGATTAAAAATTTTTCTGTATCGATTGAAGATGAGAATATTCTGAAATTTCTATTCTATAGCCTTGCTCTATCAAATTGATGTTGAATCGTGTTATAATAATAAGGTTAGATAGAAAAAAGAGAAAAGGAGGAGTTATGAAAAAGGAAATCGCACCTGAATTGTACAATTATAATAAATTTCCTGGTCCCAGTTTTGCTCGAGTCGGGGATAAGGTTGTCGCAGAAAATATTGAACTAGATCTCTTGGAAGACTACCGTCAAGCCTTTGATCAGACGGCTTTTGGCCAACGTTTTTCTCCCCTCATGCTAAAGTTTGATTACATTGTGGGAGATTGGGGCAACGATCAGCTCCGTTTGAAAGGTTTTTACAGGGACGAGAAGGCAGTGAAGTTCGACTTGAAAATCAGCCGTTTGGACGATTACTTGACAGAGTTTTGTAATTTTGGCTGCGCCTATTTTGTCTTGGAAAATCCAAATCCGCAGGAACTACCAGTAGAAGTGGCAGAACACCCAATCCGTAGACGCCGTAGCAGAAACAATCGCAAACCTCAGCGTTCATTTACCGTAAAAGAAAAGAGCGATAAGCAAAATCAACGCTCACAAAAGCAGACAAAACTAGAACGTAGCAAGAAACAACACAAGAAAAAGAATCAGCGTGAACCACAGGAAGCCAAGCGTGGCTTTGTGATTCGCCAGAAGTAGGAGACCTATGAAACCATCGATTTATAGCCTCAGCCGCACGGATTTGACGGACTGGGTATTGGCACAGGATGAGAAGAAATTTCGCGCCACGCAGATTTGGGAGTGGCTCTATCGGAAACGTGTTCAGACCTTTGACGAGATGACCAATCTATCAAAAGACTTGATTGCAAAACTAAACGACCACTTTGTCGTCAATCCCCTCAAACAGCGCATCGTACAGGAATCAAAAGACGGGACGGTCAAGTACCTATTTGAATTGCTTGATGGAATGCTGATTGAGACAGTTTTGATGCGCCAGCATTACGGCTTGTCTGTCTGTGTGACAACCCAGGTCGGCTGCAATATCGGCTGTACTTTCTGTGCCTCTGGCTTGATTCGCAAGCAACGAGATTTAAATAGTGGAGAAATCATGGCGCAGATTATGCTGGTGCAGAAGTATTTTGATGACCGCAATCAAGGGGAGCGCGTCAGCCATATCGTGGTCATGGGGATTGGGGAACCCTTTGATAACTACGACAATGTCCTCAATTTCTTGCGGATTGTCAATGATGATAAGGGAATGGCCATCGGGGCTCGTCACATCACCGTTTCCACCTCTGGCTTGGCACCGAAAATTCGTGAATTTGCGAGAGAAGGTGTGCAGGTCAATCTAGCAGTCTCTCTCCACGCTCCAAACAATGACATTCGCTCAAGCATCATGCGTATCAACCGTAAGTTCCCAATTGAAGTCTTGTTTGAAGCCATTGAAGACTATATCGACACGACGAACCGCCGGGTGACCTTCGAGTATATCATGCTCAACGAAGTCAATGACGGAGTGGAACAAGCCCAAGAATTGGCTGATTTGACCAAGAATATTCGCAAGCTGTCCTACGTTAACTTGATTCCTTATAACCCTGTGAGCGAACATGACCAATATAGCCGTTCCACACCAGAACGGGTGGCAGCTTTCTATGACCGCCTCAAGAAAAATGGGGTTAACTGCGTTGTCCGTCAGGAACATGGTACCGATATTGATGCGGCTTGTGGTCAGTTGCGCTCCAACACCATGAAAAAAGACCGCGAATCAGCCCGTGCCCGTATTGCAGCAGCCAAGGCCAAAGCAGGTATCAAGGCATGAGCAATCTGTTTCGAGTAGACGGAGAATTGACCACGGTCGGCCGAAAAGTCGGCCTATTTTTGGCGTGGCTCTACGGCCTTGCAATCTGTTGTATGTGCTTTCTACCGCAAAATATCTATCCTCAGTATAAGACCTTTTCTACGCCAGGGATTGTCCAAATTGGCAGGCTCTATCTCTTGCCCGTGCCCTTTAATAGTTTCGTCAATGCTGATCAGCTCGTTAGCCTCGGTGACTGGTGGCTGGTCCTGCTTCAGAATCTCACCAACATTTTTCTGCTCTACCCCCTTGTCTTGGCCTTTGTGTTTCTTTTTAGAAAATGGCAGAGCCTTCGAGCAGTTGCCATCTATAGCTTTTTGATGAGTTTGTTCATCGAGTGTACCCAGCTCTTGCTGGATCTTCTCTTTGATGCAGGCCGTGTCTTTGAAGTTGATGACCTCTGGACCAATACACTAGGAGGAATCCTTGCCTATCTGACCTATTGCCTGTGGAAGAAAGCCTTTACAAAAAAATGAAGATTTTTCAAGAAAGAGCTTGACAAAGATAAAAAGAAGTCCTATAATATGGGCTATACTCAATGAAAATGAAGAGCTGACTAGGAAACGACTTAGCGTACGGCAAAGTGAGCTGACAAGGTCAGGTGTTCAGTTTCGCAGAGTAAGAATCAGAAGAAGTAGTAGACGAGAAGTTTTCAGGGAGCTTGTGGGTATTGCGAACAAGCAGCGGACGTTTATGAAATGGGCTGATGTTCTATAGTGAATTCAAAACAATGAGAATTCGGTTGGCACCCCTTACCGTGCAGCTCCTTGATAGAGGAGCTTGAGAGATGGGACGATTCTAGACAAGTTCCATAAGTGAGGTGGCACCGTGTCATTGACGCCCTCGCATACAGTTTTGTATGCGGGGGCTTTTTCTATAGTGTTATCACAACATAGCACTATATTAGGAGGGATTGTATCATGAAGAAGCGATGGCGTTTGAATCGTTTATAAAAATAGTAGTTGATGAGTGACTTGTCAATAAACAGATGGCTTATAAAAAAGAAAGAGGTATAAGATGGCAGAAAAAGGATATTTTGGACAATTTGGTGGTAGCTTTGTACCAGAAGCGATTCAGGCATTGCTCGATGAATTAGAAGCGACATTTGAAACCTATCGTGAGGATCCCGCATTTTTGGCGGAATACCAAGCCTATTTAAAGGACTATTCAGGGCGGGAGACTCCACTTTATTTCGCTGAATCATTGACCAAGAGCCTAGGTGGCGCAAAGATTTACTTGAAACGAGAAGATTTGAACCACCTCGGTTCCCACAAATTAAACAATGTGCTAGGACAGATTTTATTAGCGAAACGCATGGGCAAGACCCGAGTGATTGCAGAAACAGGGGCAGGTCAACATGGGGTCGCCACAGCTGCGGTCGCTGCTCGCTTCGGAATGGGCTGTGATATTTACATGGGGGCAGAAGATGTCAAACGCCAACGCCTCAATGTTTTCCGGATGGAGATGATGGGTGCTAAGGTACACGCAGTCACCGCAGGTACACAAACGTTGAAAGAAGCGGTAGACGCTGCTTTTGGGGCATGGATGGCAGATTTGGAAGCCTTCTATGTCTTGGGTTCAGCAGTAGGACCACATCCTTATCCGACCATTGTGCATGAGTTCCAAAAGGTTATCAGCCTCGAATCTCGCCGCCAAATCTTGGAAAAAGAAGGACGCCTGCCTGATTATGTTATGGCTTGTGTCGGCGGTGGTTCCAATGCCATCGGTGCTTTCTCCCAATATGTGGCAGATGAAAGCGTCGGTCTGGTTGGGGTCGAGGCTGCTGGAAAAGGGGTTGATACCAGCCTTCATGCAGCAACCATGACCAAGGGAACCGTTGGGATTGTAGACGGGATGAAGACGATTGCCCTCTTTGATGACGCAGGTAGTGTAGCGCCAGTTTATTCGATTTCAGCAGGGCTGGATTATCCAGGAGTAGGTCCAGAGCATGCTTTCTTTAAAGAAAGCGGTCGTGTAGAATATGTGGCGGCAACAGATGATGAAGCTGTCAATTCCCTCTTGACCCTCAGTCGGACAGAGGGAATTGTACCAGCCATTGAAAGCTCGCATGCCTTGGCAGAAGCGATGAAACGGGCTCCGCAATTGGATAAGGACCAAATCATCATCGTCAATCTCTCTGGTCGAGGAGACAAGGACGTGGCCGCGATTGCGGACTATTTGGAGGAACGAAACTCTGTGCTTTCTTAGTCACCGTGAAGAATGGTTTTATGTTGGACTAGAAACCATAGAGGGCAGTCTTTATTTGAGTAAGTTGGTCAACTCTTTTGTTGTTTCAAAAATGGTCTTCAATTGAGACACATCTTCTTGAATCATGGCTAAATATAACAAGTCTGTCAGAAACATAGAGTTATTCCGTGAATCGATAGCTCCGACCCGCAACTCTTGTTCGTGTCTAGGAATGCGGAATACAAAATCACAGATGTTGACAATAGGACTTGTTCCAACACCAGTAATCGCGATGGTTTTTAAAGCATGGGAAGCCGCAAATCGTAAAGGGACGAGCACTTCCTTTGTTGTTCCGCTATAGCTGATACCAATCGCAATATCATCTGGGGATGCCGATACGATACTAGCTGTTTGGATATGGGAATCTTGAGTGTAGATGCAGTTTTTTCCCAACCGGTTTAATTTATAATAAAAATCGCTACAAACGGTTCCCGATGTCCCCACTCCAAATAGATAGATCGTATTGGCATTTCTGACTAATTCGACCACATATTTTAATTCCTCGATATTGAGGAGACTGAGCGTTTCTTGAATGGAGGTCATATTGGAGTTTGCCAGTTTGAGAACCAGATGTTCTACACTATCGGCCGAGGTAATTTGCGCGTCGTATAGTTCATCGTATTTGGTGTTTAACAGCTCTAATTTAAATTTATGAAAATTGGAGAATCCGAGTTTTTTCGCCAAGCGACTGACAGTAGCTGTCGAGGTATTGCATTGGGTTGCTAGATACTGAATGGTCATCGTCTCAACGCTGATACGGTTATCTTGGATAAATTGGAGAATCCGTTGTTCAGACTTTGTAAGACCATTGATATTAGGAGAAAAAATTGTCATACTACTTCTTCCTTTGACGAGTTTGTATATCTTTATTGTACACTATTTCCCTCGTTTTAGGAGAGATTATCCCTTATTTTTTGTAAATAAATTACATAAAATAATAAAATATCTTGAAAAATAATTTCAATAGTGTATAATAAAAGAAAGTAAACGTTTACAAACACAAAGGAGGAGGATGCCTATGGACATTCATGAGTTGCATACAGAGCAAGTCAATCCCGCATCTGCAACAATCGAAGAGATGAGTATTGCGGAATTAACGGCTTATATCAATCAGGAGGATCAAAAAGTTGCCCATGCCGTGGCTCAGGTCCTCCCTCAAGTAAATAGGCTCATTGAACAGACTGTCGACTGTGTTCGCAAGCAGGGACGCATATTGTATATTGGGGCAGGAACATCAGGCCGACTAGGGATTTTAGATGCTTCTGAATGCCCGCCGACTTATGGTGTTAGCCCTGAGTTGGTACAGGGAATTATCGCAGGCGGCCCCAAAGCTATTTTATCAGCTCAAGAAGGAGCAGAGGATGCCCAGCTTGCTGCGATGGAGGATTTGCAGGATTACCAAGTCTGTGACAAGGACATGGTCATTGGCTTAGCAGCATCAGGGCGCACGCCTTATGTCCTTTCTGCTCTTAATTATGCCAGAAAAATCGGTGCTAAGACTGCTTCCATTTCCTGCGTAGAAGGAGCAGAGCTGTCAGCAGTTGCAGATATTGCCATCGAAGTGTTAGTCGGACCAGAAGTGGTGGCTGGCTCCAGCCGTATGAAAGCAGGAACAGCTCAAAAGTTGATTTTAAACATGATTTCAACTGCGACTATGATTCAGCTTGGAAAAGTATATAAGGGCTATATGGTGGATGTTCAGCCAACAAATGCAAAATTAGTCAAGCGCGCCAAGCAGATTATCCAAAAGACAACAGCTTGTAGTGAGGCAGAAGCAGAACACGTCTTTGCCCAATCCAAACAGCAAGTGAAAAAAGCCATTCTCATGCAGCTGGGTGGAGTAAGTCTCGACGAATCAGAAGCCCTGCTAGAAAAGCATCAAGACAATATCGTTCATGCGATTGGGGAGTTCATGAAAAACGAGGAGTAAACAATGGAAACAAAAACAACGGTTCAACAATTATTAGCGAGTATAGGAGGCGTCGCAAATGTTTCTGGAAATGCTATTTGCATGACACGATTGCGACTACAATTAAAAGATCGACAAGCAGTTCAGTTTGAAGCATTAAAACAAATCGAGGGTGTCTTAGGAGTAGTGGATGCGGACACCTTACAAATCGTCTTTGGCCCTGGTCGCGTTACAACAGTGGGTCAAGAATTTGCAGCAGCGACAGGCATTCCCTTAGGAAGCGTTACGGAAGAAATGACAGCAGAAGAGTTAGCGACTGTCAACAAGCAAGAAAATAAGGCAAAGCACGATAAGCCACTTCAACGATTTTTACAGAAAATCGCCAACATCTTTGTCCCTATCTTACCAGGAATTATTGCAGCAGGGATGATCAATGGCCTTACCAATATCATCAATGTCAGTACGAACAATGCCTTTGCGATGGTGTGGTGGTACCAGTGTATTCGGACGATGAGCTGGGGTCTCTTTACATTTTTGCCGATTTATGTCGGAATGAATGCAGCAAAAGAATTTAAAGGAAGTCCGATTTTAGGAGCTATTGCTGGTGCCATGTTTGTGTCTGTGCCCTCCATGCCTCTCTTGACAATGGTCAATGAGCAAGCAATCATCCTGCCTTTGGTCAACAAAGCCTACTCTCCAGGGGTTGGAGGTTTATTAGCAGCCCTATTTGCCGGAATATTCTTTGCTCACTTAGAAAAAGTCATTCGGAAATATATGCCGAGTTTTTTAGACACCTTCTTAACCCCTCTGTTAACGGTGATATTAGGTGGTTTACTGACAGTCATTGTGATTCAGCCCTTGGGGAATACCTTGACAGCTGGTATCTACAATACTCTAACCTTTATCTATGAACAGCTGGGTGTGGTTGGTGGATATCTATTATCGGCAGGTTTCCTACCATTGGTATCGGTCGGACTCCATCAAGCTCTAACCCCCATTCATGTCTTATTGAATAATCCTGATGGACCAACTGGTGGAATCAACTATCTTCTACCAATTCTGATGACAGCTGGGGGAGGTCAGGTTGGTGCAGGTTTAGCCCTCTACTTCAAAACGAAAAATAAGAAATTAAAACAATTAACCCGTGACTCCCTGCCTGTTGGAGTATTGGGGATTGGAGAGCCAATGATGTACGCAGTCACTCTCCCGTTAGGAAAACCTTTTATCACAGCTTGTCTAGGTTCAGGGATTGGCGGCATGCTAGCGGTTCTCTTTCATTTAGGAACAGTTACTCAGGGAGTATCAGGCTTGTTCGGCCTACTAATCATGGTACCAGGAACCCAGCTTCAGTACGTCCTAGCCATGTTGGCTGCTTATGTCTGTGGTTTTGTCCTCACATGGTTCTTTGGCATTGATGAGGAACGGATTGATGAAGTCTATGGAAAATAAAGCATTTTTAAGTTCCTTTGGTTTTTCCATCTATGCCTCGCGGTCTGTGCAAACAAATCAAAATCTTATCTTAGAGTATAAACAGTCCGGTTTTTCCTTTGCCTTTACATCGTTAAATATTTCCGAAGAGAAAGGACAGCAGCAAGAGTTTAAAAGGATGGTTGATTTTTGTCAGAAAGAGGGGATTGCTCTTTTTGTGGATATTAACGCAGAGAGTTATCAGCGACTCGGTATCAGTGGTCTAAAAGAACTGGGATGTACAGCAGTTCGGATTGATGATGGACTATCAGAGGAAGAAATCCTCCAATTGTCTCATGACTTTCAGCTCGTGTTTAATGCTTCAACCTTGACAGATGAATTCATAGAAGCACTAGAGAAAAAAGGTTTGGATTTGAGTAAGATAATGGCCTGCCATAATTATTACCCCAAACCTTATACTGGTTTAAGCATAGAGCGTCTACGGATGATTAATGAGCGGCTCCATCGCTACTTTATTCCTGTGATTGCGTTTGTACCTGGCGAGGAGCGTCGCTTCCCCTTGTTTGAGGGCTTACCAACGGTGGAAGAACACCGATTTTTGACACCGTTACAAGCTAGCCTAGATTGCTTGATGAAGGGTCAATGTGATTATATTTGTGTAGGAGACACCCGTTTAGCGTCAGATTCTCTCCTTGAGATGTCGTATGTATCAAAAGGCATGATTCCTTTGGTAGCCGATGTACCAGAAGAATGGAGAGGGATGGTATTTGAAAATAGGATTGATAAGAGTGATTATGTCATTCGGGCTGTGCATTCAAGGAGCCAATTAGCTGATACTGTAGTGAAAGGACGATGCGTAGCGCGGCATCGAGGAGATATTGTTTTAGCTAATGCTCAGTTTTTACGTTATGAACATGAATTGGAAATCTGCTTAGTAGATTTACCAGCAGATAGTCGACAAGAAGTGATAGGGTCAGTAGATCCTCGAAGTAGGCCTTTATTAGACTACATTGAAGCCCCATTTTCATTTGTATTTATATGACCTAAAAAAGAGTGAGAACAATCGATTTCTAGGAATCACGATTGTATCTCACTCTCTTTTTGTTCACTATATTATTTATTTACTGGCCAAAGCCCCCATTGGATCCCATGGTGCTAGGACAGTCGGTTCAGCCTGATAGGCTACCAGTTCTTCTTCAGTCAGGAAGTCTTTTCGCACAACGATTTGGTAGGTGTACTCGTCCATCCAGCTGTCACTTGCGACAAAGTAGCCCTTGTCTCCGACCTTATCTCCCCATGAATTTTCAACCTTCCATTTGACAGACTGGCCGTTTTCATCAAGGTCAACACCTGTTAATACCATGGCGTGGGTCATGAGGCTCTCGCTATAATCAAGGCGTCCTGCCTTGTCTTGGTGGAGGTCGATGTTCATGCTAGAGACGAAGTCGTACATGCCGTTTGCCATGACACCTGTCTTGCGGTTACTCGATTGGCCTACATCAGAGCCAAACCAGACTGTTTCTCCTGCCTGCATTTGGGCAATAGCTAGTTCCTTCAAGCGATCCATTTCCACATTAAGGTAACGAACAGGTCGGCTGCCTACGACATTTCCGAGCATGTCGACGGTATAGGATTTACCATATGGCTTATCGGCAGTCGGTGCATTGATAATGGACACATAGTCGTCCAATGGAATATCTACATATTTTTTATAAAATTCTTGCGGCGTCAAGCCTTTTTCACTATGGTAGTTGTTGTCTTTATCGCGGTAGGCAAAGTCAAAGGTGCGAGGTGGTAAGCCAAGCGACATAGCAAGGAAGTTGAAGATTCCTTGCAAGAGTTCTTCTTTTTTTGCTTGAATGGCTTCTGCTGTTCCTCCCTGTGCTACCAATTCCCGTAAGATTTGCGCATCTTGGCGGAGCAATTTATTCAACAGGGCATTGAGTTCACGGCTGTTACTGGAAGAGATGGACTCGGGATAGATGGACTTAGGTACAACACCGTATTTTTCAAAGAGGGAGACGACCATATCCCATTGACCGCCGTCTTGTTGAGGGACATCTAAGAGGAATTTCACCTTGCGACTGGTCAAGTCTTGATCAGCAGTAGCCAGAATTTGCTCCAAGAACCAGTTGGATTTTTCGTATTTGTCCCAGAAGAAGGTGTGGGCTTGCGACAGTTCAAAGTTTTCCAATTGGAAACCAGCGATCATTTTGTGGCGGAAGGTATTCAAGGCTGCAAACATCCAGCAACGGCCAGAGGCTTTCTGATTGCTGACCTTGTCCTTGGTCAAGTCGATGGAAAAGACTGGCTCGTTTTCCACGCTGCTGCTACGTTTTTCAAGAGAAGCATAGATACCATTGTGGGTCACTGCATTTTCCATGGCAGCAAATTGCTGATTTGCCTCATATTCGGCAAAAAATTTATCAGTTAATGATTGGTTTAATGAGTTCATAAGATTCTCCTTTTCTATAAGAATTTGTATTCACTATCTATTGTTTGAATGGTCCTTTTCCCTTCATTCAGTATTTCTTCAAAAACGATCTGTGGTTGATGGCAAATTGGCTCATTCAATGTCTCACTTATTCAGGAACACAGTATATAAGACCTATTATAGACCTTTTTGGAAAATCTTCAAGCGCGGACTGGAAAAAGAGAAAAAAGCTGGGATTTCCCCAGCTTTTCTATGGTATCGAGTATTATTTCCAAAAATGATCAAAGATGCTGATTGGTAGATGGCGTTTGTGTTCGGTTTTCTTCCACCAATTCTCGATAATGGTTTGTGCTTGTGGGTCAATAGTCTTGCCCTCTAGGTAGTCATCGATGTTTTCATAGGTCACACCGAGCGCCACCTCATCTGCTAATCCCGGCTTGTCTTCTTCTAAGTCGGCTGTCGGAATCTTCTCATAGAGCGCCTTGTCTGCTCCGAGTTCAGCCAAAAGAGCCTTTCCTTGGCGTTTATTGAGGCGGAAAAGTGGTAGGATGTCTGCACCACCATCCCCAAACTTGGTGAAGAAGCCCGTGATATTCTCAGCCGCATGGTCAGTCCCAATGACGGCACCTTGGTAGCTTCCTGCAAGGGCGTATTGAGCAATCATGCGACTTCTAGCCTTGATATTTCCCTTGTTAAAATCAGAAACGCTAGCCCCTGTCGCGTCCACAGCCTTGGTCATGGCGTCCACGCTCTCCTTGATATTGACGACTAGACTAACATCGGGCTTGATAAAGCTTAGTGCTGCTTGGGCATCGTCTTCATCTGCCTGAATACCGTAAGGCAGGCGAACTGCGATGAATTGGTAGGCTTCGTCGCCTGTTTCAGCCCGCATTTCTTCAATTGCTAGTTGCGCTAAGCGGCCTGCCAAGGTTGAATCTTGACCGCCAGAAATGCCTAGAACGTAGCTTTTCAAAAAGGGATGTTTTTTGAGGTACTCTTTCAAGAAATCAATCGATTTGCGGATTTCTTCCTGCGGATTGATACTTGGTTTAACACCTAATTGCTGGATAATCGTTTCTTGTAGGCTCATTTATTCTCCTTTTGGCTCAACTGAGTTTGGTTGCGCACTTGCTGAATCAGATTCATCTTGTGTTCCCAGACATCTTGCGCCAAATCAACTGGATAATCTTGTGGATTGAGCATGCGTTTGTATTCGTCCCAGAGTTGGTCAAATTGGGTATTGGCATAGGCCTGAATATCTGGCAGACTTGGTAAGTCGTAGACGAGTTTACCTTTGTCAAAAATATCCACCAAGAGAGGAACTGCTTCAAAATCAGTCACCGTTTTATTGATATAGGTATAGGTCGGGTGGAACATGTGAATCGACTGCATTTCAGTCACATCGGTATCCGCAAAGGTGATGTAGTCACCTTCGGTCTTTCCTTTTTCACGACTCGTAATCCGCCAGACTTGTTTTTTCCCTGGTGTTGATACTTTTTCTACGTTGGAAGAGAGTTTGATGGTATCGCGCATATTTCCATTCTCATCTTCAATGGAGACAATCTTGTAAACTGCGCCTAAAGCTGGCTGATCATAAGCGGTGATGAGCTTAGTACCAACACCCCAGACATCGATCTTTGCCTTTTGCATTTTCAGGTTCAAAATGGTATTTTCATCAAGGTCATTAGAGGCGTAGATTTTGGCATCTGTATAGCCTGCATCGTCCAGCTGTTGGCGAACTTTTTTAGAGATGTAAGCCATGTCGCCTGAGTCAATACGAACACCGAGGAAGTTAATCTTATCCCCAAATTCCTTAGCAACCCGAATAGCAGCAGGAACACCGAGACGCAAGGTATCATAGGTGTCAACCAAGAAGACACAATTTTTATGGGTAGATGCGTAGGCTTTGAAAGAATCGTAATCGTTACCGTAGGTTTGTACCAAGGCATGGGCATGCGTACCAGCTACTGGAATACCGAAGATTTTCCCAGCGCGGACATTTGATGTCGCACCAGCACCACCGATAAAGGCTGCGCGTGTTCCCCAGATGGCGGCGTCCATTTCTTGAGCCCGACGTGTACCAAATTCAAGAAGTGGTTCATCTTCCAAAATCGCCTTGATTCGTCTTGCTTTGGTCGCAATCAGGGTTTGGTAGTTCACGATATTTAAAATCGCTGTTTCAACCAACTGACATTGGGCAAGCGGTCCTTCGATTTGCATGATAGGCTCATTGGCAAAGACCAAATCTCCCTCTTTAGCAGAACGGACGGTCAGAGAAAAACGTAATTGATCTAAATACGTTAGAAACTCTTCTGGATAGCCTTGATCACGCAGGTAGTCAAGGTCGGTCTGGGTAAACGAAAGGTTTGACAGATAATGGACAACGCGCTCCAAGCCCGCAAACACAGCGTACCCATTATGGAAAGGAAGTTTCCGAAAATACACTTCAAACACCGCGTTTTTCTCATGAATTCCTTGTTCAAAATACACCTGAGCCATATTGATTTGATATAGATCGGTGTGTAGCGTTAAACTATCATCAGAATAAATGTTCATCTTATTCTCCTCCTGTTAGTTATAGTATAGCATAAAAAAACAGCCCAGTGGGCTGTTTTTTCACGAGCTTGTCAATAAAAGAGCGAGTAAGATTTTAGGTGGATTGTTTTTTCCCGAGCCCAGAAATAAGAAAGCGTATCTAATCTTGCGGATTGTGTTTCTAACCTAAAAAGAATAGGAGAGCGTATAACATGAAGAAGAATGACAAGCTACAGACATTGCACAATCAAGCTGGCCAGAAATAGACAAGGAACATAGGGAAGAGATTTTGGTTCAAATAGTTTGAAAATGAGTAGTCCCAATACGCTAGCCAGTTGGACAATCCAGAGGATGTCAGATAGAGAGAAGAGGAGCGACAGGCTGGCGAGGTAGAAAAAATCTCCTGAACCGATATTGAGATTGTATCGTTCAGCGAGCAGGGCAAGGGCAATGAAACCACAAAATACCCAGTTGGTGCTCGATAGTAGAAGGGCTAGAAAAGTGAAAGCCAGCCAGACCCAAAGAGGATATTCTTGGTGTTTAACATCATAGATGCTTAGAACCAAACCTGCAAAAAGGAGGGTGCATTGGAGTATGGAAATCAGATTATGAGCCAGTAAGAGCACCAGCCCAGCGGAAATCAGCTCTAGTCCGATATACCAGTAGGGAATCTTCGCCTTGCAATAGCGACATTTGAAGCGCAGCATGAGCTGGGAAACAATCGGAATCAGGTCCCAACATTTGAGAGGCTCTTTGCAGTGATTGCAGTGGCTACTTGGAAAGAGGAGGGACTGGTCGGGAAAGCGGTCAATGACGAGACCGAGGAAGGAGCCAAGGGAAGCTCCTAAAAAAATGAATAAAAAAGTTCTCATACTTATCTATTCGCAAAAGGGTTTCAAAAAATAAGCAGAAAGATGAATTTTTAGATTTTTTCCCTACGGCAATGCTTGAAATATGATAGAATAGGAGAATGAAATCGTACAATGCACTGAATGATTATTATCGGAAATTGTTTGGAGAAAAGACCTTTAAAGTCCCGATTGATGCGGGTTTTGACTGTCCCAATCGGGATGGGACAGTGGCAAAAGGAGGCTGTACTTTCTGCACAGTGTCGGGCTCTGGTGATGCCATTGTGGCACCTGATGCGCCTATTCGGGAGCAGTTTTACAAGGAAATTGACTTTATGCACTGCAAGTGGCCAGAAGTCAGAAAGTATTTGGTTTATTTTCAAAATTTCACCAATACCCATGCTAAGGTTGAGGTGATTCGGGAGCGGTATGAGCAAGCAATCAACGAACCCGGAGTGGTTGGGATCAATATTGGAACTCGTCCAGACTGCCTGCCAGATGAAACGATTGCGTATTTGGCGGAGCTGTCTGAGCGCATGCATGTAACAGTGGAGTTAGGCTTACAGACGACCTTTGAAGCAACCTCAGACTTGATTAACCGTGCGCATTCGTATGAGCTCTATGTCGAAACGGTGAAACGCCTGCGTCAGTTTCCTAAGATTGAAATTGTCTCCCATCTAATCAATGGTCTACCAGGTGAAACGCATGAGATGATGCTGGAAAATGTTCGCCGTTGCGTGACGGATAATGATATTCAGGGGATTAAATTGCACCTGCTACATCTGATGACCAATACACGTATGCAGCGGGATTATCACGAAGGACGCCTCCGGCTACTCAGCCAAGAAGAGTACGTTAGAATTATTTGTGATCAGCTGGAAATTATTCCCAACCATATCGTGATTCATCGGATTACAGGAGACGCGCCACGCGATATGCTGATCGGTCCTATGTGGAGCCTAAACAAGTGGGAGGTGCTAAATGCGATTGAAGATGAAATGCGCCGTCGTGGGAGCGTGCAAGGATGTAAGGCAAAGGAGCAGAAGTTTAGATGTTAAGACCCTTAGAAATGGCTCATCAGTTTTTGGCAGAAGTTGTGACCAAGGAAGATGTCGTGGTTGATGCGACGATGGGAAATGGTCATGACACGCTGTTTCTTGCTCAACGAGCTAAAAAAGTAGTTGCTTTTGATATTCAGGAACAGGCACTTGAAAAAACACGGCAACGCCTGCAAGAAGCTGGTCTTGCAAATGTCGAATTGTTGTTGGTAGGGCATGAGCAGCTCGATCGCTACGTGACAGATGTCAAGGCGGGCATTTTCAATCTGGGCTATCTTCCCAGTGCGGACAAGTCTGTGATTACCCAGCCCAAGACGACTCTTCTAGCACTTGAAAAATTGTGCCGACAGTTGGTGTTAGGTGGCCGGATTGCTATGATGATTTACTATGGCCATGAGGGAGGAGAGATAGAGCGTGACGCGGTTCTCGACTTTGTTAGTCGGCTGTCCCAGCGGGAATTTACAGCCACTATCTATCGCACTCTCAATCAAGTCAATCGTCCACCATTTTTAGTGATGCTTGAAAAAATAAAGGAATACAAACATGGATAAAAAATATTTACAGGAAAAACTAGCAGGGCTTAGAAGCAAGTACGTTGATTCTAATGCAGGTGAGCAATTAGCTACACAATTTGACGATGCTCCTTTGAGTAAAAAAATGGATAAAATCAAACAGAAATTAGTCAGTCTTGAAATGGAACGTTGCCAGAAACAGATTGAGCATCGGGATTTGTCTAAAATCGATGAAAAGATTACGGAGCAACGAATCCTGTTTGAAAAGTGTTGCAATGAAAGAATAAGGAGGTAGTAGATTGGCAGTTCTTCTTTATCTGATTGTATTTTTACTCGTTTTAATTGCCTCTAATGCAGTGAATAAATTATTTCCCCGCCTCCCCTTGCCCCTCCTACAGATTGTTTCAGGGGTTTTGCTAGGTTTTTGCCTGCCTCAAGGGTACTTTCGTCTGGATACAGAGGTCTTTCTTGCTCTGGTAATCGGTCCGCTTCTCTTTCGGGAAGCAGAAGAAAGCGATGTGACCAGTATCTTGCGCTACTGGCAGATTGTCCTGTTTTTGATTTTCCCCGTGATTTTTATTTCAACCTTGAGTATCGGCTACATGGCGCATGCCTTGTGGGCGACGATTCCACTAGCCGCCTGTTTGGCAGCAGGGGCTGCCCTTGGTCCGACAGATTTGGTAGCCTTTGCCTCCTTATCCGAACGCTTTACATTTGCCAAGCGTGTGGAAAGTATTTTAAAGGGAGAGGGCTTGCTCAATGACGCCAGTGGACTAGTAGCCTTTCAGGTCGCAGTGGCAGCTTGGGTAACGGGCAATTTTTCGCTGGAAAAAGCAGGTGCTTCCTTATTCTTTTCGATTATAGGTGGGGTTGCGATTGGTGCTGTTACGGCTTTTCTCAATCAGAGTTTACACCGTCTGCTCTTAGATGTGCGGGCTTCTGACATTGCAGGGCAACTATTGCTCGAATTGAGCCTGCCCCTACTGACCTTCTTTTTGGCAGAAGAAATACATGTATCAGGCATTATCGCAGTGGTTGTCGCAGGAATTTTCAAGGCCAGTCGTTTTAAAAAGATTACCCTCTTAGAAGCACAGGTAGATACGGTGACCGACACCGTGTGGCATACGGTGACCTTTATGCTGAATGGTTCAGTCTTTGTGATTCTAGGGATTGAATTACAGCTGATTTTAGAGCCAATTTTACGCAATCCGCTTTACGACAATCTTTTCTTACTGATTACGGTTCTTGTATTGACCCTGTTGATGTTCGCGATTCGTTTTGTCATGATTTACGGCTTTTATGGCTTACGGATGGTGCGTTTAAAGAAAAAGATGTCATATGCCTTAAAAGATAGTCTCCTCTTGACCTTTTCAGGAGTAAAGGGGACAGTGTCCATTGCGACTATTCTCTTGATTCCAACGACCTTAGAACGAGAATATCCCCTCCTGCTCTTTATCGTAGCAGGGGTAACCTTGCTCAGTTTCTTGTCCGGTTTGGTGGTGTTGCCGCATCTATCTGATACCAAGGGGGAAACCAAGAACTATTTAATGCACATTGCGATTTTAAATGATGTGGTGACCGAGTTAGAGGCAGATTTAGTCCATACCAAGGTTAAGGGACCGCTCTATGCCGCTATTGATAATTACCACGGTCGGATTGAAAATCTGATTTTGGAGCAGGAAGATAAGTCGGTTCGTAAGGACCTAGCAAGCCTTCAACTCCTCATTCTCAGTATTGAAAACGACGGTCTGGAGCAGGCCTATGAGGAAGGGAAGATTGACAATCGCTCCTACCACCTTTATCAGCGCTATCTCTTGGCCATGGAGCAGCGAATTAACCGCAATCTTGCCTCTCGCTTCACCTATTTCTGGATTGTCTTTTGGCGGGTCTCCCGTTTGATTCTCCATGAAATTGTGACGCTGGGAGCGACACTTCGTTCATGGCGCAAAAAGGAAAAGCGGCATTTGACCAAGGATGAGATTGAAAGCATTGCCGAGCTTTATCTCGCCAACACCGAGGTGATTGTTGAGAGTTTGGAGCATTTGAAAGGGATTTATAAGAATTCCCTCATCCATTTCTTGCAGGATGCTCGCTTGCGCGAAACCGCCATTATCGGTAGTGGAGCGTTTATCGAGCGGGTTATCACACGAATGAAGCCCAATAATATCAACGAAATGATGCGGGGCTACTATCTCGAACGCAAGATTATCTTTGAATATGAGGACCGAGGTCTTATCTCGACTAGCTATGCCAAGCATTTGCGACAGAATGTCAATAATCTGGAAAATTACTCCCTCAAAGAAACCGTCAACACGCTTCCTTACGACGTGATGAATTATGCTCAGAAGGGATAGGGAGAGAAACTTACTAATCGATTGATTGGTAGGTTTTTTGAGTTGTTTTTTCTTGTCAAAAATGTTCTTATATAGTAACATTTAAAGAGAAGTGGCTTCCGTGTGAGCTAAAATGTTAGGGAGAGGATATGAAATCAAAAAAGGGAGGGTATTTGACCCTTAAAATTCGCCTCTTAAATGGCAGGCTTTTTAATAGATATTTGACTCTGGATAAGCGAGCGCTCTATAATGCCGAGCAAGGGAAGATTTTGTCGGCATTGTGGGATAAAAGCCCTCAATCTGCAACCGAGTTGTCCCACATAACGGGACTGGCAAATAGTGGTCTTTCTCTCATGTTAAAGCGTTTAGAAGAACAAGGGCTATTAACCAGTCAGGTTTCAAGGGAAGATAAACGCAAGCGGATGTTTCATTTGACCCCGCTTGGTGCTAGCCAGCAGACTGTTGGAGAAGAAATTAGTCAGCGGTTGAGCAATGTTTTTTACCAAGGTTTTTCAAATCAGGAAATTGAAGCGGTGGAAGGCTACTTAGAGCGCATTTTGGAGAACTTGGAGCAAGAAGCAAGACAAGTATTGAAACGATAAGGAGAACATATGCAAACAAAAGATTTGATGATAGAGACGTTAGAGCGAGCTGAGGAGCGCTTTCTTGAAACGTTGGACATGATGACCGTGGAAGAGGCAAATACTGCTCCCAATCCCTTACTAAAGTCTGTTACTTGGCTTATCTGGCATACAGCAAGGACGGTAGACTTCCAAATAGCACATTTAGCAGGGGGAGAGCCGTTATATAGACGCAATAACTGGGAAACACGTTTCAATCTTAATCTACCGAGTGATACAAAGGATTGGATTCACACAGCAGAAGAAGCACAAAAGGTACAAGTATCAGACAAACAGCTCCTTATTGACTATTTGCAGGAAGCGATAGCATTCGGAAAGGCCTATTTGCAGGATGTAAAAGAATCTGCCTTAGATGATATTGTGGACGAGTCTTGGGAACCTGCAGTGACGCGAGGCGTACGCTTGGTTTCAACGATAGACGACGCGGTCATGCATTCGGGTCAGGCTATTTATACTAGACGCTTGGTGCTTGGACAATAGGAAAAAGGCATGGAACAGACAAATTTATTTGACTCCGAATGGAGTCTGAACATACCTCTAGCTAGTCGTGTGCGTCCGAGAACCTTGGAGGATTTTGTTGGACAGGGTCACTTGGTTGGTGAGGGGAAATTTTTGAGAGGAATGCTGGACAAGGACCAAATTTCTTCTATGATTTTTTGGGGACCACCAGGGGTTGGCAAGACCACTTTGGCAGAGATTATTGCTAAAACGACGCAATCTCGCTTTGTCACCTTTAGTGCTGTCATGAATGGAATCAAGGAGATTCGCTCCATTCTATTACCGACCGACAGAAGAAGGCAACGAAGCTCGTATCAAACAACGTCTTAACTATATCAAAGAATGGAAAGAAACGAACGATACCAACTTTCGCTAGGGAGGGGGGACGATACCTGTAGTCTAGGTTTCAACACAATAGTTTCGTTGTACATTATGGTGAAAAATGGTGAAAACATCAGTTTAAAGTTCTGTTGGTTCGGTGTTTGTTGATAGAGCATGAAGAGTGGTTTCCAAGGAGGGCATGTTGCTATTGGGAAGGAGAAATAACCTTTTTTATCCTATCTGAGTGACAAGAAACCTCAAAACGTGGTATAATAGTTCCATTATATTATTTTATAGGAGACAGATACATCATGGAAGACCCCGGTAGTCAGACCATTCATTTACAAATTTTATTATTGCTCTTGTTGACCTTGTTCAATGCTTTTTTCTCAGCGTCTGAGATGGCCTTGGTTTCCCTCAATCGTTCTCGAGTGGAGCAAAAGGCTGCGGAGGGAGAAAAGAAATTTATCCGCTTACTGCATGTACTTGAAAATCCCAATCATTTTCTATCGACGATTCAGGTCGGTATCACCTTTATCAGTATCTTGTCAGGGGCGAGCCTTGCAGGTGATTTAGGGGCTGTATTTGCTAGTTGGCTAGGCAATTCTGCCACAGCTAAGACGGGTGGTTACTGGCTTGCTCTTGCCTTGTTGACCTTTATTTCTATCGTTCTTGGAGAATTGTATCCCAAGCGCATTGCCATGAATATGAAGGAAAATCTGGCTGTCATCTCGGCGCCAATCATTCTCTTTTTAGGCAAGATTGTCAGTCCCTTTGTTTGGCTCTTGTCTGCTGCGACCAATCTGATTAGTCGGATGACCCCGATGCAGTTTGATGATGCCGATGAAAAGATGACCCGTGATGAGATTGAGTACATTTTGACTACCCAGAGTGAGGAGACCTTAGACGCGGATGAAATTGAAATGTTGCAGGGGATTTTCTCGCTAGATGAAATGGTAGCGCGTGAGGTCATGGTACCGCGGACGGATGCTTTCATGGTGGATATTGAAGAAGATACAGCAACGATTATGGCTGAGATTCTCAAGCAGAATTTCTCACGGATTCCGGTCTACGACGGCGATAAGGACAATATCATCGGTCTGATTCATACCAAGCGGATTTTGGCCGAAGGTTTTGCCAATGGTTTTGAAAATATGAACATTCGGCGTATTCTGCAAGAACCCCTCTTTGTGCCAGAAACGATTTTTGTCGATGATTTGTTAAAAGCCCTGCGCAATACTCAAAATCAAATGGCTATTCTACTCGATGAGTACGGTGGTGTGGCAGGCATTGTCACCCTGGAAGATTTGCTGGAAGAAATTGTCGGGGAAATTGATGACGAGACCGATAAAACGGAAGTATTTGTCCGAGAAATCGCAGAACACACCTATATCGTTCAAGGGAATATGACCCTCAATGACTTTAATGAGCATTTCGGAACAGAACTAGAAAGTGATGATGTAGACACCATTGCAGGCTTCTATCTGACAGGTCTTGGAACTATTCCTAGTCAG
This sequence comes from Streptococcus cuniculi, assembly GCF_004570575.1. Taxonomy (GTDB): domain Bacteria; phylum Bacillota; class Bacilli; order Lactobacillales; family Streptococcaceae; genus Streptococcus; species Streptococcus cuniculi_A. Next base: position 115,577 of record NZ_SPPD01000005.1, read on the forward strand.
GAAGAAAAAGAGCCCTACGAAGTGGATAACCATGGCTACCACCTCACCATGATCAATGACAAGGTTAAAAATGGTCGGGTAACCAAGCTCAAAATCCTCATTACACCGCTGGCAGTAGAAGAAGACGTAAAAGATAAAAAAGAAAAGAAAGACTAGGCACGGCTTAGTTTCAGATTAAAGAAAAATTTCTTTAGTGATACGTTTCTTAGGTGGTGCGGACGGTAGCGACTTCCTGCGGAATTCGATACCTAAATGTTGAACTAGGGGGCTCAACATTTCCGAGTAGAGTCTGAGATAAAATAGTTCTCAGTCACAAAAAAGCTAGAGATTTCCATTGTAGGGCTCTAGCTTTTTAGTTTTGAGCAGTTTTCCTGTTGTATTTCAGGAGATTATTGGCCATGAGCACTAATCTCATGTCGATTTTCACCTGCCGCTTCCCTCTTAGGTTACATCTCCTGTAACCGTGTCATGACGCTACTTTTACCACGGCGAAAAGGCTCAGATGAGGCTCGCTCCACTCGTGAAAAAAGTTAACTAGGTTTGTAGAATGTTGATTTATCAACGTCAGGGATAAGTTGCTCACAACTTTCTGTTCTCTTCAATGATCCACTGGAGTATTGAACCCAGCGACAAGCCTCGCTTTCGGGTTTCTAGGTTCAGGTATCAATAGTCACTCCTCAGGCGATCTTCGCTTTCTAGTTTCCGAACTCAGGTATTAACAGTCCACTGGACTGTTAATAGGTACGTCAACATGTTAAACCTATGAAACATAAGGAGGTAGGGGACCTTTTTACTCAACCTCTTTTGCTGTCATTTGGAGGAGAGTAAGCGAAATGTTGATTAACCCTTGCGTCTTCTTTCTAGCGCACTATCTGTTAGAAACGGCTGGACTGTTTGTTTAGCCGTTTCATTTTCACCTAATAATATGTAGCATGCAAGTTGTGACTTTGAAACCTTTATACAAACGCTTTCCTAAATTTATGATATAATAAATCTATCAAGAAGTGAGGAAGAGAAGATGGAAGTAATAGATTACAAAAATGTAACAGGGCTGGTACATTCAACGGAAAGTTTTGGGGCGGTAGACGGTCCAGGCATCCGTTTTGTGGTGTTCATGCAGGGCTGTCACATGCGTTGCCAGTATTGCCACAATCCTGACACTTGGGACTTGGTCAATCCTGCGGCAACCGAGCGAACGGCAGAAGATGTGCTCAATGAAGCCATTCGCTACAGGGGCTTCTGGGGAAAAGAAGGGGGCATTACCGTATCAGGTGGAGAAGCGACCATTCAGATTGACTTTTTGATTGCCTTGTTTACGCTGGCAAAAGAAAAGGGGATTCACACGACCCTTGATACTTGTGCTCTTACCTTCCGCAATACTCCTAAGTATTTAGAAAAATACGCTAAGCTCATGGAAGTGACCGATTTGGTCTTGCTGGACATCAAGGAAATGAATCCTGACCAGCACCGTTTTGTGACTGGTCACAGCAATAAGACGATTTTAGAATGTGCCCGCTACCTCTCCGATATCGGTAAGCCTGTCTGGATTCGTCACGTTTTGGTGCCTGATTTGACAGACCGCGATGAAGACTTGGTAGAGTTGGGTCAATTTGTCAAAACCTTGGCCAATGTTGAGCGCTTTGAAGTTCTTCCTTATCATAATTTGGGTGAATTTAAATGGCGGGAATTGGGTCGACCATATCCATTAGAAGGAACCAAGCCACCTACCAAGGCCCGCGTAGAAAATGCCAAAAACCTTATGGATACGGAAAGTTATCAAGACTATCTCAACCGTGTACGGGGGAATTGATAGCGTCCGTTCCTTTCGATATACCTATCTTTTATGGCTTTGTGCTATACAAATGAACGCTAATACTTTTCAAAAATAAAACGAATACCTCGTCAACTCAGCTTGGTAAATTGAATTCGAGCTAAGCACTGTGTGAAAAAGACAAATTTCATTGGTTGCTAGACAACCTGCTTCAATTTCCCATTTTCACCTTGTGCTTTTAACGCTCTCATATCTTAATGAGTGAAAATCTCCAGTGGAGGTTTTCAGCCTGTTCCCTTAAAGCAGAAAGGAACAGTGTTTTACCTTTGCTTTCATTTCCTAGTCTACTTTTGATGTTTATTGAGTATAAAAATCCTTTCAGAATGGTTTCTGAAAGGATTTTTTGGTAAGTTGAACTGTTTTGATTCTCAAAGACTAGAAGCTCGCGTCATCCATACTATCCAAGCAGTTGCTTGCTGCCTTGGTGGTTGCTGCAAGGGCACCTTCTTTGAAGGGGGATTCAAGATTTGCGGCTGCAACGACTTGGAGGAAGGATTTTGTACCACCGAGGTCACAGATACGCAGGTAGTCCTCCCAAGCAGTTTCGTCATGGTCCACCTGCGTGCGTTTCCAAAATTGGAGGGCGCAGACCTGAGCAAGGGTATAGTCAATGTAGTAGAATGGGCTGGCAAAGATATGGCCTTGACGGTACCAGAAGATACCACGGCTAAGGGCTTCTGATTCAGAGAAATCACGGTCAGGAAGGTAGCGTTCTTCCAAACGTTTCCAAGTTGCCTTGCGTTCTGCTGGTGTCATGGTTGGATTTTCGTAAATTTCATGTTGGAAATGATCCACAAGAACACCGTATGGCAAGAAGAGAAGGGCACCTGCTAGGTGAGTAAATTTGTATTTGTCTACTTGGTCTTTAAAGAAGCGATCCATCCACGGCCAGGTCATAAATTCCATGGACATAGAGTGGATTTCACAGGTTTCGTAGGTTGGCCAGATGACCTCAGGGCTTGCAATCCAGCGGGAGCGATAGACTTGGAAGGCATGTCCAGCTTCGTGCGTCAAGACATCGATATCACCGCTTGTACCATTGAAGTTGGAGAAGATAAATGGACTCTTGTAGTCAGGAATGTAAGTACAGTAACCACCGCTATCTTTTCCAGTTTTTGCGACTAGATCAAGCAGACCATGTTCGATCATGAAGTCGAAAAATTCACCTGTTTCTGTGGATAATTCATGGTACATGTTTTGCGCTTCTCCAACGATAAAGTCAGGGTCTCCTTGCGGTGTTGGATTTCCATCAAGAAATTCTAGTGACAAGTCATAGTGTTTGAGACTTGGAACTTGAATCCGTTTTGCTTGTCGTTCGCGTAGTTTTTGCACGATTGGTACGACATGCTTGAGGATTTCTTCGCGGTAAACCTTGACCATATCGCGGTTGTAGTCAAAGCGGTTCATGGCAACATAACCGTACTCCACATAGTCTTTAAAGCCGAGAGTATGGGCAATCTCAGTCCGCACCTTGACCAACTCATCATAAACACGGTCAAAATCTGCTTCCTTGCTTGCAAAGTAGGCGGTTGAAGCGTCAGATGACGCCTTGCGAACTTCGCGGTCAGTTGATTGGGCAAATGGTACCATTTGTGCGAGATTGTAGGTTTGACCTTGGAAGTCAATCTGTGCACCAGCAATCAAGCTATTGTATTGGTCAACGAGGTCATTTTCTTTTTGGAAAAGCGGAATGGCTTCAGATGAAAAGATTTTCTGCTTGTTTTCAGCTAGCATGAAGAAGGTTTCTGGTAAAAATTCGCTCAATTCTGGGCGGAATGGACACGCAAGAACGGCTTGATAATAGGCGGTTGTCAACTCTTCAAAGAGGGGGAGATGCTCATTCCAGAACTTGGTTTCTTCGTTATAAAATTCATCATTCATATCGATAGAGTGACGAATACTCCAAAGATTCATTTGTGTGTCAATGGTTGCATTGATCTTCGTAATGTTTTTTACGATGTCAAGCGCTTCGTTTGCAGCGGTCGCTTGCTGTAGCTGTTTTGTCAAGTCTGTCATCTGCTCTTTTATGAGGGCATAATCAGGACGGGTATAGGTATAGTCTGTAAATTTCATAGGGTGTTCCTTTCCATTGTGTTACCTACTATCTTACTCTTTTTGAAAACGTTTTGCAAATTGGGAGTGGAGAATGATTTGCAAGTGTCTGAAAATATGCTAAAATAGAATGGAATAATGCTTAAAGAGGTAAAAGATACATGTCTAAATTTTTAGTTTTTGGTCACCAAAATCCAGATACAGATGCGATTGCGTCTTCGTATGGTTGGGCGTATTTGGAGCGCGAAGCCTTCGGCCGTGATGCAGAAAATGTAGCCTTGGGAACGCCCAATGAAGAAACGGCCTTTGCTTTGGACTACTTTGGTGTCACAGCACCACGCGTGGTAGAATCTGCAAAAGCAGAAGGCGTGGAGCAGGTCATCTTGACCGACCACAACGAATTTCAACAGTCTATTGTGGACATCAGAGAAGTAGAAGTGGCTGCGGTCATTGACCACCACCGTGTGGCAAACTTTGAAACAGCAAATCCTCTTTACATGCGCTTAGAGCCAGTTGGATCAGCCTCATCGATCGTTTATCGTGCCTTCAAAGAAAATGGTCTCACACCGCCAAAAGAAGTGGCAGGCATGCTTTTGTCTGGCTTGATTTCAGATACACTTCTTCTTAAATCACCAACGACGCATGCGAGCGATCCGCAAGTGGCTGCAGAATTGGCAGAAATCGCAGGGGTTAACTTGGAAGAATACGGTCTTGCTATGTTGAAAGCAGGTACAAACCTTGCTAGCAAGACAGCAGATGAATTGATTGATATTGATGCCAAGACCTTTGAACTAAATGGCCATGCCGTTCGGGTAGCGCAGGTCAACACGGTTGATATTGCAGAAGTCTTGGAACGCCAAGCAGAAATTGAAGCAGCGATTGAACAAGCAAGTAGCGAAAATGGCTATTCAGACTTTGTCTTGATGATTACAGATATCGTCAACTCAAACTCGGAAATCCTTGCGCTTGGTCAAAACATGGACAAGGTGGAAGCAGCCTTTAACTTCGTCCTTGAAAACAACCATGCCTTTCTGGCAGGCGCTGTTTCTCGTAAAAAACAAGTGGTTCCACAATTAACAGAAAGTTTTGGGAATTAAGCTAGGAAATCAACGAAGCCCTATTTGGTAGACCAAATAGGGCTTTTCCTGTGGTATAATAATCTCATGATTAAAGTATATCATCCTAGTAAGTTAACCCGCTCACGTTTTTTTCAGGACTTGATTCAGTATTTGGATCAGCATAGCGATGTGACCCTGCGGCAGATAAAAAAAGAATTTGCTACAGTCGCAACTGTCGACCGGCAATTGGACCGCTTTATCCAAGCGGGTTATATTCGCAGGCAGGATCGCCGCTATACAAATGCTTTTTCTTGCTTGACCAGCCTAGAGGACTTGACCCTAGACCAAGAAATCTTTGTTGAGACGTCCAGTCCTGTTTTTGAGGAATTAAGCCATGCGACCTTTAGGGTTGCAACAAGCAATTCCACCAACAAGGTCATCATCGAGGAAGAAGTCGATGCGCTTCGGGAGCGCTTGACCTTGTCGTCTTATTTTTACAAGTTGTCCAATCACCTTCCCTTATCAGGGGAGCAAGAGGTTCTTTATCAGCTCTTAGGCGATGTCAATCAGGACTATGCAATGAAGTATATGACCACTTTTTTATTAAAATTTGCACGGAAAGAAAGGGTCATCCAACGGCGGATAGATATTTTTGTCCAAGCCTTAGAAATCCTAGGCTTTATCAAAGAAATCGATGCGCAGACCTATGGTCTGACGATGGACTTGGATAAGGAAAAGCTTGTCTTTCGGGCGATAAAATAAGAAGTTGAGCAGGGCTCGACTTCTTTTTCTAATTTATTCTTCTTTATCTTTATTTGTCAAACTTTGAAACCACTGGTTGACCTTGTCGTAAGGCGTTGTTAGGGCTTCTTTCCAGATTTGATAGCGGGTGTCAATCAGGCGGCGAAAGAGCTTGTCTAGCATGTCTTTTTCTGCGTCGGTCAGGTTTTGTTGCTGTTGCATGAGGAGGCTGATTTTTTTCGGTGTGTCAACGGTAAAATCGTTGAGTCGCTCAATGCCTGCATCGATGAACATGCCAAAGAGGAGGTCAAAGAAGCGCTTGAGTTCTTCGTCATTGAGGCTAGCTGTCCATGTTTTTAAGGTTTCGTCAACCTGAATGCTATTTTCTGTCAGGGCAGGCGCAAGTTTGAAATCATGTCCTTCTACTTCCCAAGAAAAGCTGATATGCTGGAGTAGGCCAAAGGCCTTGCTTTCGACAATTTCTGCATTGTCAGGCGTTTCAAGGAGCATGCCGACAATGGAGTTTTGCGGGATAATCGGCTGAATGCGGTCTTTGATGGCTTGGTAGCCGCTTGATGCGATGACAGATGGATGCACACCCGGTGAATCATAGGCGATAATCTGGGCAATCCGTTCTTGGTAGGCGCTAGCCACGTGACTACTTGCATAAATCGCCAGATTGCCACCTTTAGAATGGCCAGCCACGTAGACCGTCTGCGTAGACATGTCCATGATTTGTTGGAGGTACTCAGTTGCCGATTGTTGGGCGGGGATTTCTGCCATATAGGTCATGTGGAAATCCTCTTTCCAGCCGATAATGGTGTCATCTGTTCCCCTGAAAATGGTGACCAACTTGTCTTGACCGACCTTGTAGGTCAGGGCCGCAAATTGTTTTTCTTCTCCCTTGTCATAGTCGTCAATAAAGGCAAAGACCTTGATCGCTTTGAAGCGTTTTGCATCTTTAAGGAGTTGGAGCAGCTGGATTCGTTCAGGGGTAATCGTGACCGAAAGATTGGGTGTATCTCCGTGATAGAGTGCTTCAAATTGCGTAGCGACATGATCTAGTCGAGTGGCTTTTTCGGTGGTAAAGTCAGGTGCCACCAAGTCATTAAAGGGCAGGTAGGCAATTTCTGTCAAGGCTAGAATATCCAAGCGGTTGAGCGGTAAATCATAAAAATCCTGATAAGCTACTTCTTCAATATAATTCAGCAAGTTAGGCATGTGTCACTCCTATAAGTTTATTGGCATTATTATATCGCAAGGGCAGAAAAAGCACAACTACTATGGTAGGGAAGACTGAATCTAGAAAGGAAAGGCAAGAGGTGGTGAATATGACAAAAATGAAAATGTTAGAAAGAAATCGCAGATTGTAGCTCTTTTTAGCGGTAAAATAGCGTATAATGGAGAATATAAAAGAAAGGAAGTGGGAACATGAAGCAGAAAATCTTGATTGTCGAAGATGACGTGGTGATTCGTCAACTGGTCGCTAAACATCTTCGGAATTGGAATTATGAAGTGGCTGAGAGTGAGGATTTTCAGCGTATTTTGGAGCAGGTAGAGGATTTTCAACCGCATTTGATTCTAATGGATATTGGGCTTCCGTTCTTTAATGGCTATTATTGGTGCCAAGAGATTCGCAAGGTTTCAAGCGTTCCGATTCTCTTTCTTTCCTCGCGGGACCAGCCCATGGATATTGTTATGGCGATTAATCTAGGCGGTGATGATTATGTGACCAAGCCCTTTGATATGACGGTGTTACTGGCCAAGGTTCAAAGTTTGCTACGGAGAACCTATGATTTCTTGGGGGAGCAGACGGTACTGACATTTGGAGCGATTCGTTTGGATTTAAAAAGTATGCAGGTCAGCTATGATGGGCTGACCGAGGAGCTGACCAAAAATGAATTTCAGATTTTAAGAATTTTATTTGAGAGGTCACAGGCCATTGTCAGCCGAGAAGAATTGATGAAAGAATTGTGGAACAGCGATTTATTTATCGATGATAATACCTTGACAGTCAATGTCGGGCGTCTGCGGCGCAAATTAGCAGATATGGGTTTGCAGAACTTGATTGTGAGCAAAAAAGGAATTGGCTATGGATTGGTGAAGCATGATAACTAAAAGACAGGTTGGCTTTTTTATCAGACAGTGGCTTCTAACACGCTGGATCTTTCTAGTAGGAGTGCTTGGCTTTCTAGGCTTGATTGGCGGTATGAGCGCCCTTTTTCGTGTGGAAATGGCCTTGGTTGCCTATACCAGCCTCTTACTCATGGGGATTGGCATCGTGGTTTTCGCTGTTGATGTGATAAAGGAATGGACGAAGTATAGGCGGGTAGAGCGCAAAGAAGGGCTTGTGAGCGGAACGGCAGCGGAGCTCATCTTGCAAGAGCGGATAGGAGAGTTAGAAGAAACCTTGAAAGCAAGGCGGGACCAGGATCGAGCACAGCAGAGCGAATTTCAGGACTACTACACCTTGTGGGCCCATCAGATGAAAATTCCCATTGCAGCTAGTCAACTCTTGGTTGGCGACTTGCCAACCAGCAAGGAAAAACAGGCCTTGGAGCGGGAATTGTTTAAGATTGAGCAGTATACAGGTTTGGTTTTAAATTACCTGCGGTTGCAATCCTTTCATGAGGACTTAGTCGTAGAGCGTCAATCGTTGGATGTTCTCGTGCGGCAGGTGGTCAAGAAATTTTCGATTTTCTTTATTCAACAAAAGACAGAACTGCGCTTGGAAGAGTTGAATCTTATGATTGCAACGGACAAGAAATGGCTTAGCTTGTTGCTGGAGCAATTTATTTCAAATGCCATCAAGTACACAGCAGGTGGGCAGATTTGGATTTACTTGGACGGTGATGAGTTGGTCATTCAAGATACGGGTATCGGCATTTCCAAAAGTGATATGGAGAGGATTTTTGCTCGTGGTTTTTCAGGCTATAATGGTCGCATTTCCCAGCAATCCTCTGGACTTGGGCTTTATTTAGCGCAAGGCATTAGTGAAAAACTAGGCATGACCTTTTCTCTAACATCGGAAGTAGGAACAGGGACCCAAGTCCGCATTTCCCTAGAAGAAGAAAGGCTCGTGATTGACTAGCCAATCTTACAAGAATGTAAGGTAAATGTGAGGTAAAGCTAAGGTAGGCAGGTGTGAAATAGAGTATGATAATGAGTGTAAAGAGGGCGATGTGCCCTTTAGAAAATGATTCGTCTGCTTGGAGAAAGTCAATATCAGCGGAAGAGGCTAATGTTTGATGAATCCCAAGGAGTACAAGGAGGTTTATTATGGTATTGCTCGACGTTCAACACGTACAGAAAGTCTATCAGACACGCTTTTTGGCCAATCAGGTGGAGGCGCTAAAAGACATTCATTTTACTGTGGAAAAGGGTGAATATGTGGCTATCATGGGCGAATCGGGGTCAGGAAAATCAACCCTGCTCAATATTTTGGCCATGCTGGACAAGCCGACCCAAGGCAAGGTCTTCTTGAATGGGGTGAACACCCAAACGATTAAAAATAAGGACGCCTCTGCCTTTCGCAGGGAGAAGCTGGGCTTTGTCTTTCAGGATTTTAACCTGCTAGACACCTTATCGGTCAAGGACAATGTCTTGTTGCCCTTGGTACTCTCCCGCGTTCCGATTCACGAGATGAACAAGCGCCAGCTTGAGGTGCTGAACAGCTTGGGTATTGCGACCTTAAAGGACAAGATGCCCTATGAGATCTCAGGCGGTCAGCAGCAGCGGGTAGCGGTGGCGCGTGCGATTATCACACAGCCAGAAATCTTGCTGGCAGATGAGCCAACAGGAGCGCTTGATTCTAAGTCTTCTGCAACCTTACTGGATATTTTTGACCAAATCAATGAAATGGGGCAGACCCTGCTCATGGTGACCCATTCGACCACAGCAGCCAGCCGCGCCAAACGTGTCCTCTTTATCAAGGACGGCATGCTCTACAATCAGATTTTCCGAGGAGACAGAACCTCACAGGAGATGTTCCAGCTTATTTCAGACACACTGACATTGATGGCGAATCGAGGTGAGTAGTATGTGGAAATTAGCCTATAAATTAGCATGGACCAACCTGCTCAAAAACCGAAATTTATACTATCCTTTTGCCTTGGTGACGGTGTTTTCAGCAGCCATTGCCTATCTGTTTACATCGCTCAGTACCAATCCCCACTTGGTAGAAGTCGAAGGTGCAAGAGGTGTGACTTCTGTCTTGAAACTGGGGCAGATAGTGGTCATGATTGCCGTTGCCATGATGCTCTTTTATGCCAATAGTTTCGTCATGAAAAATCGCTCCAAGGAGCTGGGCATTTACACGGTACTCGGCTTAGAAAAGCGCCAGTTGCTCCTCATGACCCTCTTTGAGACCATCCTTTTTTCAACGATGACGGTCAGTCTAGGCTTGGTTTTAGGAGTGCTCTTAGACAAGCTGATGTATGCGATTTTGCTCAAAGCCATGCATTTCAAGGTAGTTCTGGCCTCGGTCTTTCAATGGGAAAATGTCCTGACGATACTGGTTTATTTTACCCTGATTTTCCTTTTGGTAGCGATGTTAAATGCTGGAAAATTAAGCCTGTCATCCTCTTTGAACTTAGTCAAGGGGCGCAAACGCGGAGAAGGTAAGGGACGATTTTTACTCCCGCAAACCTTGCTGGGGCTAGCAGTTCTGGGTGGAGCTTATTATCTAGCTCAGACCGTGAGCAGTCCAGTCAAGACCCTGCCAACCTTTTTCACAGCCGTTTTAATAGTCATCTTTGCGACCTATCTCCTTTTTAATGCAGGAATTATCAGCCTCTTGAAATGGCTCCAGAAACGGCAAGCTTATTACTATCAACCCGCCAACTTTATCTCGGTGTCCAATCTCGTCTTTCGGATGCGAAAAAATGCCATGGGATTAGCAACCATTGCCATCTTATCGACGATGTTCATTGTGACCATGATTGGTGGGATTAACATCTATGTTGGTGGAAACGATATGATTAATCTGCTCCATCCAAATGATTTCACTTCTACCTATTTTTTCCATAAACGAGGAGATGTAGAAAAATCTTCAACCACTGATAAGTTGGATCTAGTGACAGAATTGACTTCGAAGATGATGGCCGATAATGCGGTTCCTGTGACAAAGATGGTTCGCTATAGCTATATTGAAGAAGTGGTTGAAAAAATTGAGGATAATCGAATCAAGATAGGAGATGACCCTATAACTCCTTCTAGTTTTTCCGATTTTAGTGTCGTATATGTATTTGATGAAGCATCTTATGAACAAATGACAGGAGAAACCTTAGGCTTATCGGGCAATCAAGTAGCGGTTTATGCAAAAGATATTGACCTAGATCGCCAAAAACCCTTGATGTTTGGGGAACAAGCCTTTACTATTGAGAAGGTATTGCCAAGCAATTTTACAGCCTATCAATCACCAAGCAACATGACGGAGGTTATACCAAGCATCATTATGGTGGTGCAGGACTTAAGCGTGGTGTCTGTCGATGCGTCTCAAAAGGCGTATATCGGGGTGGATACGAGTTTGAGCGAAGAAGAGCAGGCAGAACGCTGGGAAAATTTCCGTTCCTCTATTCTCGAAGATGATACGCTAGAATCACGGGGGATATCAGGAATGGGGCAAGGAAGCAGAGCGATGGATCGCATTAGTACCTTTGCTTTTTCAGGTTCTCTCTTCTTTATTGGGGTATTTCTGTCTATCGTCTTTTTAATGGCGACAGTTCTGGTCATCTACTACAAGCAGATTTCAGAAGCCTACGAGGATCGAGATCGCTTTGTCATCATGCAAAAAGTAGGACTGGATCACGTCCAGACCAAGCAAAGCATTCGCAAGCAGATGGTGACAGTCTTCTTCCTCCCACTCATTTTTGCCTTTATCCATCTCATCTTTGCCTACAAGATGTTGATGAATATCCTACGTCTCATCGGCGTCTTAAATGGCAGTTTGGTCATGCAGGTAGCCTTCATCAGTTGCCTTGGCTATCTCGTTCTTTACGTTGCGGTCTATCTCCTCACCTCTCGTTCTTACCGCAAAATCATCAGTGCTCATTAATGGATTCAAAATCAGTCTTAAGACGGATGTCAGAGGAGACCAGATGCGCTATACTATAGTTAATCCTAAATATTTTTCATAATCTCCTTAAAACACCGGCCAGTCGGCTGGTGTTTTTGTGGTATAATGGAAAAAAGACTGCAAGAGTGTATCGTCATTTCGTTTATACCTAAAGGTAGCCTCAGCTGTGACTCGCTAAAGCTAGAACAGCTGCCTATCCACTAAAGGGATTCTCAGCTGTAATCGGCTAAAGCCGAAACAGCTGCCTACCCATTTTCTGAGCTTTTAGCCCGAGTTCAGTTATGCTTGCAGCTGTTGACACGGTTACACTCAATTTTGTTACGAATATATTATGCTATAGAAAAAACGTTTTTCAAGTCTTTTATGTCCTCCCTTCATTTGGCTATCTGAACGAAGAAAATAGACAAGCTCAAGGATTATTAGAAGTTGGAATGCGTATTCTATCCGTGGTATTTGTTGCGTCTACAAAATGTGAATGCACTTATACCTTAGAAATTATAGATTAACTGAACGCTTATTTAATGAATAGTTACGAAACAAAGGAGAAAGATCATGACATTTGAAGAGATTTTACCTGGGCTAAAGGCCAAGAAAAAATACGTTCGGACCGGTTGGGGCGGAGCTGAAAATTATGTCCAACTTTTTGACAGCATTGAGCAAAATGGTATGGCGCTTGAAGTGACGCCCTACTTCTTAATCAATGTGTCAGGTGAGGGCGAAGGCTTTTCGATGTGGAGCCCAACACCGTGCGATGTCCTAGCGACAGACTGGGTGGAAGTCCATGACTAGGACAGTCCTTGTGACAGGGGTCTCCTCGGGTATTGGGCGGGCTCAGGCGCAGCTCTTTTTGGAAAATGGCTATGAGGTGTACGGCATAGACAAGAGAGAAAATCCTTCCTTGGCGGGAGCCTTTCATTTTCTGCGAGTGGACATTCGTGATACTCTAGCCCCTCTATTTGACTGGCTACCAGAAGTAGAGATTCTCTGCAATACCGCTGGGAAATTGGACGATTACAAGCCCTTACTCGACATCAGCGAGGCAGAGATAGAGGATATTTTTGCGGTCAATCTGCTTGCAACCATGCGGATTACCCGTTTTTACCTCGCAAAAATGCTGGAAAAAAGGGCTGGCATCATCATCAATATGTGCTCGATAGCGAGTTTCTTAGCTGGCGGTGGCGGTGTTGCCTATACCACCAGTAAACATGCTCTCGCAGGTTTTACCAAGCAATTGGCCTTGGACTATGCCGACAAGGGGATTCAGATTTTTGGTCTAGCACCAGGTGCTGTGAAGACAGCCATGACGGCGAACGACTTTGAAGAGGGTGGTCTTGCCGATTGGGTTGCAGCAGAAACTCCTATCAAACGTTGGCTGGAGCCAGAAGAAATCGCAGATGTCAGCCTTTTTTTGGCGAGCGGAAAAGCAAGTGCCATGCAAGGAGAAATCCTCAAAATTGATGGCGGTTGGAGTTTGAAATAAATCAACTGGGGAAAACAAATGACAAAAGTGACAAGGTGGCGTTTTGGGCCACGGCAAACCAGTGCCATCTTATGGGCGATTGATGAGCCAAAGGCAGTCGTTCAAATTGTGCATGGCATGATTGAGCATATCGAGCGATACGATGCCTTTGCTCGTTTTCTTAATCAAGCAGGCTATGCAGTGGTCGGTCATGACCATGTGGGACATGGGAAAACCGCTCGCAAGCAAGAAGAGTACGGTGTCTTTCCAGATGACTGGCATGCCTTGATTGAAGATGTGAGGGGGCTGCAAGACGAGATAAAGATGAGCTATCCTGATGTGCCTCTCATCATCATGGGACATTCGATGGGCTCGTACATTACGCGCCTGTATCTAGCGGAGTATGGCACAGAGGTCAAAGCCGGCATTCTCATGGGAACGGGGCAAGAGCCCCTCGTGAAAACTTGGGCGGGAATCGGTCTGGTCCATCTCTTAACGGGTATTTATGGGCCTCTCTATCGTAGTAAATGGGTTGAAGCCATGAGTACAGGCAGTTTTAACAAGCATTTTGCGCCAACGAAGACCAGTGCAGACTGGCTGACACGAGATGAAGAGGAAGTGGAACAATACTTGACCAATCCACATCACCAATTTAGGCCGACACTCAGTATGTACAAGGCTTTGTTTACCTTTGCCAACTACGCTGCCCAGACGACTTGGATAAATAGGATTCCAAAGGACTTGCCCCTACTTGTGATCTCAGGAGAGGCAGATCCTGTAGGCGCGTGTGGCAGGGGTGTCAAGCGTTTCTATGACCAGTTCCTCAAGGCAGGTGCTTCCCAGGTTCGTTTGACCTTGTATCCAGAAGCCCGTCATGAAATTCTCAATGAATGGAACAAGGAAGAGGTCATGCAAGATATCGTGACTTGGCTAAATGGAGTGGTAGAGCCATGAAAGAACACGCAGTAAGACCAATTACTACCTTCCAATCTTGGCAGAAAATTATGGTTCGCTATGGACTAGCGTCAGGGTTGGGGAGACTATTTTCGGATGATAGCGAACGGAGCTTTCTCTATGATTTGGGAAATTTCCTCTTTCTAGCGGGTGAGGGGCAAACGGAGTTTTTGCAATGTTATACTGAACATCATGGTTTGGAGCATAAGATTCTCATCTCAGAAGAGGACAGCTGGCAGACGATTTTAAATCATACAACGGATTTTACAGCCTTTACTCGCTATGCTTTTGAGAATCAAGCTGATTTTGAGATTGAACATCTAGCCCAACTTGTCCAATCTCTCCCGCAACATGCAGAGATACAGCCGATTGATGCAGAAATTTATCAGCAGCTGCAAAGCGAGGCTTGGTCTGAGGACTTAAAAGGCGCTTGGCAGACCTTTTCAGACTTTCAAGCAGCAGGAGGCTATGGCTTTGTCATTGAGTTAGGAGATATGATTGGTGCAGGAATTTCGACTGGCTTGGTCTATCAAGGAGCGATTGAAATCGAGATTGCAACAGCCCCTGCCTATCAACGACAGGGCTTGGCTCGTAGCTTAGCGGCCAAGATGATTCTGACCTCTTGTGAGAGAAGAATGTTTCCCTTGTGGGATGCACATAATGAAGCCTCGAAAAATTTAGCAGAACAGCTTGGTTATCGGTTGATTTCTGCCTACCCTTCCTATGAAGAAAGAGAGGAATAACGATGACAGCAGAAGAAATGTGGGTAGCTTACCGCCTGATTAATCCCCAGATTGGAGAGGAGGTTGACGCTTGGCAGTTCGGTGCTGAACCAGACTTGCTTGCGGATTTGGTCTTGCGAGGGGAAAAGACAGCGACAGCCTCAGCCTATGATGAATACCTCTTTGCAGGCGAGACATTGCCAGAAGTTGGGGAACGCAGTGTGATACTGAATGGTGCTGGAAAAGCCGTCTGTATCATTGAAACTAAGAAGGTAACGGTACAGCCTTTTCATCAGGTATCAGCAGAACACGCCTTTAAGGAGGGGGAAGGGGATAAATCCCTTGCCTACTGGTGGCAGGTTCATGAAGAAGTCTTCACCAAATGGCTGGGAGAAATCGGTCTTGTCTTTTCACTTGAAAGTCCAGTAGTGTTAGAGGAATTTGAAGTGGTCTATCCCTTGTCCTAATACCTGTCGTCCCTTTCCGTTTGGGAGAGGGATTTTTGGTTGCAACTCTGCCTCTTCCTGTGATAGGGGCGTGGTTTTAGTGATTTGATGTATTGTCCTTAAAATATGGTATAATAGGAACGAGAATAGAATAGATTGGAAAGAATAGTATGACAAATTATGCCATTATTTTAGCAGCAGGCAAGGGTACTCGTATGAAGTCGGACTTGCCCAAGGTTCTACACAAGGTTGCAGGGGTTTCCATGTTGGAACATGTCTTTCGGAGTGTTGCTGCCATTTCGCCTGAAAAAATCGTGACGGTTGTCGGACACAAGGCAGATATGGTAGAGGCTGTTTTAGCTGGGCAGACAGAGTTTGTGACCCAATCAGAACAGTTGGGGACGGGGCATGCGGTGATGATGGCGGAGCCACTATTGGAACATTGCACAGGGCAAACCCTTGTCATCGCTGGTGATACGCCTTTGATTACAGGAGACAGCCTACGGGACTTGGTGGCGTTTCACATTAACCATAAAAACGTGGCAACCATTTTGACAGCAGAGACGGAGAACCCATTTGGCTATGGACGTATTGTCCGCAATCAGCATGCAGAAGTGACCAAGATTGTTGAAGAAAAAGATGCTTCTGATTTTGAAAAGCAAATCAAGGAAATCAATACAGGAACCTACATCTTTGACAATGTACGCTTGTTTGAGGCGCTGAAAAATATCAATACCAACAATGCCCAAGGAGAATACTATATTACCGATGTGATTAGCATTTTCCGTGAAGCAGGTGAAAAAGTCGGCGCTTATCTTCTCCGTGATTTTGATGAGAGCCTAGGAGTGAATGACCGTGTAGCCCTTGCTAAAGCCGAAGAAGTTATGCGGGAGCGTATCAACAAGGCGCATATGGTCAACGGGGTCAGCTTTACAAATCCAGCCGCGACCTATATTGATATTGATGTAGCGATTGCACCAGACGTACAGATCGAAGCCAACGTGACCTTGAAAGGCAAGACCTCCATTGGCGCTGAAAGCATCTTGACCAATGGAACCTACATCGTGGATTCGGAGATTGGTGAGCGCGTGGTCGTGACCAATTCCGTGATTGAGGAATCCCGTATCGCAGAAGGGGTGACGGTTGGGCCGTATGCTCATATCCGTCCGGGATCTCAGCTTGCAAAAGATGTACATATCGGTAATTTTGTCGAGGTCAAGGGCTCTAGTATCGGTGAAAATACCAAGGCTGGTCATTTGACCTATATTGGCAATGCCGAGGTGGGGCGCGATGTCAACTTTGGGGCAGGAACGATTACGGTCAACTATGACGGCCAAAAGAAATATACGACCAAGATTGGCAGCCATGTCTTTATTGGCTCAAATTCTACCTTGATTGCCCCGCTTGAGATTGGCGACAATGCACTGACAGCGGCTGGCTCAACTATTACCAAAAACGTGCCACAAGATGCGGTCGCCATTGGGCGTAGCCGTCAGGAAACCAAGGAAGACTATGCCAAACGCTTGCCACACTATCCGAAGAAGGGCTAGGACTTGCTATGAAATTTGAAGAAAAGACCATCAATCGGAGAGAGATTTTCAAGGGGCACATTTTTGATGTTGTTGTGGACGATGTGGCGCTTCCTATGGGCGGAGAAGCCAAGCGGGAATTGATTTTCCATAAGGGGGCAGTCTGTGTCCTTGCTGTTACGCCTGATGACAAGCTGATTTTGGTCAAGCAGTACCGCAAGGCGATTGAAGCCACCAGCTATGAGATTCCAGCTGGGAAGTTGGAAGTAGGGGAAAATGCCGACCCCAAGGCAGCTGCTCTACGTGAGTTGGAAGAGGAAACAGGCTATACAGGCGATTTGGAACTCTTATATGATTTTTATTCAGCCATTGGTTTTTGCAATGAGCGTTTGCGCCTGTATGTAGCGAAGAATTTGGTCAAGGTGGAAAATCCCCGTCCAATGGACGATGATGAAGTGATTGAAGTCTATCATGTGAGTTTAGACGAAGCGCTTGATTTGATTGCGACAGGTGAGATTTGTGATGCCAAGACCATTATTGCCATTCAGCAATTACAATTGATGAGAAAGTAGGACGAACCATGAGGAAGCCCTTGTTGACAGACGAGCAAGACGAATTCGCAGAAGAGATAAGATGGGGAAGAGACCGACGTTTTGGTTACTATGACCCGGATGATGAGCCTGATGCTGCAGATGTATTTTTCTTTGAAGAGGAATGGGAGGATGACTATCCAGGTTATCGCGAGGGCTATACCCACCGCATTCCAGTCGAGTCTTCCATTGTCAAGAGCCGGCGGATTGAAACCGTCAAGCGGGAGGAATTTCGCAGCAAGGTCAATAAGATTCTGTTTTGGGTCATGCTGTTGGTCATTCTGTTGCTCATTGCAGTCTTTTTTTGGTAAGGAGTTTAGATGAAATTTGGAGTTATTGCTGCCATGCCTGAAGAGTTGAAGGTCTTGGTAGAAGCGCTTGAGCATGGGGTTGAAGAGGTCGTATTAGGACGGACCTACTATAGAGGACAATTGGGGCAACATGAAGTCGTCTTGGTTCAATCAGGTGTCGGCAAGGTCATGTCAGCCATGTCTGTCGCCATCCTAGCCCAGCAGTTTCAGGTGGATATCATTGTCAATACTGGGTCAGCTGGCGCGGTCGCAGATGGGATTGCGATTGGTGATGTAGTCATCGCCCGTCAATTAGCCTATCACGATGTGGACTTGACAGCTTTTGGCTACGAATATGGCCAGATGTCAGCTCAGCCCTTGTATTTTGAAGCGGATCAAGACTTGGTTTTGAAGATGCGAGAAGTGCTAGGTAAGCAAGAGATACCTGTTCATTTAGGCTTGATTGCGACTGGGGACAGTTTCATTGCAGGGGCGGATAAAATTGCGGCAATGAAGGCCCATTTTCCAGAGGTCTTGGCCGTAGAAATGGAAGGAGCAGCCATTGCCCAAGCAGCGCAAAGTATCGGCTTGCCCTTTCTCGTCATTCGCGCCATGAGTGATACCGCTCAAGGTGACGCGAATATCACCTTTGATGAATTTATCATCGAAGCAGGAAAGCGCTCAGCGCAGGCTTTGATTCGATTATTGAAGTAAAATAGTAGGAGTGGTTGGGGCAAGTACCCGCCCTCAGAAATCCGAAAGTGAAAGGAAACCATTTCCTAGTGAGTGGTGACACCGCAACAAGCAGACTACAGGCAAATGCTAGCTGACAAAGCGCTTGAAGCCCTATCTAAACAACGAACAAATAAGATTCTTCAACGATTGGAAGTCTTATCTTGTTCGTTTTTTATTGGTTATTGCATCAGTGAAGAAAATTTTAAAGTGCTTACACAAGCTAGACATCCTTTTTTAATTTTGCTATACTAAAAATAAAGGAGTTTTTTATGAAATATAAAAAACGAATACTCTCCTGCTTGCTGCTAAGTATCTTAGTTCTCTTGTTTTGTAGCAATATGATAGACCTTATTACAGGAGATACTACTGCTTTTCAAGCCGTATCAGCTGACCAAGCTGTTTCCAGCTATACCAGTCAAGGAGGGTCTGAGTTCGAACTAGGTACCTTTAAGATGAAGTTGAAAGTAGGGGAGAAAGGCCAGATTCTTCGTCCACAGCATTCGCCATTAAAGGATTTTATCTATTCTTTTGAGATGCACGTTGCCGATCCGTCGATTATTACATTTGATGAAAAAGGGAATTGGGTTGCTTTAAAAGCAGGTACAACAAAAGTATCGCCAAGTTTCCCAACAAGCGTCGACAGTGAACAGGCCAAAAAATTTAATGAAGAATTAAAAGCGCATCCTGTTGATTTAACGGTAAACGATATTTCAGTTACGTGGGAAGTTACCGTAGAAGATTTAAAAGCTGGCACCTCACCCGTCTACCGCCTTTACCAACCAGATTTAAAGGTTCACCTCTATACCATGGACGAAAATGAGTATCGTATCCTTGGGAATCATGGTTGGAAGCAAGAGGGGCAGGCTTGGACCAGTAACAATGCTTCTGGTACTCCTGTCTACCGTCTCTATCACCCAGGCTTAAAGGTTCATCTCTATACCATGGATACAAATGAGTACAAGGTCCTTGCGACCCGTGGCTGGAAGCAAGAAGGCGAAGCCTACAAATCAAGCGGCAGCACCCCAGTTTATCGTTTGTACCATGCAGACATAAAAAAACACCTCTACACACGAGATGCCAATGAGAAAAACGTCCTCTCAACCCGCGGTTGGAAGTACGAGGGTGTCGCTTGGAATGTGGAATAAGGATTTGATTACGTTATAAAAGAAGCGAGGCTGGACTTATGAACGGCTCCCTGTCAAGTAGACAGTCAAATACTAAAAGATATTAAGCAACCTGATTCCTGAATTCCCAAGGGGTCAGGTTGTTTAATTTTGCTTGATAGCGTTGTGTGTTGTAAAACTGTACATAGTTTTCCACATCTGCGACTAGTTCCTCGTAAGTCTTGTATTTCTTGAGATGATAAGACTCTGTCTTGAAATGCCCAAAGAAACTTTCAATTGGTGCATTGTCGATACATTTCCCAACTCGTGACATGGA
>NZ_SPPD01000060.1 GCF_004570575.1 Streptococcus cuniculi
GCACGGAAAAGCTCCGTCCACAGCATGCAAATTGCCGCCGAGCGCGTGGCTGGACGTGCGGGGATCGATTGCCGCGGGCCATTGGATCGTGGAAGAGGAGACTTGCCTTCGGCGGTTGGTCGCCAACCTGTTGAGCGCAGGTGTGCCGCCGGCAGAGATGGCCATGGTGTCGCCATTCCGTGACTGCGCCCAGAACCTGCGCCGCATCGGCCGGGAATTCGGCGTAGGCGATGGCAAGGTAGGCACCGTCCACACGGCTCAAGGAAAGGAGGCGGAAGTCGTCGTCTTGGTTTTGGGGGGCGATCCGCGCATGCCCGGCGCCAAGGCATGGGCAGCGAGCAAGCCCAACCTGCTCAATGTGGCCAACTCACGCGCCAAGGCGCGCCTCTACGTCATCGGCAACCGCGAACTCTGGGCAAAACAAAACTATTTTTCGGTGCTGGCTGAGCGCCTGCCCACATACTCGACCGTGATGCAAGACGACTCGGCCGAGTAGGGTCACTTACCTGCTGAGCCTTCCCCTTTTGGAG
>NZ_SPPD01000061.1 GCF_004570575.1 Streptococcus cuniculi
GTACTGGCTGCAAAGGTCGGAGTGGTGAATCAGACCCGGCGCCGGGCGTTTGTTGCGCACGGCCTTCCACAGCGCCGTTGCCGTCAGCGTTTGCGTCATGCGCTCGTCCATCGCGTAGCCCACCAGCTAGCAGGTGAACACGTCCTTGATGCCGTCCAGGTAAAGCCACCCCTCGCCGGTGGCCACATAAGTGATGTCGGTCACTCAGGCTTCGTTCGGACGGGTCGGTGCAAAGGTCTGATTGAGCAGGTTGTCGGCCACCGGCAGGTCATGATTCGAGTTCGTGGTGGCCTTGAACTTGCGCTTCTGCTTGCAGCGTAAGGCGAGTTCTCGACGCAGGCGGACGATGCGGTCACGCCCCGCCGGAAAGCCCTGCGCCGTCAATTCCGGCTGCATGCGCAGCGGGCCGTAGGTCTGCCGACTCTGCGCGTGCACGGCCTCGATGGCGACCTTCAGGCGCGCGTCGTCCTGTGCCCGCTGCGACGGCTTGCCGTTCGCCCAGGCATAAAACTGTCTCTT
>NZ_SPPD01000062.1 GCF_004570575.1 Streptococcus cuniculi
AACGTATATCGTTTGCAATAGCGCCGGCAAGATCGAAAAGATCATCCCCCGCACGCGCAACGAAGCGCACAAGATCATCGAAGAGTGCATGCTGGCGGCCAACGTCTGCGCGGCCGATTTGTTGCTGCGCAATAAGCATCCAGGCACTTACCGCATCCACGCCAGCCCGACCAAGGAAAAGCTCACGCAAGTGCGCACCTTCCTCAAGCAAGTCGGCCTGAACCTGACGGGCGGCGACACGCCATCGGCATCGGATTACCAGACCCTGATGCAGCAGATCAAGCTGCGTCCCGACGCGGCCCTGCTGCAAACGATGCTGCTGCGCTCGATGCAGCAAGCCGTCTACAGCCCGGACAATATCGGTCACTTCGGCCTGGCGTACGAGGCGTATGCCCACTTCACCAGCCCGATCCGCCGCTATCCCGACCTGCTGACGCACCGCGCCATCAAGGCTATTTTGCAAGGCAAGAAATACGAGCCGAAGCTGTCCGATAAAGTCGTGTTGAACACCAACGTGT
>NZ_SPPD01000063.1 GCF_004570575.1 Streptococcus cuniculi
TTACTCCACCATTAGGCTTCGGAATTTCTACCCGTTTGACTGGTGCTGGTTTATACTTGCCCTCACGCAAACTAGCGATCAATTCCGTCTTATTTTCTCTGAGATATGGCAGAAGGTCATTGACTGTCATATCGTCAATGCCTGCTGCCCCTTTATTTCTCTTAACTCGCAAATAAGCCTGATTAAGGTTATTGCGGTCCAAGACTAAGTCTTGGATAGTGACACTCATACCTTTACCTTCACCATAATCGGTACTACGCGCCCTTGTGTACTTTCGGTTTTCCAAACCTATCCTCGACAAGCGGTCAGCTTGTTGTTCTGTTTTCTGCGATTGTCGCACCTGATTACACCTCCGATATAAGTTACAAGTTATTGTCGTTCAGTCCTTCATCTGATTACTCAGACTACTATGACCTCGGCTGACTTCTGGCTTACTCAACGCTACATCACTGCACCGCTTGTTTCTGTGGAAATTAAACTTATTCCTCTTGTCGGAAACGTGTAGGCC
>NZ_SPPD01000064.1 GCF_004570575.1 Streptococcus cuniculi
CAAGAACAGGATAAGATGAAGCAACTGTTGAACCACCACGATGCGAGTCAAGAGGAGGCAGGGAGTTTCTATGCGAAAGTTCAAGAGCTACAAGATGAGTCAGAATGGGCTTATAAGGATATTCTTCATACCTTGGACGAGGAGATGGAGGAGACGAAACGCCTGTTTTATTATGAACGTGATCAGATGGAGACAGACTTGCATAACTTGAGGAGGGACTATCATGACAGTGGTAACTAGCTACTATTTAGAAGAGGATGGGGAACTAGATCTTGATGAAATCATTCGCTCCCTACAGAAGGAGTATGCCCGTGTGCAAGCTGGTTTTATTAGCGGAGATTCTAAAAATCTTAAGGAGCGTTTTAAGGCAGATGGCAAGGGTATTGTTTTGCATACTCAAAGCGCAGTGAAAGGTATCTACGGACAGCTAGATACTGCTATTAAGGGTGAAGCCGCTAAGGCTCTCAAAAAGGCCGTTGATACAACGCTCCCTAAATA
>NZ_SPPD01000065.1 GCF_004570575.1 Streptococcus cuniculi
CCCTCCCCCGCAGAGGGGGGAGGGATTTACGTCACCGCTCCAGCAAAAAAATCATCGTGGCCAGCGGCGGCAGGGTCAGCGGCACACCGCCATTACGCAGTTCGGCGGCGAAGCGTTTCGGGCCGTAGACCTCCAGCAACTGTACGGCAGGCAGGTTGAGGGACATCGACAATGCAGAACTGGCAGCCACCGGCCCGCCGAACCCGGGCGAAAAGTTGCCTGGCCGGTAGTCGCCATAGCGGCGCGGCACGTCCTGCATAAGCGATTCAGAGTGAATCAGCCCGGCGTCCATTGCCATGCCGTAGAGGAACGGTTTGAGCGTCGAGCCCGGCGAGCGCAGTGCGGTCACCATGTCCACATGACCAAAACGCTTGGCATCGCTGATGTCCAAAAAA
The DNA here is from genome assembly GCF_004570575.1 of Streptococcus cuniculi. Classification (GTDB taxonomy): domain Bacteria; phylum Bacillota; class Bacilli; order Lactobacillales; family Streptococcaceae; genus Streptococcus; species Streptococcus cuniculi_A. The sequence continues at coordinate 396 of NZ_SPPD01000065.1, forward strand.
AAAAAGAAATAAACCATGATATATCAACTGGCGGAAATAATAAGTAGCGATCCGC
>NZ_SPPD01000066.1 GCF_004570575.1 Streptococcus cuniculi
GGACTACCTGCAGGCCAAGCAGGCGCTCAACGAGGCAGAAGTGGCCGTCGCCAACGCCAACCAGAAGCTGGGCGCACTGGGCCTCTCTTCCTCGTCCGCTTCGGGCCTGAACCGGCTCGAACTGCGTGCTCCCTTCGATGGAATCGTCATCGAGAAGCACCTGAGCCTCGGCGAAGCCGTCAAGGAAGACGCCGCTGTGTTCACGATTTCTGACCTGACCCAGGTGTGGGCTGAAATCAATGTTCCAGCCAAGGATCTGCCTCTCGTGCGAGTCGGCGAGAAGGTCACCATCAAGGCCACCGCGTTCGACGCTTCAGCGACGGGTACGGTTGCCTTCGTGGGCGCACTCATCGGCGAGCAAACCCGAACCGCCAAGGCGCGGGTGGTGCTGGACAACCCCAAGGGAGCATGGCGGCCCGGCCTGTTCGTGAATGTCGAGGTCGTGGCCGACGAGGCCACCGTGCCCGTGACGATTGCAGCAGACGCAGTCCAGACG
>NZ_SPPD01000067.1 GCF_004570575.1 Streptococcus cuniculi
GCCTACAGCCGTCTCAAGCAGCTGCTGACCTCGGGCACCGCGCTGCCGCCGGATTTCACGCTGGTGCGCGCCGCCGGCCCCGAGGCGCCGCAGGTGTTCACGCGGCGCAGCGGCCGGCCGCTCACGCAGGGCATCTCGGGGCTTTTCACCTACGACGGCTACTACGGCGTGTTCGCGCATGAACTGCCCAAGGTGACCGCGCTGCTGGCGCAGGAGGAGACCTGGGTGCTCGGCAAGGCGCAAGGCCAGCGCAGCGTGGCCAACGAGGTCATGACGGGCCAGCTCGCGCAGGAGGTCAAGCGCCTGTACCTGATGGAGTACGCCAAGGTCTGGGAGGATTTCCTCGCCGACGTGCGGCCGGTGCGCGTGGCCTCGCTCGATCAGGCGGGCGAGCAGGCGCGCCGGTGTTCGTCCGCCAATTCCAGCCTGGAGCGGTTCATCCGCGCGGTGGCCCGGGCGACGTCGCCTGTCTCTTATTCACATCTGACGCTTC
>NZ_SPPD01000068.1 GCF_004570575.1 Streptococcus cuniculi
AGATGTGTATAAGAGACAGGCCCTGCAGCGTGCAGCCGAAGGCCGTGCCCACGCCGCCCTCGATCAGCGTGCGGCTGCCGGACGCGTCGCGTGCGGCACGGATGCGCGCCACCTCCGCCACGACCTCGTCGGGCGTCTTGCGCAGGTTGGCGAGGCTGTGCGCATGGCTCGCCGAGAGCGGCACCACCATCAGATGCGCGCCGCATTCGAGCGCGCGTTCGGCGCCCTTCAGGTTGGGCACCAGCACCGAGGCCACCAGCCCGGGCAGCGTGCGCGCGAACGCCAGCACCTCGGCGGTGTCCGCCAGCTGCGGCAGCAGGCGTGCGGGCACGAAGGAGCCGACCTCGATCTCGCGCTGCCCGGCCGCGTGCGCGGCAGCGATCCAGGCCGTCTTGTGG
>NZ_SPPD01000069.1 GCF_004570575.1 Streptococcus cuniculi
GTACTCTATCCAGCTGAGCTACAGCCGCTAAGCTTTGAATTATAGCATGTTTTTCTGCCACTCTTCAAAAACTTCTGATTTAATTTCCTGGAGAACCAGTCCGTTGCATCAGAAGCAGAACGCTATTGTAGTACAGAAATTCGGTCCGGCGAAAGACTTCGGTGGTTTTTTCGCGGCCTCCTTCCCTGGCCCTTTTCCAGTGACATGACGGCGTGCGCGTGCAACACGCTACGGCCTTCGGCCGTCGCCCGCCGCGCAGGCCGGCGACGTGGCCAAGGCGGGCATCTGGCTGCAGGTCAACGGCGCCGACCGCCAGCGCAGCAGCGTGTCGCAGCTGATCTGGAACATCGCCGAGACGATCGAGCACCTCTCCGCCGCCTGGGAGCTGCAGCCCGGCGACCTCATCTTCACCGGCACGCCCGAAGGCGTGGCCGCCGTGGTGCGCGGCGACGTCCTGGAAGGCGGTGTCGAAGGCCTGGGAAC
>NZ_SPPD01000006.1 GCF_004570575.1 Streptococcus cuniculi
ATGGCAAGGGTATTGTTTTGCATACTCAAAGCGCAGTGAAAGGTATCTACGGACAGCTAGATACTGCTATTAAGGGTGAAGCCGCTAAGGCTCTCAAAAAGGCCGTTGATACAACGCTCCCTAAATACGGGAAGATTTTTCCTGAATAGAAATGTGTTAGAAAATAAGATAAGAAAAAATTGCTTAACATAAAGGTTTTCGCCCTTGTAATGGTAAGCAATTTTTCTATTATTTATTCACTTTTTCACGCCCTCGTATCTTATAAAATTGAATTCGAGCTAAGCACTGTGTGAAAAAGAGACATAGCTGTTCTTGCCTTGGTGAGTTACAGCTGAAAACCTCCACTGGAGCTTTTCACTCGTCATGTTTCCTAATTTTGCCGTAGCCGTTGCGAACTGTGTTCGCTTACGGATATGGATACCCTTGTGATACAGTCGCTTTTTATACGCTCTCGTATCTTATTTTTTCAAAATCGCTAGGGTTTGATAGGGTTTGAGGGTGATGGTTTTGTGAATCGTTGTATCGGTGTAGTTGCTAATGAGCCTGTAGCCATTTTCATAGCCTGCTGGCAATTCCAGTTCAACCTCTTTGGCAAAGAAGTTGTTGAGGACGAGGAGTTTTTGTTCTCCGAGACTCCGTTCAAAGGCATAGACGCTATCGCTATCCTTATAGGCTGCGGCGTAGTCGCCTTCTGCAATGATTGGAAGGCTCTTGCGTAAGCGGATCAATTCTTGATAGAAGGTGAAGATTGGACCTTCCTTTTCAGCAGCCACGTTGATGGTTGGGTAGGATTTTCCTGCCTTGAGCCAAGGCGTTCCTGTGGTAAATCCAGCATTTTCACTCGCATCCCATTGCATTGGTGTGCGAGAATTGTCACGGGATTTTGCTTGGATAATGGCGAAGGCTTCCTCAGGTGTTTTTCCTTCCTCTAGCAGGATTTGATGGGCATTGAGGCTTTCCACATCGACATAATCTGCCATCGAATTATAGTCTGGATCCATCATACCGATTTCTTCGCCCATGTAAATGTAAGGTGTTCCGCGGGAAAGGTGGATAGAGGCTGCCAGCATGGTTGCCCCTTCATTACGGAAATTCTCCACATCAATAAAGCGATTGAGGGCTCGCGGTTGATCGTGGTTGTTGTAAAAGAGTGCATTCCAACCATTGCCTTCACTCATGCCTTCTCCCCAAGTGTGGAAGAGGCGTTTTAATTCTGGAAAATCAAAATTCATGATGGTCCATTTTTGACCATCTTTGTAATCCACCTTGAGGTGGTGGAAATTAAAGGCCATGGACAATTCCTCGCGGTCAGGAGCGGTATAGAGGATACAGTTTTCAATCGTGGTTGCAGACATTTCTCCGACCGTCATAAAGCCCTCTTCAGCTCCGAAAGTCGCCTTGTTCATCATCTTGAGGTAGTCATGGGTGATAGGACGGTCTGTGTAGGCAGGTTTTCCGTCGTTTATCGGGCAATCTTCTAACACTTCATCTTTTCCGATGAGGTTAATGACATCAAAACGGAAGCCCTTGACACCCTTCTCTTTCCAGAAATTCACGATCTTGAACAATTCCTCGCGGACATGCGGGTTGCGCCAGTTGAGATCAGCCTGGGTCACATCAAAGAGGTGGAGGTAGTATTTGCCAGTATTGCCAAAGGGCGCCCAAGCGTTTCCGCCAAATTTCGACACCCAGTCGGTTGGTTCATCGCGCAGGATAAAGAAATCTTGGTAGTAGGGATCGCCAGCAAGGGCTTTTTGGAACCATTCGTGGTCTGTTGAGCAGTGGTTGAGCACCATGTCGAGCATGAAATCAATGCCCAGTTCTTGCCCGGCTGCAATCATCTCTTCAAAATCTGCCATCGTCCCAAAATCAGGATTGACTGCCGTGTAGTCTGAAATGTCGTATCCATTGTCATGTTGAGGACTAGGATAGAAGGGATTGAGCCAGATCATGTCGATGCCTAATTCCTTCAGATAAGGCAGTTTTTGGATGATTCCTTGCAAATCTCCGACACCATTTCCAGTCGTATCCTTGTAAGATTTTGGATAAATTTGATAGACGACCTTGCGTTTATCGATTGCCATATGTTTCTCCTGTTCTATGCGAATGTATACTCATTTCGTTTATACCTAAAGGTACCCCTATCCGTAAGCGAACAACGTTCGCAACGGCTACGTCTCTTTTTCACTAAGAGTTTAGGGCGTGTTCCATTATAAGATACAAAAGCTCGTTGACACGAGTTATACTCGTTTTATTTCCAACCTCCAACAGTCTTCCAGACGATTGGAGCGAGTACTAAAAATAAACGAAACGACTATAATAGCAGAAGCTGAGTTCTTCTGACTAGACCACAGTAGATGGTAAGGGACGAGAGCTCAGCTTCAATTGTTGATTTTGATGGGTATTATGCTTCAAGGATAGCCTGTCCGCGCATTACTTCACGTGGCAAGTCTCCGATGATTTCTGCTGGGAAATCAGTATGGTTGGTAATGATAACAGGTGTTTCAACAACAAGTCCTGCTTCTTTAATCACGTTGATGTCAAAGCTGATCAATTTATCGCCAGCTTTGATGTGGTCACCTTGTTGAACGTGTGCGTCAAAGCCTTTTCCTTCAAGGGTCACGGTATCCATACCAATGTGCATGAGCATTTCAACACCGTTTGTACTTGTGATACCGACAGCGTGTTTGGTTGGAAAGAGGACTGATACGACACCGTCAATCGGCGCCACTAATTCGCCCTCGCTTGGGTCAATCAAGATTCCTTGTCCCATGACGCCAGAAGCAAAGACAGGGTCAGTCGCAGTAGAGAGTTCTTTTGCTTGACCAGTCAAGGGGCTGATAATTTCAGCGGGAGTTTTTACTTCCGTTGTTTCTGCGACAGTTATAACTTCTTCTGTGATCTCTTCTTTTTTCATGAATAAACCAGTTTTTGCAAAGACGAATGTCAAGATAAAGGGTACGACAATGGCAACTACCATGGTTAGTAAAAAGGCACCGAAGTAGTTAGACTTGATGGAAAGGATAGCTGGTAGTCCGCCGACTCCAATGGCGTTGGCTTGGACATTGAGCATGACGCAGACCAGACCTGCTAGAGAGGATCCAATCATTCCTGCGACAAACGGGTAGACATATTTGATGTTGACCCCGAAGAGGGCTGGTTCTGTAACACCGAGGTAGGCAGATATGGTAGCTGGAAGAGCGACCTGTGCTTCACGTTCATTGTGACGTTTCATGAAGAAATAGGCAAATACAGCAGAACCTTGAGCGATGTTTGAAAGAGCAATCATGGGCCATAGACCTGTTCCGCCAGTATCCGCCACGAGCTGCGTGTCAATAGCATTGGTCATGTGGTGGAGACCTGTGATGACGAACGGAGCATAGAGGGCACCGAAGATAAGACCAAAGAGGGCTTTAAGGGGACCTGTCAATCCAGCCAATACGACAGCAGAAATCCATTTACCGATGGTCCAACCGATAGGACCAAGAACGGTGTGTGCTAGTACAAGAGCTGGGATAAGGGATAAGAATGGAACGAAGATCATTGAAATGACTTCTGGTACCACCTTGCGCCAGAACCGTTCAAGGTAGCCGAGTGATAGACCAGCAAGGAGGGCTGGAATGACTTGTGCTTGGTAACCGACACGAGCAACCGAGAAGAATCCGAAATCCCAGTATTGCAAGGTTCCTTCAGTTACTGCTTTTGTATAGTCATAGGCATTGGTCAACTGAGAGGAAACAAGACAGATACCGAGGACGATTCCCAAGATTTGGCTGGTTCCCATTTTACGGCTGACGGACCAAGTAATTCCGACGGGGAGGAATTGGAAAATCGCTTCACCTGGGAGCCAGAGAAAGTCATTGACCCCATGCCAAAATGTTGATACATCAACGATTGTATTGTATCTAGGAGAACCATCGGGCATGACTTGTTTGACGCCGTCAACGATTTTTTGACCGAGCCATTCCATTTGAACGCCTTCAAGGACATTACGGAAACCAAGAATTAATCCTCCAACAACCAAGGCTGGAATAATTGGAGTGAAGATTTCAGCCAGCATGGTCATCACGCGTTGAAGCGCATTTTGGTTGCTTTTAGCAGCTGATTTAGCAGCTTCTTTTGAAACGCCTTCGATGCCTGAAATGGCTGTGAAGTCATTGTAGAAGATAGGAACGTCATTTCCGATAATGACTTGGAATTGACCGGCATTGGTGAAGGTTCCTTTAACCGCAGGGATGTTTTCGATGGTTTTTACATCCGCTTTTTTCGGGTCTCCCAATACAAAACGCATCCGCGTCGCACAGTGTGTGATAGCTGTAACGTTTTCCTTGCCGCCGACCGCATCAAGCAAGGTCTTAGCATCTTGTTCAAATTTTCCCATTGAAATATTTCCTTTAGACAATCGTTGAACGATGTCTCCTTTCTTTTTTGCGAAATTTGTACGGACAAATTTATGAGACAAAAGTATTGTATCCGATTTCAAGACAGAATGCAAGCTTTTTTGTAAAAAAATTTTAAATTTTGTTATAATAGGAACTGTTGTATGATAAAAAGCAGACCAATGGAAAGAGTTATGAAAAAATATCAAGAAATTTTCAATGATATAAAGGAAAAAATAGCAACCAATGTCTATCCTGCAGAGCATGTCCTGCCCACGGAAAAAGACTTGCAGGCTCAGTATCAGGTGAGCCGTGACACGATTCGCAAGGCCTTGACCATGCTGACGGAACGTGGCTTGATTCAAAAGGTACAGGGCAAGGGATCCTTGGTCTTAAAGCAAGAATTGCTTGATTTTCCTGTTTCAGGTCTCACTTCTTATCAAGAATTAACCGAGTCGCTCCACATGGATAGTCATACGGAAGTGGTGAGTTTGGACTTGTTGACCGTGACCAGCAGCTTATCCCAGTTGACGGGCTTTGAGCCCTACAGTCAGGTTTGGAAACTTGTCCGTACAAGATCAATTGATGGCAAGGTGTCGGTCCTCGATACGGATTACTTGTCGCAGGACTTGGTGCCACAGTTGACCAAGGAGATTGGAGAGGGGTCTATCTATGCCTATCTTGAGGGAGAATTGGGACTGGATATTGCCTATGCCCAAAAGGAAATCACGGTGGAGCCGACCAATCGGGAAGAAAGAAAGCTGATGCAGAGCAAGGACGATTATCTAGTTCAGATTCGTTCCCGCGTCTTTCTAGGCAACACCCAGCAGTTTCAATACACGGAGAGTAAGCATAAAATCGATAAATTTCGCTTTGTTGATTTTGCACGGAGAAAGAATATTCTCTGACCTTTTAAGGAGCATGGAGATTAGCCAAACGGCTAATTTTACGATATAATAGTGGGTGAGGTAATGTTATGGCAAACTTAAATCGATACAAATTTACTTTCGGAGACAAACAGTTAACGCTCACGACAGAGCATGACAATCTCTTTATGGAAGAGATTGAGCGAATTGCGCAGGAAAAATATCAGGCGATTAAGGAAAAGATGTCGACTGCAGATTCTGAGACCCTAGCGCTATTGCTGGCAATCAATGCCTTGTCTGTTCAGTTGAAGCGGGAAATGGAGCATGAGAAGGTAGAAGCTGAATTGGCTAGTATGAAAGAAAAGGTTCTCAAGAAAAACGTGACCCTATTAGACTTAGATGAACTTGAGGAGCTGTCATGATTACAGTATTATTGTTGCTTATTTTACTGTGGAGTTTTTACATCGGCTATAGTCGGGGTTTGGTCTTGCAAAGTTATTATACCTTTGCGAGCATTTTTGCTTTGATGATTGCAGCGGGTCAATTTAAAAAGCTGATTGGCCTCCTATATCTTTGGGTGCCTTTTGCGACTGCTTCTCAAGGAGCAAGCACCTACTATTTTGATAGCAAGTACCTGTTCAGCTTAGATAAGATTTTTTATGCTGGGCTCGCCTTTTTAGTAGTCTATGCGCTTGTTTATGCCGTGATGCGATTCGTCGGTCTGTTGATGCACTTGGTGAGAGTTGCTGATCCAGACACGACCGTAACCAATGTGGTGAGTGGTGTGTTGGCAGTGGTGGTGGCCCTTATCTCCTTGCAGATTGTCCTAACGATTGCAGGGACCATTCCTCTAGCGCTGGTGCAGGATGCCCTCCACAAGAGCTGGCTTGCCAATGCAATCATCCAATACACACCGATAACTAGCAGTTTGTTCAAAAATCTGTGGATTGGCACCATTGGACATTAGGCCGTCGGTTGAGCTGTTTTATAGAGTATCATTTGTAAAAAGGGGTTGAGCACAGGGTGTCCAGTCCCTCTGTTTTTACCAAGAATAGCACTCGGAAAGAATAAAAGAGGAAAAACCTCGGAGAAAGAATATGAATCAAAAAATGATGGAAACCCTGGAGTTTCACAAGGTCAAGTCCTTGTTGGAACCTCTTGTTTTGACAGAACAAGGAGCTGTTGAACTACGAGAGCTCATGCCTATGACAGATGCGGTGAAAATTCAGCAGGCCTTTGATGAAGTGACAGATATGGCCCAGTTGTTCGTAGAGCATCCTCGTTTTAGCTTGGGAGCTACGATTGATATCGCACCTGCCATGAAACGTTTGGACTTGGAAGCAGACCTCAATATTTCTGAGATATTGGCGGTCAAAAAAGTCTTAGAAGTATCAAAGGAATTGGCCGATTTTTACCAGCAGTTGGAAAATGTGGACCTGATTCAGTTGCCGTCCTTGTTTGAAAAGATTGAGCCATTCCCCCATATCCAAGGGAGTTTACAGGCCATTAACAATGCAGGTTTTGTCGAAGACTTTGCTAGTGAAACCTTGACCAAGATTCGCAGAAAGATTCGCGAATCCGAAGACCAAATCAGGCAGGTCTTACAAGACATGCTCAAGAGCAAGAGCGATATGTTGACAGATACCGTCTTAGCCAGTCGGAACGGGCGCAATGTCCTACCTGTGAAAAATACCTATCGCAATCGCATCTCAGGTGTCGTGCATGATATTTCAGCTTCTGGTTCGACTGTCTACATCGAACCGCGTGCGGTCGTCTCCCTCAATGAAGAACTGACCCATGCCAAGGCAGAAGAACGCCATGAAATCAGCCGTATCTTGCAGGAATTGTCCGATATGCTACGTCCCCATAGTCGTGTCATTCGCAACAACGCTTGGGTGATTGGGCATCTAGACTTCATTCGTGCCAAGCATGTCTTTGCCCGTACCTATCAGGCTACTATTCCAATCTTATCCTTGACAAAGGATATTGCTCTTTTAAATATTCGTCATCCGCTCTTGGCTACCCCTGTCCCCAATGATTTATATTTCAGGGAAGAGATGATAGCCATTGTGATTACGGGTCCTAATACGGGTGGTAAGACCATTATGTTGAAAACACTGGGGTTGACCCACCTTATGGCGCAATCGGGTTTGCCGATTTTGGCCGATAAGGGCAGTCGGGTTGGCTTGTTCCATGATATTTTTGCAGATATTGGAGATGAGCAATCCATCGAGCAGAACCTCTCAACTTTCTCCAGTCACATGACCCATACAGTAGATATTTTAGCGACTGCTGACCAAGATTCCCTTATCCTATTTGATGAATTGGGGGCGGGGACGGATCCGCAAGAAGGGGCTTCTCTAGCCATGGCAATCTTAGAAGACTTGCGCTTGCGAGGCATTAAAACCATGGCAACCACTCATTATCCTGAGTTAAAGGCCTACGGAATCGAGACAATTGGTGTAGAAAATGCCAGCATGGAATTTGATAGCCAGAGCCTGCGACCGACCTACAAATTTATGCAGGGTGTTCCCGGACGTTCCAATGCCTTTGAGATTGCCAAGCGTCTCGGTCTATCATCAGCTATTATTAGCGATGCCCAAAGCATGACAAGAGCAGAAACGGATGTCAATCACATCATTGAAAAGTTAGAAGCCCAAACGGTGGAAAGTCGGAAACGCTTGGATAGGATTCGTGAGGTCGAGCAGGAAAATCTCAAGATGAACCGTGTTTTGAAGAAACTCTATCATGAATTTTCACGAGAGAAAGAAACAGAGCTCAATAAGGCCCGTCTAGAAGCCCAAGAGATTGTCACCATGGCCTTGGCTGAAAGTGATGAGATCCTGAAAAATCTCCATAGTCAGGCCAGTCTCAAACCGCATCAGATTATTGAAGCAAAAAGTCAGCTGAAAAAATTAGCACCAGAAATGGTGGACCTGTCTAAAAACAAGGTCTTGAAAAAGGCAAAGAAAGAAAAGGCTGCGCGCGTGGGTGATGATATTTTGGTGACCAGTTATGGACAGAGGGGAACCTTGACCAAGCAGCTCAGAGACGGACGTTGGGAAGCCCAAGTTGGTTTGATTAAGATGACCCTAAAAGTGGACGAATTTACACTTATTAAGGCTGAAAAAGAAGAAAAACCCAAACAAAAACAAGTCCATGTTGTCAAACGCACCACTGGAAAAGGGCCGAAGGCTAGACTTGATTTACGAGGAAAACGCTACGAAGAGGCCATGCAGGAACTGGATGAATTTATCGATCAGGCTCTTCTCAACAATATGTCTCAAGTGGATATCATTCACGGTATCGGGACAGGGGTTATCCGAGAGGGAGTGACCAAGTACCTCCGTCGCAACAAGCAGGTCAAAGAATTTGGCTATGCACCGCAGAACGCAGGAGGAAGTGGTGCGACCATTGTGAACTTTAAGTAATGAGTAGTAGATGATTTTAAAAATATGGAGAACTTGCTATGCATTTCAATAAACTTATTCCAGAATTGTCTGTCTTTGACATCACGCAAACAAAAGATTTTTATGCAACCCTAGGCTTTAAACTAGAGTATGAGCGAAAAGAAGACAAGTTTGCTTTTATGACGTTTGAGGATAGCCAGTTTATGTTTGAGCAAATCCACGATGATGCTGGAACATTGGTAAATTAGAATATCCCTTAGGGCGGGGAATCAATTTTTCAATCGCTTGTGACCATGTGGAAGAGCTCTATCGAACGATTCAAAAGGAGCAAATCGAGATTTATAGAGAATTGACAAGAACTTCGTATCTCGTGAATGGTATTGGTAGAGAGCAAATCGAATTTCTCCTGCAAGACCCCAATGGCTATTTGCTACGATTTACAAATTGATTATTTCTAGTTCAGTAGTAAGGAAGCGGGCTACCATGATGAGCGTTAAAGAGCCTCCCCGATGGACAGAACGTATGTGTGAAGTACGATACGACTATCAACCATGCAGGAGATCCATCATCTCTATCAAAAATGGGGTGGCAAGCTCGTCTGTAGTGATTACCTCGTCATTGGTCAACCCAAGACAACCCCTGCGTTTCGCTTTGGCGTGGATTTGAAAGAGGGAGGCCTATTTCTGAAAGATATGACTGGGAAAGCCCTACCCTACTACCTTCGCGAGGGGATTTACATTGTGACGGCTCAGGCAGATTTGGCCTTATTTGACATCGAGGAATGCTACCAAGAATTCACCTACGTAGTGGATATTTTGCGACCGTAGCAAATATTTTGAAAAAGTTTTCTTTTGGTGTAGAATAACAGTACAACGAAAAAAGGAGAACAATTATGGTTCAAGCAGTTACTGATGCAAACTTTGTCGAAGAAACCAAAGAAGGCCTTGTCTTAATCGATTTTTGGGCAACTTGGTGCGGTCCATGCCGCATGCAGGCACCGATTTTGGAACAACTAGCAGAAGAAATTCATGAAGATGAGTTGAAAATTTTGAAAATGGATGTCGATGAAAACCTAAACACCGCCCGCGAATTTGGTATTATGTCTATTCCAACGCTTTTATTTAAGAAAGACGGAGAGGTCGTAAAACAAGTCGCTGGTGTCCACAGCAAAGAGCAACTCAAAGCGATTATTGCTGAGTTGGCATAAACAAACGAAAAAACCAAGGATTTCCTTGGTTTTTTCGTTTGTTTATGACGGAAAGCTAGCTTAAAACGGTAATTTTCCAGCGAAAGCCCCTAATTTTTTCTGAGTTGTCTCGTCGATTTTTGCCAGAGCCTGATTGACCGCTTGAATGGTCATCACTTGTAAGGTTTCCATATCCTCCGCGTCTACCACCTCGGGCTTAAACTCAATGGCTACAAGTTTCTTATCACCTGTAAATTTTACAGAGACCAAGTCTTGGGCAGATGCCCCTGTAAATTCTGTTGCGGCAAGTTCAGCCTGGCTTTTCTCCATTTGTTTTTGCAATTTCTGCGCCTGCTTCATCATTTGTTGCATGTTCATCATAGTGGGTTATTCTCCTTTATTTATCAACGTTTCTATAGATTTTTATATCTTGTTGTTTGTTGTTTTGGGGCAAGTTTGGGGCAAAAATTATTAAACTTGATTCAATTTATTTAATAAATCATTGCCCATTTTTTCGGTAACGTGGGTATAAATCTTAATAGTGGTTTCACTGTCTACGTGCCCCACCCGTTGCATAACTGCTTTTAGTGGTACGTTTAGTTCAGCAAGTAGTGTGATATGCGCGTGTCTGTATTTGTGAGCTGTCAGCTTGACGCCGAACAATTTATCAGATGCCTTCTTCATGCGCCTATCAATCGTATTTATAGAGAGATAGTTCCCTCGTCGGCTGACAAAAACGAAGTCTCGCTCCAGCTTATGTATTTTTTGGTAGCTACGCTCTTCCTTAAAGATTTCTAAGACGCGTTCTGGGGCGCTAATGACTCGTTCTGAACCGTCATTTTTTGTGCTAGTTGGTTCTGCGTTTGCGTGTCCATTCGTCGAGTAATCTAGCGTGTATTCGATATAGATAAGCTTTTTCTTAAAGTCTACTTTTGACCACGGTAATGCTAGAAGCTCCCCGGGGCGCATGCCAGTCAAGAAAAGAACCTCGGCAAAGTTTGCGATATGAGAACTGTCTGGGTGTGACCGTATTTCTTCTATAATTTTCTTAATCTGCTCACTGCCTAAAAAACTATATTCGATTTGACTGGTCCTCTTAGTGCGTTTAGGGCTGATGACTTTTGTTAACGGATTTTCAGCTATGTAGCCCATCGTGACTGCATACCGTAGCATAAGGTTCAGTGGTTGTTTAATCAAATTGACCGTGTTGTCCGCATATTCAGACCGGAGATCGTCCATAAATCGTTGAAGCAGTTTGACGTCGATATTTTTTACAAGGACCTCTTCTGAAATAAAGTTCTGGATTTTCTCTATAGGGTGCTCATAGACTTTCATTGTTCTGGTTTTAACGGTCTTTGAGTGAGATTCCTTCCACTCTTCTACGAGTTTGCCAAACGTGATGTCTCCTATGCCTTTTTCGATAAACAAGTCCGCTATTTTCTCGTTGAGTAATCGAGAGGCTTTATTGATAGCTTGAGGAGTGCGAGAGGTGAGGGGGACCGTTGCACGCTTGCTTTTATTTGTGTATGGATCTTTGTAGCGTTCAACTAGCCTCAATTTTCCGCTCGGTAGTTCTTCGACATACATGCTATCACCTCCTTATTTCTCCTCACACTCGGACTTGGCGGTTGCGAGTGTGGGGAGTTTTTTTATTTGTCTAAAAGATACCCGTCAACGTAGACCAGTGGAACTTTTTTTGCAGTATTGCTTATCGTAGTATAGTCGTAATCTAGCATATATCTTCCGTTGATGAAAATTACGTCATCTTCTAAAAGATTTGTTTCGAGGCGTTTGTTTTCAATAAACAGCATATAGTATTCGCTGTTCGGAGCAACGGTTAAAATCTTTTTATATTTCCCTTCGTCCATCACTTGCAATATTTTCAAATTGATGAGTTTCATTTTGACATCAAAATATTTATTTGGTTCTCGCAGTAATGTTTTATAATCCCAGCCAAGATAGTCATCTGATTTGTAATTATCAGTTGTTATTGTTTCTACTTTTGCAACTAAAGCATCAAAATAGTCTTCATCAGTCGTTATTTCAGATGATGTTGTAGTTGTGGTAGCACTCGAATCGTCAGCCGTAGCTTCGGGGTGATTTGAGCAAGCGGACAAAGCAAGGATAGCCAGCAATGTAGCACAGTACAAATATTTCTTTTTCATAAAATTCTCCTTATAAATTATCCAATTAAGTTATAAAATTCTTCCTTGATCATGGTTTCATCTGCTATGGCTTTAATTTTCTCTATACACATCCACCACAACTCCAAGCGGTCGGATGTTGTCGTCTTCGTCTAAATCTATATCGTCGTACTCAGGATTCAGACTTTCCAAGTAGGGTCGCCTATTATTTCGGAATTTCTTGACATAGTTTTCGCCGTTGACCTGCCAGATACTGATAGCTCCGTTCGGTATGTCAGTTGTAACTTTAACGAATATGTAGTCCCCGTTTTTTAAGACGGGTTCCATTGAGCTTCCCATAACAATTCCGATACTGTCATAATCTTCTGCCAACTCGTCTTCGTAGAACATTACTTCCATGCCAAGGTTATCTTCTTGACACACTCCAGTACCTGCTGAAGCGGCGAAATCGACAATTTCTGGTACCTTTTTTCGATATTCATCAAATGAAACAATTTTATCTGAATTGTATTCAGCTGGTTCTTCTTGGATTTCCCTAGTTGTTTTTTCCTGCTCGTCTAGTTGCTCTGTGGCGTACTCTAGGACGTTTTCTTGACGCTCGGGGTGTAATTGTACCACCTTGTCTGTTATCGCCTGTACGGTGCTATTTTTTGCGTCTGGTGAGGGGGCGATTTCGATGTGTGGATTAGTTGCAGAGGATTGAGAATCTTTAAATGTTGAATCTATATCTGACTTTTTTATTTCTAAAAAATCAGCTAATTTTTGAATGACTCCAAAAGAAGGTGCGCTTCTCAACTTCATATAATCAGTCATCGTACTAGCGGAGATTCCTATTTTTTTAGCGAGTTCTTTTTGTGTGATACCTCGTTGTTTTCTATAGTATGTGATATTGTCAGCAATGATTTGCCTCCTTTTTATCTCATTCATTTTTTGCCTCCTCGTTTCCTTCTAACTATATTATATATCAGTTTTGGCTCTTTATCAATCAAAAAATACGAAAAAAACATATTTTTTGATAAAAACCATCGACAATACGAAAAAATCGTATTATAATATAATCAAGGTCAAGGAAATGACCTAAAAAAACGAAAGGAGCGAAGCAAATGGTGGACATTATAAAAAGCCTAAAACCAGAAGAACTCGGCACAGTTCTAATAGTCTTAGGCTTAGGCTTAGCAAGAGAAGCTCGCTTGTGGCACAAGCAAATACTTGAACACAAGCGTAAGCTTAAAAAGTAAGAGCAAGGGGCAAACGCCCCAACCTCTTATCTTTAGTGTACCACCATTTGCTTGGAAAATCAATATGAAAATTTTAGCTGTGTTAGTGCTGGTGTCATTCGTAGCACGGCAGATTGTGAAGCGGAGGAAGAAGTGATGAACGAACTTGAAAGAACAGCCCTCAATGAAATATTAAGGACTGTGACGTATATAGCAGAGAAAATGGATGAAATTGATTCTAAGATTTCTTTGAACGATTCACAAGTTCTTGAGCGTCAAGAAACATAAGTCGTTTTTCCATGTAGTAAATAACACCATGTAGGTATTTTTTTAGGTGTGTAAAGTCTTTATCAGGATTTTTTCGATAAAAATGCCCTTCATCATTTCCGATGTAAGCAGAAGCTAGAGCGAACGTTTTTAAATCATCATCATTGATATATTTATCAATAACTTGTTTTAATGGCATATCCTTGATTTTTTCTTCGTCCTCTGAATTAGTTAGAATTGAGAAATCTTTGACAAAGAACTCTAAAGCTTTACGGTAACCAATACCTGCGATATGATCCAATCGCTCATGCTCGGCTTTGAGAGCTTGAACATAAATTTGTTTTCCTGTTGGAGAAACAAGCTCAACATCCTCTGAAATTGGAATATCGCTTGGAAGTTTAGGAATAACTTCTAAATGTTCAATATTATATATTGTTTGACTGTTAATGTGACGTTCTGTAGCGATAAATTCTTCTACCCAAAAATGCTTGCAACCTAGACATCTGAAAGTTGCAACAACACTATTTCTAGAATTGTCAAGCGAGATGTAGTCAGAGCTTATCAAGTGTGGGTTTGTCGGTTTTTTACAGTTTGGACAAACATCTGCAATTGTAACAGTTTTAGAGTGATGATGATTGATTCTGAGTTTTACTTCCATAAAATTTCTCCGATTATTTTATTTTCATTATACCATAGAAAGGAGGTGGGGAGAAGTGAGACCTAAACATTATCCGTATAGCGGAAAGAAAAAAGAGCCTATCGTGTTAAAGATAGACTCAAGGGAGGTGGTGTATTTCCCTCCGGTTATAAAAGTAGTTCATAAGTTAATTAACGAGCGTCACATTAAAATTATCGTCGACGACAATCGTTTTATTGGATTTTAGGAATATCTTGTCGCCAATTCGTTCTTCAAGAATAACAATATTATCTTCAAATATATAAAACCTTTGGAAATAGACATCTGGGTTTGAGTTTAAAAATTCATAAATTAACTTTGCTTCAATTCTGAATTCTCCCATTTGT
This sequence comes from Streptococcus cuniculi, assembly GCF_004570575.1. GTDB lineage: Bacteria > Bacillota > Bacilli > Lactobacillales > Streptococcaceae > Streptococcus > Streptococcus cuniculi_A. The sequence continues at coordinate 14,493 of NZ_SPPD01000006.1, forward strand.
ACACCTTCTGGGATTTCATAAGTATTAAGAAGATAAAAATCAAATGTTGGTTGTTCCATGGAGTTCTCCTTTCCGTTAACTTTGAATAAAAGAGTGTAAAGGTTTTATTCAAAAGTATTATATCGCCTATATATTGTTTTGTCAATATATTGCATATAAATGATATAAAAATAGAATTAAGACGCTATATATAGTGTTCAAGGAGAAAATGTCATGTGGCAGAGAATTAAGCAAATTATGGACGCGAAAGGTATGACGATGTACGCCGTTAGTAAGAAAGCTGGTATCAATCATAATGTATTGATTGATTTGAAAGCTGGTCGAAGCAAACGTATTTATTTTGATAACATGGTTAAAATCGCTGACGCACTAGATGTCAGCTTGGACGAATTTAGAAGGAGGTGAGAGGGTGCAGTGGACGTTAGAAGCTATGCGAATAAATAAGGGGTTGACACAAGGAGAGCTTGCAAAAAAATTCGAGGTCTCCAGTCAAACTATTGCGCGTTTGGAAAAAGATAGTTCTGATATAGGCTATCAGTTGCTTAAAAAGTACATGGATTATTTCAACGTACAATTCGATGATATTTTTTTAGGCAAAAAATATGAAAATTTCGTATAATCATATGTTTTAAACACAAAAAAGCCACTGCGGAAACAGTGACTTACCAAAAAAATTATTTAAATTATATCACAAGAAAGGATAAAAAGCTATGGAAGTAACGCTAGTAAAAGAAGTTATTATTACACCGCTTCTGCTTGACGATGAAACTGCTGCTAAAACCTTCAGTATTACCAAGGAGCACGCAGGGACGTGTAGACGTGAAATGAAAGATATTCCACGCTGGAATGCCCTCCTGTCGGACCATGGAAGACTAGTAGATGCCCAAGTATTTAAACGCTACTTAGATTACAGGGGTAGCTTAGAATGGAAAAATGAACTGGAAACAAACAGAAAGAAATTAAGGAGATTAAAGAGATGATCGGATTTTATGCAATGGCTGGGGTAGCTGGATTTGCTATCGGATATGCCTACAAACTTACAAAACAAATGAACTCTGATGAGTTTAGGGAACAGATTTACCACGAAGAACTAAAGCTACGATTTGGAGGAGGGAGTTCAGATAATGATCGGAAAAATGAACATTATTGATGAGATTGAACGCTATGTGAAGTTACAAGGGCTGTTCGTATCAAAAGCTCAGCGTGAGGAGCTGGAAACGATGTCGCCGTTTGAGTTATTGCTGATTCGGAATAGGGAGAGGGAGCTAGTCGCATGAAAGTAACGGTAGTAGATACCCTGACAAACTCAAGAGGGTTTTACTGGGTAGAAGGCGATATGGTCTTCTTAGCAAGCCATCTGACAGAGGAGCAGAGAAGAAAAATTATTAAACAGCTGGAGGAGAAATATGACAAAGATTGAAGAAGTGCGCTCTTACTTTAGGGCGAACCCTGGTAAGACAATACGAGACTGCGTTGCTGAGACTGGTCTTGAGTATGAGAATGTCAAGCAATATTTATGGCGTGATCATAAACGGCACATGCTGTCGAAAGATGAAAACGGCGGTATTATCTATCAAGATACCTTTGAAATCCCTGATAATGCGACTGTTGACCCTGCAAAGCGGGCTATCTGGGATATGTTGGAAATCCTTGTTGACCGTGCTAAAGCTATGACAGATGATGAAATGCTATTGAAATTTTCAAAAGAAATCCGTTTGTATTTTGCAGAGGTGAACAGATGAGGAAATACCTAGAATATGCAAAAGCATATCTTGAGGAAGAGTTAGTTCTTTGCGACAATCCTTATCTTGATGTGGAGAACCTTGACGGTGAGTGGGTGGAAATTGATCACCCGAAATTTGTTCGCGGTCGGCACAATAGTCCGCATTATAGAGCTTCTATCGCACATGACCTTCAGGAGGCTAAGGATTTACTAGAAAGGGGGTGATGTAATTGATTGTAACTAAAAAGACGGCCTAAGAATAGACCGCCATGAATAATAACACACAACCATTATAACATAGATTGGAGTAAAAAGATGATTGAAATTAAAATTACTGGGGAAACAATTGAAGAAGTAACAGACGCGCTAGCTCGCACTCTAGGCGGTATTAGCTCCGCAGGGACCTTGGAGATCGATGCGAAAAAAGTTGCCGAGACCGCGAAGTCTAAAGAAGACCCGGAGGACGACGATACCCCTTCTGTAACGCTTGCTGAAATCAAGACGTTGGCCAAGGCTAAAATGGAGGAACAAAAGTCTAAAGCTATCAAGGGACTACTTGCTGATTTGGGAATCAAGAAGATTGATCAATTGGACGAAGACCAATACGCTGACTTCTATGCTAGTTTGGAGGAATTGTAATGCCAGTTGAAAATCACGCACTGCTTTCTGCGTCAAGCGCACATCGTTGGCTCTATTGCCCGATGTTGCCACGCTTAGAGGCGGAGTATCCTAGCAGGGATACTGTTTATACGCAAGAAGGAACAGCAGCTCACGAGCTGTCCGAGATTAAGCTGATGTATAAGTCCGGAAAAATCAAAAAGCGGGAGTTTAACAAACGCTTAAAAGAGTTTAAAGAAAGCACCGATTATTACAACGAAGAAATGGAAGAGATGACAGAGCTCTATACAGACATTGTCATGGAACATTTCAATAGTTATGATAGCGCCGAAATTGAATTGGAGAAGCGAGTTGACTTCTCTGAGTGGGTCCCTAACGGGTTTGGTACATCAGATGCAGTGATACTTTCTGACGGGGTTATTGAAATCATTGACTTGAAATATGGTAAAGGTATGCCAGTATCTGCTAAGCAAAACCCGCAAATGGGTTTGTATGCCCTTGGAGCCTATGCGACGTATGACATGATCTATGATTTCGATAAAATCCGCATGACGATTGTTCAGCCCAGACTTGATAGTGTTAGCACGGTTGAGATCTTTGTCGAAGAGTTGCTTTATTGGGCGGATAACGTAGTTCTTCCAATGGCGGCTCAGGCAGACGCAGGGATTGGTGACTGGGACTTGAATGAAAAGGTTCTACAGTGGTCCCCAGTTGCGGCTAAGTTGGTGCCTAGGGCTCAAGCTAATTGGGAACTAATAGATCGCTACGAGCTTCAAGAGCCAATCTATTTAGATGGTGAAGCAATCGCTGAAATCCTAGATAGGGCTAGTGAGTTTAAGAAGTGGATTGAATCCGTCGAAGCCTATGCTCTCAAGCAAGCCCTAGCGGGTGAAGAAGTGCCAGGTTATAAAGTAGTCGAGGGTAGAAGTAATCGGGTCATTACAGATAAGGATAAAGCCGTAGACATTCTACACGATAACGGGTTTGACGATGAAATCTACAAGCCAAAAGAGCTTCTAGCTATGGGGGCACTTGAGAAGCTCATCGGAAAATCAACGTTTACGGAACTTCTGGCAGAAGTGATTGATAAGCCACAAGGTAAACCTGTCCTTGTTCCGAATAGTGACAAGAGACCCGCAATGAACAGCTTAGAGCAAGCAATTAAAGATTTTGAATAGGAGAAATAAATATGGTAACAACACAAAATACGACTAAAATTATTACTGGTAAAGTACGTCTTAGCTATGTAGCGCTGCTAGAACCAAAGGCTTTTGAGGGCCAAGAAGCGAAATACTCAACGGTCATCTTGATTCCTAAAACGGATAAAGAAACAATCAATCGTATCAAAAAGGCACAAAAAGCCGCGTTTGAAGCAGCTAAAGATAGTAAGTTAAAAGGCATCAAATGGGAGCGAGTAAAAACAACACTGCGTGATGGCGATGAAGAAATGGATACGGAAGAGCATCCAGAATACGCTGGACACTATTTTATGTCTGTATCTAGCAAAACAAAACCACAAATCATTGACCGATACAAGAACCTAATTGATTCACCAGACGAGGTGTATTCGGGAGTATATGCACGGGTCTCTCTTAACGCATACGCTTATAATACTGCGGGAAACAAAGGGATTTCTTGTGGGCTAAACAATGTTCAGATTGTGGCTAAAGGTGATTACCTAGGCGGCCGTTCGTCTGCTGATGCTGACTTCGATGAGTGGGATGATGAAGAAGAGGAAGACGATTTCTTATAAGAGGGGAAAAATCCCCCTCTTCATTTTAAGGAGAAAAAGCAAATGGAACAATTTAACAACATAACGAAACCGAAACACTACCAAGGCAAGCATGGACTTGAAGCTATGGATGTTATCAGAAATTTTATGTGGGATTTGAAGGGGGTTGCAGCAGGAGCTTGGTGGAATACGATGAAATACCTACTGCGCTTTCAAAAGAAAAACGGTGTTGAGGACTTGAAAAAGGCTCGTCAGCACTTGGATTGGTTGATAGAGGAAATGGAGAATGAGTTTTAGTCAACAAATAAAAACATCGAAATCAGATGAATATTATACACCTAAATATGCTGTAGATATTATTGTGCCGTATTTGAAAGCGAAAGGATTTACTAAAATTTGGTGTCCGTTCGATAAAGCACATAGTGAGTTTGTCAAAATTTTAAAAAGAGAAGGGTTTGAGGTCGTATTTGGGCATATTGAGACAGGCCAAGATTTCTTTGAGCAGAATTTGCCTGAAAATGCTGATTGTGTAGTCAGCAACCCGCCATTTTCAAAACGTGATGCTATTTTTAAGAGATTATATGAATTAAAGATTCCTTTCGCTCTAGTTATGAATGGCAATGGGATATTTGACAGTAGAGCAAGATTTGAATTGTTCCGAAATAATGATTTTGAGCTTTTGATTCCCCGAGGCAGGATAAAGTTTTTTGATGAGAGTATGGTTTTAAAAAATAGCCCTAACTTTCAGAGCATCTATGTATGTCACGGAATGCTTGATAGACAGATTGTATTTACAAATATGATTATAGATTAAAAACGGAGAAAACAGATGAAAATTAGACTACCTTATGTTGAGCCGATTGAGACTGAATGTTTACCTGAAAATCTTGAAGATTTGGTTAAAAAGAGTTTTGTGAACTTTACAAAAGGAACAAACAAAGATTATACATTTGAGGACAAGTTACTTTATTTGGATAATCTTCGCAAGTCTTATCTAAGAGATTGCACTGACACAAGTTTCGAAATTACAAAGATTTTAGGTGAGGCATACCGTCATCAATTAGATGAACACTTTGATATTTTAGAAAAAGAGGATGTTTTTTCTACAGAATTTATGGAATATTGTTTTGATAAAGGGTTCATGCCGTTACGCGATACGTGGGATAAATGGTCTTCAAGCGCTAATGATAGAGCGCATAAAGCTATTGTCGCCATCATAAAGATTATTATCAATTTTGAGTGGAAGGAAACCGATGAACACACAAGAAATACTAAATAAAATTGAGCAGTTGCCGTCACATTTGATTGACAAGAAAGTAGTCATTTCAAAAGATAGCGTGCTGGAGCTGGTGAGGCAACTGAACGACCGCCCGAAAGTCAAAATCCCGCAGTTTGTGGCGGATTATTTAGAACAGCAAAAACAGCGTGGGAAAAAATTATTTACTGCTCTATTTGGTGATAATAATGAGGCTATCATAAATTGGCTAGATATGAACAACAACGAAGAAATATTCACTCGTGCTTGGCTTGACGGATATGAGATAGAGCAGGAGAAGAGATATAGGGTTAAATTCAAAAATCTTGCAGAGCGTCAACTCTATCTTAACTATGATAAAGAATATGATGAATGGATATTTGTGTCAATGTTAGAAATAGACACATTTTCTACAAGTCACACAAAGGATGAATTGGAAGAAGCAGGCTTTGGCGGTGTGTTTGGCAATAGTATGTTTGAAGTAGAGGAGGTGGAGTGATGTTTAGAAAACTAAGGTGTAAACTTAGCTTACACAAACTAGTCCCTGTATATTTCGAGGATATGAACTACAAAGACCAAAAACATGGGTGGATTGAACAAGATGTATGTATTGTCTGCGGTTATAAAACAGATATTAGAACTTATTTCTAGGAGGTGAACAAATGACCACACATATGGATGAATACAGACCGTTTCGAATCCAATCATGGAAAAATATTGTAATCTTCGAAGTTCGAAAGGGTGTTCTCTACTCTCGCTTTAAAAATGATCACGGCTGGCTGAAAGTTCCCAAATATATACCTACATACAATCACATTTTGTCTGCAATTGAGAAAAAAGGTGTGACATATATTTCAGATGAAGACCTACAAAAACTATCGCAAGAATTTACGAACGGGAAGGAGTTGTTGAGGTGATTAGAATAACTAACAGTTTTAGACAAGGATTTGCAAAAGGTGGCATCTTAGGCTGTATTACAGGTCTTATATTGAGCGTAGCATTCTTGACACATATAGTTGCTATTCAGCAAAAAAGAATTGATGAGCTAGAATTCAAAGTAGAGCACTTACATCAGCACAACGAAGTCATCACGCAGCAGCTGCAGGAGATGAATAGGTACGTAGGGTATCCGGGAGGGTGATTAGATGACCAAAAAGGAGTTTTTTGCCAAACTAAAGAATGCCAGAAGCAGAATGAAGCTCGTTCAGCGCTTAGAATCAGAACTTTTAGATGGGCTTGATTTAGAAGATGTGCCTTTCTGTGGCACGAATAGTACAAACTTGCAAAATGCTATTAGTTGCTACATTCATTACGGAGAGCTACCGCTATCGGGGAAACTGGAAGATTTTTGGGAGCCTTATAAAAAAGCTGTGGAGGATTAACATGAAACACTTATCAATTGACATTGAAACTTTCTCATCAAATGACATTAAAGACGGTGTCTATAAGTATGTTGACGCTCCTGACTTTGAGATTCTGCTGTTCGCCTATTCTTTTGACGGGGGCGATGTGGAGTGCTTAGACTTGACAAAAGAAGAGCTTCCAGAAGGGGTTAAACAAGAAATTTTGTCAAGTGAGGTTATCAAGCACGCTTTCAATGCTCAATTTGAACGTGTGTGTCTAGGGAAGTATTTAGGCGTTCAGCTTGACCCTAGAGAATGGCGTTGTACCATGGTTCATGCGCAGGAGCTAGGATTGCCTGCAAGCTTGGAGCGCTGTGCCCTGTATCTTAACTTGGCAGAGGAAAAGGATACCGCAGGAAAGAATCTTATCAAGTATTTTTCAGTACCCTGTAAACCAACAAAGGCAAACGGTGGCAGAACTAGAAATCTTCCCGAACACGACCTCGAGAAGTGGCAGATGTTTAGTGACTACTGTAAACAGGACGTTGTGGTCGAAATGGCCATAGCCGAAAAGCTGTCCGCTCTCCCAGTGCACGAACGTGAGTGGGACTACTATGCTGCTGATCAGCGGATAAACGATAGAGGAGTTGCCCTTGATAGTGAATTAGTCCAGTCAGCGCTTTACTGTAAAGATGTCAAAATGGAAATGCTCTTTGATGAGTTAAAAGCTATTACGGGATTAGATAACCCCAATAGTCGCGCTAAACTGCTTCCTTGGTTAAAAGAACACGGCTATAAGCCAGAAGGGTTAACTAAGGCCGATGTCCAGTCTACGTTAAAAACAGCGACAGGAGAGCTCAAGAGAGTGCTTGAGTTGAAACTTCAGACAGCTATGTCTAGCTTGAAGAAGTACGAAGCCATGGAGCGTGCTGTCTGTTCAGACGGACGAGTTCACGGACTACTACAATTCTACGGAGCTAGCAGGACAGGTCGTTGGGCTGGTCGAGTAGTGCAGGTTCAGAACTTAGCGAGAAACTATCTCAAGGATCTAGACGACGCCAGAAACTTCGTGAAAAGGCGAGATATTGACGCTGTGGAGATTCTTTACGACAGCTTGAATGACACTTTAAAGCAGCTAGTCCGGACAGCTTTTGTGGCAGAAGGGGATAAAGAGTTCTACGTTTCCGATTTCTCTGCTATTGAGGCCCGAGTGATTGCTTGGTATGCATGCGAAAAATGGCGACTTGATGTGTTTAGTACCCATGGCAAAATCTATGAGGCATCTGCTAGTCAGATGTTCCATATCCCGATTGAAGAAGTGGATAAAGAACTACGGCAAAAAGGAAAAATTGCAGAGTTAGCGCTTGGTTATCAAGGAGGACCAGGGGCCCTCAAGCAGATGGGGGCTTTAGAGATGGGAGTGGCTGAAAACGAGCTACAAAGTCTAGTTGATGACTGGCGCCGTGCTAATCCTAAAATTGTTCAATTTTGGAAAGATGTTCAGAAGGCAGCGATTAAAGCAATACGGACTAGAGCCGTAGTCAAGCTTGGGCAGTTAAAGTTTAAGTATCGAAAAGGTTTCTTGCTGATCCAGCTTCCCGGTGGTCGTTCCCTAGCGTATGCTAAGGCAAAGCTAGAGGCTGGAGATTTTGGGGACAAGATTGTCTATGAGGGGCAAGGAGATAGGGCCTATTTCACGAAACAAGAAACCTACGGTGGAAAGCTGGTCGAAAACATTGTACAAGCAACCGCTAGGGACGTTCTCGCAGAAGCTATTTTAAGGCTTGAAGAGGCAGGATATCCGGTTGTCTTTCATGTCCATGATGAGTGTATTGTAGAGAGCGCAGGCACCGATATTGAGACGATTAACAGCCTTATGGCTCAGTGTCCAGAGTGGGCAGAAGGTCTTCCGCTAAATAGCGAGGGCTATGTAACAAAATACTATAAGAAGGATTGATGTATGGAAGAATTAAAAATAAGACATGCCCCGATGAAAGAAATTCATCTATCCGTCGGTGCTTCTAGAACGACAAAAAAATGGAAAAATGAGACATGCACGTGGCAAGAGCTGGTCGAACGCTTAGGAAATCCTACAGTTACGCAAGAGACTTTTGCGGAATACCAGAAGATGTCACGGGCTGAAAAAGGTCAGATCAAAGACGTTGGCGGGTTCGTGGGTGGATGGCTGAAAAAGGGACAACGAAAGAATGGGCATGTGCAGAGTCGTTCACTTGTGGCGCTAGATGCAGATAGCCCGAGCGGTGATTTTCTTGACCGTTTGGAGCTTATGGCAGATTATGCCTATGTACTGTACAGCACGCATAGTCACTCTCACAAAGCCCCTAAATACCGCATCATTATTCCGACAGACCGCTTAATGTTGCCGGATGAATACGAGCCAGTGGCCCGCTATCTAGCGAATCAGCTAGGCATGGGAAACTTTGATGATACGACTTACCAAGGTGTACGAATGATGTATTTCCCCAGCCATTCACGAGATGCGGAGTTTATCTTTAAGGTAAATGATGAAGCGTTTCTAGATGTAGATGAGGTACTGGCGACCTACCCGGACTGGAAAGATTCTAGCTTTTGGCCAGAAAGCCCTACACACACCGTGAGGCGGAAATCCGAAGCGAAGAAGCAGGGCGACCCCTTGAGCAAGAAGGGGCTAGTTGGAGCTTTCTGTCGAAACTATGACATCAGACAAGCAATTGTGGAGTTCTTACCGGATATCTATGCGGAAGGAACAACGCCCGATCGCTATACCTATGTAGAAGGCTCTACGGCGAATGGTTTGGTTATCTATGATGATGTGTTTGCCTACAGTCACCACGGGACAGACCCGGTTGGGGATAGGTTGGTCAACAGCTATGACCTAGTACGGATTCACAAATTTGGAGACATGGACGGAGACGCGAAAGATGGGGCGCCCACTAATAAACTGCCTTCTAGTAAGGCTATGAATGAGTGGGTGGCAGAGCTTCCAGTTATTCGTGAAGAACTGATGAATGAAGCGCTTGGCGACTTTGACGAGGTACTACCGCCAGAGGGCGTAGAAGATGAACGGGAATGGCTAGAAATTGATGAGAGGGGAAATCCTGAGGTTAATAGCTATCTGCTAGCTCAACAGATATTGAGAGAGGTTCCAGTATGGTACGATGGACTGGAGTTCTTGAGGTATGAAGCTGAAAAGGGAATTTGGATTCCAAATGCAGAAGAATACCTGCGCAGCTATATTTCAACGAAGAAATTAGGCAAAATTACGAAGATTCGGCATATCAACGAAACAATCGTAGCGATTAGGGCGCAGGCGTTCTCTAAGGAAGTTTTCAAGGAAAGCGACATACACAAGATTGTTCTAACAAACGGTGTGTATGATTTGAAAGAGGACAGCTTTGTTGGCCAGTTTGATCCTGAACTACACGCAAGGTCAAGCCACCCTGTAAGATATGAGGCAGGGGCAGAGTGCCCCAACTTTGACGGTTTTCTGCGTGAGACTGTGGGCGCTGAAAACATAGATTTTGTCTACGAATGGTTCGGTTACAATTTTTACCGCGAATACACGATTCAAAAAATGTTATTTATCCAGGGTAAGGGTGGCACAGGTAAGTCAACGATTATCAATATCTTGCGGGAGATGATTGGCAGTGATAGCTATGCGGCAGTCACCTTGCAAGGTTTGATGACCGAACGTTTTGCCAAAATTGGACTATATCGCAAAGTTGCCAACTTTGACACGGATGCAAAGCCCCAATATCTAGCAGACGGAGCGACTTTAAAGATGTTAACCGGAGAGGATTCTATCTACGCAGATAGAAAGAATAAAGAGCCAATTACCTTTTACAACTATGCCAAACTAACATTTGCCATGAACGAACTTCCACCCATGCGAGACTTTAGCGGCGGTCTGAAACGCCGGATGATGATTCTTGAAATGAACAAGATTCTGACAGACGAAGTGAAATCCAAATACCCACTTAAAACGATTATGTCTGAGCTACCTGGTATCTTCAACAAGTCCATGGATGGGTTAAGAAGATTATTAGAGACTAAGGCTTTCAGCTTGAGCGGAACTATGGTAGAAAGTGTTGAAAAGTGGGAACGTGGAAACGACGTCGTCGCTATGTTCCTGGAAGACGAATGCGCAGTGGGCAAAGACAATAAAGCTCCAGTAGCTGAAGTCTATCCAGCTTACAAGCAATATTGTATGGACTCGGGATACAAACCATTAGCTAAAAATACATTTATTCAGCGTTTGCGAGAGCTGGGCTTTGAAGATAAACTTGTAAAAATTGGCAAGAAGCCGGTACGATCTTGGACAGGGTTCAAACTATTAGATGATTTTTAGGTAACATTTCGGGGTAACATTTTTGGGATTTTGAAAATTTGGGGTAACAAAGTAACAAGAATTTCAAACTCAAAAAAATTTTATCAGTTGAAAAAAGATGTTACTTTGTTACCACAATTTGAAAATTTTATAAAAATCCCTATCAAAAAGTTACCTTTGTTACTTTTCTGTTACCTCTTTAATGGCTGTTATATCAAGTTTTTAGCTATGATTGGTAACAAAGTAACATCTTTTCTCTATTAGCTATATATAATAATAAATAATATATATAGTGTATATATAAGGTGTATGTGTATATAAAATATATAGAGAAATAATAAGTTGAAAAATTTTGTTACCCTAATTTTGGAGGAAAGATGAAATCAGAAAGGGATATTGAAAATTATTTAAAACGAAAGTGCCGAGGGCTGTGCCTGAAATTTACTAGCCCTGGGACAATAGGAGTGCCAGACCGAATTATCATCAATCAGAGAGGTGTGTTTTTTGTCGAGGTGAAAGCCTCTGGCAAAAAGCCGAGGAAGAGCCAGCAGATTCTCCATAAGAAGTTTGAACGGCTAGGGCACAAGGTTTGGGTTGTTGACTCCTACGAATCCGTGGATAGGGCACTACTAGAAATGGAGGGAGAGATTGAAGCTACATGAGTATCAAGAGTATGCCAGAGATTGGATTTTAGAACATCCTTATTGTGGGTTGTTGCTAGATATGGGATTGGGTAAAACGTTAACTACTTTATCCGCGATTGATGAATTGAAAAATGTCTTTTGCGAGGATTTGAAAATCCTTGTGATAGCTCCTAAGAAAGTAGCAGAGGAAACGTGGTCCACTGAAATTGAAAAATGGGGATTTGGTTTAAGCTATACGAAAGTTCTAGGAAGTCCTAAGCAGCGTGAAAAAGCTTTGTCTGAAAATGTGGATCTCTATCTGATCAATCGAGAGAACGTAGTTTGGCTTGTGGAACATTTCAAAACAAAGTGGCCGTTCAACTTTGTTATCATTGACGAACTGTCCAGTTTTAAGTCTAGCAAGGCAAAGCGTTTTAGAGCCTTGCGTAAGGTTCGACCAAAAATCAAAAGGCTGGTTGGGCTAACTGGCACACCCGCGCCAAACAGTTTAATAGACCTTTGGCCACAAATCTATCTGATGGACAGGGGAGAACGACTAGAGACGAGTCAAACTCGATTTAAAGAACGATATTTTACGCCAGATAAACGAAATGGTCCGATTGTGTATAGTTGGGCTTTGCGAGAAGGTGCAGAAGATGAAATCTACGATAAGCTAGATGACATCTGCGTTAGTATGAAAGCTAAAGACTATCTGAATCTACCGCAGCGAACGAACAACATAGTACCTGTTAAGCTGTCTAATCTCAAAGAATACAAGCAGATGGAGAGTGAGCTTGCATTGGAATTTAAAGGCAAGGAGATTACTGCTACTAATTCAGCAGTATTGGCAAACAAGTTGTTGCAGTTGGCCAATGGCGCTATCTATGATGACGATAAAAATGTCGTTACTATCCATGATGACAAACTGGATTCCTTGGAAAATATCGTTGAAGATAGCCAAGGGCAGCCTATTCTAGTCTTTTATCAGTACCAGCATGATTTAGCGCGAATAAAAGCACGATTCCCGCAAGCAGAAGAATTGACCTCGGTAGAAAGATGGAATAGGGGTGACATTCCTATCCTTCTATGTCACCCACAATCTGCAGGGCATGGTCTAAATTTACAAAAGGGCGGGCATATCATTGTATGGTTCGGTTTGACGTGGAGCTTGGAATACTACCAACAAGCGAACGCACGTCTGGACAGACAAGGTCAGACCGAACCTGTCATTGTTCATCATCTAGTGGCACAAAATACTGTTGATGAAAGAGTTTTAAAAATCTTACAGGGTAAAGAAGCAAAACAGAACGCCTTGCTAGAAGCGGTAAAGGCGCAGATTGGAGGATTGATTTGAAGACACAAGAGAAGATAATATTCTGTAACACGGTTGAGAACTTAACTTCTGTGGAAATTGATGAATTAAATGCATTTCATGCGCGATCGTGCTGTATGATTTTGAAAAATGATGACTATTACTACGGATTACGCGCCAATCATTTTGTAGTGGAGGAGGGCTGGTCTGAGCGCCATATATTTTCAAGGATGAAACTTATTTCCGCAAACCATAAAGGTGGTCGCGCCATGGTTCTTATTCGGGAAGGAGAGGTGTTTAAGGAATGAGCAGATTAACTAAAGCACAGTTAAAAGCGTTTGATGAATGGTTATTTGAGTATTGCGACTGCGAAAAGAAAATAGCGATACGAAAACTTGAGCTACAATCAAAAGAGAATAGCGACAAAAATATAGGCGGCAGTCGTAGCGGTGCTATCTCAAAACCAACAGAGTCGATAGCAGTTAAGTGGGCAGACGATGAGCGCATAAAGTCGCTAGAGAGTTTTCAGTCGGCTGTTAAGGCTACACTAGCGCAGCTGGACGACGAATTGACCCGAGTGTTTGAATTGCGTTGGGGCAGGGGTTCTTTGAATACATGGGAGGAGATAGCAGAAAAAATCCAGACCTCAACAAAAGGCATTTATCGTAAACGGCAGCGTATTTTGGAAATTTTTGCGGACAAAATGGGAAAATGACACAAAAAACTCTTGAATTGTCACTTTTTTCCTGATAAAGTGGTATCATGCAAATAATCTGAGAGGCAGGTTCGAATCCTGCACTCTCCGTTGCATTTTATGCAAAAAATTCCATACTTTTATCAAAAAAGCCTGATGCACTATTGTGTAAAGGCTTTTTTAGTAGTATTATTAAAGTGATAAAAATATGGAGTGTTTTATATGAAAAGCAAGCAAGCGAAAGCTAATTTTTTTTAAAGGGCAATATAAATTATGATGAAGTATTGGATGATCGGGCTGTTTATGGTTTTTTAAATACTGCATATGCTTATTATTACGACTACTTAAAAACTATTTATAATGTCCATTTTGAGGTGTAATTATGAAAAAAGGAAGATTGAAAAGGAATATTTTAGTAATATTTTGGGGTATAGCTACGTTTTTGGTTAGCTTGTATTTTAAAATCAGCCCGAAAAATTTAAATAACTTTACTGAAATTATGTCTGCTTCATTATCTTTCTCGGCTATTGTAACAGCCATCTTTTTTGCTAGCTTCTCATTGATACCCTCTTCAGGTTCTAATAAATTAGTAAGTATGATGGAGGACCTGGGGACAGATATAAAAATAATGGATAGGCTATTAATCGCTACTGTTTTATCGTTCGTAAGTTCATTATTATCGTTTATAGCTTTGTTCTTTGACAAAGAGGATACCAGCTCTATTTCTATATACCTAATATCAGGGTGGTTAGCAACAACAGTAATGATGTTTGTAAGTTCTTTTTTGGTTTTAAGGGTCTTGATAAAATTGGTAGAGACATATAACAATTTTAAAAACATTACTTAGTCACACAAGCGTGTGACTTTTTGATTGTTAAAGGAGGCGAGGCACTTATGCAGATTGTTGAAATGAATTTAGGCGAATTGAGACCATATAGCAACAATCCTAGAAATAATGATAGTGCAGTAGGTCCAGTAGCTAATTCGATTAAAGAATTCGGTTTCAAGGTGCCAATCGTTGCGACATCGGACGGCGAGATTATCAATGGACACACTCGTTACAAGGCTGCGAAGAAATTGGGACTTGAGGCAGTGCCAGTTATTATCGCTGATGATTTGTCCGAAGAGCAGGTCAAGGCTTTTCGCTTGGCTGATAATAAGGTCGGCGAGTTTGCAGAATGGGATATGGAGTTACTCAACCTTGAGAAAATAGATTTTGAAACAATTGATATGTCGCAATTTGGCTTTGAACTAGAAGTCACAGGGTTAGACTTCGGGATAGATGACGTTGATGAAACAACCGCTAGTGATGACGGGGATATTGAGGACAGCGACAAAGAATTTCATAGGCAGATCGCTATCAATCAATACAATTTATATGATTATGATGAGACACGCATCGCAGGAAAGTTTAATATTCCTATACTTGAGCCGGTTGACCATTTACCAGGTAAGTTACAGGGGTTTAACTATGTTTTGAACAAGCCGGATTATGTAGCGGGTGTTCATTTCTTTTTAGATGATTATCAATTTGAGAGAATTTGGCAACGACCAGATTTTTATATTGAGAAGTTAGTTGATTTTGATTGTGTATTAACACCCGATTTCAGCTTATATCTTGACATGCCAGTCGCCATGCAAGTTTGGAATATTTATCGATCACGTTTGATTGGTCAAATTATGCAAGATTATGGGATTGTAGTCATTCCAACAGTATCTTGGGCTTATGAGAATAGTTTTGAGTTTTGCTTTGATGGATTACCACAACGTAGCACGTTGGCAATCAGCACTATTGGAGTTAAGCAAAACAAGGAACAGTTAGAAATATGGAGAAAAGGAGTCGACGAGATGATTAGACAGTTGTCACCTAAACGTTTATTAGTTTATGGTGGTAAGGTTGATTATGATTATCAAGATGTAGAAGTGGTCTATTTTGACAATGCGACAACGGAACGAATGAAACAAGGAGGTAAGAAATAATGGGTGGACGCGGAGCCAAAGTAGGTAGATTCGTAGAAATTAAGGATCATAAAGGAAGGGCACAATCAACTTACCGAAAAGGAAAAGGAGGCACTGCCGAAAAATTAAATCCTAGTAATGGTGTTTGGATACCGGTTAAAGCCCCTTGGAAGCATGTTTTGAAAACAGCGAAGGTACGAGGTTATGATATTAGACAAGACATATGATTTTTTTGTTTGAAAGGAGGCCATAAATTGCCTAGAGGTAGTACTGAAAATCTCAGGCCGTTCAATAATCGAACAGAGAGCGAACAGAGAAAAATTGCATCAAAAGGCGGAAAAGCCTCTGGGATCGCTAGAAGAAAAAAAGCAAATTTAAAAAAGGCTTTTGAGACTATTTTGCAGTCAGATGTAGCGAGTGAAAAAATGAAAATTCAACTCGAAGCCATGGGCTATGAAGCAACAAACGAAATGGCCCTTGCGATGATTATGCTCCAAAAAGCAATGAAAGGCGATGTAAGAGCCTTTGAACAGATAAGCAAGTTGACTAGTCTTGAGACTAAAGATAGCCTTGATAAAAAAGAGCAAAGACAGAGGATTAAGGCTCTTGAGCTGGAGAATGAGAAGAGGAAACAAGGTTTGTCTGGTGACGACAGTTTAGACGAAATCATCATTGTGGATTCTTGGGCAGACGAGGTACAAGATGATTGATATTCAGAAAAATGTGAATCCTCATTTCAAATCAGTTTGGAAATCCAAAAAGCCGTATAATATCTTGAAAGGCGGGCGGAACTCGTTCAAATCATCAGTCGTTGCTTTGTTACTTGTTTTTAAAATGATTTGTTACATCATGCGGCGAGATAAGGCGAATGTGGTTGTCATTCGTAAGGTTGGAAATACAATACGCGATAGCGTGTACCTTAAAATTCAATGGGCGTTGCGAATGTTTGGAGTTATCCACAGATTCAAGATGACGGTATCGCCATTCAAGATTGAGCATAAAGGAACAGGCTCAATGTTTTATTTCTACGGCCAAGATGATTTCCAAAAGTTAAAATCAAACGACATTGGGAATATCATCGCGGTTTGGTATGAGGAGGCGGCAGAGTTTGCTAGTCAAGAGGATTTTGACCAGTCCAACGTTACCTTTATGAGACAGAAGCACCCAAAAGCTGATTTCGTTCAGTTTTTTTGGTCTTACAATCCACCTAGAAATCCTTATAGTTGGATCAATGAATGGGCAGAGGAGTTGAAAGAAAATCCTGATTATCTTGTGCATGAATCCAGCTATCTTGATGATGAGTTAGGTTTTGTGACAGACCAAATGTTAGCGGATATTGAGCGGATAAAACAGAATGATTACGATTATTATCGCTATATCTATCTTGGTGAGCCAGTCGGGCTTGGGACAAATGTGTATAACATTGATTTGTTTCAACGTATAGAAAAGATACCAGATGGCGAGCGAGTGATTGGGCAGTTTTTTGCCATGGATACGGGACATGCTCAATCTGCTACGACTTGTTTGCACTTGGTTACGACTAACAAGAGGACAGAGAATAATAAAAGCAAGATTTACCTTGTAGATAACTATTATTATTCGCCCGCAGGAAAAGCTAATAAGAAAGCGCCTAGCGTGTTAACTCGTGAGGTCTATGAGTTTATGAAAAGGCAGATGGTGTTATTTCCTAACGCTCCTATCGTGAAACAGACGATTGATAGTGCAGAAGGGGCGTTGCGCAACCAGTTTTTGGAAGACTATCGGGTGTCGTGGCATCCAGTCGCTAAAAAGAAAAAGATTGTCATGACTGAGTTTGTACAGTCGCTTCTCGCAGAGGGGCGCTTTTTCTATTTGCCGAGTGAAAATAATCTGCGATATTTCATTGAAGAACACAAAAAGTATATGTGGGACGAAAAAACAGTTATGAATGATGATCCAAAAGTCGTAAAGGAAGATGACCACACTTGCGACGCTTTGCAATACTTCGTCATTGATAACGCTAGTTTGTTGGAATTGAAAACATAAGGAGCTGGCAATGAGAATTGTTCAGAGAATTAAAAATCTATTCAAAAGAGGTCAGTACATCATGACGAATCAACATCTGGTCAAAATTACAGACCACCCTAAAATTGCAGTAAGCGAAGAAGAGTATAGGAGGATTCAAGGAAGTTTACAATACTTCAAAAGTGAATGGGATAAAGTCTTGTACACGAATTCGAATAACGAACAGAAAATGCGCGAGAGAAACCATCTCCCTATTGCTAGAACGGCTTGTAGGAAGATTGCCAGCTTAGTTTACAATGAGCAAGCAGAGATTCTGGTTTCCGAGAATAAAGTAGCTAACAGGTTTATTCAAGACCAGCTAAAAAGCGATCGTTTTAATAAGAATTTTGAGCGATATCTTGAGAGTTGCCTTGCTCTTGGCGGTCTTGCTATGAGGCCCTACATTGACAATGATAGAGTCAGGGTCGCTTTTATCCAAGCGCCTGTTTTTCTACCCTTGCAATCAAATACACAGGATGTTTCAAGTGCTGCGATTGTCACAAAAACGATCAAGTCTGTTAATAAAAAGAATGCGTATTATACGCTTATCGAGTTGCATGAGTGGCAAAATGGCGATTATCAGATTACAAACGAGTTGTACAAATCGGAACAAGCAGAAATCGTCGGAGATAGAGTGCCGTTAGCAGAATTGTACGAGGATTTGGCAGAGGTTGTAAAATTTGATAAACTTAGTCGCCCTTTGTTCACCTATCTAAAAACACCGGGAATGAATAACAAGGATATTAACAGTCCGCTTGGTTTGTCTGTTTTTGACAATGCGAAGTCTACGATTGATTTCATCAATACAACTTACGACGAGTTTAAATGGGAAGTCAGAATGGGACAGCGTAGGGTGGTCGTGCCAGAACAGACTGTGCGATTAGAACTAGACCAGAGAGGTGAACAAGTCTTTGCGAGCAATAAGTTTGACCCCGAACAAAACGTATACATGCAAGTCAACGGCGGTAGCGATGAATTGAAAATCGGTATTCACGACCTAACCACTCCTATTCGTTCTGATGACTATATCAAGGCGATTAACGAGGGATTGGCACTCTTTGAAATGCAGATTGGTGTATCAGCGGGTATGTTTACCTTTGACGGCAAGAGCATGAAGACAGCTACCGAAATTGTATCCGAGAACTCCGATACCTACCAAATGCGAAACAGCATTGTTAGTTTAGTTGAGCAATCGATTAAAGAGCTAGTCGTTTCTATGCTAGAATTAGCAAGTGCAGATAAGTATCGATTATACACAGGCGAGATTCCAAGTCTTGATGATGTGGTCGTTAACCTCGATGACGGAGTATTCACAGATCGCAACAATGAGCTGGACTATTGGACAAAAGCATTAGCGAGTGGTCTAGTTAGTAAATCTTACGCAATTCAAAAAGTCTTCGGTATTAAAGAGAATGAAGCGCAGGAGATGATAGATAGAATTAGTCAAGAGAGACCAAATCTTAGCGAAGTAGATAGGAACTTGTACGATGAATAAGCTACCTTTCGAGCAAGGAGATGAGCAATTTGAGCTGGAAATGATGCAGGTTGCAGATATTTACAGACAATTATCTATTGAATTGTTCGAGAATATCATTCGTAGATTGAAGAAACGTGGTACGGCAGACCTTATCCGAGAGCCGTATATTTGGCAATTAGAGAAACTGAATGACATGTACATGTTGACGGAAGAAAATGTCAAGTTGATTGCTAAACGTTCAGAGGTCGCAGAGTCCGTTTTACGGGACGTTATCGAGAATGAGGGGTATAAGGTCTATCAAGATGTTCACGAGCAATTAGCGCATGATTTGGGCGTTTCTAGTCTTCCTAATCGCTACGGTACGCAGGCAGCGTTGAAAGCCTATGCAAATCAAACTGTTTTAGAGCTTGGGAACTTGATTAACACAACTTTGCCTCGGAGCGTTCAAGAGGTCTATAGGTCAATCATAGAGCAGACGGTTGCTGGAGTCGTGATTGGTTCTAAGTCAGCAGATAAGGCGTTATCTGAAACGCTGATGAAGTGGTTTGACAAGGGTTTTTATGGTTTTACGGATAAGGCTGGTAGGGCGTGGCGTGCCGAGGCCTATGCTCGTACTGTTATCAAGACTACGACATTCCGAGTTTATCGGGATATGCGGGAAAGACCTGCTGCAGAATTAGGAGTTGATACGTTTTACTACTCAAAAAAGATTAGCGCTCGTGCTATGTGTTCTCCTTTGCAACACCAGATTGTCACTAAAGGGGCTTCTCGTGAGCAGGACGGCGTTTCAATCTTGTCCTTGGGTGATTATGGGTACGGGACGGCTGGAGGCTGTCTAGGGATAAATTGCGGGCATTTCTTAACGCCTTTTGTCGTAGGTGTGAATCGCAAACCTGATTTACCTGATTACTTGAAGAATGTTACTCCAGAGCAAGCAGAAGAAAATGCTAGAGTGCAGGCTCAACAACGTGCATTCGAGCGTGAGATTCGCAAGAATAAAGAGCGGTTGCATATCGCAAAAGCGATTGGTGATGAAGAGCTGATTCAAAAGTACCGCTTGAAGGGTGTCAATCTAAATGCGACTTATCGTGCGTATATTGACGAACACCCATTTTTGGCTCGGCGTGTCAATCGTGAGCGCTATTATTACAACCCGGATAGCTATGCGAAGCAGGAAATTAGGTTGAGAAAGTCGCTTGCAAGTCGCAAAGATAAGGTGTATAATAAGAGTGTGGAAAGCATGAAACGAAATAAAGACCCGAACAAGCGGCGTCCTGTTCCGGTTGTAAGACAAAAAGCTCTAACAAAGGCTTTCAGGGAACGTGGAGGTAAGGTTTGGCAGGACAGTGAAGCATTTGCGTATTTAAATTTACAAGGAGCGGATGCAATTTGTTTGGGTAAAGATTTAATTGTTTTACAAAAGAAACCGATTATTTCTGAAATTCTAGAAGAACTTTACCATGCTAATCAACATTTTAGAGGAGAGATTGATACAAACAATCGTAAAAGTATTATAGAAGCTGAGATAGCGGCGCAGAAGTATCTGTTATCGGTCACTGATAAATATAGCGTACCGAAATCAGAAGTAGAACAAACTCGAAAAGCATTGAAAGCTTATCTAAAAGAATTGGAGGGACTAGAAAATGAAAAATAAAGTTATTTCAACTTTTCCGTTAAAGACAGTTGGCTTACTTTCAGTTACTGTGGAAAATCCAGATTTTAGCCACTCTAAACCCAATGGAATGATTACTATTGGGGACAAGAACTATATCTTTCACAATATTGTGATGGGGCGAGGTATTCAAGAGTTAGATACCTTTACTGTGGAATATACGGAAGATAATTTGCTAGATAAGCAAGTTGTATTTTAAGAAACCAAGAGCACTTAGTTAATCTAGGTGCTTTTTTATATCCAAAAACAGGAGGAAATAATGGAAAAACATATAGAAAACAATTTTACCGGACTAAAAACAACTGGTCCGGAAATGATTACTATTCCAAAAACGGAATACGATTTACTTGTAGAGATTAAAAATAAGTTTTTAGGAGTTAATAATCATGAATAGACGTATGAAAAAGAAGAAAAAGCATGGACTTGAAAGCCGTCTGCGAATTGCAGAGGGTACTATCAATCTCTTGATTGAGCAAAACAGGCAACTTTTGAATCTTGTTGAGAAGCAGGAGCAAGTTAACTCGCAAAATGTGCAGGCAACTAATGCAAGATTTGATTACCTTGAGAAGAAAGTTGCTGATAAGATTTCAAAAAAATCTTGGTTCAATCGTAAATAATCTACCCGTGTGGAAATCCAGACGGTTTTTATTTTGTCTTTATCCGTAGACGTTAAAGAGCGGAAGGTATTACCTAAAAATTAGGAGGAAAAAAGAATGGTAGAAGACATTCAAGAAACAACTGACCAGTCAGTCAATACTGGAGAAAACGTAGAATCTCAAACTCAAGAATCTAAAACTTTTACACAAGAAGAGGTTACGGGGTTAGTTGCGAAAGAGTCCAAAAAGGCGCAGGAAAAAATCTTTAAAAGCCTAGGATTTGAAGATATCAAGAGTGCAAAAGATGGGCTTGCAAAACTAAAAGAGTGGCAGGATTCTCAAAAGAGCGAATCAGAAAAACAAGCAGAAGCGTTAGCTGTCAAAGAACAAGAGCTAGAATCTGCGTTATCAGAAAAGAAAACGTTAGAAGCGAAGCTTTCTGCCTTGACATTGGGAGTTAACACTGAAGCTGTGGATGATGTAATCATTCTCGCGGAGCGCTTAGTATCAGATGACATGTCTATTGATGATGCAATTGGACAAGTGCTAAAAAAATACCCTCAATTCAGCAAACAGGAAGCAGTTGAAGGTGAAAAAGTCCCGACAATTACAGTTGCCGGGAATCCATCTGCTCAAACTGGCGATAGTGTCACAAAAGAGCAGTTTAACAAAATGACTTATCTTGAACGAGTTGAGTTAAAGCAGAAAAATCAAGCTCTATTTGAGCGATTAGTAAAAGGAGACTAACAAATGGCAGAAAATACAACTATGATGGCGCAAATGCTGGATCCACAAGTCCTAGCACCAATGATTGACGCAGAAATTGGCAAAGCGATTCGTTTCGCGCCCCTTGCAGAAGTGGATACAACACTTCAAGGACGACCGGGTACAACCCTAACAGTTCCTAAATGGGACTATATCGGTGATGCGGTAGAAGTTGGAGAAGGTGAGCCAATCCCAGCATCCAAACTCGGTTTCACACAAACACAAATGACCATCAAGAAGATTGGTAAATCGGTAGAATTGACAGACGAATCTCTTCTTTCTGGATACGGTGATCCAGCAGGGCAAGCCGCAAAGCAAATCGCAGAAGCTATTGATCACAAGGTAGATGCGGATGTTTTGACGGCGCTTCAGGGTTCTACTCAGACAGTTACGGCATCTATCACCGTTGATGGAGTATCTAAAGCTTTGGATATCTTTAATGACGAAGACGATGCAGAAACGGTTTTGGTGATGAATCCGCAAGATGCGAGCGCTTTGCGAATCGCAGCAGGAAAAGAATTCATCAATACAGAGACTGGGGTGTCTCGTCTTATCTCGGGGACTTATGGGGATATTTTGGGTGTGCAAATTATTCGCTCTCGTAAATGTCCAAAAGGTACAGGTTTCATGGTTCGTAAAGGGGCGTTGAAGATTCTTCTAAAACGTGAAACGATGGTTGAAACAGACCGTGATAAATCACGCCTGATTAACAAAATTATCGCCAACAAACATTATGGAGTGTATCTGTATAAGGCAGAAAAAGCAATTAAAATCACGTTTGCTCCTTCTGTGTAAGAAAGGAGCGAATAGATGCCTAAATACATTGTAAAAAAAGCCTATACAGATAGAGATACAAATACTCTCTGCGAAATCGGAGATGTTGTAGAACTCACAAAGAAACGTGCTGACGAAGTCAACAGGACAGGTAAGCTCTATTTCGGGGAAGGAATAGAGCTTGTCGACATCCTTAAGGAGGGTGTCTTAGAGGATGCCTCTGAATAATAGAGTTAGCAGGAGGTAGGGGTGATATGGATTACGTAACATTCGATGAGTGCCGAAAGTTTCTTGGAGAGGATAGGATTTCGGAAGAACAATTTGATAAGTACATTCTAAAAGCAGAAGAGGTCGTAGATCAGTTGACTATGCGCTATTACCAATTTAACGATATTAACGAAGATTCTGTGCAGTTCCGAGTGAAGCAATTCAAGAAAGCTGTATGCGCGCAAGTGCTATATTTCAGCGATATGGATTCTGACACCGCAGAGGGATTGAATAGTACTCCTGATACGGTTACGGTTGGACGCACGACTGTTTCTATGAATGGTAAACGGCAGGTAGCAAGCAATCGCAATCGAGCGTTGGTTGCGACGGATACGCTGGTCTGCTTATCTTGTACTGGCTTGCTTTACAGGGGGATTTGATATGAAGTTACCAAAACCACCAAAAGCTAGCTTGATTGAGAGTGTCGCCTATCGTGAGTATATCGGAGAGGGTGACTACAATAAGCGGGTATATGCTGATAGAGTTACTATCGAGCATGTCCGAATTGACCGTAGCCCCAAATTCTCGTGGTCTGGAAATGGCAAAGTATTGCTGTACAATGCAGTAGTATTTTGTTATGAGAGCTTGACAGACCCGTTTCCAGAGTTCAAAGAGCAGTCGCTTTTAGAGTTTGACGGGCAAGAACACACTATTGTTCAAGTCATAAAAACAAAGGAATTTGATGCAGATAAGCTCTATTCGTATGAACTGGAGGTGGTCTAATGTCTATTCGTATCAAGGTTGATTTGAGCGGTGTCAAGTCAAAATTAAGTGACCGAAATATTCTTCTTGGCAAAGTAGCGATGGCGAATCAGATGTTGCTAGACATGACCAATTTTGTCCCTATGGCAAACGAAGGAGGTGCTTTGCGTGCTTCTGGACATGTCATTGAAAATGGAAACGGAATTGAGTGGAATACGGTCTACGCACGAGCGCAGTTCTATGGGACTAACGGGATTGTGAGTTTTCAACATTACTCAACCCCCGGGACTGGTAAACGGTGGGACGAGAAAGCAAAAGCTATCTACATGAATCGTTGGCAAGATGTCTTCGCGAAAGGAGCTGGTTTGTAATGGATTTTTTACAACGCTTAAAAGACAGTATCAATCAGATTCCAGATTTGCCATTTAAGATGAAAGTCGGATATTTAGATGATAGCGAGAGTTTAGTCGTCTATACGTTGCCAAACAGCGCAGTTAAACGGGAATACTATGATGGTACTAAAGAACTAACATTGAATCTTGAAATTGCTATTAAGTCACAAGATGGCCAAATGGCAGAAGCTACTTTGTGGAGCATATCGAGCCATTTGGAATCGTTGACGGAGTTAGTGAGTTCAGATGATAGTTTTACATTCGAAGATATAGAAGTGGCTAGCAGACCATTTGTGAACGCAGTTCATGAGCGGGGTTGGCTGGTCTTTTTGTTAAATGCAAAAGCAAATATTACACAATTTAAAAAGGAGAAACAAAAATGAGACAAAAGAATGCTTTGCGCGGACATTTTATCGCACCGTACGTCGCAGGAGGTGCAGAGCCTGAATCTAATGCGTGGTTAGAGATTGCAAAGTGGATTTCAGATATTTCTGATGATACAGATGAGACAACTACCGAGGAAGCGTACTATGACGGGGACGGTACTGCAGAAACAACTGTAACGGCTGTCAAAGGCGCTTATACTGTTGAGGGGGTTTATGACCCCGAGGACAAAGCGCAGGCGTACATTGCGAGTTTGAAATATAAGCTAGGCAATGAACGTTTGGTGTGGCACAAGGTCGTGTCATCTGATGGTAAGAAACAATGGATTGGTCTTGCGACTGTGTCAGAAATTGTTGCGGGTTCTGGAGCGGCTTCTGATTACGAAGCGTTCTCTTGCAAGATTTCGTACAATTCTATTCCAAAAGAGTCTGTACCAGTTAATTAACGCTTGAGAGGGGTAACCCTCTCTTTTTTTATAAGGAGGAATGCATGACAGCAGGTTTGAATATTGACGTGAAGCGTACAGGCTTTCCGGTCACAATTGGCGGAGTTGGTCTGTGGTTTGATACATCGAATGAGCGTTTGGCAGAGTTTTTTGATTTGGAAGAAGAAGCAACTCGCCGACTGAACGAATTTGAAAAAGCTATTATTGAATCGAATATCGGGAAAGATATTGAAGAGGATTCAATTACGAAAGATACTGTTTTAGGAGCAGTGGAACTCGAAAAGAAATTCCTTGAGATTCAATATGATTTGTTGTTCGGCGATGGGACTTTGGCGAAACTGTACAAAGAATTTCCAGATCATCAAGCTCTTGAGAATACATTTGAGCAGGTTTGCGCCTTGATTGAAGAGAAACTAAAAGAATTGCAAATCGAGCGTGAGGCAGTTGTGAAAGACCGTATCGCCAAGTACACCAAACAAGGAACTCCGAAAACTCGTAAAAAGAAGAAATAAGGTGACATCATGAAGTTAAATGACCCTTTAGAAACAGAATTTGAGTTTGAGGGGCGTTTGTACTCCTTGAATTTGGCGTTTAATCGGGTTCTTGATGTTTTTGATTGTCTTCGTGATGATGTTTTATCAGATGTCGAAAAAGCGATGGTGTGTGTAGAAATTATCACGGGTGAGCGGGCGGTAGAGTTCCCGCTTGTGGTCGATTTGTGGATTCATATCAAGCAAAATTTCATTGATTTAGCAGATGATGAACCTGAACAGCTTGATTTGCATGGAAATCCCATGCCAAAAACAAAAAAAGCAGAGGATATGGCGCGATTGGTTGATTTTGAGAAAGACGCAGAGTATATCTATGCTAGTTTTTTGCAAGCGTATGGAATGAACTTGATTCAAGAACAGGATAATCTGTCTTGGGTCGAGTTCGGGGCTTTATTGAATGCTTTGCCAGACAATACCATCATGCAACGGATTGTTGAAATTCGCTCGTGGAAGCCTAGAAAAGGCGAGAGCGACGAGTATAGGCAGGAAATGCGTAGGTTAAAAGCAAAATATAGCTTAGAAGATTTTAGAGAGGAGGAAGACTATGGCGGCTGATGGAAAAGTAACGATATTAGTCGATGTTGACGGGAAAAAAGTTGAAGCTTTATCTGGCAGTTTGGATAAACTGGGTCAAAAGTATTCTGGAGCTTTTCAAGATAGCAAGGGGCGCTGGCATGACGCTAGCGGTCGCTTTTTGTCAATGCAAGAAAAAGCAGAAATGCTCGGAAAAAGCCTTGACAAATCTTCTTTCTCTTTTAAGAATTTTGCGCTAGGTGGTGCTGCGTTTAAAGTCGCACAGGCAGGCTTGGATTTGCTTTCTAGTTCGTTAGACGGGGCAATTAAGCGTTTTGATACGCTTGAGAAATTCCCAGTCGTGATGAAATCAATGGGGCATAGCGTGGCAGATGTTACAGCTTCCACGGACAAGCTCGCAAATGGTATTGATGGATTGCCTACAACGCTTGACGAAGTTGTTAGTACCACGCAACGGTTGACCTCGTTAACTGGCGATTTGCGTAAGTCTACAGATCTAACGCTATCTTTGAATAATGCGTTCTTGGCTTCAGGGTCTTCTAGTGCGGACGCAAGTCGTGGTCTGCAACAATTCTCGCAAATGTTGTCTAGCGGAAAAGTCGATATGCAATCGTGGCGGACTTTACAAGAGACTATGCCTTACGCCTTGCAGAAGACCGCCGAATCATTCGGCTTTGCTGGAAAATCTGCTCAAAATGACTTTTACGGCGCGTTAAAAACTGGCAATATTACATTTGACCAATTCTCAAACAAGTTGATTGAGTTGAATGGTGGCGTTGGTGGTTTTGCGGAACTCGCTAAGAAGAATAGTAAAGGTATCGGCACATCATTTAGCAACTTGAAAAATGCGGTTGTAAAAGGTGTAGCAAATATCATCAAGAGTTTTGATGAGTGGGCAAAGGCTGCGACTGGAAAATCTATTGCGGAAAACCTAGACAGTTTGAAAGGCATTATCAATATAACGTTTAAGATTTTGAATGGGGCTATCAAAGCCTCTACGCCTTTGTTTAAGGTGTTTTTCTCTCTGATTCAAGGCGGTATCTCTGTTTTGAGGTTCTTTACCCCTCTTATAGCTGCGATGACAGCAGCTTTCATAGCTCAAAAAGTGGTTGCTTCTATCACAGGGATTATTCAAGGTTACAGCGTTGCGGTTCAAGTTATGAATGCGGCAATCGCTCTATCTACTAGTGGTCAGATGGCAAATGCGGCTGCGTTCCTTTATCAGCAAGGAGTATTAAAAGCTGGCGCAGTTTTGTATGGATTATTAACGGGACAATTAAGTCTTATAACTGCTGGGCAAATTGCCGCTTCAGCAGCTACTGGATTGTGGACAGCAGCGGTCGGAGCGTTGAAAGCTGCGTGGTTGGCGAATCCGTTTGGGCTTGTCGTTGCTGGTATAGCGGCGGTTACAGTCGGAGCAATTGCTCTTTGGAAATGGTTGAGCAGGGACAGCGAAGAAACAAAGCGTTTGAAAGAAGAGCAAGATGAGCTAAAGAAGAGCACAGACGACCTTGTGGATAGCGTAGAAACTCATGCTCGTACTCGCAAGGAGGAGCTGGAATCTGTTCAATCAAATACGGAATCTTATGCTAAACTTGCGCAGGAAATCCAAACCCTGTCTTCTAAAGAGAATAAGTCTGCTGCGGACAAGAAGAATCTGCAAAAGAAAGTAGATGTTTTGAATGAATCAGTTGAAGGTCTCAATCTCGTGTACGACAAGAACACGGATTCGTTATCGCATAATAATCAGCAGATTCAAGCTCGGATTGACGCATTAGAAGCGGAAAGCAAGTGGAATCAAAGTCAAAAAAATCTTTTGGAGATTGAGAAAGAGCGAAATGACGTCAGTCAACAGTTGGTCAAAATCGCGCAGTTGAAAAAGGAATGGGCGGACAATACCACTATTTCTTACGAGCAACAGCGGGTTAAGATACGAGAATTGACTAAAGAAGAAGACGCGCTCAAAGAGAAGCAAACAGAATTACAAACAGAGTACGATGCTACTAGCAAGGCTCAACAAGCGGCCGCAGAAGCTATGGCGGTAGCGGCAGAAAATGGTGCGGATAGGCAGGTTGTCGCTTATGAAAGCATGTCAGATGCTCAACGTACTGCGATTGATAATATGCGCTCTAAGTACAATGATTTACTTGAAACAACGACTAATATGTTTGACCAAATCGAGATGAAGTCTGCGATTAGTGTTGACCAAATGATTGCAAATCTACAAAAGAACCAAGAAGCGATGAATGCTTGGGCAGATAACTTGAATGTGCTTGCCTCTCGTGGTGTTGATGAGGGGATTCTTGCTAAATTAAAAGAAATGGGACCACAAGGCGGTCTATATGTTCAAGAGCTAGTAAATGCTTCCCAAGAAAAATTATATGAATTAAACACTCAATTCCGTGCAGGCGGTGATTCTGCTGTGAAAGGTTTAACTGCTGGAATGGACGAGGGTGCTTTGGGTTTAACTGATACAATTAAGGGATTGGTACAGAATCAAACGAATAGCCTAAAAGCTGAAATCGAAAGCGCTGATTTCGCTTCGTTAGGAAAAGAGATTCCAAATGGAGTGACCAAAGGCATTGATGAAGGAGCAAAAACTGCGAGTGATTCCTCTCAAAAGTTGAGCGAGGACATTAGGAATCGTTTCAAGGAAGATATGGGTATCAATTCTCCCTCTCGTATCTTTACAGAGTTTGGAGATTTTATCACGCAAGGTTTAAGCAAAGGTATCACGACTGGAAGTATTGGAGTAGTAGCTCAGATGGGTGTGTTGGCTAGTCAGGTACAGATTCCGTTCATCTCGTTGCCAATTGCATTTACTAGCATAGGAGTGATGGCTATGTCTGGATTTGCAAGCGGGATTTATGCAGGTTCGGGTTCTGTTATTGCTGCAGCACAATCTGTTGCTAATCGTGTGAAATCTACAATTCAAAAAGCATTAGAAATTCATTCGCCTTCTCGTGTTATGCGCGATGAGGTTGGGCGTTTTATTCCGCAAGGTATTGCGGTTGGTATTGAGGCGGATTCTGATGTCGTGATGAAATCAATGGAGAAATTGAGGCAAGCTTCAGCCATTCAATTTACGCCAGAAGTTGCGCTTGGTGTGGATAAGTCGCTTGCTAGTCAAGTGACTATGAAAAACACAGTATCGCATAGAATTAGCGAGAAAATCGAGCTGATGACTGACAAGGCAGGTCAAATGGTCGAACGGGCATTGGAGGTAGCAGAAGAAGCTGTTAAACGCCCTGTAAGTCTAAGTGTAAGCGATAGAGAGATTGCACGTACTACGGGCGATGCGTTTGCTGAATACCATGACAGGCAGGTGTTGATTCAAAATAGAATGAGAGGTGCTACATGAGTTTTACAATGCGCTTTAATGGCGTTGATATGTCAAGATTCTTTCGGATTACAGAGATTATCCGTCCGATTGGAAATACTCGCAATGTGATGACTGATGAAGCGCCTGCGTTGGGCGTTAATATCCAACAAATCAAAGTAGGTCCGAAAGAACATACGATTAAATTCGATATGAAGACTCATAGACCTGCCGATATGGAGGCTATGAAGCATGAGTTAGCGGGCGTTTTGAATGTTTCTAAGGCGGTTAAAATCACGTATTCAGACGAACCCGATAAATATTACATGGGGTTGCCGTACGGCGATGTGACGGTTGAAAATATCACTCGGTGGTTCCAGCGTTCTGAAATGAAATTCTTGATTCCAGACGGCGTTGCCCATTCAACCTCGTATAAGCAATTTGATAGCCCTACCGTATCCAGCGATAAGGTCACATTCAATCTTACAAATAACGGTAATGTGAATGCTTATCCGATTATTACCGTTAAGCATCATGCGGAGAATGGCTATATCGGTGTGGTAAATACAAGTGGCGCATTTGAATTGGGAAATCGAGAAGAAGCTGACAAAGAAACGGGCAAGCACTCGGAAATTCTCTTTGACTACAGAGAAAGTAAGATTACCACTGGTTTGTCGTCTGCTACTGCTAAAAACACGGCTGTTTTGAACGACACTTCACAGACCTTGAGAGGTACTATCGGCGTTGATAATTCTTGGGGTCGTCCTCATCTCCATCTTACAAATCGAGGAGGGACGAGCGGAAACAATGCGGGTAGTTTGACTTGGGATATTCCTGCGGATAGCGCAGGAGCTGTTGGGTCGCTCAATGATTATATTTGGTGGCGACAGATATTTTGGGCAGGAGCCTCGAATCAGCTCGGCTTTATCAAGGTTACGGTATCAGACGAACAAGGTCAGTTCTTATACGGAGTTGAGACGATAAAACTTTCGAACGGACTGGACACGCAATACAATTTCTTTGCGAGTGACGGTAAAGGCGGATATAACATCTTGAAGCGGTGGAAGTTCTCATGTACTCATCAAGACAACCACAACCCGTTTAACCAAAATCGTGGCTGGTCAGATCTAAAACGCAATAATGATTACGTGACGGTTTATTACTGGGGCGGATATCATAAGATTCCAGTACCGCAAATCAGAAATAAAAAGTCCGCAAAGATTCACGTTGCGTTGGGAGCAGTTGGAAATAGACCGCTAGTAACTCACATGTACCTGGATAGTATCTACTATCGCAAGGACTACGTGCCGTTTACACGGGATATTCCCAACCGCTATCCGAATGGTTCATCGGTTGTCATTGATAGCGAGACGGACAGTGTAGCGGTTGACGGTATGAAGAAGCCGGGCGATGTAGTTCATGGTTCAAGGTGGCTATCTATCCCACCGGGTGATTCAAAGCTGGAGTTGTATTTCTCAAGCTTTATACGAACGAAACCAACAGTCACAGTCAAATTCGAAGAAAGGTGGTTGTAGATGTTATTAACGATTCACGATGCTAGTCTGCGTAAAATCGGCTGGATTGATAACGATAAGCAAGACACCTTGAATTTCTTTGACGACATGTGGACGAGGGACCTGCATTCGGGCTCATCTGTCTTTGAATTTACCGCAGTAAAAAAAGAGGTTAGGACCGATATTGGCCGTGATTATCTATTTGATCGCTTGAATGAGCGTGCGTTTGTGTCATTTGAGTATGCGGGGAAAAGCTATGTTTTCAACGTGATGGAAGTTGAAGAAGATGCAACAACTATCAGATGTTATTGTGAGAATCTCAATCTTGAGTTGATAAACGAATACGCGAATCCGTACGCTGCTACAAAAGCACTGACGTTCAAAGAATACTGCGAGACGATGGAGCTGATTGGCTCTTTTTCTTTTCTCAAAATTGGCAGAAATGATATTGCTTCGGTGAAAAAGCCGTTGGAGTTCACGCAGCAGGAGACTAAACTAGCTCGTTTGCTTGCACTTGCTCGTGAGTTCAATGCTGAAATCGAGTTCGAAACAGAATTGAACGCAGATAGCACGATTAAACGCTTTGTGATGAATGCCTATCATGCGCACGATGAGAAACACCAAGGTGTTGGGCGCAAGCGTGATGATTTGGTGATGCGGTATGGCAAGAACATGAGAGGCGTTCGTCGCAAGATAAGCAAGACAAATGTCTTTAATGTTATTTATCCCGTAGGGAAACGTAGCGAGGTAACGAAGTCTAAAAAGACAACTGTAATCAATCCTGATGGCACAACAACAGTTACAGAGAAAGTGAGTGTTTCGGATACAAAGAGCACTACAACAACCACAGTCTACTCAACGAGTGGCGCTGTTGTTTCAAGTAAAACCGTCACAGCTACTAAGAATCCTGACGGGACGGTCTCTCGTACATCGTCAGAATCTAAAGGCAGTAGCACCGTCACATCGACCAGTTCAACAACGGTTAAGGAGAATCCGGACAAGTCTACAACTAAGACTACGACGGTTCGTAAGAGTGATGGTACGGTTCAAAAGACTGTTGTCCATACGAAGAAAGAGGAATACCCAGACCAGTCGACCAAAACTACGGTGACGACTACAAAGGCTGATAGAAGCGTGACAGAGCGTGTAACGTGGCGCTATCCAAACGGAACTAGCAACACCTCTAGTCGATTGGTCAAAGCAGGAAGTTCATCTAGTAGCACGAAAGTCAGCAAGGTTGACGAAAGTAGCGATGAAGAATTTGATTTGACAGAGTTGAAAGACTGGTCGCAGAAGAATGCTAAAGGTGTACAGGAGTTCTATAAGCGAGGTCCAGCAATCTATGCGCCTATTTCTGTTCAGCTCTATCCATCAACCTTTACATCAGACACGCTAGAAGACCAGTGGATTAGACGAGATAAGGAATTTGATGCGGATAGTGTTGAGGAACTAAATGCACTTGCCTATCAATACTTGAAAGAACATTGTTATCCAGCCATCACGTATAGCGTGACAGGTTTTGTCGATGGTGATATTGGTGACACGATACGCATTGAAGATGATAGCTTTACAGATGTTTTGGTCTTGTCAGCTCGCATTTCTAAGCAAAAAATCAGTTTTACAAACCCGAGCCAAAATCAAACAGAGATAAGCAATATCAAAGCGCTTGAGAATAAGCTATCACAGAATATCCAGCAACGACTAGACAAGCTGATCGAAGATGCAAAACCTTATTTCTTGCGATTAACGACTAGCAACGGCGTTATTTTCAAGAATGCGGAGGGAAGCAGTCGAGTAACCCCGACCCTTGTGAAAGGTATTAGAGAGTTCCCAAACGCTACTTTCCGATTCTATTGGGGAGAAGAGGTAGAGGCTGGCAAATCATTTGTCGTGCGTGCAAATGAAGTATCAGACACCAAAGTCTTGACGGTTGCAGCCTTTATCGGCAATCAAGAAGTGGCACGAGATACATTGACTTTTGTCGGTGTGGCAGATGGTCCTGCAGGTCCGCAAGGACCACAAGGAGAACAAGGCCCTCCTGGTACCGTTGACGAAACGGTCTTGACTGAAATTCGTACTTCGATTG
The DNA here is from genome assembly GCF_004570575.1 of Streptococcus cuniculi. GTDB lineage: Bacteria > Bacillota > Bacilli > Lactobacillales > Streptococcaceae > Streptococcus > Streptococcus cuniculi_A. The sequence goes on from NZ_SPPD01000006.1 coordinate 47,600, forward strand.
AAAGCAAGGCAGATATGCAGATCACGCAAGAACAGCTCTTGTTATTGAGCGAACAGGCAGCCTTGCAAAAGGCAGAGCTTGAGGCTCTACAAAGTATGTCCATCATTCGTGACTGGGTCAAGGCGTACAAAGAATTTGTAGAGGCTGATGAAGACCATAGAGCAGAATCAGAAGCTGCGTTTGTAAAAGCTAGTGAGCGCATTGCCAACATTGAGAAATTAGGCGAGAAGGCGCAAGAATGGGATTTCATTGATACTTATATGCGGGCGCAAAATGAGGGCTTGATTATAGGTGATAAGCAAAGTGCGACAGAGATTTTAATTTCTGACGACCGAATCGCCATGCGGTCTGCTGGTAAAGAAGTCATGTGGATAACGCAAGGGGTGATTCATATTGACAATGGGGTCTTCACGAAGACGATTCAAATTGGGCGCTTTCGGACAGAGCAGTATCACGCAAATTTAGACATGAATGTCATTCGCTATGTCGGTGATTTAGGAGGGAGTAGTTAACGATGGCACAAGCAACCTTTAGCGGTCAATATGGCCACAATCTGACCCTTGACGTGCAAACAGGCACGGTATCTCAAAGTATCGCAAATAACCAGTCTAGGGTGCGTGTATGGGCAACCTTGATAACAAACCAGTACGCTTATCCATACGGCATAACCGCTCCTTTAACCGTTCATATCAACGGGGGTGGCGCGATTCACCAAGTGGCGATTAATACGAGGACGTCTTCTAGCTATTTGATTTGGTCGCAAGAGTATGATATTACGCATAACTCTGATGGCTCAAAATCGTTTGAAGTATCGGTCACATTGGACATCAATTCGGTTGGTTACGGTTCGGCCACAGTTCGTCAAACAGTCAATCTAGCGACGATTCCACGAGCGAGTAGCGCAAGTGTTGGGACTGGAACGATTGGAAGTGGTCTAGCAATCAATATCCAGCGGGCTTCATCGGAGTTCCGTCACACGTTGCGTTACAAGTGGTTCGGGAAATCAGGAACGATTGCGACAAACGTAGAGACTAGCACCAACTGGACTATCCCGCTTGATTTTGCGAACAACATTCCAAATTCTACGAGCGGAACAGGTATTATCTATGTCGATACGTACAAAGGTAGTTCTAAAATTGGGGAAAAGAGCGTATCGTTTACTGCGAATGTTCCTACTGTGATGAAACCATCTTTAACCTCAATTAGTGTGACAGATACGAATACGGCTGTCGCTCATCAATTGGGGCAGTCGGTGTTCTTACAAATCCTGTCAAATCCCAAAGTTACCTTTGGCGGTGCTAGGGGCGCTGGCGGGTCAACTATTACAGGCTATCGAGCGGAAATTGTCGGCAAGAAGCAATCCACAAACGCAAATGGCGGAACGCTGGGAGCGATGAACTATTCAGGAACTATCACAATCAGGGCTAGTGTTACAGACAGCCGAGGGCGGACAAGCGCTAGTATCGATAAGCAAGTGACCGTATTGCCGTATTTTGCGCCGATATTGAATTTTGATGTTATCAGAAGCGGCGCGACCGCAGGTACTTTCACCGTTAAGAGAACAGCACGAGTAGCGCCTATTACGGTTAATGGCAAGCAATTGAATGAAATGGCCTTAGCGTTCAAAGTAGCGCCGAGTGGTAGTTCAAATTTCGTAGCAGACAATGGTCCAGCAAGTGGTACGTGGACGACACGCCACGAACTAATCGATTCATCTGCGAACCTAGCAGGAACGTATCCAGCGAATAAGTCGTTTGATGTTATCGGAATTTTAAGCGATAAATTTACCCGAAGCGAATTTCGGGTGACGGTAGCAACTGAAAAAGTAGTTGTCAGCTATGACAAATACGGCGTTGGTGTTCAGAAAATCCGTGAACGTGGCGCAGTTGATGTCAAGGGCGATGTGTACGTAGACGGGAATATTATTGTCAATAACAAACCTATTCAGCAACACGCATTGACTTCGGGAGATTCGGCGAAAGGATTTCTTGCAAGGGTCGGAAGTGTAGCTCCGTCTGTTTCGGGCTTCGCTTGGGGCCTCATATCTTCGTTTTTTTCAAGATGGACTGGCAACGGTGTTTTCAGTAGTTTCTACACGACAGAAAAAGAGGCTACTCAGACTTGGACCTCTCATGATGGCGGTGCCCAATTCGGTAGATACCGCTCTTACTCTACAGGAGAATACAGCGAATTTAAAGCTGTTGGAATTGATAATTTTTATCCTGTCGGATCAATTCATATCACTACCACAAATACCAACCCCTCTCAATACATGGGTGGAACTTGGACGCGCTTTGGAAATGGTCGTATGCTCGTCGGAGTAGACGAAAGCGATAGTTACTTTAACGCAGCGTCTAAAACTGGCGGATCTAAAACTATATCAGATTTAAAAAAGGTCGGAGCTTCGTTTGGTTTGTCTTCCGCAACTAGTTATGCTGGTAGGGCTGTTGTTTCAACCTCAAAAAATAACAATTCAGCAGAAGTCAATTATACACCGTCAAACATGCCACCGTACATCACAGTTTATATGTGGCGACGAACCGCCTAGAAGGAGGAAAGAACATGAAGTTTGAATTTCATTCAAAATCGCTGGAGTACGACCCTGACTTGACCAAGGTCATTTTGACAACAGCTGAGGGCGGCAATGTACCTGTCTATCTTTCGGCTGACTTGATTAACTTGACGAATCAGGAGTTGTTTGAGAAGGCGCTTGATACGATCTATGAAGTTAATTTCCCAATGCGTGCCGAGAATGAGAAATTCAACACGATGGGAGAGAAGATAGCGCAGGTCGATGATGCGATTGACAGAGTAAATTCCGTAGCGCAGGATGTCAAGGAGCTTTCAGCGACATCTCGTGGGGCATTCTTAAAAGTCATGATGAAGTTGTACGAGAAAGAAGTGTTGACAGATGAAGAAATGGAAGAATTGGGTTTGTTCGATGAAGAATAGCCTTATTATTTTATTATTAAACAGAAAAGGAGAAGATATGTTGATTAAATTATACGCGATTGAAATTATGGAAGGTACGATTAAGTTTTCCGAATTGCCGTTTTCAGCCAAAATCAAGCAAAAAATCAAGAACTACTTAGCAAAAGTAGTAGAAGATGAAGAGTTGCTTGAAGAACTAACAAAAGAGGGCTAGGAGGCTATATGCTGGATTATTTTGATAAAGTCTTTCCGCATCTTATGATGTACGGTGTTCCTGCTTTTTTCGGTTATTTGGGCGTGAAAGCTCAACACGTAAACAAAGAGCAGGTTAGCACCATCAAATCTGAGCTATCAGACATCAAATCTAGTGTTGACGATGTGAAAGAAGTAGGAGACGCGAATAATCGTAGCTTAGCAGATGTGAAGCAGACTATCGCTAATCACAATGAAAGTCACTTAGTTACGATGTATGGACGTTTAGAAGAGAAAATCAATACAGCTCTCAAATTAGGCTATACGTGTCCAAAAGAATTTGAATTCATCAATCGTATGTATCGCAATTACAAAGCCCTCGGTGGCAATGGTTACATCGATAAGCTCTATAGTCGTTACGTTGAGCTAGAAATAAAGGAGAAATAGCTATGAAAATCAACTGGAAGATTCGATTTACAAAGCAGAACAAGGCTTTTATTAGTCGTTTTGCGTTAGCGGTCATTGTGCCGGTTTTGGCTTACCTAGGGCTAAAATTTGAAGACCTAACGAGTTGGCAGGCTGTTGGAAAGGTGTTGTTAGATTTTGTGGCTAACCCGTACCTAATTGGGCTAGCTATTGTTAACGCAATCAATATCCTGCCAGACCCGACAACCGCGGGGCTATCTGATAGCGAACGTGCAATGGGTTATGAGAGACCAAACAAGTAAAGGAGACTAAATGGTAAAGAAAATAAATGTATCATTGATGAATGCAGGCTCTTTATGGTCTATCAAAGGTGTGGTTATCCACAATGACGCAGGGTCAACTCTAGGAACGCCTGAATGGTATGTCAATTGGCTACGGGGTCGTGATAAATCCTTAGGGATTGCTCACTACTACATCACGAGAGATGCGATTGCTCGTGTGGTTGATACAGATAAGATTGCGTATCATACCGGAGACGGTTTTACATCCACTAGTGGGAACGCTAACTACATTGGCTACGAGGTCTGCCAGTCTATGGGAGCTAGCGATAAAGACTTTCTAGCTAACGAAGAAATGACCTTTATGCAAGTTGCAGAAGACATGCTTTTCTACAATCTGCCAGTCAACCGTGAAACGGTGCGCTTGCACCGGGAGTTTGTTCCAACTAGTTGCCCACACAGAAGCTGGGACTTACATGGTCAGTCGGTTAACGCCGTCAAAGACTATTTTATTAGTCGCATTAAGCATTATCAATCAATCGGTAAAACCGTTGATGAGATGATTGCAGGTAGCAGTAAAAATTTAGAAAATACAAACATTACAAAGGAGACAGACGATATGGCAATTTTAATTTCAGCAGAAAAACGAGGTATTGCGATGGTGCAAGGAGGTCGTTTCTTGCCAGTTCTTGATATTAAGGACGTAGGTAAACTTGAGGAACGAATCGGTAGCAAAGTAGTACAGATTTCTCAAAGAACGTTTGACGAATGGCAAAAACGTGGTTCTAAATAGCAGACAACCCCGCTCAGGAAACTGGGCGGGTCTTTTTGTTGTGAATATTTTTCCTTGACAAGTTGTGATAAGTTATGAAATAATGATATTGAACAATACAGGAAAAGATACCTCCTCGCTTGTTCCGACCTCGATTGTCGTTAAACTCCACGCCTTATGGCAATGAGGGGGCGGAGGGACGCGCTCGTTAACAGAAGTATCCCGTTGGCAATGCGTCCTACCAATACCCAGTTGGTAGGATTTTTCTTTTGTAGGTAGTAAATGAAAAGTAAGAGATTAAGATTAACTCAGATTGATTTAAAAATGTGTCGCGATTATAACTTAAAACAAGCAATGGATTATGATTATAAGACAAAGCGAATATACAATAAAGGTCGTGGTTTCGCCACTGTCTTAGTTAAGATACAAGGATTGATTTTTGCCATTCCTTTGCGAAGCAATATGCCTAAGAAGTATCAATTGAAGTATAAGTTACGGGACTCCAAAAAGCCAGGTTATATAGAGGGATTAGATATTGGAAAAACACTTGTCGTTGAGGATTCTAAATATTTACTGAATACAAATTTTCAACTTAGAGAAGTTGTCGATTATTACAAAATAGTAGACAATGACCGTCTGATTATTAATAAATTGATAAAATCTATTATAGATTATAATCAAGCTGTTAGCCAAAATGATCTGAATAAATTAAACGATCCTCGGCGATTCAAATTTTCTACGTTTGTCAATTATACAGATAGATTGAAACAAATTACTGAAAAAGATTATTTAAATTAATTTTTCATAATCTCCTGCACCAGCCACTGAGCTGGTGTTTTTTTGTTGCTGTTATAACAGACTTTTTTGATAATTGCCGTTATATCGGAATTTTTTTACAAAACAACGATTTTGTCAAAAATTGCGAATAAATAGATAGGAGGTGAATATATGGAAAATAATATCTTAGATGAATATGAGTATCTGGTATCGGATTTGCTTACGGTGATTGGAACGCTGAAAATAATTCATCGCTGGCTGGACGGCGATCTGGATTACTATGAGTTTGATGTGTTTAAAGTTCAATATGCGGATGTGCTTAGTTTGGCAATAGCGTATTTAATAATGTTGTCAAATCAACACCAACATATTGTAGGACGGGAGCTAAAAAAGACCCTTTAAAAAGGTCTTCGTGGGGCAATTTTGGGGCAAAAAATTTCAAAAGTATTCAAATTTATTAAAAATTAGTAGAAATCAACCCCTTAGAAACGTTGATTTTACAAGTTTTTCAAAACTATTTAAAATTAATGAAAAGATGGAGTTTCATTTGTTGCATGTTCATCATAGTGGGTTATTCTCCTTTTCATCATGACTGATAAGATGATGTCATATAATAGACTCTTCATTATACCATATTTTTAACGGAGGCTAGCGGCATAAGCGCCTAGTAAAATGCGTGACAGGATAAAAAGAGGGAGCTCGGAGTGGACGTCAAAATCAGGAAAATAAGAAAGATCTGTCTTAAAGCCGAAGAGGGTAAGCGGGGCTAATGTGGCAAGGGAACGGATATTTACAAATCAATCAATGCCATGTATAATAATGGGGTATATAAAAAGGAGAATGGTATGAAAAAATCTTCGGTTGCAAGCGTGCTATTATTGGGATTTGGGGTATTGTTTGTGGGAGCAACTCCGACCTCTCTTCAAGCTCAAGGAATGGATAATTTGTCGTCTTCGAGTGTGGTAGAAGAAAGTGGTGCTCGTTCAGAAATAACGAACCGCCAAAAAGGAACATCAACTCGTCAGTCTGAGGAGCTAGAGGTAACTGTGAGTGAGCAGAGTGAAGCCCCGACGGATACTGAGACGAGTACAAGTCTAGAAGAAGTGGTTGAGGTGGAACCGGCGACCTCAGCGACTGATACAATAGATTCAGAACAGTCAGTGTTGGAGTCATCTGATTCTTCTAATCTAGAAAATCAAGAGCATGTTCTTCCAGCTACTGCTGAAGCAGAAAAAGAATCCGCCATAACTGAGGTGGCTATCCATCGCCTCTACAATCGATTGAATGGAGAACACTTATATACACAAGATGTGAATGAGAAAAATGTTCTCTATAGTAGACATGGGTGGGGCTATGAGGGAGTAGCTTGGTATGCACCTGGCAAGGGGACACCAGTCTATCGTCTCTATAACCCAGTTCTTCAAAATCATCTTTATACGGCTGATACGAATGAAGTCGCTATTCTGACTAGTCGTCATGGGTGGCGAAAAGATAATAACGGTCAGCCAGTATTTTATTCGGATGGAGATATTTCTATTTACCGTATATACAATGCTCGTCTACGTGGTTTGCATCATTGGACAACTGATACCAATGAATACAGCATCTTACCAAAGCATAATTGGCAGCAAGAAGGAGTGAAATTTAAAGCTCTGCACCTGGGGAATCCTATCCAAACGCAGTATGCGCATGATGAGGCTATTGCTGCTAAAATTGGAACTTCCGGAGGCTATTTCTTATCACCGTCTGCCAAGCTTCAATTAGTAACAGTAATCAAATCTTTCCAAGCACAAGGCTATGATATAGGCTTTGTCATGATGGATGTCCATACAAAAAAAGGAGTGGAGTATAATGCTGACAAGCAATTCTACTCAGCAAGTACTGTAAAAGGTCCATTTGTTGCGAGTCTAGCAGCTAAGAACCCACGTGCTCTTAGAAATAGTGTTGGGACCATGCAAAATGTGCTGCGTTATTCTAGCAATGAGGGCTATGAATATTTGGCCAATACTTACGGTTTCTCCAGTCTATCTGCTTGGGCATCCGAAGCAGGTGTGCGGACCAGTATTGCTAGACAGCTCTATCCATATTATAGTAGCCGTGAACTCTTCAAGTTATGGCAACGGAATTATGAGTATTTTACCAACGACAAAACAGGTCAGCAGGTTGGTCTGTGGTTTGAAAATCCAAATTTATCGCCCATTAAGAGTGTCTTAGGCAGCCAGTACCGTGTCCGTAGTAAAGCAGGATGGATTGGCTATCCAGGTTATCATGCGGCTAGTGATGCAGGCATTGTCTATGCCAAGTCTGGCCCTTATATCATTGCCATTATGACAGATGCTGACGCTAAATTACCAATGCTCAATACCACAGTTTCAGCCTTGAATAATATGATACTTGCTTTGAATGAAACCCATATGGAAATGGCAGAGCTGGAATAGAACGTTATTCTTAAAGGCTGGTAAAAAATGAAAAGCAGAATATCGTTGGCGGAGTGTCAACGATATTTTTGATATATTAACCTACTTTTTATTGACGAAAGCGTTTTTATGGAGTATAATAAAAGAAAAACTGGTTATAACCACTATAGAGGAGGTCCTATGTTTCATTTACCAAAAGAAGAATTGAAAAGACTAGGTGCGATTATTACGGCGCCTGAAATTTATCAGCAACCGGGCTTGTGGAAAGAGGCCTATCAACTCTATCATGATAAGCTCGAGACGATTACAGCATTTTTGAATGACATTAAGGCAAAACATGACTTTGTGCAGGTCATCTTTACAGGTGCTGGAACATCAGATTTTGTGGGGCAAAGTATTGCCAATCATTTGAATCAGGTCAATGACATGAAGCATATCCGCTTTGTGACAGTCGGTACGGTGGAAATTGTCAGTCGTCCGCATGATTATCTACAGACCGATATTCCAACGATTCTCGTATCCTTTGCCCGTAGTGGCAATTCACCAGAGAGCTTGGCGACCGTTGAGATTGCTAAAAAACTAGTCGATACCCTCTATCAAGTGACCATTACCTGTGCACCAGAAGGGAAATTAGCTCAAGTAGCAGAAGGTGACGCTACAAATCTGCTCTTGCTTCAACCAGCGCTGTCAAATGATAAAGGTTTTGCGATGACAGGGAGCTATACCTGCATGGCCTTGACAGCCCTGTTGGTATTTTCACCTGAAACACCAGAAGTAAAAGCAGGCTGGGTGGAAACTATCGCACGTCTTGGGCAAGATGTTTTAGATCGTGAAGACTATGTGCAAGAATTGGTTGACCTAGACTTTGAACGTGTGATTTACCTAGGCTCTGGTGGTTTCTATGGCCTTGCCCACGAAGCACAGTTGAAGATTCTGGAATTGACAGCAGGAAAAATTGCGACCATGTACGAGTCCCCACTCGGCTTCCGTCATGGACCAAAATCGCTGATCAATGAGAAGACCGTTGTCATTCTGTTCACATCAAACGATACCTATACAAGACAATATGATGTCGACTTGGTCAACGAAGTCTATGGTGATCAGATTGCAGCTCGTATCGTTGCACTGTCAGCAGATACATTGACCAATACCGAGGCACCGAACTTTGTCCTAGCCGAAGGCGGATCAAGTTTACCAGATGTCTTCTTGACCTTCCCGTACATCTTATTTGGTCAAACCTTTGCCATTATGACAGCATTGAAATGCAAGAATCTCCCAGACACACCATCGCCAACAGGAACTGTCAACCGTGTCGTACAGGGAGTGACCATACACCCATTATAGGATTCAAAAGAGAAGGTTAGACTGAATGGGAGGGAGAGACGCTTTACCCTATTTATCTTTTTCCTAGTACATACTAGCTTTCGAAGATTCGCTTCTTTTCTTCTGGATACTGAGAGGAAGGGGAGCGATATTGAACAAAAAAGCAGGGGAGTTTGAGGCTCTCCTGCTTTTGGTTATTCATGAGGTAAAATCAATGTCGAATGGTCCAAATCGACGTCCAGCTGCCAGTTGCCATTGTCGCGAATGGTACATTCAAAGTCGGTCGTATAAAGAACGAGGCGAATGGTGCTGTCCTTACTTAACTTGTAAATAGTCGGTTGCAATTCCCATGTAAACTCCAACCATTCCCCTGCAGGGACTGTTTCAATTGTGAGCAGGTCGTTGCGGTTTTGCAGATTGAGATAGCCCTTAGTGATGACGCGGTGTGGGCTTTCCATAAAGGGGAGTTCCATCAAGTTTTCTGTAGCGTAGAAGCGGCCGTTATCAAGACTAGCCCGAGCTTTTATGCTAGGAATTGGAGCGAGGCGCTTGGCTGCTCCCAAGTCCAATACCTGCGCTGATAAAAGTCCTTTTGCAACGCTTGATTTGACCCGCAATTGCAGGCGTGCCCGCCCATTTAGGTGCAGGGCTTCTGAAAGAGGAATATCCATTGTTATTTGCTGGGCCTTGTTTTCAAAGAGGTCTTGGAGGAAACGTGGATAGGATGTGCCATATGTTGCAAATTGCTCTTCTGGGTACTGATTTTGAATGGTGCGGATGCTGTTTCCGAGAGGGAAGGTTCTTTCTTCTTGTCCACCAAATTGAGTCAATTCTGTCCACGTCTGCTCCAAGCTATTGTCCTGCCAGATGAGATTAGGAAGCTGATAGTGGTTATCCTGCCCGAGTAGCTTTTGCGTGAGCAAGGCATTCATTGATTCCCTAAAATCAATCGACTGCCAGTTATTCATGTAGACATGAGCACCATTGTGGAAGAAGAGATGCTTGGATACATGGTTTGGCAAGGCGTGAAACATATTCCAGACGTGAATGGGCTTCACATTCCAGTCTTGTGAACCATGGGTAAAGACAACTTCACACCGCACCTGCTCTGCCTGAAGGAGATAGTTGCGGTCATGCCAGTATTGATTGTAGTCGCCAGACATGCGTTCAAGCGCCTGTTTTTCAGCATCAATTGCGGCTTGATAGTGGGCCCTATTTCGTAAGAAATCACCTGCCTGTAGGCTTCTAGAATAGGTCAGAGCTGTCAAGCTATCCAAGTCTTCACCTGGATAGCCTCCAGGGCTTGTCACAAGTCCATTTTCCCGATAGTAGTCGTACCAAGAAGAGATGCCGGCTTCGGCAATGACGACTTCCAGCCCCTCTACACCTGTGGTTGCAAGGGCATTAGACATAGTCCCTAGATAGGAAAGTCCTGTTGTAGCCACTTTACCGCTTGCCCAATCAGCGAGGACAAGCTGCGAGCGAGTGTGGTCTGTATAGGCTCTTGCACGGCCATTGAGCCAGTCAATGACGGCCTTAAAACTGTAGACCTGCTGGTAATCGCCCGAGGTCATCATGCCTGTCGAGCCAAGAGTCCCGACACCTGAGACGTGGAGGCTGGCAAAGCCACGGGCTAGGAAATAGTCGTTGAGCGAGTAAGAACTGATGTGGGCGACCTTCTCAGTTGTGCTGCTGATAGGAAGTGGGCGTTGGTCAGCAGGAACCGTTGTGGAGTTTGGCCGCTCCACCTCGATGGTGCGAGGCTCTTTGATGGCGAGTTCGCCCTCCATTTTATGGAGCGCCTTGTCGCTGGCCTGATCATTCACTCCCTGATGATAGGGGCTGTTGGTGATGACCGCAGGGATTTTTCCTGCGAAGGCTGGGCGTAAAATCGAAACCTTAACGATGTCTGCCTGTCCAGATTTGGTCGTGTCAACAGGTGTTTCAACATAGACCACTTCACGAATCACGTCGCTCGTTGAGAATGTTGCTAAAGCCTTTCCATTGAAGAAATGGTAGGTCTGATCTTCAGGAATGAAACCGTCGCTGACTAGTTGGTCTATTAGGGTATTCCCAGACTTGGTGCGTGTGACTAGAAGCTGGTAGAGGTTTTCGATAAGATGGCTATATTGAATTGGAAATCGGCTGTTTGAGACAAAGTCCATGACATCCGTGTAGTCAACACCGGGCACAAATCCGAGGATCTGAAAAGCCACTTGATAAAAGATTTGAGGCGACAATTCGTCATCTGACTGAAAGAAGCTCAGCAGGTCAGTCTCCCAGTCGGCGATGAGATTGGACAGGGCAAAGTCCGTATTTTTTGTCAAAAAGAAAATCTTGCGGACAAAGTGTTCCAAATTTTCCTTGTCGCTGAGTTCAGGCTGGAGTGAGAATCCTAAGTCTGCAAGCTCTGCTAGCATGGTTTTTAGGGGTGTTTTGATATAAGAAAATTGGTTAAAACGCATACATTCTCCTAAATGATAAAATAGTCTTTACATTACCTATTATAGCTGATAGAATAGTATTTGTCTAAAAATTATTGGAGGATATGAAAAATGGATGTAGCAGTACATATTAAGTACATTACAGAATTTCTTGCCACAGCCTTACTTGTGATCTTAGGTAACGGAACAGTGGCGAATGTGGACTTGAAAGGCACAAAAGGAAACAACGCAGGTTGGATCTTGATTGCCATCGGTTATGGTTTGGCAGTGATGATGCCCGCTTTGATGTTCGGAAATGTTTCTGGAAACCACATCAACCCAGCTTTCACACTTGGTTTAGCAGTATCTGGTTACTTTGACTGGGCCTTGGTTCCCGGTTATATCGTAGCCCAGTTGCTCGGTGCCATTGCAGGTCAAGCAGTGGTCGTTGGTGTTTACCGTCCTTACTTCATGAAAACAGAAAATCCAAATCATGTTTTGGGATCATTTTCAACGATTTCAGCACTTGATGACGGGACAGTAGCGAGCCGTAAGGCGTCATGGATCAACGGATTCTTGAACGAGTTCTTCGGTTCATTCGTCTTGTTCTTCGGTGCAATGGCGATTACCAAACATTACTTTGGTGCAGAAGTGCTTGGCTTTTTGACAAAACAGGGTGCAGACTTATCCGATCCAACCTTGAAAGTGCAAATGAGCAATTTCTTGAACCCAGGGTTGAACGTGGCTCACTTGGCACTTGGTTTCTTGGTAATGGCTCTTGTAGCGGCTGTCGGTGGTCCAACTGGTCCAGCTTTGAACCCTGCTCGTGACTTGGGTCCACGTATCTTGCACCAATTGTTACCAAAATCTGTTCTTGGTCAAGCGAAAGCTGATTCAAAATGGTGGTACGCATGGGTGCCAGTCCTTGCGCCAATCGCAGCAGGTATCAGCGCCGTCGCACTTTACAAACTCATCTACGGATAAAACAAAAAGAGGCCTTGTAGCCTCTTTTGTTGTCTAAAGAGAAGAAGAATTGATCTCGATGTACAGTCAATTATTTGTAAATTTTAGCGTTTTCCATTACAATAGAGAGGTATTGAAGTAAGGGAAATGGAGTAGGTAAAAGTAAAGAAGATGATTCCAGTCATTCGGATAAATAATCGAAGAGCCAATCAGCAATTTTTAGAAGATAATCTTGGATTCAAGACCTATTTAGAGGATGCTGCTTTTGCAGAATTTGGAGCGAAAGAAAGTGCAGAGATTAAGCTTATTTTGGTAGAGTCACCAAGTATGCGGACACGGGCTGTGAAAGGTCCTAAAAAGTTACATAAAATCGTGATTCGGGTGGAGCATCCCACAGAAATCGAGGCCTTACTAGCACGCGGAGCAGTTTTTACCAAGCTCTATAAAGGAGCTCGTGGCTACGCTTTTGAAGCTATTTCACCAGAAAATGATTGTTTCTTGCTTCACGCAGAAGATGATGCTTCACAACTTGTGGAGAACTTACCGCCAGTAGCCTTTCAGGCCTTGGACGACTTTGAGAAATTGACTGCTTTTTCCGTTGAAACAATTGTTATTAACACGGCACAACCCGAAAAAAGTCGTAGCTTTTATGAGCAGATTTTGCCAGGGCAGCAAATGCTTGCCTTCCGTGAAGCAGTCGGACAGGATTTGCTTGCATCTAGCGAGTCCACTTGGGACTTGGACAGCTTGCGCATCCCTGTTTCAGCTGATATAGATTGGGCAACTTTAGAAGAAAAGCTACAGGTTCCTTTCTTTAAGGATAAGAAAGAGCGCTTCTTGCAGACAAGGGATATGAGCAATATTGAGCTGTGGTTTGAAAAATGAAAGCTATCTTAGAAAAAATTGACCAGCAAATAGCAGAAGGATTATACCGAGGGGCGAGTCTAGCCCTCTATCACCAGGGTAAATGGGAAGAATATTACCTCGGTCATAGTGAGGAAGGTATCGTAACGCAAGCAGGATTGACCTATGATTTGGCATCTGTTTCAAAGGTTGTCGGCGTAGGTACAGTCCTGATTTTTTTACTACAAGAGGGTATCCTTGAGCTAGATAAGCCTCTTGTGACCTATTATCCTCGCTTTCATGATAATAGTGTGACCATTCGTCAACTTGTCACCCATACGACAGGGATTGACCCTTATATCCCAAATCGGGATTCTTTAGACTTTGCAGGATTAAAAGAGGCAATCGACCAGATTCGGGTGACAGATGATAAGGACTTTCACTATACCGATATCAACCTGATTTTACTTGGCTTTATGCTGGAAGAGTTGCTCGGTCAACCCCTAGATGTCATCTTACAGGAGCGTATCTTTATACCGTGGAGGATGGAAGAAACACAGTTTGGACCTGTTTCTCCTGCTGTTCCGACCGTCAAGGGAGTACAGGCAGGTATCGTCCACGATCCTAAGGCCAAAGTGTTGGGAGTGCATTGTGGCTCTGCGGGCCTATTTTCAACCCTAGAGGACTTGAAAGTCTTTCTCGACCATTATCTGCAAGAGGACTTTGCGAGACATCTGGCTCAGAATATCAGCTCCTCCCAACCGCGTTCGATCGTCTGGAGCTTAAAAGACGGTGGTTGGCTGGACCACACAGGCTATACAGGTCCTTTTCTGCTAGTCCATCCTGAAAAACAACTAGCAGCCATCTTTCTCACCAATCGTACTTATGACGGGGATGACCGTCCCTTGTGGATTGAAAAACGCAGAGAACTGTATCAGGTCATCGTAACAGCTCTGGAAAGCCAAGCTTAACTTGCATAGATAATAATTGATAAAAAGTAGTTCTGATTTTTCAGAACTACTTTTTTAGTATTAGTTACCTGCAACTTCGCGAGCAGCATCGTCCATTGAAAGAACTTCGTGGAAGACACGTTGTGTCAATTCAGTTTTTTGTTCTTTAGTGAGGTACTTGGTGTTTACACAGTAACCTGAGATACGTACAATAACGTCTTCACCGTTCATGATTTTATCATAAACATCTTGAAGGTCCATAACGTTCAAGTTAACGTGTTGTCCACCATTTTCAAAGTAACCATCAAGGATTGTTACCAAGTTAGTAACCTGCTCGTCAAATGTCTTACCGAGTGCTTTTGGTGATACTTGAGTTGTCAATGAAATTCCGTCATTTGCATGTTTGAAGTTCAATTTAGACAATGAGTTCAAGTTTTGCAACCAACCACCACGAGATTTAGAAGTTGGGTTTGCACCTGGTGGGAAGAATTCTACTTTAGAAGTGTTGACAGAGCCATCTTCGTTGAGGAATACTCCACGGTGAACAGGTGAGTTCGCTGTTTGTTTAGAGTAAGCAACGTTTGAAGTGATGGTCAAGATAGAAACAGTTGCTTCTGCGTTCTTGTACAATTTATGTTTGTTCAAGCGAGAGAAGAATGCTTCCATGAGCCATTTCGCGATATCGTCTACACGGTCATCATCTTCACCGTAACGTGGGAAGTCACCAGTTACTTCGTAGTCGTAGATGAAGCCATCTTCGTCACGGATTGGTTTTACTTGTGCGTATTTAATCGCAGAAAGTGAGTCAACAGTGTTGGCGAATCCACAGATACCGAATCCCATGTTTGCACGAAGGAAGGTTGGCAAGAAGGCCATTTGAACAGCTTCGTAGTTGTACTTGTCTGTCATGTAGTGGATGATGTTCATCGCATCTACATAGGTATCAGTCAACCAGTCAAGTGCTTTTTCAAAGTTTGCGATCACTTCGTCGTATTCAAAGACTTCAGAGTTATTTGGCTCTACACAGTCAAATACTTTGTAGTCTTTGTGGACATCGTCATAACCGTTGTTCCAGCTTGAAAGAAGTGCTTTAAGAACGTTTACGCGTGCTCCAAAGTATTGGATGTTGTGGCGTTTGTCTTCGCTTTCTGGGTCAAGTGGTGACACACAGCAAGAGATACAGCTCATTTCACCATATCCGTCTTTCGCCATAGTTGTAACCCCTTCGTATTGGATAGAAGAGTGTTTGTGGCTCATTGCCATACAGTAGCGACGGAATGAGTATGGAAGTTGGTCAGACCAAAGAACTGTCAAGTTTGGCTCTGGAGAGTTACCGATGTTGTCAAGTGTGTTCAAGAAACGGTAGTCCATTTTTGTAACACGGTGACGTCCATCATTTCCCATACCCGCCATAGAAGTGGTAAGGAAAGTTGGGTCTCCTGAGTAGATTTCATCAAAGGCTTTTGTACGAGCGAACTTAACTGTACGGAGTTTCAATACGAAATCATCAACGAATTCTTGGATTTCTGATTCAGTGAATGTTCCGCGAGCCAAGTCACGTTCTGCATAAATATCAAGTACGATTGGTACACGTCCAAGTGAAGTTGCAGCACCGTTGATCACGCGACATACTGCCATGAAAGCGATGTTTGTCCATTGGATGGCTTCTTTTGTATTCAAAGCAGGACGACGGACATCAACACCATAGTGGTCACCTAGGCGAACAACTTGTTGCAATGCTTGGTATTGCAAGTTGATTTCTTCGCGAAGACGGATAGACTCTTCATCAATTTCGGTGATTGAGTTCCAGTCTGCCACTTTTTCTTCCATTAGGTAGTCTGCTCCGTAAAGGGCAAGACGAGCGTACATACCGATGATACGTCCACGTGAGTAAGCATCTGGAAGACCAGAAACGTGGTGAGAGTGACGCGCACGGCGAATATCAGATGTATAGGCACGGAAGATACCGTCATTTACAGTTGTAGCATGCTTGGTGTAGATTTCATGAAGAAGAGGGTCAGGAGTATAGCCGTTTTCAATCAATGTGGTTTCAGCCATACGGATACCACCACGAGGCATGAAGTTCAATTTGAACAATTCATCGTTTTGGATACCGAAGATGACTTCGTTTTCTTTGTCGATGAAACCAGCTGGGATATCAGCGATTGAAGTCGCACGGTCAATATCCATTGGGAAACGAGTGTCTTCGTATCCTGCCTTTGTTTCTTCGATGATTTTCTTAATGTGAAGAGAGCGTTCCGTTGGGCCTGCAAGGAAACTTTCGTCTCCGTCATACGGAGTGTAGTTTGCTTGAACAAAGCGGGTTACGCTAGCTTTTTCTTGCCAGTCATCACCTTTGAAGCCTTCCCAAGCCTGAGCGAAAATGTCTTCAGTTACATTTTTGGTTTTAACCTTTGTTGACATGAGGGTTCTCCTTTTATATTTAGGCGCAATGCGTCTTTATGCTCTTATTATACCACTTGCAACCACTTTATACAAGGGAGAAACTCTTGAAAATCAATGAAAAGACTTGCACCTCTCTTACATTCTTTCATTAATTTTCATAGACTTGTAGCGATTTTTGGCACAAATGGAAAAGTTAAGCTATACTAGAGGGAAGAGGTGGTCAAACGAT
The DNA here is from genome assembly GCF_004570575.1 of Streptococcus cuniculi. Classification (GTDB taxonomy): domain Bacteria; phylum Bacillota; class Bacilli; order Lactobacillales; family Streptococcaceae; genus Streptococcus; species Streptococcus cuniculi_A. The sequence continues at coordinate 64,530 of NZ_SPPD01000006.1, forward strand.
GCTGATTTTTCCCTTAATCAATGATACATCACGAAAAATCATTCATATCGATATGGATGCCTTTTTTGCTGCCATTGAGGTGCGGGATAATCCTAGCTTGAAGGGTAAGCCTGTCATCATTGGGCGGGATCCGCGCTTGTCTGGTGGTCGTGGAGTTGTTTCAACCTGCAACTACGAGGCAAGGGTCTTTGGAGTGCATTCGGCTATGAGTAGCAAGGAAGCCCATGAGCGCTGTCCCCAGGCAATTTTCATTTCAGGGAATCATGAAAAATACCAAGCAGTTGGTCAGCAGGTGCGGAAGATTTTTCACCGCTATACAGATCTTGTGGAGCCCATGAGTATCGATGAAGCCTATCTTGATGTAACGGAAAATAAGAAAGGAATCAAGTCGGCCGTCAAAATTGCAAAGCTCATTCAGTATGACATCTGGAGTGAACTCCATCTGACAGCCTCTGCGGGCGTGTCTTATAATAAATTCTTGGCAAAAATTGCCTCAGACATGGAAAAACCCCACGGGTTGACCGTGATTTTACCAGATGAGGCAATAGATGTTTTATCGCACTTACCAGTGGAGCAATTTCATGGGGTTGGCAAGAAGACCGTTGAAAAACTGCATGATATGGGGGTCTATACGGGATCGGATTTACTGGAAGTTCCAGAGATGACTTTGATTGATACCTTCGGGCGCTTTGGCTATGATTTGTACCGTAAGGCGCGGGGGATTTCCAATTCACCTGTCAAGGTCAACCGCATCCGCAAGTCGATTGGCAAGGAACGCACCTATCGGAAACTTCTCTATCTGGAAGAAGATGCTAAAAAAGAACTAGCTAGCCTCTCCAAGCGGGTAGCTGAAAACCTGCAACGCCACGAGAAAAAAGGACGCACCATCGTTCTTAAGATTCGCTATGCTGACTTTACCACTTTGACCAAACGGGTGAGTATGGAAGAGGCCACCGATCAGGCAGAACTCATCCAGCAGCGGGTCGAAGAAATCTTGGAGCAGGTGGCAGAGTGGCACAAGGGTATTCGCTTGCTCGGGGTCACGCTAACGAATTTTGAACAGTAGTCATTGGAAAGAAGAGAAAACGGATGGTCTGTGAGGGGATTCTATCAATAACAGAATTCTTAAGTCAGTGTAATAATATATATAGATAAATATATACAAATAATAAAAAAGGTGGTACAATAAAAAAAAAAACACCTAAGGAGGCCTTTGTATCATGATTCATTTAGTGTGTCCCAACCCTGCTTTAGACAGAACGCTTTTAGTAGGGCAGATTGAAAAAAATATCCCTCTTCGTCCGAGAGAGGTAAGGGAGTATCCTGGTGGGAAAAGTTTTAATGTCGCTTATGCGCTCAAGGAAAATGGTGAGTCTGACTACGTCATTCACACCATTTTGGGAGGTCGTATTGGCCAGTATATTCAGGACTTAAATGCGGATAAGGGCAATGCCTTGCAGGTTGTGGAAAACTCGCAAAATACCCGTACCTGTAACATTTATGTCGAAACAGAGACAGGCGATGTGACCTTGTTTTATGAGAAAGGCTTGGACTTGACGGAAGACCTGCTAGCACAATTCACTAGCCAGTTGGAAGATAGTTTGTCAGACGGAGACTGGTTGGTTTTTTCGGGTAGTCTGATGAAGGGAATGCCAGATGACTACATCCAGCAATTGATCAACCGTCACCCGGGAGTACATACTATTGTGGATACGAGTGGCGCAGCCTTGCGTGCAGCCTATCAATCCCAGCCGAGTTTGGTCAAGATTAACAATGAGGAGTTGAAAGACATTTATCCAGAATTGGACGAGGATAGTCCAGAGCAAATTTTAGCGATTTTAAAAGGAAAAACGCCTCATGAGAATATGATTGTGACCATGGGAGCTAAAGGGAGCTTGGCAAAAATTGGGCAACGCTTTTTCCGAGTAGCCCCTCTGCAGGTTGAGGCGCTCAATCCGATTGCTTCAGGTGACTTTTACTTGGGAGTCTTGGTTAAGGGGTTGAGCCGACAAGAAGTGCCTGAACTCTACTTGCGTGAAGCGGCAGCCTTTTCTGCAGCCAACTGCTTGCAGTATTTCCCAGAGGTGGATAAGAACCAGTACCAAGACTTGCTTGAAAAAGTGACCGTTGAGGAAGTGTAAGAAAAGGAGTAGACGATGGGATTTTTTGATACGATGAAAGAAGAAAGCTCTTTTTCAGTAGCTTCTGGTGTGGAAAATCTACATTACGTAGTCCTTCAGGTGACATTGAAAGAGAAGTTTTGGGGCACAGGGTCTGGCAATCTAACGGAACTAGAGCGTGTCATCAATCAACAGGTTCAGAAAGGCTATCGACTTCACACTATTACAACAGCTAATGGTGGAAGCAAAGGCTTGGGCGGAGGTGACCGCATTCAAGCTACGATGGTTTTTGAAAAGATTGTGTAAAGTGGTGAAAAAGAAAGAGTCTAGGACAAACTATGATTTTGATTTTTGAGATTCTTTATCATCAAATCTTTAAAGTGATAAATTAGAACAAAAAGCGAACAAAACAGAATTCTTAGTGTCAGAAAACTAGTTTTGCTCGTTTTTTATATTTAGGCTTAGACTTTTTGTCTTAGACTCGTTGTTTTTTCTTGCTTTTAATGACTCAACTTCACTGCTCCAAGGTTGATTTGTTTATTGGTTGTGCGGATAATCAGTTTATTGGTTGCGTCTTTGGGAGTATAGCTTGCCTTGGCACCGTCTTTGTCTTCTTCGATTTTGACGTCCTTGTACTCGCTACCGGCCTTGATGCCCATCTGCTCCAGATGTTCTTTGCGGAACTCTTCTTGCGCTTGGGTTGCTTCATCTGTTTCTGGCTCGACATATTCCGGATAGTAATAGTGTTCGCGCAGTTGATCCCAATCATAGGTTACTGTCAAATCTAGCTGGGTATCTTTTTGGCTCTTTTCAGATAGGTTGACGTTGATGTATATATGGTAGGAACTAGTTGCCTCCATCTTGGTGGTGCCGAGAATCGTTGTATCATGTAGGTGGATGGAGTTGGCCCGTTGAATCGTGACATTTTCGAGGGTACTTGTTTGGTAGGACTGTGTCTCGATGGGCGCATCAATCGTCGTGTTTTTCAAATGAGAGTTAGCGAAATAAAGGCTATTAGCTACACTGATGGTTCCGCCTTCCATTGTCACATTGTCCCCATTGATATAACCACCCCAGTCCAAGTGTTTGATGTGAACATTGTTTAGGGAGAGAGAAGTGGGATAGAAATAGGTTGCGCCAGAAAGTCTTTCAATGGTTTTTCCTTTGGGAACTGTAATCACCAATTCTTGAAGTTCTCGATTGCGCTGAATGGCTAATTCCTGCCCTAGGAATTGCATGATTCCTTGTATGTGAAATGTGGAATTGTTCCCTTCAACGGTGAGGGTCTGCTTCTCTTGGTGGAGGGAGAGGTGATGATAGCGAAAATTATCGAAATTGGCATAGCGGACATGGAATTTGTCGTCGGGTGATTGCTCAACTCGTACCTCTCGTGCTTGGAAATTGAGGTTGATTTCTCGAATATCCTGATAGGTTTCTTCTGTTAAGACAGGAGTGGCTATGGTTTCGATGTCCTCAATGCCACCTAGAAAATAGCCGACACCGCAGAGAATCAGGCCAGAAATCAAGGCGACAAAACCAGTTAGTAAGGTGATGGTAACTTTCTTTTTCATGCTGTTTTACCTCGCTTAAGAATCCATTGAAAGAGGGTCTTGACTAGGCGACCTGACCAGTAGGCAAAGAGGCCGGTCACCACATAGAGAATGGTAGCGCCACCGATGAGACCAATCCCAGTACCAAATCCCATGAGAAAGGCTGGAAGGGACTGGCTAAAGAGGGTAAAGGCTTCCCAGATAAAGTAGCCACCTGTCACGATGAGACCGAGTCCCAAAAGAAAGGCTGAAAGAATTAATCCTGCAACTCCTGCTATGATGAGAAGGAGCACTCCAATCAAGCATAGCAAGAGCGGAATGGCAATCGGAAGTGATAAGAGTGCAAGCAGAGCGAGCCAGATGGTCTTAGTCTTATTTTTTCGCTCGGCTGTCATTTCTTCTTCGATATGGCGGTCGAGGATATTGTTGATAATGTCGCTAGCAGCTTCCTTGGGTGATCCTAATTCTTCAATCAAGGCAGCTTCTCCTTCTGGGCCCGCATCATCAAAGTATTCTTTAAAATAATTGACGGCCTCCTGGTATTCTTTGTGGGGCAGTTTTTTCAGGTGTTTTTCCAACTGCTCCATGTATTCAGTTCTTGTCATGACGAATGCTCCCTTCTATGATGCCATTGATAGTTGATGTGTAGGTATCCCAATCTTCCTTGAGATTGATGAGATGCTCGTGTCCCAATTGGGTCAAGCCATAGTATTTCCGAGTACGACCTTGGTATTCTCGGGAATAGGTCGCCAAGTAATCATTTTGTTCCATTTTCTTTAAAATGGGATAGAGGGCTGACTCTTTGATGTTGGCAATCAGTTTAATGGTCTGGCTAATCTCATAACCGTAGGAATCATTGGACTCTAGAATCGCTAGGATGAGAAATTCTGTCAGTACAGCGGGTACGGGAAAGTACATCTCAAGACCTCCTTTTCTTTGTGGTAGACGCTGAGAATAGGTTGTGATTATTTATATATCAAAATATGATATATATTAAATATACACCTATCGTTTGGAAATGTCAATAGAATTTTTGCGAAAAAAGAGAATTTATAGGGGGCCTCCATTTACTCATTTCCTTTTGTTGAAAGAAAATCTATTTCAGGCGGCAGTTTTAGAACAAGATATAGTGAATTGAATAAAGGTTAGGACATCGTTCAGTCGCTTTGATGAACGCCAGTTCTATCTGCAACTCCTTTTCTTGTCCTATTCCTTTCTCAATCCACTATAAAAGCCCGTTGTTACGGGCGTTCGTCAAGTAATCATGGCATTTACCAGCGAACGTCTTTAGGCGCTACTAGAGGGAAATAGCTGATAGTCGATTTGGTGTATAAGCCACCTACTTTCACGGAAGGTTATGGCATAAAAGGTCAGGTATCTGTTACGAGGGAAAGGCTGTGACCTTTAAATGATGTAGGATTTATTTTTATACATTTTAGCCTAACTATTTTATTGTAACATCACTATTTTTCAAAAAACAGACTTGTTTTTTGAAAACTGTAGTGCTATATTGAGAATAAGAAATATCAGCCTAACTTGTTTGAAAAGGAGTTTAATAGAGTGATGAAAAATTCTTTAAAAGTGATATATAAAATCGGAAATACATATAGTAATCACATTATTGGAGTGATACTATTCATTTGGATTTCTCTACTATTTCTTCCAAGTCAATATCTGGGAGAGATTACGTTATCAGAAATAAAATGTTACTTGATATATTCCCAATTATTGGTGGCCTATTCATTGTGTTATCCGCTTTTTTTAGAAATATCAAATACCTTATTTTCGGGATATGCTTGATTTTTGCATTCTATATCACACTGATGTTGGGCTATCTCGTTATCGGAGCTTAAGTTGATTTAAAAGGACCTTCTTCACTATCTAAGAAGGTCTTTATTTTATAACATTCGGCTATTTTTTGATTTTCTTTGAAAATGGGGGATGACAATCAAACAAACTGGAGAAGTATTTCTCCAGTTTGTTTGTGCTAATTATTCTTAAAAAATGCTTCTATATCTTCCTTTGTAATCCCAATCATGGGATTAATCGTTAGGATATTTTCCTCACTGAGAAGGTAGGACTGAGGTGGCGTTTCTTCTGGACTGGTAGTCTCCATGGTCGGAGTTTCCAGTGTTAGCTCAGCCTGCTCCGTTTCAAAGCGTTCTCTGAGGTAGGTTTTGCGAACAGTACCTGCATTTTTTACAGCGTAGTCAAAGGCGCTGTAATCTCCCAAGAGGATGAGCTTGCTCTTTGAACGGGTAATGGCTGTATAGAGCAAGTTTCGTTGGAGCATGCGGTAGCTGGTCCGTGTAATGGGCAGAATGACCACCTGAAACTCGCTCCCCTGTGATTTGTGAATCGACATGGCATAGGCCAGGGTGATTTTGTACCACTCGTTGCGGGGGTAGACGATTTCGCTCCCGTCAAAGTTCATTGTGATTTCGTCTTGTTTGGAATCGGTGTACTTGGCAGGTAGAAGGTCTGTAATATAGCCCAAATCTCCGTTAAAGACATTGGCTTCGGTGTCGTTGACCAAGTGAATGACGCGATCTCCTTGGCGGAAGTGGATATCATTTTGGAGAAATTCCAGTTGGCCTTCTGCGAGCGGATTGAGGAGGGCTTGAGTCGTGATATTGAGCTGGTCAATCCCTGCTGGTCCTCGATACATGGGAGCAAGGATTTGGACTTCCTGTGCCTTGATTCCTGATTGAATGGCTGCGCTGACAATTCTGTCGATGAGGGCAGGAATCTGTTCATTCTGCGCTTCAAAGTAGGAACGGTCAGCCTTTTTCTCCCGGAAATCAGGGGGCAGATGCCCTTGACGGATATAGTTGGCTAAGGTCACAATGGTCGAATCATCGGATTGGCGGAAGATTTTTTCCAAGGTAATGCTTGGAATGCGAGGGATTTTCAGTAGGTCTGCAAGGACTTGACCGGGGCTGACAGACGGGAGCTGTTCGGCATCACCCACGATGAGAACCTGAGTAGTTGATGAAATGTGCTGAAAGAGTTGGTTTGCTAGCCAGGTGTCCACCATGGAAAATTCGTCAATGATGATAAATTCAGCATCCAGATAGTCATCGCGGTAGCTTTCTTCTTGTCCTTCGGTCAAGCCCAGATGCCTGTGGATGGTCGCACTTGGAAGTCCTGTTAACTCATTCATCCGTCTAGCCGCTCGACCCGTTGGCGCAGCTAGTAAAATCGGGCAATCTCCCATCACCTTGGTCAGATTGATTCCATGGAGCATAGCGTAGATGGAAATGATACCATTGATGACCGTTGTTTTACCAGTTCCAGGTCCTCCAGTTAGGATAAAAAGGGGATTGTTGAGGGCTTGGTGAATGGCCTGTCTTTGAATCGTATCGTAGCAAAAGCCAGAGAGTTGCTCGACTTCTGCGATGGCTTCATCAATCTTTTCAGTAGGAAAGGTGTGAACCTCTTGCTTGTCTAATAGGCGCGTGATCTGCTTATGGATGCCTTGCTCTGCAAAAAAGAGGGAGTTGTCAAAGATTTTGGTGTCAATCTGCTGTACCTTCCCCTCCTGAATCAAGCCTGTCAATTCCTGTGCGACAAGGGCAGGGTCTAGCTCCACTCTGCGGGCTGTTTCCAGTACTTCTATGGTGTGCGCAAGTAGGTCACGGGCTTCGACATAGGTGTCGCCTGTCTCCATGGACTGGTGAATCAGACTAAAGAGCATGGCAGCCCGAAAACGCTGTGGTGAGTCGCTTGCAATCCCTAGGTTTTCTGCAATCTTATCGGCGATGGTAAAGCCCAACCCTTGAACATCTTCCACCAGTTGATAGGGATTCTCTTGGATGATGTCCAGCGTTTTTTCCTTGTACTGGTCTTGGATTTGAAAGGCGAGTTTGTTGGGGATGCCGTATTCAGCCAGCTTTGCCAGAGTGACCTCTGTCCTGTAGTTGAAACGCAGTTTCTCGATAAAGGCCTGACGATTTTTAGCAGAAAGTCCTGTGATTTGCGTCAGCTTTTCAGGTTGAGCTAAGATGTGGTCGATGGTATTTTCGCCGTAGAGTTCAACAATTTTCTCGGCAGTTTTGCGCCCAATTCCCTTAAATTGATTGCTAGAAAAATACTTGACCAAGCCAGCAGAGGTTGGTTTGGTGCGTTCATAGCGCGTGATTTGTAGTTGTTGACCGTATTTGGGGTGGGTGACCAAGTGGCCATAAAATTGATAGTCCTCTCCCTCAATGACATCAGCAATAGTTCCTGTCACGATGATTTCATAGTCATCATAGTCACTATTGGTATCCTCAATCTCAAGGAGTAAAATCTTATAAAAATTGGACGGATTTTCAAAGATAATGCGGTCGATGGTTCCTGTAAAATAAACTTCACTCATATCAGTTCCTAGTTCTATAAGCTATTGAAAAATCACAAGCCACTCGCTCTCCAGGTGCGAATTAGTGCTGGATATGCGCTTGATAAGCCTGTGATTGATTTTAAAAGCCTTGGATACGATTAAATGGGTAGACACGGGAGATGATTTTTCCCTTGATGGCCGTTTTTCTAAAGGTTCCGACCTTACGGCTATCTGCTGATACGAGGCGATCGTCTCCTAGAAGATAGTATTGTCCCTCGGGGATTTCGACGGTGAAAGTAGAGTTCCTTTGTGCGTCTAATGTGAAAGCTGATGCGTCTTGCGCAATCGCCTGAAAGTTTGGATTATAAGAATAGGTGGATTGGAGCTTGTCTTTGGCAAATGCTGCCTTATACTCTTCCAGATATTCTTCTTTAACTTCCTGGCCATTGATGTAGAGAGTGTCATTTTCATAGTGGATAGTGTCGCCAGGCAGTCCGATGAGGCGTTTTACAATCAATTTTTCTTTACCAGCATCATCTATCTCGCTTGCGACTACGATGTCAAATCGGTCAATTTTTCCAATTTTTAGCATGATTAGTGCATCCTTGTCGCGCAAGGTAGGATCCATTGAATGCCCTTCAACGCTCACCAAACTCCAGATAAATAATCTGGAAAGCAGAATCAGTACGAGAATAAAGGAAAAGACACCCCATTCTTTCAAAAAATATTTCATTGATAAAACCTCATTTACGATGTGATAAAAGCGCTTGTGCCTTTTGGGTATTGGCAAAGTGCAGTTTGGCCGTTTTTTCTAGTCCTGCCATGCCGTATTGGGCAAGGATGTCGCGCGCGACGTAATCAGACTTTTTCCCAGCGCCAGAGGGTAGGGCATACCCGATTTCGTGGCTTAATTGGGCTAAATTTTCCAAAAACATGGCACGTGCGATAATGGATGACACGGCGACTGCTAGGTATTTTCCTTCTGCCTTTTCTTCTAATACGACAGGGTTTGGAAAGCGATTGGCTTCTTGAGCCAGATAGCGATTGTAGTTCGTGCTACTAGTAAAGGCATCGATGACAATCTGCTCTGGTGCCTCCCCCTTTTGCAAAAGCAGGAAAATCGCCTGATTATGCAACGCCACCTTGACAGAGACTGCATTGTAGCCTCTGTCAATGACCTCGTTGTATTTCTGAGGGGTAAGGAGCAGAGACTGGTGCGGAATTTTCTCTTTTAATAAGGGTGCGATTTGGCAGATTTTTTGATCTGTCAATCGTTTGGAATCATCAACACCTAACGACTTGAGAAAGGCATGGTCGCTTGGAGTGACGAAACTCGCAACGACCGCAAGTCCACCAAAATAAGAACCGTTCCCCACCTCATCTGTTCCAATCATGGCTATCTGCTGGGACAAGGCTTGCTGCGGGTGTAGACTGTCTGCTTGATATCCCCATTTCTGAGCATGGAGATTAGCGTGTTCTCCCTGAAACATAACCTTTCCTGACCGATAAAGGGTGATAATGACACCGTCTGTCTTGAAAAAAGCTTCCACATAGGGATTGTTATTCGGCTGTTGGTAGGCAGTATAGTAGGCCTTGATTTTCTCTTTCTGTCTCTTATCTACAGTTATCACAAGATTGTTCATCTTCTTATTATATCACAAAGGTGTGAAAGCATGGAAGCAAGAGGTTAGCTGTTTAGAGAGAAAAACAAACATCCTGAACAGTCTCAGGATGTTTGAGGAGATTGATGAAAAAGAAAAATTTTTAGGATAGGTACAGTATAGCGCTACAAGCTTAAATTTTTCTTAAAGGAAATCGAACGTGTCGATTTGCCCCTCAGCTTTGTTGTTCAATTCCTCTTGGAAACTGTTTGAAGTCGCCTGAACAGAAATGGTTTTAAGGGTAAAAGGGTGAGTAAAGGTGAGTTTGTGGGCGTGGAGCATGAGCCTACTAGCAGGAATCGTGCTGTAGAGAGGATCTCCGATAATGGCATATCCGTGATGAGAGAGATGGACTCTGATTTGATGTGTTCGTCCCGTTTCTAACTGGCAGGCAACAAGGCTCGTTTTTCCCAGTGTTTTTAATCGAGTGACATGAGTAAGGGCTGGCTGCCCTTTTTGCGGGTCTACCACTCGTTTGCGTCTGTCATGGCGGTGGCGTCCGACTTTATCTGTTATGGTCCGTGTGTTTTCTGGGAATCGCCCTTGGCAGAGGGCCAGATATTCACGAAAAATCACCTTGTCTTCCAAGAGTCGATTGAGAATCGGTAGGATAAAAGGATTTTTGGCAAATACAATCGCACCGCTGGTCTCCATATCGAGACGATGCACGACATAGCAGGTTTGCTGGACATAAGCGGATACATGATTGAGCAGGGCGATTTCAGTCGGGTCATTGCCGTGGGTCTTCATGCCTTCAGGCTTGTTGACCACAATTAGGTGCTCATCCTCATAGAGAACATCAACTAATTCACTTTTCCCCCAAGGAATGGCTTTTTCGGGATAATCTTCCTCGTCAAAAATGAGTTCTAGCTGGTCACCTGCCGTAATTGAGCTCTGCCAGTTGATGGCTTGCTCGTTTACGCGGACATGTTTTTTGGTGCGCAGGAAGTGGCGAACTTTGCGCGGAATCAAGAAGTAATCTTCTAAGGCTTCCTTTACCGTCATAGCGGGAAATTGAGCAGGAATGGTAATGGTATATTTCATAGGCTTACAAACTTGAAGAGTGCTTTGGTTGCACCTTTTCAGCTGGATTGATAAAATGCATGGCGTTGTTAACAGCAGTCGGCGCTTCACCCAGACCCGTTGCAATCAAGTCCACTTTTCCCTCGTAAGAACAACAGTCACCGACCGCATAGATACCAGGGATAGAGGTCTCTTGCTTGCTATTGACGAGTATGCGGTTGCGCCCCAGTTCTAGTCCCCATTCTTTTAATGTTCCAATAGAAGACTTGAAGCCGTAGTTGACAAAGAGATGATCAAAGGGGAGTGTCAGCTCTTCATCACTTTTGACCTTGGTCAATTCAATTGCTGTCGCGCGTCCATTTTCTCCTTGGAGAGCTTTAGGACTGTAAGGAGTATGGAGCGTAACGCTCGATGCTTTAAGGGCTTCGACACTATGTTCCATAGCGCGGAAGTGATCCCTCCGGTGTACAATCTGAGTGCTTTCAGCGATTGGCTCAAAGGCTAGTGACCAGTCCACTGCAGAATCTCCGCCGCCTAGGACCACTACATGTTGTCCTACATATTGCTGGATATTGGCTACATGGTAATGGATATTTTCAAATGCATCTGCCCCTGCAATCTCAAGCGGGCGCGGTTTGAAAGCACCGCCTCCCATAGCGATAATAATAGCCTTTGAGGCATGCTCTTCTTTTGAAGTGGTAATGGTGAAATGCTCACCTTGTGAAATAGCCGTTACGGTTTCGTTGAGGCAAATACTGGTCTCAAAGGGTTCGAGCTGAGCAAGGAGATTGTCTGTTAATTCCTGACCTGTCAAGCGAGGAAAGGCTGGGATGTCCAAAATCGTCTTTTCAGGATATAAAATAGCAGGCTGCCCACCCAGTTGAGGAAGGGAGTCAATGATTTTCACCTTAGCTTGGCGTAAATGCGTATAAAAGGCGGTAAATAGGCCTGCAGGGCCACCTCCAATAATCGTAATATCATACAGTTCCGTCATTCAAATGCCTCTTTTCAATCAGAATATTTCTATTCTACCACAATCTATGCGCTATCGCTCAAATGAAAAAACAAATGACAATGCCATTTGCCAGCTTGAAGAAAAAGTTCTTATACTCTCCTTTTCTTAGGTAGTGCGGACGGTAGCGACTTCCTACGGAATTCCATACCTAAATGATGACCCTAAGGTCTCAACATTTCCGAGTAGCGTCACCACTAGTTATGATGCTACTTTTACCACAGCGTAAAGTATCTGTTGGGGATCGCCCCGCTCGCGGAAATGAAATGTTGAGTGAGCAGAGCTTTTTTACTTGTTTAAATAGTTCTTGGGTTTATCTATGTTCTGACAAATGACAATGTCATTTGCGATGGTTACGATAGGTCACTAAAAAATCAAAACAGTAGAGGAGATACAGGACGACAATACCTTCGGACAGGTAGACAAAGAGGGCAGGATAAGCCCACATTTACGTCCAAGCAAGCCAGACAAGAAGCATTAGGATAATCTTTCCTTTACTAGAGAGATGGCGCTTGAGAAACCATTCTAAAAAATCTTTGTTTGACTTTCACGAGTTTCACGGTATTCTTGGCGGATTTTTTGAAAGGGTGATACATGGGGAGTTTTCGTTCTTGTTGGCGCTTTCTTTTTGGGCTGTTATAAATCGAAAGGCTTTTCTAGCTCCTACAATCCGTTTTGAAGGTTCTATCGGGTCGAATGGCGCAAAATGTAGTATAATGGTACAAAATTAAATAGAAAGAGAGAGGATTATGGACCAATACGATGGAAGAGAAGATGAAGATCTAGTTGCAGAAGGCCGTCAGATGCGCCGCAGTCGGCGCAAGCCTACCGACCACGAAGCGAAGTCCAAGAAGAAATCCCGCATTCCTGAGCCTATTCGCAAGTTTTGGAGAAGATATCAGTTGACCAAGATTGCCTTGATTTTGATGGGGTTACTGGTTTTGACCGTAGGAGGGTATCTCTTTTTTCTTGCTAAGACCGCCAATGTTGGGGATTTACAGGCTGCCTTAAAAGCAACCACAGTTATCTATGACAAGGACGGCAATGAAGCAGGAGCCCTTTCTGGTCAAAAGGGAACCTATGTCGAGCTAGATGCGATTAGTCCCAACTTACAGCAGGCCGTTATAGCTACGGAAGACCGCACTTTTTATAAAAATTCTGGGATCAACTACAAGCGAACCATTCTGGCTATCCTAACCTTGGGACGCTCTGGTGGTGGCTCGACCATTACCCAGCAGTTGGCTAAAAATGCCTTTCTGACCCAAGACCAGACCATCAGCCGAAAGGCCAGAGAATATTTCCTAGCCCTTGAAATCAATAAAAAATACAGCAAGGAAGAGATTCTGACCATGTATCTCAACAATGCTTATTTTGGAAATGGTGTTTGGGGCGTTGAAGATGCGAGTCAGAAATATTTTGGGATCTCAGCGAGCCAACTGACGGTTGAGCAGGCAGCGGTGATTGCAGGGATGCTCAAAGGTCCTGAGATTTACAATCCTTATTATTCCCTTGAATATGCGACCAATCGAAGAAATACGGTGCTACAGGCCATGGTAGATGCAGGCTACCTAGATCAGGCGACCGCAGATGCCGATGCTCAGATTGACTTGGCGAGTCAATTACAGGATACCTATGGAGGGAAGCAGAGCAACTATAGCTATCCGTCTTATTTTGACGCTGTCATGGCAGAAGCCATTGACCGATATGGTCTGAAAGAAAGTGATATCATCAACAACGGCTATCGTATTTACACGGAGTTGGATCAAAATTCTCAGGCCAGCATGCAGCTGATTTATGACAACGAATCGCTTTTTCCGACCTCGAACTATGACGGCTCCTATGCCCAATCTGCAAGTGTTGCGATGGATCCAAAAACAGGTGGTATTCGTGCGCTTGTAGGGCGGGTCAATAGCTCAGAGAATCCGACCTTCCGCAGCTTTAACTTTGCTACTCAATCTCAGCGTAGCCCAGGTTCTGCCATTAAACCTTTAGTGGCCTATACGCCCGCCATTGCAGCAGGCTGGTCGATGAACAAGGAGCTAGACAATCATACTGAGACCTACGGGACCTATACGCTGCATAATTTTGACTATTCAACGTCCGACACGGTTCCGATGTATCAAGCCTTAGCAGTGTCTTACAATCTACCTGCGGTCGCAACGGTTAACACTTTGGGGATGAATAAGGCCTTTGAATACGGCAAGAAATTCGGCCTCAATATGGACAAGGTGGAGCCAGTATTAGGAGTGGCAATCGGAAGCGGTGTATCCACCAATCCCCTTGAAATGGCTCAGGCCTACTCTGCTTTTGCCAATGCTGGGGTAATGAAAGACAGTCATTTGATTACGCGGATTGAGACCGCAGGTGGAAAAGTGCTGGTCCAGCACAAGGAAGAAACAAGTCGTGTCATGGACAAGGCTGTGGCAGATAAGATGACCTCGATGATGCTTGGCACCTTTACCAATGGTACAGGAGCTAATGCGGCTGTTTATGGCTATGCACTGGCTGGGAAAACAGGGACAACAGAGACCAACTTTAATTCTAATTTGACCAATGATCAATGGATTATTGGCTATACACCAGACTTGGTCATCAGCCAATGGGTCGGATTTGAAAAGACAGATGAGCAACATTACATCGATGGTACGAATTCCTGGATGGCACCTAGTGTCTTTCAAACGGTTGTTGCATCCATCTTACCAAATACAGCTGGAACAGACTTTACAGTGGAAAATGCCTATGTTCAAAATGGAATTGAGTCACCAGCTCAACCTGCACCAACACCAAGTGCAGGCAATTACCAAGACCAAATCAAGGATATCAAGGACCGGGCTCAGAGTTTGATTGACCAAACCAAGCAAGAGATTATTGATGCCAAACTTCCACAACGGGCTAAAAGCCTTTGGGATAAATTCAAGAGTTGGTTTGAGTAGTTGCCAAATTCTAGAAAACATGATAAAATAGCAAAGATGGAGGGCTTTATGGCACTGAAAAAAGCAAGCCTAGCGTGTGCAGTTTGTGGATCGCGAAACTATTCGATTAAACTTTCAAGCAATCCTAAGCCGACACGATTAGAAGTAAATAAATATTGTAAACACTGTGGACAGTACACCGTCCACAAAGAAACTAGATAGGAGTTTGTTGTGAAATTTTTAAGCGATACGATACAGATTTTAAAAGGAACAGCCTGGCCAACCAAAAAGCAAAGCTGGAGAGATTTTGTGTCTGTTATTCAATACACAATCTTTTTCGTAGCAATTATTTATCTTTTTGACTTGATCTTGTCTAAAGGCATTATCAGCCTTATCAATCTTTTCTAGCAAATACTTGCAAGACGAAAATCGCCATGCTATAATGAAGAAAAGGGAAAAGCCTCCGGGCTTTTTTATTATGAAAGGAAGAAAGCTATGTTAGATAGTTTTGATAAAGGCTGGTTTGTCCTTCAAACTTATTCTGGATATGAGAACAAGGTCAAGGAAAACCTGTTGCAACGCGCCCATACCTACAATATGTTGGAAAATATCCTCCGCGTAGAAATCCCTACTCAGACCGTCCAAGTAGAGAAAAATGGTGAGTTCAAAGAAGTAGAAGAAAACCGCTTCCCGGGTTATGTCCTGGTCGAAATGGTCATGACGGACGAAGCTTGGTTTGTTGTGCGGAATACCCCGAACGTGACAGGATTTGTCGGCTCGCACGGGAACCGTTCAAAACCAACACCGCTCTTGGAAGAAGAAATTCGTCAAATCTTGGTATCTATGGGCCAAACTGTTCAAGAATTTGACATGGATGTCAAGGTCGGAGACACCGTGCGCATCATCGATGGTGCCTTTACTGACTACACAGGTAAGATTACCGAAATTGATAACAACAAGGTGAAAATGGTCATCTCCATGTTTGGAAATGACACTATTGCCGAAGTAAACTTGAGCCAGATTGCAGAATTGTAGTCGGATCAAAAGGGAGAATTTGTTCTCTCTTTTTTATCGTTAAAAATGTATGAAGGAAATTTTATGCCACTCTATTTCTTAACTGTAATGTTTGTACTGGCTTTTGTCATTAGCTTTTGGCGAGAACCGAGAAATCTTCTCAATGCCTTTTTATTCCTGTTTGCTTTGGGTTTTCTGTATCTTTCAGCCCTAGAGCTGGCCTTTGCCCATTCAGACGCGATCTATCTCTTGTTGCTCATGGTCTTTCTGTCAGTGCCCTTTGTGATTATCCTAGTTGGTGTCTTTCTTTTCCTCAACGGCTTTATCATCTTGAAAAAGGAGGGGAAGTCCCTTGGGAATAGTCTGTCGCTCCTTTTGGGCTTCAGCCTCCTGAGTTACATAGGATTGGCATTTTTAGGAATCCAGTATGCTCCCTTCCTTGCGCGACATGCTCCTTTTATCTATTACTGCTTCATCTACATGAATTTTCTTTTCATCCTCTTTGCGGGAATCTTTGTCGCCTTTTTCCTCTATTCCATCTTGTACCACATATTGCCTAAGAAACGGAATTATGACTATATTATTATTCATGGTGCAGGCTTGTTAAATGGAGAGACTGTGACGCCGCTTCTTGCTAAACGGATTGATAAGGCGATTGAAGCCTTTCATAAGGCTAAAAATCCGTCTGTAAAATTGATTCCAAGTGGCGGTCAAGGACTAGATGAGAAGGTCTCAGAAGCCGCAGCCATTGCTAGATATCTCCGTGAGAAGGGGATTCCAGATGAGGTCATGATTCTGGAAGATACATCACGAACCACCTATGAAAATCTCCTTTTTTCCAAACAATTGACAGATAAAGGGGACAATCCTTATTACCTTTTTGTGACCAATGACTACCACGTCTTGCGGACGAGTTTCTATGCAAAAAAACTAAAGATGAGAGGGGCAGGCTTGGGCTGTCAGACGGCTTCCTACTACCTACCGAGCGCCTTTATCCGTGAGTACGTTGCGATTCTCCAAAAACTGAAACGCCCCCTGCTCATCCTGTCTGCTTTATTTTTGGTGTTTATGTTGCTGAGTATCTTATGATAAATATGAAATATCGGTCTACAGACTGATTTCATTTGAGCTAAAAGAGGCTATACTATAGTCAATCCTAAATATTTTTCATAATCTCCTTAAAAACACTAGCAAATCCGCTAGTGTTTTTGTTATACTAAGACCATGAACGATATGAAACAAATCCAAGAAATGGATGAAATCTTGAATCAGGCAGAAACGATTGTCAAGGTCTTAGAAGTCGCACTGGGTGACTTTGAACACTTTCTCCCCTCCCTGATGACCTTGTTTGCCTATTATGAGAGTAGCGACTGGCTGCGCCATTACGAGATGGATGAGGCGGGGAAAATTCCGCAGAGTTTCTCGCGAGGTGTCCTGTCCCAAGATGCTGTCTACAATCTAATCGTACGCTACCGTGACTTGACGCAAACCATGAAAGAGCTAGGAGAGGTGGGGGTAGAGAAGTAGGGGGAGTATTGCTACTCGCTCTTGAGTAGACTAGCTCCTCGAACATCTAGATTCTAAAAAATGGTTTCTCCCGCCTACCACCAGCAATCGCGTTGGTGCTTTTTATTTTGTTAATGTATTATTATGTGATAAAATGTATTTTTATAAAAAGCGAGGAGGTAGTTTATGAATCGATTAAAAATCCGTTTCAGGCGTCAGATGTTTTGGATTGGTCTCATGTCCCTATTACTCATGCTAGTTGACAATATCTTGGTTGGTTATTTCAATATTGAGATTAGTCGTGCTTTGAATCAAATAGAGCAAACGGCCTGTATCATTTTTAGTACCCTTGTCTTTTTAGGTGTGCTAAACAAAGAAGCCGACATAGAACCCCCGACAAAAGGGTGAATGGCAACCGTATCTCCCTCTAGGAGAACGTTAGAATAATACAGCTACATCCGCTTAGGAAACTGGGCGGGCTTTTTGTATGTTCTGAAAAAATAAGAGGAAAGTAGGTCTTTTAGTTTGCCCACCAACTGTATCCGAACAAAAAGATGAAAAGCCCGTAAAATCGGACTTTTCATTCGGTTATATCCTGATAAATCAGGTACTGAAAGGCGGTAGACGGATTTGAACCGACGATCAAGCTTTTGCAGAGCCGTGCCTTACCACTTGGCTATACCGCCATAACAATTAACATTCTACCGAAAAAAATGCGATTGGTCAAGCGGGAAATTCACCCAGAATGATTTTTTAACAACATATCTCTTGCTAAATCCTTGGGATTTTGGTAAGATAATAGAGTTGCAAGAGGCAACAAATACTCATCTCAAATCCATTGTGGGCCTGTTGCCGTAAGGTTGGACTGCAAGTTGACGTTTGAGAGAGGAGAAAAAACAAAAAGGAGACATTACTCATGGCAGTAATTTCAATGAAACAACTTCTTGAGGCTGGTGTTCACTTTGGTCACCAAACTCGTCGCTGGAACCCTAAGATGGCAAAATACATCTTTACAGAACGCAATGGTATCCACGTCATCGACCTTCAACAAACTGTAAAATTAGCGGACCAAGCCTACGACTTTATCCGTGAAGCAGCTGCAAACGATGCAGTTATCTTGTTCGTTGGTACGAAAAAACAAGCTGCAGAAGCAGTGAAAGACGAAGCAATCCGCGCAGGTCAATACTTCATTAACCACCGTTGGTTGGGTGGAACTCTTACAAACTGGGGAACGATTCAAAAACGTATCGCGCGT
Source organism: Streptococcus cuniculi (assembly GCF_004570575.1). Lineage (GTDB taxonomy): Bacteria > Bacillota > Bacilli > Lactobacillales > Streptococcaceae > Streptococcus > Streptococcus cuniculi_A. The sequence goes on from NZ_SPPD01000006.1 coordinate 82,904, forward strand.
TTGAAAGAAATCAACCGCATGGAAGAAGAGGGAACATTTGATGTTCTTCCTAAGAAAGAGGTCGCATTGTTGAACAAACAACGTGCTCGTCTTGAAAAATTCTTGGGCGGTATCGCAGACATGCCACGTATTCCAGATGTGATGTTTGTTGTTGACCCACATAAAGAGCAAATCGCTGTTAAAGAAGCGAAAAAATTGGGTATTCCAGTTGTTGCGATGGTCGATACAAACACAGATCCAGATGATATTGATGTGATTATCCCAGCAAACGATGATGCCATCCGTGCTGTTAAATTGATCACTGCGAAAATGGCGGATGCGATTATCGAAGGCCGTCAAGGTGAAGATAGCGTTGAATCAGTAGAAGCAGAATTGGCAGCTACTGAAACAGAAGCAGCATCTATTGAAGAAATCGTTGAAGTTGTAGAAGGTGACAACAACTAATTATTTGGAAACAACCTAAGGGGCAGGGCTCAGCCCTCCCCTTTTTATTCAATATTGAAATAGGAGACATACATACTATGGCAGAAATTACCGCTAAACTTGTAAAAGAATTGCGCGAAAAATCTGGTGCTGGTGTCATGGACGCTAAGAAAGCCCTTGTTGAAGTAGATGGTGACATCGAAAAAGCGATTGAATTGCTTCGTGAAAAAGGAATGGCAAAAGCAGCTAAGAAAGCGGATCGTGTTGCAGCAGAAGGTTTGACTGGTGTTTATGTGGACGGAAACGTAGCAGCAGTTGTTGAGGTTAACGCTGAAACAGACTTCGTTGCAAAAAATGCTCAATTCGTTGAATTGGTAAATGAAACAGCAAAAGTAATCGCAGAAGGCAAACCAGCTAACAATGATGAAGCACTAGCTCTTACAATGCCTTCAGGTGAAACGCTTGAAGCAGCTTACGTAAATGCAACTGCAACTATCGGAGAAAAAATCTCATTCCGTCGCTTTGCCTTGATTGAAAAAACAGATGCCCAAGCATTTGGTGCTTACCAACACAATGGTGGCCGTATCGGAGTTATCTCTGTTATCGAAGGTGGTGATGAAGCCCTTGCAAAACAAGTGTCTATGCACATCGCTGCAATGAAACCAACTGTTCTTTCTTACAAAGAATTGGACGAGCAATTCGTGAAAGATGAATTGGCACAATTAAACCACAAGATTGAGCAAGACAACGAAAGCCGTGCAATGGTTGGCAAACCAGCCCTACCATTCTTGAAATATGGATCAAAAGCACAATTGTCTGACGATGTGATTGCCCAAGCAGAGGCAGACATCAAGGCAGAATTGGCAGCAGAAGGCAAACCAGAAAAAATCTGGGATAAGATTCTTCCAGGTAAAATGGACCGCTTCATGCTTGACAACACCAAAGTTGACCAAGCCTACACACTTCTTGCACAAGTATACATTATGGATGATAGCAAGACCGTTGAAGCCTACCTTGACTCAGTAAATGCTAGCGTTGTAGCCTTTGCTCGTTTTGAAGTAGGTGAAGGAATTGAAAAGGCAGCAAATGACTTTGAATCAGAAGTTGCTGCAACAATGGCAGCAGCTCTTGGCAAATAAGACTGAAATAAATAGAGAGGAACCCCCGTTCTTCTCTTTTTCTGTGCTTTCATACAAGATTTGTAATGTTCTGTCGCTTTGATGAACGCCAGTTCTATCTGCAGATCCTTTCCTTGTCCTATTCCTTTCTCAATCGACTATTATAAAGCCACACCTGTTTCCGCAGGAGAGCTGCAGCTAGGTGTGGCTATAGGGATCTATTTCTGCTTGTTCAATGAAATTCAACATTAGGCTAGGAAACCAACGTTCACTGAGGTGAGTTGACAGGTATCCGTTTGCTTGTTGATGTGGACTAGGCTGTTAGGAATTGACGGATTTCGTCTTCTGTCATGGAGCTGTCGCAACGAACCTGAACGCCCGTTGGTCCTGTGTATAAGAGGGCTGGAACAGTAGCTGCCTGATAGTGCTGGCGAAGTGCCTGTAGTCTAGGGTCTGGATTGGTACTATCTATAACATACACCGTTAATCCAGCTGATTTTGCTACGCTGTGGAGTTTGGGTACAAAACGTTGGCAATAGGGACAGGTTGCACGCCCTAGAAAGAGAATCGTCCCTTCTTGCAAAAGCAGGTGTTCCGCTTCTTCTACTGAAACGGGGGTAAAATCTTGTACGAGTTCTTGAAATGAATTGGTAAACATCGTAACTCCTTTCTTTTCTTTATTATAGAAAAAACAAGTGAGAAAGGCAAGGAATGCTGTTTGGAATTTGAGGGCTTTCCTTCTTCCGAACACGAGCAGGGAGGTCCAAACGGACACTTTGTCAGCTCGCTTGTGGAAGGTTAGTAGCTCCGTTCTCTCCCTGTTCTGCTTTAATGATGAGGGGATGAAACCCTTGATTTAAAGCCTTTTTAAGTCTTTTACTTTATTTTATTGAACAAAAATGGTACGATAGTCAAAGATAGTCAGAGAAAGAGGTGGATTCTATGGTGATGAAAAATACATCTGATTATATTGAAGAACATATCAAGGCGATTTTAGATCAGGTGAGTGTGGCAGAGTTGCGTCGGAGTGAGTTGGCGAGCCGATTTGAGGTGGTGCCAAGTCAGATTAACTACGTGATTAAGACACGATTTACAGCTAGTCGTGGCTATATTGTAGAAAGTAAGCGTGGAGGCGGAGGCTATATCCGGATTGGTCGGATTACCTTTTCGGATAAGCATGAATTGGTTCACGATTTGTTACACAATATGGGAACAGAATTGTCCAGCACAGTCTTTGCGGATATTTTGCAGCTCTTATTTGATGAGCAGTTGATGACAGAGAGAGAAGGCAATTTATTTTTAGCAACTGGTACCGATGAGGTCTTAGGACAAGACGCAAGTGTGATTCGAGCACGGATGATGCGACAGATTTTACGACGATTGGATAGGAAAGAGGATTAGAATGGAATTTTCAAAGGGATTGCAACGTACCTATGAGGATGCGCAGTTAATCGGGCAACGGTATATGTGTGACTACTTGGAAACCTGGCATCTGTTGCTGGCTTTTGTGATCAACCTAGACACGATTGCGGGAGCCGCTTTGGCGGATTATCCCGCAGATGTTGCGGACTATGAGCATGCGACTTATCTGGTAACCGAGCGTGTTTATCGGGAGGAATTGGAAGGATTTACATTGTTGCAAAGCTCAAAGCGCCTCAATGAGGTGACGCGTTTTGCTCAGAAGATTGCAGAAGTCGTCAAGGCAAGGCAAGTTGGGACAGAGCATCTATTCATGGCCATGCTCTTGGATAAGCGATCCATTGCATCACAAATCTTGGACAAGGCTGGCTTTCATTTTGAGGATTCAGATACCAAGATTCGTTTCATCGATTTGCGTAAGAATTTGGAAGCAAAGGCTGGATTTACGAAGGAAGATTTGAAGTCGATTCGTAGTATCATGAAAGGTGGCAAGACGAATCGTCCAACCATGGCCAATATGATGGGCATGCCTCCAGCACCACAGACAGGTGGTTTGGAAGATTACACACGGGATTTGACAGCCCTAGCGCGTGCGGGACAGATTGAGCTTGTTATTGGGCGTGAGGCTGAAATTTCTCGAATGATTCAGGTTCTTTCTCGTAAGACCAAGAACAATCCTGTCTTGGTCGGAGATGCAGGGGTTGGTAAAACAGCGCTTGCTCTAGGCTTGGCTCAACGGGTGGCGGATGGTGAAGTCCCAGCTAGTCTAGCTAAGATGCGGGTCTTGGAACTGGATTTGATGAATGTCATCGCAGGAACGCGTTTCCGTGGCGACTTTGAAGAGCGGATGAACAATATCATCAGTGATATTGAAGAGGACGGGCAGGTGATTCTCTTCATCGATGAATTGCATACGATTATGGGTTCAGGGAGCGGGATTGATTCTACCTTGGATGCTGCTAATATCCTGAAGCCAGCCCTTGCGCGAGGAACTCTTCGCACAGTGGGGGCAACGACACAAGACGAGTATCAAAAGCATATTGAAAAAGATGCAGCCCTTTCTCGTCGTTTTGCCAAGGTGACGGTTGAAGAGCCTAGTGTGGCAGATAGTATCGCCATTCTGCAGGGCTTGAAGAAGGCTTACGAACGCCATCATAAGATTCAGATTACAGATGAAGCAGTTAGCACAGCGGTAACGGTTGCCAAGCGCTATTTGACCAGTAAAAATTTACCAGACTCAGCGATTGACTTGCTAGATGAGGCGAGTGCGACAGTGCAAAATCAGCAAAAATCAAGTGGTCAGCAGTCTGAATTATCTGTAGCAGATCAGGCACTCATGGCTGGAAAACACAAAACAGTCAGCCAATTATTGATCAAAGAATTGGAAGTAGAAAACCAAGAAATCCTAGGTGATGCTCAAGTGACAGAAGAGGATGTCTTGCTTACGCTTAGCCGTTTATCAGGGATTCCAGTTGCCAAGTTGAGTAAGATGGATGTCAAGAAATACTTGAACTTAGAAACGGAACTGCACAAGCGCGTGATTGGGCAGGATGCAGCCATTTCTGCAGTTAGTCGTGCCATTCGTCGTAATCAATCAGGGATTCGGACAGGCAAACGTCCGATTGGCTCGTTCATGTTTTTAGGTCCTACAGGTGTCGGAAAGACCGAATTGGCAAAGGCCCTGGCGGAAGTCTTGTTTGACGATGAATCAGCTCTTATTCGCTTTGATATGAGTGAGTATATGGAAAAATTTGCGGCCAGTCGTTTGAATGGTGCTCCTCCGGGCTATGTAGGGTATGAAGAAGGGGGAGAGCTGACTGAGAAAGTCCGTAATAAGCCGTATGCAGTCCTGCTCTTTGATGAAGTGGAAAAGGCACATCCGGATACCTTTAATCTTCTGTTGCAGGTCTTAGATGACGGTGTCTTGACCGATAGCAAGGGGCGGAAAGTTGACTTTTCAAATACCCTGATCATCATGACCTCAAACCTTGGGGCGACAGCCTTACGAGATGATAAGACAGTTGGTTTTGGAGCCGTTGATGTCTCACATAGCCACGAACACGTAGAAAAACGGATTTTTGAAGAGCTGAAAAAGGCCTATCGTCCAGAGTTTATCAACCGTATCGATGAAAAAATTGTTTTCCATAGCCTAACGGATCAGGACATGCAAGAGGTGGTGAAGGTGATGATTCGTCCGCTTCAGGCAATCATGCAGGAAAAGGGGATTCAGTTTAAGATTCAACCGTCAGCCTTGAAAGTATTGGCACAGGAGGGCTATGATCGGGAAATGGGCGCGCGACCGCTCCGTCGCTTGATTCAAACCAAGGTTGAAGATTTACTGGCCGAGAAACTTCTTCGTGGAGAATTGCAGGCAGGGGACACGTTGAAAATCGGTGTCAAAGCGGGTGAATTAACTTTTGCTATTCATCGCTAGGATAGTCCAGTCTCTGAGTGGCAGTCTGTCGCTGTGGGGCGGAGTTGGGAGTAAGCCCGTGTATATATAAAAGTCGTATCAACATCTAGGTTTGATACGACTTTTTATAGTGTCTGAGATAGGTTATACTCAAAGAACATCAGCAATAGACGAGGGAACGCAATCAAAGATAGAACTGAATTTCATCAAGAATTGTACTCAGACTAAAATCTTAGTGAAAAAGAGACGCAGATGTCCTAGCTTTAGCAGGTTACAGCTGAGGCTCCCTTTAGGGATAAACTTCCTTGTGTGTACTACACACTGCGTCAGTTTCCTATTTTCATACAGATTTCTTTACGTCTTCGTTACTTATACTAAGGTGACAAAGTAACCTTTTGATTTTCAAAGAGTATCAGGTCATCGAGCGTCCAGGCCAAACAGCCCGAAAATGAAGTAGGAGAGCGCCAGCGTGACAACGATAGGTTGTAAGCAGAGTAGACCAAATAGGAATAACTTGATTCGCCTAAAAAGGAGAGAGGCTAGGATAGACAGATAGCCGCTGGCTGGCAGAAAATAGCGAAAGATAACGTCGATGACTGACATCGAATGGTTCCCGAAAGGGAAAGGAATATCCGCTGGAAACCAAGCAATCATAGACCAGATAAAGAGGATGATCAGGATAAAATAGATATCGAAATGACTATTTTTTATAGTGTGGTAGTCATGCATGGTTGCCCCTCCTTTTAAGTGAGTTCTTTGTCGATGCCCCTATCAGAGACAATGGCAGGAATGAGAAAACGCTTTCTATATACTTCTATTGTAAAAGGATTGATAAGAAAAGTCAACGATATGCACGATGTAAAAAAGCAGCAAGGGCTGGTTCTTTATTTTGTTTATGGGTTTGGGAAGGCTCTGCCTTATCGCTTAGTGGAAACCTTGTATGCTGGAGGAGAGTATAGACAGATAGGGATTATGAGACATTCCCTATAAAAGAAGAAGCTGGAATTGTCCAGCTTCCGATACTCTTTAAGTTACTTCTTATTTTTGATATGCTTCACGTGCTTGTTGAAAGAGGGTCTCCACTTCTTGCACTGATTCGGCGCGGGCGACTGCGCCACGAATTTTTGCCGCTCCAGCTGTTCCGCGTAGATAGTGGGGAGCCAGTCCGCGAAATTCACGTACGGCAATGGTTTCGCCCTTGAGCTGAACCAAACGAGTGAGGTGTTCAAAGGCGATATTGAGCTTGTCGTCAAAACTTAAGTCAGGAAGTACCTCACCGGTTTCAAGATAGTGATTGATCTGTTCAAAAATGTAGGGATTTCCCATAGCAGTCCGTCCAACCATGACGGCATCTGCGCCGACTTCTTCGATACGTTGGCGAGCATCTTGGACGGAACGAATGTCTCCGTTGGCGATAAATGGAATCTTGGTCAGGGCTTTTGCGACCTTACTGAGGGTGTCAAGGTCAACGGTTCCCGTATACATTTGCTCCCGCGTGCGACCGTGCATGGCAAGGGCTGCTACCCCAGCACTCTCTGCAGCAAGGGCATTTTCAACCGCTAGACTGGGGTCTGCCCAACCGGTCCGCATTTTGACGGTCAGAGGCAGGTCAATGCTAGAGCTGACCTGCTTGATAATCTGATAAATCTTATCGGGGTCTTTGAGCCATTTGGCACCTGCTTCATTTTTAATCACCTTGTTGACAGGGCACCCCATGTTGATGTCGACTATATTGGCCTTGGTATTTTTCTGGATAAATTCTGCGGCGCGTGATAGTCCGTCTGCATCTCCGCCGAAGAGTTGAATGGACATGGGGGCTTCGTTTTCCTCAATGTGCAACATGTGCAAGGTTTTTTCGTTGTTATACAGGAGTCCTTTTTCGGAGATCATTTCCATGACCACAAGCCCTGCTCCCATTTCCTTAGCGATTGTACGAAAGGCAGAGTTGGTGACACCAGCCATAGGGGCTAGGACTGTTCGATTGGGGATTTCGACATTTCCGATCATAAATGGAGTGTTGAGATTAGCCATTGATGAGTTCCTCCAAGTCGTTTTCGTCAAATTGGTAGTGGGTTTGGCAGAATTGACAGGTAATTGCCACTCCCTGATCTTCTTCTTTCATTTCCTCTAGGTCTGTTTTGGGCAGGCTCGCAAGAGCAGTTAAGAAGCGTTCTTTTGAGCAATCACAGGTGAAGCTGACGGTATCTTCAGACAAGCGTTTGAAAGGCTGGTCACCATAAATGGCCTCAAGAACTGCCTCGATATGGTTATCCGACTCAAGCAGGTTAGAAATGGCAGGCATGGTTTGAATCCGTTTTTCAAACTGTGCAATTTCCGCCTCTGTCGCACCAGGTAAGACCTGCACGAGAAAACCTCCTGCAATCTTGACCTTGTCTTCGTCATCAAGCAAGACATTTAGCCCAACTGCTGATGGTGTTTGTTGGCTTTCTGTTAAGAAGTAGGCAAAATCTTCACCAATTTCCCCTGAAATCAAGGGGGTCATGGAGTTGTAGGGATGTCCCATGCCATAGTCCGTAATCACTAAAAACTGCCCCTGACCGACCAGAGGACCTACGATAACTTCACCCGTTGCTGTTTTTTTCAAGTCAATGTCTGGGTTTTGAATATAGCCCTTGACGTGACCGTGGGTGTCTGCCACGCTAATAATGGCACCAAGCGAGCTGTTGCCAAGAATCTTAAGGGTGATTTTGGTGTTGCCCTTTTCATTTGCGGCAAGCATCTGGTTGGCAATCAAGGTACGACCCAGAGCAACCGTTGAGGAAGCCATAGTATCGTGCATCTCCTGAGCGGTCCGAACCGTTTCTGTACTATCCAACACAAAGGCACGAAAGTGCCCATTTTCTGAAATTGTTTTAATCATTTTGTCCATAAGAATTATTATAGCACAACAGCGTTAAAATACCAGCAGGTTGGGTTTGGAAGCTCATCTAAAAACGGTTTGGGGTATCAAAAAACAGGGAGTGGGACAAAAATCGTGATTTCGTAGAAATCGATTATCCTCACTCCTTTATTTCTAGGTTCGGGCTAAAATAATCCACTGGATTATTTTACTCCCACCCTCGCAAGTTGACTAGCTTCCACAATCGAGAATTGTGGAAGGTTGGAAATAAGGCTAGCGAAGAATCGTTCGCTAGCCTCTTCTAATAGAATGTTGATTTATCAACGTTTTACAAACCAGACAACTACTGCGCCAAACTGTTAAAACTATGAAACGTAACGAGGCAAGTGACTTTTGCCCAGCCTCTGTTAAATAAAGGCTTATTGAATTGGTTTGATGATGACTTGATCAAGGAGTTGTGAGACAACCTCGCTTTTGGCAATCCCCACACCTTGCTCCATAGCGTTAGCTGTGCCGCTAGCTATAGCGTAGCGAATCACCATTTCATCGCTCATTCCATGTTCAAAAGCATAGATTGCTCCTGCAACAGTAGAATCGCCTGAACCAGTCGGATTGACGAGCTCGATACTAGGCGCAGTGACGTCGTATAATTTGCCGTTGAATTGGGCGATTGCTCCTTGTTCGCCGCAGGACACCAAGGTGTATGGAACAGGGATAGGATTGGTTATTAAGTAGTCGAGCACTTGTTGTTTATCATGTACGACTTGACCGATCAGCTCGGAAAATTCATCTATATTTGGTTTGATGAAATCAGGTTTGTAGAACGAGTCATTTACGATGAGGTGGAGCGACTCTTTGGAGAAATCTGCAAAGATTTTCGTGGTTGTCGGAAGTTTTTGTCTTAAAAGAGCAATTAAATCGTTATAGAAGTAAGGATCATCTGAATGAATAGAGCCATTGAGTGAGATAACTCGTGGTTTTTCTTTTGTTGCGAGTTTTATAATGGTATCAAATATTTCCATTCTGAGCTCAGGGCTTGATACTTTTGGTCCTGCCTCTACAATTTCGGTATGAACACCATCGTTATGCATGATGGTAATCGAATGCCGTGTCTCATCGTCTATAGATAAAAAGACGGGATGAAAGGTTTCTGTTTTGAGTAGCTCTTTAAAGAAGACACCTGTCTTGCCGCCTACGAGTGCTAGTGAGGTCGCTTGGATTCCTAAATAGGAGAGCGCGCGTGAACAGTTAATGCCTTTTCCGGCAGCCATAATAGTTGAATGTTGAAAACGATTATGAGCGGCAAGAGAAAAGTTTTTTTCAAAATAAAGTAGATCAACAGATGGATTTAATGTAACAATTAGTACCATATATGATTCCTTTCTCGATAAAGACTAGTTGATAATTTCGGTATACACTCCGTAGTAGTCTTTGATCTCGTCTGAAATATCTTTATCGGTGATAATCGCTGTCAGACGGTCTAATTTTCCAAAGATATATGAATCACTATTCCCAAATTTTGAATGATCTGCTAATAGGTAGGTCTCCTTGGATTGATTGAGAACCACCGATTGCAAGCGTCCTGCAGTTGGAGAGAAAGTGGTCATGTTTTCATCAGTAATTCCATTTGTTGCAAGGAAAGCGTAGTCGATTGAGAAATCAGTAATCAGTCGCTCGGCATGCTGTCCATGGAATTCTCCTGTTTTTGCATAAAATTCTCCACCAGTTAGTAGAACGTTTTCAAAGTGGTTTTCAATTAACCAATTAAATGTAATCAAACTATTAGTGATGATGTGCTTGTGATCATTACGGAGATGTTTTGCCAGAGCAAGAACAGTTGTTCCAGCTCCTAAGTAGAGAACGCTTTTAGGGAGTATCATATTGGCCGCAAGGACGGCGATATACTCTTTTTCTTTTGTAAAGAGCGTCATCTTTTCATAAGTTGGTTTGATGCGAATGGCTTTTCGTACACCACCATGTTCTTTGATAATCTTTTGTTCTTTTACGAGCTCATTGATATCACGACGGATGGTCATGACGGAAACCCCTAATGATTGAGCGAGTGCTGTGTAAGAAATAATCTCAAATTTATCTGCTAGTGCGAGGATTTCCTTCTGCCGATTGGCTTTCATATAGTTTCTATTCCTTTCTTATATTCAGACACTTTAAGACTATCATATCATAAAAAAACTAGATACAAAAACAAATGGTATGGTAGATGTTTTCTCTAAAAAAAAAAACAAAAGTTTAACAAAGAAATCAAAAAACATCATTGAAAGCGTTGACAACATCTAAAAAATAACTTATAATCAAATTATAACAAAAGTTTAACAAAATGTTAACAAAAAGAGGTGAAAAATGTATAAGGATATGTTGCAAGCTGATTTGGTAAAGTTGGATTGTAATGTTTCTAACCATGTTGATCTGTTTCAATTAATTGGAAAGGAGTTAAAAGAAAAAGGCTATGTAACAGATCAGTATGTGGAGGCGTTATTGGAGAGAGAACAGCAATTTCCAACAGGCCTAAAGACAAAATTTGTCAATATTGCAATTCCTCATACCGATCCGCAGGTGATTGAAAAACCGTTTATTTTTATTGTAAAAAATAGCACCCCCCTCGATATGCTCCAAATGGGAGATAATTCCGAGATGACGTGTTGCTATTTCATGTTCCTAGGGATCAAAGATCCTACAGGACAGGTAGGTCTACTTGCAAAGCTGATGGAAGTTTTTTCACAGGAAGCATTTGTACAGGAATTTGTTCAAACAACAACAGATTTGGACATGTATCAGTTAGTAAATCATTATTTATAAAGGAGTCCATTGTTATGGCTAAAAAACTTATTGTCGCATGTGGTAGCGGAGTGGCAACTAGTACTACCATTGCAGAGAAAATTAAATCACGCTTTGAAGATGATAACATTAGCTATCCTGTTGAAGCGGTTGATTACAAATCAATTTTAAACGAGCTACCTCAAGCAAGTATCTATGTCTACATTGCAAAACCAGAAACAGAAGTTCTGGAAGAAGCAGAGCGTCTAGGTGTAGCGGTATTTCCGGGTGTACCATTTTTAACTGGTATGGGTGTAGATGGTGTTTATGAAGAAATTGTAGCCGCAACAAAAAAATGATGCGTGGCGAGGAGTGAAAAATTATGAGTATCTTTAAAGATGTCATTCAATGGATTTTGAATTTAGGATCAGCTATCTTTGTTCCCTTGATTATTCTAGTTTTAGGATTATTGGTTGGAATGAAAGTTAAAAAAGCATTTATTTCAGCTATTACGCTAGGGGTTGCGTTCACAGGAATGGGCATGATTATTGGATTCATGTCTGGAGCGGTATCGCCTGCCTCTGAAGCACTCGCTTTGAATACAGGTATTTCTCTGCCAGCCTTGGACTTGGGTTGGACAGGTGCCGCTAGTATTGTATGGTCTTGGACCTTTGCCTTCACCTTCTTTGCTGTTCAAATTGCGATTAATATTTTAATGCTCAGCTTTAACTGGACCAAAACATTGAATGTGGATATGTGGAACGTTTGGGGCAAGGCTCTTACTGGCTACCTCGTATATTATGTGAGTGGAAAATTATGGGCTGGTTTCCTCGTAGCAGCTCTCCAAGTTGTCCTTGAGTTGAAACTTGGTGATATGTTCCAAAAACATATTGAAGATTTGACAGGTATTCCAATGGTGACTGTTACACACTGTATGAATTTATCGGCTGTATTCATGTTGCCAGTGAATAAATTGATGGATAAAATTCCATTCTTGAATAAAAAAGCAGATACGGACTCTCTCCGTAAGAAGATTGGTATCTTCTCAGAAAACTCTGTGATGGGCTTCATTATCGGGGTGTGTCTTGGTTTTGCAGGAGCGTATACTGTCTCTAATTCCTTGAATCTAGGGATTCAGGTTGCAACAGCGATGGCCCTCTTCCCAATGGTCAGCAAGTTGTTTATGCAATCTCTCTCACCACTTGCGGATGCCATGTCTGAATTTATGAAAAAACGCTTTAATGACCGTGAAGTGTATATCGGAATGGACTGGCCGCTACTCGCGGGTCGTTCAGAAGTTTGGGTAACTCTTATCTTGATGGTACCATTCTTCATTGGTTATTCGTTGATTTTACCGGGGAATACGGTATTACCAATTGCAGGTGTATTAAACTATTCTATCGCAGTCGGCGGACTTTTGCTGACCGGTGGTAATTTGGCACGGATGATGATTTTAGGTGTTATCTACCTACCACTCTATCTTTACAGTGCAACATACTTTGCACCGATTTTAACAGGTCTCGCAAACCAGACTGGCGCTGTTGATGTAGAAAAAGGGAAATTGATTACTTGGTCTACGATTGAAGCACCAGAACTGCGGATATTATTTGCCGAAACCTTTAATGCCAATGTGCTTGCGATTGGAGGGGCGGTGTTATTCCTTGTCTTGTTCGTATGGTTGTATAAAACAATGATGCAACAAGAAGTACCGTCAAAACGTTATGAAAACTAAAAAAGCCTTTTGGCTAATGCTATTGTTGGTTGCTGTCATCTTGTTCTTGCTTGGTCTCAATACGGGCTACTATCTCTATAATCTCGTGGCGATTGTGCTAAGTTTTATCGTCTATCGCAAAGGATACGATGAATTATTTAAAGAATATGATGACAGTCAAAAAGAAAAACGTGAAACAGCAGAAAAAATTTATGCTGCCTTACGCCAAGGAAAAAAGAAAGGGGAAGAGTAGATGACGAGTGGAAAAATTCTATTTTCAGAAGAAAGAAAGGCTCTCGCAGATGCGGTATATTTAACATATCACCGTAAGAATACAAATACAGCTGGAGGGAATTTCTCCTTCAAAACAGTTGATAAAAATGGTAAGGAATACATTATCATGACACCGTCAATGATGTCAGAGGCTTACCATGGAAAGATTAGTCCATCACAAGTCTTAGTTGTGGATTATGATACAGAGGAAGTCGTTGCTGGTGAAGGGAAAGTAACGCGTGAGATTAACATGCACTTTGCTTGCTATCGTACAAATCCTGACATCAAATGTGTTTTCCATGCGCATGCACCAAATGCGATGTTCTGGGCAACGAGCCATCTGGACATGCCAAATGTGACAGAGTCAACGCAGAAAGTAGAATATATCAAGGTCTTGGATTTTGCTCCAAATACGACACCTGAATTAGCAGAAATTGTCCGCCAAGAGTTGTTGCAGTCAGATGGCAAACTGCCGAAAGAATACCTGCTCGATAGCCATGGGGTATTGATTTTAACGCCAGGTGCTGATGGAGAAGAGGCTTTAAACAAAGCTCTTCAAATTCTTGATACAGTCGAGTGGAATGCAGAAATAGCATATAAACAGACCATTTTCCAAAAATTAGGTATTTTGGATGGCTACTATTCAAAAGGCCGTAAAATCGGAACCATTGATGATTTAATTCATCACAGACCGATTTGGAATCAGATTGAACAAGATGAAGGATATGAATAAGTAGACATGAGAGGGAGAGGCTGGGAGAAAGACCAGTCTCCTTTTGGTTGTAAATAAGCATAGAGGAGACAGTTGATATGAAACAGTTTGAGCATTCTCAGGTAGTCCAAGAACTTTGTATGATAACGTATGATATGTGGCGCAATGGTTGGGATGAATATAATGGTGGAAACGTCAGTTATTTGCTCTCAGAAGATGAGGTAGGTGAACTGCAAGAGGCAGCACCTCGGGTCAAGGTAGAAGTCGAAGCGATTCCAGAGAGCCTTGTTGGACGGTGTTTGTTGATTACAGCGTCGGGAAGCCATTTTAGGACCTTAAAGGATCATGTAAAAAGAGATACAGGAGTTGTACGGATTGTAACAAATGGGTATGAAGTTCTTTGGGGATTTGAGGAAAATCGCAAACCTACGAGTGAATTTTATATGCACATCTTGGCGCATGCAAAACGCTTGTCAATCAACCCCCACCATCGAGTGGTGGTGCATAATCACGCGACGAATATCGTGCTGTATTCCCTCTTAAATGAGGTGACGAGTCAATCGTTGACGCTTGATTTGTGGTCGGTGTTAACAGAGTCAATCGTTGTTTTTCCAGATGGGATTGCGGTGTTACCATGGGAAGTGCCTGGTACGCACCAGATTGGATTGGATACGGCGGAGGAATTGGCGGAGCACCGCATTGTCGTATGGGCCAAACATGGCGTCTTATCGACAGGGGTTGATTATCAAGATTGCTTTGGCTTGATTGAAACAGCCGATAAGGCAGCAAAACTGGCCCTAGATTTGCAACGGATTAGTGGAAAACCAATCGCAGAAAACAACGTCCTATCAAAGGATAACCTCAGAGCAGTCTGTCAGGCTCTGAAAGTGAAAGGAAAATATTTAGAGGAGTAAAAAGGGAGTGGGACAGAAATCGATAACTCGTAAGAGTTTGATTTCGTTGTCCCACCCCGACAACTACTGCGTCAACCTGTTAAATCTATAAAACGTAACGAGGTAAGGAACATATATATGTTCCTTACCTCGTTTTTGTTCGTCAATCCGCTATCTCAGGAAATAGCTTAGCGATAATTTTAGGAGTGAGTGCCTGTCCGGGACCTTCATAGCAGTAGGTGTGCATGTACATGGACGGATTGAAGTTGAGCTCGATGCAGGTGCAATTCGGAGTTTCCTTGCTAGACGGTAAGGTCGGATCTGGAATAATCAGGTCAACCCCGCAGACCCAAGCTCCAATAGACGTCGCCATATCGGCTGCCAGTTGTTTGTAACTCTCTTCCATCTGAGCTGTCACATCAATTGAGTCACCACCCGTTGAGATATTAGAGTTACCGCGCAATTCTGCTTTTTGTCCTACTTCTAAAATGGTTTCGGGACGGTAGCCCTGCTGGTCTAACATCAGTAGTTCGATATCGCCTAGATGAATGATTTCAAGTGGAGAACGGTGGTCGCGTCCACGCAGTGGATCTTGGTTTTTCAGATCCACCAATTCTGCAATCGTATGAATTCCATCTCCCACCACGTTTGCAGCGACACGTAGCAGCACAGCCTCGCATCTTCCATCTAGGACAAAGAAGCGGTATTCAGTGCCTGCTATAAATTCTTCAACTAAGATTTGTGTGTCTTCTAAAAAGGCGATGTCTAGAGCTTTTTCGTAATCTGTCAGACTGGCACCATCTTGGAAAATGGAAATACCAAGCCCAAAGTTGGTTGATTTTGGTTTAACCACAATGGCACGCTTTTCAATCTGTCCATAGTAGCGTAGGGCTGCGGACTTGCTTGAAAATTCAGCACCTGCTGGTACAGGAAATCCTGCTCTTGCAAGGATTTTTTTCGTGACCGTCTTATTGGCCATGGCAAGGGGAACCACGTAGTTGTCTTTGGAGGTCATGTTGCCATTTTTTACATATTCGACATGGTCCTTGTGCCAGAGTTTGAGAAATTGGTCTTCTTCGTCGAGAATCTCAAGATGAACTCCTTTTTGAATGGCATCGAACATGAGCATCTGGGTCGAGAGTTCCATCTCTTCGTAGCCCTTGAGGGCATAGGGGGCTCTCCAAGCATGGCTATGAAAATTTTGTCCCTGCATGCGGCCAAATTCCTGAAGCGATTGATCTTTGATCTGGCGGACTAATTGTCCTGATAGGGTCAACTCAGGCTGGACAAGCTGTTGTTTAACCGTATCGACCAAATCTTGGTAATACTCTTCCAGTTGGAAATGGGAGGCGACAGCTTCCATAGCGTCAAGAATGGTCTGCGCATCCGCTTCTGCGGGTAGTGGGGTGAGTGGATGGGTTAGGGCAATTTGGTTGTTGAGCTCTGCGGCCGTTTTGAGCGTTTCGTCTACCTGCTCAGGGCTATCGATCCAAAGTAGAGCAAGGGCAAAGAGATGCACGGTATCCAAGGTTTCTTGACTGATAGCAAGAGTATCAAAAGGATTTAGATCAAAACAGCGAAATTCTAAGTAGCGGATTCCCTCGGTCAGATAATCCCGATTGTGCTTGTGGCCACGCAAGCGAACAGCTGAGTAAAATTCTTTCTCGGCAGAGAGGTCGCCCGTTGCAACATGATGCTCGATATCACGAACATAGCTTGCCAAGTCCGAAAAAGACACGTGGATAGTAGAAGCATTGACATAGCCATAGGAACTATTGCGAAGAGAGCGGACAGGATGTTTCAAGTCCTCTTTTAAAAATCCTGTTTCAGCAACAGGGCTTGCGCCGTATAGGTAGGTCAAAAACCAGCGATAGCGTAAGAATTGTTGAGCTAGCTTGAGGTAGAGGTCGTTGGTAAAGGCAAGCAGAGAGCTGTAGTTACTCGTCTCAAATAACTGCTGGATCAAATCAGTTCCTAGCTCCATATTATAATGAATACCAGACATAGACTGGAGGAGTTTGCCGTAGCGTTGTCCTAGACCTTGTCGATATTGGTACTCAAAAGCATCGTCTAACTGGGCGATGCGGATATCCTCTTCACTCGCTTTCGGGGGCATTGAAAGTGGCCAAAGGTACTCGTCTGTCTCCATGGAGCGGTAGGCGACGTCGGTAATAGCTCCCAGTACCCGTCTGGCTTCCTTTGTAGAGTTGCTCACAGGGGTAATCAACTCCAATTGGGACTCGCTATAGTCGGTCTGAATGTAGGGATGAAAATTGCGAGAGCCTAGCTTTTTGGGGTGCGGGGTTTGTGCGATGTGATGGGCTGCATTCATGCGTAGTGATTCGCGTTCTAATCCAAAACGGGCTTGCAGAATGGGGAGATTTTGTGGTGCTTGCTGGAGTAAATAATTCATCGTCATAGATTGTTTCCTCGTCATTTCTACTAGTAATATTGTAGCGATTTTAGCGAGGAAAAACAAATTTCTGCTACGTTTTACGTGCTTTCCTGGGTCTGAAATATCAGATAGTAGAAACTTTTTCTTGAAACATGGTATAATATAAGTTGCAGAATACTCTATAAATTTCAAAATCTGACTAGCTTTCACAATTGAGAATTGTGAAAGGCTGGAGATAAGGCTAGTCTTGCTAGCCTCCTCAAAACCGCAGGTCGTTGAAATAGTTGAGAACTATTTCAAGTTGGAAATAAGAAAAGTACCTACTTTTCTCAACCGTTCAGCAAGGTGAACGAAGGATGTCAGATGTTGATTTTTGACGAGTATAAGGAGAGATCATGATTGCAAGAGGAAATTCGACAGGTAAGATTATTTTGATGGGAGAGCATGCGGTGGTCTATGGTCAGCCAGCCATTGCCATGCCTTTTTCTGCTGTTCAGATTATGGCGGAAGTTCAAGAAGAAGGGCAGGCTCTGTCTGTTAGTTGTGATTTTTATCAAGGGTTGGTTCATGAGATGCCCAAAATCTGGGAAAGTTTGAAACATGCCATTCGTTTTTCCCTTTACCGAATTGGGGCGCCGACAGATCCAGCAATTCATATTGAAATTCACTCCACCATTCCAGCCGAACGAGGGATGGGCTCTAGTGCGGCCGTAGCCGCAGCCGTAGCGCGGGCCTTGTTTGCTTTTTATCAAAAAAACTTATCCGATGAGGAATTGTGGGAAATTGTCCAGTCGTCTGAAAAAATCGCTCATGGCAATCCGTCAGGAATTGATGCAACGACGGTGACGGGAACAGCACCAGTCTTTTTTATCAAGGGTCAGCCGATTGAGCCCGTGGCACTTTCTCTTGATGCCTATCTTGTCGTAGCAGATACGGGAAAGACGGGCAATACCTTGGAAGCCATCACCGATGTGGCATTGCTTTACAAGCGCCGTAGTGAAGTGGAAAATTGGATAAAAGTTTTGGGAGACTTGACCTATCAAGCGCGGGATTATTTGGCGCATAACCAAGCAGAATTGCTAGGACGGGTGATGAATCAAGCACACACTTATCTGAAAGATTTGACGGTGTCAGATGAGAGCTTGGATAGGCTGGTTGTCATTGCCCGTCAAACGGGGGCCTTGGGGGCAAAATTAACTGGCGGTGGCAGGGGTGGCTGTATGATTGCCCTTGCTAAAACCAAGGAAGGAGCCGAGATAATTGGGCAGGCCTTAGCTGGAGCAGGTGCTAGCCAAACGTGGATACAGTATTTAGGAGAACGACATGAGTAAGAAAATGGGAATCGCGCGTGCCCATACCAATATTGCCCTGATTAAATATTGGGGAAAGCGGGACAAGGACTTATTTTTGCCGATGAATTCGAGCCTATCGTTGACCTTGGACGCCTTTTATACAGACACCAAGGTTGTGTTTGATGACTCCTTGACGTCAGACGCGTTTTATTTGAACCATCAAAAACAATCCGAAAAAGAAAATCAAAAAATTTCGCAATTTTTGAATTTATTTCGCGAATATACAGGTGAGAGAACATACGCTCGTGTCGACAGTCTCAATTTTGTGCCGACAGCGGCAGGGCTAGCGAGCTCAGCTTCTGCCTTTGCAGCTCTGGCTTTAGCGACCGCAACTGCTTTGGGACTAGACATGTCCCGCGAGGAATTGTCAACCTTTGCTAGACGTGGTTCAGGCTCTAGTACCCGCAGTTTATTCGGTGGTTTTGTCGAATGGGACATGGGGATGAGTGCAGCAGATTCGATGGCGCATCCGATTGACGATGCCAGTTGGGATATTGGGATGATTATTCTTGCGGTGGACACGGGCAAGAAAAAGATTGCCAGTCGTGTAGGTATGGAGCATACGGTTCAGACCTCGCCTTTTTATCCGATGTGGGTGGAGACGGCTGCTCAGGATTTGAAAGAGATGAAGGCTGCGATTGCACAGCGAGATTTTGAGCGAGTGGGGCAACTGACCGAGCATAATGGTATGAAAATGCATGCGACAACCCTGTCTGCCAATCCTCCTTTTACCTACTGGACGGCCGATACCTTACGAGCGCAGGACGCAGTTCGTCAGGTGCGGGAAGATTTGGGCTTGCCAGCTTATATGACCATGGATGCTGGGCCGAATGTCAAGGTGCTTTGCCGAGCGAGTGACATGGGGCGGCTGGTCAATGGCTTGACTGAGTATTTGCCGACAGAGCAAGTCTTAACCAGTCTTCCGGGATGTGGCGCCTATACCTTATCAGACGCGGACTGGCAGGAGTCGCAAGGTGCTTTTCCAAGAGGTGGAGACCATGATTGAAGCGAGCGCACCTGGGAAATTGTATCTAGCAGGGGAATACGCGGTCGTTGAAGCAGGGTATCCGGCTGTTATTGCAGCGGTTGACCAGCACTTATTTGTCCGCTTGAAGCAGGCTGAGACAGGAAAGATTCATTCCACTCAACATCCTGACTTATTTGTTACTTGGAGCCGTCATGACCATCACATTTGCCCAGATGCGCCCCACCCCTACCAGTTGATTACCAGCAGTATGCGGGTGGTGGAGGACTATGTCCGTACTTTGGGAGTTGACACAGAAACCTTATACCAGATTGAAATCCGTTCGGACTTAGATGATGAGCAGTCAGGTACTAAGTATGGGCTTGGTTCTTCAGGGGCAGTAACAGTTGGCGTGGTCAAGGCCGTGTTGGCTTATTATGAACAAGCTGTGGTACCGCTATTGGTGTATAAGCTCTCAGCCCTTGCCCAGTTACGAATCGGGATGACAGGCTCCTTTGGGGACCTTGCTGCCTCCAGTTTTGGTGGAATTGTCGCCTATCATTCGGTTGATAGGACTTGGCTTAAAGACATGATGGAGCACTTGACGATTCTTGAGTTGGTAACGCAAGACTGGCAGGGTTTGTCTGTTGAGTCACTTGATTTACCAGATGGCTTAGACCTACTGGTTGGTTGGACAGGCTCTGCGGCTTCGACAGAGCAATTGGTAGCAGATATGCAAAGCCAACTAGGGGAGGACGAAAAAGAAGCTGTCCACCGTCAATTTTTAGCAAGTAATCGGACTTGTGTAGAAAGGCTGATTCGAGCTTGTCACGAAAATGATAGGAAAATTGTCAGAGAAACCATAGTGACCAATCGGAAGCAGTTACAGGAATTTTCGGCAGGTATGGGGATTGTGATTGAAACACCTCAACTTGCCCGATTATGCCAGCTGGCTCTAGCACAAGGAGCCGTTGCCAAATCTTCAGGAGCAGGCGGCGGGGACTGTGGCATTTGCTTGGTAGATTCCCCTAAACAGAAAGAGAAGATTACAGAGGCCTGGGAAGAAGTAGGAATTATTCCCTTACCTTTGTCAATCGCTTATAGAGAGTAAGGAGAAATCATGTTGGAAAATGAACTTGTTGGTCCAAATCGCAAAGATCAGCATGTAGCCCTGGCCAATCAGCAATTTACAATGGCATCAGCAAGCGATATGGAACAGACACGCTTTGTCCATCATTCATTACCAGAGATGAAAGTGGCCGATGTTTGTTTAAAAACTTCTGTAGCAGGTCTAGAGTTTGCCATGCCCTTTTTTGTCAATGCGATGACAGGCGGGAGTGAAAAAACAGGGAAAATCAATCAACTATTAGGGATTCTAGGTCATGAAACAAAGGTTCCTTTGGCGACGGGGTCGGTGAGTGTTGCCTTAACAGATCCGAGTGTGGCGGATACTTTTTCCATTATGCGTAAAGAAAACCCTCATGGGATTATCTTTGCAAACCTAGGAGCTCATCACGGTGTGGAAAATGCGAAGCGGGCTGTAGATTTACTAGAAGCAGACGGTCTACAAATCCACTTGAATGCCCCTCAAGAAATCGTTATGCCTGAGGGAGACCGTGACTTTTCAATGTGGCTGAAGAATATAGAGCAGATTGTTACTGTGCTTGAGGTACCAGTCATTGTGAAAGAAGTCGGCTTTGGAATGAGCCATGAAACGGTGGCTCAATTAGCCTCTATTGGTGTTAAAACGGTTGATATTTCTGGAGTAGGCGGCACGGACTTTGCGAAAATTGAGAATGCTCGTTGGACAAGAAGCCGCTATGACTATCTCCATGGTTGGGGGCAATCGACTATGATTTCCATGGTAGAAGCCATGAGTTTACCTGCAACTAGTCGTCCGCAAATCATTGCTTCAGGCGGTGTGAAGAATCCCTTAGATATCGTCAAATTACTGGCAGTAGGGGCTGAAGCAGTAGGCTTGTCCAACCGCTTTTTGCAGCTAGTCAAGGAGAAAGATTCCGTTGAACAGGTTGTTGAAGAAGTGCAGGTATTTTGCGAAAGCCTTGCTTCGATTATGACCTTGCTAGGCGCTCGAAAGGTAGCTGATCTACGTCAAACGGATCTTGTCCTAGCGCCAGCAGTTCAAGCCTGGTGTTCGGCTCGGGGGATTGATTGGACGCATTATGCCAACCGTTCGTCCAAAAGCATTGAAAAGTAACTTCGTAAGTTTTTTGAAAAACGATGAAAATTTCAAGCATAGGTCTTGATTTTTTCTTTTGCTTGGATTATAATTGATTGGTCAATAATTGACAAGTCAATCATAAAAGGAAATGTCATGCTAGCAATAAACGACCTACTATTCCAACTCCACGTAACGGATCAGGCGATTACCCAGTTGTTTGAAAAGCGTTTGGGAATCAGTCTGACACGATATGAACTCTTACAGTTTTTATTGGCATCAGCTCCTTGTAGCCAGATTCGACTACAGGAAGTGTTGAAAATTAATCAGGCTGCACTGACTCGCCATTTTAAGGTGTTGGAGGAAAATGGCTATGTGACTAGAACCCGCAATCCGCAAAATCAAAGGGAGATTCTGGTGGATGTGACAGAGTTTGCAAAAAAACAGCTCGTCACGTCTCCGCCGCGCCATCATTTGGCTGCAAAAGCGCAGATGGAGCAGATTTTGACGGATGAGGAAATGCATACGCTTCAAACCCTGTTGGTTAAGCTAGTAACAGGCTTAGAAACAATTACGATTGACAAAGATTAGAAAGAAGGAAACGATGTCACTCATTACTACAATTTTAGCAACCATTGTTGCTCTCGAACACCTCTACATTTTTTATCTTGAAACGATTGCAACGACCTCAGCCAAGACCAGTCAGACTTTTCAGATGGCTCAAGACGAGTTGGCGCGCCCATCCGTTACAGTTCTCTTTAAAAACCAAGGGATTTACAATGGATTATTAGCAGTCTTTCTTCTCTATGGGATTTTCATTTCTCATAACTTGGAAATTGTGACGCTTTTCGTCTTGTATGTGATTGGTGCAGCGGTTTATGGCGCAGCAACCTCTAACAAATCGATTCTCTTGAAACAAGGTGGACCAGCGATTTTAGCGCTCTTGAGTATCTTATTATTGAAATAAACGGAGGTCGTTCTTCGTTTCAGATTGAAGAAAAGGTTCTGTTGTGATCCTTTTCTTAGGTGGTGCGGACGATAGCGACGTCCTGCGACATTCCATACCTATGGTAAATAGAATAAAGGTTAGGACATCGTGAAGTCGTTTTGATGAAGGCTAGTTCTAGCTATAGATCCTTGCCTTGTCTTAATCCTTTCTCCTCAATCCACTATAAAAATCCCAGTCGTGTGGCTGGGATTTTTGCTATGCTAGGATACTGGTAACCAAGCAAGGCTAAAGTTGAGTTGAGTGCTGGCAAGGAGCTCGCGGTGAGAAAAACTGGTTGCGGGCTTTCCATCAAGGTCAATGGTTTTGACAAAGTTGAAATGAGGGTGGTTATCATGGCTTGTAATCGTGAACCACTTGTCATTTGTGGGGAGATAAATCTTGAGCTTTGGAAAGAGGGGGACGCCGCAGACATATTCGTCCTTACCGGGGCAGAGTGGATAAAAGCCTAGGCAGCTAAAAAGGTACCAGGCAGACATACTGCCATTGTCTTCGTCACCCGGATAGGCCTCAAAGCCCGGTTGGAAACTTTCTTGGCGAATACTTTTGATCAGGAGGCTAGTGTATTCTGGGCGCAGGCTCTTTTGGAAGAGGTAGGGGATGTGGAAACTCGGTTGGTTGGAAATGGCTAGCTGGCCGAAGTTTTGGGTCGCCATCTCACTCATCTCGTGGATTTCGTAGCCATAACCTGTGACCTCAAAGAGGGGTTTGCTATTGCAGATGTGAAGGAGACAGTCGGTGAAGGCTTGCCCTCCTCCCATAGCTTGCCTCAGCCCATCTATATCATGGAGAATCCCCAAAGTTGCTTGGATACTGGAACATTCGGCATAATCCTGCCCCCAGCTATAGGGTGAAAAGTTTGGACGCCAGTTGCCTTGCTCATCTTTAGCTCGGAGATAGCCCGTCTCAAGGTCAAAGAGATGTAGGTAGTTTTTGGACTGTTGCTGGTATGCTTCAGCAATGGAATCGTATCCGAGTTTTTTGGCGACAGTCGCAATGCAAAAGTCGCTGTAGGTGTAGTCAATGGTATGGCTGACACTTTCATGAAATTGGGTATAGGGGAGGGAGCCAAGTTCTTTGTAGGTATGGGCTCCATGACGTCCAAAGATATTTTTCGGATCGATCTTTTCAGCCTTATCAAGCATAGCCTGAAAGAGTTGTTCGTGAAGCTCTGGAGCAATCTCTTTGGTGCAGGCATCGGCTATAACCCCATCAATTAGGGTACCGGGCATCATCCCTCGTTCGTCAGGCGCCAGCCATTTTGGCAGGTAGCCAGTTTCCTGATAGAAATGCAAAAATCCTTCTAAAAAAGCAGTGTATTGCTCGGGTGCTACGAGGGCAAAGAGAGGAAAGGAGGTGCGGAACGTATCCCAAAAACCATTGTTGGTAAAGAATTTCCCAGGTCGGACTTGGTTAGAAGCAAGGTCAAGGTGAATTTCCTGTCCTTGAGGGTCTAGTTCATAGAAGGTCTGAGGGAAGAGGAAAGTTCGATAGAGGGCATGGTGAAACATGCGGGTATCGTAGCCTCCGTCATCGACAATATCAAAGCGATGGAGGTAACGGAGCCAGCGTTTCTTGGCTTGGGTTTTACAGTCCTTAAAAGGATGGTCTGGTGTGTTGAATAAGGCCTGCTCGTGGGAAATGTAGGATGTTCCAATCTGTACTTCTGCCTGTGGTGCGGCCAGTTCAATGAGGGTGTCTTGCTCCAGTTGGCTCACAGCTGTAATCGCTGTGTCAAAGCGCAGATGAACGTAGAGTGTAATGGGTTTGTGGGTGGTTTCAGTGACATCCTTTACGCAACCTCGTAGGGAGTGGCTGTCGATTTGTTCAAATGTACATCCTTTTTCGCTGTGGAGAAAAAGGGCCAAGTCTTGTTGCCGGAGACTTTGGAGTTTTAGGCAGGCACCATAGGTCGTAGGTGTCAGCTCGGTCGTGATTTGGTAGCGCTCAGAGTGAATGGCTAGGTGGTGCGGATGGAAGGAGGCCTCTTTTGGTCGGTAACTGCTCTGGCGGTGAAAGAGGCTGGCTTGTGTAATCTTTCCTGTAACAGGGGTCAATAGTAGCCAAGCGTAATCACCAATCCATGGACTTGCTTGGTGGGTCAGCCGTATCCCTTGAAAAATCGGAATGGTCGGATTGAAAAACCAAGCTCCCTGACTATCCGTCGTCTGGGGGACAAAGTAATTCATGCCAAATGGTAGGCCTGTGTAGGGCAGAGTGTTGCCGTTTGAGTAGGCGTGGCAGTTGTCAGAGCCGTAGCGAGTATCGATGTGTTCGAGGATGGTTTTCATGTCATTTCTCTCCGTGAAAGTGTTTTCCAACATGATTATATCATGATTTGTCTTCATAGGGACAAGTGGAAAAGATATTATCGAAAGGACTATAGTTTGTGTAGGATTTTTATCGTGCTTTGTTTTATACTAGAAATTGAGAAATAGTCTAAGTAAAGGAGACAATATGTATTCAAAAGAACTAGTCAATCAATGGTTGCAAGCGATTGCAGAGCGCGCAAAAGACCATCCAGAGTGGGTGCAGGTCTTTGAGCGTTGTTATACGGATACGCTGGACAATACGGTGAAACAGTTAGACGATCATACAGCCTTTGTCTTGACGGGAGATATTCCTGCCATGTGGTTGCGCGATTCGACTGCTCAGATTAAGCCTTATTTGTTTTTGGCTAAGACCGATGACCGCCTGCGTACGACCATTTTAGGGGTATTGAGACGCCAGCTTCGCTTTATTTTGCACGATCCGTATGCCAACGCCTTTAATATGGAAGAAAATTGGAAAGGACACCACGAGACGGACCAGACGGATTTGACCGGCTGGATCTGGGAGCGGAAATATGAAGTGGATTCGCTCTGCTATCCGTTACAGTTGGCCTATCTCTTGTGGAAGGTGACGGGTGAAACCAGTCACTTTGATGAGGAGTTCGTCGCAGCTACGAAAGAAATTATCCAGCTTTGGAAATTGGAACAAGACCATAGCCGTTCCCCGTATTCGTTTGTCCGAGAAGGAGACCGTCAGGAAGATACCTTGGTGAATAACGGGGCTGGACCAGCCTTTGGTGTTACGGGAATGACCTGGTCTGGTTTTCGGCCGAGCGATGACGCCTGTGAGTATAGCTACCTTGTTCCGTCCAATATGTTTGCGACGGTTGTCTTGGGCTATGTCGTAGAAATCTTTGAAGAGTTGCAGCTGCCTAATAGCGATGAACTTGTACCGCAGGCAAGAGAATTGCAGGCAGAAATCAAAGAGGGAATCGAAACCTACGGACGAACTAAAAATCAGGCGGGTGAAACCATTTATGCCTTTGAAGTGGATGGTTTGGGCAATGCTAGCATTATGGACGATCCAAATGTGCCGAGCCTCCTTGCGGCTCCTTACCTAGGCTATTGTGAGCTGGACGATGAGGTCTATCAAGCGACACGTCGGACGATTTTAAGCACGGAAAATCCTTATTATTACGAGGGAGAATATGCCAAAGGCTTGGGAAGTTCGCATACATTTTACCGCTATATCTGGCCGATTGCACTCTGTATTGAGGGCTTGACTACCAAGGATCAGGCAGAAAAAGAGCGGATTTTGGATCTGTTGGTGGCTTGTGACGGTGGAACAGGTGTCATGCACGAAAGTTTCCATGTGGATGATCCGACCAAGTTCTCCCGCGAATGGTTCTCATGGGCTAATATGATGTTTTGTGAACTAGTGCTTGATTATTATGGAATGAGAGTGGAGGTGTAGAGTGGAAAACATTGTTGTTCATATTATTTCCCATAGTCACTGGGACCGCGAATGGTACCAGTCCTTTGAGGGGCATCGAATGCAGCTGGTTGAGCTGTTTGATGATTTGTTTGACCTATTTGAACATGACCCAGAATTTAAGAGCTTCCATCTGGATGGTCAGACCATTGTGCTCGATGATTATTTGGCCATTCGTCCAGAAAATCGAGCGAAGGTACAGACTTATATTGACCAAGGCAAGTTAAAGATTGGGCCTTTCTATATCCTGCAAGATGATTACCTCATCAGTAGCGAGTCCAATGTTCGCAATAGTCTCATCGGTCATCAAGAATGTCAAAAATGGGGCAAATCAACTGCGATTGGTTATTTTCCAGATACCTTTGGTAATATGGGGCAAGCGCCCCAATTGCTCAAGCAAACAGGGCTAGATGTGGCAGCCTTTGGCCGTGGCGTGAAGCCGATTGGCTTTGACAATCAGGTGCTAGCAGACCAGCAATTCATCTCTCAATTTTCTGAAATGGTGTGGCAAGGGGCAGATGGCAGTGAGGTCTTAGGCATCCTTTTTGCGAACTGGTACAGCAATGGAAATGAGATTCCAGTTGATAAGGAGAAAGCAAAGGTCTTTTGGGAACAAAAATTAGCAGATGTAGAGCGCTATGCAGCGACCAATCAATGGCTCATGATGAACGGCTGTGATCATCAGCCTGTGCAAAAAAACCTAAGTGAGGCTATTCGAGTCGCCAATGAATTGTTCCCAGAAATCACCTTTGTTCACAGCAATTTTGATGATTACGTGGCCGCCGTCAAGGAACATCTTCCTGCCAACCTGTCGCAGGTGACAGGTGAGCTGACCAGTCAGGAGACGGATGGCTGGTATACCTTGGCCAATACAGCTTCTGCACGGATTTACCTGAAGCAGGCCTATGTGGAGACCAGCAATCTCTTAGAGCAGGTGGTGGAGCCTCTGCTCGTCTTGACCAAGGGCGACCACTACCAAGACCAATTGACCTACGCTTGGAAAACCTTGCTGCAAAATGCTCCGCATGATAGCATCTGCGGCTGTAGTGTAGATGAGGTTCACCGCGAAATGGAAGTGCGGTTTGAAAAAGCCAAGTCGGTGGCAGCATTTGTCAAGACCAATGCCCTGAGCGCTTGGAAAGACCAACTAGATACCGAACAAGCAAGTGGGGAATACCTCTTTACCGTGGTGAATACTGGCTTGCATCGTAAACGAGATCAGGCGAGTGTTGTGTTAGAAGTTGCCACATGTGATTTCAAAGAAGCAGCTCCAACGACGGCTTTTCAGCGGATGTCAGACTTGGTGCTCCCCACCTTCTGTGTGCAGGATTTGGCTGGACAGCCTATTCCTGCCATCATTGAAGATTTAGGGGCGCATTTCAACTACCAGTTACCAAAAGATGCCTTTCGTAAAGCCTATATCGCGCGTCAAATCAAAGTGACCATACCTGTTGACCTAGAGGCTGTTTCTTGGCAGACCTTCCAGTTGGTTGAAGGCGAGCAAGCTCACGAAACAGGGCTCTATCAAGATGGACAGATTGAGACAGAGTATCTCAAACTGTGTGTGGAAGAGTCTAGCTTGACGCTCTATGATAAGCGGACAGGACAGGTCTATGAAGATTTCATCCAGTTTGAAGACCGCGGTGATATTGGCAATGAATACCTCTATTTCCAACCGCTCAACACTCAGCCAATCTATGCCGAATTGGTTCATGTAGCAGTAATGGAAAATACTAGCCAGACTGCTCGCTTACGTTTGACCCATGCCTTGACGGTTCCAGTGAGTGCAGATGAGCAGTTAGAACGGGAACAAGAGGGATTGGTCGAATACATGAAACGGACCGCTGGTCGTTCGCAGGAAATGACAAGGATAGAGCTTACAACAGATGTATGTGTCCTTGCCTTCGACCCTCAGATTCGCTTTAAAACACGCTTTACCAATACTGCAAAAGACCACCGTATTCGCGTGCTCTTCCAGACGCATCATGCGGGTCAAAGCCATGAGGCGGAGAGTATTTTTGAAGTGGTGGAGCGCTTCAATCAGCCGTCAGCAACTTGGGAAAATCCAGAAAATACCCAACGCCAACAAGCCTTTGTCAGTCTGACAGACGATGAAAAAGGAATGACGGTTGCAAATAAAGGACTCTATGAGTATGAAGTGTTAGACGACAAGACCCTTGCCTTGACTATTTTACGATCGGTAGGGGAATTGGGCGATTGGGGCTATTTCCCAACACCAGATGCTCAATGTCTAAGAACGTTTGAAGTAGAATATGCGCTGGAATGCCACCGTCCAGAAGAGCGCTTTGCGGCGTTCAGACGAGCTAAAGCCTTCCAGACACCTTTGACCACTCTTCAAGTTCCTGTCCAAACAGGAATAGTTCCAGCGACTGGTCGTGCTTTGGAGCATAAAGCCTTGCAGGAAGAACGGATTTGCCCGACTGCCTTGAAACAGCAAACAGCTAGTCAGCAGGCCCTTCTACGCTATTATAATATGAGCCAAGAGCCTGTCTCATTGGGACACGAAGCTCAGTATCTGAATCTCTTGGAAGAGCCTTGTCAGGTAGAAACAGACTTTGTGAACCCACAAGAAATTCGCACGGAATTGCTATAGTCAAATGAATGAACTTTCAGACAAGGAACGGAAGACGTGGGCAGTATAGTGAATTAATACTCTTTGAAAATCAACTTCAAACGTCGTCAGCACAGCCTTGTTCCAGATGTGATTAGCATTGGTGGTAGTATCAGTCAAAATGGAGAATGTATCGCTGGAGTACAGAAAAAAGGTTGAAGAAATCGTCAATCAGTATCCTGACTATGGCCTTGTGCCAAAGATTGTCGCTTGCCATTATCAGGAAGATGCAATGTATATGAAGGCTTGGTGAATTGGCTTCAGGAGGAACAACAATGGTAGTTATAACAGGGTTATCAGACCAGCAACAGCAGGCAGTTGAGCAAATACAAAAACGGTTGAATTTAAGGAATTGTCAGATCGAAATCTCGCATTGTAGAGAGCATTCTATCGTCCTTGAAGGCGAAAAAGGCCAGTATCGTCTCGGTTATGACCAGCCTTTTCGGCTCTACCGAGGGCTCAGTCTCTTAACAGCAGCCTTGGAAGAGGGAGATGAAGTTTCTCTTACAGAAGATGCAGCCTATGAGCGCTTGGCTTATATGGCTGATTGCTCGCGCAATGCGGTGCTAACAGTTGATGCCTGTAAGGAGATGATTGAACTCTTAGCCTTAATGGGGTATTCCACCTTTGAACTTTACATGGAAGATACCTATGAAATTGAGGGGCAACCCTACTTTGGCTACTTCAGAGGACGGTATACGGTTGAGGAATTAAAAGAGATTGAAGCTTATGCCAATCTCTTTGATATGGAATTTGTCCCTTGTATCCAAACTCTTGCCCATTTGAGTGCTTTTGTCAAATGGCAGGTCAAAGAAGTTCAGGAACTACGGGATGTAGATGATATTTTGCTAGCTGGTGAAGATAAGGTTTACCAACTGATTGAGCAGATGTTCACGAGCTTGTCTGCTCTCAAAACACGTAGAATAAATATCGGCATGGATGAAGCCTATCTAGTCGGGCTTGGTCACTATTATGATAAACATGGTGCACGAGAGCGCAGTCTTATCATGTGCGAGCATTTGGATTGGGTTTTGAGCATAGCGGAGAAATACGGTTTTACCTGCCAAATGTGGAGTGACATGTTTTTCAAATTGATGTCTGCAACAGCCAATTATGAGGGTGAATTACAGATTCAACCTGAAACGCAGACCTACCTCGAACGCTTAAAAGATCGTGTAACCTTGGTTTACTGGGATTATTACCAAGATGCCAGCGGGAAATACGAGCGTAATTTTGAACGACATTTAAGTATCAGCTCTGACCTTGCCTTTGCAGGTGGAGCCTGGAAATGGATTGGTTTTACACCGCATAATCATTTCAGTCAGTTGATTGCCAAGGAAGCACATCAGGCCTGTCAGCGGTATCAGGTCAAGGAAGTGATTGTGACTGGATGGGGAGATAATGGGGGCGAAACCGCCCAATTTTCCATCCTTCCTGCCTTGCAAATCTGGGCAGAGTTAGCCTATCGGAATGATTTGGAGAAGGTTTCCAATCATTTTGTGGTGAATACGGGCGTGACCTTTGAAGACTTCATGCAGATTGATCTGGCAAATTTGTTACCGCATATCCCTGAGCATCTCAGTGGAATCAATCCAAACCGATATGTTTTCTACCAAGATATTCTCTGTCCCTTATTGGATCAGCATATTTTGGCAGAGGATGCGGAACACTTTCTCCAGTCGGCCAGTCAGCTAGCAACGATCGCAAAGACAGCAGGAAATTTTGCTTATCTCTTTGAAACCCAAGCGTTGCTCAACCGCATACTCGCTGTCAAGACTTGTCTGCCAAAGGACATCAGAAAGGCCTATGAAAAAGGAGATACGGCCAGTTTGCTCGCCTATGCTGAAAAAGATTTGGTTCAGCTCGAAGCAGCCTTGGTCGAATTTATCGACTGTTTCAGTCACCAATGGTTGCGGGAGAACAAGGTCTTTGGTCTTGATACGGTGGATATTCGCATGGGTGGCTTGCTCCAGCGCATCCGCCGTGCCAAGGAACGCTTGACCCTCTATGCCAAGGGTGAACTCGCTAGCCTACCGGAATTAGAAGAAGCGCTGTTGCCATTTACGGACCTCTATGAGGGCAAAAGTCCAATCGCTACCGCCGCCAATCAATGGCACCTCATCGCCACCGCGTCAACCATTTATACGACCTAAAAAAGAGACCTGCGGGTCTCTTTTTGTCTATAGCTCACTGGAAGTCAGTTGGAAAAATGAACTTCTTGGTGAAGTAATGATCTAGTTCTGGATGTGATGTGTGGGAAATCATAATAATAGTTAGCTCGGGTTGTTGAAGTAGTTCACGCTCAATAGCGATTGCTGTCTCTTTGTCAACTGCCGATGTGCCTTCGTCAATTAAGATGATTTTTTGCCCACGCAGTAAGCCACGAGCGAGTGCGATTCGTTGCCGTTTCCCACCTGATAAGGATCGTCCACGATCGCCAACTTCGCGATTGAGGAAGGTTTCAAATACTTCAAAATGGGCCAATCCTGCTTGAAGGCAGGCAGCTTTGAGCTGCTTTTCTGAGAAGTTCTGGCCTAGACAGAGATTTTCACGAATGGTTGTTGAGAGCAAATAGGCTTCTTGGGGGAGGAAAAGGATATGCTGAGCGAGATAGTGGGGCGGCAGGTTTCGTATTTCTTGTCCGTGGAAGGTTATACTTCCAGTATAGTCTCGGAGGAAGCCCATTAGAATCTTTAACAAGGTAGATTTGCCACTGCCACTTTCACCAGTAATGAGGTATTTACCTTTTCTTTCCAAGTGTAGTTGTATCTCTTGGAAGATAGGATGTTGACCGTAGGTATAGCTTAAGTGACTGGCTGATAAGATAGGGACATTTGCGTTTGTACTTGTCACGGTATATGTGCTAGAAGTGGAAGGGTGCTTGGGAATTGTTGCTTGAAATTTTTGGAAAATTGGTTGACAGCCCTGAACGAAGGCTAATTGGCTACTCAATTCACCAAGAGTTGTAAAGATAATACCTGTTAGAGCTCCGGTTGCTTCAATGGTACCGATTGAGACAAAGCCCTCAATAGCGAGGTAGCCTGTAAAAACAGTCAGGGTAATTTGAAAGAAAATATTTCCTGTAAAACCAAGTGCACCAACGGCTGCTTCAATGCGGGTCTGTTTGAGAATGACTTGCTTGAGGAGGAGGGAAGAGTGGACAATACGCTTAGGAATTTCTTTTAGTAATGAAAGGGAGTAAAAGACATCAAATCCATTTAAAATAGTCTCGCTTTCCTTTAGAAATTGCTCCTGTTGTCGGCTGGTTTTTAAACTCACTTCCTGCATCTTCCTACCAAATAATTTGGGAATCGCGAGCATACAGACTACTGAAATAAAGGTCACAAGCACCAGAGACCAATGGTAGCGAAACAGCATGAACACTGCAAGAACAGTTCCGGAGACTCCTTTAATAATCAGAAAGAGTTGTTCAAAACCTTGTTTATTGATACTTTGAATATCATTGTTGAGCTAGGAAAGATACGTATTGACAGAATGTTGATGATAGGTTTGGTAGTCTGTCTCAGCTATCTGCTGACTGATTTCTCTAAATAGTATCTAGTTCTTGGATGAGTCTCATCTGAAAGAGCTTAGTCCCCCAGTCAAACAAGATAAGCCCACACCAGACCAACATTAAGTAGATTTCTTGAAAGAGAAATGCCCTCCAACGCAAGGCAATCAGTTGATTCAAGGCTTCGGCGTTGATGGTCGCTGCATAGACATGACAGAGTTGTCCGGCGATAATCAGCAGGCTGACACCGATGAGTTTTGATTTTCGCTGTCTAAGAATTGCAAACATATTATACCTCCTATTGCTTTGATTATACCAATTTCTACTGCATAAGCTAGTCACAAACTATAGAAAAATACCTCATATTCTTAGGTGTTACAAGGACCTCTATTTCATTTTGATAGGATTTTAGAAATTTGTAGACTTTTTTATAAATAGTAGTTGATACTATTGTGGAAAAGGAAGTACACTAATAATGTAAACGGTAACAAAGGAGGGTGGATGAAAAAAATTAGGAAGAGTGCTGAAAGAAAACGGGATATTTCTATTGATGGTGTTGCCGGGAGTTGTTTGGTTAATACTGTTTTTCTATATACCAGTTGCTGGAAATATTGTTGCTGTTAAAAATTACCGGTTAAGTTGCGAAGGACTTATTCACAGCTTACAGACAAGTGAATGGATTGGACTGGATAATTTTAAATTCTTATTTCCTTCAAATGACGCTTACATTATTACGCGAAATACCATTCTTTATAATGGAGGATTCATTTGAATGACAATGTGGTCAATGTCCTTGAGTTAATTAGTACTCATTATCGACAAGACATTTCTCTTAAACATATCAGTGCCCAACTCTTCATCAATCCGGTTTATCTCGGTCAGTTGATTAAGAAAGAGACCCATTCAACGTTTGCAGAACTCCTGAACAAACAACGGATTAAGGCTGCCAGCCCCTACTTGCAACCAATAATAGCATTGAAGACATTAGCTATGCTGTGGGTTATAGCAATGTAGGATATTTCTACAAAGTAGTTCGCAAATGATGTGGCAAATTCCCCAAGGCGTATCGTCAACAGATGTAAAGACAATTTTATCTATCTCCTTTAACATCCTAGTCCTATGGCTGGGATGTTTGTGTATGTCAGCTATAGTATAGCTTTTATAGTTGATAAATAGTCTAATATGATATTTATAGCACCAATCCTATTTTTTTGCATTTTTATAGTAGTCTATTGGAAAATAGTGTATAATGCATAGTAGATAGGCGTATACACAAGAGATAGTAGCTCAATGCATGGAGGCTAAAGTATGAAAAAGAAAGCACTTATTTTACTGTTCATTTTAGGAGGAATCATTATGGCATTCAGTATCAATGGTCAAATGCAAAAAGCAGCGGAAGAAAAACGGAATCGGGAATACGAAGTTAGTTTGGTTAAGGCGTTGAAGAATAGTTATCGGGATATTGAGGAGATAGAGCTAAGTAGCCCAGATTACTCAGTTCCCCCAGGAGATTGGAGTTGCTTTGTCAAATTATCTTTTTCAGATGGAGAGGTAGTTGAATATAGAATGGGGCATAGTTTGTATTTAAAAATAAATAAGTCAGGAGTTGTGACTACAGCAGAGTCAGAAATATTATCTGAACATGAAGGAAGTACCCAGAGTAAAGTAAAAGTGTTGTTTTCTGATGGGAGGGAGAGTGTTGAGTAATGTCATTTCAGTATACAGATGAGCAGTTAAATTTTTTGAATAGAGGATATAATGTATACAGCGTCAATCAAGATTTTGTTGATCGAAAAATAAAAGAAGGGGAAAAGTATCAATATATCGTTGATAAACCAGATGATAAATTACTACCTAATGAAGAAAATAAGATTAAAACTCCAGACGGACAACAATTCAAAGTCGTTAAGACTTGCTCCGACCCTAGGACTGGTTTTGACGGTATGGCAGTCGCGCCTATTGTGGACGGGGAGCCTGATTATAGTAGTGTGGCGGTTGTTGCAGCAGCTACTGATATTATGACAATTGATGCAGTAACTGCTGTATTTGGCGATATAGATCTCAATAGAAATAATGGGTATTACCTATCCCCACAGTATCAAGTGGCGGATGCCTTCGTCCAAGAGGTGCTAGACGATGAACGCGTCAAACAAGTGACACAATTATCGGGCTACTCCCAGTCTGCCTATGTGCTAAAAGTAGGGGCCAAGTACGGTATTCCAACCACCACTTTTAATGCATGGTTTCATTATGGGTCCTTAAGCAAGGAGGAGAAAGAATTTATAAAAAGTCATCCTGGTCTATTTATTGACTATCGAAAAACAGATGATAATGTTGTGGCACTCGGTCCAGGTAATGATCCGACTTGGAGTGGGTATGATGAAAGTTTAGGTACCATTTATTGGACGGCTGGAACGAGCCATGACATAACAGATTGGGTATTTGATGAAAAGACAGGACGGGTCGTAGATGCCAAGACAGGCAAAACGATTATGAGTGGTCCTGCCACTGTTTTTGCTCAGAGTGCCCGCCAAATGGAACAGTTCAACTCCTTAAAATCCAAATGGTAGAAAACAGGCGGAGGCTTGAGTTCAGAAGAAACCATCTTTCTGGATGCAGGTCAAGGTGCTATTTTAGGCTCTTCTATGGTAGAGGCAGCGAAGGCTGGGCTAGATGACATGACAAGTCTGAAGAAGCAGGCAGATAGTGAAGCGGAAGCTTTATGGTCTAGGGTTGATTTTTCCATGTACTCCCACCTATCTCCATGGGAAGTGCAAGATATTTTTGCTTCTCATGGTGTTACGTATGAAACTATTGTCAGCGATTTCCATGAGTATACACAGACGAAAGTTGAGGCAATGGAGAACTTGTCGACGACTTTTGACACCTTGAAGACAAAGCTTGATAGCGCTATTGAAGAAAAGCTAGCACTAGACAATCAACTAGCAGGAGAATTTAAGACATGGTATACGGGGCTTTCGAAGAAGTGTTGAGTATTATTCATCAAAAAGAGTGTGAACTCAGCGAAAAAGAAGAGGATTACTACCGTCATAAAAGGCGGCTTGAAGAGAGAATGCTGGACTTAGATGACCGTCGTCGTCGCCTATCTGCTATCTTAGAGCAAGAATAAAATATACCATGATTTATTACCATTCTAGAGTGTTTTTTCCACAAAAAATATTGTATAATAGTTGTAAAGAATCGGATGACAGTCAATATAAGAGAGTCCCGACTTCTCTTTTATATAGAAGCTCCACTTAACAGTGTAGTAGAGTTCAACAAGTGAAGGTAAGTTATCTAAAGGAGAGCTATGATTTATGTGAAGCAATGCGCACTTCAACACTTTCACTTTATGGAGGCATAGCATGAAAAAGAAAGTACTTATTTTACTGTTCATTTTAGGAGGAATCATTATGGCATTCAGTATCAATGGTCAAATGCAAAAAGCCGCGGAAGAAAAACGGAATCGGGAATACGAAGTTAGTTTGGTTAAGGCTTTGAAGAACAGTTATCGGGATATTCAGGAGATAGAGCTAAGTAGCCCCGATTACTCAGTGCCCCCAGGAAATTGGAGTTGTGTCGTTAAATTAACGTTTGCTCATGGTCGTGTCGTACAGGACAGGGTGAATCATAGTTTGTCTGTTAAGAGAAATCGCTCGGTTGATATAGGTATAGATGATGCAGATATTATCTCATCGTATTATGGCATGACAGAGGATAAGGTGAAAATCATCTATTCAACTGGTGAGGAGGAAATACAGTAATGACGTTTAGCTACACAGATAGGCAATTGAGTGTATTGAATAACGGAAAGAATGTTTATAGTGTCAATCACTATTTTTTTATTATGTTTTTTATAGCAACTCCTTAGAAAATGGTGTATAATCATAGTAGATAGGCATATACACAAGAGATAGTAGCTCAATGTATGGAGGCTAGAAGATGAAAAAGAAAGTACTTATTTTACTATTCATTTTAGGAGGAATCATTATGGCATTCAGTATCAATGGTCAGGTGCAAAAATCAGCGGAAGAAAAACGGAATCGGGAATACGAAGTTAGTTTGGTGAAAGCCTTGAAGAACAGTTATCGGGATATTGAGGAGATACAGGTGCTTGATACAGTCTATTATAAAGAACCTGGAAATTGGGGATGTGTACTCCAGATTCTTTTTTCAGATGGTAGGACTGCAAAATATAATTTGGGGCATGGGCTAAATGATGAGATAAATAAATCTGCGGTAGCTCATCCGGATACTCTAGCCGTACTTAGTAAGCATTATGGTAGTACTGAAGGTAAGGTACAGGTGATATATTCGAATGGTGATCAAGGGGTTCAATAATGACATTTCAGTATACAGATGAACAGTTGAATATTTTAAACCAAGGACAAAATGTCTATAGTGTTAATAAAAACTATGTAAAAAGATATCACGATAGAGTTAACCCTCCACAGCTAGTGGTTGCTAAAGATACTCAAGACCTATTGCCGAATGAAACAAATACTATAAGTTTGAAGAGTGGTCAACAATTCAAAGTCGTTAAGACTTGCTCCGACCCTAGGACTGGTTTTGACGGAATGGCAGTCGCGCCTATTGTGGACGGGGAGCCTGACTATAGTAGTGTTGCGGTTGTTGCAGCAGCTACTGATATTATGACAATTGATGCAGTAACTGCTGTATTTAGCGATATAGATCCAAATAGAAATAATGG
The DNA here is from genome assembly GCF_004570575.1 of Streptococcus cuniculi. Classification (GTDB taxonomy): domain Bacteria; phylum Bacillota; class Bacilli; order Lactobacillales; family Streptococcaceae; genus Streptococcus; species Streptococcus cuniculi_A. The sequence continues at coordinate 120,010 of NZ_SPPD01000006.1, forward strand.
GTATTACCTATCCCCGCAGTATCAAGTGGCGGATGCCTTTGTCCAAGAGGTGCTAGACGATGAACGCGTCAAACAAGTGACACAATTATCAGGCTACTCCCAGTCTGCCTATGTGCTAAAAGTGGGGGACAAGTACGGTATTCCAACCACCACTTTTAATGCATGGTTTCACTATGGATCCTTGAGTGATGAAGAGAAAGAATTTATAAAAAGTCATCCTGGTCTATTTATTGATTATCGGAAAAAGATGGATTCAGTTGTATGGACAAATGATGGCAATAACCCTAAATTGGGTGGCTATGATGAGAGTTTAGGTACCATTTATTGGACGGCTGGAACGAGCCATGATATAGAGGATTGGAAGTTTGATAAAAAGACAGGACGGGTCGTAGATGCCAAGACAGGCAAGCCGATTATGAGTGGTCCTGCCACTGTTTTTGCTCAGAGTGCCCGCCAAATGGAACAGTTCAACTCCTTGAAATCCAAATGGCAGAAAACAGGCGGAGGCTTGAGTTCAGAGGAAACCATCTTTCTGGATGCAGGTCAAGGTGCTATTTTAGGCTCTTCTATGGCAGAGGCAGCGAAGCTTGGGCTAGATGACATGACAAGTCTGAAGAAGCAGGCAGATAGTGAAGCGGAAGCTCTGTGGTCTAGGGTTGATTTTTCCATGTACTCCCATCTGTCTCCATGGGAAGTGCAAGATATTTTTGCTTCTCATGGTGTTACGTATGAAACTATTGTCAGCAATTTCCATGAGTATACACAGACGAAAGTTGAGGCAATGGAGAACTTGTCGACCACTTTTGACACCTTGAAGACAAAGCTTGATAGCGCTATTGAAGAAAAGCTAGCACTAGACAATCAACTAGCAGGAGAATTTAAGACATGGTATACGGGGCTTTAGAGGAAGTGTTGAGTATTATTTACTCAAAAGAGCGTGAGCTCACCGAAAAAGAAGAGGATTACTATCGTCATAAAAGGCGGCTTGAAGAGAGAATGATGGACTTGGATGACCGTCGTCGTCGCCTATCTGCTATCTTAGAACAAGAACAGGATAAGATGAAGCAACTGTTGAACCACCACGATGCGAGTCAAGAGGAGGCAGGGAGTTTCTATGCGAAAGTTCAAGAGCTACAAGATGAGTCAGAATGGGCTTATAAGGATATTCTTC
>NZ_SPPD01000070.1 GCF_004570575.1 Streptococcus cuniculi
GCGCTGGCGGGCCCCACCGTGCTGCCCGGGCCGCAGGCCCATGCCTATGCGGACCAGCGCACGCTCTGGGGCCTGCCGCACGCCCTGGACGTGCTCACCAACCTGCCGTTCGCGCTGCTGGGCTGCTTTGGGCTGGCGCGGCTGGCAGCCCGTGTGCGGGAGGGTGCGCTGCGTGCGGCCACCGCCCGGGCCGCGGGCACGTTCTTCGCGGGGCTGCTGCTCACCGCCGCGGGCTCGGCCCTCTACCACTGGCAGCCGCACGGCATCACGCTGCTGGCGGACCGCGCGGGCATGCTCGTGGCCTTCGCCGGCATGATGGCGCTCGCGGTGGACGAGCGCATCGGCGCCCGCGCCGCGGCGCTCGCCGCCGTGGCGGTGCTGGCTGGCGGCTGGGCGGCGCTGCGCACCTGGGGCATCACGGGCGACCAGTGGCCCTGGGCGGTGCTGCAGGGCGGCGGCATGCTGCTCCTGCT
>NZ_SPPD01000071.1 GCF_004570575.1 Streptococcus cuniculi
CGTTATGGTAAATCGGTATGGCACGGCAAGTTACAAAACTTTTACGCATTGAAGGCTCTTCGCGGTCAGCCAGGACGTTTAGCGAGGCATTGAGCGGTAATGACTGCATACGTCTTCCCACTCGCCGTAGCGAAAGCGACGGTAGGCACGAACGAATACGCTTTTACGTTTCATTTTGTACTCTCCTGTCTTCGTCAGTTGTAGGAACTGACACCTATAAAAAACAGCAAGCATGCTGAGTTTCATAGGACTGCGAGAGCCTTCGCTTGCAACTTTAATTGCAGCGATAAGAAAAATCAATATCTATATTTGGTGTAGTTTTTTTACGGTGCCATGATATAGTTACGGCATCTTTGATGTGAGGCTTTTATGATATACAGATTTGAAGTTGAGGGGTTTAAGGGGTTTTCAGACAAATTAGTGTTTGATCTTACTCATAGGAAGAATTATGAATTTAATCAAGATTGTAT
>NZ_SPPD01000072.1 GCF_004570575.1 Streptococcus cuniculi
CATTTTTATAGGTGTAGCTCTTCCTATCAAGCACAACTAACTGTGACTTTGAGCACGTAAACTTATAATTGGATAAGCGACTCGTTTGTGTAAGGGAAGAGCAGTCAAGGGATAGGCACTTCTCAAATTTGGTGAAGGGAGACCCCTCATGTTAAAAATTGTTTACCCCAATTGTTGTGGCATTGATGTGCATAAAACCTTTATCGTAGCGGTTATTGCCATCGCCGACAATCACGGAATCACTGAGTACCACCGTAAACGGTTCTCAACCTTTACCAATGGTCTCATTCAGCTACGCAATTGGTTGGAATACTATTCCTGCTTTGATGTCTCTATGGAATCCACTGGTAAATACTGGATTCCTGTCTTCAATATCCTCGAAGAACACGCTAACATCTGTCTGGCTCACCCAAAATATGTTAAAGCGATTCGTGGTAAGAAGACCGACAAGAAAGAC
>NZ_SPPD01000073.1 GCF_004570575.1 Streptococcus cuniculi
AGGTAGGAAATTTCTTTCTATTTGGTTTCAATATTTGGATCTACTTTCCCAACAAGATAAACGGAATCCTATTTACAAATGAACTCCCGTTTTGCTATAATGATTGATGTAAAGGAGGGCTTCATGAAAAAGCTACTACAGCTGATGAGTGGCGTGGTCATCATCTTATTGTTACTCTATGGTTTTCAGCTCTTATCGCAGTTTGAAGAAGCTATTGGCACCTCTTCACGAGAGGTAAAAAAGCAAAGAGTCTTCCATCAAAATCCAGATGTTTATGCTTGGTTACAGGTGGATGGTACGAAGATTGATTATCCTGTTGCCCAACACCCAAGGGATGACTCGTATTATTTATCTCATGATGTAGATGGGGCAGAGACTTACTACGGGGCTATCTTTACAGAGTTGGTCAATACGAAAACGTTCGAAGATCCGATCACCATCATCTATGGTCATGC
>NZ_SPPD01000074.1 GCF_004570575.1 Streptococcus cuniculi
GTCGCGCCCTGCCGAAGACCCAGGCCGTCGATGGCCCGACCACCCGGCGCTACCGCGCCTGGGGCCCGCGCAACAGCTCGCCAGACACGAATCCCGGCCTGCAGGTCCTGCGGGAAGGCCGCCCTCAGCCGTGCGCGGCCGCCGCCTCGCGCTGGATCTGCGCGAAGCGCTCGGCCTGCTCGCGGCGCAGGTTCTTGCGCATCAATGCCGCCTCCCACCGCCGGCGCTCGTCCGCCGTGGAGGGCGAGAGCGGCGGCACGGGCGTGGGCTTGCGGGCCTCGTCCACCGCCACCATCGTGAAGAAGCAGCTGTTGACGTGCCGCACGATCTGGGTGCGGATCTCCTCGGCCACCACCTTGACGCCGATCTCCATCGACGAGGTGCCCGTGTAGTTGACGCTCGCGAGGAAGGTGACCAGTTCGCCCACGTGGATGGGCTGCAGGAACGTGACC
>NZ_SPPD01000075.1 GCF_004570575.1 Streptococcus cuniculi
TGATGATGCCGGTCATCATCCTGGGCGGGCTCAAGGGCGGCATCTTCACGCCCACCGAGGCCGCCGTGGTCGCCGCCGTGTACGCGCTCATCGTCTCGATGTTCGTGTACCGCGAGATGACCTGGGGCCGGCTCTACGAAGTGTTCCTGGCGGGGGGCAAGACCACCGCGGTGGTCATGTTCCTCTGCGGGGCCGCCACCGTCACCGCCTACATGATCACCCTGGCCGACCTACCCAACCTGCTGGCCGACAGCTTCGCCGGCGTGATGGGCAACCCCATGCTGTTCATGGCGCTGATGATGGTGTTCCTGCTGGTGGTGGGCACGGCGATGGACCTCACGCCCACCATCCTGATCTTCGGCCCCGTGTGCGTGCCGCTCGCCATCAAGGCCGGCATCGATCCGGTGTCTGTCTCTTATACACATCT
>NZ_SPPD01000076.1 GCF_004570575.1 Streptococcus cuniculi
TGGTGCGGCTCATCGCCACGCAGCCCGTGCCGGCCGGGCAGGAGCAGGCCTTCCGCGTGCTGCTAGACGAGCTGCCGCCCCCGACCGCCGCCATGGCGCAGGCCGAAGGGGCTTCAGCCGCATCGCGGCCGCCCGCACAGTTCGGCGTGCGGCTGCAGATCCGCTACGCGATCCCGCTCTTCGTGTACGCCCCCGGCACGCTCGGGCCGCGCATGCCGGCCACGCATGCGGACCTGCTGTCGCGCCTGTCCGCCGGCGACGCGCTGGAGCCGTCGCTGCGGTGGACGGTGGAGCGCTCTTCGGACGGCACGCAGCAGCTCGCCGTGCAGAACGCGGGACCGGGCCATGCCCGGCTCACCGCCGTGCGGTGGCGGCAGCCGGACGGGCGGGACGGGCCGGTGGTCTCCCCGGGCCTCCTCGGCTACGTGCTGCCGAACAGCCAGCGGCGC
>NZ_SPPD01000077.1 GCF_004570575.1 Streptococcus cuniculi
GAGCCGACCATGTACGGCAAAGGCCAGCCGACGAGGCTGGCCAGGTAACCGCCGGCCAGGCCGACCAGCGGTGTTCCCCACCAATGTTTAAAGGTGACCTCAGACATCGGCCACGGCACGACGCTGCAGGGCACGTTTGCGGTAGATGCGGATCAGCGGGAAGGCCAGCATCAGCGCCGTCAGTACCCACACACCAAAGGTGATCGGGCTCGACCAGAGAATCTGCAGGTCACCGTTGGAGATCGACAGCGCCCGGCGCAGGTTCTGCTCCATCAAGCCGCCGAGGATAAAGCCCAGCAGTACCGGCGACAGCGGAAAGTCCAGCTTGCGCAGGATGTAACCGAAGATGCCGATACCCACCATCAGGAACAGGTCGAAGGTGGTGGCGTGCACGGCGTAAACACCAATCGCCGTGATGATGGCAATCACCGGCACCAGCGCCCAGTTC
>NZ_SPPD01000078.1 GCF_004570575.1 Streptococcus cuniculi
TGGCGAAGAGACAGACCCTGGGCGATGCCGAGCGGGACAAGCTGCTGCAGCAGGCCACGGAACTGGCGATGCGGGATTTCGCCATCATTCCCCTGCACCACCAGGTGAACGTATGGGGCACCCGGAAGAACGTCCGGCTCGCCGGCCGGGCCGAAGAGCGGACCTACGCGTTCGACGCGATCGTGCAGCCGTGAGCGCAGCGGCACCCGCCCCGGGTGCCGCACCGTCCGATCCACCAACGGCCGTCCGCCATGTCGTACCGCACAGCCTCCCTGACCGCTCTCGCCCTCGCGCTTGCCGCGTCGGCGATGCTGCCGGCCCGCGCCGCGCCGCCTGCACTCACCCCCATGCCCGCTTCCGACATCGTGGTCGGGCAATCGGCGCCGTTGAGCGGCCCGTTCGCCGCGCTGGGGCGCGACTACCGCAACGGAGCCCTGCTGGCC
>NZ_SPPD01000079.1 GCF_004570575.1 Streptococcus cuniculi
GCCGCAGTCCTGTCCCCGCTGGCCTCTGCCGCCTTAGCCTTATCGCTCTTTGCTTTGACTTTTGCGACATGCACAACCGGCGTGTAATCTGCCCGCAAAGCGTCCCTCCACATCTCAGCCCATTTTGCTTGCGAGATGTATGAATGACCAGCGAAATAGCCGGGATCGACAAGCAGCAATGCATGGAAATGCGGATGGGGATTGCCGTCTTTTCCCTTCGTGACCTCGGTCGTCCGGATGAAGCCTTTGGCGGGCCAGCCTGCCCGCTCAATCATCCGCTTCCAAGCCGCATTCATGTCACGCAGCGTCACCCGCAAATCCGCCATTTCCGGATTTTTGACGGTCAACGTCAGGAACAGCCACTGGGCTTTCGGATAAGCAGCAGCCACGGCTGGCAGACGCTCATAAAATTTTGCCATGCTCGCCATACCT
>NZ_SPPD01000007.1 GCF_004570575.1 Streptococcus cuniculi
TTAAGGATACGCTGTTTGACCTTACCATCTTTACGATAGCCTTCTACAAGGTAAACATGCGTCCTACCTTCTTTGTTTGTTGTTGTTTTAATAAAAGCCATAGTTCATTATACCATACATAACCATATACAACAAGATAAGACGTTGAAATTTATTAAAAAACCTTACTCTACCAAGGGGGAGCAAGGTGGGGGGAAAAAACAAGTGATAAAGTCGGGATTATAGCATAATTTGGAGGCTATGGTTCATCCCGTTTGATTTGTTCATACTGATTCGTTCCGTCCTGCAATTTCTCCCAAATCACGACTTGATTTTGCGCTAAAGATTGCTGCACATCGATGATGCGCTGGTTGGACGATCCACGAAATTGCAACATGAGATTGCGTTTTGTGCGGTCGTAACGTCCATCAACTAGGATGTCAATATGGCGCAGTAATTCCAACTTATCAGGCGTCTCCAGCATCATTTCCTCCCAAGTATAGCCCGTCCAAGACCAAATGTCCTTATCAGGCAACTCTCTTCGAATCCGCTTGACCAAGGGAAGCAAAATCCCCGTATTCAAAAACGGCTCACCGCCTAGCAGGGTCAGCCCCTGTACATAGGGCTGGGCAAGGTCTTGCATGATTTGCTCCTCAAGCTCTTTGGTGTAAGGAATGCCCGCCTTAAAAGACCAAGTAGCCACATTATAACAACCCTCACAATGAAACATACAACCCGCGACATAAAGGGAATTGCGCACCCCTTCACCATCCACAAAGTTAAAGGCCTTGTAGTCAATAATCCTGCCTTGACTCAATTCTTCACTTTTCCACTCTTGTGGTTTGGGATTATTCATAGCTCCTCCATCTCAACCCAATACCGCTCCGTCTCCCCAACTTGATTTTCCAGCTGTCCACCTTGGGAGAGAATGGTTCTGCGACTAGCTTCATTGCCGACATGACAGGTCAAAAGCACCCGAGAAATATTTTTTCTCTTCGCTTCTAATAATCCTAGATGCAACTGCTCCTTAGCATACCCCTTTCCCCGCTCGCTGGGACGGATACTGTAGCCAAGGTGACCGCCGTGATTAAGCAAGTGTTCATTGAGCCGCAAGCGCAGATTAACAAAGCCCAGCGCTCTGCCTGTAGCATCAAAGGAGACATACTGGATATAGGGCATAAATCCAGCTGGAAGTCCCAAGCCCATCTCAGCAGTAGCGTTGGTTTCAAGCCACTCTTCATACTCAAACTTCTCTCCACCAAAAAAGCCATCCGTGGCACTCTTAGCCGTACGAAAGTCTCCCATCATCTCAAGAATCGCCACCTTATCTGCCAAGGTCGGTCGTCTCAATTCCATAGCCTACTCCTTGCTTATGATGTAAAGGCTGGGACAATCCCCAGCCTCATTTATATTGATCGTTCAGACAGATTGCCCCATCTCGTCTTATTTCCCTTGTTTTTTTAAAAATTGTTCCCGCAACTGGGCAATCTTGTCTGTTTTTTTGAAGCCACCTTTGGAATATTTCTCGTGGTAGCGTGTTACAAGGGCTCTACCCTTATCATCGAGTTGATACTTTCCCATTTTCATCTCCTTTTACATGTATCGTTGAGCCATTCATGTGTTTGACACGCGCAGCAATTTCCTTGTGACGGCCATTGACCATAGGTCTAGCCTGCGGATTGCCCAAATAGCCACAGGTCCGCTTGACCACATCGACAGTCTTTGGATCCGTATTGCCACAGTTTGGACACTTAAAGCCCCGTTCAGTCGGTGTAAAATCCCCCTCAAAATGACATTCATAGCAGCGATCAATTGGAGTATTGGTTCCCAAATACCCCACACGGTCATAGGCAAAGTCCCAGACAGCTTCCAAAGCCTTCGGATTTTGCTGCAAAACAGGATATTCACAATAATGGATAAATCCACCTGTCGCACCCGCTTCTGGATACTCTTTTTCAAATTCTAATTTTTCAAACGGAGTTGGATTCTTGCGCACATCATAATGGAAGGAATTGGTATAGTATTCCTTATCCGTAATATCCTTGACCAACCCAAACTTTTCTCGGTCTAAACGGCAGAAACGGTCTGTCAGACTTTCAGATGGTGTTGAATAAAGCGAAAAATGCACATCATACTCATCTGACCAAGCTCCAACACGCTCTTTCATCACCCGAATAATGTCCAAGGTAAACTCTTTGGCCGCTGGCTCGGTCTCCCAATCGCTACCATAAAAGACGGTTGCGACTTCATAGAGACCAATGTAGCCAAGAGAAATCGTCGCACGGCGGTTGGTGAAAAGTTGCCCTACCTCATCATCCTTGCCCAAGCGCTTGCCGAAAGCACCATACTGGTACAGAATCGGTGCATTGGCTGGACGTGCCTCCATGACACGATGCATACGATAAACCAAGGCGTCCTTGGCAATTCCCATCCGTTCCTCAAAAAGATCCCAAAACTTGAGCATATCTCCGCCAGATTCCATGGCAATCCGCGGAAGATTGAGGGTCACGACACCGAGATTCATTCGGCCAGAATTGACTTCTTCGCCATTTTCATCCAGCCATCCCTGTAAGAAAGAGCGACACCCCATCGGTGCCTTAAAAGAGCCCGTCAAGTCAATAATCTTGTCATAAGACAAGACATCAGGATACATCCGCTTGGTCGCGCATTCCAAGGCCAGTTGCTTGATGTCGTAGTTAGGACTACCTTCTTCCAGGTTCAAACCTCGTTTGAGGGTGAAAATCAATTTTGGAAAAATAGCCGTTCGCTCTTCGCTCCCCAAGCCCTTGATCCGAATCTGTAAAATCGCTTTTTGAATCTCCTGCTCAAACCATGATATTCCTAGACCAAATCCTAAGGAAGTAAAAGGCGTCTGGCCATTTGAGGTAAATAAGGTGTTAATCTCATACTCCAAGGACTGCATGGCATCATAGATGTCTTTTTGGGTCTTTTCACGGGCATACTCTTCCTGCTTTTCAGACAAGACCCACTGACTTGCATCCTTCAAATGCTTTTGATAATTCAACTCAGCATAAGGCGCCAGCAACTCATCCACACGGTCTGCCGTACAACCACCATATTGGCTTGAGGCGACATTGGCAATGATTTGTGAAATCTGCGCCGTCGCTGTCTGAATTGACTTAGGACTTTCTACCTCAGCATTCCCAATCTTAAAGCCATTTGCCAGCATACCCTTGAAATCAATCAAACAGCAATTGGTCATGGGCGTATAGGGACTGTAATCCAAGTCATGGAAATGAAGATCCCCCTTCTGGTGGGCGTTTGCCACATGGGCTGGCAAGAGCTTGAGCCCAATGGATTTGCCTACAATCCCCGCCGTCAAATCACGCTGGGTATTAAAAACATCACTATCCTTGTTAGCATTTTCATTGACCACCGTCTGATCTTTTGTCAAAAGCTTTTCAATCGTAAAATTGATGTCCATGGCTTGATGGCGCTCAAAATCCCGCTTGGTACGATACTGAATATACAGTTCTGCTAATTCATACAAGTGGGCTTTCAGCAATTCCTGCTCGACAATGGTCTGGATTTCATAAATCTGAATATCCTGATGAAAACGCCGACCAATCTCCGCTAGCACTGTCTGAGTCACTTGATCAAGGGCCGCTTGCGAACAAGGGTGTGCCATCTCATCATTGGCCCGACCAAGCGCCGCCAAAATCTTCTCCGCCTCAAAGGCTACTGTCCGCCCGTCTCGTTTTAATACTAAAATTTCTGGTACAATAACCCGTTCTGTTTGTACTACCATTTCACATTCTCTCCTTTCTCTGTCTTTCTATAGTGTATCACTTCGCTATCATAAAATCAACATCTAGTAGCAAAATTGTAATTTTTTTTAAAAAAACACAATATATAGATTGTTTTTATAATAAAAAATGACTGCTTACACAATCATTTTCATTCTTTTTTCTCGTATAAAGTCAACTGACTAGTTCCCAAATCTACTTTTTCGTAATTGCTTTCTATGTTCGATTTTACTCTATTCAACAGATCTACCTGCGTATTCACAACGATATACCGCGCCTTGTTCTTGTTCAAATCAAATGTCAGACCATCCTGATTGGCTTTAGAATCTAGGTAAGGCGTAGCTGTTAAAATTTCTCCTGCTGAAAGACGCTCGCTCTGGAGATAGATATGAGCGCTATCATCCCATGCATAGATTGTATCTGAACTTTCAGAACTCTCCTTGATATAGCGAGACACTTCTTGACGTTCCTGCATCACATCGTTCGTCATAACATAGGTAACAACTGGCTTCACTATTAAGAGGAGCAGCACAGCAAGTAATGGTAGATAGATATGAGATTGGAGGTAGGAATAATGCGCCATTTTTTTCGCTAAAAGTTCTTCATTGGAAACGCTAGAAGATAGCTCAATCAAGCCCATGATAAAGCCGTAGGGCAAGATGATAACCAAATGGCTCAACTCAAAGTGTCCATCTGCTATTAAAAATAGGAGCTGGACTGCAAAAGCCATCACAACAAGGACCTTGAAATACACCCATTTCCCCTGTCCCATTGACACGAGTAGCTGCAAGAGATTCTTTAAAAATCCTGATAGGAGCAAGAACAAAAAGATTTGAGCCAGCGTCCAAAGGATACCGCTATATGAAATATTCAAGGCAAACTCATAGAAGAAAGTCTGTTGAATAGCCGCTCCCAACACTTGCTCTACAAAGGTGTAATACCCTACAGAATAAACGATTAGAAGAAAACCAAAGATGGTCGCTAAGGCCTGATAGACCCCCCTTGCGAACTGTCGCTGGTTCGTATTATAAATGGTCAATACAAGGGTGGAAACTACCCACAACAAGATGCTCTTAGAATAGATTAAAAAAGCAATCGCGCCGTATACTCCATATAAAATGAACCCTTCATCCCGAGTCGCTCGTTCAAAATACCGTAACAAAAACCATAGACCTGCTAGTACAAACGGTAATGCAAACAAGCTGGCTTGAACACCGCCAACGCTCAAAGCTAGAATAAACAAGTAAAACCAGGTTTGTAATCTCGAGCTGACACGGCCTGATTGGCTGAAGTAACTGCAGATTTTATAAAAATAAATTCCTGCTGCCGAAAGCACAAGCCAGTGCAAGAAAACCAGCCCAAGTGTTGTCCCAAATGAAGAACCAACATATACTAATAAATAATAGAGCACTCCACTCGTACCAAAAAATTGACCGTAAGGACTCTGACCTGCGTGCATCGCGAATCCTGCATACAAATCCTGTGATTGCATGTTTGTCGCAAAGGAGGTCAACAAGGGATTGGCAACACTAAGCAAACTCAAAACTAAGCTCCACGATAAAGAAGGCATCATCTTGGTCTTTGGCATCTGGCGCTGAAATTCTTCATTAAATAGCGGTTGTCTACTCTTGCGAACACGACGACTGCGTCTTGAATAGCTCTCTGAACGACTGTATGTCACTTCTGTCTCTGTCATTGGATTCTCCTTACACAATTCATTTTATTATAACAAAAAGTATACCGTCTGTCATTTCTTATTTCGCTGGTTTACGATTCGAGCATACTGCTCTAATTCTCGAAAACGATGATAGGCTTGCTGTCAGAACCCCTCTAAAAAGAGAGCTATTCTTGATTTGTCATACCTATCCTATTCGTAAAAGAATTCTCTCACGCGAAACCGAACACTTTCCAGTCCTTTAAATATGGGTGGTTATCCTAACAACAGTACCCACTTTTTCTAACTAGCGAAAACGTCTTTCCACTGACGCCGAACCTCTGAAATAAAATAGAGCGACCCTGTAATAAACAATGCCTGGTCTGATGAAGCATTCTCTTCCCATTCTTTAATAAATTGCGTATAATCTGCCTCGTAATGCAGTCCTTCGGGACAGTCCATCTCATCAATACCACCGTCATAGGCAAAGCTTGTTAGTACCAATCTAGCCTGTGGCACATTTTTTTCGAGATACTCCAACATCTCTCGAAAATCTTTTCGCTTCAAAGCTGAAAAAAGAATCGTTACCCGTTCCACTGAAAGAGACTGGATAAACGCTACCAATCGTTCAATGGCAGGAAGATTATGGGCTCCATCCAAATAGATTTGTCCCTGCTGCCCCACTTTTTCTAAACGCCCTACCCACGTCGTTGTCGCTAATGCCTGACGCACAATCTCCATGTCAATTGAAACGTTTCGCTGTTCCAACAGGAGAAAAAAGGCCTGTAAAGCAAGAGCTGCATTTTCTTCCTGATGCTGCCCAACCAAGCCTAACCTTAGTCTCTCAAGCCTTTGTGTCGCATTGGTAAAGAGGCCATTCTGAAGGGAAAAATCCAACCCCTCACAGTAGATTGGCGCTTCTTGTAGCCTAGCCTGCCTACGGCAAATCTCTACCGCAGAAGATGGCAATGGGCCAATAAGTACAGGAACGTCTGGCTTTATTATACCTGCTTTTTGCTCCGCAATCGCTTCTAAACGATGACCGAGTAAGTCCTGATGATCCAAACCAATAGAGGTAATCAAGGTCGCTAAAGGCTCCACCACATTTGTCGTGTCCAGCAATCCACCGATTCCAACTTCAACCAGGGCAAAGTCCAACCCCTGGTCCTTAAAATAAAGAAGCATGATGAGAGTTATCACTTCAAAATAGCGAAAGGGTTCATAGACCTGCTCCACCTCTTGTTCCAAAGCAAAAATCTGCTCCGCCAATTTCTGGAAAAGTGCTTCTGGAATCGGCCGACCGTTGATACAAATTCGGTCATAAATCGTGACCATATGTGGAGAAACAAATGTTCCAACCCGAAAGCCTTGAGCAATCAACAAACTGTTTAAAAAAGCTATGGTTGAGCCCTTCCCATTGGTACCTGCAACATGAACGACAGGCAAGCCTTTCTCAGGATGCCCCAGTAACTCAAGAGCATACTGAACTTTCTCCATCTTATAGCGGTAAACCTGTCCCTGCTTAGTTTGTAACCATTTCTCTAGTCTCGTCATCTCTACCTCCATCAATGCTTCCTCTACATAGTCTTTTGAATAAACTTTGATACATCGTCACTTTCGACTGACCGTACTGTATAGTGAAGTGAGTAAAAGACATCGTTAAATCGCTTTGATAAACACCCGGTCTATCTGCAGCTCCTAGTCCTGTCCTATTCCTTTCTCAATCCACTATACTGTCCGCATCTTAGTTCCTTGTCTGAAAGTCCATTCATTTGACTATAGTATCAGCTTTAACCTAAAAAATCAAAAAAGAATGGTGGGTTATTTCACCCACCAATCAGACCAATCGACTGCGACACTATAATGAACTGTCTTCAAGACTCTTACCTCCTTTTCCTTTGATGATCTTAGTATAATAGAACATCAAAAGAATCAACAGGACAAAAATGTCGCAAAGTCACTTGTATCGCGTCGCCACTGTGCCTGTAGTTGCTCCATCAAGTGTAGATTTCCCATCAATTTAGCAAATACCATCGCTTCTTTACAGTAGGTATGGGCTCGGTTGACATCGCGGTGGACCAAGAGTTCATATTTCCAACGAAGCATACTAAAAATCGGATATTTTTGAAAATCTTGTGTAATCTGCATAATCTGATCAAGCCCTTGAAACAAGGTTGGAATAGGATCATAGATTCCCTTGGCTCCCAGCACACGAATTGTTGCAAACATAACATTTCTAAGGACAAAGAGATCCTCTGGCTCCATCATCATGACTTGTTTGGGTAACTCTGCCATCAACTTTAAAAACACCTTCCTGTTATCAGACTTCTTCCTCAGATTGGACAGATAGGCATGCTCCATAAAAAGATGAATAACCAATAAATCATTCACATCATATTTTCGTTTGCGTTCAATCTGCGGGATATGTTTCTTGACAATCTCCCTACCGAATATGTCTGACTTGGTCTCTAATACATCGATAGTAGATTGCAAAGCATCCAGCGCCACTCGCTCTCTGTCTGGCAAAGAATCATAAAAGTGTTCATACACGTAAAGCAGCTTCTCATTGCGTTTTTCAATCAAATCGAACTGATCATAAGTAGGAGTACGCAAAATATCATATTTGAGCTTCACGTACTGATTTGGTAAATCAACATAATCTGGCATCAATTCAAAAAGAGACATGCCCAAGCGATGAGCGATAAAAAATATCTTAGTCAATGTAGGCTTCGATACCCCCAGCTCAATCCGCGTCAGCTGGCGCACGGTCAACTCCAGCTCGTCATCGCAAAACTGCTCTCTGGTCCAGCCACGTTCCTCTCTCAATCTCCGAACTTTCTCTCCAAATCCTTCCTTCCTCATACTTCATCACTCTCCTAGAAATATCTATATATTATACCAAAAATAATAAAGTATGACAATTTTCATCTCCAACTGATAACAGGCAATCCTTGGACAAAAAAATCTACGATTGGAATATCCAATCGTAGATATGGGTTGCTATTCATCAAGCAGATTTTTCTAGGGCAGGGTTAAAAACGTCCAACAAATTATCTGCGCTTACAATTTCGGGCGCAGAGCTAAAATAGCCCACTGGGCTACTGCTCTCTATTATTTCTAGGAGCGAGGCTAAAAACGTCCACTGGACGTTTTTACTCCTCCATAAAGCTGTTAAAGACTTCTTCAATCATATCCCATTCGGCTGTTGCATCTTCTGGGATTGGTTGGAGGTCACCTTCGGTGCCATTTTCGTTTTCAACGTATGAGTAGGCTTGGATTTCTACCTCACCGTTTTCATCTTCTTCTGCGCTGGCAGGAATCAAGAGAACGTAATTTTTACCAAACTCTTCTTGTCCGTCAATGGTTAAAAGAATTTCAAATAAGGTTTCGTTTCCATTATCGTCTACTAGGGTGATAAACTCGCGTTCATCATGGCTATGATCATGATCGTGTACCATATGTTACTCCTTAAAATGTTCTATCTAAATAATTTTGTAAAATGAGCTGTGCAGCTAACTTATCAATCACTTTCTTACGTTTGCCACGACTGATATCTGCCTGCTCAATTAACATGCGTTCTGCCGCCACTGTAGTCAGGCGTTCATCTTGATACTCAACGGGTAGCTTGAATCGCTCCACCAATTGATTACCGTAAGCTTGACTAGCCTCAACGCGTGGCCCGCTGGTATTGTTCATATTTTTCGGTAGACCGACAACGAATGTGTCCACCTTATATTCTTGGACCAGCTCTGTCAAACGTTCAAATCCAAACTCGCCCTTCTCCTCGTCAATCGGAATAATTTCCAATCCTTGCGCTGTAAAACCTAGAGGATCCGAAATCGCTACGCCAACCGTTTTGGAGCCTACATCTAATCCCATTACTCTCATCAGAGGTCAATCCCATTTCCCTTCAAATAAAAACGGACCAATTCTTCTACGATTTCATCGCGTTCATACTTACGAATCCGGTTCCGCGCATCATTGTAACGAGGGATATAAGCTGGATCTCCACTCAATACATAGCCAACGATTTGGTTAATTGGATTGTAACCTTTCTCATCGAGAGAACGGTAGACATTTGTCAAGGTTTCGCTAATTTCTTGTTTATTGACATCATCCAAACGAAAACGAACCGTTTCTTCTGTGAATCCCATACTTACACCTTCTTTCCTTATTCTATTACCTTTATTATACCATATTTAGTCTATACTATCAATGATTCGACCTTATATTATCGGCTTTTGCAGGCTCGATGTTATCCGCAACAAATTCCATTATCTGCGACAAAAAAAGTTTGACCCAAAAATCAAACTTTTCTCTCTAGTGTATCCCTTATAGAGCTGCACGCAGACGAGCTTGTGCATTCTCTACATTGCGTACAGAACGAGGTAGAAAAGCACGGATGTCGTCTTCTTTATAGCCTACCTGAAGGCGCTTCTCATCGATTAGGATGGGACTTTTTAAAATACGTGGATTTTCCGTAATCAATTCAATCACTTCACTGACACTCAAATCTTCAATATCGCAGTTGAGATTTTTAGCATAGCGATTTTTAGAGGATACAATACTTGCAATCCCGTTCTCGGTCTTCGTTAAAATATTTAAAATCTCTTCTTTGCTGATAGCTTCTTTTCCTAAATTATGCTCATTGTATGATAACTGGTGAGCATTGAGCCAGTTTTTCGCTTTTTTACAACTTGTACAGCTAGAAACTGTATAAATTTTAATCATGTAGTCTCTCCTTTGCTACATTTTCTTAAACATATTATACTCTATTATACCATAGAAATGCTTCAGTCTAAAGACCTATTTTTCACTTTTCACCTCATTATTTTGTAAAATCTGATAAAAACATTCGTAAAACGGGTGTTTTTATACAAAAAAGGCGAGAACAAATCTCAACCTTCTGTCTCTTTTACTCTTCCAGCTCAATGCCACCGTCTAAATCAAGCACCACATCTTCAATGTCTGCTGGAACTTCTGCTTTTTCAACAATTTCAGCTGGCTCTGTATCTTCAATCAGACCATAGTGAACACGGATCTTGCGGTCGATTTCAGCAAATACTTCTGGATTCTCTTCCAAGTATTTCTTAGCGTTTTCTGAACCTTGGCCGATTTTCTCATCGTTGTAGGAATACCAAGCACCGGCTTTTTTAATGATGCCAAGATTGCTACCAATCTCAATCAATTCACCCGTTTGTGAAATTCCATGACCATACATGATTTCGACAACTACTTCCTTGAAAGGAGGAGCGACCTTGTTTTTAACGATTTTAACCTTAGTCTCTTTTCCGACATTGGTGTCTTTTTTGTCACCGCTACCCTTAATCTGAGTATTTCCACGAACATCCATACGGACAGATGCGTAAAATTTCAGCGCACGTCCACCAGGCGTTGTCTCAGGATTTCCAAACATGACGCCAACTTTTTCACGCAATTGGTTGATGAAGATGGCAATGGTCTTGGTCTTATTGATAGAAGCAGATAGTTTCCGCATGGCTTGGCTCATCATACGCGCCTGCAAACCAACGTGGCTATCCCCAATCTCACCATCAATCTCCGCACGAGGTACAAGGGCTGCAACCGAGTCAATAACCACGAGGTCGACGGCACCTGAATCAATCAACTTACCAGCAATTTCAAGTCCTTGCTCACCAGAGTCTGGTTGAGATAAGAGCAATTCGTCAATATTGACACCTAGCGCTTGGGCATAGGCCGGGTCAAGTGCATGCTCAGCATCAATAAAGGCTGCAATACCACCTTCTTTTTGTGCTTGAGCAACTGCATGAAGAGCCACTGTCGTCTTACCCGAACTTTCAGGACCGTAGATTTCGATAATCCGTCCCTTTGGATAACCACCAGCACCCAAGGCAATATCAATTGACAAGCTTCCTGAACTCATGACTTGGACTTTTTGTTCAGCACGCTCTCCTAGGCGCATAATCGCACCCTTACCAAAATCTTTTTCAATCGTTTTTAGAGCATCATCTAAGGCTTTCTTGCGTTCATCACCAAATTTTTTGGTAATATCTTCTAATTTTTTACTTGGTTTCTTTGCCAATTTTCCTTCTCCTCTTAGTTGTCATCATTTTGTTCATTATAGCAAATTTTTATGGTTTAACAAAATATTACGCACGGTGTCGAGGGCATGTAAACATGCAATATGGCGCATGTGTTGTTCCGTATAGCCACCTAAATCTACCTCGTTGACAGTTAACTGATTATGTACCGTTACAGCAATGTAGTAGGTCGCCATCACATTATCTGCTTGTGATTCTGGCTTTAGTTCTCCTAGCAAAGCAAGCCCCACATCTGCCTTGGACTCTTTACAGATAGAGGCAGCCAATTCTTGAGCCTTCTGAGAATCCATCCTTTCATCGCTCACTATTAGACCTCCCTTAAAGAGTTGACGATTCTGTAAAGCAAGTGTCAAGTCTGCTTGGAGTAAGCCAGCTGTCAGATTCTCCACCATCGCAAAACGAAAACCTCGCTCTTCTAGTTCGCTTGCCACAATCTTAGAAAGGCTGTTGTCATCGCCATAGCCATAGAGACAGGTAGCGAGATGTTCTCTCGATAAAATCTCTTTTTCCAGTTGGTCGAGTTTTTGATTGGCTTTTTCCCCATTTCCTGCCTTTGTAGACAAGCGCAAGGTGACTTCACCTGTCTTGGCATAGGGTGCCAGAGTTGGGTCCGTTTGATTTTCAATTAGATCCGCCAAAATGGTCACCAACTGACTTTCGCCAACCCCAAAGAAGCGTAGCACACGCGAGTACAACTTTTGGTTTGAATGAAGCAATAAGGGCTGTACACTTTCCGCAAACATCGCCTGCAACTCGCTAGGTGGACCTGGTAGCACAACATAGGTTACACCATTCTGCTCAATCAGACCACCCACTGCTAGACCTGCTGGATTTTGAAGCGCCTTACTTCCTTCGACCAACTGCGCTTGGCGCTCGTTATTGGGAGTACGCACGCGTCCTTTTCTACTGGCGAAAAAGCGGTCTAACTTGGCCAAAGCGGTTGGATCAAAGACCAAATTTTTACCTAGAAACTTAGCTAAGGTTTGCTTGGTCAGGTCATCTTCGGTCGGACCTAACCCTCCGCAAAGAACGACCAACTCACTGCGCTTACTCGCAATATCTAGGACAGACAAAAGACGCTTTTCGTTGTCACCAACTGCGGTATGAAAAAAGACATCGATACCTAACTCGGAAAATTTTTCTGATAAAAATTGAGCATTGGTGTTGACGATTTGCCCCGTCAGAATCTCCGTTCCAACTGCAATCAACTCTGCTTTCATATAAACCTCCTCATCTTATTATTCGTAAAATATTTTCTTGATTATAACATAAAAAGAACCGGATTGGTTCTTTGATATTTATTCTTATAGCAAGAATGCCGTAACATTATTAAAGATGTGTAAACAGGAACTAAAATAAATATTTTTATTCGTTCGTAAGAAAAGAATTCCCCAGATAATTCCAGCTGGTAGATGCAACAAAATTGTCAGTAACTCAGAAGTTTGTAAACGCTGGGCATGGTTGAGTGCAAATAAGAGAGCAGACACTGCTATAGCAACTGTTTTTGAACATTTTTCTAGTAATCTACCTACTAAAAATTGTCTAAAGAAAAATTCTTCCACCAAGGGACCTGCTACTCCTAGTATTAGAATACTGATGATAGGAGAAAAATTATTAAACACAAAAGCAACAGTGTTAGAATTAGTAGAAATCCATTCTACATTGAAAACTGAAGTCAACGTCACAACCATCAGTGACAAGAGCGTATCAGCTAAACTTGTCATGATAAAACCAAGCACTAGGATTCCTAAAGATTTGGTTTTATGTGTCCTAATCCACCGCCACTTCTGCTGTAATTCTTCCCTGTAAGCAACGATTCCTAGCAAGCATAAAAGGATATAGAGGACAAATTGAAAGAAGATACGTTGTTCCGAAGTGAGAGAAAACAAACTGCCAATGACTCGATTTCCTCGCATCAGAAACATCACACTATATAAAACTGCAAAAACTATAACCGACTTTCTCTGTTTTTCCATAAGGCCACCTTTTTCTTGATGAATCTTGAAATATCCAATAGAAAAAGGATGAAAATAGTGCCCCCAATCATATAAGCGTAAAGATTGCTATCCTGACTAGATAAGAGCAGTAGGGCGAGAACGAGGCTGAGCAGGGCATATTTGAGAAGTAAGTTCTTCTTGGAATAGCTTGGCGCTTCAAGTCCAATCAAGGCATCAAAGGACATGCCATAGAGCTGACTCAGTTCTTTTAGGTAATCTGCCGCTGGAATGGTACGTGCATTTCCCAATTGGAGAGAGTTTGACGGCTGAACCCGAGTTGCTCTGCTAGATATTCCTGAGAATGACCTGCTTCTAGTCGCTTGTTTTTTATCACTTGTCCTATTGTCATATTTCCTCCTCAGTTTACAGTAGCAAGTGAAGCTTGTCGAGACCAAACCCTTTAACAAAGCACGTCAAAATGCTTTTACAATAGGACACGCTGACACACATCAGAATATATCTACACTTCATTTACAGGCTTTCGAATCTCATAGTCCAACATGGTCACGATTTCTCCACGTAAATTCTTTGCTCCCTCGCGGCGTCTCACCAGCTGCATACCTAACTTTTTCATTACTTTTTCACTGGCATTATTTCGAGAATCGCAAGATGCAGTTAAAATTTTTAAATCGGCAACTTCCCAGAATAATTCCTTCAAAGCTAGGGCCGCTTCGATAGCATAACCTTGATGGTGATAATTGACATGCAAGGTATAGCCAATGCTTGCTACGTCCTGCTCATCATTCAAATAGAGGACAATATTTCCAATCATTCGTTGATTTTCTTTTAACTCTATTGCATAACGACCAAGGGGACTTGCCATATTGTACATCACGAGACCTTCCAAACTTTCCCGCTTATCCTTATGAGCATGGTAATTATACTTCAAAAGCTCATCATCAGATGTGAACGCATGATAATCGTCCAAGTCTGCCGCTACCATTGGACGAAGTTTCAAGCGCTCGGTTTCAATATGGGTGTTCTGAGCAAAAGCCACCAAGGGTTTTACAGTTATTTCATTCATGAGAATCTCCTTTACAAAAACAACCCACTTCATGATCGTTAACAAGACCTGCCGCCTGCAGGTAGGAATAGACACAGACGGGTCCTACAAAGGTAAAGCCTCGCTTTTTCAGATCTTTAGATAGCTGTACCGACAGAGGCGTTTTGCTAGGAACTTCTCGGTAATTCTTGACAAGATTGTCAATCGGTGTAAAGTTAACCCACGACCAGAGATAGCTCGCAAAGGTACCGTACTCCTGCTGAACCTTGAGAAAGGCTTGGGCATTCTGCCGTGTAGCAAAAATCTTAGCTCTATGACGGATAATAGCTGGATTCGCTAATAGGTTTTCCAATTCACTATCTGCCATTTGTGCGACTTTAGATACATCATAGTCATCAAAAGCCTGGCGAAATGCCGACCGTTTGTTGAGAACCGTCTCCCACGATAGACCAGCCT
Organism: Streptococcus cuniculi; assembly: GCF_004570575.1. GTDB lineage: Bacteria > Bacillota > Bacilli > Lactobacillales > Streptococcaceae > Streptococcus > Streptococcus cuniculi_A. The sequence goes on from NZ_SPPD01000007.1 coordinate 14,937, forward strand.
GATAACTTTCTAGGCATAAGAGTTCAAAGAGACGCTGATCTTCCTTGACAGGTCGTCCCCACTCTTCATCATGGTAAGCTACATATAAAGGGTTATGTTCGTTGACCCAACCACACCGTTTCATGGACGTTGCTCCTATTTCATTAACATCTTGAGAGCCGACTTGATATAATTTTCAGCCGTATCTGTTGTTCCTTCAAAGAATTTCTTAATTTTCTTCAATTCTGCTGGACGATAGCCCAAGGCCTCCATGGCTTCCATGGCTTCATCAAGGGCGGTATTGTCAGATTCCTCAACAGCTAGGCTTGGCACTTCAGCCTGCTCTGACAAGACAAACTTGCCTTCCAAATCCAGCACCATTTGCTGGGCTGTTTTTTTGCCAATCTTGGGAAACTTGGTGAGGTAGGTAATGTTCTTTTGCTCAATCGCCCGTACCAAACCGTCATTATCATCCACTGCAATAATGGCAAGAGCCGTTGTCGGACCGATCCCTGAAACGGAAATCAAACTCAAAAAGACGGATTTTTCAGCCCCGGTCCGAAAGCCATATAAGAGATGTGCATCTTCTCGAATGACTTGGTGAGTATAGACCGTCACCTGCTGATTCATATCGCCTGAGTAGGCATAGGGATTGGCCACTTGCAAGATGAAGCCAATACCTCCCACCTCCACCACAATATATTTTGCAGTAATTTTTGTTAAGGTTCCTTTGATATAATCGTACATATTCTCTTTCTCTCTAATATTTACCTAATTCACGTAGACTGGTATGATTTTCTTGAATGCGACGGAACATTTTTTCCATATCGGATGTCGTAAAATGAACCAAGACTGGTCGCCCATGCGGACAATTATAGGGATTTTTACAGGTCGATAACTGACGCAATAAATGACAGGCTGAGTAATCATCCAAGGAATGATTCGCCTTAATCGAGCGTTTACAAGACATCATGATTGCCAGTTCTGCTCGGTAACGCTTAATTGATACCTCATCTGTCAACAAGAGCATGTCGCACATCTCATAGACAGCAGATTCGATCTCGTCTTCTTTCATCCAAATCGGATGTTCGCGCAGAATGAATTGATTGACACCATACTCTTCTAAGTTGACACCTACTTGACACAAGGAATCAATTTTTTGCTTAAGCGACAGGGCATCATTTGCAGGAAAATCAAAGATATAAGGAACTAAGAGCTGCTGAGAAGAATTGTCGACATTTCCAATACTGTCACGGTATTCTTCATATTTAACCCGTTCTTGGGCTGCATGCTGGTCAATAATATAAAGACCTGATTTCCCTTGTGCAAACAGATACGTGCCGTGCATTTGTCCGAAATATTCTAACTCTGGGAAGGTTGAGCTTTCTTCGTTTTCTAGGCGTTCGGCTAATTTGCCCAACTCTTTTTTTCCAATACTTGGGTGCTCTGGATCATCTGCTGAAAATTCTTCCCGCTGGGCAAATTTGATATTGACAGGTTTGTCAACTTTTTTGTCAACTAGTTTGACAGGCTCAAACTCTTTGATCTCCTCAGCAACTATTTCTGATTTGACAAAGAAATCCTGCCGAACGGTATCGTAATAAAGATTGGTTTCTTTTAATGGTAGGGTGACTTGCTCCGTCTTGACCTTGGTTCTAGTGCTTGATTTGGCTAAATTCTCCAACGCATCTGGAATCAAATCCTGCTCCTTGATCGCTGATGAAATTGCCTCACGAATGAGGGTCATCAATTCCTTTTCTTTCGAAATCCGCACCTCCTGCTTGGTCGGATGAACATTGACGTCCGCCAAATAGGGATCAATCTGAATGTCAATCACCGCAAGTGGGAAACGGCCGACCATCAGTTTGCTGCCATAACCGTCTAAAATCGCACGGTTGAGGAGGAAATTCTTGATATAACGACCGTTGATGAAAATGCTGATATAATTGCGATTGGCCCGTGTCAGCTCTGGTAACGAGACATAGCCAGACACCTGAAAGTCCAAGTCCTCCGCTGCAATCTCAACCATTTTTTTAGCGGACGTAATCCCGTAAACACCTGAAATGGCTTGGCGGAGATTCCCCGTCCCAGCCGTTTGAATCAATTCGCGCCCTTCATTTATCAAGCTAAAGGCAATCTCGGGATGGGCAAGACTCAAGCGATTGACCACATCCACAATGTGAGACAATTCTGCCTGCTGACTTTTGACATATTTGAGCCGTGCAGGTGTGTTGTAGAAGAGATCTTCCACAGAAATTCGCGTGCCAATAGGTCGGCTCATGACTTCTTCTCTCGTCACCTGCCCTGCTTCAGCTTCTAAAACAAGCCCGTGAGGTGCCGCTTCTGTGGCGGTCTCTACTCGAATCCGACTGACAGAGGCGATGGACGGTAGAGCCTCGCCGCGAAAGCCTAGTGTCCGAATGCGGAACAAGTCTGCCTGACTTTTGATTTTACTGGTTGCATGACGGCGCAAAGCAAGAGACACCTCGCTTGGTGCAATTCCTTCGCCGTTGTCACTTATTTCAATTTTTTTTAATCCTGATTCTTCGATACTGATGCTAATTTGACTAGCTCCTGCATCGATAGAATTTTCCACCAATTCTTTGACCACACTAGCAGGACGCTCAATCACCTCTCCTGCTGCAATCTGATTGGCAAGGACTTCTGGTAATTCAATAATTGTTGCCATACTGTATCCCTGTCTTTCTAATGACCCTATTATACCATAAAGGGAAACAAAAAGAGCAGGTAGAGGAAATCTACTCTGCTCCGTCTTTATCATCAAAAACTGCTATTTCTCCAATCCTTGATTGATGGCTGTGATGTGTTTTTTCATGGATTGATAATTGATCCAAAAGATTAGGGCATAGACGACGACAAAGATGCTTTCAAAAAATAGAATCCAGATGAGGTTGATCAGAAACCAGCCAGCAAGCAGACCGAGAGAGGTAAAGCCAACTGCGGTTAGGAGAAAATGCACAAATGTCATCTTAGCCAAACTCCACTCCTGCTTGAAAATGCAATCTGCTATCTGAAACAACAAACCAATCGCAGCCCAGATAAGAACGGAAATCACCATAACCTCCACAAGGTTGAAATGGCTAAGATAGTAGCGCCCCATGGTGGATAGGGGATTGAGCGGAAGATAGGTCCCGTGTCCAAAACAGGCGGACATGATGAGCGAAATGATTAGGCCAATGCTAATGCCGAGACTAGCGGAATAAAGATAGCGTTTCATAGGTGTAGAGCCTCCTTTATGGTTTTTAGATAACGACACGATGAATAGGTCACGTCTTGATTGTTTAAGACAAGTTTGACCAAGCCATTCGGGGTCAATTGCAGGTGATTTAATTGCTTTAGATTGATGATTTCTGATTGGGAGATTTGTAGGAAATGTTCCGGCAAGATCTCCTTGACCTGATACAGTCGCAGGGAAGATTGGTAGCAGATAGTCTTCGCCTTGACTTGCAGGATACGATTTTCCAGATAGAGTCTGGTAATGTCGCTCCATTCAAGGAGATAGACCTCTTCTCCCTTTTTCACCGTTAGACTGGTCGGGCGTTTATCCATCTGTTTAGCATAGCCAACCAAGTCTGAAATCGCTGGGGTCAGCTCCCTTGCTTCAATCTGTACCTGGTCTTCTGCAAAAGCTGGGTTGATAGCTACTCTTACTTTCATAGGAACTCCTTTCTTGCCTTTATTAAACATCATTTATGAACAGATTTCAATAGCAGTTGTCTATGTGGCTGAATGCGGTGTTTATGTGGTTGGTTCGAACAGCTAAAAAGCTAGGTTGCCCTAGCTTTTTGCTCTTATAATAATTTCTTCAACTCCGCTAGGGCATTCATAGCTTCCAGCGGTGTCATGGTGTAGACATCCAACTTCTCTAGTTGCTCTAGTGCTGGATGAGGCGCTGCAAAGAGGTCCAATTGCCCGACGGACTCTGGTGGAGCCGGTTTTTCAGCAATCTGGGGAACTTGAACTTGATTTTCCAGAGATTGCAAGATGGTATCTGCTCGCGCTAGCAATTCATCAGGCATGCCAGCAATTTTCGCCACGTGAATCCCGTAAGACTTGTCAGCAGGACCTACTGCAATCTTGTGCAAGAAGGTCACCTGACCATCATTTTCCATGGTTGATACATGGACATTCTCCAAATGAGAAAGTGTCTCGCTCAAGTCCGTTAGCTCGTGGTAATGGGTCGCAAAGAGGGTCTTGGCTCCAATGCGGTCATGAATGTACTCGATAATCGACTGGGCCAGGGCCATCCCATCATAGGTCGCTGTTCCGCGTCCCAACTCATCAAAGAGAATCAATGAGTGCTCGCTAGCCAAACGAACGGCCTTATTAGCCTCCATCATCTCGACCATAAAAGTGGACTGCCCGCTGACCAAATCATCTGCTGCTCCAATCCGTGTGAAAATGGCATCAAAAATCGGCAAGGTAGCTTGTTCTGCTGGCACATAAGATCCCATTTGCGCCATGATAACCATCATGCCTAGCTGACGCATATAGGTTGATTTACCGCTCATATTTGGCCCTGTAATCAGCTGCATGTTGGTTGCCTCATCAAGAACAATCGAGTTAGGAATATAGGTCTGCTTGCCCATGACCTTTTCAACAACCGCATGGCGCCCTTGTTCAATCATCACTTTCCGACTATCGGTAAACTGCGGACACATATAGCGCTGGGTTTCTGCGACAACGGCAAAGGATTGCAGGACATCAATCGTCGCAATGATTCGTGCCAAGCGTTGCAGGCGACTGATGTATTTTTCTACTTCTTGGCGGATCCGCATGAAAATTTCATACTCCAGATGAGACGATTTATCACGCGCTTCGAGCATCTGTCCTTCAATTTTTGCCAACTCCTCCGTACCATAGCGTTCTGAATTTTTCAGGGTTGCCTTACGGAAAAAATGGTCTGGGACATTGTTCAGATTGGAATTGGTCACGTGGAAATAGTAACCGTCTTTTTTATTGTAATCAATTTTCAGATTGTTGATACCAGAATTAGCTCGCTCCTTGGCTTCAATTTCAGCAATCCAGCCCGTTCCTTCTCGCATGACCAGACGGTATTGGTCCAAGGTCTCATCAAAACCTGTTTTGATAATGTCTCCGTCTGTAATCGCACCTTGGGCATCTGGGTCGATTGCCTCACTAATCAGAGCATGGAGTTCGGGAATAGAATCTAAGCCTGCAATCAAGGGAGCAAGAGCTGGTTCATCCATCTGCTCTAAAATGGCCCGAATCGCAGGAACATTTTCCAGCGTCTGAGCCAGTTGGAGCAAGTCCTTAGGCAAGGTTTTCCCAAAGGAGACACGACTAGCCAAGCGCTCAATATCATAGACGCCTTTTAAGCTCTCAATCAAGTCGCTACGCTCAAAGAAATAATCAAGAAAAACCTGTACCACGCGCTGGCGTGCTTCAATTTTCGTCCGGTCAATCAAGGGACGGTCAATCCATGAACGCAACAAGCGCAAGCCCATCGCAGTCTTGGTTTCATCAAGAAGCCAATAGAGACTGCCGTGCTTCTTGCCTGTCCGAGCATTTTCCAGTAAATCAAGACTGGACTTGGTTGCATAATCCATTTGCAGGTAGTCCTTAATCTCATAGTGCTGAACCTTTTGCAAATGCACCAGATCGCGCAACTGGGTCCGCAGGACATAGCTGAGCAGTTTTCCCGCAGCATTTTTTTCGACCTCAATCAAGGAAGAGTCGATCAATTGCACGTCATCTGCTACCGCATCCTCATAAGACAGGAGAAGATTCATCTGACTGGTCAGCACCTGCTCTTCCTCTTCTGACAACTGATAGCCAATGACCAATTCACGAGCCCGCAAATTGCGAATTTCCCCGCATAGGCTCATAAAATCATCCAGACTGGTCACAAAGAACTGACCTGTTGCCACATCCATATAGGACAAGGCATAGGTCACACCTTGGCGCTCAATTGCCACCAAGAAATTGCTCTCAGACCCGATTTTTGATGAATCTACAACCGTTCCAGGAGTAATGACTTGCACCACTTCCCGCTTGACAACGCCGACTGCTGTCTTAGGATCTTCCATTTGCTCTGCTACTGCGACCTTGTGTCCCAAATCAACCAAGGTATCAATGTATTGCTGGGCCGCATGATAAGGTACCCCTGCCATTGGAATCGGATTTTCCGCATTGCGATTACGACTGGTAAGAGCCAACTCCAAAATCTGCGCCGCCTCTACCGCATCATCATAAAATAGTTCATAGAAGTCACCCATACGAAATAGCAAAAAAGCATCCGGATAATCTGCTTTTATATCCAGATACTGTTGCATGCCGGGTGAAATTTTTTCTTTTGTCATCTCGCCCCTCTCAGTCTAAATAAGAATTGATTTCCGCTTCAACCTGCTTGGCCGCCTCTTCATCACGACAGATGACCAATAAGGTATCTGCCCCTGCTAAGGTCCCCAAAATGGTCGTAGGCTTTTCAATATCAATGATATTGGCCATTAAAGCTGCTTCTCCTAATTCTGAATGAAGCACTAAAATGAAACTTGCTCGTTCTACCTTATAGGCGTACTGGGCTAATAACTGGCTAAAAGCCATTTCTTCTTCATTTGCTGGCAAGCTATAGTAGGAACTGCCATTTTCGTGCATTTTTACAAGCCCCAATTCTCGCAAGTCCCGCGACAAGGTGGTCTGGGTCACGGAAACCCCGTGCCGTTCAAGTCCCTGCTTGATTTCTGCCTGGGTCCGAATCTTTTCTTGACGAATCATGATTTGAATTAACTGTTGTCGTTCTGCTTTATTCACTCGTCTACCTCTAACTGTATAATTATGAATATTATAACAAAATTTAGCCGTTTTCTCATGCGTAAAAGCAGAAATATGTTAAAATAGAATGAATAACTCTGGAGGTTTATTATGAATCAAAAAATGCTTGTTGCTGAAAAACTCGCAACTGCCATTCCTAGTCTCGATTTAGAAGCTATTTACGCACTATTAGAAAAACCAAAATCATCTGAAATGGGAGATATTGCTTTCCCAGCTTTTTCATTAGCAAAATTCGAGCGCAAGGCGCCTCAAGCCATTGCAGCTGACATCGTTGAAAAACTTGACACTAACGGGTTTGAAAAAGTCGTAGCAACTGGTCCTTATGTCAACTTTTTCCTAGACAAGGCGGCTATTTCACATGCAACCTTGACTCAAGTCATCGAAGAAAAAGAGCAATATGGACAACAAAAACGTGGTGAAGGACAAAACATCACGATTGACATGTCTAGTCCCAACATCGCAAAACCCTTCTCAGTTGGTCACTTGCGTTCTACGGTTATCGGAGATGCCCTTGCCAATATCTATGAAAAAATGGGCTACAAGGCGCTTCGTATCAACCATTTGGGCGACTGGGGCAAGCAGTTTGGTCTCTTAATCGTTGCCTACAAGCTATGGGGTGATAAAGCTACTGTTGAAGCCAATCCGATTTCCGAATTGCTCAAGCTCTATGTCCGCATCAATGCCGAAGCTGATGAAAATCCTGAACTAGATGAAGAAGGACGCAAATGGTTTAAGAAATTAGAAGACGGTGACGCAGAAGCCCTTGAACTCTGGCAATGGTTCCGTGATGAAAGTTTGGTTGAATTTAACCGCATCTATGACAAGTTAAACATCAACTTTGACTATATCCAAGGCGAAGCTTTCTACAATGATAAGATGGATAAGGGAATTGAGATTCTCAAGGAAAAAAATCTCCTGCAAGAATCAAAAGGTGCTATGATTGTCGACCTTGAAGACTACAATCTCCCACCAGCCCTCATCATGAAATCAGACGGTGCAACCCTCTACATTACACGTGATATTGCAACAGCCCTTTACCGTAAAGAACAGTACAACTTCGTCAAAAATATCTACGTCGTGGGGCAAGAACAAGCCAACCACTTCAAACAGTTGAAAGCTGTTCTCAAGGAAATGGGCTTTGACTGGAGCGATGATATGCTCCACATCGCCTTTGGTTTGGTGACAAAAGACAAGAAAAAATTGTCTACTCGTAAAGGAAATATCATCCTCTTAGAACCAACCCTTGACGAAGCCGTCTCTCGTGCCCTCTCTCAAATCGAGGAAAAAAATCCTAATTTGGAAAACAAAGAAGCAGTCGCAGAAGCGGTCGGAGTCGGTGCTGTGAAATTCTTTGATCTCAAAACAGACCGCGAAAACGGCTATGATTTTGACTTGGAAGCTATGGTATCCTTTGAAGGTGAGACGGGTCCTTACGTCCAATATGCTTACGCACGGATTCAATCCATTCTTCGCAAAGGCAACTTCACGCCAGCAGTAGACAATCAGTATCAGTTGACTGATGCTGAAAGCTGGGAGATTATCAAACATCTCCAAAACTTCGCAAACGTCATTGAAAAAGCAGCAGACAAGTACGATCCGTCCTTGATTGCCAAGTACGCGATTCACCTTGCCCAAGCCTTTAACAAATACTATGCACACACCCGCATTCTCGATGAAAGTCCTGAACGTGACAGCCGCCTCGCTTTGGCTTACGCAACAGGCCTTGTTCTCAAAGAAGCACTCCGCCTCCTCGGCGTTGAAGCACCCGAGAAGATGTAAACAATAAACTCCTTGGAAATCCAAGGAGTTTTACTTTATTTAAATATCCGTTGCTGTCTGTTCCATAGATGGTTTTTCTTTTGGTTTGCGAACCAAGAAGAAGACGGTCAAACCAAAGAAGATCGAAAAGAGGACGATAGCAGTGATATACTGGCTTAAAACGTGTTCCCCAATGTAAAAATAGGTTGAACGTAAGAGTGTGCCAAAGAGATAGGCAATATAGCTATAGGAAGCAAGCTCGTTTTTCTTTTGGAAAAGAAAGACAATGGTTGCAATCAGAAGTACAAACAAGATGATAACGATAGCCTTGTTCACTAGATTCGTCTCAAATGCGAAAGCTGTTTTTAGGGCACTTACTGTTGCAGGATCAAAGATTGCACCCATTTTTTCTTCTTCAAATTTGAGAAAGAATGTTGTCCATACTTTAATCAAAGTAGAAATCATTGACAACACTGCCAAAATATATAAATGAATTGGTTTTTTCATAATACATCCCCTTTGTATGATTGTTTTGTTACAACCAATTATACTCCTTTATTTTTGGCTTGTCAATCGATTTTTTGAAAAAATATCAAGCGCTCTCTCTGTTTGTTTTCCTGATGTCTACTGTTTCACATTCTGGCGGCGGTAGGTAGTCGTCAAGTCAAGCAGGTTGGTTTCAACTTCTGGGGTTAGTTGGTCGGCTGTCATGCGCCATGTCCAGTTTCCACCTAGTGTATTTGGCAGGTTCATCCGTGCTGAACCATCCAATTCGAGCAAGTCCTGCATGGTCGCAACGGCCATAAAGGCAACTGAACCAAATAGCATACGGAGCATGGCATGGTTGACAGACTCCTCAGGACGACGATTGCTGTAAGCATCTAAATAGGCCTTGGCTTCATCGCTCACTTCCTTTTCATACCAGCCACGAATGGTGCTATTATCATGCGTTCCTGTGTAGGCAACGACATTTCGGCGGTGGTTGTGAGGAATCTCAATACTGTCTCCATAAGGGTCAAAGGCAAATTGCAAGACTTTCATACCCGGGAAGCCTGTCGTTTCGCGCAACTCAATCACCTTGTCAGTCACAGAACCCAAGTCTTCTGCGATGATGTTTAGATCTCCCAAGGCTTCCTTGATGGCTGCAAACAATTCAAAGCCTGGTGCTTCGACACGGTAGCCATTGACAGCCGTTGTCTCTCCTGCTGGAATTTCCCAGAAAGAGGCGAATCCGATAAAGTGGTCAATCCGCACCATATCGTAGAGCTTAAAGCTCTCACGCAAGCGTGCAATCCACCAAGAAAAACCGTCTGCTTTCATGGCATCCCAGTCATAAATTGGATTGCCCCACAATTGACCGATCTCTGAAAAGGCATCTGGCGGGCAACCTGCAACCACGCTTGGCCGTCCCTCTTCATCCGTCTTAAAGAATTGTGGGTTGGCCCACATATCAGACGAATCGGCTGCGATATAAATCGGCATATCCCCAACAATCTCAATGCCACGGTCGTTGGCATAGGTTTTTAGAGCGCGCCATTGACGGAAGAAAAGATACTGGGTCAGGCGGTGGTAGTCAATTTGCTCTGCCAACTGCTCACGATAAGCGGCAAGGGCTGCTGGTTCTCTTCTGCGAATGGCATCGTCTTCCCATTCTGTCCATGCTTTGAGCCCAAAATGTTCCTTAATCGCCATGTATTCCGCAAAATTATCCAACCAAGAAGCCTGTGCTTCTAGGAAGGCCTGATAGTCTGCTGGCAAGCCCTGTGCTTTCATGCGAGCAACAATCTTTTCTAAGACAGGGCGGCGACCATAGAAAATCTTGGCATAATCGACCTCTGTCGGATTCTCTCCAAAATCAATGCCTTCTACTTCATGCGCTTCTAGCCAGCCCTCCTCTATCAATCGATCGAAATCAATAAAATGGGTATTTCCAGCAAAGGCTGAGAAGGACTGATAGGGAGAATCCCCATAACTCGTGGTGCCCAGAGGTAAAATCTGCCAATAACGTTGCTTGGTCCTGACCAAAAAATCCACAAAATCATAGGCCGACTGGCCAAAGGTTCCAATCCCGTATTTTCCTGGTAATGAGGAGACGTGGAGCAAGACTCCGCTTTGCCGTTCTTTCATAATGTTCACTCCTTTTGTAAATGTAGTCCTTGTTCGCCTCATATTCGAGCAAACGTTTGCTTGTTCACCTTGTTCACATTATATAATGTTAGCGCTAACAAATCAAGTCCTATTTGACAAGAATCTATGTTTTTTCTATGTTTTTATGCTGATTGACTAAATATTGGGTAGTGAGAAAATTTTTTAAAAAAATTTCAAACAAAAGACTTGCAAACGCATTCATTTTGCGATATAATAGTTTCGAAAAGCAAACGTTTGCGTTATTCGTAGACGTTTCTCACCATATTATAATTATTCTTGGAGGGGATAATATGAAACACAAATTGATCAAGAGCGTTGCTCTTCTTGCTGCTACAACAAGCGTCCTTGCGGCTTGTTCTTCAAATAAATCAGCTTCTAATGATTCATCTGCTGATGGAAAATCATTGACAGTCTATGTTGACCAAGGATACAAAGAGTACATTGAGTCAGTAGCTAAGAAATTCGAAGAAGACAACGGTGTCAAAGTTACTGTCAAAACAGGTGATGCTCTTGCAGGACTTGATAACCTTTCTCTTGACAACCAATCAGGTTCAGCTCCTGACGTTATGATGGCACCATACGACCGTGTTGGTAGCCTCGGTTCAGAAGGTCAATTGTCAGAAGTCAAACTCGCTGAAACCAGCATGACAGAAGACACAACCAAAGCGTTGGTAACAAACGGTGGAAAAGTCTACGGTTCACCAGCCGTTATTGAAACACTCGTTCTTTACTACAACAAAGACCTCATCAAAGAAGCTCCAAAAACATTTGCTGACCTAGAAGCAATGGCAAAAGACAGCAAATATGCCTTTGAGGGAGAAAACGGTAAGACAAGTGCATTCCTTGCTGACTGGACAAACTTCTACTACACTTACGGACTCCTTGCTGGATACGGCGGTTATGTCTTTGGTGACAATGGTACCAATCCAAAAGACATCGGATTGAACAACGAAGGTGCCGTCAAAGCGATTGAATACGCGAAAACATGGTACGGTCAATGGCCTCAAGGTCTTCAAGACACGTCTGCTGCTGCAAACTTGATTAAGACCCAATTCACTGAAGGTAAAACTGCAGCTATTATCGATGGACCATGGCAAGCAGCTTCTTACAAAGAAGCAAAAGTGAACTACGGTGTCGCAACGATTCCAACTCTTCCAAATGGTAAAGAGTACCAAGCATTCGGTGGTGGTAAAGCATGGGTTATCCCAGTTGGATCACAAAACCCTGACATGGCACAAAAATTTGTAGACCACTTGACAGCAACTGACCAACAAAAAGCCTTGTACGACATGACAAACGAAGTTCCTGCAAATACAGAAGCTCGTGAATATGCAGTCGGCAAAAACGATGAGTTGACAAGTGCCGTTGTTGCCCAATTCGCTGCTGCACAACCACTTCCAAACATCTCTGAAATGAGTACCGTTTGGGAACCAGCTGCAAACATGCTCTTTGAAGCTGCAAGCGGTAAAAAAGATGCTAAAACAGCTGCAAATGATGCTGTGAAATTGATTGAAGATACTATCTCACAAAAATACGGCCAATAAACAGACTGACGGATGAAACGTAAGACAACTCCTACGTCAACCTGTTCAAGTTATAACATGAACGAGGTCGGGAACTTTGATCCCAACCTCTTTTATTCAAATCTTATACTCAAGAAACAGCAGTATCAGACAGCACTATACGTGTTTATCCTGCTGTTTCTAGTGTATCGCTTACTAGAAAGGAAATTTTAGGATGTCCCAACAAAACCCTAGTAAAGCCCTGCTCTTGTCCTTGATTCCAGGTCTTGGACAAATCTATAACAAACAAAAGGCAAAAGGCTTTATTTTCCTCGGTGTAACAATTGCTTTTCTCCTTTACTTAGTCACCATTGCTTCGGGGGAAATTGCCAATCTTATCACACTTGGAAGCCAGCGTGGGCGTGATAATTCCCTCTTTATGCTGATTCGTGGTTCCTTCCACCTCATCATTATTGCGGTATATCTCTTCTTTTATGTCTTGAATTTGAAAGACGCAAAAGATACCGCAAAACGTTGGAATAGCGGCATTCCTGTCACTACAACACTAAAGGGCATGTTTCAAAATATCTATGAGAATGGTTTCCCCTATCTCTTGATTATTCCATCTTATATCGCTATGACCTTTGCGATTATCTTCCCTGTTGTGGTAACGCTCTTGATTGCCTTTACCAACTACGACTTCCAACATTTACCACCAGGTGCCTTGTTGGACTGGGTCGGTCTAGCCAACTTTTCTAATATCTGGCAATTGAGCACCTTCCGCAGTGCCTTTGGTTCTGTCTTGTCATGGACCATTATCTGGGCCCTGTGTGCTTCAACTGCGCAGATTGTCATTGGTATTTTAACCGCGATTGTTGCCAACCAACCTTTCATCAAAGGAAAACGCATCTTCGGTGTGATCTTCCTGCTTCCTTGGGCAGTTCCTGCTTTCGTGACCATCTTGACCTTTAGTAATATGTTCAACGATAGTGTCGGTGCCATCAATACGCAGGTACTCCCATTCTTGAGTAAGTTCTTGCCGTTCATCGACAACTTCCTCATTCCATGGAAAACAGATCCTTTCTGGACAAAAGTCGCTCTGATTATGATGCAGGCTTGGCTTGGTTTCCCTTATATCTACGTATTGACCTTGGGGATTTTGCAATCCATTCCAAACGATTTGTACGAAGCAGCCTATATCGATGGTGCTAGTCCTTGGCAGAAATTCCGCAGCATCACCTTCCCAATGATTTTGGCAGTTGCTGCGCCAACCCTCATCAGTCAGTACACCTTCAACTTCAACAACTTCTCCATCATCTACCTCTTTAACAACGGTGGACCTGGTAGTGTTGGCGGAGGTGCTGGTTCAACCGACATCTTGATTTCATGGATTTATAAATTGACCACAGGAACATCTCCTCAATACTCTATGGCGGCAGCCGTGACCTTGATTATTTCCATGATTGTCATCAGTATCTCCATGATTGCCTTCAAGAAATTAAATGCGTTTGAAATGGAGGATGTATAAGATGAAACTTTCCGTAAAATTTAAACGTCGCCTCAGCCAGACCTTGACCTATCTCTACTTGATTGTCTTGTCTATCGTCATCATCTATCCGCTCTTGATTACCATTACTTCTGCCTTCAAATCAGGGAACGTCGTGGCTTTCAAGTTGGATGGAAATATCAACTTTACCCTCGAGAATTTCAGCAAACTTTTCAGCGAAACCCTCTACGGCACTTGGTACCTCAATACCTTGATTATCGCCCTCTTGACAATGGTGGTCCAAACCAGTATAGTGGTACTAGCAGGATACGCTTACAGCCGTTATAATTTCCTCGCTCGTAAACAAAGTTTGGTCTTCTTCTTGATTATCCAAATGGTGCCGACCATGGCTGCCCTTACAGCTTTCTTCGTGATGGCCTTGATGCTCAATGCGCTCAACCAAAGCTGGTTCCTCATCTTCCTTTATGTCGGTGGAGGAATCCCGATGAACGCTTGGTTGATGAAAGGCTACTTTGATACGGTGCCAATCTCTCTTGATGAATCTGCAAAACTAGACGGTGCTGGACACTTCAGACGTTTCTGGCAAATCGTTCTTCCTCTCGTTCGTCCGATGATTGCGGTACAAGCACTCTGGGCGTTTATGGGACCGTTTGGCGATTACATCTTATCTAAGTTCTTGCTTCGTGAAAAAGAATACTATACTGTTGCCGTTGGTCTACAGACCTTTGTCAGCGATGCGAAAAATTTGAAAATCGCATACTTCGCAGCTGGGGCAATTCTCATTGCTTTGCCAATCTGTACCTTATTCTTCTTCCTCCAAAAGAACTTTGTATCTGGTTTAACGAGTGGTGGTGACAAGGGATAATCTTTTGTCCCACCTTTTCTTGTGGGTACGAAGTGATAGCATGATATTCAAGATTGAAGAAACGACTAGGCACTAGAAACAAACACAAGACGACTGAACGACAGAATAAAAACCGAAGAACGATAGAAATGAGGACACCCATGTTACCTTACCCCTTTTCTTATTTTTCAAGCATTGTCAAACCGCAAAAAATGTTTGCCAATCGGCATTCCATGACCCTCTGGCAACGTCTGTTTACAACGGTCTTTCTGATTGCTCTCTTGGTCATTCCCTCGTCTTTGCAGACCGTGCAATTGCGCACTTACCCGCTAGAGAACTTCATCGATGGGATTTATGCCCCTTTAACGGAGCAGATAGTAGCAGACTTGGCGGAGCACCATCAGTTTGCCGATGGACGATTGACCTACACAGGAGCGGCCCGCTATCCAGACGTAAGGTTCGGAAAAGAAATGCCTCAAGGGGCTGGTTTTACCTATCAATTTGCCACTGACAAGCTGACCATTCGTAAGGGCGACACAACCCTTGTTGAACTGTCCTATCACGGTTTTGAAGCAAGTAGCTTTAGGGATAAACAGGCCTTAACCGCTACGATTTCACAGGCTTGGTATCAGCAGAACCGTCTGCCGATTAGCCTGACCATCACCCTCATTTCCGCTCTTCTCTTGGGGGCAAATCTGCTCTTTATTGTCCTTGGAGCGACCTTCTTTCTGTATCTCACGAAAAAATCAACACTCTTTCATCTCCAGTCGGTCAAAGAGTGTTACAATCTAGTCCTCAACTGTCTCGGTTTGCCAACGATTGTGGCTTGCTTTGTCGGTCTATTTGGCCAAACGGTGACAACGGTGATGACCGTGCAAAATATCTTATTTGTTCTGGTCTTACTGTGGGTCTTTTTCACAACAAAATTTCGGGATTATGCTTAGGAGGTTTGTATGCGTGCTACGATTAAAGATGTTGCAAAACTAGCAGGGGTTTCCCCCTCAACTGTCACTCGTGTGATTCAAAACAGCTCTGCTATTAGCCAAAAGACCAAAGATAGTGTCCGCAAGGCCATGGCAGAACTCAACTACCATCCCAATCTCAATGCCCGTAGCCTGGTCAGCAGTTATACCCAGGTCATCGGCCTCGTTTTACCAGATGATTCAGATATTTTCTATCAAAATCCCTTCTTTCCAACTGCTTTGCGGGGGATCTCGCAGGTGGCAGCTGACCACAATTATGCCATTCAAATCAGCACAGGAAAAGATGAAGAACAGCGGCTGGAAGCCATTTCTCAAATGGTCTATGGCAGACGGGTAGATGGCTTGATTTTCCTCTACTCTAAACCAGATGATCCGCTGGTGCAACTAGCCATTCAACACAAGTTCCCATTTCTCATTTTGGGAAAGGCCGCATCACCTTTTATCTCACTAGTCGATAATGACAATATTCAGGCAGCCTTTGAAGCAACCAGCTACTTCATCCAAAAAGGGTATCAGAATCTCGCTTTTGTAGCCGGAAATAAAGAACTGGTCGTGTCTCAAGACCGCTATAAAGGCTATAAGAAAGCTCTTAAAGCCTACAATATCCCACTTGATGACAGCAAGGTCAAATTTAGCTCTGGTTTCCTCTTAGAAGACAGCAGTTATAAACTCATGAAAAAACTCATGAAGCAAGAACCAGATGCTATTGTCACGACCGATACCATGGTGGCAGAAGGCATTCTGCACTACCTCAATGAAATCAACGTACATCTTCCGATTATTTCCTTTGACTCTGTCAAGCCGAAACTTTCAATCGATGCCTACGTGGATGTTCATGCCATCCAACTAGGGCGTGTCGCCTGCGACACTCTTTTGCAAATTATCAATGATAGCAAGGAAGATAAGCAGATTTGCTATCGCCGTGTGATTCCACACACGATTACTGAACTTTAAGAAAGGAGCCATTGGCTCATGGCCTTACGACAATTTAAAGCCTATCTTGATGATGAGGCAACGATTCGCATTCTTCTTGAAAAACGCTTCGATCATCCAGATATGACCTTTCACATTGCCTCAAGCAATGGCGATGAAGAGCTGGTTATCCACAACCGCACTGAAGAAAATCAGACGGTGACCTACCAACTCGCTAGCCTTCATCCGCTCAGTTTGATAGGCGCTTATACCATTTACGATCAGGACCGAAACAAAACTGAACTAGCCTACGGACAGATTGTCCGCTCAAGCCTCTTTGAGCAGACCTTTACCTACGACGGACAAGACTTAGGCCCCCACTACAGCCCGACTGAAACCCAGTTCAAACTCTGGGCGCCCATTTCAAAAGCAGTCTTTCTGGTCCTTGACAGTACCCCATACGCTATGAAAAAGCAGGAAAAAGGTGTCTGGCAGGTGACGGTAGCGGGTGACTTTGACGGATCTAGCTACCACTACCTCCACAAGGTCAATGGAGAATGGCTCTCGGTCCACGATCCCTATGCCCTGTCCTCAAAAACGAACGCAGGTGACAGCTACGTCATCAATCTAGAAAAGCTCGCAACTCCTCGTCGCGCAAGTACACAGCTCCCACCCGCACAAGCCATCATCTATGAAATGAGTGTCCGTGACTTCTCACAACAAGCCGCTGCGAATTTCCAGCACGCTGGGCAATTCCTTGGCTTGATAGAATCCCCTCAATTAGAAGACATGACCCTCGGCATGGACTACATCAAAGAACTCGGTGTGACCCATATCCAACTCATGCCTCTCTATGATTTCGGTAGTGTTGATGAGAATTATCCACAGGCTGTGTATAACTGGGGCTATGACCCTGTGCAGTACAATGTCCCTGAAGGTTCTTTTGCCAGCAATCCAGACGATCCTTATGCACGGATTTGCGAATTGCAGACTGCTATCCAAGCCTACCATGATGCGGATATTAGCGTGATTATGGACGTTGTCTACAACCACGTCTACCACGCTGAAGAGTACGCCTTTGAGCGCATTGTCCCTGGCTATTTCTATCGTTATCAGGAAAACAGCCTCCGCACAGACGGTACCTTCTGTGGAAATGATGTCGCAAGCGAACGCAGTATGGTCCGCAACTACATCAAGCAATCCCTCCGCCAATGGACCAACCTCTATGGATTTGATGGCTTCCGCTTTGACCTGATGGGGATTCTTGATGTGGAAACCATGAACCAAATTGAAGCAGAGCTTCGTGCACTCCATGAAAATATCTACTTGTACGGTGAGGGCTGGAAGATGGCAACAGGTCTTGAATTTGACCAACTTGCCCACCAATACAATGCTGAAAAACTGCCGACACTAGCCTTTTTCAACGATGACTACCGCGATACCTTTAAGAAAATCCTGCTGAATCCGAAGCGCTTAGTGGACAAACAGCTTCATGAGAAGATTCAACATCTACTAACAGGAAGCCGATTCAGCCACTTCCTCAGTCCAGCCCAGTCTGTCAACTACATTGAATGCCATGACAATGCAACGGCCTTTGATTATTTCCACATCGAAAATCCTGACTGGACACCGCATCAGCAGAAACGCGCAGCCAGCTTTGGGCTCCAGCTGATTCTGATTTCCCAAGGAATGGCCTTTCTCCACAGCGGACAAGAATTTTTCCGCACCAAGGACGAAATCGACAATACCTACAATATCCCAGACAGTATCAATCGCCTCGATTGGACGCGGGCGCTCCGCTACCGTGAGCATGTCCAGTTTATCCGCGAGTTGATTGCCTTCCGTAAGGAACACCCTATATTGAGCCAGAGTGATTATGACGCGATTCAGGAAACGTTTGATTTCTATTGGCTGACAGAGTATGTCCTACGCTATACAATCACCTCCAGAGATGAAAAGATTCAGTTTATCATCAATTTCTCAACTAGTGATTTTACCTATGAAAAAGAAGCGAACCAAACCGTCCGCTTTACCTTCCCACCAATGCTAGAAGACAGCAATCAGATGACGATTGCTGGTCAGAGTATGTGTATTTTAAAAGAGAATTAAAGAAAAAGTTCTAACCAGTTTACACTCAACTGATTAGAACTTTTTTCTTATAGTGAGAGCTCTGTTTCTAGTCAACAAACATTGCCATCAAGTCCATAATCTTTTTCCCAACTCGCTCAACGTCATTATTGAGACCGCGGAGTTCAAAATTATCAAGTACTGGAAAGCTGAAACGTTCTGCGTATTGCTTGGCTGTTAGGCAATATTGGTTGTTGAAATTACGATTGCCAGAACCAACGACACCGAGACACATCTCCACATTGCTGCCATGAGCAATAAAATCTCCCAAAGGAGTTGTCAAAATCTCGACATCGCCATTGTCCACGCCATTGCCACCCTCTAAGTAGGTCGGCAAAAAGGCCACAAAAGGAGCGTCCAGTTCATAAAAAGGAATGTCCTGCTTGACCAAATCCTTGACATGGACCTGCTCCACCTGCAAATCCGACTGAAACTGTAAAAAGGTCGTCAAGCGTTTGACAAAACTCTCGGTATTGCCACTTAGGCTGATATAAACAAGGTATACTTTTTTCATCTCTTCCCCTAACAAAAAAACACAACATATAGATATATAAACCATTATATATCTATATGTTGTGTTTGTCAATCTAATCCTACACGTCAGAGGGGCTATTCATCCGCCTCGACAAATCGTCCGATAATGGTCACATTATCCGCAACAGAGACGAAGGCCGTCTTGTCTGTTTTCTTCATAATGGCCTTTAAATCATTGAACTCAGCCCGTGTAATAATGGTAATCAGGACGGTCTTTTGTTCGTGATTATAGGCTCCTTCTACACCGTTGATGATGGTCACTCCGCGGTGCAATTTCTTTTGAATCATCTTGATGACACGATTGGGATGACTGGTGATAATCATCGCCTGCATACGCTTTTGCTTGACATAAATCACATCCGTCATCTGGCTGCAGACAAAGAGAGCAATCATCGAATAGAGGGCATATTTCCAACCGAAGGTAACACCTGCAACTAGCATAATCAAAACATTGACAATCAAGGAAATACTACCGACCTGACGTCCCGTCTTTTTCCGAATCAAGATACTAACGATGTCCGTACCACCGCTTGACACATTGTTACGAAGGGCAAATCCAATTCCAGTTCCTAGCATCAGGCCCCCAAAAATCGCATTGACCAAGGGGTCTGTCGTCAAGATAATATGGGGCATAAATTGAATAAAGAAAGAGCTGAATGTAACCGTAATAAAGGTGAAAATGGTAAATTTATTACCTATCTTGTACCAGGCGATGATGAGCAAGGGAACGTTCAACCCGTAGTAGACCAGCGCAAGAGGAATTTCAACCCCCCAGTAGGTCACAGAGACCGCAGACACAATCTGCGCAATTCCTGTCACCCCTGAAGAGTAGACATTTCCCGGCTGAAAAAAGAAATTGACGGCTATACTGGATAAAATCCCGTAGATAATAGAGCCTGAGATACGCTCTGCATAGCGCTCTCTTGAAACGCTTGAAATCACAGACCAAAAGCGATTGCGTCTCGCCTTTCTCAGAAATTGAATCCGAAGTTTTCTAAAATACCTATTCATTGGTTGTTTGGATATGAAGTGCTAATTCTTCTAATTGGCTATCAGCTACTGTGCTTGGAGCTTGGGTCATCGGATCACTGGCCTTGTTATTCTTAGGAAAGGCAATGACTTCACGAATGTTGTCCTTACCTGCTAGAAGCATGGCTAAGCGATCCAAGCCAATCGCAAGACCACCATGTGGCGGGAAACCATAGTCCATCGCTTCCAACAGGAAACCGAATTGTTCATGAGCCTGTTCAGCACTAAAACCAAGTGCTTTAAACATGCGCTCTTGCATCTCTTTTTGGTTAATCCGCAGGCTTCCTCCGCCCAACTCGTAACCATTTAAGACGATATCATAAGCAACGGCACGAACACTTGCCAAATCACTCTCTAAATGATGGGCAGACTCTTCTGTCGGAAGTGTAAATGGATGGTGGGCACTCATGAAACGATTTTCTTCTTCTGACCATTCAAACATCGGCCAATCCACAATCCACAAGAAGTTAAACTTGCTTTCATCAATCAAGCCCTGTTCCTTAGCAAGACGAGTCCGAAGTGCTCCGAGTGTATTGTTGGCTACTTCTAGCCCATCAGCGACAAACAAGACCAAATCATTGTCAACCAACTGTAAACGTTCTGTCAACTTATCTGCAATAGTTGTCAAGAACTTGGCGATCGGACCAGCCAACTCTCCATTTGCAACTTTGATCCAAGCTAGACCTTTTGCACCGAATTGTTTGGCATAATCGGTTAATTTATCAATATCTTTACGTGAGTAGCTATCTGCTGCACCTTTAACGACAATAGCTTTGACGGCCACTGCTTCTGAAAAGACTTTGAAGTCAACTTCCTTGACAACTTCTGTCAAGTCTTGTAACAACATTTCAAAACGGGTGTCCGGCTTATCACTACCATAAGCATTCATGGCATGGTCATAACTCATTCTAGGAAATGGCAGACTGACTTCGATTCCCTTAGTTTCTTTCATGACACGCGCAAGCAAACCTTCCACTAGGTCTTGAATTTCTTGTTCAGATAAGAAAGAGGTTTCTAAGTCAACTTGAGTAAACTCAGGTTGACGATCCCCCCGCAGGTCTTCATCGCGGAAGCATTTCACGATTTGATAGTAGCGGTCAAATCCAGCATTCATCAACAATTGCTTGGTAATCTGTGGACTTTGTGGAAGAGCATAAAAATGTCCCTTGTTGATACGACTTGGCACCAAGTAATCACGCGCACCCTCTGGCGTAGACTTGGTCAACATCGGTGTTTCAACATCAATAAACTCCAGTTCGTCCAGATAGTTACGAATGCTGTGCGTTACCGCAGCCCGCAATTTAAAGTTTGCCAACATCTCAGGACGACGCAAGTCCAAATAACGGTAACGAAGACGCGTATCGTCACTTGCTTCAATGCCGTCTTTGATTTCAAACGGTGTTGTTTTAGCTGTATTTAAAATGGTCAAGTTAGACACTTGTAACTCGACATCTCCTGTTGGTAAAGCAAGGTTTGCCTGTTCACGGGCTACAACTTGGCCAGTCACTTCAAGGACAAACTCGCTACGCACCTTTTCAGCTTGTGCCATCACATCACCTGATACCGTCTCAGGATTGATGACCAACTGCATGATTCCTTCGCGATCACGCAAATCAATAAAAATCAAGCCTCCCAAGTCACGACGGCGACCAACCCAACCTTTCAAAGTAATTGCTTGACCGATGTGTTCCTTCCGAACACGTCCGGCATACATCGAACGTTTCATAGTTTCCTCTCTCCCTTAGTCTGGACAACCGAAGTGAACATGACCACCCCTGCACTCCACCTATTCTTGGTTTTATACCTACCTATTCTATCATAAAAGCAGGCAAAGCGGGAACAATTCGAGTAAATTTTCTCGAAAATCCTTGCTAAATAGAAAAGGAGCTAAGAATCTTGGCCTCGCTTCCTTTTTATCACCTTCTTATGGCAGACTATTTCCCGCACTCGTGTAAATCTCGTACCATTCTGGTCGCGTGAGGTTCACTTTTTCTGCTTCTGCAATCTTTGCGAGCCGTTCTGGATTCATCGACCCTACAATGGTCTGAATCTTGGCTGGATGACGCATAATCCACGCAACAATGATTGCTTCACGTGAAACATGGTATTGACTCGCTAAGCGCTCAATAGTCTGATTCAGCAGCGCATAGTTTGGATGATCGACAAAAATTCCTTTTTGCAAATCAATTAAAAATGGCGACCAAGCTTGAATAGTGATGTTTTTCAATCTGCAATAATCTAAGACACTTCCGTCTCGGACTGTTGCAGCTTCTTCTTTCATATTGACATGAAGCCCCGCATCAATCAGCGGTGTATGAGCAGGCGAAAACTGCAACTGATTGACCACCAATGGGGCTGCCAAATAGGACTGCAGCAACTCAATCTGGTAGGCATTTTGATTGCTGACACCAAAATAACGAACCTTACCAGCTTTTTTCAAGTGGGCAAAGGCTTCTGCAACCTCTTCTGGCTCCATTAGGGCATCGGGACGATGCAGGGCTAGCACATCGAGATAATCCGTCTTTAAGCGCGATAAAATCCCATCTACAGAAGCTAGAATATGCTCTTTTGAAAAATCAAAATAGCCCTTGCGAATAC
This sequence comes from Streptococcus cuniculi, assembly GCF_004570575.1. Taxonomy (GTDB): domain Bacteria; phylum Bacillota; class Bacilli; order Lactobacillales; family Streptococcaceae; genus Streptococcus; species Streptococcus cuniculi_A. Next base: position 37,674 of record NZ_SPPD01000007.1, read on the forward strand.
CGCACTTGGATTGGATCATCAGATGCTCACGCCCAATTCCTAAGTCCTTGACAGCGGTCGCAAAACGACGTTCTGACTCACCGCCACCATAAATGTCGGCATGGTCAAAAAAAGTAATACCTTGCTCCAAAGCCGTTTTGACAACTGCCTGCGCTTCCTGGTCCTCTAAATGTGCCATGCGCATACAGCCCAAGGCAATCCGTGGTACCTCTAAGCCAGTCGTTCCTAATTCCTGCATGATTGTCTCCTATCAATTAAAACCGTAAATACTCTTTGCAATCTTGTAGACAGCATTTGAAATCTTCCGTCCTGGGTAACCGTATAAGTTGGTCAATTGTCCCAGCAACCCACTACGTACAATCTTGAAGAGGGCTGGATTCTGTTCCTGAATATAGTGCCACAATTCCTGCTTTTTCATCATGTGTTCAGCTGTTCCCCCTCGATTGAGTAGGGCACACGAGATAATCGTTGTAATTTCGACATGGTTGAGCAAATAGCTGCGCAAATCTGGATGATGAATCGCATCCAAGTCCAGACTATCGACCAAGATTCGATTGACCTTAAGCTGCTGGTCAATCCGCTTAATCATGACGGATTCATTGACCGACTGGTCATTTCGCCCGATAAAGTAACGGTAAAAATCAACCGGCAGATAATACATGGTCTCAACTGCTTGGAGTGGTGTAAAGACGAAAATATTGTCCACATAAAAGGTATGCTCTGGTAAGACCAAGCCTACTTCTCTCAATAACTCGGTCCGATAGATGAGCGAGTGCATCATCATGTACTGCCCCTTTGAAAAGGCACCGACATCGTCCCAAGTGAAGACGCGGTCGGTTGGCAGGACATTCTGGTAATTCATGCTTTTTTTCCGAGATTGCCCTTCTTTTTCATAAACGAAATTCGAGATGAAGGCATCGACTGTCTGTCCTTGACTGTCTAAGTTTGCCAAGGTTTCAAGAATTTTGAGATAGGCTCTCGCATCCACCCAGTCGTCACTATCAACCACTTTGAAATAACGCCCCTTAGCTTCTCGAATACCGGTATTGACCGCGCCACCGTGGCCCTTATTTTCCTGATAAATCGCACGGACATTCGCATACTTAGCTGCCAGCTCTTCTGCGATTTCTTGCGTGCGGTCGCTTGAGCCATCATTGATAATCAATATTTCCACCTGATCGCCACCAACGACCAGTGATCCTACACAGTAATGTAGATATTCTTGCGCATTATAGCTAGGAATTGCAATACTTAATAAGGTCATTTCCTACCCCCTATCAACAAATCATCTGCCAGGCGAAACTGGCAGATTTTTTACTATTTTACCACAATTTTAGGAAAGTTGCTTTTGGTAACCTTGTTTGGCACGGAAGGCCTTCCACAATTGGCCGACACCCTTCATAAAATGACCATTGACAATCACCAAGATTGCTGCCACCATCTGCTGGTCAAGCATACCACCTGTCATTTTGGCAAGGGCCCTGAATGGCATATTATAGAGAAAGAGCAGGTTGAGGTCTGGTTTGCCTTTTTGCTCTGCTTTTTTCAGTAAATGATGTAAGAGTTTGTAAACAAGACGGGCTAAGCCACTCTTAGCATACTGCATCTTCGACAGCGGATCATTCAGACGGAGTTCTTGGCCTACCTGCCAGGATTCCACAGGTATTGGTCGACCAAGTAGACGGGCAAATTCCTCATCTGTAACCTGAAGCACCTGCCCAGCTTGATAGCTGTCAAGTCCTGTCAACTCTGGCAAGTGTTCCGTCGTGGCTTCTTGTGTGATTTCTGCAACCAGACGAATATCAGAGACGCTAGTGCCTAGATACAGCTGATAAGTGCCCCCCTCGATTTCAAAAGCATTGGTTGCCGTATTGAAATAGCGGAAGGTCTTATCATCAAAGGAAAGGTTCACCTCTTTTGACTGCCCTGATTCGAGATACACTTTGGCAAAGCCTTTTAATTCTTTTGACGGACGGAAAACATGAGTATCTTCTTTGCCAACATACAACTGCACCACTTCTGCACCCGCACGTTCACCAGTATTGGTCACCGTCATCGAAAGGCCTGTCTCATGAATGCGCAAATCGCCATAGGCAAAGGTCGTATAAGAAAGTCCGTAGCCAAATGGGTATTGGACAGCCGTCTGAGTCGTGTCAAAATAACGATAGCCAACGTACAATCCCTCACGGTAGAGAGCATAGTCCCCCTCGGCAGGGAATTCTTTTGACGATGGCACATCTGCTAAGGTAATCGGATAGGTTTCGCTCAGTTTCCCACTTGGGTTGACAAGACCAGTCAGCGCATCCAGCATGGATCTTGCACCTGCCTCACCTGACAGATAGCCATGCACCACCGCCTTGACGTGCTTCTCCCAACTCATGTCCACAACAGAACCTGCGGATAAAACAACGACAATCTTTTCGTGGATAACCGCCAGTTTTTCAAGAAGGTGGAGTTGGTTTTTCGGCAATTGTAGATGCGTGCGGTCTAGCCCCTCACTCTCACTGATTTCATCCAAGCCCATGTAATATAAGACCGTATCCGCTTGTTGAGCCAAGGCAAGGGCTTCTGTCACCAAGGCTTCATCAGGCTGGTCAATCCGCTGATAGCCCTGCGCATAGCCGACATAGGTCAGAGGATAGTCCTTCATGGCCTCGAGCGTATTGTCAACCTGCCGTGTATTGATTAAGGAAGAACCTGCACCCTGATAACGTGGATTTTTAGCAAATTCACCAATGACGGCTACCGTTTTTTCAGCTTGAAGCGGTAGCACCTGATCCTCGTTTTTCAAGAGGACAATGCTTTCTGTGGCTGCCCGTCTAGCTAGTTGATATTGCTTATTGACATCAATACTGCATTTTTCCTGTACAGCCAAGTCTAAGACGACCTGTAAGAGCTCATCGACACGCTCGTCTAGGACAGTTTCAGACAAGCAACCAGACTGCACCGCATCGATCAATTCCTTTTGTCCTACAGTAGTTGTCCCCGGCATTTCAAGATGACTACCATTTTCAACCCCTAAAACATGGTCATTTGAACCGCCCCAGTCTGACACGACAAAACCTATAAAGCCCCACTCATCCCGCAAGATGTCTCGTAACAAGCGTTTGTCTTCGTTAGCATAGATGCCGTTAATTTTGTTATAGGCAGACATGATGGCCTTCGGATTGCCCTCACGAACAGCGATTTCAAATCCTGTCAGATAGATTTCGCGCAATGTCCGTTCATCCACAATCGAGTCAGAAGCCATACGGCGGAGTTCCTGACTGTTGACTGCGAGATGTTTTGGCGTTGCTGCCACACCTTGGGATTGCAGACCCCGAATCATGGCCGCCGCCATTTTCCCTGCCTGATAGGGGTCTTCTGAGTAATATTCAAAATTGCGCCCACACAAGGGATTGCGCTTGATATTGAGACCAGGTCCCAGTACCACATGCACTCCCAGACTGCTTGCTTCAGCTCCTAGAGCTGCCCCCACTTCCTCAACGAGCGCTGGATCCCAACTGTTGGCAAGAGTGGCTGCTGTCGGAAAACAGGTCGCAGGAACAGAAGCATTCAAGCCTAGATGATCCCCGCTTCCTTCTTGCTTGCGAATCCCATGTGGTCCGTCTGATAAAAAGACGGACGGAATCCCTTTTTCTGGAAAATCCTTGGTTTCCCAGACAGACTTACCCGCCATCAAGGCCGCTTTTTCTTCTAAGGTTAGCTGCTCAATAATCGCACGATGTTTCATACATTTCCCACCTATTTCTATTCTACTAAGCCTATCATATCAAAGAACACCAAGGATTAAAACGCTTTCTTCATAAATTGACAAGTTTATGGCATAATCTGTTGGCATGGAAAGTGAAATGATATCCGAACATCTCCTCACTCATCAAAAAAGGCTCCTCGCTACTGACATAGTGAGGGGCCTTGGTATTGCTATGAGCAATCTTCCTAATATCTAAGCATAATCCAGCTGATAAACTGTGGCAAGATTCCTACTTCATAATCACAAATTTCATCATTGGGTAGTTGACAGCGACCTGAACCAGGATATTGACCCAGTTGGCAGCAGTTTGCGCCCAGCCTAGACTCAAGCCCCACGAGGTGAATACTTGGGTCGTATAAGGTGGCAAAACAATCGATAAGATGCCTGCCACGACAACGGTTAGAATATACCAATGGAGGGTTTTGGAAATATCATTTTCTGCACCGAACACTAGTTTTCGCTGAACGATATAGTTGACAATCTGCGCGACAACATAGGCTAATAGGAACGATAGAAAGCCATTTAAGCCACCATTGTCCACTGAATAATGGAAGATTAACCAATGAAAATCTAGTCCTGAAAAAGCCGTAAAGAGAAAGTTTGTTGACAACCATAAGACCGCAAAATTCGTTATCGTTGCGATATTGGACAAGACATTAAACTTAATAAATTCCCACAAATCAGGATGTTTGGCAATCCACTCTTTCATAGTTCTCCTTCTAAAAGAGAGGAGGACCACCCGTCCTCACTACTCTTATTTCATTATGCTACTTCTTTTTTCTTTGCAGTTAGCTTCACAAGACCAAGACCTACTAGAGCAATCAAGGCAATGTTTGCTGCTACAAGAACAACCAACCACCATTTTGTTTTTGGTTTGTAAATATCAAACGCAGCTGAATGTGCAATGGTATAAAGGATATTTTTGCTTGCTTGACGAAGGGCTGTAACCCCTTCTTTAGTACCTGTAGAGAGAGCTGTTGGATCATCACCTACAGGGGTCAACATCAAGTCGCCACCATTGCGAATCGCTTGGTCTGGGCTCATGTAATTCTGACCATCAAAGTCAGTAATCACCATTCCGCGGAAGCCCCACTCATCACGAAGGACAGTATTAAGCAAGTCACCATTTCCACCAGCCCAAAGGGTACCGATACGGTTGAAGGAAGACATGATAGCTGTTGCGCCACCTTCTTTGACTGGAATTTCAAAGGCTTTAAGGTAGACTTCACGAATGGCTTGTTCATTTGACCAAGTTGCCACACCTTCCCGGTTGTCTTCTTGATCGTTAAGGGCAAAGTGTTTGGTAAAGGTGTACACACCATTTTCGAGCGCTTTTTTCACCAAGGCAGAGGCCATTTTACCTGATACGACTGGATCTTCTGAATAGTATTCAAAGTTTCGACCTGAGAATGGTGAACGATGAATATTCACTGCTGGTGCATATAGTCCTACGATACCATGAGCCAAGGCTTCTTTGGCAAAGGCATCTCCCATTTCTTCAGCAAGCTCTGTGTTCCAAGTAGAGGCCACGACAACCTCAGAATTGTATTGGATTCCTTTGATTCCTTGGAAAATTCCATTGATGCCGGCAGGGCCGTCAAGGTCGACCACCGCTGGTTTGTCAACGGATTTGACCGCCACCGTTGCATAACCACCGTGACCAATCAAAGCCGTCATTTCAGCGACTGTCATTTGAGCCACTAATTTATCCCAACGCTCATCCTCATAGTCTGCCCCTACAAGGTCGACCAGACGAAGACCATTCTTTTCAGCTTCTACCTTGTCAACAGGTGTTTCAGCATCGGCATCAATACGGAAGTTGGTCCTATCAACTTCTTTTGCAATAGCATCTGTCGCTTCTTTGTCCTTAGTGCGCTCAGTCGGAAGCGTACCCTCCCAATCGTTCCGAGTGACATACTTGACGTCACCTACTGCGTATTCAAAGGCATTTGTTACTTCTGCTTTATCGGATGTCCGTTGTTTGCGGACTTCTTTTTGGGCAACCGTATAAGTCTTCGAATCAAGCACATCATGGGCATTGTTCATCAGTTTGATGTCGTAATTTCCAGCATCTAATACGTAGGCTTTTTCAGTCTTATCATCGTAAGAAGCAAGATCGTCACGGTCAAAGCGAATCGCTAATTCTTCACTCTTACCAGGCTCAAGCACTTCTGTCTTGTCAAATCCAGCAAGGACAACATGGGATTTTTCGATTCCACCAGCTGTATATGGCGCTGTATAGTAAACTTGTGCCACGTCCTTACCAGCAACATCACCTGTATTGGTCACCTTAACGGTCACTTCAATCTCATCACCATCTTCTTTCATGCCAGTAATTTCTTGCTTGAAGTTCGTGTATGATAGACCGTAACCGAATGGATACTGAACCGCTTTTTGATACGCTGCTTCATCCATTTGACCTGTCGCATTGTCTACAAAACGAGTTTCATAGTAGCGATAGCCGACATAGATACCCTCTTGGTAATTCACGAATTTATAATTAAAAGTTTGTGGCTCTTTAGCACCCCACGGAGTGTTCTCATAGGTGATATTCGTGTAAGAGAAATCTCCAGTAGTGTAGTAGGTTGGCGCAGAAGCCATATCATAGGCATAGGTATCCACCAAGCGACCTGATGGATTGACCTCACCAGATAAGATACGAGCTACACCATCAAGACCCGTTGATCCTGGTCCACCAATCCAAAGAGCTGCGTCCACCCCCTCATCTTCTAGGAAACCAAGCTCCATTGCATTAGAAGAGTTGACCAATACTACGACTTTATCAAAGTTTTTCTTGACTGTTTCAAGCATGTCTTTTTCGACATCTTGTAGTTCCAAGTAATGCTTATCTTCTTGACCATTTTCATAGTCTTTCATGGATTGTGGGAGGTCTGCTCCCTCACCACCATTACGTGAAATCACGACAAGAGCTGTATCGGAGAAGGCTTTAGCATTTTTCAACAAGTCTTCAGAATAAGCATCTTGACTTGGTTCATAGATATTATAATCCCCACCATTGAGCGAGAAGATGTTGGTTCCTTCTTTTTTAGGTAAATGCTCCTTGTAAAAATCTGTTAATTCTGCATTGACTACAAAGCCTGCATTTTCAAGTCCTTGTTGTAAGTTAATATTTTTAGACTCATCTGCCGCACCAGAACCAGATCCACCGTAGGTAACCGCTACAGAAGAAATACCAAACACGTTGACTTTTGAGGATTTTTCAAGCGGCAAGGTCTTGTTTTTATTCTCTAGAAGAACAGTTCCTTCTTCCTGAATCTTTGTAACCAATTGCTTTGAGACAGCTTCTGCGTCCTTGATTTTTCCTTCATCTGCATAGGACGGCGCAAAATAGGTGTCAATCACATTTACAAACATATTGACAGCATAATTGGCACCCACAATCGCGATACTCAGTAGCGACAGCAAGCCCATAGCAATCTTGCTCTTGAGCGTTTTCAATGGTTTATGGTTCACAATGCGATAAATCGCAACTGCCAGTAAGGCCACAACGGCAATGGCTGCGACAATCAAGGTCGTTTTTGCCATGCTTGTTGCATCCCATGATTGATAGGATTTGGCATATTCGTCAGCGGCTACTGGCGTGCTCGCCAATGTACTCGCTACCGCGAAAGCGAATCCTGTTTTCTTCCAAGTCTTCATAAGACCCTCCTACTATTGCTCGGCTTGAAAGCCTTTTCTTTTTTACACCCCTACTTTACCAAATGACACAACTTGTGAAAACCCTTTCTTCATAATCTGTCATTTTGGTTGCATAATTTGTCTGTTTTCAAATAGTATTCTCTTTGTCTAATTTTTGGTATACTAAAGAAAAAGTCAAGAAAGGACCCCTATGAAAATCGCGATTGTCGAAGACCAAAAAGTCGAACAAGAAAGATTGACCACGTATATCAAGGACTACTGCCATAGTATCCAGCGGTCTGTAGAGATTACCTGCTTCAACGACGGCATTGACATCACCAGTGATTATCATCATCGTTTTGACATCATCTACTTGGATGTGGAAATGGAAATCATGGATGGCATGACAACTGCCCAAAAGATTCGTGCCGTGGATAAAGATGTGCTACTTGTTTTTGTCACCAACCATTCTCAAGTAGCGATTCAGGGCTACGCTGTCGAAGCCATCGACTTTCTCCTCAAACCTCTCAGCAATTTTGTATTTGAAGAACACTTCAAAAAAATGCTTCGGAAGTTGCCAACCCCCGAGGAAGAGCAGCAGTATCTCTATGTCAAAAACAAGGCTTCAACCTTTAAAATCGCCCAAAAAGAGATTTACTATATTGAAAGCGAGGGGCACCAACTCCATATCCATAGCAAGCAAGAGACCATCACCATCAGCAACACCTTAAAAAACATGGAACAATTGCTGGATAAAAAGAGCTTCTTCCGCTCTAATTCAGGCTACATTGTCAATCTCGCCTATGTGGAAAAGATTGAGGGAAATCTAGCCTATATACAGGGGGAGCCTCTACAAATCAGTCGCCCACGTAGGAAAGATTTCTTGACCGCCCTCACCAACTACATCGGAGATACCCTCTTATGATAACGCATTTCCCTGATATTCCACGAGTCTATACAGCACTATCCGAATCAATTGCCTGTTGTCTGGTCTGTTTTCCGCTCATTCTGACTATGAACTGGCTGCGTAGACTCCGTTCCTTAGCGCTCATCATCGGTCTGCAACTTCTCCTCCAATGGGTAGCTGGACAATTTCCTATTCTCTTGTGGACAGTTGGGATGTTTCTCAATATCTGCTGGATGTTTGCTTCAATTTACCTCATTGGTGTTCACCAAAAAAAGACAGCTCTTTATTTGACTGCAAAGGCCTTTATTGCAGCAGAGTTAGTCGCTGCTCTCGCATGGCACCTTTACTGCCTCACGATTTATCAACAACCTGTGGATAACTTGTGGATGCAAGCAGCCTTCATGTTGATCATCACTAGCCTTGCCTTTCTTCTCTTCCATCAGCAAAATAAAAAAATCAACCTAGAAGAACTCCAACACATCACCGAAACACGAGTTGTTTGGGTGGCCATTTTCACCTCGCTGATAATCTTTATGTTGAGTAATATCGGCTTTATCCTGTCTGGAATCCTGCAATTTCAGGATTCAACCAGTATTTTTATCCTCCGAACAACGGTGAATTTCTCTGGTCTCTTGCTCCTGCTCACCCAAGAATCTCAGCAGTATGATCGCTATCTGCGTGAAGAATTAACTGCTATCCACAACATGTTTCAGTTGCAGTACAAGCAGTACCAAGCCTACCGAGAAAACAGCGACCTTATCAGTCGCAAAGCCCATGACCTCAAGCATCAGCTCTATATTATCCAGCAAGAAGCTGATAAGCAAAAACAACAACAATACCTTAAAGAAATGACCATAGCTATTCAGCATTTTGAGGCAAAGATTGAAACAGGCAATCCTGTCCTTGACACCATTCTGACACAAAAAAATCAATACTGTCTCCAAAACGGCATCAATTTTACCTGTATCGTGCAGGGGGAGTCGCTTCATTTCATGGACATCATGGACATTTCTGCCCTCTTTGGAAATGCGATTGACAATGCTATTGAAGCAGTGGAACAAATTCCCAATCCTGAACAACGCTTGATGACCTTGAAGGTTTCCCAGCACAGCCAATTTATCGTCATCCGGCTGGATAATTATGATATTTCAAATCTCGACTTATCCACAGGTCAGTTTCCTAAGACCTCCAAGGCTGATAAAGATTTCCACGGTATCGGCCTAAAAAGTATGGCCTTCATTGTCCAAAAATACGGTGGCAACCTGACCCTCACCAAGGAAGATTATTGGGTGCAACTGAAAATTTTACTGCCTCTGACTCCCTAAATGCGGGGCTGGGCTATAAAAAGTCCAAACCTAAATATAAAAAGCGGACAAAACTAGTTTTCTGGCACTCAGAATTCTGTGTTGTTCGCTTTTTGTATCTCATTTATCAATTTGAAGATTTGATGATAAAGAATCTCCCCAGACTCGCTTGTTTATAGTTCAATAAACATCACGAAATGAAGGCAGTTTTTGATGGTGGAAGAGTGTCCATCATTCTTTCCAGTCCATTTCTAAATAATCCACAGGAATTTCTTTCATTTCATCGATCATCATACCGACATACTCCACCAGCATACTTTGAGGTTCTTGTTTGAGCAAGGTTGCATAGGCTGAGTTGGTATAGACATGGTTTTCAATCCACTCCTCGCTCAAGTGCTCACCTGAAAAGAAGGCTAGATTGAGTGGCGCCATGATTTCAGCTAGTTGGTCTGCAAATTTCCTGTCATAGGCAGCTTCGTCATGTAAGGCAGTATGAACCATTATCTCACTCGCTCGATTGAAAACATCCACCAGATAGCTCTTGTGGTCAGCCAAATCGGAGTTGGCATTCTTTTTCCACAGGTCGACATCAAGTCCTGTCTGTTGATAGATGAGACGATTCTCTTTGAGAGACAAACGACCGATGGTCATTGGATACATGGAAAAAGCACCATTTACCATCTCTGTAAGCGTCGATCGCTCACCCTTAAACTGTGCGATATGCTGGGTGTGGATATGACCCGAAAAAGTCAACGGAATACCATATTGATCATACAACTCCCGCAGATCAACCGCATTGTCGAGTGTGAATCCCCGCGTCAGTGATGCATGTTGATCCAATACATTGTGGTGCATGATGGGAATCACGGAAACACCTGCGGATTGAGCACCCTCCAGTTGCTCTTTAATCCAAGCCAAGGTCTCCTTTTTGAGACGACCGTTTGTCGCAGGAGCACCTTTACCAAAACCATCCGCATAGATATTACTATCAACCATGAGCAGCCACAGATTTTCAAAAGGTTTTGCCATATAGCTAAGAGAAGCCCTATCCCGCTGACTGGCTTGAGCATATCCATAGTCGGCAAATAGGGTCTCAAAATCCTGCCTACTCACCTGATCTGTCCTAACTTGCTCCTCTCCTTTAAAACCACGCGCCCAACCGCTCGCAATATCATGGTTCCCTAGTATAACCAGTACCTCTGTTCCAGCAGCTTCCAGAGCCTTAAAATGCCCGGCCAAATCTTCCATGCTTCTCTTCTCACCGTTTAAGCTCAAATCCCCGCTAACAATCAGGAGTTTGGGCTTTTCTTTTTGGACTTGAGCCACCAAGGCCTCCATTCGCTCCTTACTGTAGCAAACATCCTTTCCTGCAGCCGTATTCTGAATAACAGAGAACGCCTTGCCATTGTCATGTAGGCTGGGTGAGAGATAGTGGATATCGGTTATCAGCCAGATTTGCTGAGAGTCTGTCCAACTATCTGCCACATAGGCATCCTTTTCTGCTGATTGCTGCGACAGGAAAAACAGCAAACCAACCCCTAGACAGACTAGATACAACCAATAGCGCTTTTTCATACAATACCCTCCATTCTCCTTCCTATTATATCACCTTTTTCCCACCTTATCAGCCTCATCATTTACTCTTTATCATCATAGGCACATCACCCTGTAAAGTTGACGACCAAAAATGAGGAGACTGTGGCTTTTTAGCTCAGCCTCTTAAAACAGAGGACACTGTATGCTTTTATAATCGCTTCCCTTTACTCCATAAAAAGAAGCTGAGGGGTCATTTCCTCAACTTCTTCATAAATGTATTAGTTTTTCACGAATTTCGCGGATTGTTCTCCAGCTTGGCGACCAAATACGATAATATCTGCAACGGCGTTCCCACCGATACGGTTTTTACCGTGCACACCACCAGTCACCTCACCGGCTGCGTAAAGACCTGGAATCGCTTGACCTTCTTTGTTCAAGACCTCAGTGTTGGTATTAATTTTCAGACCACCCATCGTGTGGTGTACCCCTGGTGCAATCTTAATTGCATAGTAAGGAGCAGTGTCTAAGGCATGGTCCATACCACTTGAACGGCCAAAGGCTGCATCGCTTTTATCCGCAACGGCTTTGTTCCATGTCTCCAAGGTTGTTTGCAAGGCATCTTCTGGAACATCGATGGCTTTTGCAAGATCCGCAACTGTTTCCCCTGATTTTACAAGGCCTTTTTTCTCATATTGAGCGATTGCTTTTACGCGATCTTTCAAGGCTGAATCAAAGACTACGTAAGCGTAGTTTGGATCTAAACCATTGATGGCTGCTGAAACTTTATCACGAGTTTCTAATTCATTGAAGAAACGCTCACCTTTTGAGTTGACCAGAATTGCACCTTCACCACGAATCGCTTCTGTAATCAAGTAAGATTTTTCCTGCTCTACAGTTGGGTGAATTTGGATTTGTTCCATGTCGACTGTTGCAGCGCCTTTTGCTTCTGCAAGGGCAATACCATCACCCGTTGATCCTGCTTGGTTGGTTGTGACATAGCCTTTTAATTTTGGATTCAACTGTGCAACCTTATCCAAGTCAGCACCGAAACCACCTGTCGCAAGTACGACCGCTTTTGCAGCAACCTTCTTCGTTTTGCCGTCAATTGTTACTTCCACACCTGAAATCTTACCGTCTTTTTCTTCAAGATTTGTCACGTCCGCATTGACAAACATTGGGATTTTACGTTCTGCCAAGTTGTGGTAAAGACCTGTTACGAGGTAACCACCAACTGCTGAACCATCTGCTGGGCGGTGAGTCCGTTTTTCACTCATCCCACCAGTAGTTGTGATATTGCTAAGGGTAATTCCCATGCCATCCAACCAATCAATAGCAGAGGCAGAATTGTCTACCAAGTAGCGAAGCAATTCTGGATCGTTTGTTCCGCCGCCACCTTTAAGAGTTTCTTCGTAGAACTTGTCGTTTGAATCTTTGATTCCTTCTTTATCTTGGAATTTTGTTTGAGAGGCATTCATACCTGCAGATGACTTAGCTGTATTTCCGCCAACTTCTCCCATTTTCTCAAGAACCGCTACGCTCGCTCCTGCATCATGAGCAGAAACTGCCGCAGCCATACCTGCACCACCTGAACCGATAACAAGGACATCATAGCTATCTTTCAATTCAGCCGGATCTGTGTAGACCTTCTCTGACGCTCCTGAAACAGCCTCTTCTTTTGAAGAGGAAGCCGGAGTTGACGATTCTACTGTATTGCTTGATTTGCTTCCACAGGCAATCAAGAAAACAGTAGCAAGCAAACTAAGTAAGGCACCGAGCCAAACTTTTTTCTTCATAATAAACCTTCTCCTTTTCTTTTGGTTACTGTCCTATTTTACCCTATTTAGTAATTGGTTGCAACTATTTTTGTAAATTTTTTCACAAGTCTGGTGCTACTCCACGGAGACAACACCTTTCCTAGAAATCATTCGTTTCTGAGCAAGACAAAAAGCCCACTGTTGCAGGCTTTTTGCAAGGTATTCAAAATTAAAGCATTTTGTTATAGAATTCAACGACAAGCGCTTCGTTAATTTCTGGGTTGATTTCGTCGCGCTCTGGAAGGCGAGTCAATGATCCTTCGAGTTTTTCAGCGTCGAATGATACGAATGCTGGACGTCCAAGAGTTGCTTCAACCGCTTCAAGGATTGCAGGCACTTTCATTGATTTTTCACGAACTGAAATCACTTGACCAACTTCAACACGGTAGCTAGGGATGTCAACGCGTTTTCCGTCAACAAGGATGTGACCGTGGTTTACAAATTGACGTGCTTGACGACGAGTAGTTGCAAGACCTAGACGGTAAACAACGTTGTCCAAACGACGCTCTAGAAGAAGCATGAAGTTGAAACCAAGGATTCCGCCTTTGATTTTAGTAGCTTGTACGAACAAGTTACGGAATTGTTTTTCACCTACGCCGTAAGAGAAACGAAGTTTTTGTTTCTCAGCCAATTGCAAACCGTATTCTGACAATTTGCTGCGGTTGTTTGGTCCGTGTTGACCTGGTACGTAGTTACGACGAGCAAGCTCTTTACCTGTACCTGTAAGTGACAAACCAAGACGACGAGCTTGTTTCCAAGATGGTCCTGTATAACGTGACATAATAATGTCCTCCATAAAATAGTTTTTATGGAAATAGTCTTTGAGAAATCCTGATTCGTGCAGATACCCTTCGCCTAAACAGCTAAGGTTACTTCTATTGCAAAGTACCTGTTGACGAGCTTCATATTCCTCTGCTGCTATTTCACACAAGGAACAGTATAACATAGAAAAAAGGCTTTGTAAAGCCTTTTGAATGGTTTAGTCCTTACTCAGTATTTTTCTTAACGACCTAGAGCTGTCCGATCAATCATCCTCACACTCTCAGGTAGACGACCCTCACTAGTTGGAGGTTCTTTGCGCTTCAACTCTCCATCTGGATGTTCTCTCGCTTCATAAGCCCAAACCTCATGTTCAGAATCTCCTATCTCATAGTCAAAACTTGGTCCACCTATTATAAATTCATGGCTGCCGTTTACTGTAATATCAAATGAATATACATGTGTTCCCAAACCAAAAGAATGGACTTCAAAATTATCATACTCGATCGACTCTATGTTTTCATAATTGTTGTAAATATAGAGGGCAGAGTCTCCAACTAAAATTTCTCGATTTTCTCTATCTTCAACGCCTTTTGAACACCTCACTAGAAATAGTGATAGCACCAAAAATAGAATCAATCCAAAACAACCGAGACAACAACCTTTTATAAATTTTAAAAACATAGCTCTTCCATTTTAAATGACTGTACAACTAATCCAAATAATGAATCAAAATCTTTTCGGTTAAGACATCAGAATACGTATAAGATTCCACAAAGGTATTGTTGGGATCTTCGTATTCGACGATGAAGACGGATTGGTAGACCTCCGTAATTCGACCTTGTTTGTTTTTCTCGCGTTTGCGACCATTTTCAAGGGTCAGCTCGACAATTTGTCCCTCGTGGTTTTTAATATCTTCTTTGATTTGCTTCATCTTCGCAACGTCTGTAAATGCATCACTCATTCTTATCCATCCTCTCTCTTGGAAATACTTGAAAACTTGTTATACTCTTTTTGGAACATTAATTCGACGGTTCCACGCGCCCCCGAACGGTTTTTTTCAATAATCACCTCAACAGTGTTATTGGGAATGCCTCCGTCTTCTTGCTCTCCGCGTTCATAGTAATCATCACGATACAAGAAAGCAACGATATCCGCATCCTGCTCGATAGAGCCTGACTCACGAATGTCGGACAAGACTGGTCGCTTATCCTGACGTTGCTCCACCCCACGCGAAAGCTGACTGAGGGCGATGACTGGTACTTTCAATTCCTTGGCTAAAATCTTTAATTGCCGTGAAATTTCAGATACCTCCTGCTGGCGGTTTTCCCGACCAGTCCCTGTAATCAACTGCAAGTAGTCAATCAAAATCAAACCAAGATTGCCAGTTTCCTGGGCTAACTTACGGGAGCGAGAACGAATCTCTGTGATCTTAATCCCTGGCGTATCATCGATGTAAATACTCGCATTGGCTAGGTTGGCCTGCGCCATGGTCAGCTTCTGCCATTCCTCATCTGTCAAATGACCTGTCCGAATGGATCGCGAATTAATCATTCCTTCGGCAGCAAGCATCCGGTCAACCAAACTTTCTGCTCCCATTTCCAGAGAAAAGATGGCGACGGTCTTACCTAATTTTGTACCAATATTTTGCGCAATATTGAGAGCGAAGGCGGTTTTTCCGACCGCAGGACGAGCCGCTAGAATAATTAGCTCCTCTTCGTGTAAACCTGTCGTCATGGCATCTAGGGCTGGATACCCCGTCGCAATTCCTGTAATATCAGAAGTTTGGCGTGAACGAATTTCAAGGTTTTCAAAGTTGAGATTCAAAATATCTTCAATCTGCTTGAAACCGCTCCGGCTAGCACCTTCGCTGACATCGATTAAGGCTTTTTCCGCACGCGCAATGATCTCATCGGACCCATCTGCCCCATCATAGGCTTGGTTGATCGAATCGGTCAATCGCGCAATCAGTTTGCGTAAATTCGATTTTTCAGCAACAATCTTGGCATAAAACTCGGCATTGGCAGAGGTTGGTACCGAATTGATGACCTCGGCTAAATAGCTCAAGCCACCAATATTTTCTAAATCACCATGGTTGGCCAAGTAGTTGCGCATGGTCGTTGCATCGATGACCTCATGCCGATCTGAAAGAGCAATCATGGCTTTAAAAATCAACTGGTGGGCATATTTGAAAAAATCATCTGCTTCAATATATTCGCGGACAAAGACCAGCTTTCCCTCGTCGATGAAAATCGCACCAAGGACCGACTGCTCCGCCAAAATATCTTGAGGTTGCACACGCAATTCATCTAATTCTGCCAAGATTCTCACCTCCTATCTCTGGTATGATTGACCTAGGCTTCTTTGATACTCAAGTTAATCACACCTGTCACATCTTGATAAATTTTAACAGGCACATCAATCAAGCCAACCGCACGAATCGGGTGGTCCAATTGAATATTGCGTTTATCCACTTTAATGCCGAATTGTTTTTCCAATTCTTCGGCAATTTTCTTGCTCGTAATGGAACCAAAAGTACGGCCATCTGGACCAACTTTTTCCACAAAGGATACAAGCGTTGCTTCTTCAGCCAATTTGGCTTTTATAGCCTTTGCTTCTGCTACCATTTCAGCATGCGCTTTTTCTTGTGATTTTTGTTTGCCACGCAATTCACCAATCGCTTGGTTGGTCGCTTCCTTGGCAAGGTTTTTCTTAATCAAGAAATTCTGGGCGTATCCTGTTGGAACTTCCTTAATTTCTCCCTTTTTCCCCTTGCCTTTCACATCTGCTAAAAAAATAACTTTCATGAGGAACTCTCCTATTCTTCTTTTAATTCTTCCTGAATCACTTGATGCAATTTCTCCTGAACCTGTTCAAGCGATTGATCATGAATCTGAGCTGCTGCGAGATTAAAATGACCGCCACCGCCCATCTCTTCCATGATTCGTTGAACATTGACCTTGCTTCTGCTCCGCGCTGAAATGGCAATGTAATCATTGACATTTTTGGTGATGACAAAGACTGCTTCAATCCCTGCCATCTCAAGAATGGTATCGGCCGCCTTACTTGGAACAACATTGTCGTAGACGGTTTCTTGTGCACCACAGACGAGGACAATATAATCGGTCAACTTCTGTCCTCTTAGAATCAATTCATTGATTTGACGGTATTCGTTGAAATCCGTAGCCGCAATCTGCTGAATTTCTGAACTATCGCTACCACGATTTCTAAGATAGCTAGCCACATCAAAGGTCCTACTGGTCACACGCGCCGTAAAATTCTTGGTATCCAGCATAATTCCCGCCATCAAAAGACTGGACTGCAGACGATTGAGTTTGTGGTGCTTATCGTTTTGGAACTGAATCAATTCTGTCACCAATTCACTAGCAGAACTTGCACCACTTTCAATATAGGTCAAGACTGCATTGTCTGGGAAATCCGCATCGCGACGATGATGATCCACTACGACCACCTGACTAAACAATTCGTAAAATTCCTTGGACAGGGTCAAGCCGATTTTCGAGTGGTCCACCATGATGAGAAGCGATTGAGCAGTTACCTGCTTTTTCGCCTCCTCAACCGTCATCAGATTAGAGCAATTTTCCTGCGTTAATTTTTCAATCGCACGCTGAATATCAGCCCCCATATCCTGATCATCATAGACTGTATAGGCATTGTTCATGATGTTTTGAGCGAAATACTGCATCCCAACAGCAGAACCTAGGGCGTCCATATCCAGATTGCGGTGTCCGACGACAAATACTGCATCAACCGTTTTTAACTTATCAGAGACAGCGGTCATCATGGCACGGGTACGGGTTCTCGTCCGCTTAACGGATGAGGCCGAACCGCCACCGAAAAAGAGGGGCTGCTTGCTCTCATCATTTTCTTTGACAACGACCTGATCCCCGCCACGAACCTCGGCCATATTGAGATTTTGCAGGGCAATCTGACCGATCTGCTGATGATTATTTGCCCCGTAAGCAATCCCCATACTCAAGGTAAGAGCTAGGTCGAGCTGTTTTGCCTCATCACGAAAACGATTGATAACCGAAAATTTGTCCTCAATCAATTTCTCCAAGACCGCATAGTCTGTAAAGAAATAAAAGCGGTCCATAGTCCCACGACGGTAGTAAATCCCATTTTCATTTGCAAAATCAGACACAAATTGCGCTAAGAAACTATTGATCTGACTAATTTGAGAATCCGAGTAAATATCTTCTAACTCATCGTAATTATCGATGGATATAATCCCAATCGCAGGTCTACTACCAATCAGATTGGAAGTCGCATAATACTCTGTTGACGCGTCAAAAAAGTAAAAAATCCCCTGCTCAAAATCGACATAGACGGCATAACGCTTATCTGCGACCGTTACGTAAGTCCGGTCCTCGTCTAAGCCTGCGTCAATGATTTCACGCAGCTTACGCTGATCAAACTCTCCGTCTTCTTTCACAAACAGCAGTTCCGCATAAGGATTAAACCACTCCACTTGATTGTCGTCTAAACGAATCTTAATGACCCCGACGGGCATATGCGCGAGCAGGCGCATCAAGCCATTATCAGCCTGGGCATTTAAATACTCAATTTGCTCTACTTCACTCACTTCGTAGGAATGCTTTTGGAAAATAAAAAGCAAGACCAGCAAAAAGAGAGCTAAAAAAATGGATAAATAGGTAATTGTCGAAGTTGGGTATAAGCCCTGTATCAAAGCCAATAATCCAAAGAGGATTACCCCAATCATCACAAAATGAATCGTTGAAAATCGAAATTTTTTCATCACTAACCTCTGCTTGCCATTTTACCATAAAACCGCTGAAAATGCTAGCTTCTATTTCCACAGAAGATTTACAAAAAGACCAGACAAATGCCCAGTCTTTAGTCATTATTTTTTGCCTTATTCTTTGAAATGGAACGGCTACGCCCTTCTAGATAAACCATGAGGATTGAAATATCTGCTGGATTGACCCCTGAGATACGGCTTGCCTGTCCAATCGTTTCAGGAGCAATCAGCTTAAATTTCTGCCGTGCTTCGGTCGCAATCGAGTCAATATCATCCCAGTCAATGTCTGCTGGAATCCGTTTTTCCTCCATCCGCTTCATCTTCTCAACCTGATCCAAGGCCTTGCTGATATACCCCTCATACTTGACCTCCGTTTCAATCAATTCAATGGTCTTGTCCGACAATTCCTCAGCAGCAGGACCTACAAATTGAACCACATCCGCATAAGTCACCTCGGGTCTGCGCATAAACTCCTTGGCGGTAAGCGCATCGGTCAAGGGTTTAAAGCCCATGGCGACAACTCGCTCATTGGTTTCCTTGATTGGTTTCAACTTAATGGCAGCAAGACGCGCCATTTCCGTTTCAAATTGATGTTTGTGAATCTGAAAGACCTGATAGCGCTCATCATTGACCAAGCCAACCTGACGACCAATCTCTGTTAAGCGCATATCTGCATTATCATGGCGTAAAATCAAACGATATTCTGCCCGACTGGTTAAGAGGCGATAAGGCTCAACCGTTCCCTTGGTCACCAAATCATCAATCATGACCCCAATGTAGCCGTCACTACGCTTCAAAATTAACTCTGGCTTGCCCTGCACTTTCAGCGCCGCATTGATACCCGCGACAATTCCCTGACCAGCAGCCTCTTCATAACCAGAAGTCCCATTGGTCTGACCAGCAGTAAAGAGTCCTGAAATTTTCTTGGTTTCAAGGGTCGCCCGCAGTTGATGTGGCATAATCATGTCATACTCAATGGCATAGCCTGTCCGCATCATCTCTGCATGTTCAAGACCTTTAATCGAGTGAACCAAGTCCTTCTGTACATCTTCTGGGAGGCTGGTTGATAGACCTTGGATATACACCTCATCCGTGTCAGCCCCTTCCGGTTCCAAGAATAATTGGTGGCGTTCCTTATCCGCAAAGCGCACGATTTTGTCTTCAATAGACGGACAATAGCGAGGACCTACCCCTTTGACTACACCTGAAAACATGGGTGCTCGGTGCAGATTGCTATTGATAATTTCATGACTGCGCGCATTGGTATAGGTCAGCCAGCATGGAATCTGGTCCTGCACATAATCCTCATCTTTTGATAAGAATGAAAAATGATTGGGCTTCGCATCTCCGGGCTGAATCTCCGTCGCAGTATAGTCAACCGTACGTGCGTTGACACGAGGCGGAGTTCCTGTTTTAAACCGCCCAATTTCAAGACCCAAGTCTTTCAAATTATCGGCCAAAGTGACAGAAGCCAGGCTGTTATTTGGACCAGATGAATATTTCAAATCCCCGATGATAATCTCACCACGCAGAGCAGTTCCAGTTGTGACCACGACTGCCTTTGCCGCAAGATACTGGTTGGTCGCTGTCCGAACACCAATCACTCGGCCGTCTTCCACCAAAATTTCATCAATCATTGTCTGACGAAGGGTCAGATTTTTCTGCTGTTCAACCGTTCGCTTCATCTCGAGGGAATACTTTGCCTTATCAGCTTGAGCCCGTAAAGCCCTTACAGCAGGACCCTTACCTGTATTCAACATCTTCATCTGAATATAGGTCTTATCAATATTGCGCCCCATTTCACCCCCAAGGGCATCAATTTCACGAACCACAATTCCCTTAGCCGATCCACCAATAGACGGATTGCAAGGCATAAAAGCCACCATATCCAAGTTAATCGTCGCAAGTAGGGTTTTACAGCCCATCCGACTGGTTGCAAGAGCTGCTTCTACCCCAGCATGTCCTGCCCCAATTACTACCACATCATATTCTTCTGCAAATGTATATGTCATCTCCTAGTCTCCTTTAATCGAATCTGTTCCACATTTCCTGACCAATTTAGCAAGTGTGTTTTCAAAAAAGCGGGAACTACATCTATGTTTACAAGATTGTCAACTTCTACTCCATAACAGGGTGACGAATCTCCTTCCTCCATCATGTGAGAAGGCACTTTTTCTAAAGGCTCAACAAGATAATGAAATTCAATATTATGAAAATCAATCACTTCTTCTTTGTCAACTGCTGTAAAATGATTTTCCACAATAAAGGCTAATTGCTTGACCGCTACCGCGATGCCCAGCTCCTCCTTAACTTCACGAACAACCGCATCTTCTGTTGATTCCCCAACTTTGACAGCTCCGCCAATCGTATAATATTTCTTAGTGTCCTCACGATAGGAAAGAAAGAGCTTTTGATTTTTCAGAATTAGCGCTGTCGCTCGAACCCCAAAAATCTGATGGTCTTTTTTTGTTCGAAAATCCACACGGTACCTCATTTCTACGCAAAAAGAGCCAAAACCCTCAGAAACTGTACGCAAAAAACGTCCAATTCCTATGAGCTTTGACCATCATAGCATTGTTATGTTTCCATTTTATCACATTTACCTAGAATGTCAATTACGGAATCCCCGCAATTTCTCCACCAACGCACGGTTCTTCGCATTTCTGTCAACATACTGATAGAAAATCGTTCGATTGGCTATTTTTCGGAGTAGGGCTTCATCCATTTCATCCACAATCTCCAAAAATGTTTTCTTGGTTAGCTGATTGATGCTGTTCAATAATGCTGTTTCTTGTTGCTTTCTAGTAGCATCTTCCTGTGGATAACCAACTCCAAATTCACCGTCAAATAACTTCTCAAGTGTGTATTTCAAGTTCAATTCCCCACACCAGCCAACATTCAGCCCCAGCGGTAAGGACACAACATTTCCATTATTGATTCTTCCAAACAAGAAAGCATCTTGCGGCGTTTGAATGAAGCCACAACGTAGACCAGGCAGACTATTGCACGCAAGCATCATCCCTTGACCAGCCGAACATCCTGTCACTACAAAGTCCAGCGATTGGGACTCGATAAGAAAGCTAATCATGACAGCAACTTCTACGTAAGAATAGCTAGCTATCTCACTCGAAAAGACACCTAAATTGACAACTTCATGCTGTCCAGCTACTGATTGTTGGACAGCTTGAACGAACACATCGTTAATGTCCGCTCTGGTACTGGCCTGTATGACTCCAATTTTCATAGTCTACCTCCCAAAATGTTGACAACTCTGTAAACCTAAATATACTGACACACTTTTCCGTCTTTAAAGGCAAGATCAATCATGCCACCACCTAGACATTCATCTCCATTGTAGAAAACAACCGCTTGACCCGGTGTAATGGCCCGTTGTGGCTCAGCAAAGATGACCTCTGCCTTATCCCCTGTCACCTTTACAGTTACTTTACTATCTGGTTGACGATAGCGGAACTTAGCCGTACATTCAAGGGTGACGTTTTCAGGCATCTCTTGTGTAAAGTGAATGTGACTAGCTGTCAAGCTAGTTGACATCAATGATTCATGGTAAAATCCTTGACCTACATACAAAATATTGTGCGCCAAATCTTTTCCAACAACGAACCATGGGGCATTGTCCCCACCGATTTGTCCACCGATGCCAAGCCCTCCACGTTGACCGATTGTATAGTACATGAGACCGGCATGCTCACCCATATCGCGACCGTCAACCGTCATCATGCGTCCTGTTTGAGCAGGCAGATACTGGCTGAGAAATTCTTTAAAATTCTTCTCACCAATAAAACAAATCCCTGTCGAATCTTTTTTCTTAGCGGTTGCAAGCCCAGCTCGTTCTGCAATTTCACGCACTTCCGACTTCTGCAAATGTCCTAGAGGAAACATGGTTTTCTGTAATTGCTCTTGTGATAATTGGCTGAGAAAGTAGGTTTGATCCTTTCCATTGTCAGCCCCCCGTAGCATATGGACCACTCCATTCTCATCTCGCTTAACCTGTGCATAGTGACCTGTCGCCACATAATCAGCACCTAAGTTCATAGCATAGTCCAAAAAGGCTTTAAATTTAATTTCTTTATTACACATCACATCAGGATTTGGTGTCCGTCCTGCACGATATTCGGCAAGGAAATATTCAAACACCCGGTCCCAATACTCTTTTTCAAAGTTGACAGAGTAGTAGGGAATCCCTAGCTGATCCGCAACAGCTGCGACATCTTTGTAGTCTTCTGTTGCTGTGCAAAAACCATTTTCGTCTGTATCGTCCCAGTTTTTCATGAAGATGCCAATCACATCATAGCCCTGCTCCTTGAGCAACAGGGCTGTGACAGAGGAATCAACCCCCCCACTCATCCCAACGACAACACGTATCTTTGAGTGTTCACCCATTGTCTATTCTCCCATCAATTTAATCTAGTGTAAACTTCCTTTACACCGTCTATTTTCAAAAAACGATTGAAGGTCGATTTTGAAGTACCTCACGGCACAGACAGTATTATACCATATCCCTACCTATTTTCTAACAAATAACATCAAGATGCGGATTTTCCGAACGTTATCTGATATAATAACAAGTAAGAGAAAATTGAGGAAAACCTATGACAAATGCAAAATTTCAATCCGTCTTCGACATCATCGGACCTGTCATGATTGGTCCGTCATCTAGCCATACTGCGGGAGCTGTCCGCATTGGTAAAATCGTCTCATCTATCTTTGGAGAGATTCCGACAGAAGTTGAATTTCAACTCTACAATTCATTTGCCAAAACCTATCGGGGACACGGTACAGATGTTGCTCTGGTAGCAGGTATCTTAGGAATGGATACCGATGATCCTCGTATTCCAGATTCTCTTGATATTGCTCGCGAAAAAGGGATTAAGGTCTACTGGAAAATCAACAAGGACAGCAATACCCCACACCCAAACACAACCCGCATTATTATCAAGAATGAGCATAAATCCATTTCTGCAACGGGTGTCTCTATTGGTGGGGGAAATATTCAAGTAACCGAGTTAAATGGCTTTGCGGTCAATCTCAATATGAACACTCCTACGATCATCATTGTTCATCAGGATGTGCCTGGAATGATTGCAAAGGTGACGGATATTCTTTCAAAATATGATATCAATATCGCACAGATGAATGTAACTCGTGAAAGTGCGGGAGAAAAGGCCATTATGATTATTGAGGTCGATTCCAGACAATGTGGTGACTCCATTGCCGAAATTGAAGGGATTCCACATTTACACAATGTCAACTTCTTTAACTAGAAAGAGAACACTATGTTTTACACCATTAACGAACTAATCACACAGGCCGATGAAGGCTTTTCAGGGAATGTTGCCGAGCTCATGATTGAAACTGAAACCGAGCTAACTGGACGCTCCCGTGAGGAAATCGTGACGATTATGTCAAGAAACTTGACAGTGATGAAATCATCTATCATCGATGGATTATCAGAGAGTAAATCGGTATCTGGGCTTACAGGAGGCGATGCGGCTAAACTCGATCGCTATATCCAATCTGGCACCACCCTATCCGATCAAACAATTCTTTCTGCTGCTCGCAACGCTATCGCTGTCAATGAGTTAAATGCCAAAATGGGACTGGTCTGCGCCACACCGACTGCTGGCTCTGCTGGTTGCCTGCCTGCTGTCCTAGGAGTAGCCATTGACAAACTTGGACTCACCGAAAAAGAGCAGCTGGACTTCCTCTTTACAGCAGGAGCTTTTGGACTTGTCATCGCAAACAATGCTTCGATTTCTGGAGCAGAAGGAGGGTGTCAAGCTGAGGTAGGATCTGCCGCTGCCATGTCTGCTGCTGCACTCACCCTAGCTGCAGGTGGGAGTGCCTTTCAAGCTAGTCAGGCTATCTGCTTCGTCATCAAAAACATGCTCGGTCTGATTTGTGACCCTGTCGCTGGGCTCGTTGAAGTTCCTTGTGTCAAACGCAATGCTATGGGGGCCAGCTATGCGCTCGTTGCAGCTGATATGGCATTAGCAGGTATCGAGTCAAAAATTCCTGTAGACGAGGTCATTCTTGCCATGTACCAAGTTGGCTCTAGCCTACCAACTGCCTTTCGCGAAACTGCAGAGGGTGGCCTTGCGATTACGCCAACTGGTCTAAAACTAAGAAATGAGGTCTTTGGACAATGACAACCGTTTATTTTGTTCGCCACTGCGAGCCAAACTACGACAATCACGACGACTTGACAAGGGAATTATCGCCAAAAGGTTTACAAGATTGTCAACTAGTGACAAACTTCCTGTCAGATAAAAATGTTGACATCGTTTTATCCAGCCCATTAAAACGGGCTATCGATACCGTAAAACCCTTTGCTCAATCTCAAAATCTTACAATTCAGACGGTTGCGGATTTTCGCGAACGTAAGATTGACGACATCTGGATTGAAGATTTTGATAGCTTTACAGCAAAACAATGGGAAGATTTTTCTTTCAAACTAGAAAATGGAGAGAGCCTTCAAGAAGTCCAAAATCGAAATATCGCTGCTTTACAGAAATGTTTACAGGATTATTCAGAAAAAACAATCGTCATCGGAAGTCATGGGACAGCACTGTCAACTATTCTCCATTACTATAGTCAACACTTTGGACTGAACGATTTTTTAAGAATCAAACCACTCATGCCCCATATCGTTTGTTTAGAATTTGACAAGTTCACATTGCTAAGTCTAAAAGAATACACATTGTTATAAGGGATAGAAAAAAAGACCGAGTTCGGTCTTTTTTCTTCATGCTCTTAATACCAACCATGTGCCAACCAAAAGTTTTTAGCTGCCACCCATGAGCCATAGCGACTTGCTACATACGCATCTGCTACACGTTCTTGATTTTCAGGGGAGTAATCTCCGTTTAAGTAGCTATCTGTCAACTGATAGCGTCCATAGTATCTACCGTTTCGAGCTGTATAACTACCGCCTGATTCTTTTTGTGCAATCCACTCTTTGGCTTCTGCTTCAGCATCTGTTACCGTAGAAGTGGTAGGAACTGGAGTTGCTGCAGGAGCAGGAGCTACCTGTGTTGTTTGGGCTGGTACAACTGAAGCTGGCGTTTCTTGGATTGGTTCCGGTTGAGCGGGAGCTACTTGACTTGGCGTATCTTGAATTGGCTCTGTTTGAACAGGGGTTTCCTGCGCGGGTGTTTCTTGAACGACTGGCTCAGAAACCACTTGTAAAGGCATATTCGCTACTGTCTCTGATAACTTATATAATTCTAATACCTGATTCACATAAATCAAATTCGGATTGTTAATCTGATTCAGAGCAACCAATTCTTCAACAGTTGTTTTGTAAGTAAGAGCGATTTGAGATAGTGTATCTCCTGATTTCACCTTGTAGGTATCGGCACTTACGACACCAGCAATCAAGATGGAACTCATGGCAATAAGCCCTGCAATCGCTAATCTTAATTTATTACTTGTACGTCGTTTGTTACGTGTACGTCTCATATGATATATATAGTCCTTTCTTTCAGTCATCTTCTATGATACAACCAAAATATTACTCTTATTTTGTAAAAATATTACAAATGTTACAAAAAAGTTTAGATTCCGTGATAAAAGCGCCATTGGCCCTTTTTCCTCATGCTTTCACTAATTTTTCGTAAAATAAAGAAGGGTTCCTAAAATCAACATGACAACTAAAACTAGACTATCTGCTAACTTCCATTCTAGCATACGGTATTTGGTCCGCCCGTCTCCACCCTGATAGCCCCTTGCTTCCATGGCTGTTGCCAAAGCGTCTGCCCGTTTAAAACTAGAAGCAAAGAGCGGGATTAAAATTGGAATGACTGATTTTACCTTTTGAATGAGACTTCCCTCTCCAAAATCAACTCCACGCGCCCGCTGGGCATTCATGATTCGTGTCGTATCATCCATTAAGGTCGGTACAAACCGCAAGCTCATCGACAACATCAAGCCAATTTCATGAACTGGTACCTTCAAATAGGTAAGAGGAGCAAGTCCTGCCTCAATACCATCTGCTAGGCTGAGTGGCATGGTGGTCAAGGTCAAGAGGGTCGACAGGAAAATAATCAAGACAAAACGAACAAAGATAATGCCTGCCTGCTGAATCCCTTCCTCTGTCACTTTCAAAATCCAAAATTGCCACAAGACCTCATGACCACCCGTAAAAAAGACTTGGAAAAAGGTTGTAAACAAGATAATTCCAATCATCGGTTTCACACCATTGATGAAAAAGCTTAATTTGATTTTGGATAAAAAGATGACAAGAAGAACAAAGGCAAACAATAAGAGATTGGTCACCAAATTATTGGCCCAGAAAATAATCAACAAAAAGCTCATCATGGCAAGCAATTTGCTACGTGGATCCAAACGATGAATCACCGAATCCCCTGGAATATAACGGCCTAAAATCAACTTATCCATGTACTATTACCTCAACAAATTCGTCAATGGTAATCGGTAAATGCTCAAAGACAAATCCTCTCCGTTCTAAATTCGCTGCAAATTTTGTAATCTTAGGTACTCCCAACTGGATGCTTTCCATAAAATCAACTTCCTGAAAAACATCTCTAGGACTGCCTGATTTGACCAATTTTCCATTGGACATAATAAAGACATAATCTGCAAAGTTCGCTACATCGTCCATTAGATGAGTCACGAGAACAACTGTCATACCCGCTTGGTGGAGCTCTTTAAAAATGGACATCAATTCCCTACGCCCTACAGGATCAAGACCTGCGGTCGGCTCATCAAGCACCAAGACTTTGGGTTCCATAGCAAGAATCCCTGCAATAGCAACCCGCCGCATTTGACCACCAGATAACTCAAAAGGACTGCGGTCAAACAGGTCTTCTGAGATACCTACCAAGGCTAGTTTTTCACGCGCAATCGCTTCTGCTTCTTCTTTTGATACTCCAAAATTCTGCGGTCCAAAAGCAACATCTTTCAATACAGTTTCTTCAAATACCTGACTTTCTGGGAACTGGAAAACAAGTCCAACTTTTTTACGCACCTGCTTGATATCCTTATTGACAGAGGTCGGTGTAATGCAAAACTCATCAATCAAAACAGCCCCTGACGTTGGAATATTAAGACCGTTTAGCAACTGTAAAATCGTTGATTTTCCTGATCCAGTATGGCCAATAAGCGCTGTGAAAGAGCCGTCTACAATCTCCAAATCGACACCAAAAAGCGCACGCCCTTCAAAAGGTGTGTTGGCCTGGTATGTATAATCTACTTGTTGGAGAGTAATGCCCATAATGTTTCTTCTAATTCCTCTTCTGTAAAATAGCGTGACGGCACATCAACCCCCTTTTCACGCAATTGCTGAACCAAGGTTGCTGTAAAGGGCTGGTCTAGATCCAAATCCTTTAAATCCTCACGCATAAACAAGTCTGCTGGACCACTAATCGATTCAATCTGACCTTTTTTCATGACCATTACCCGATCACTCAAGGCCACTTCGTCCAAATCATGCGTAATCGAAATTACTGTAATCTGATGCTTTTCCTTGATGTCCTTGACAATCCGAATCAAATCCAAGCGCCCTTCAGGGTCTAGCATACTGGTTGCCTCATCAAGGATAATAATATCTGGTCGCAAAGCAACGACTCCTGCAATCGCTACCCGCTGCTTCTGACCACCAGACAATCTCGCTGGTTCACGCGTTTTAAAATCCGTCATCCCGACCAATTCTAATGCTTCCTGTACACGCTGCTTCATTTCTTCTAGGGGAACACCTTGATTTTCTAAGCCAAAGGCAACATCATCTTCCACCGTTGCTCCGACAAACTGATTGTCGGGATTTTGAAAAACCATGCCAATCTGCCGGCGTTTTTCCCAGACATTCTTGGGTGTCAAGACATCCCCTGAGATGATAATCTCTCCAGATTCTGCCTCTAGAAGCCCATCAATTAGACGAACCGTCGTTGATTTTCCTGAACCATTGTGACCGATAATGGAAAGCCATTCTCCTTGTTTCACGTGAAACGACACATCATTCAAGGTATAATGCTCATCTTCTTGATCATATTTATAGCTTGTATGTTTTACTTCAATAATATTTGTCATTACTTAAAGGTATCCTTAAATAAATAAGAAGCACCCTTGAAATAATCATAACCTGAATAAAGGGTGAAAAAGAGGGCGATATAAAGGGTCATCGTTCCTAACAACTGCCAGTGGAACAATAGAAAGATAATGGCAAACATCTGAGAAAATGTTTTAATTTTACCGGGCATCGCTGCAGCAAGCACCGTTCCACCATTTTCCACCAAGAGCAGTCGTAAACCCGTTACAGCTAACTCTCGGCAAATAATAATCGCCACAATCCAAGCCGGAGCAACTCCTATTTCTACTAGCATGATAAAGGCTGTCATGACTAACATCTTATCTGCCATTGGGTCGGCAAATTTACCGAAATTGGTCACCACCTGCCATTTACGTGCCAAATAACCGTCAAGATAATCCGTCACACTCGCTAAGGCAAATAGTAAAGCCGCTAAGATATGACTAGCCAAGCTATCCCACACACTCAAAATAAGGATGAAGATAGGAATCACCAAGATACGACCAAATGTTAAGGCATTGGGAATATGTTCTTTTTTCATTGTAATCCTCATTGTTCAATTGTTAGAATGACATTTCCTGACTGATTTGTCAAAGCAGATGTATCCAACTTTTGCCCTGCAATCGTAATATCAACTCCACGGACAACACCTAGTACAAGAGTAGCCGTAGAGGTTCCTGCTGGAAGAGTTGCTGACACAGTAGGATTTTCTGGAGATAGGGTAAAGCCACCTGCAATTTCTGTACCTGTTAAGCTCACCCAGCTTGTGACACTTGATACAGAAAGAGCGACTGTTACAGGTTCCTTCGCACCTTTTACGGTCACAGCCAAATCATTTCCTCCACCAAACGTTACTAAACTCACGCCAGAGGTCTGACTGCTGGACGATGAAGGGGTGGTTGTAGAAGAGGGAGAACTGCTAGAAGATTGGCTCTCCTCTTCACTACTTGTGGTAGCTTGTGAAACGACACTATACGAGGTGCTTGTCTCGGTCGTACGTGCTTGATTTTGTACACGACTATAGACGATATAGGTTACAAAACACAAAATAAAGGTTGAAGCTAGTAATAAATAGATGAGCGGTAGATATGATGCTTTTTTCTTTTTCACCTTGTAACTTCTGCGTAGTTCAGACTGCAACTCTACCTCTTCTCCCGCCTCATAGTACATCACTAAACTATTTCGATCATAAGCATCAAGCAATACCGCAGCATCCAACTCCAGTACCTCAGCATAACGCTGTAAAAATGAACGAGTATAGGTCTTATCTGGTATGTAGTCAAAATCATTGTACTCTAAAGCCTGTAAATATTTTGCTTGAATCTTCGTCATCCTCTGTAAATCAGCAAAATTCCAACCACGGCTTTCTCTAGCTGCCCGCAAGACCTCTCCTATACTTTTTTGTCTCATAAATTCCTCTCTCTATCCATTCGTTTTCAATATCATATTGTACCAAAAATTTAGGAAAATTTCGATGCTCATTCACTTTTATTTTGGAAAAATCATAAAATCTGCTACATCACACTGACCCATAAATTGCCGTCCAACCATCAACACATCCTCCAGTGTCAAACTAGTCAGGAGCTCAGGAATATCAAAAATAGATTCAGTTTCTGAAAAATGGCTCACAAAATAGCCGACTGTAAACTCTGAAGAGTTGAGACCACGGATAAATTCACCGTACATCTCATTCTTAAGAATTTGGAAATGCTCCTGCGTCACATCCTCATCCCACTCAAAATTCAAAAAGGCCTTACGCAACTGACTGGAAACTGTTATTGGCTCTGCTGTGTCACCTGTCACCGCTACAAAATGATAGCCCTGCTGAACTTCAATATGAAAACTCAAAGAATGATCAATTTTATTTGTCTCATAGAGAGTCTGATAACGTTTCGAAGTCCGTCCGATTAGCATGGCAAGTAAAAAGGACAGGCAAACCCGGTAATACTGTTCCTTTCCCTTTGCAATAGAATCATTGCCTCGCAGACCGATAGCCAGTTTCGGCAACGCTACTTCCCAGCTTTCCTTACCATGATCGATGACCGCTTCTTTCTGGATAGGAATAGCTACTGGCAATTTCTCTTGTGTCACCTGATTTTCTGCTTGGTAGATATCAATCCAATCCAAAACTTGAGAAACATCTATATCCCCCATGACCACCAAAGTCATTATATTGGGCTGATAAAATTGCTGAAAATTCTCGCGCAACGTTGCAGCTGAAATCTCGTGAATGGAGGTTATTGTACCTGCGATATCCTCAGCCAAAGCAGTATTAGGATAAAGACTTTTCAAAATCCCCAGATAAAGACGATGGTCAGGATCATCTGCATACATGTCAATTTCTTGACTGATGATTTCTTTTTCCCGCTCCACACTCTCATCGGTAAAATGCGCCTCTCGCACCATTTTCTGCAATAATGCAAGTGGCTGACGCACATCTTCTGTCGTTGAAAAAAGATAGCTAGTCTGGTTAAAACTAGTATAAGCATTGGCATTTGCACCATACTTTGCAAACTCCTGCAAGATGTCCCCACCATCTTCCGTCTCAAATAGTTTATGTTCTAAAAAATGCGCAATTCCTGTCGGATAAAACTTGATACCACCACTAGATGTAAATCTATTGTCAACAGAACCAAAATCAACCGTCATAATAGCATAGGTTTCATGGAAATCTTTTTTAGGAATCAAGACGACTCTTAATCCATTTTCTGCCTGACACTCATAAATGGGATTTTTTAAGTAAGGATAGGTCTTTTCTGTCAACTTCATCTTTACTACATAACTCCTTCCATAAAATAGACTGCCTGTAGTCGGACCAATTTTGCCACACGAATAACATCCTCTCTTGACATTTGATTGACAGATTTTATCCAGTCTTGTAAATCAAGTTGACCCTCACCGAAAATAACCTTATTATAAGCTTGGTCAATCAGCTGGCTCTGCTTATCCTTAGACAGGGTAGCAGAATGAATCAGCATCATCTTTGTCAATTCTAATTCTTCATCTGTAAAGTAGCCCCTCTTTATATCCAACAATTGCTTACTAATCAGTCTCATGGCCTTTTTCCGATTATTCTTGTCAATGCCTGCGTAGACCTTCAAGAGCCCTGAAAAGATATTTAGGTGACTTCCGATTGTATAAGCAAGTCCTTCTTTTTCACGAACATTTGTAAATAATTTAGAATGAGCAAATGCGCCAAACAAGCCATTAAAGACAATTAAAGGAATATTGTTGACATTATTGTAAATATACTGTAAATGGTAGGCCAACTCTAGAATTGATTGTCCTGCTTCCTTTCGTTCCATTTTTTCTCTAACAATAGTTGAAAAGGGCTGCTGGTAAATCCATTCTAGCTTGGGATTGCGGTAAGAAAAGCGAAAATCCTGTAGTCGCTTGATGACCATTTTCTGATTAACTTCTCCTGAAACAAAGAAATCAATCCGATCCAGATGAATCATATCCTGTAAAGCCTTGTAAACGGTTTGAGCAGTCTCTTTTTCTACTAACTCCCGTTTTCCAATCCGCGGAATTTTTAAGTGTTCATCTTCAAAAAAGAGAGATGCCAATTCCACATCTGCATGATAGAAATGATCCTCAACCTCAGCATCAAGATAGTTCAATAAATTTGTCTGTTCAATCTCAAATAATTTTAACTCAAAACCATCTTTTTTTACCAAGGGCTTAAATAGGCTAGCATAGAGAAAATCAAGCAAGGAGAGTGTCAAATCTGTCTGATTCGGCAAGTAGCTGGACTTGATATACGATAGTTTTAGGTCAACATAATGAACCTTACCCTTTCTTGAGACACTGGTGGAAAACTGTGCTCCGTACA
This sequence comes from Streptococcus cuniculi, assembly GCF_004570575.1. Lineage (GTDB taxonomy): Bacteria > Bacillota > Bacilli > Lactobacillales > Streptococcaceae > Streptococcus > Streptococcus cuniculi_A. The sequence continues at coordinate 70,065 of NZ_SPPD01000007.1, forward strand.
AATCCGCTAAGCGTCGTTGAAATACATGTGAAGTCGGGTAAACTTGATTGGCAGTATCAAGGAGATTTGAAACCAACACCCGTCCAGCAACAGTCTCCTTATCCATAGGCGCAGCAAAACGGACCAAAATCTGATTGGTCGTAAACTTGTCTGCGGGAATAAAATGAAGCTGGACACCTTCTTGTAATTTCATGTATAACCTCTCTAAAACATTCTAGCTTCAATTATACCATTTTATGATATAATTAACTGAAATGAGGTAATTTATGGACTACAAATTATACGAAGAATACATTCTTTTACAAGCATTGTTAAAAGAAGTTGGAGTCATCCAAAGCGGAGGAGCTATTAAGGGATTTTTACAGGAATTCCCCGTATTTTTTAATGGTGAAAAAGAAGAACGTAGACGCAAAAAAATCCATATTGGGGATATCATCAGCATTCCAAGTCACGATGTAAACATTACAATAGTCGCACCAACAGAAGCTGAACAAAGAGAATATGAGGAAGATAAGGCTGAAAAAGAACTGGTCGCTCAACTTGTCAAACAGCTCAATGCACAAAATAAAAAGAGCAAACCACAACCCACTTCTTCTCATAAGACCAATAAGAATAGACAGAAAAAAGCACCTGTCCGCTTTCCAGGTACCTAAGCATGTGGCTCGAATCATTACATTTACAGCATTTTCGCAATTACCAAGAACTGGATATTGACTTTCATAATGGATTAAATGTCTTTTTGGGACAAAATGCCCAAGGTAAAACCAATATCTTGGAAAGTATCTATTTCTTAGCCCTTACGCGTAGCCATCGCACACGGATTGACAAGGATTTAATGCAGTTTCAACAGAAACATCTTGCTATCAGCGGTTTACTCCACCGTCAATCTGGCACACTTCCACTTGACATCAACTTGACAGAAAAGGGACGGATTACCAAACTCAATCACCTCAAGCAGTCTAAATTATCGGACTATATCGGGAATATGAATGTTGTTCTTTTTGCCCCAGAAGATTTACAGCTGATTAAAGGTGCTCCTGCACTCAGAAGAAAATTCATTGATGTCGAATTGGGCCAAATCAAGCCAATCTACTTGTCTGATTTATCTAATTACAACCATATTCTCAAGCAGCGAAATACCTATCTTAAATCCTCAGATAAAATCGATGAAACCTTTCTCTCTGTCTTAGACCAGCAATTAGCTGAATACGGCAGCAAGGTCATTTTACAGCGAATAGAATTTCTAAAAAAACTAGAGTTCTTTGGCAATCAAAAAGTCCTAGAAATCTCGGAACAACGTGAGGAATTGACCGTCCAATATCAATCTTCTATCAAGTTTACAGAGATTGACAACTTGGTTGACGTATTCTTGACAGAGCTAACAAACTGTCGGAAACGAGATTTGTTCAAAAAAAATACAGGTGTGGGACCCCATCGCGATGATATTGCCTTTTTACTAAACGGTGTCAATGCCCATTATGGAAGTCAGGGACAGCATCGCAGTCTTGTCCTATCTCTCAAGTTAGCTGAGATTGAACTGATGAAAGAAGTTACTCGCGAATACCCTATCTTGTTGCTTGACGATGTGATGAGTGAACTAGACAACAATCGTCAAGTCAAATTGCTAGAAACCATTTCACATACGATCCAGACCTTTATTACAACGACCAGTCTGGATCACCTATCAAGACTCCCCGATCAAGTCAAAATCTTTACCGTCAAGCAAGGACAAATTGAGGAAACATAAAAAGCTGGATTTACCAGCTTTTTTTATTTCATTATTTGCACCTGTAGTTGCAGTAGGCGTATTGAGGGCAGACATTTAAATACCAGATTGGAATAGGACAAGGGTTTAGGGTTTAGGATTTAGGCTTTTACCATACCTAATAAGACAGCACCAATAATAAAGCACGCAATTCCGATACTCATCCAGCGCATTTCCTTTTTGGTCTTAGTCTCCCCTAAGAAAAGAATGCCGCCAATAATGGAGATAATCGTCCCGAGTTGTGAGAAACTAAAGGCGATGGCCAGGCCTGCCTTAGCGGCTGCTAAGAGTATAAAGATATTTCCAATTCCCCACATGAAACCGACCAGAGCATTTTTAAGGACAACCGCCTCCAGCGGGGTGTGGAATTTCATAAAGACCATGGCACCTAGTACCATACCGACAGCCATGGGAAGGGTGACTGCTAATACATCAAAGTGCATGATGTTATTAAATAAAATCGTATAGGATAAGTAACCTGCGGTCGAGTAAGTGAGGGCGCTGAACCCCTTTCTAAACTCAGGATTAGCAGATGCTTGACTCTTCTCCGTATCTTGCTTACTGGTGAAGTAGAAGCCAATGACAAGCAGCAACAAGGCTACAATCCCTAAGAAAAATTGAGTCGGCTGACTCCATTCTCCAAAGATGACGGCACCAACCAAGCTACCCAAAACCAGCTGGGATCCACTTGATAAGGGGTTTGCAACGGACACCCCCATATACTGCATGGCGCGAAACTGCCCATATTGCCCCATGGACCAGAGCATACCACCAATGATTCCAACCCCCCATAGGGAAACAGACATTTCTGGTTTGACAATGAGCCAAACAGCCAGCGCAAACAAGAGCGCTCCAAGCGTCATTCCAAAGGTTTGCTGGGTGGGTCTACCACCAATCTTATTACTGACAAACCCAATACTCCCCCATGCGACCATGGGAACAAGCGCATATAAAATTCCCTGCATCTCTTCTCCTTTACATCTACTTTACAACCTTGTAAACAGTCTTTACAAGGTTGTCCCTCTTTGTTATTCCAACTGATACTCTCTAACAACCCGAACCCGACTAGCTCCCATAAGGAAACGATAGCTAAGACTGCAATAGCAACTTTCTTGAAGGTAAAGACCCCATTCTAAGAAAAATAAGTCAATCGGTGGTTTGCGAGTATCAATAAAAATACGGCTCTATATTCTAACACATTGAGCTACCTTTTGTAAAGAAAACCCCTTGAAGCAGTCCAAGGGGTTATATGCTATTATTGAACAGAGTAGTTCGGTGCTTCATTGGTAATTTGAACATCGTGTGGGTGACTTTCTTTCAGACCTGCACCACTCATTTCGATAAATTGAGCATTGTCATGCAATTCTTGAATAGTCGCTGCACCAACATAGCCCATACCTGAACGAATACCTCCAAGCATTTGGAAAACAATGTCAGCTGCGGCACCTTTATAGGCTACACGACCTTCAATTCCTTCTGGAACCAATTTATTGGCTTCATTGACAGAACCTTGGAAATAACGATCACTGGAGCCTTTTTTCATTGCAGCAATTGACCCCATTCCTCGATAGGTTTTAAATTTACGTCCTTGGAAAATTTCAGTTTCTCCCGGTGCTTCATCTGTTCCTGCAAACATTGATCCAAGCATAACCGCATTTCCACCTGCAGCAAGAGCCTTGACAATATCACCAGAATACTTGATTCCACCGTCTGCGATAATGGTTTTACCATACTCACGCGCAACCTGTGCTGCATCGTAAATCGCAGTTACTTGCGGTACGCCAACACCAGCAATGACACGAGTTGTACAAATAGAACCTGGCCCGATACCAACTTTAACCACGTCAACTCCTGCATCATAGAGCGCACGAGCACCCTCTGCTGTCGCAATATTTCCCGCAATCAAGGTACGATCTGGGAAATGAGCGCGAATTTCTGCAATCTTGCGGAGAACACCTGCTGAATGTCCATGTGCCGTATCGATGACAATGGCATCTGCCCCTGCTTCAAAGAGGGCTTCAGCACGTTCAAAGGTATCAGATGTGACCCCTACTGCACCCGCCACAAGGAGGCGACCAAATTCGTCCTTGGCAGCATTTGGAAATTCGATGACTTTTTCAATGTCTTTAATCGTAATCAAACCAGACAAGCGACCATTTTCATCGACCAACGGAAGTTTTTCAATGCGATGTTCTTGGAGGATACTTTCAGCTGTTTCTAAATCAGTCCCAACTGGAGCTGTCACCAAATTTTCGCTGGTCATATTCGTTGAAATTGGCTGGTTATAATCCGAGATAAAGCGCATATCTCGATTGGTAATAATCCCGACCAATTTGCGATTTTCCATTGTTTCAACGATTGGGACACCGCTGATACGGTAGCGTCCCATTAGTTCATCTGCCTCTTTAATGGTATGGTTTGGAGTGAGGAAAAATGGATCGATGATGACGCCATTTTCAGAGCGTTTTACCTTGCGTACTTCGTCTGCTTGACGTTCAATTGACATGTTTTTATGAATGACACCAAGACCACCCGCACGCGCAATCGCAATCGCCATTTTGCTTTCTGTAACAGTATCCATGGCCGCCGTAATGATTGGGATATTGAGCGTTAGATTCTTAGCCAGTTTTGTCTGAAGATTGGCATCGTTTGGCAAAACGTGACTTTCCGCTGGAATAAGCAATACATCATCAAAGGTAAAACCTTTTTTCAAAAATTTTGTGTCCCAATTAGACATCCACAGATTCCTCTTTTCTTTTTATTTTCCAGCTCCACAAGCTGATTTTATTTTAAATATCATACCATTTTGAAATCATTTGTCAAATATTATTCGTTTTAAATTTCAATTTTTCCTGTAAATCAAATGGGTAAGGAAGAAATTTCTTTATAAAACGAACTTTTTTACTATATTTTATTATTTTGTTCAGAAAAAAGGTAGAAATCTTCTTTCTACTCTTTCGAATATTTGGATTTATCAAAATAATGCAAGCCCATGGCCGCTTTGACTTCTGATAGTGTTTGGGCAGCTACCTGCCGAGCTTTTTCACTTCCTTTCTGGAGCATCCTATACACTTCTCCCATATCCTTGGCAAACTCCAAGCGGCGCTCCCGAATCGGACCTAATTCCCGGTCTAAGATTTCTAATAAATAGCGTTTTGTCTTAACATCTCCTAGACCACCCTGCTTGTAATGCTCTTTCATCGCCTCAATTTCAGCCTTGTCTTCCTCACGACCAAAAACGTCTAGATAATGAAAGACCATATTACCCTCAACCTTACCCGGATCTTCAACCTTAATGTGGTCAGGGTCTGTATACATGCTCATGACTTTCTTCTTGAGCGTATCCATATCATCAGATAGATAAATCCCGTTATTGAGCGATTTAGACATCTTGGCATTGCCGTCTAGTCCGGGGAGCCGTCCAGCCCCCTCATGTGTCGGATAGATTCCTTCTGGCTCTACGAGAACATCTGTCTGGTAGGCATAGTTAAAACTACGGACAATTTCACGGGTCTGCTCAATCATCGGTTTTTGGTCAACCCCAACTGGTACATAATTTGCTTTAAAAGCTGTAATATCTGCTGCTTGGGCAATCGGATAAACTAAAAATCCTGTCGGAATACTTTCACCAAAACCTTTTTGAGCAATCTCAGTCTTAACGGTTGGATTCCGTTCCAAACGTCCCAGCGAAACCAAATTCATGTAATACATGGACAACTCAGCCAATTCTGGAATTTGACTTTGAATGAAAATCGTTGATTTTTCAGGATCAAGTCCCGCTGCTAGATAATCTAAAGCCACTTGACCAATTGATTCTACAATCTTTTGTGGCTCCTTGGCATGGTCTGTCAAAGCTTGCTGATCTGCCAGAAAGACAAACATGTTGTACTTTCCTTCATTTTGCAGACGAACACGATTTTGTAAACTGCCGACATAATGCCCGATATGTAGTTTCCCAGTCGGACGGTCCCCTGTTAAGATAATTGGTTTTGTCATGATGTTCTCCTTTATTGTCTATAAACGTTGATTTAATAGGCTTTTTCAGAGGTTTACACTCTAAAAAATATAAATTTGTTCACCTTTTTGTGGACTAAAGAGAATTGATAGCTTTTTCAAAATAGGAAACAGCTTCAGTTTCTTTATCTTTGGATAGGTGCGAGTAGATGTCTAATGTCATTGTTATATTAGCATGTCCTAGACGATATTGCAATTCTTTGTAGCTGATACCAGCATTCAGCAATAAACTAGCGTGAGTGTGTCGGAAAGCGTGAAAGGTAAAGCGAGGGATACCCGATTCTTTGCAACGTCTATCCAGTGCCTCTTGCCTTGTTCCCATATTTTGATACTCTTTGGTTGGTGTAGCAAATACCACGGACGGAGAACGTTCCCCAACTTCTAAAAATATTAGCCGTTGGCGGTTCTGGTACTGTTTGAGTAGGAGAGCCGTTTTTTTGTCTATGCTGATTGTCCTTACCCCTGCTTTGCTCTTTGGGCTTCCTATGTGCTTTACAATGCGGTTATAATTCTTGGTGATACTGATTGTTCCTGTCTCTAGGTCAATATCAGACCACTCAAGGGCAACCAATTCACCAAATCGACAACCAGTGGCAAGGAGAACACTGTATAGGACATAATCAAAGTAATAGCTATATTTTTGCTGAGATAACTTTTCCATATAATCCAGAAATATTTTCAAATCTTCGGGAGCAATGAACTTGATAGCCTTACGCCCCTCTTTTTGCTGAGCGGGCAGGATAATATCACGGGCTGGGTTGTATGGAATCAACTGCATAACAACGGCATACTGAAGAATGCGCCGATTGATTGAATGAATCGATTTAAAATTTACCAGCTCTTTTGACAAGCTATTTACAAAATACTGTATGAACGCTGGGGTGATACTATCTAACTTCAAACTACCAAACGTTGGCAGTAGGTGCTTTTTGAATAAAAAGTAGGTATCGTGGTAGCTTTGGGGCTTCACGGTTAGCTTGTAGCTCTCAAGCCATAGTTCGGCTAACTCTTTATAATTGGCAACTTTTACCGACTTGTAGACCGTCGCACCGTTTTTCTCAAAATCCAGTTGCACATGTCTTGCTTTTTGGTTGACCTCTTTCTTGGTTCTTCCCGATACGGTGGTTTTGACTTTCTTACCCGTTACCTGGTCTACTCCCAGATAAACGCTAGCACGGTACACAGTCGTACCGTCTTTCTTTTTTACTTCTGTTATTTTCATGATAAACCTTTCTAAACATCAGCAGGCAAGCCGTAAAGGTTTTAGGTTATATCATGTTGAGCGTTACGAGAACGCCCCTGTTTCGTTTGTTTTGGGTAAGGTGGCTATTTCAATGTGGGATAAAGCACCTTTTTGCTTTCCAAATTTGGGAGAAAGCTAGTCCTAAGTTTTATCCCTCTTTATTGGTCAGAAGAACTAGGATTATTTTGTATTTCTTTTTCTAGTCGATATTTTACACCTCTTAAGTCATCTAAGATGAAACTAATTCTTGTTGGTATTGCATTTAGTTCTATATAATCCATCGGAGGAAGATTGGACATAAATTTTTCATTAGATATTATCCTTTCTAAAATTTTTATACAGGAAGATAATTGCCCTTCACTACTCAATAGCATATCGATAGAAAATATCTCATGTTCTATTTTTTGTCTTAAAATTTCATAGTCGCTAGCACCTCTTAAAGACAGGACTTCATAAAAAACATCATCTGAAAATGTTTCATATCCTAACAATTTCCCCACACTCACTCCAAAGTAATCTGCCAGCGTTTGCGCTTTGTCGGATTTGATGTCACGTTCTCCATTTTCCCAAGCTATAATAGTCCGCTTGGTAACACCTACTATATCGGCTAGCCCTTGCTGGGTTAAGCCTTTTTCTTTGCGTAATTCTTTCAATCTATTCATAAACTCACGACCTTTCATCTATAATTATATCACTATTTTTTTTGAAAGTATAGAAAAAGTGAAAAAAAATATCACAAATCTATTGACAAAAACAACTAAGTGATATAAAATAACACCATAACTTAAAAAGTGATGAAAAAAATCACCAAAAGAGTTTAGGCAGACACTCAATCTATTCAACCTTTCACCGTCTGCCTATATTTTAGAAAAGGAGGTAAGCACATGCTGATTACAGAGGAAATGGCGGAGCGTGTACGGGTCAAGCGAGCGATTGACCGTATTACAGCTAAGGCACTATCTGAAAAGTTAGGAATTACTCACGTCACCCTTGCGAAAGTTGAGCAGGGCGACTATGACGCACCACGGCGAATCTATCAGTCTGTTATGGATTGGCTAGATGAGAAGTAACAGGAGAGCGACCAAGCAAACGAAAGGAGCCAATCAATGCAAATTATCAAAAAAGAAAAAGGCGAATTTGGAGAAATTGAAATTGACTTTTTCCTAAGCAAAGATAGAGAAATCCTAGTCACTATCGAACAATTAACGCAGGGTTTTGGGTATCAGAGCCGTAGAGCTATTGAGAAAATGCTAGAACGCAACCCATATTTAAGAGATAGTAAGTATTCCATTGTGACAAAGGTACCCTACAACACGGGCGGTACCCAAGAAACTCGCTTATTCAACAAACGAGGTATCTTTGAAATCGGTATGTTATCACGAACTGAAAAAGGGAAAATTTTCCGAGCTTGGATATACGAATATATCGAGGAATTGGAAAAAGAAAATGCCAATTTCAAGCTACAGCGTGCCTTGGAACATCCGAAGCGCAAAGAACTACATGAAGCAATCAAGAGCTGGGAACAAGCACCAAAGCATGCGCATAGCACTGTTACTAATCTACTGCTGAAAGGTGCTAGCGGATTGAATAAAAAGCAACTTATGGCTGAACGTGGCGGATATAATGGCATTGACAGCCTAACCAGTGACGAGCTAGTCAGATACCAGGCACTAGAGGATATGGCAATCGCTATGATCAACCTAGGCATGACTTATAGCGACATCAAGGCAATGACATTCAGACCAAAAGAAAAACACACCTAATAGCGTGCGAGAGCGACCAAACAAAATAGAAACGAGGTACACAATGGCAAAACAACGCAGGGAACGAGTATTCACTATCGACCGTCTTTATGAGATACAGGATATTCACGGAGAGTTGACACTCTCGGCTATTATGGAGGATTTGGATTTCCTATCCAGACGAGACATCACGCAAAAGCTGAACCGAATGAGGAGGGATGGAAATATCCACTACGACAAGGGCTATGAGAATATCAGAATTTTAGCCCCTCGGACGGTGAAAAACGATGTCGTTATTAAGGACAACGAGCTAGGACGCTTGCAATCGTGGTTCTTAGTCCGTGACTTGTACGGCTTGGAAGAAGATTTGCAATCTGGCCAGCTGAAAGCAAGTGATAGAGTTAAGGCTCGACAGTTGCGGTATAAGATTTTGAATAGCTTACAAAAGTCAGCAGTAGACTTTGCCAAACTCTACGAGGAGCAGGCAGATTTTACCCTACCATGGCAGGAGGTGACAGAAAATGGTTGAACACCTACCAAGGCTCTATCAGCGATCAGTCAGCCTCATCAGTCAATACTGGCATGGGAAGATGACTAAAGAAGATTTCATAAAGTCCTTTCACCGCTTGGAAGATAGGATACATCATGAAATAGAGGTGAAAAATCGGCAACAAAAAAAAGGCATAGAGAGCGACCAAACTACCTAGCCTTTGTACACTAACTAAAACACTATCAGCAGGCAAGCCGTAAGGGTTTTAGTATTGATTTTATTATATCACAAATTTGTGAACTATGCTACCGCAGAAAAATGATTGGATAGTAAAAGCCAAAAGAAGAGGAAAAAGAATATGACGCAACAATCACCCGTACAGGAAATATTAATTGAACTGAATGTAATTAAAAATGCACTTGGGTATGTATTAGATTATTTAGAAGTATCTATTGACACACCAGAACGCGTGCAGAGCTATTTATTAAGTCGAGATGAGACACACACATTGGCCTTTCTAGCATTTAATAACTTACATCATTTAGTTGAAACAGAGTGGAATAAGGGGAAAGAATGAAGACTACAGATAAAATCATTCACCAGTACGAAAGCCTTGCTATAGATATTACTGTACCTATTAGCGCTCTTAATATCGTTTTAGATTGGCTATTCTCTCGTAATATAGAACCTTATACTGATTTAGTTGCACTTGCAATCAATGACCTACAAAGACTTTCAGATAAACATAGCAAATACATACAGGAGGAATTATACAATGACAAATGAAGAACTGAATGAAACGATTACTGAGCTTATGGTGGTTGCAGATAGCTTGAGATTTCACCAAGTTAGCGCTGACGCAGTGTACAGTATAAGTTCTTTTAACAGAGAGCGATTTTGCTACCACGCAAAAGACTATATGGACATTGCTGTTGAGACATTAAAGAATGACATAAACTTTTTAGAAAAAATTATCAATAGATTACAGAAAGCGAGGGACAACTATGATAGATGAAATCAACCTACCAATGGAACAGAAGCTAGCTTTGGTGATTGTCCTAGCAATCGTGAACATCTTCCTATGGTGCAATCTGGGCTATTTTCAGCTTGAAACGAAGCCAGAGGGTAAAGATACTAGGAAGCTACAAAACGCCAACTACGGGGCTTATATTCAAGCTCAAGGGCGATATTACAATTAGGAGGGGCTAGTATGAGCGGTATTTTTAGCACAGGTTATGAACAACGGCTACTAGAGCAGAACCTTTCAGCGGTCAATACTTTTCTGGAACACTACAACAAGCCAAAGCCCCGCATATTGGGCTTGATAACACTTCCAGAACTAAAAGAGGATTTGAAAATAAGCTATAGCACTATACAACGTTGGGAAAAAGCGGGTTTGAAACGCTATGAACCACCAATAGAAGACGGTCGGACTGTTTTTTATAAAATCACTGATGTTTTGATATTTTTGGGGGTGGACAATGTATGATGTATTAGAATTGACCCTGCACAAGGACAAACTCAACTTTTTTGGATTTTTGAAGAACAATCCAACTAGAACGCTACGAAATGGCGAGTACTACAAATTCATCTACCTGCAACCATTGGAGGTAGGGCTGGCTAATTTTAGTTATAGAGGTATTACAGTCAAAATCGTAGACCAGGTAAAGGAAGAACATTGGCAGCTAGTCAGAGATTTACCGATTGCAGTCGCAGGCGTTGACCTTATAGAGGTACTGGAGGATTTGGAAATCCATAGGCTAGAACAAGCACGGCAGGGGCAAGGGCTGGAGTTGAGCGGTTGGGTATTTGACACAATTACCAACGGGCTTTTTACGGAGCAGGAGACGGCGTACTTTATCCGTATCATGTTCCTACATGGCTACGACTTTGACCAGCTTATCAGCCTATTCAGTGCTATTGTCAAGCGGATAGATTTAGCGGGCTATTTCTTAACAACCGCAAGAAAAATTTATAAGGGGGTAGAATTTGGATAGAAAAGAAATTGTGGATACGATTATCAAGCAAGATGAAGCCACTCATACAACACCAGAACCAGCTTATCAAGAAGTTCTACCTGCTTTTCGAACCTTTGGCAAGTCCAAGATACCAGCTAGAAGCCCCTATAATGTCATATTGGTATTTGAACAGTATCAAAGTATTTCTAAAGGGGTAAAGTACAATGCCTTTTCAAAGACCATTGAAAAGACCAAGGCAACGCCATGGGGGACAGATAAGGGCTTCTGGAGTGAAGAGGACACGAAGCTATCTATTGCCTTTATCGATGAGAAATACGGCTTTGCACCGACCCGTGACAATGTAGAAATTGCTATCCTAAAGGTCGCAAAAGAAAATACTTATCACCCAGTCAAAGACCGCATAGAGTTGCAAAAGTGGGACGGAGAAAGGAGAGCTGAGCGGTATTTTATTGACTTGCTAGGCTGTCCGGATACCAGCTACGTCCGTGAAGTAACACGGCTTTGGCTGACGGGGTTAGTTGCCCGTATTTATCGACCGGGTATCAAGTTTGAAATCGTGCCAATTTTGACAGGGGGGCAGGGACTGGGTAAAAGTACAGCTACCAAGCGCCTACTGCCAGAATTTCACTCCGATAGTGTCCGAAAGTTCGGGGATAATACTGAAGACTACCGAATCTTACAGAATAATGCCGTCATTGAGTTTGGAGAGCTAAAAGGATTTAAAAAAACAGCCATAGAAGCGGTTAAAAATTTCATCAGCGCTTCCAGTGACGATATACGGGCGCTTTACAGCAAAAGAACAGAAAAAGTAGACCGCCATTGTGTCTTTATCGGGACATCAAACGCTAAGGGGTTTCTGAAAGATGAGGGCAAGGAGCGCCGTTTTTATCCTATTCAGTGTGGGGTCAATGATGTAGCCTGTCACCCCATGGAAAAAGAGGAGAAATACTTTTTACAGGTACTAGCTGAGGCTAAGACTTGGTACGATGAGGGGCAGACCTTGACCCTATCCAAGGAACTGGAGGAGAAACTAGAACACATACAGGAAGCCTACAAGGTGGAAGATCCAGAGAAAGAGGCCATCTTGGAGTATTTGGGTTATTTCTATCCACCCATGGACTGGTACGAGCTATCCCCGTACGAACGTAGGCAGTATTTTTTAAAACACTTACAAGAGCCACTAGATGACCAGCAAAACTATAAAGATTATCCCTTACATTTTGGAGATGTACAACTTGAAGTCACTAGCCCTAATGAAATTGCTTACGTTGTATTCAATGATAATCAAAACAAGGGCAGAGGGGGGCGCTATAGTCAAAAGGCTAGAGATGTACTAGATAACCACAGGGAATGGGAACGAGCAGAAATTCAAAAAAGGCTATGGAAAAAAGGGACACCTACTACCTACTATTTTAGAAAAAAATACTAATACTACAATCCCTACAGATATTCTACAAAATTCCTACAATCGAAAAAGTCAAGTATATCAAGGCTTTTACTCTATATTGTAGAATAAGTAGATATATAAACAGTATAAATAATATATAGAGAGCTTAGAAACAGGGGCTTGTTCTGTAGAAAGTTAGTTTACTTGATTTATCCCTACATCACCTACAAAACTAACCAAATCCCTTGGGAGAGTAAGAAAGAGCCTTCGTAGGGTACCTCCCTTTCTAAAAACTCGGAGCACCTACAAAACTACAAAAAGGAGAAAACACATGGCATACAAACACGTAAAAATGAACCGCTACCACTATCAGACGGGAGCTAAGAACTTTGACACTATCGATAGAATCAAACTAGGCATACAGGGCTACATTATCGGCTTATATCCCCAGCCAGACGTTGAAATCACGATGACTAAACCACCTACAGGGTGGCGACTGGTTGCGGAGTATGAAGCAGATAGGGACTTAACCGAGAACTTGGAGAGAATCGCAAATACTTACAAGAAAAATAAATAAGGAGTATGAACATGACAGTACGGCACTATTACCGAGAATTTCAATTCGTGGCAGATATGCTGGCTTGTAAGCATGCCATTATCGGCTATCTGGTCGGTACATTTAAAGACCCGCAATACCAGGTTACCTACCGCAAGGGTCAGCTATCGGTCACGTATCAGCACAGGCTCAATCTGAACAGTGTTTTTGAGAGGATAGCTGAAGCCTGCGATACATCAAAAAATACAAGTAAAGTAAGACGATTTTAGTCATATATTTAACATATCGAGAAAATGTAAATTGAAAAACAAGAAAATACGATTATTCCTTGATAGGTAAGGGATTAAATAGGGTGTTCCAAATTTAACACAATCTAAGATATGTTAAATTCAATAGATAGAAAAATGGGGTAAAATATGGAAAAAGAAAGCAAAAACTTGCAGCCATTTTTAGATGATAATTTTGTTATTTTTCAAGAAAATGATATAATAGGTATGAAGAAATTGCCAGCCTACGGCAGTCTGATTTTTACAGTACAAGATAGTAAAATTGTTCAAATTGAGACACGGCAAAAAGAAAAAATATAGCTGACTGGAAAACCAGAGGCACGATAATTGAGTTTTAACATCTCTTTGTCGTGTCTCTTTTTCTGTCTTAGAAAGGAATATATGAAATATCAAGTACAGGCTAGAGATAAGCCTTAAATGTCACTATCTGAAACTAAAACATTACTGACATAAAGGAGTAGAGACGTGAAAACATTACAAGAAATCAAAAAAGACTTATCAGCACTTAAAGAACAAAATTTTGTAGATATTGCACACTGTCAATCAGAGATTGAAAAGAGTGATACTAAGATTGCTGTAGCTAGACAAAAGCTATTAAAAGCTCAAGAAGACGTAGACGCCAAAGCCTACAACGAGGCCAAGGACGAGTTATGGACTGCCCAAAATACAAAAGAAATGCTTGTGGAACAATTGAATAAACTGACACAAGAACCACTTATGCCAATTAATGAGTATAGACAGTTGGTCAAAGAAGTACATGAACAGCACAAGAAAACACAAAGAGGATTTTTTACAGAAGCCAAGTCCGTTCTGCCAAAACTAGAGAATATTCGTGAGAAGGCACGAGCAGAGTATGAGGACTGTAGTGAGGTTTTAAAAATCTTAAAAGTTATTATAAGCAAGGATAGGGAAGAATATACCAAGACGGAGATAGGGCATGTTGACTCGGATTTGCTTAATATGGAACCACATACAGATAAATATTTCCCACTCACGTTTGATCGTATCAAGGAAATCATGCATCAGGGAGTATCATTATGAATAAAGAGATGAAACAGTATTATAAAGAATTCGGGGAGGCTATAAAAAAATCCGCCACCCAATGTCAAAATACCCCTACCCAACAAACTCCCAAAGCGCAGACCCCCTATAGTTGGTACGATGAACTAAAGGCAGGAGCTGCAAGAAACCAAGAAGAAAAAGAGCGGCGTTTCGGAGAACAAATGGCAGTAATCAGAAAAAAGTCTGCCGATAAACAAAGAAGAGACCAGAAACTTTTTTATCAAGCTTTAGAGAAGTCGCACAATAAAAACGTGGTCAAGCGTGAAGAAGAGATTGAACAGGCAAAGGCAGAAACTACTAGACAGATTGAACAAGACTTTGAACGGAAGCATAATATATACAGTGAGAAGACTAAGAATAGTTACAGAAGTCTTATCAATGGAATTTCTAAACAGTTGAAAAAATAATTGAAAAAATGAGTTGATACTCTATCGAAAGTAACATAACAAAAAAATGTTACTTTCATTTTTTAAGAAAGAGCTTAGAGCGTTGGAAATACTAGGAATTTAAAGATAGTATCGAACGTAACAGAATGTAAGATATGTTACATTCAAAGAGTAAAAAATACTCTCTTTATGTGAGGAGATGAAAAATTAAAAATCTTGAAGTGTTATTAGGTAGAGGGGGCTACTCCCCTCCCCATGGTAATTTCCGAGGTTCACGCCGTCACTGTACATTTTTTCATGCGTGCGAGAAACAAAAAGGAGACTAAAAAAATGAAAAAGAGGTGTATCAAGTGTCATCAAGAAAAAGAATTGAATGAAACGAACTTTCCTAAAAAGAAAAACAGTAAGACAGGTTTCGATAGCCGTTGCAAGGATTGTCGTAGACAAATGGATAAACAGCGCTACGAAGCTAAACGAGATAAAATATTGGAACAGAAGAAGCGGTATTATCAACGCCGAAAAATCCGAAAGAAAATAGAGTTGATGAACTAAGAAAGATGATAAGGTTTGCCAAGTAAACAAAAAAGAGTAGCTGAAACGCCACTCTCTATATGGATTTGACAGTATGTCTTTAGAATTAGAAAAGTAAAGGAGATATCACAATATTAGCATGAGCGGGAAAAAAGGTCAATAATGAATGTGGAAAGTAGTAAAAGAAAATGGTAGAGCCGAACAAGAAAAAACTTGCCAAGCACGCTGACCGAGTTTTGAAGAACTATCGTAATTTTCAAAAGTTGGCCAATTTAAGTGGAGCATTTGCCCAATGTGCTGAAAGTCTTGTACAAGAAATTGATGATATTGTGGCAAGGTTAGATGATGTGAGTAGAGCTATTCTAGTGAATTGGTACTGCCAAAAGATAGGACAGCGTAAAACAAGGGGGCAAATGTGTAGGACTTTAGACATCACGGTTGCCGAGTATCAAAACATCAAGAATCAGGGCTTGCTTGATTTTGCCAAGCAATACAGAAACGGAGTGCTTGAGACGTTACCAGATTAAAAATAAGCTAGGTTTCAGCCGTTCTTTTAGCTTGTCCGATAAAATTACCATAGATAGACTAAAAGCCGTTAGAAGTGATTTTAGGGGCTTTTTCTGATGTTTGTAAATACCCCATCAATTTTTTAACGGGGTGGGTATTGTTCGGAACTAAAAACGCTGCCCTTTTCTGTGCGATTTTTTCCCTTTTTGAAATTTTGAAATGAAAGAAAAATGCCTTATTATTGGGCTTTTCCATACACAATTTACTAGAAAATACTAGAACGTAGCGCGTGATATATGTTATACTAGACCTATTCAGCAATCAAAAAAAAGCGTAGCTGATTACTACGCTAGTTTCTTGCCTGCTGAACTCGTTGTAAAGGAGCTGTAAAGCTCTTTTTTTGTTCACATTTTTGTGGACTTTCTAGGAAAATCTATAGAAATCTAAGGAGATATGTTTTTCTAAAAAGTCAGTATTATCAAGGGTTAAGGAGCTGTAAAGTGATGTAAAGTAACCTAATTTTTGTATAATTGGTTTTGTCATGGTATTCTCCTTTTGTTCATAAATAAAACCCACGCACAGCAAAAAGCCATGCGAGGGCGTCAAAGACACGGTGCCACCTCACTTATGAGTCATCTCATCTCATTTGCATATAAGGCCTGCAAGCCGAATCTTTATGATTTCAGATTCTTAATCCATCAGCCCATTCATCAATCGCTATTACCTGTTTTCACCGACTACAGGCTCTCTAAAAATAGCTAATTCACTACTTTTCTGATTCTTTTCAATTATATACCCTAAAAAATAGAAAGTCAAGCCATTCTTAACTTGACGGTAGGATTAGAATTAGGGATAATAGAAGCTGAACATTAACAGATAGGATACCTATATGAAACAAAAACTAAAAGATTTTGCTCTCGTTACAATCGGAGCATTTATTTCTGCTGTTGCATTTAACAGTATGCTTGTTGAAAATCATATTGCTTCTGGAGGAGTTGGAGGGCTTGCGATTAGCATGAACGCCTTATTTGGTTGGAACACCTCTAACTTTGTGCTCTATGCCAACATTCCCCTTTTGCTCCTTTGTTTTTTCTGCTTGGGTAAGGAAGTCTTCATTAAAACTGTTTACGGCGCCTGGATTTACCCAATTTTTATCAAGTTGACAGCAGTTTTACCAACCTTGACACACAATACGCTTCTAGCAGCAATCTTTGGAGGTGCTATTCTTGGATTTGGTTTAGGACTTGTCTTCATCGGACATTCATCAACGGGTGGTACTGGTATCATTGTTCAGCTATTTGAAAAATACACACCCATTCCACTTGGGACCAGCATGGCGTTTGTAGACGGGATTGTCGTAGGGCTTGGATTTGTCGCCTTTGACGCAGACACAGTTATGTACTCCATCATTGCTTTACTCTCCATTACCTACCTTGTCAACCTCGTCATGGCAGGAGCGGACTCCTCAAGGAATATCATGATTATTTCGAGACACCATGCGAAAATCAAGGACTACATCACAAGGGTTGCTGACCGTGGTGTAACAGAACTTCCCATGATCGGTGGCTTTACAGGTCAGGAAAATCGCATGCTGATGACAACTGTTTCCCGTCTCGAATATCAAAAGTTAGAAACGAATATCCTTGCTATCGATGAAACAGCCTTTATTGTCGTCATGCCTGCCACCCAAGTAAGGGGAAGAGGCTTTAGTTTACAAAAGATACATCCAAATTTAGAGAAAGATATTCTCATTCCAATGTAGTTTCAATTGAAAAATCATCTTTTTTAGAGTAGAATAAGACTAATCATAGAAATAGGAGAATTGTATTGCTTACAGTATCAGATGTATCGCTTCGTTTTAGCGATCGAAAATTATTTGACGATGTCAACATTAAGTTTACAGCAGGGAACACCTACGGCTTGATTGGAGCCAATGGTGCCGGAAAATCAACCTTCCTGAAAATTTTAGCGGGTGATATTGAACCAACGACTGGTCATATTTCCCTTGGTCCAGATGAGCGCTTATCTGTTCTGCGCCAAAATCACTTTGACTACGAAGAAGAACGCGTGATTGATGTTGTTATCATGGGAAATGAACAACTTTACAGCATCATGAAAGAAAAAGACGCCATTTACATGAAGGAAGACTTTTCAGATGAAGACGGCGTTCGTGCAGCTGAACTTGAAGGGGAATTTGCGGAATTGGGTGGCTGGGAAGCAGAAAGTGAAGCCTCTCAACTCTTGCAAAATCTAAATATTGCAGAGGATCTTCACTACCAAAACATGAGCGAATTGACCAATGGGGAAAAGGTGAAAGTTCTCTTAGCCAAGGCTCTTTTTGGCAAACCAGATGTCTTGCTCCTAGACGAGCCGACCAACGGTCTTGATATTCAATCCATTAACTGGCTCGAAGACTTTTTGATTGACTTTGAAAATACAGTCATTGTCGTGTCCCACGACCGCCATTTTCTCAACAAAGTATGTACCCACATGGCTGACCTAGACTTTGGCAAAATCAAAATCTTTGTTGGAAACTATGACTTCTGGAAACAATCAAGCGAATTGGCTGCTAAATTGCAAGCTGACCGCAATGCCAAGGCAGAAGAAAAAATCAAGGAATTGCAAGAATTCGTTGCCCGCTTTTCTGCCAACGCTTCAAAATCTAAACAAGCGACTTCCCGTAAGAAGATGCTCGACAAGATTGAATTGGAAGAAATCATTCCCTCTAGCCGTAAATACCCATTTATCAATTTCAAGGCTGAGCGGGAAATCGGAAATGATTTAGTCACCGTTGAAAACTTGAAAGTAACCATTGACGGGGAAGTGATTTTGGACAATATCAGCTTTATTCTTCGTCCAGGTGACAAGACAGCCCTTATCGGTCAAAATGATATTCAGACAACAGCGCTGATTCGTGCCCTTATGGGAGATATCGAATACGAAGGAACTATCAAATGGGGTGTGACAACTAGTCAATCTTACCTACCGAAAGATAATAGTCGCGATTTTGCAAGTGATGAATCCATTCTCGACTGGCTCCGTCAGTTTGCAAGTAAGGAAGAAGATGACAATACTTTCTTGCGTGGATTCTTAGGACGTATGCTCTTTTCTGGTGACGAGGTGAACAAGCCTGTCAATGTCCTTTCAGGAGGAGAA
This sequence comes from Streptococcus cuniculi, assembly GCF_004570575.1. Taxonomy (GTDB): domain Bacteria; phylum Bacillota; class Bacilli; order Lactobacillales; family Streptococcaceae; genus Streptococcus; species Streptococcus cuniculi_A. The sequence goes on from NZ_SPPD01000007.1 coordinate 89,170, forward strand.
AAGGTGCGCGTGATGCTTTCAAAACTCATGCTTCTCAAATCAAATGTCCTTGTACTCGATGACCCAACCAATCACTTAGACTTGGAATCTATCTCTAGCTTGAATGACGGACTGAAGGCCTTCAAGGAATCTATCATCTTTGCCAGCCACGACCATGAATTCATTCAAACCCTCGCCAATCATATTATTGTTATCTCAAAAAATGGGGTCATTGACCGTATCGATGAAACCTACGATGAATTCTTGGAAAATCAAGAAGTACAAGCAAAAGTAAAAGAACTTTGGAAAGATTAAAAGAAAAAGGCGATCTGATTCGCCTTTTCTTGCAAATAGAAAAATAAGCATTATGTTCAAAAAACACTCAAAATACCTATTTTTAGCCGCCTCTTTCCTACTACCTATCCTTATCATCGCTAGTATCTTAGCCATAAAAGGAATTTGGTGGGGAAGTGAGACCACGATTTTAGCAAGCGATGCCTTCCACCAGTATGTCATTTTTAACCAAGTATTGCGAAATACTTTACACGGCGACGGCTCCTTATTCTATACCTTTACGAGTGGATTAGGCTTAAATTTTTATGCCTTATCTTCTTATTATTTGGGCTCTATCTTATCTCCCTTGACCTACTTTTTTAATTTAAAAAGCATGCCAGATGCCCTCTATCTCTTTACACTTCTGAAATTTGGCTTGACAGGACTGTCAACTTACCTTAGTCTCTCTACTATCTATAAAAAATTGCAGCCTGTACTAGCTCTACTATTAGCCACTTCTTTTTCCTTGATGAGTTTTTCGACCAGCCAACTGGAAATCAACACTTGGTTGGATACCTTTATTCTGGTGCCACTTATCCTCCTTGGACTACACCGGATTATCGAAAAAAAAGGAAGGGTACTCTACTTCGTCAGTCTGACTTTTTTGTTTATTCAAAATTATTATTTTGGATATATGATGGCCTTGTTTTTAGCCCTTTGGTTTCTTGTCCAGGTATCTTGGAATTTTAAGGAAAGAATCAGATCTTTTGTTGACTTTACAGTTGTGTCACTATTAGCAGGGCTCTCCAGCATGATTATGCTCCTACCGACCTATCTAGATTTAAAAATACATGGGGAAAGGTTGACAAAGATTGTCAACTTACAGACAGAAAACTCTTGGTATTTGGATATTTTTGCTAAAAATTTAGTTGGAAGCTATGATACAACGAAGTTTGGTGCTATTCCTATGATTTATGTAGGAATTTTTCCCCTACTCTTTACCCTTATTTTCTTCACTATAAAATCGATTAAATGGCAAGTGAAAGTCAGCTATGGTGTTCTACTTGCCTTCATCGTTGCTAGTTTTTATCTCCAGCCACTTGATCTTTTTTGGCAGGGAATGCACGCACCCAACATGTTTCTACACCGCTATGCCTGGATTTTCCCATTAGTCATCATTTACATGGCTGCAGAGACATTGACACGATTGAGAGCTATTCGTTTCCGTAACTATCTCCCTCCTATTCTCTTCTTACTGGGTGGATTTGGAGCAACATTTTTTGCCTTCAATCATTATGAATTTCTGACACCTATCCATTTTTTACTATCCTTTGAATTTTTAATAGCCTACGGAATTCTTCTATTTGCCATCAGTAAAAAGCGAATAAATCTAAAGGTATTTTCATGTGTCAGCCTATTGTTCGTCCTCTTTGAACTTGGATTGAATACCAACTTTCTAGTTGACGGTTTGTCTGCTGAATGGCACTTCCCAAGTCGTGAGAGTTACGAGCGCAACTTGACAGATATTGACAACATTGTAAAGTATGCAAAATCTACCAATGAAACATTTTATCGAACTGAGCGAAACTTTCCTCAAACAGGAAATGATGGCATGAAATACAATTACAATGGTATCTCTCAATTTTCTTCCATTCGGAATCGCGCTTCAAGCTCCACTTTAGATAAATTAGGTTTTCGTTCTGACGGTACAAATTTGAATTTACGCTATCAAAATAATACCATTCTGGCAGATAGTCTCTTTGCTGTCCAGTATAATTTAGTAGAAGGTGACCTGTCTAAATTCGGATTTTCTCCAATCCATTCAAGTGGCTCTTATTATCTCTATGAAAATGCCTATTCCCTTCCCTTAGCAGTATTAACAAGTAAGGTTTACAAAGATGTAAACTTCTCTAATCTGACACTTGATAATCAAACCCATTTCCTAAACCAGTTAGCTGGGCTTGATTTACAGTATTACTACAGCTTAGAACCTTCCAATATTGAGAATGGATCTGAATTAACGAATCGTGTAACTGTTTCTAAAACGGAAGAAGATGAGACACCTCGCATTCGGTATTCACTACTGGTCCCTGCTCATACACAATTATATGTCAACATTCCAAATATCAATTTTACAAGTGATACTAGTAAGAACGTGCAGTTTACTGTCAATAATGTCACGAAAAACTTTACCCTTGATAATACCTTCTCACTTTTTGATGCAGGAAATTTTGAAGATGAACAAGTTGTGACCTTAACAATGAGCTTCCCTAATAATTCCCAAGTCTCATTTGATAAACCGCAATTTTATCGACTGGATACAGTTGCTTATCAAGTAGCCATGGATAAACTAAGGAGTCAAGAAGTACAGGTAAAAACAAAAGGAAACAAGATTACTGTCGACTATACATCTGATACGGATGCTTCATTGCTGCTAACTCTCCCCTATGACAAGGGCTGGTCTGCCAGCCAAGATGGCAAGGCTTTACCGATTACAAAAGCGCAGAATGGCTTCATAAAAGTAGATGTCACAAAAGGCAGTGGAAGAATTGTACTCTCCTTTATTCCACAAGGATTTGTGATTGGGATTTCTTGTTTTGGAATAGGAATCTTACTCTTTAGTTTCTACAACAGGATGCGCACCAAAAAGCGAATAAGTATCATAACAAGTAAAAAGGCGGTGGAATAATTCCCCGCTTTTTTACATAATAAAAAAATCCCCTAAAACAATCAGGGAATCACTCTTACTCCGCCAGTAGGACTCGAACCTACGACATCATGATTAACAGTCATGCGCTACTACCAACTGAGCTATGGCGGATAAAATAGTCCGTACGGGATTCGAACCCGTGTTACCGCCGTGAAAAGGCGGTGTCTTAACCCCTTGACCAACGGACCATTCAAGCACTATCTAGTATAATATAGACCTTATCTCTTTGTCAAGCTATTTTTTTGCTTTTTCACGATAAAGAGGCTGAGACAAAAGTCCAACCCTAAATATAAAAAGCGAACAAAACTAGTTTTCTACCTCTCCGAATTCTGTTTTATTCGCTTTTTGTATCTAATGTATCAATTTGAAGATTTGATCATAGAGAATCTCAAAAATCAAAATCTTTTTTGTTCCGCCTCTTTGTCGTGTTGCTTTTTTCTATATCTTGACATTCTGTCTTGTTTACGATAAAATAAGATGGTTACTGAGCGGTTCCATAGCTCAGCTGGATAGAGCATTCGCCTTCTAAGCGAACGGTCGCAGGTTCGAATCCTGCTGGAATCATCTGATAAAGCCTAGCTTCTATGCTAGGCTTTTTTCTCTCCATAATTCATAATTAACATATAAGGCCGGAATGAGGACATACGCCAATGAATACTCTAAGAATCTAAACGAGAGAAGCGTTGAAACAATTACACCAACGCTAAAACTAGCTAAAATCAGAATCGTTTCCTGTCCCCTTTTACGAAGAACCTTATCATTTTCTCTCCAACCTTTAAAGCATAGGTAGGCTGCATTTTTTAAATTTCCAGTCATCATGACATTGGCATAGGGAGCACCTCGTAGTTTCTGAAAGGTTCCAATTTGAATAGAGGCTACAAAAGCTAGGGTCGCCATGGTTAAAAATGGACCTACAAAAGGAGAAATCACAATTGCCAGAATGATGAAAGCAGTCATCAACAAGCTACTGCAAAAATGCCATATCCACCGATTTTTTTTTCAATTTCCGCTTCAAGAGATAGACAATAAATTGTCCCAATACAAAGAAAAAAATAGGGTTTAGAAAGCTAAATACCTGTGATATTTCACCTTTTGCTAAGTAATAAGATAACATGATAATATTACCTGATTGAATCCCTGCAAATCGACCTCCCTGAGTAACATAGGTAAAAGCGTTTAGATAACCGCTGATAAAAGTCAAAGCCGTTGCAATTCGTAACCCTTCAAATACTTGATATTCCTTGTTTATTGACATATTACTCCTACGTTTCACGTGAAACTATTTATGGTAAGGACTTCCTTGTTGAATCATAAAGGATCGATAGATTTGCTCAACCAAAACCAAACGCATCAATTGGTGGGGGAGGGTAAGGAGTCCAAAACTCATCAAAAGATTGGCTCGTTTTTTTACCATCTCATGCAAGCCTAAACTACCACCAATGACAAAGCCAATATCAGAATAGCCCTTGACCATGGTATCTGACACTAACTGACTGAAATCCTCTGAGGCAAATTGCCGCCCTTCAATCGCTAAAGCAATCACATATTCACGTTCGTTGATTTTTGCTAAAATGCGTTCAGATTCTTTTTTTAAAATAGCCTCATTTTCAGCTAGACTGGCCTTATCAGGTGTCTTTTCATCAGCTAATTCAATCATTTCGATTTTTGCAAAACGACTCAAGCGTTTGACGTATTCAGCAATCCCATCCTTGAGGTATTTTTCCTTTAATTTTCCAACTGTGATAATTTTTATTTTCATACTATTATTGTATCATATTCACTCTAAATGTAACTGGGAAATGTTTAGTAATAGCCTGCTTTAACAGTTTTTTTCTAAGTTATCCACAACCTGTGGATTGCTTTTTTCTGGTTTTAAGTTATAATTAAGAAAATAAGGTTACGATAAACCAAAATGTCGGAGGAAAACATCTGTATGAAAAAAATCATAAAATATCTACTCATACTTGTACTTGGATTTGCTGGAGGATTATCAGGAGCCTTAGCCGCTACCGTATTTCAAACAACCAAGCAACCAGCAAAAGTTGTTGAAACCAAAAAGGATAATGAGCAAACCACGGTTAGCAAGGTACAGTACAATAATGAAAATTCCACAACAACAGCGGTTGAGAAGGCTCAAAATGCAGTAGTATCTGTTATTAACTATCAAACACCACGTGATAATAGTTATCGTTCTATTTTGGAAGAACAGGGCAATTCAGATGATTTAGCCGTTGCTGGAGAAGGTTCTGGAGTTATTTACAAAAAAACAGACAAATTTGCCTATCTTGTCACCAATACGCACGTCATTGCAGGAGCTGAAAAAATCGATATCCAACTGGCTTCAGGTGAAAAAGTAGAAGGAGAGTTGATTGGATCAGATACTTACGCAGATATTGCCGTAATTAAAATCGCAGCTGATAAGGTAAAGACAGTCGCAGAATTTGCAGACTCAGATAAGATTAAAGTCGGAGAAACAGCCATTGCCATTGGTAGTCCGCTCGGCAGTATCTACGCCAATACTGTGACCCAAGGAATCGTTTCTAGTCTCAGCCGTACAGTTACTTCAAAAGCAGAAGACGGTCAGACTATTTCAACCAATGCCATTCAAACCGATACAGCCATCAATCCTGGTAATTCAGGTGGGCCTCTTATCAATATCCAGGGACAGGTCATTGGAATCACTTCGAGTAAAATTACCTCTAGTTCCAATTCAACATCAGGAGTGGCGGTAGAGGGAATGGGATTTGCTATTCCAGCAAACGATGCGGTCAATATCATCAATCAACTAGAGAAAAATGGGAAAGTTATCCGTCCAGCGCTAGGAATTAAAATGGCTAATTTAAGCAATCTTTCGACTACACAACGCCAAAAAGCAGGTATTGAAGATGATGGCTTAAAAGCTGGTATCGTCGTTCTTTCTACTCAAAAAGGCCTACCAGCAGACGGTCAATTAGAGCAGTACGACGTCATTACCAAGATTGACGGTGAAACGGTTGAAAGCATCAGCGACCTGCAAAGTGCCCTGTATAAACATACCGTTAGTGACACCATTTCCATTACCTATTCTCGCCACGGAAAAGAAAACACAATTAACATCAAGTTGACCAATTCAACAGAAGACCTTTCAAACTAGATAATGACTCACTTTACGTCATTGTAAAGTGAGCTTTTTTTTGCTAAGATGGACGTATGGAAGAACTACGTTATATTGCAATCACTGACATCAGCCCTAATCCTTATCAACCACGGATTCATTTTGATCAAGAAAAGTTAGAAGAACTGGCCCTATCGATTAAAGAAAATGGTTTAATTCAGCCCTTGATTGTCCGAAAATCAGCCATTATTGGCTACGAATTACTAGCAGGAGAGAGGAGACTTCGAGCCAGCCAATTGGCAGGTTTGACTTCTATTCCTGTGGTCATCAAAGACTTGTCTGATGATGACTTGCTCTCTCAAGCTATTATTGAAAATCTGCAACGATCTGACCTTAATCCGATTGAAGAAGCGACATCTTATCAGCGCTTGATTGAAAAAGGCTTGACCCACGATGAAATTGCACAAATCATGGGCAAATCACGACCTTATATCACAAATATTCTGCGCCTATTGCAGCTATCCGCTCCCTTGATTCAAGCAGTGGAAGAAGGAAGACTATCACAAGGACACGCTAGACTCCTAATTCCTTATCAGGCAAAAGAGCAAGAGCAGTGGCTCCATACTATTCTTGAAAAAGAACTGAGTGTCCGCGCTTTAGAAGCAGCCCTATCCACCAAAAAAACAAAAACAATTCAACCTAGCAAAAATCTCTTTGTCAAAGAAGCAGAAGAAAATCTCCAGCAACTATTGGGAACAGTTGTTGATATTCAACAGAAAAAAAATGGCAGTGGCACCCTATCCATTTCTTTTAAAAATGCTGAAGAATTCGAACGAATTATCCACACCATTATAAACTAGTGTGGAAACAATTAATTGATGAACAGAGTTATTCACACTAAAAACTTATACAATCCTTTAGAAAAACAAGCAATTTCCCATATTATACACAACTTGTGGAAAACTATTATAAACCGTGTGGAAAAAGAATAAAGTTGTGGAAAACTTTATTCTTTTATGATACACTAGTAAGACCAAATCAAATAGAAAGAGAGGGGGAAAAGTGGACCAGAAGCAAACATTTTGGAGCAGGGTTCTTCAGCTGGCTAAAGCCAAGCTCAACCAAGGAGCCTACGATTTTTACGTTGAAAATGCCCAATTACTAGATATCGCTTCAAACCGAGCACAGATATTCTTAGACAGCCCTTATAAACAGCTCTTTTGGGATCAAAATTTAAAAGATATTCTCATCACTGCGGGATTCGAAATCTTTGATAGCCAAATTGCTATTGACTATCAATTTACCACAGATACCCCTGAACAAGCTATAGTCAGTAAGCCAGTAGCGCAACTGCAAGAAGAACAATCTCCTCACCCAGATATCAAACCTCAGTATACCTTTGCAAATTTTGTCCAAGGAATTAATAATCAGATGGCAAAGGCTGGGGCTTTAGGGGTTGCTGATAATCCAGGAATTTACTATAATCCTCTATTTATCTATGGGGGACCTGGTTTAGGAAAGACCCATCTCTTAAATGCAATTGGAAATAAGGCTTTAGAAAATAATCCAAATGCCCGTATCAAGTATGTTTCAACAGAAACCTTTATCAATGACTTTCTAGATCATCTTCGCTTAAATAAGATGGAACAATTCAAAGAAATCTATCGGAATTTAGATTTTCTACTCATTGATGATATTCAATTTTTACGAAACAAGGCCTCTACTCAGGAAGAATTTTTCCATACTTTTAATGCACTTTACGATAAAAATAAGCAAATCGTCTTAACCAGTGACCGTAATCCTGACTATTTGGATAATCTGGAAGAACGGATTGTAACGCGCTTTAAATGGGGATTAACAACGGATATTACACCGCCAGATTTAGAAACGCGTATCGCCATTTTGCGCAATAAATGTGAAGAATATCCTTATGACTTTACAGACGATACTCTCTCTTATCTAGCAGGGCAGTTTGATTCCAATGTCCGCGACCTAGAAGGCGCCTTAAAAGATATTCATCTATTAGCTAGTGTGAAACATCTGACTGAAATTACCGTTGATGTCGCAGCAGAAGCTATTCGAGCTCGAAAACAGACAAACCCTATCAATACGGTTATTGCGATTGAGACCATTCAGCATGAAGTAGGAGAATTTTACGGGGTTAGCCTCAAAGAAATCAAAGGGGCAAAACGTGTTCAAAATATTGTCCATGCTAGACAGGTGGCTATGTATCTTGCACGTGAAATGACCGACAATTCTCTCCCAAAAATCGGGAAAGAATTTGGCAATCGCGACCATACAACTGTCATGCACGCGCATAATAAAATCAAAAATATGCTCTCAGACGATGAAAATCTCGAAATTGAACTAACCACTATCAAAAACAAAATTCGAAACTGATACTCTATATCAGAATTTGATTTTTGACGAGTATGAGGATAACTTGTGAGAAACATCCACAGTTTTCCACAAGCTATGCACATCGTGTTTTTCAAAGAAACACGCGCTATCAGGCTGTTTTCCACAGAATACACAGAGCCTATTATTACTACTAATCTTATAATATATAAATAAAGGAGAATCCATGATTCAATTTTCTATCAATAAAACTGTATTTTTACAAGCTCTTACCATTACCAAGCGGGCAATCAGTAGTAAAAATGCTATTCCTATCTTATCAACTGTAAAAATGGAAGTCTCTACTGAAGGTATTACCTTGACTGGATCAAATGGTCAAATTTCAATTGAAAACTTCATTGCAACTCAAGATGAAAATGCTGGTTTGTTGATTTCTTCGCCAGGTTCTATCCTATTAGAAGCTTCTTTCTTTATCAACGTTGTTTCAAGCCTACCTGATATTGTCTTAGATGTCCGTGAAATTGAGCAGCAACAAATCGTTTTAACCAGTGGTAAATCAGAAATTACCTTGAAAGGAAAAGAGGCAGAACAATATCCTCGCTTGCAGGAAGTGTCAACTGCTGAACCGCTTATTCTCAAAACCAGCGTCTTGAAAGAGACCATTAACGAGACAGCCTTTGCAGCTTCAACCCAAGAAAGCCGTCCAATCTTGACAGGTGTTCACTTTGTTCTTACAGAAAATAAGTACTTGAAAACAGTTGCGACAGACTCTCATCGGATGAGCCAACGTAAATTAACCTTGGATAAATCTGGGGATAACTTCAATGTGGTCATTCCGAGCCGTTCTCTACGTGAATTTGTCACTGTTTTCACAGATGATATTGAGACGGTAGAAGTGTTCTTCTCAAACAACCAAATGCTCTTTAGAAGCGAGCATATCAGTTTCTATACTCGTTTGCTTGAAGGAACCTATCCTGATACTGACCGTTTGATTCCGACAGAATTTAATACAACAGCTATTTTTGATACTGCAAAACTCCGTCAAGCTATGGAGCGGGCTCGTTTGCTATCAAATGCCACTCAAAATGGTACCGTAAAACTGGAAATTACAGGCGGTCAAGTGTCAGCTCACGTGTATTCACCAGAAGTTGGTCGGGTAAACGAAGAATTAGATACGTTAGAAGTGACAGGAGAGGACTTGGTCATCAGCTTTAATCCAACCTATCTGATTGATGCCCTAAAAGCAGCTAATAGTGAACAAATCAAGATCAGCTTTATTTCACCAGTCCGTCCCTTTACCCTTGTTCCAAATACAGAAGAAATTGATTTTATCCAACTGATCACACCAGTCCGTACAAATTAGTTTTTATGAAAGAGGTCATTTGACCTCTTTTTATGTTATACTAGGGTAAAAATGAAAACGACGAGAGATATGATTGTATATATTTTAGCCAATCCTAGGGCAGGAAATGGAAAGGCTGTTACTATCATCAGAGACATTCAAGCAGCTTATCCACAGGTCGAGATAAGATCTTACCTGACGATTAGTAAAAACGACGAATATGCGCAAGTAGAAGCGATTTTATCAGTGTTTCGGAAGGAGAGTGACCGGTTCTTAATTCTGGGTGGAGATGGGACCTTGTCCAAAGTCCTTTCCATTTGGCCTAAAGATATCCCCTTTGCCTATTATCCAACTGGATCAGGAAATGATTTTGCGCGTGCGATAGGGATTACCTCCTGGCAACAGGTAATGAACAATTTATTGGAGACCCGACCGGTCCCAATCTGTCTGTTGACCATTCCCAGCGGTGTTGTGGTCAATAGTCTTGATATTGGTTATCCAGCGCGTGTTATTGCCCATTCGGAGAAATCAGCAATCAAAAAATGGTTTAACCGCCTAAAAATTGGCAAGCTGACCTACATCTTTTTTGGGATTCTTGGTTTACTCGACTCTGCTCAGTTATCGGTTCTTATCGAAACCAATCATCAAGTTATGAAGCTAGAGCATCTCTTTTTTCTGTCCATTGCCAACAATACCTATTTTGGCGGTGGCATTATGATTTGGCCAGAAGCCCATATAACTGCGTCTCAGATAGATCTGGTCTATGTATCAGCCCATTCTCTTAGCCAGCGCATCAGGGCGCTGTTAGATTTGCTTTTAAAACGTCATAAGACCTCTTCTGTCCTGCACCATGTGACAGCAGAAAGAGTGCGCCTGTGTCTACCAGATGAAATGGTTGCTCAGGTAGACGGAGAATTGCAGACGATAGATGATTGGACCATTACCTGTCAAACACGCTACTATTACCTTGGAGAGGAGCGCCGATGTACGAATTAGGAAGTATCGTTGAGATGAAAAAGCCCCATGCTTGTGTCATTAAGTCAACTGGTAAAAAGGCAAATGCTTGGGAAGTCCTGCGCCTAGGTGCAGATATTAAAATTCGCTGCACCAATTGCGATCATCTGGTTATGATGAGTCGCCACGATTTTGAGTACAAGATGAAGAAGATTCTTCACTAGTCGCACCCTTTCAATCAGCCTTGTATCAAGCCCTACAGCCCTTTGTGCAACGGTGAGTTGCCCCTAAAAGTGCTTGTTTTTTCCCCTTACTTGTCCTATACTCATCTTACGAAAATCTAAAAAAGAGGTGCAACAACATGACCATTTTTGCAGAACAGCTAAAAAAATTTCGAGTTAACAAAGTCTTGTCACAAGAGGGCTTGCTCAAAAACTGTTCATCTCGCGTCAGTCAATTTCCAAATGGGAAAATGGTGATGCGACACCAGACTTGGATAATCTTATTCAATTAGCTGAATACCTAAAAGTTAGTTTGGATGAGCTGGTACTTGGTAAACCAGAGGAAGTCCGTATTGAACGAGTAGTTGAGAAGTCGGAGCGTCCTATGAATGTCTGGGAGTTTCTGGATAAAAATTCTGAGATGAGCAAACGCGACTTTCTGTTTATTCTTGTATTTTTTATCCTATTTTTTGGAGGATTTGCTGTCGTACATTATTTTTCAAAATAGTGCTACAGGAGTATTTCATTCATTTCATTTTCGTATGATTCAGCTTGCTATTTAGCAAGCTTTTTTCAAACTTTTCTGCTATAATAGGTGTGATTGAAATTTTTGAATGGAGAATATGAAATGGCTTTAACAGCAGGTATCGTTGGGTTGCCAAACGTTGGAAAATCAACCCTATTTAATGCGATTACAAAAGCAGGAGCAGAGGCAGCAAATTACCCCTTTGCGACCATTGACCCCAATGTTGGCATGGTGGAAGTGCCAGATGAGCGTTTGCAAAAATTAACGGAGTTGATTAAGCCTAAAAAGACAGTTCCTACGACATTTGAATTTACAGATATTGCAGGAATTGTCAAAGGTGCTTCTAAAGGTGAAGGTCTGGGAAATAAATTCTTGGCCAATATCCGTGAAGTAGATGCGATTGTTCATGTTGTCCGTGCCTTTGATGATGAAAATGTCATGCGGGAACAAGGGCGTGAGTCAGCCTTTGTGGATCCTATGGCGGATATTGAAACCATTAACTTAGAATTGATTTTAGCTGACTTGGAGAGTGTTAACAAGCGCTATGCGCGTGTTGAGAAAATGGCCCGCACCCAAAAAGACAAGGATTCGGTTGCAGAATTTGCTGTCTTACAAAAAATCAAACCTGTCTTAGAGGACGGTAAGTCAGCTCGTACGATTGATTTTACAGAAGAAGAGCAAAGCGTGGTGAAAGGTCTCTTCCTCCTTACGACAAAACCTGTTCTTTACGTTGCGAATGTCAGCGAAGATGAGGTAGCAGATCCAGACAACAGTGCTTATGTGAAGCAAATCCGTGACTTTGCAGCAACAGAAAATGCAGAAGTGGTTGTGATTTCAGCGCGTGCAGAAGAAGAAATTTCTGAACTGGATGAAGCAGATAAGGCTGAATTTTTAGAAGCCATGGGCTTAACAGAGTCAGGTGTTGACAAGTTAACACGGGCTGCCTATCATTTGCTGGGGCTAGGAACTTACTTTACAGCTGGTGAAAAAGAGGTGCGGGCTTGGACCTTTAAACGCGGAATTAAAGCACCACAAGCAGCTGGTATCATTCACTCAGACTTTGAAAAGGGATTTATCCGCGCTGTGACCATGTCCTACGATGATTTGATGACCTATGGTAGTGAAAAAGCCGTCAAAGAAGCAGGACGCCTGCGTGAGGAAGGAAAAGAGTACATCGTCCAAGACGGCGATATTATGGAATTCCGCTTTAATGTATAAAGTATGTCGAGAATAGTCTAAAGGTTGGAAACGATTTTCCAACCGTTTTAGTGTTTTAAAAGGAGATATCATGACAAAATTGATTGTGGGTCTAGGAAATCCTGGGGATCGCTATGAAGATACCAAGCACAATGTTGGCTTTATGTTCATCGATCGCATCGCTAAAAAAGCAAATCTGTCCTTTAACCATGATAAGATTTTTCAGGCAGACACTGCCTCAACCTTCATAGATGGTGAAAAGGTCTATCTGGTTAAGCCAACGACCTTTATGAATGAATCAGGAAAGGCTGTTCATGCTTTATTGACTTACTATGGACTGGATAAAGAAGATTTAGTTGTGATTTATGATGACTTGGATATGACGGTTGGGAAAGTACGCTTTCGTCAAAAAGGTTCTGCAGGCGGTCACAATGGAATCAAGAGTATCATCAAACATCTTGGCAGTCAGGAATTTGATCGTATTAAAATTGGGATTGGTCGCCCTAAAAATGGTATGACAGTTGTTCAGCATGTCCTGTCACACTTTGAGACAGATGACCGCATTCAGATTGAATTGACCTTAGACAAACTTGACGATTTTGTAAACTTTTATTTACAGGAAAATGACGTTGAAAAAATCATGAGAAAGTATAATAACTAAGATGAATATTATTGAATTAGTCAATCGGAGTACACAGATTAACAAGTGGCAGGCTGGTTTAAGCAAATCGACTCGTCAGCTGATGATGGGATTATCAGGCACCATGAAGGCCCTTGTCATGGCCTCAGCATTTGATGTTCTAGATGAGAAGTGTTTGATTGTGACACCGACTCAGAATGAGGCTGAAAAATTAACCCAAGAACTGACGGGGATTTTAGGGAGCGATTATGTTTACAACTTCTTTACAGATGACAATCCTGTAGCAGAATTTGTTTTTACTTCAAATGACCGTACTCAATCTCGATTGGAAAGTTTAAACTTTTTGTTAGATAAAAAGAAATCTGGAATCCTTGTTGCTAGTATGGCTGCTTGTAGAGTTTTATTGCCAAGTCCAGATACTTATCAAAATGCCATGATGCAGTTTACAGTGGGGGAAGAATTTGAAGTTGGCAATCTTGTAAAGAGCTTACAAGCAGTTGGCTATAAAAAAGTTTCTCGTGTGTTAAGTCCTGGAGAATTTAGCCAACGGGGAGATATTCTGGATATTTTTGAAATTAGCAGTGAAAATCCTTATCGGTTGGAATTCTTTGGCGATGAGATTGACGGTATTCGCCAGTTTGATAGTGACAGCCAATTGTCCATTGAAAATGTTGAGAGTATTTTGATAGGAGCTGCTTCTGATATGATTTTCTACTCAGAAGACTTTTTACGTGTGGAACAAATATTGACAGAAAGTTTACAAAAATTACAACAACCAGAGCACATTTCCTATATTGAGGAAGTGCTGGCAGATGTAAAACAGTCCTATCGTCATCCTGATATCCGCAAGTTTCTTTCCTATTTTTATGAAAAAGAATGGACCTTGCTAGATTATCTTCCAGCTCATACGCCCGTATTTTTTGATGATTTTCATAAAATTGTTGACCGTCATGCCCAGTTTGATAAAGAAGTTGCTGAATTATTGACACAGGATTTACAACATTATAAATCGATGTCAACTTTAAATTATTTTGCTTCAGCCTATCAATCATTTAGAGCTTATAAGCCTGCTACTTATTTTTCAATCTTTCAAAAAGGACTAGGTAATCTGAAATTCGGTGCCATGTACCAGTTCAATCAGCATTCTATGCAGGAATTTTTCAACCAAATTCCCTTATTGCAAGATGAAGTACGCCACTATGCCAAATCGAACTATACAGTTATCATTCAGGCTGAATCACCATCCTCTTTACAACGTTTACAGAAGACTTTACAGGAATATGACATCGAGCTACCTTTTTGTGCACCAAATCAGCTCCAAATCGGTCAGCAGCAACTAACGATTGGCCAATTATCTGCTGGATTTCATTTCTTAGATGAAAAAATTGCCCTGATTACAGAGCATGAAATTTTCCATAAAAAGATTAAACGGAAAGCCCGACGCAAAAACATTTCAAATGCGGAGCGTTTAAAAGATTATAGTGAGCTGGCTGTCGGAGATTATGTGGTTCACCATGTTCACGGTGTGGGTCAATACCTCGGAATTGAAACGATTAAAGTATCAGGAATTCATCGGGATTATCTGAGCATTCAATATCAGAATAATGACCGTATCTCTCTGCCTGTCGAGCAAATTGATGTCCTGTCAAAATACCTTGCTTCAGACGGTAAAACACCAAAACTCAACAAGTTAAATGACGGTCGTTTCCAGCGGACCAAGCAAAAAGTAGTCAAGCAGGTCGAAGATATTGCAGATAATCTGATTCGTCTCTATGCCGAACGCAGTCAACTAGAGGGCTTTGCCTTTTCACTAGACGACGCCAATCAAGCAGAATTTGACCAACATTTTGCCTATGTTGAAACAGAAGATCAGCTCCGCTCTATCAAAGAAATCAAAAAAGACATGGAAAAGTCGTCTCCAATGGACCGTTTATTGGTCGGCGATGTAGGCTTTGGTAAGACAGAAGTTGCCATGCGCGCAGCTTTTAAGGCTGTCAATGATGGTAAGCAAGTGGCGATTTTAGTGCCGACAACTGTCTTGGCCCAGCAGCATTTTACCAATTTCCAAAGTCGTTTTGCAGAATTTCCTGTCAATGTCGATGTTATAAGCCGGTTTAAGACCAAGGTAGAGCAAGAAACGACGCTCGAAAAACTCAAAAAAGGTCAGGTGGATATTATTATCGGTACCCACCGTTTGCTCTCAAAAGATGTGGAATTTGCCGACTTGGGACTTTTGGTGATTGACGAGGAACAGCGCTTTGGAGTGAAACATAAGGAACGCTTGAAGGAGTTGAAGACCAAGATTGATGTGCTGACTTTGACGGCAACACCGATTCCACGGACCTTGCAGATGTCTATGTTAGGGATTCGTGATTTGTCAGTTATTGAGACACCTCCGACCAATCGTTACCCTGTTCAAACATATGTGCTAGAGACCAATCCCTCAATTATTCGTGATGCCATTTTACGAGAAATGGATAGGGGTGGTCAGGTTTACTACCTTTACAATAAAGTTGACACAATCGAACAAAAAGTATCTGAAATACGAGAATTAGTACCTGAAGCAGAGGTTGGCTACGTCCATGGTCAAATGTCAGAAATCCAATTAGAAAATACACTTCTAGCATTTATTGAGGGGGAATATGATATCTTAGTGACAACGACGATTATTGAAACAGGAGTCGATATTCCAAATGCCAACACTCTTTTTATCGAAAATGCAGACCACATGGGGCTGTCAACCCTCTATCAACTAAGAGGTCGTGTTGGTCGCTCCAATCGTATTGCCTATGCCTATTTGATGTATAGACCAGACAAAAATCTGACAGAGGTTGCTGAAAAGCGTCTTGAAGCCATTAAAGGTTTTACAGAACTAGGTTCCGGCTTTAAAATTGCTATGCAGGATTTATCCATTCGAGGGGCTGGAAATATTTTGGGAGCAGCCCAGAGTGGCTTTATTGATTCAGTCGGCTATGAATTATATTCACAATTACTAGAAAATGCCATTCTTGAAAAGCAAGGCAAGCAGGTTAAACGGGAAAAAAGCAATACTGAAATCAATCTCTTTATTGATGCGTATTTGCCAAGTGAATACATCTCTGACCAACGTCAAAAAATTGAGATTTATAAGCGGATTAAGCAGATTGAAACTCGGGTAGATTATGAAGAATTACAAAATGAGTTAATGGATCGCTTTGGAGAATACCCAGATGTGGTGGCTTATCTTCTTGAAATTGGTCTTTTGAAATCCTCTTTTGATCAAATATTTGCACGGAAAGTAGAACGAAATCAAGATCAGCTTGTGGTCAGCTTTGAAGAACTATCAGGTCAAATCTTCCTGATGCAAGATTACTTTGAGGCTTTGTCTGTGATAGATTTAAAAGCCCGTATTTCGGAAAATAAGGGACGTGTGGAGTTAGTCTTTAATATTGCTAAGAAAAAAGACTATGAAATCCTCGAAGAACTCCTGTATTTTGCTGAAAAAATGGTTGAAATTAAGGCACGAAAGGTTCTATAAAGTTTTAAAACGAATCAAAAAGTGATACAATAAAGAAATGAGGTGAAAATATGAGACTAGATAAGTATTTAAAAGTTTCCCGTATTATCAAACGTCGCACAGTTGCAAAAGAGGTAGCGGATAAGGGAAGAATCAAGGTCAATGGTATTTTGGCCAAATCATCGACTGATTTGAAAGAAAATGACCAGATTGAAATCCGTTTTGGCAACAAGTTGCTGGTTGTCAAAGTGCTGGAAATGAAAGATAGTACGAAGAAAGAAGATGCGCTCAAGATGTATGAAATCATTAGTGAAATAAGGATTGAAGCAGATGAAAAAATCGAACATTCTCCAAATCAATAACCAATACATTCAAGAAGAACTACAAAAAAGCCAAGCTTATCGGCAGGAAAAAAAGCAGAAGAATCGCTTTATGGGTTCCATCTTGATTCTAGTTGTCTTTCTCTTCGTCTTGCCGACCTACAATTTGGTTGCTAGTTACGAAAATTTACAAAAGCGTGAGGTCCAATTGAATGATTTGCAAAAGCGTTATAAAGACTTAGAAAAGCAGCAAAAAATTGAGACTTCCTTAGTGAAAAAACTAGAAGATGAAGAATATGTGACCAAGTATATTCGAGCAAAACTTCAATATTCAAAAGATGGGGAATTTATTTATAACATTCCAGGATTATTACCACGATGACAGAAACGATTGTAGAAATTCTAGAAAAATTCTTGGCCTATTCTGATGAAAAATTAGAGGAATTGGCTGAGAAAAATCAAGCCTTAAAAATTGAGGAAAAGGATACTAAAAATTAGGAAAGGAGGGACCATGAAAAAACAGTTATTATGGCTTATTAGTCCAGTCTTATTCGCAGCGACACCCGTTGGAAGTACCGAAATTCCATTTGAATTATCCAATCAGATGAATTATCAGTTGAACTACAAAGAGTATAGTACTGATTTTCAAAGTGTTCCAGCCAATCCCAATGTCTTTGAAGAAGTTGACAGCTACCTTGACAAAGAGTTGACAACTCTTTACAAAAAAATCAAACCCAATCAATCCTTTTCAATCATTGGTGTCGATAGTAATAGCCAAAACCAGCTAGTCTTCCAATTAAAGGATAAGAGTTATGTAGTGGCTGATCAGACCCGTATCTATGATGATATTATCCTATCGCAAAAGGTTGTTGCAGAAAAAGCCTGGCTCAAGAAAGATTTTACCCTCTACTCTAGTCCTATCGCTAATCAAGCGAAAAAAATAGATATTGGTGTTAAGCCCTACAAAGAAGTGACGGTATCAGAAATTGTTGAAACTCATAGAGGTTTCTTTGCAAAAGTAAACTCTAAAGCGTGGGTAAATGTGTCTGATTTATCTGGAACAGATAACCGTATAGATGCTGTTCAGGAGTTACTTACGACAAAATATCATTCTAAGAATATAGCTGTCTATGTCAAGAAGTTGTCAACTGGGGAGACAGCAGGTGTCAATCAAGACAAGATGATGTATGCAGCAAGTGTGACCAAACTCCCTGCCTTATACTATGTTCAAGAAAATATCAATCAGAAAAAAATAAAATTGACAGATGGTGTAAAGTATGTCAAGGAAACAGAAGATTTTGATGGTGCCTATGAACCAGAAGGAAGTGGCTCAATCCCTAAGATACCTGATAATCAGGACTACAATATTGATGACTTGATTAGTCGAACCGCAAAGGAATCAGATAATGTGGCTAGTAATCTCCTTGGCTACTATGCAGCTGATAAATTCGATAAGCGTTTCTATCAAGAAACGACTAGAATTGCAGGTCAAAAATGGGACATGGTCTCGCGCATGGCATCAGCTGAAATGGCAGGATTGATGATGGAAGCAATCTATCATCAGAATGGTTATGTTCTAGAAAGTCTGTCTACTACTAACTTTGACGATCAACGGATTGCGAGAGATATCGATGTCAAAGTCGCCCACAAAATTGGAGACGCCTATGACTTGAAGCATGACGTAGCGATTGTCTATGCCAAAGAACCATTTGTTCTCTCGATTTTTACAGATCAGATGACGTATGATGATATTTCACAGATTGCAAATGATGTATACGGGATTTTAAAATGATCATGGAAGAAAAATTTTTAAAAGTGACACAAGAAGGTCACTTTTTTGATAAGCATGAGGCTGTTCTTATCGCAGTTTCAGGTGGAAAAGATTCAATGAATTTGCTTCATCTTCTTTATAAATATAGAGCTGTTCTTGGTATCCGAATTGGGATTGCTCATGTCAATCATCAGCAACGACCAGAAGCATTGGAGGAAGAAGCCTATCTTAAAGAATGGGCTCAACAACAGGGGATTCCCTTTTATGTTTCCTATTTTGAAGGAACGTTCTCTGAAGAAGCAGCTCGCACCATGCGCTATGATTTTTTTGTAGAAGTGATGAAACAGCATGATTATACAGCTCTTGTCACGGCTCATCACGCTGATGATCAGGCAGAGACGATTTTCATGCGTTTGATTCGAGGCAGTCGTTTAGCTCACCTTTCTGGTATGAGAGTTGTTCAACCTTTTGCAAGTGGAGAGTTGATTCGTCCCTTGTTGGCTTTTCGTAAGAGCGAATTGATGAATGTGCCTCACTTTGAAGATGAGAGTAACTATTCTTCGCTTTATTTCAGAAATCGCATTCGTAATGACTATCTTCCTCTATTACTTAATGAAAATCCCCAGTTTACATCTGCTTTATTGCATGTAGGAAAAGAGTCGGAGTTGTTGCATCAGGCTTTTAGGGAATTGATCTGTCATATTGATGTGACAAATTTGCAGGATTTTCAAGCGCAAACGCCTGCTGTTCGTTATTTTTTACTGCAACACTATCTGGAAGAATTTCCAGAACTTCAGTTGACACGAGCTCAATTTGACCAAGTGTTAAATATCCTTGAAAAAAGGGCCAATTACCAGCACCATTTAAAAGGTGACTATTACCTTATCAAAGATTATCAGCGCTTTGCTATTACAAAAATCCAACCTAAGACGGATAGGCAAGAGGAAGAATACGTGATAGAATCAGAAGGTGTTTTTCAGCATGGGTCGTTTATTTTTTCATTAAATGAGCCATTTGAGCAACCAGATCAGATTCTTTATCTTCAAGTTCATCAACCGATTCTCCTACGAGGGAGAAAGGCTGGTGATCGTATTTTGCTTCATTCGATTCATAAAAAAATTCACCGTTATTTTATTGACCAAAAAATCCCTCAAAAGTTGCGGGATACGGCTATCGTGATTGAACAAGAAGGAAAAATTTACGGAATCGCAAATATGGTTGCCAGTGATTTGAGTAAATCAGCAAAAAATGATATAATCAAAGCGGTCTTATATATAAAAATGAAAGAGTGAATGGAAATGTTGGAAAAAGACATCAAAAAAATCCTTATTTCAGAAGAGGAGATTGTTGCAAAAAGCAAGGAATTGGGGAAGATTTTAACAGAAGATTATGCTGGAAAAAATCCCCTCTTGGTTGGTATTTTAAAGGGTTCTATTCCATTTATGGCGGAACTCGTCAAACATATCGACACTCATATCGAAATGGACTTTATGGTGGTTTCTAGCTACCATGGTGCTACTGAAAGTAGCGGTACTGTCAAGATTATCAAGGATCTGGATACAGATGTTGCGGGGCGTGATATCCTCTTTATCGAAGATATTATTGATACAGGGCGTACATTAAAAGAAGTGAAGGAGTTGTTTGCTCTACGCCAAGCAGCTTCTATTAAAATTGTAACCCTCCTTGATAAACCAGAGGGCCGTGTCGTGGAGATTGAACCAGATTATACTTGCTTTACAATTCCAAATGAATTTGTTGTAGGATTTGGTCTAGATTATGATGAAAACTACCGCAATATTCCTTACGTAGGAGTATTGAAAGAGGCAGTTTATTCGAATTAGAAAAAGGTTACTATAGTATTTATGAACAATCAAAACAATAAAGGATTTATCCGAAATCCTTTTCTCCTTATTTTAATTATTGCTACTTTAGTTACGGCGTATCAATTTTTTAAAGCAGGTAGCCAAGTTTCAACTCATGAAATCAGCTACTCACAAGTTGTAAAAGAATTAAAAGACGGTAACGTGACAGATGTCACTTACCAACCAAATGGTAGTGTTGTTGAAATTTCCGGAACCTATAAAAATAAAAAAGTAGCAGATAGCAAGGCTGCAGAATCGATTAAATTATTCCAAGTTTCAGATAAGACGAGTTATCAAAAATTTACATCGACTATGTTGCCAGCTGATTCAGCACTAGCTGATTTGCAGGCACTGGCGAAAGAAAACGATGTAAAAGTGACCGTCAAGCCAGAAAGTTCCAATAGCCTGTGGCTCAATATTCTGATTAACATTTTTCCACTCGTGATTTTTGGTATTTTCTTCGTCATGATGATGAACCAAGGTGGTGGTGCCCGCGGTGCTATGAACTTTGGCCGGAATAAAGCCAAGGCACTAGAAAAAAGCAACGTGAAAGTTCGCTTTTCTGATGTAGCGGGTGCTGAGGAAGAAAAACAAGAATTAGTTGAAGTTGTTGAATTTCTTAAAGATCCAAAACGCTTCACTAAATTAGGCGCACGCATTCCTGCAGGTGTCCTGCTCGAAGGGCCTCCGGGAACAGGGAAGACTCTCCTTGCCAAGGCAGTGGCTGGAGAAGCAAGAGTACCATTCTTTAGCATTTCTGGTTCGGATTTCGTCGAAATGTTTGTCGGAGTTGGTGCTAGCCGTGTCCGCTCTCTCTTTGAAGATGCTAAAAAAGCAGCACCAGCAATTATTTTCATCGATGAAATTGATGCTGTTGGTCGCCAACGTGGTGTTGGCATGGGTGGCGGAAACGATGAACGTGAGCAAACCCTCAACCAATTATTGATTGAGATGGATGGTTTTGCTGGAAACGAAGGTATTATTGTAATTGCTGCAACGAACCGTAGTGATGTATTGGATCCAGCCCTTCTTCGTCCAGGACGTTTTGACCGCAAAGTCTTAGTTGGCCGACCAGATGTAAAAGGTCGCGAAGCTATTTTGAAAGTTCATGCTAAAAATAAACCGTTGGCGGATGATGTTGATTTGAAATTAGTTGCGCAGCAAACACCAGGCTTTGTTGGTGCGGATCTAGAAAATGTCTTGAATGAGGCAGCTCTTGTGGCAGCTCGTCAGAACAAAGTAGCGATTGATGCTTCTGATATTGATGAAGCAGAAGATCGTGTCATTGCGGGTCCGTCTAAGAAAGATCGTCAGATTTCAAAACGTGAACGGGAAATGGTGGCCTATCATGAAGCAGGGCATACTATCGTAGGACTTGTTCTTTCAAATGCACGTGAGGTTCATAAAGTAACCATTGTTCCTCGTGGTCGTGCAGGTGGCTATATGATTGCGTTGCCAAAAGAAGATCAAATGCTTCTATCTAAGGAAGATATGAAAGAGCAGTTGGCAGGACTTATGGGTGGTCGCGTGGCAGAAGAAATTATTTTCAATGCTCAAACGACTGGAGCTGCTAATGACTTTGAACAAGCAACTCAGATGGCACGGGCGATGGTTGCGGAATATGGAATGAGTGACAAGATGGGACCAATGCAGTATGAAGGAAATCATGCAATGTTTGGTGGCTATACTACTCAGAAACATATTTCAGAGCAAACTGCTTATGAATTGGATAATGAAGTTCGCAATTTATTGAATGAGGCGCGTGATAGAGCGGCTGAAATCATCCAATCAAATCGCGAAACGCATAAACTGATTGCAGAAGCCCTGTTGAAATATGAAACATTGGACAGCGTTCAAATCAAATCACTCTATGAAACAGGACAGATGCCAACAGATTCTGAACACCATGATGAGGAAGATGTTCATCCACTTTCATATGATGAAATTAAAGAAAAAATGCAAGATGAGAAGTAGATTTACTTCTCATTTTTTGATAGGTAGATGCTTAAGGCAAAAGTTTTAATTTTCCCCCGCGTTGTAAAATGAAGTGCCACAAGAAAGACATGTTCGTCTGATATACTGGAATTCCCCAACTCAGTATAGAAAGCAGATGAACATGTCCAAGTATCGTTCTATCAAAAAATAAACCTATTCACACCTATCAGCCTCTGAACGCAGAGAAATCAGTGCCTATCTCAAGATGGGAAAGAAAACAGCTGAGATTGCTCGTCTGATTGGTCATCATCGCTCGACCATCAGTCGTGAACTTAAGCGAGGAACGGTGACACAAGTTCAAGATAAAGATAAAATGGAAAACGGACCTATTATACGACTTATTTCGCAGATAGTGTTCAACGTGGTTATGAGACCAACCGTCGCAAAAGTGTCTATCATAAACTGAACGACTGCTCTGGGTTCTTCTTCAAGGAACTTGAGAAAGCCCTATAAACGAAACCTCGCTACCGCAGCGTTTCAAACTTACCGAGAAGAACATCTACTGGAAGTCATCCCTTCAACCAGGAAAGTGTATGGTTATACCAAAGCTGGGCTATTGGCGCTTAAACCGATTGAGTTACCTAAGATGGTGAGCATCAGGAAACGCTCTAAAGCAAGCTCTAAAACCGCAAAGAAGATTCTAGGAAAGTCCATTGAAGAACGTCGAGAAACCATTACGAAACGTTCTGAGTTTGGGCATTGGAGATTGATTTAATTCTCGGTAAAAAACCAAAGGTGAGGCTGTTGCACTTGACTCGGCAACTGGCGAGCAAGAAAAAACACGAAAAAAATCCCGCGTTGTAAAATAAAGTGCAACAGAAAAGACATGTTCATCTGATATACTAGAATTCCCCAACTCAGTATAGAAAGACGATGAACATGTCCCACACTCATTCTACCAAAAAATCTCGTTATTC
>NZ_SPPD01000080.1 GCF_004570575.1 Streptococcus cuniculi
AGATGTGTATAAGAGACAGCATGGAAGCGCCAGCCATCGATCGCCTCCTCGAAGCTGCCGACCACGGCGAAGCTGAGTGCCGTGAGCCGCGCGGGCAGCCAGTCGACCACCGTCCACGCCTGGGCGGACGCGCGCTGCAACGGCTCGCTGCCCGGGTGCACGAGGCTCGCGCCGCGGCCGCCGGCCTTCCAGTAGCGCAACACGAATTCGGAGAGCCGGTAGAACACCGCGCCCGCGGGCCCGAGCCCCAGCGCCGCCAGCACGGAGAACCACGCGAGCACGCCGAACACGTGCCGGTGCGCGGCGATCACCGAATATTCGATCACGTGCCGCACGATCTCGCTGCGCGGCAGCAGGCCCACGTCCACCTGCTGCCAAGCGGCCAGCCGGGCGCGCGCCTGTCTCTTA
>NZ_SPPD01000081.1 GCF_004570575.1 Streptococcus cuniculi
GTGTCGGGTTACGCGCCTTGCGCTAACCCGACCTACGCGAGCGCCATCTCAGAAAAGTAGGTCAGATTAACCCGAAGGGCATAATCCGACAACCGTGTTGGCGGCGCAGTATCCAAAAAATCAGGCCGTGCCGCCGACGGTGATGCCGTCCAGGCGCAGGGTCGGCTGCCCCACGCCCACGGGCACGCTCTGGCCTTCCTTGCCGCAGGTGCCGACGCCGCTGTCGAGCGCCATGTCGTTGCCGATCATGGTCACGCGCTTGAGCGATTCGGGGCCGCCGCCGACGATCGTGGCGCCCTTGACGGGATAGAGGATCTTGCCGTTCTCGACCCAGTAGGCCTCGCTGGCGGAGAACACGAACTTGCCGCTCGTGATGTCCACCTGCCCGCCGCCGAAATTGGTGGCGTAGAGGCCGCGCTGGATGCTGGCGA
>NZ_SPPD01000082.1 GCF_004570575.1 Streptococcus cuniculi
CCGCACCATCGACAACCTTCTGGAAGAGCGGCGCTTGCAAAAACAGTTGGCCGATTACGACTTCGATCTCTAATCGATCCAACGATAAACAGAAGCCTCCCTTGCGGAGGCTTTTTTCTGACTGGATGTAAATGTGAGGCCGGCCTACACCAGGCCGTTACGCTGGGCCAGCTCGATCAAGTCCACCAGCGAGCGGGCGTTGAGCTTTAGCAGCAAGCGGGTCTTGTAGGTGCTCACAGTCTTGTTGCTCAGGAACATGCCATCGGCGATCTCCTTGTTGGTCTTGCCGCGGGCCAACTGCTGCAACACCATCATCTCCCGGCCGGACAGGCGCTCGACCATGTCCGCTTCGCTGGCGTTACCCATTGTGGAGCGCACCGAGTTCAACGCCTGGTTGGGGAAGTAGCTGTACCCGCACAGCACCGC
>NZ_SPPD01000083.1 GCF_004570575.1 Streptococcus cuniculi
TCGGTACGGTGTCCAGCGCCTTGATGGAAGCCACGGAGCTGGTGCTGGTGTTGCTGGGCGCTTTTTTGGGCAATGTGCGTGCTGCCGTGGCGGTGGCTGTGGTGCTGCCACTGTCTGCGCTGGCGACATTCCTTCTGATGCGTGCTGCGGGCATGTCTGCCAACCTCATGAGCCTGGGTGGCCTGGCCATTGCATTGGGCATGCTGGTGGACGCTGCCGTGGTGGTGGTGGAGAATATCGTGCAGCACCAGGCCGAGGACGAGTCCAAGGGCAAGCTGCCGAGGCTGCATATCGTCTTTCGGGCAGTGCGCGAAGTGGCAGCCCCCGTGGCTGCGGGCATCCTGATCATCGTGTTGGTGTTCCTGCCGCTGCTCACGCTGCAGGGCCTGGAGGGCAAGTTCTTCGTGCCGGTGGCCATGACCATCG
>NZ_SPPD01000084.1 GCF_004570575.1 Streptococcus cuniculi
GGCTGAGGCCGTTTCACGGCGTGGCGACGCGTTACCTGCCGAACTACCTGGGATGGCGCTGGATACTCGACGCCGGGCGCATTCGTTCACCAGAAACATTATTGAAAGCAACCCTGGGAGCATTTCCACATCTGACGGTGACATAGCCTAAAAAAACAGCCGGCGGGCGCCGGCTGCAGGTTTGCTGGAAATGCAGGAGCTAAGCCAGCCGCACCAGCGGGTTGGCGATGATGTTGTCGATCTGGCGCACGGCTTCTTCGCAGGCGGCGGCAATGGCGCCATCCTCGTCGTCGCGCACGAACTGCATGGTCGAACCTTCGAATACTTCCAGGCCTTCTGCGGTGGCGCGTTCGATGTCGCAACTGGCCGACCATTTGCCGTCGGTGGTGGGCACGGCCAGGGGAACGATTTCCCAGCCTTTATAG
>NZ_SPPD01000085.1 GCF_004570575.1 Streptococcus cuniculi
TGCGCGAACTGTCGCTGACGGACTCGCTGACGGGCGTGGCCAACCGGCGCAGCTTCAACGAGACCATGGACAGCGAATGGCGGCGCTGCGCGCGCGACGGCGTGCCGATGGCCATCATCATGGCCGATATCGACCACTTCAAGGATTACAACGATACCTATGGCCACCAGGCGGGCGACCTGTGCCTGCAGCAGGTGAGCGCCGCCCTGCGCCGCTGCGCCGTGCGCCCGCCCGACCTGCTGGCGCGCTACGGCGGCGAGGAATTCATCATCCTGCTGCCGCAGGAAACGCGCGACGGCGCCGAAGTGGTGGCCCAGCGCATCCTCGAGGAAGTGCGCGCGCTGGAAATTGCCCACGCCAGGTCCAGCGTCGGCCCCCACGTCAGCGTCAGCCTGGGCATGGCCAGCGTCATGCCCACGG
>NZ_SPPD01000086.1 GCF_004570575.1 Streptococcus cuniculi
GCACAGCATCGTGCAGATGCCCAAGGGCATTCCCGTGGCCACCTTCGCGATCGGCACGGCGGGCGCGGCCAATGCGGCGCTCTTCGCGGTCGCCCTGCTGGCCGCCGACGACCCGGCCCTGCGCGAGCGGCTGGAGGCCTTCCGCCAGGAACAGACCGAGGCGGCCCGCGCCATGGCGCTGCCGCCCGCAGCGCCATGAGCGCGCCGGACGCCATGCAGCGCCCGATCCTGCCGGGCGCCACCCTGGGCGTGCTGGGCGGCGGGCAGCTGGGCCGCATGTTCGCGCATGCCGCGCAGGCGATGGGCTACTTCACGGCGGTGCTCGATCCCGACGAGGACAGCCCCGCCGGCCGCATCAGCCACCACCACATCCGCACCGCCTACGAGGACCCGGACGGGCTGGCGCGCCTCGCGGC
>NZ_SPPD01000087.1 GCF_004570575.1 Streptococcus cuniculi
GCTTGGCGACGCCCTCTTCGCGGCGTTTCGGGGAAGGCGTGTTGGTTTTGGTCATGGCGGTAGAGGGCAAGAGAAACGATGAGGGGCGCCAGTTTAACATCATGGCGCGCCGGCGGCGCCGTTAGCGCCGCTTTAATGTTGCGCCTGGCGGGTGCGGGGCCGCCACTGCGGCGCGCGCACCAGGGCGCATGAAGTCGCGCCGCGGCCCGAACAGGAAGACGGCGCCCGCATACAGTCGCGCCAGGGGGAAGCGCACCTCCCTGAGCAACTGGTGGAAAATGGCGATCGACTGCGCGCGGGTGACGGGAATCTCGGCGCGCCACTGGCACAGCACGTCATGCACGAGGCTGGCATGGTAGGTGGCGGGCAAGCCCAGGTGCTGCGCGCCACCTACCATGCCAGCCTCGTGCATGAC
>NZ_SPPD01000088.1 GCF_004570575.1 Streptococcus cuniculi
AGATGGGTATAAGAGACAGGCCCAGGAGTTCCTCGGGTGTGTAGCCGAGCATCTTCGTCCAGGCGGGATTGACCCGCCGGAAGACCCCCGCGAAATCGATGACCAGCAGGAGGTCGGGCGACGTGTCCCAGAGGGTGTTCAGCTCCAGGGTCCGTTCCTGCACCTGCTGCTCGAGCGTGTCGTTGAGCGTCCGGAGCTCCGCCTCGGCGACCTTGCGCGCGGTCACGTCGTTGAAGAAGATCGCGATGTGCCGGTCCGCGGGCTCGCCGACCCGGATGGCGCGCACGTCGAACCAGCGCTCGAAATTGTTGGCGTAGCTCTCGAAGTTGGCCGGCTCGCCCGTCCAGGCGACGCGGCCGTAGGTCTCGAACCAGAACCGCTCCAGATCGGGCGCGAACTCCGTGACCCATTTCC
>NZ_SPPD01000089.1 GCF_004570575.1 Streptococcus cuniculi
ACGCTGGGCCGACTTCGCCGCTTGCGGCTTCCCTCCAGAGGTCCACGACGTGCTTCTCGTCAAAACCCCCGCGGGCCAGCTGGCCCTGAAAGACCGCCATGGCGGCCTCACGCCGCGCCAGCGTTCCGCGTTCATCCTGTTCGATGGACAGCGGACGCTGGAGCAGGTGCTGTCCGCCACGGCGGCGATGGGCATCACGGTGGACGACGTGCAGGCCATGGTCGACCAGGGCCTGCTGGAATCGCCCGATGGGCGGGCCCTGCCGCAGCCGGTGGCGGCGGCCCCTGCGGCCCCGGGCGCCAGCGGCGCATCCGCACCGCCGTCCCCGTCCGCCACGCTGGCGGACCGCTACCAGAATGCCTACCTCGTGGCCACGCAGCTCACTTCCAGCGCCTGTCTATTATACACATCT
>NZ_SPPD01000008.1 GCF_004570575.1 Streptococcus cuniculi
ATGGCAAGGGTATTGTTTTGCATACTCAAAGCGCAGTGAAAGGTATCTACGGACAGCTAGATACTGCTATTAAGGGTGAAGCCGCTAAGGCTCTCAAAAAGGCCGTTGATACAACGCTCCCTAAATATGAGAAGGTATTCTCTTAATAGAAAGGGCTAGTAAAACTTAGATTTACTTCGTTTTCTTTTCTCTCTCATGCTGGGTTTAGAACCTTTAATCGTTCCGTTTTTACAGAAAATAAGGGGGATTTTGAATCCGTGTTTAGAGAAATCACGGACAATGCTAGGGTCATACCTTGAAAAAAAAATTACAATTGGCTATAATGAACTGTAAGGGAAACTAGCAGGTGAGAGTCCTGCCGTGTGCGTGAAGAAAGGAAGCAGAACTTGTTCTGCTGTAAATGAGTAAAGATATGACATCAGTTGTTGTTGTAGGGACCCAGTGGGGAGATGAAGGTAAGGGAAAGATTACAGACTTCTTGTCTGCTAATGCAGAAGTGATTGCGCGTTATCAAGGCGGTGACAATGCAGGTCATACGATTGTGATTGACGGAAAAAAATACAAGCTACACTTGATTCCTTCAGGAATTTTCTTCCCGGAAAAGATCTCTGTTATTGGAAACGGTATGGTGGTCAATCCCAAATCCTTGGTCAAGGAATTGAATTATTTGCATGAAGAAGGTGTCCGGACAGACAATCTTCGGATTTCAGACCGTGCTCATGTGATTTTGCCATACCACATCAAATTAGACCAATTGCAGGAAGAAGCAAAGGGTGATCAAAAAATTGGAACGACCATTAAAGGAATCGGTCCTGCATACATGGACAAGGCTGCTCGTGTGGGAATCCGCATTGCCGACCTGCTAGATCGTGAGATTTTCAAAGAGCGCTTGGAGCGTAATTTGGCAGAAAAAAATCGGTTGTTTGAGAAATTGTACGATAGTACAGCGATTACTGTTGACGAAATCTTTGAAGAATACTATGAATACGGTCAGCAAATCAAGCAATATGTGACAGATACGTCTGTTATTTTGAATGATGCGCTTGACCAAGGAAAACGCGTTCTCTTTGAGGGAGCACAAGGGGTCATGCTGGACATTGACCAAGGAACCTATCCATTTGTAACCTCCTCAAACCCTGTTGCAGGTGGGGTGACGATTGGTTCAGGTGTCGGACCAAGTAAAATTGATAAGGTGGTCGGGGTATGTAAGGCCTACACCAGCCGTGTGGGAGACGGACCATTCCCAACGGAGCTGTTTGATGAAATCGGAGACCGTATCCGTGAGGTTGGTCATGAGTACGGGACCACTACAGGTCGTCCACGACGTGTCGGTTGGTTTGATTCCGTTGTGATGCGCCATAGCCGTCGTGTATCAGGAATTACCAATCTGTCCTTGAACTCTATTGATGTTCTTTCAGGTCTTGAAACGGTGAAAATTTGTGTCGCTTATGAGTTGGACGGAAACCGTATTGACCACTATCCAGCAAGTCTGGAAGAACTCAAGCGCTGCAAACCAATTTACGAAGAATTACCGGGCTGGTCAGAGGACATTACAGGTGTCCGTAGCCTAGAGGAGCTTCCAGACAATGCCAGAAACTATGTCCGCCGCGTCAGCGAACTCGTTGGCGTCCGCATCTCAACCTTCTCAGTCGGTCCAGGTCGCGAACAAACCAATATCTTGGAGAGTGTATGGGGCTAAAACAACCCTTACGGGTTGTTTTAGGTTGGAGATAGAAATTCGCGGAAGCGAATTCTCTTCTTAATGAGGTGCAGTGCACCTTTTTAGGTTGGAGATAAGGATTTGTGGGAACAAATCCTTCGCTTGATGATAAGGTCCAGTGGACTATTTCAATCGGGAAATGAGAACTGACGCTAGGCAGTTTTCATCTTTAGAAGTGTTTACGGGTTGTTTTAGGCTGGAGATGAGAACTACCGCTAGGTAGTTTTCATTTTGAAAAGTCAGGAGGGTTGTTGTAGGCGGGAGATAGGAACTGTCGTCGGGTGACTTTTCTTTTGGAGAATCTTTTGTTATAATAAATTATATTAAAAAAGGAGTGATACTATGGGTCCATTTTTGTTTCCACTATTGATGGTGGCAATGTTAGGGTTT
Source organism: Streptococcus cuniculi (assembly GCF_004570575.1). Classification (GTDB taxonomy): domain Bacteria; phylum Bacillota; class Bacilli; order Lactobacillales; family Streptococcaceae; genus Streptococcus; species Streptococcus cuniculi_A. The sequence continues at coordinate 2,111 of NZ_SPPD01000008.1, forward strand.
ATGATTTTTTCACAGCGCAAGCAACAAAAAAATCGGATGGAGGTCTTGAACCAAATTCAAAAGGGTGATGAGATTATTACCATAGGTGGCTTGTATGGCATTGTTGATGAAATCAACGAACAAAAAGTCGTTTTGGATGTGGATGGAGTCTATTTGACATTTGAGCGTTCGGCTATCCGTGGCCGTGTGAACCAAGCAACAGCTGTTGAAACAGTTGTTGAAGAACCAGTAGTGGAAGACACTGCTGTGACAGAAGAATAATCAGGAAAGGAGCATCTTTTAGGTGCTTTTTTCTGTAGAAAAGAGCTATGTTAAGGGGAGGTTAAAAACAATCCTCCCATGTGACGATGAATGGTTCATTGTTTGGTATCGATGGATTTATAAAAAGGCAAAAATGTTCATAGAACCCTTGCGCTTTCGCATTCTTATTAAAATATGATATAATGAACTGATTATACTGTGAGGATAGAACATGTTCCGCTTTCCGTTTAAGAAAAAAGAAATCATTGAAACAGCTATTCAGGTACCAAAGCACATTGCTATCATCATGGATGGGAATGGTCGTTGGGCTAAAAAACGCCTGCAACCGCGTGTCATGGGGCACAAGGCGGGTATGGATGCTTTGCAAAAAATTACTAAAGCAGCTTCTAATATGGGTGTGAAGGTTTTGACTGTCTATGCTTTTTCGACTGAAAATTGGACTCGTCCAGAAAAAGAAGTGACGTTCATTATGAACTTACCCGTTGAATTTTATGACAAATATGTGCCTGACTTGCATGCCAACAACGTGAAAATTCAGATGATTGGTGAACATTCACGCTTGCCAGAAGCAACGAAAACCGCTATGGCAAATGCCATGCAAAAGACCAAGTACAATACAGGCTTGATTTTAAACTTTGCCTTGAACTATGGGGGGCGTGATGAGATGACCCATGCTGTAAGAGAGATTGCTCAAGCAGTGTTGGATTCTGAGTTCAATCCTGGAGAGATTGATGAGCAGTTGATTGCTGATTATCTTTATACCAATAAATTACCCGCTAGCCTACGCGATCCAGACTTGGTCATTCGGACCAGTGGTGAATTACGGTTGAGCAACTTTTTACCGTGGCAAACAGCCTATAGTGAGCTTTATTTTACCGATATTGCTTGGCCAGATTTTGATGAAAAAGCGCTTCATGAAGCGATAAAAGAATACAATAGACGCCACAGACGTTTCGGTGGTATCTAAGAGGGAGAAATGATGTCAAAGGATTTACAGAAACGAGTGATTTTTGGGGGAGTGGCTCTGGCTATCTTTGTCCCTTTCTTACTAAAAGGCGGCGTGCCTTTTCAACTGTTTATTGGTCTTCTCGCTACGATAGCGACTGCTGAACTCATTAAAATGCACGCTTTATTGCCCAATTCCATCGAGGGCATGTTGGCCATGTTGGGGAGTTTGGTCTTGACCTTGCCCTTGGAGAATTATCTGACCTTCCTGCCGACGGATGGGAATTACATAGCCTATACCATTGTGGTATTTTGTTTGTTGGGGTCAACTGTTTTTAATATGGAGCATTATTCCTACTCTGAAGTTGCCTTTCCCATTGCCTCTAGCTTTTATGTCGGCATTGGTTTTCATCATTTGATTTTGGCGCGAATGGACGGGCTAGATAAGGTTCTCTTTGCGCTGTTTATCGTCTGGGCAACGGATATTGGAGCCTACATGATTGGTAGCCGCATCGGACGGCGAAAGCTCATGCCTAAGGTATCGCCGAATAAGACATTGGAAGGAAGCCTCGGTGGGATTATTTCTGCTCTTGTAGTATCTGCTATCTTTATCTTGGTAGATAAGGGAGTGGCATCGGGGTATTCACTTGTCACCATGTTGCTCTTGGTGGTTCTCTTTTCCATTTTTGCTCAGTTTGGGGATTTGGTGGAAAGTGCTATTAAGCGCCACTTTGGAGTTAAGGATTCAGGAAAAGTGATTCCGGGACACGGTGGTATTTTAGACCGTTTTGATAGTTTGATTTTTGTCTTTCCTATCATGCACTTTTTTGGGTTATTCTAGGGAGGAATGATGAAGGGAATTTTAGCATTTATTTTTATTTTTGGCGTGATTGTTGTGGTCCATGAATTCGGACATTTCTACTTTGCCAAGAAATCAGGAATTCTTGTGCGGGAATTTGCGATTGGGATGGGACCGAAAATCTTTGCTCATATTGGCAAAGATGGCACGGCTTATACGATTCGCATTCTGCCCTTGGGTGGCTATGTGCGCATGGCTGGCTGGGGTGAAGACAAGACAGAGATTAAGACAGGGGCTCCGGTCTCTCTTAGCGTCAATGCAAACGGCGTTGTAACGCGCATCAATCTGTCCAATAAGATTTTGGAAGATACCAGCCTTCCGATGAATGTGACAGCCTATGATTTTGAGGAAAAACTGGAAATCACAGGTTTAGTCTTGGAAGAAAGCAAGACCTTCCCCGTTGACCACAATGCGACCATTGTCGAAGAAGATGGTACGGAGGTTCGCATTGCACCGCTAGATGTCCAGTATCAAAATGCTTCCATCTGGGGGCGACTCATTACGAATTTTGCAGGTCCAATGAATAATTTTATCTTGGGCTTTGTCGCTTTTGTCCTCTTTTTCTTCCTGCAAGGAGGAGTGCCAGATTATGCGTCCAACCATGTAACGGTGATAGATGATGGTGCGGTTCAGCAGGCTGGTGTTGTTACAGGCGATCAGATTCTTGCCATCAATGGTGAAAAGGTCCGTGACTATAATGCGATTGCTCAGGCGATTGAAAAAGCGAGCCAAGATGCCAAAACGGCTCCGACCCTATCTGTTGAAGTCCGTCATGAGGGGCAGAAGAAGATCCTTGATGTGATGACAAAAGAGCAGGATGGTCATTATTACCTAGGCATTTCCCCCATCTTGAAGACTGGCTTTGCGGATAAAGTGGTCGGTGGATTGAAAGAGACCTTATCGACCAGTTTATTGATTGTGAAGGCTCTAAAAAATATCATTGCCCAGTTTGATTTGAATAAATTAGGTGGACCAGTTGCCATTTACCAAATCAGCTCACAGGCAGCCGATAATGGCTGGGGCTCTGTCTTGCGTCTCCTTGCCATGTTGTCTATTAACTTGGGAATTTTTAACCTGATTCCGATTCCAGCCCTTGACGGTGGAAAAATCGTCATCAACATCATCGAAGCGATTCGCAGAAAACCATTGAAACAAGAAACCGAATCCTACATTACCCTAGCAGGTGTCGCTGTCATGGTTATCCTCATGATTGCGGTTACCTGGAACGATATTTTACGTGTCTTTTTTTAAAAGAGTGAACGAAAGGAGAGGAAAATTTTATGAAACAGTCAAAAATGATTATCCCAACCCTACGGGAAATGCCATCTGATGCCCAGGTGATCAGCTATGCCTTGATGGTGCGTGCAGGCTATGTTCGTCAGGTTTCAGCAGGGATTTACAGCTATTTGCCGCTTGCCAATCGTGTGATTGAAAAGGCTAAAACCATCATGCGGCAGGAATTTGACAAGATTGGTGCGGTTGAGTTTCTAGCACCCGCCCTCTTGTCAGCAGATATTTGGCGTGAGTCAGGTCGTTACGACACCTATGGTGACGACCTTTATAAACTAAAAAATCGGGAAGGTTCTGATTTTATCCTAGGTCCCACCCATGAAGAAACGGTGACCTTGTTAGCGAGAGATGCGGTCCAATCGTACAAGCAATTGCCACTCAATATCTACCAAATCCAGCCTAAATACCGCGATGAGAAGCGTCCGCGCAATGGCTTGCTCCGCGGTCGTGAATTTATCATGAAAGATGGCTATAGTTTCCATGCCAATTATGATAGTTTGGATCAGACCTATGATGCTTACAAGTCTGCTTACGAAGCCATTTTTACACGTGCAGGACTTGAATTCAAGGCTATCATTGGTGATGGTGGTGCCATGGGTGGTAAGGATAGCCAAGAATTTATGGCCATCACCCCAGACCGTACCGACCTTGACCGCTGGGTAATCTTGGACAAGTCGGTTGCTTCCCTTGATGAAATCCCAGAAGATGTGTTAGCAGCTATCAAGGAAGAATTAGCAGCGTGGCTGGTATCAGGTGAGGATACAATTGTGTACTCAAATGAATCAAACTACGCAGCCAATCTTGAAATGGCAACGAGTGAGCACAAACCACGCAATGTGGTGGTAACAGAAGAAGCCTTGGCCAAAGTGGCAACCCCAGATAGCAAGAGTATTGATGAAGTGTCAGCTTTCTTGGAGATTCCAGCAGATCAAACCATCAAAACCATGCTCTTTATGGCAGATGGAGAGCCGATTGTAGCCCTTCTTGTTGGAAATGATCAAGTCAATGATGTGAAATTGAAAAATCACTTGGGAGCAGATTTCCTTGATGTGGCAACGCCAGAGCAAGCCCTTGATATCTTTGGAGCAAACTTTGGCTCACTAGGGCCAGTCGGACTACCAGAAAATGTGAAAATCATTGCGGACCGTAAGGTGGAAGGTCTTAAAAATGCCGTGGTTGGTGCCAACGAGGACGGCTTCCACTATAAGGGTGCCAATGCAGGACGTGACTATCAGGTGGCAGAATATGTGGATATTCGCGAGGTCAAAGAGGGTGAACCTTCACCAGATGGAAAAGGAATCTTACAGTTTGCCCGCGGAATTGAAATTGGTCACATCTTCAAGTTGGGTACGCGTTATTCAGACAGCATGAATGCGACGATTTTAGATGAAAATGGTCGCGCAGTCCCAATCATCATGGGGTGCTACGGCATCGGTGTCAGCCGCCTCTTGTCAGCTGTGCTAGAGCAACATGCCCGTCTCTTCGTCAACAAAACACCAAAAGGCGAATATCGCTTTGCTTGGGGTATCAATTTTCCAAAAGAATTGGCGCCATTTGACGTACATTTGATTCCAGTCAATGTCAAAGATGAGGTAGCCATGAGCTTGACCCAATCGATTGAAGATAGTTTGGTGGTAGCTGGCTACGAAGTCTTGACTGATGACCGCAACGAGCGTGTCGGTGTGAAATTCTCAGATAGCGACTTGATTGGCTTACCAATCCGTGTGACCGTTGGAAAAAAAGCAGCGGAAGGCATTGTCGAAGCGAAGATCAAAGGAACAGCTGACACCGTTGAAGTGCATGTGGATCAGTTACTGGAAACCTTAAAAATATTAGCAAACAAATAATAAGAAAAGACCTCAGCCAAACTGGTTGGGGCTTTTTAGTGCAGTATGGCTGATAAGAAAAGTTGTTGTATAGCCTTTTGAATGAACTTTAATACATCGTCACTTTTAACGTGCAAAATTTAGTGGGAGTTCATCAATCCGTATTTCTTCCACGTACAGGTAAAGCTACATCTGTTTGGATGGTGTGCTGGGTCTTGCCTTTGTCGTTCTTGCAGGATTTGTACATCATGTAAAAAAAGAAAAATAAATCGTTAGACCATACCACAGGGACTGGGAGCTAAGTCCTAGCTTGACCAAATTGTCTGCCTAAATGGCGAGGCATGATGGCGAGGCTAGCTGCTGAGCGATTCATAACGGCATACCTAGACCTAGAAAAAAGGAGTAAGGACAACTGCTTTTGCCTCACTCCTTATTTTATTTATGGATTTCTAATTCTGCCAGTTGTGCAAGAATCGCTTCAAGAGGAGCACCTGCTTGGAGCAGGGCCGCTGCGGTGTAGCTGCCTTCAACAATAGGGACGGATTGGATGCGGATGTCCTTATCAGAGAAATCAGCGACCATTTCCATGTTCATCCGGGCGCTGCCGAGGTCGAAAAAGGCGAGAATCATCTCAGCGGGATTGCTGTTTACTGTGGCCTCTACTCGGGAAAATTCCGTCCCGATACTGCCGTCTTCCAGCCCACCACAATAGGTGATGGGAACATCTTTTGCGACTTCAGCGATTAAATCAATGGCTCCTTGCGATAGATGACGAGAGTGGGAGACGATGACGATACCGATTGATTGTGTCATACCAGTCCAGCCTCCACCAATGCTTCAAAGAGAAGACCAGAGGAATAAGACCCTGGGTCAATATGTCCAACAGAACGCTCGCCGACGTAAGAAGCGCGCCCTTTGGTAGCCTGCAACTCCTTGGTATTGTCAACAGCGGTCCGAATTGAGTCAAGGCTGAGTTGCCCTGCTTTGAGGTCTGCAATGACAGGTGTCCAGACATCCACCATGGTCTTTTCACCGACGGCTGCTTTTCCCCGCTTTTGAATCATATCAAGTCCTGCCTGAAGGCTGTCAACCAAGGAAGCGCCAGTCTGGGCACTCTTGGTCAGTCCCATAAAGGCTGAGCCATAGAGCGGACCAGAGGCTCCACCGACCTTGCTAAGTAGCTGCATGGAAACAATCTTGAAGATTTCATCAGGACTTCCAAATTCCTTGCCCTCTAATTGTTCCATCACAGCTGCCATGCCACGAGCCATATTTCCCCCGTGATCGCCATCGCCAATCGGTGTATCTAGTTCGCTTAACAAGTCTTTGTTGTCTTGGATTTTTTGTGCAAATCCTTGTATCCATTTGAATACTGCTTGTGTCTCCATAGAATCCTCCTTACCAAGCTGGTGTTTCGACAGTGGCTTCTAGCCCTTCAAGCCAGCTAGTCTCTTCTAGCTTAATCAAGGTGAGAGAAAGCCCCGCCATATCAATAGAAGTCATGTAGTTGCCAATCTTATGGTAGACCACTTCAATCTCCTTGTCTTTCAAGAGTTGAGCGACATCGTTTGCAAAAACATATTGTTCCATGAGTGGGGTAGCGCCTAAGCCGTTGATGAGAAGACCGTATTTTTCACCCGCTTGGGCATTGAAATCTTGGAGTAATTTGGCAACCAATTCTTCAGCTAATGCTTGAGACGGTTGAAGTTTTTCTTTCTTGTAGCCGGGCTCGCCATGGATTCCTACACCATATTCAAATTCATCTTCTGCAAGGACAAAGCCTGGTTTGCCAACTTCAGGAACAGTAGCGCCAGAAAGAGCGAGGCCAATGGTCTTAATCTGAGGGACGAGTGCGTCCGCTAGTTCTTTGATTTCAGTCAGTGATTTGCCTGTTTCTGCTGCGTGGCCCAAAATCTTGTGAACAAGAATCGTTCCTGCAACGCCCCGCCGTCCTTGGGTATAGAGGCTGTTTTCCACCGCAATGTCGTCATCGACCACCACGCTTGCTACTTCAATGCCTTCCATTTCAGCCATTTCTTGCGCCATTTCAAAGTTCATAATGTCGCCAGAGTAATTTTTAATGACCATAAAGACGCCAGCGCCTTCATCAGCTGCCTTAATGGCTTCTAAGATTTGGTCTGGGGTTGGTGAGGTAAAGACTGCCCCGCAAACAGCTGCAGAGAGCATGCCACGGCCGACAAATCCTGCGTGAGATGGCTCGTGACCAGAACCTCCACCAGAGATGAGGCCGACCTTGCCCCTTTTTGCTGTTTTGCGGACAATCACATCGTAGCCGTCCAAGCGCTCTACCAGACCACCATGCATAAAGACGAGACCTTGGAGCATTTCATCGACAACGTGCTTAGGCTGGTTGATAATTTTTTTCATGTATATCCTCCTATTTACACAAGTTTTAGGGAAGGTTAGTCTCCCAACCTGTGAATGATTCCGTTTTCATTATAATAAAAAACAACAGAAAAAGAAAGCGATAACAGATCGTTGATATGGAAGCGACGTTTGTCCTATCGTCAGGCAAGGCTCGAAAAATAGGGAGAATTGTGGTAAAATAAGAGGAATAGAAAGACAAGGGATATCAGAATGACAGATACGTTTCAATTGCTATTGAATCAAATTGGTCTACCGCTTGAGTTGAAAGAGTCAAGCGCGTTTTCGAGTGCGAAGATTGAGCAGGTTTTGGTACATAAAAAGAGCAAGGTCTGGGACTTCACCTTCCGGTTTGAAGAGCCCCTCCCCTTGCTTCAGTATCAATTGTTTAAGGCAAAATTGCTCAACGAGTTTCAAAAGACGGGCAATCAGGCGCGTTTTCGCTTGGTCACCAATCAAGAGAACCTTAATCCCGTCTTAGTGCAGGACTATTATCAAGAAGCCTTTACTGAGGAATTGTGCCAGAGTGCGGGTTTTCGGTCGGTCTTTCAGCAGCTACCGGTCACCTTTCGCGAGGGTATCTTGTGGATAAAAGGTCCCGCCTCTGTGGATACACCACATTTCCGAAAAAATCATTTGCCTAATCTGGTAGAGCAGTTTGCGCGCTTTGGCTTTGCCAATATAGCGGTGGACATTGAGGTCTGCGAGGAGATGACCAAGGCCCAAGTGGCGGAATTCCAGGCTCACAATGAAGAGCTTCTCCAGAAAGCCAGCCAAGAAACCTTGGAAGCTATGGAGCAATTAACCCAAATGACACCGCCACCAGAAGCTAGCTCACAGGCCTCTTTCCAAGAATTTAAAAAGCAGACTCCGCGTAAGATTAGCCTTGAAAAATCAGAAATTACACCGATGATTGAGATTGAAACGGAAGAAAATCGAATCGTCTTTGAAGGTTTGGTCTTTGATGTGGAGCAACGGACGACACGGACAGGGCGGGTCATCATCAATTTCAAGATGACCGACTATACCTCTTCCTTTTCCATGCAAAGATGGGCAAAAAATGAAGAAGATGCGCAGAAATTTGACATGGTGAAAAAAGGTAATTGGCTCCGTGTTCGAGGCAATATCGAGACCAATAATTTCACGCGCGATTTGACCATGAACGTGCAGGAAATCCAAGAAGTCAAGCGTGATATTCGCAAGGACCTCATGCCTGATGACCAAAAGCGGGTGGAGTTTCACGCCCATACTAACATGTCCACCATGGATGCCCTACCACCCGTCGAGGACTTGATTGCCCGAGCAGCTAAGTGGGGTCACAAGGCGATTGCCATTACCGACCACGGAAATGTCCAATCCTTCCCTCATGGCTATCATGCTGCCCGCAAGGCGGGAATCAAGGCACTCTTTGGAATGGAAGCCAATATCGTCGAAGACAGCGTACCAATCGTCTACAACGAGGCAGACCTTTCCTTATCCGATGCGACGTATGTCGTCTTTGACGTGGAGACCACAGGACTTTCTGCGGTGTACAACAGCCTAATTCAGATCGCGGCCTCTAAGATGCACAAGGGAAATGTCATTGCTGAATTTGATGAATTTATCAATCCAGGCCATCCCTTGAGCCAGTTTACGACAGACTTGACCGGGATTACCGATGAGCATGTCAGAAACAGTAAGCCTCTAGAGCAGGTTCTGCAAGAATTCCAAGCTTTCTGTGAGGGTTCTGTTCTCGTTGCCCACAATGCGACCTTTGACGTTGGCTTTATGGATGTCAACTACGAACGAGCAGGGCTACCTACTATTACCCAGCCTGTCATCGATACCTTGGAATTTGCCCGCAATCTCTATCCAGAATATAAGCGGCATGGTCTGGGGCCCCTGACCAAGCGGTTTGGTGTGGCGCTTGAGCATCACCACATGGCCAATTATGATGCGGAAGCAACAGGACGTCTCCTCTTTATCTTCCTAAAAGATGCCCTTGAAAAGCACAACATCAGTCGTTTAGACCAATTAAATACAGAATTGATTGCGGAAGATTCCTATAAAAAAGCCCGTGTCAAACACGCGACCCTATATGTCACCAATCAAACGGGCTTGAAAAATATCTTCAAGCTGGTTTCTCTATCCAACACCAAGTATTTTGAAGGTGTGCCACGGATTCCACGGACGGTTTTAAATGAACACCGTGAGGGCTTGCTATTAGGAACTGCCTGTCAGGAAGGCGAAGTCTTTGATGAGTTGCTCTCAAAAGGAATGGATGAAGCGGTTAAGGTGGCAAGCTATTATGATTTCATCGAAGTCATGCCGCCGGCCCTGTATGCGCCTATGATTGCTAAGGAGCAGTTCAAGGATATGGCAGAAATCGAAGCTATGATTCAGAACCTGATTGAGGTTGGGCGCAGGGCGCATTTGCCTGTTCTTGCGACAGGAAATGTCCACTATATCGACCCAGAAGAAGAGATTTACCGTGAGATTATCGTGCGTTCTTTGGGACAGGGAGCCATGATTAACCGTACCATCGGCCATGGCGAAAATGCCCAACCAGCACCGCTACCAAAAGCACATTTCCGCACGACCAATGAAATGCTCGATGAATTTGCCTTCTTAGGAGAGGAGCTGGCGCGGGAAATTGTCATCACCAATCCCAACGCGATGCTAGAGCGCTTTGAAGATGTCGAAGTGGTTAAAAAAGACCTCTACACTCCCTATCTGGAAAAGGCCGAGGAGCGAGTGGCAGAAATGACCTATAAAAAGGCCTTTGAAGTCTATGGCAATCCTCTGCCAGACATCATTGACCTGCGGATTGAAAAAGAACTGACCTCGATTTTGGGGAATGGCTTTGCCGTGATCTACCTCGCTTCTCAGATGTTGGTAACGCGGTCTAACGAGCGTGGATACCTAGTCGGTTCACGGGGATCTGTCGGTTCGAGCTTTGTGGCGACCATGATTGGGATTACCGAGGTCAATCCCATGCCGCCTCATTATGTCTGTCCCAACTGCCAGCATAGTGAGTTTATCACAGATGGTTCCTATGGTTCTGGCTTTGATATGCCAGACAAAGCCTGTCCAGAGTGTGGTCACAAGTACGCTAAAGACGGACAGGATATTCCCTTTGAGACCTTCTTGGGGTTTGACGGGGACAAGGTACCCGATATTGATTTGAACTTCTCAGGAGATGACCAGCCCGATGCCCATTTGGACGTTCGGAAAATCTTTGGAGACCAATACGCCTTTCGGGCTGGAACAGTTGGTACCGTCGCTGCAAAAACTGCCTATGGGTTTGTCCGAGGGTATGAACGAGATTATGGGAAATTCTACCGCGATGTAGAGGTAGAACGCTTGGCTGCTGGTGCGGCGGGGGTTAAACGGACAACCGGTCAGCACCCGGGGGGGATCGTTGTTATTCCAAACTATATGGATGTCTATGATTTTACCCCGGTTCAATACCCAGCAGATGACTTGACGGCTAGTTGGCAAACGACCCACTTTAACTTCCATGATATTGATGAAAACGTCTTGAAACTAGATGTACTGGGACACGATGATCCGACCATGATTCGGAAACTCCAAGACTTGTCAGGCATTGATCCTCAGACCATTCCAGCAGATGACAAGGGAGTGATGGCCCTCTTTTCAGGAACGGAAGTGCTGGGCGTGACCCCAGAGCAGATTGGCACACCGACGGGTATGCTCGGGATTCCTGAGTTTGGAACGAACTTTGTTCGTGGAATGGTAGAAGAAACCCATCCGACGACCTTCTCAGAGCTACTCCAATTATCGGGTCTATCGCACGGAACAGACGTGTGGCTGGGCAATGCCCAAGATTTGATTAAGGCTGGCATTGCAGATCTGTCAACCGTTATCGGCTGTCGGGATGACATCATGGTCTACCTCATGCACGCGGGGCTCCCACCGAAAATGGCCTTTAATATCATGGAGCGGGTCCGTAAAGGGGCATGGCTCAAGATTTCCGAAGACGAACGCAGTGGCTATATTCAGGCCATGAAGGACAACAATGTTCCAGACTGGTACATTGAATCCTGTGGAAAAATCAAGTACATGTTCCCTAAAGCCCATGCGGCAGCCTATGTTATGATGGCGCTTCGTGTAGCCTACTTTAAAGTGCATCATCCGATTTATTATTACTGCGCTTATTTCTCCATTCGAGCCAAGGCATTTGATCTGGCGATTATGTCTGGTGGTTTAGACCGCGTAAAGGCGAAAATGGAAGAAATTAGCATCAAAAAGAAAAATAATGAAGCCAGCAATGTAGAGCAGGATCTCTTTACCACACTTGAAATTGTCAATGAAATGCTGGAGCGCGGCTTCAAATTTGGCAAACTGGACTTGTACCGTTCGGATGCGACCGAATTCCAAATTGAGGGGGATACCTTAATTCCGCCATTTGTAGCCATGGATGGTCTCGGTGAGAACGTTGCTTGCCAAGTGGTTCGGGCGCGTGAAGAAGGAGAATTCCTTTCTAAGACTGAACTCAGAAAACGCGGAGGTCTCTCTGCTACGCTTGTGGACAAGCTAGATGAAATGGGTATCCTAGGCAATATGCCAGAAGATAACCAGTTGAGTTTGTTTGATGAATTATTTTAAGGAAGGATTGAAAAACCATTTTGGAAAGATTCCAAAATGGTTTTTTATGATGTTTGAAAGTATGAGACTAGTCTCCAATCAACTTGTGCTCCTTCAGATAGGTTTTTGAGACTTGGCTTGGCGATTTTCCTTCGACATTGACTTGATAGTTCATGGTCTGCATCTCTTTTTCAGTGATTTTCCCAGCAAGCTGGTTGAGGATGTCTTCTAGTTGTGGGTATTTTTTTAGCGTTTCCTCTCGTAGGAGAGGAGCTCCTTGATAAGGTGGGAAGAGCTGTTTGTCATCTTGGAGGGTTTTGAGATGGTACTCTTGCAATTCACTATCGGTTGAGTAGGCATCAATAATGTGGACATTCCCATTGTCAATCGCCTTATAGCGTAGGGCTGGTTCTAGGGTTTTGACATTGAGTTGGAGCTTGTAGCGGTCTTTCAAGCCATTTCCACCGTCTTCGCGGTCATTAAATTCCAAGCTAAATCCAGCAGTCGCAGTTGACTGGACTGTTGCAAGGTCGGAAATGGTGTTTAAGCCATGTTCCTTGGCATAGTCCTCTTTGACGGCAAGAGCATAGGTATTTTGATAGCGCATGGGCTTGAGATAAACCAGTTTGTCTTGGGCAAAAATTCCCTTCCGAGCGGCTTGATAGACTTCTTCTGGGTTGGTGGAGGTGCTCGGTGGCTGCTTCAAGAGGGTTGATGTCACCGTTCCTGTAAATTCAGGGTAAAGGTCGATTTGTCCAGCTTTCAAGGCTTCATAGACAAAGGTGGTCTTGCCAAAGTTGGGTTTTAACTCCACGGCAATATCGGTCTTGTCTTCAATCAATTCCTTATACATGTTGAGCAAGATTTCAGGTTCTGAGCCTAATTTTCCAGCAATGACAATCTTATCCTGCATCATCATGGACATGGGAAACAGCGAAAGTGAACTGATACAAAAGAGGGCTACAAAAGAGACGAACATGATTTTCAGGCTCCGTTTTTCTACCAGGCCGATTAAGAAATGAAAGAGCAGGGCTAGACTGGCAGAGCTGAAGGCGCCAATCAGAATGAGTGAGCTATTGTTGCGGTCAATTCCAAGGAGAATGAAAGATCCCAGACCTCCTGCACCGATAAGGGCTGCAAGGGTTGCAGTTCCGATAATGAGCACCGTTGCGGTGCGAATACCTGAGAGGATGACAGGTGCTGCAAGGGCAATCTCAAATTTCGTTAACTTTTCCCAGCGGTTCATTCCAAAGGCGGTCGCCGCTTCTTGCAGAGACGGGTCGATTTCTTGCAATCCTGTGATCGTATTTTGCAGAATCGGGAAGATAGCATAGACAATCAAGGTGAGAATCGCAGGCACTTTGCCAATACCAAAGATAGGAATGAGCAATCCCAAGATGGCTAAAGATGGAATGGTCTGGAGCATCCCAGTGAATTGGAGCGATAGATTGGCTAAACGCTCCCGTTTTGAGACTAGAATGGCTAAAGGAATGGCGATTAAAATCGCACAGGCCAGGGCTACAAAGGAGATTTGCAAGTGTTCTCCAAGAGCTAAGAGCCAGTCTTGTTTTCGGTCTAAAAAAGTTTGAATCAAGTCGTTCATAGCGACCTCCTATACACGAAAGAAATCAGCGACGAATTGGGTCGCAGGAGCTTCTTGAATCCGCTCAGGGGTGTCGAGTTGCAGGATTTTTCCCTGATCCATAATGGCAATACGGTCACCCAGTTTCATGGCTTCAGCCATATCATGGGTCACAAAAATCATGGTCATCTGAAATTCTTTTTGGATTTCTTTGACCAAGTCCTGCAATTGCTCCCGCGAAATCGGATCTAGGGCGCTAAAAGGTTCATCGAGAAGCAGGACCTTGGGGCGTGTAATAATAGCACGTAAAATCCCAATCCGCTGTTGTTCCCCGCCCGAGAGTTCCCCCGGCATGCGGTGGAGATAGTGGGCAGCTGGAAGTCCGACCAAGGCTAACAGCTCCTTGGTGCGGCTCTCAATTTCCTTTTTGGACCACTTTTTCATCTCGGGAATCAGGGCAATATTTTCTGCCACACTGAGGTTGGGAAACAGAGCAATCTGCTGCAAGACATAGCCAGTTGACAGGCGCAATTCCCGCAGGTCATAGTCTTTGAGGCGCTTGCCGTCTAGAATAATGTCCCCCTCGTCTGGTTCAATCAAGCGATTGAGCATCTTGAGTGTTGTTGTCTTTCCGCTGCCGCTTGCGCCGACCAAGACGAAAAATTCGCCATCGAAAATGGTAAAGGCTTGGTCTTTCAGCACGTATTTTCCATTAAATTGTTTACTGACGTGTTTAAATTCAATCATGGCACACCTGACTTTCTAGCTGTTGTTCTAGGGATTCATTAAAAGAAGCATAGAGTTGGAGGAGTTTATCACGTTCCTCCTCGCTCATCTGCGCTATCGCGCGACCTTCAGCCTCTTCCAGTGGATCTAAAATCGAGGAAGCATATGCTTTGCCTTTATCGGTGAGGTAGATAAATTTTTGGCGTTTGTCGCGCTCATTTGGCACGAATGAGATCAATTTCTCTTCTTCAAATAACTTGATGCTGGTATTTATCAGCTGTTTGCTTGCTCCCAACTTGTGGCTGAGACAGGCTTGGGATAGGGGACTTTGAGCGTAGTAGAGCCAGATAAGGATGAAAAAAGATGTCCGTTGGAGGCCAAATGTTTTAGCATATTGGTCATAGAGGATATCCTGCTCGTATTTCAGGCGTGCCAACTGCTTTGCTTGATGTCTGATGTGAATGCTCATGGAAAACCTACCACCTTTCTATGTCAGTACGATTGATAAATAGTCAAATATATTGACTATTAGCATACCACATCTGACTCAAATAGTCAAAAAAATGGACGAATGAATCAGCAGAGCAGAAAATGTCCTCTCATCAGAAAATATGGTAAAATAAGGAGTAATTCAATAAAAAGGAGCAAACCATGGTATTACCAAATTTCAACGAAAATCTGGCAAAATATGCGAAGTTACTCGTCTCAACAGGAATCAATGTGCAACCAGGACATACGGTTTCGCTGACGATCAGTGTGGATCAAGCAGAACTAGCCCGCTTGATTGTCAAAGAAGCCTATGCAAAAGGGGCTGTAGAAGTGCTGGTCAACTGGCAAGATGATGTAATTTTACGTGAGCGTTACTTGAATGTACCGATTGAGCGCTTGGAAACTGTTTCTGAACAACGGATCGCAGAAATGAACTACATTTTGGACCATAAAGCCAGCCGTTTGGTAGTCTTGTCTGAAGATCCAGGTGCTTTGGACGGGATTGATCCAGAAAAATTATCCCGTGCGACACGCGCAGCAAGCATTGCCTTAAATCCAATGCGTCAAGCGACGCAAGCCAATAAAATTAGCTGGACCTTGGGTGCAGCAGCAGGGCTAGAGTGGGCGAAAAAGGTATTCCGAGATGCAGCGAGCGACGAAGAAGCCGTTGATTTGCTTTGGGATCAAATTTTCAAGACCTGTCGTGTCTATGCGGATGATCCAGTAGCTGCTTGGAAAGAGCATGAAGAGCGGCTTGTAGCCAAAGCGGCTATTTTGAATAAAGAGCAATTTGTCAAACTCCACTATACGGCACCCGGTACAGATTTGACGCTCGGTATGCCGAAACATCACTTGTGGGAAGCAGCAGGCTCAATCAATGCGCAAGGGGAGCACTTTATCGCCAACATGCCAACAGAAGAAGTCTTCACAGCTCCTGACTACCGTGTAGCAGACGGCTATGTGACCTCTACCAAGCCACTCAGCTACAATGGAAATATCATCGAAGGCATCAAAGTCACCTTCAAAGACGGTGAAATCGTAGACATTACCGCTGAAAAAGGCGATGAAGTCATGAAGAAATTGGTCTTTGATAATGCTGGCGCACGCGGTCTTGGTGAGGTTGCCCTCGTACCAGATCAAAGCCCAATCTCTCAATCAGGTGTGACCTTCTTTAATACGCTTTTTGACGAAAATGCCTCAAACCACCTAGCAATCGGTTCAGCCTATGCCTTTAGCATTGAAGGTGGCGTTGACATGACCGACGATGAATTAAAAGCAGCAGGTCTCAATCGTTCAGATGTTCATGTGGACTTCATGATTGGGTCCAACAAGATGAATATTGACGGTATTCGTGCAGACGGAACAGCTGTACCAATCTTCCGCGACGGTGAATGGGCGATTTAATAGCCCTCCAGATAGAAAGTAGGTTGTAGACATGATTGGAAGTTTACTGGTTGGTTTTCTGGTAGCTGTAATCGCTGCTGCCATTACCGACCGTGGTGAAAAAATGGGCTGTATTGGTAAGATTTTGCTGGGGCTTGCAGGCGCCTGGGTCGGTCAATTCCTCTTTGGCAACTGGGGACCCCAGATTGCAGATACCGCTATTGTCCCTTCTGTCCTAGGAGCGATTATCCTCCTCGCTATCTTTTGGAAACGCGGGAGTTAAACAAGATGTGAGAGCGTAAAAAGCACAACGTGAAAATAGGAAATCTGCCGAAGAGTCTGTAGACTCTAGGTAGATTTATCCCCAAAGGGATTCTTAGCTGTAACTCGCTAAAGCTAGAACAGCTACCTATCTTTTTCACACAGTGCTTAGCTCGAACTCAGTTAAATAAGATACAAGCCCGTTAAAAACTCAAAGTAAAAATAGGAGCTTGCTGCCGTGTTCAACGAACACAAGGCAAGCTATCCCTAAAGGGATTCTCAGCTGTAACTAACTAAAGTTAGAACAGCTGCCTATCTTTTTTTACACAGAGTTTAGGGCGAGTTCAGTTAGGTAAGATACGAGGGCGTGAAAAAAGCGACTGTACCACAAGGGTATCCGTATCTGTAAAGCAGACGTAGCCTGCAACAGCTACAGCAAAATTAGGAATCTTGACGACTGAAAAGCTCCAGTGGAGGTTTTCAGCTTAATTCCTAAAGGCATTCGTAGCTGTAACTAGCTAAAGCTAGAACAGCTGCCTATCTATTTTCCGAGCTTTTAGCCCGAGTTTAATTCCACAAGATATGAGTGCGTAAAAAAAGTGACCGAAAAAACAACCACCCCCAGCCTAAGCCTACTAGTCTGGGGGTGGTTGTTTATACTCTTTGAAAATCTCTTCAAACGTCGTCAGCGTCGCCTTGCCGTACTTCAGTACAGCCTTCGGCTAGCTTCCTAGTTTGCTTTTTGATTTTCTTTGAGTATAAGATTTTAGTCTGAGTACAATTCTTGATGAACTCCAGTTCTATCTTCGCTTGCAGGATGGCTAGCTTTGCTAGCCCTATCTCCAACCTTCCACAATTCTCAATTGTGGAAGCTCGTCTATTTTTGATTTTTTGTGAGTATTACTATTGCTTGGTCAAGACGATTGTATCGTTAACATCAACCTCACTGATGTCTTCGATGGTGAGTTGGTTGCCTTCTAGGAAGTAGCGCTCGGTATCGTCGCCGATGACGATTCGTTGATTGGTCGGATCAATCGTTACATTCTTGATTTCCTGTTCTCCGTCTGGTTCCACCTGCGTCCACGTACCAGAAGTACCCGTGATAATAAGGGTTACCTCGTCCTCCTCATCACGTCCTCTGTAGGTTCTGTCCAATTCACCCGCTGTTTGCTCCTCGGTAGCTGGGGTAGTTGTTGAGGAGGGAGCTGTTGTGCTGCTAGGTGTTGTGGTGGAGGAAGTAGCAAGTGTTGCGCTAGATGACTGGGTTGGTCTAGCTTGGTTTTGTGTGCTGCCGCAGGCTGCAAGGAATAGGCTAAGAGCCACCACGGCAGTAAATGATACGTTTTTTGTAAGTTTCATAATTGTTTCCTTTCAAAGAGAGATTGAATCTATTATACTGAAAGGTTGAGCCAGTCGGCAAGATTTTTGCTTGAGAAAAAGGAGTGGGCAGTCGTTCTTTCAAAGAAAGCGATTGCCCTACTCCTTTTCTGCTTAGTAGCTATTCAATCACCAGCATGCCTTCCTTAATGGCAAATGGATGCTCAGGGTTGATACGGTCGTAGAACATGATGCCGTTGATGTGGTCAATCTCATGTTGAACGACGATGGCGTTAAAGCCCTTGAGTTTGATTCGGTGTTTTTCTCCGTTCTTATCGAAATATTCCACTGTTACACGGGCATGACGGACGACATAGCCAGGGACTTCGCGATCAACGGACAGGCAACCTTCTCCACCCTCCATAGCGGCCTCTTGAATGGAATGAGAGACAATTTTAGGATTGTACATAACTTCTTGAAGCGTGTACGCTTCTGTTGGCGGATTGCCTTCTTCGCCTTCGGGATTTGGCACAAGAACCGCAATGATGCGTTTTGATACATCGATTTGTGGTGCTGCAAGACCGACACCACCGCGGAGCTTCATTTTCTCAGCCATAACAGGGTCCTGCGAATGTTTGAGAAATTGGAGCATTTTTTCGCCTAAGATAATCTCCTCATCAGATAGAGGAAGCTCGACTTCCTCAGCAACCTTACGTAAGGTTGGATGCCCTTCACGAATAATATCATCCATATCAATCAAGTGGTTAGCTTTTGTTAGACGTTCAATTACAGACATAGTGTTTCTCCTTCATCGTTTCTAGAGACTAGTATAGCACGAAACGAAAGAGAAGAAAAGGAGGGTGCAAGATGAGGGAGAATTTGCTATACTGGTGATAGGAATGAAAATGCAACAGTCGCAGGGTGAGTGTGGCTTTGGAATTTTCAAACAGATTAAAAGAAAATGAGGAACTATTGTGAGAACCTTTCTCGAAAAATTGAGTGTGCTGGCCTTGTCGTCCATGCTAGTCTCTGCCTTTTCAGTCTCGTCCGCCCTGCCCTTGATGTTGGAGCATTTCCAGAGCTATCCAGTAGAGCGGGTGGAGCTACTGGTTTCGACTCCCTCCTTTTTTGTCCTCCTCGTCTTGTTGCTGAATCGCCCGCTCAACCGCTTTTTCACGGAGCGCCAGATGATTGTCACTGGTCTCTTGCTGATGAGTTCGGGAGGGATTTTACCGATACTAGCGCAGGAATATTGGCTGGTCTTTCTGTCTCGAATGTGCTTTGGCTTCGGGGTCGGCATGATCAATGCCAAGGCGATTTCGATGATTAGCGAGCGCTACGAGGGGACAGAACGGATTCAAATGCTGGGCTATCGAGCCTCATCAGAAGTGGTTGGCTCTGCCTTTTTGACCATGCTAGTTGGACACTTGATTCAGATTCAGTGGAATTATGCTTTTGCCATTTATAGCTTCGGGTTGGTGATTTTACTTCTCTATCTCTTTTTCGTGCCTAAGCGGAGCGAGCAAGTGGTGGAGCAGACCGTTTCTCGTGCTTCCTTATCCCTCCCCTTGCGTCTGCGGGCAATGGAGCTGGCTCTTTTTGCGGGTTGGAATGTCTGTATTAGTTCCTGCATCAGTCTGCGGGTTCCCGTGATTGTGACAGAGGGTGGTCTTGGAACAGCCTCATCTGCTAGTTTGATTCTCAGCCTTTATCAGCTGGTCGGCATTGGTTCAGGTCTTGCTTTTGCCCCTCTTTTGAGAAAATGTGGCTCACATCTGCTCGCTCTGTCCTACCTCGCCCTAGCGCTTTCAACTTTGGGGCTTGCCCTTTCCTCCCAGTTTGTTATTCTCAGCATTGCAGCCTTAGGAGCGGGATTTGTCAATAGTGTGCTGATGACGGCTGTCTTTCATGAATTGGCAGAGGAGATGCCCGCACCTCTGCTAAATAATGCAACAGCTATCGTGCTGGTCGGCTGTAATCTCGGTGGCTTCTCATCTCCGTATGTCCTGAAAGGAATCGGGCTTCTAGGAGAGAGTTATAGCTTTATTTTCAGTCTGTTTGCAGCTAGCTGTGTGGGTTTTGCCTTGCTTGCCTTTTTGACACTCAATCGGAGGACATCAGATGCGCTTGGATAAATTTTTAGTAGCCTGTGGCATTGGCTCGCGGACAGAAGTCAAGAAAATTCTCAAATCAGGGAGGGTAACGGTCAATCAATTGGTGGAAAAATCTGCCAAGGTTCATATTGACGAAATCAAAGACCAGATTGCCTATCAGGGAGAGCCTGTCAGATATGAGAAATTCGTCTACTATCTCTTAAACAAGCCTAAGGGAGTCATTTCAGCGACCGAAGATTCCAAGCACCGAACGGTCTTGGATTTGCTGGACGCTACAGCGCGACAAAAGGAGGTCTTTCCAGTTGGTCGGCTGGATATAGATACGCATGGGTTGTTGCTCTTGACCAATAATGGGGCCTTGGCTCATGAGATGTTGTCACCTAAAAAGCATGTGGAAAAGCTCTATCAGGCTGAGGTTGCAGGGATTATGACGCAAGAAGATAGTAGTCGTTTTGCTCAAGGGATCGAGCTGAAAGACTTTACCTGTCAACCGGCTGATTTGGAGATTGTAGAGGTGGATGACAGTACCCAGATGTCACGCGTGCAAATCCGTATTGCAGAAGGAAAATTCCACCAAGTCAAACGAATGGTCGCAGCCTGTGGTAAAGAGGTGACCGATTTACAACGAGTCCGCATGGGTCCTTTAGTGTTGGACGAAGGGCTTGATGTTGGAGATTACCGCAGACTGAATGCTCGTGAATTGGAGCTGTTAGCCATATTCGGGGTGGAACTCTAACCTCAACCCAATGCGTTCTCCCTCAGGACAAACGCATGAAGAAAATCATTTGTTGAAAAAACAATGAAAATCGCAAATTATTATCCGTGTTACACAGTTCAACTCTTTTTCCTAAGACCAAACTGTAAAAAATCTCTTTTTGATAAAAAGAAACATTCGGAAAGTTACGTTTTCTAGAAAACACAACGAATATTTTCTGTTTTTCAGAACATACTCACTCTTTTCAGAAAAAATAGGGTTACTTTTTTCTTCATGCGTACGTCGTGCTTCTCTCTCAAAACAACTAGCCAAATCAAACATTTTGTGGTAGACTGGTACAAGCATAGGTTTTTAAACTCATCCCGTGAGGTGAGAAAGACAATACGAATTCGATACAAAGGCCTATGACTAATACAATTAGCTGGGCCTTTTGTGTGCCCAAAAGGAGGATGTATGAAAGAATCTGTTCATTTACGGCTCGATGTGGATGAAAACCCATCATTTGGGCAAGGTGTTTTGCTAAGTTTCCAGCACGTTTTTGCCATGTTTGGTGCAACGATTTTGGTACCCTTGATTTTGGGAATGCCCGTATCGGTTGCCCTCTTTGCCTCGGGTGTGGGAACCTTGATTTATCAAGTAGCAACCCAATGCAAGGTGCCGGTTTATCTCGGATCGTCATTTGCCTACATTTCTGCCATGTCGCTTGCGATTAAGGAAATGAATGGCGATGTGTCGGCTGCCCAGACCGGTATCCTGTTTGTCGGTTTGATTTATGTCTTAATTGCAAGTGTGGTCAAGGTGATTGGGACGAAGTGGATTGATACCTTATTGCCACCAATCGTCATCGGTCCAATGATTATCGTCATCGGGCTTGGTTTGGCAAATTCGGCGGTGACCAACGCAGGTTTTGTGGCAGATGGTGACTGGCGCAATGTCGTTGCGGCGATTGCAACCTTCTTGATTGCAGCCTTTGTCAATACCAAGGGCAAAGGCTTCGTGAAGATTGTGCCCTTCCTCATTGCCATCATCGGTGGTTATGTGGTGGGCTTGCTTCTTGGCTTAGTCGATTTTGCACCTGTTATAGATGCTCCTTGGCTTGAATTGCCACGCTTTTACTTGCCATTTAAGACAGGTGTCTTTGAGCAATACAAACTCTACTTTGGACCAGAAATGCTTGCCATTTTACCGATTGCAGTCGTGACCGTAGCAGAGCATATCGGAGACCATACCGTCTTGAGCCAAATCTGTGGTCGCCCATTCTTGAAAGATCCGGGGCTCAATCGAACGTTGATTGGGGACGGGGTAGCGACTGCGGTGTCTGCCTTCCTCGGTGGTCCTGCCAATACGACCTACGGTGAAAATACAGGGGTTATCGGCATGACCCGTATCGCATCGGTGTCTGTGATTCGCAATGCGGCTCTGATCGCCATTGCCTTTAGCTTTCTTGGTAAATTCACAGCCCTCATCTCTACCATTCCAAGCGCGGTATTGGGAGGCATGTCCATCTTGCTTTATGGTGTCATTGCAAGCAATGGCTTGAAAGTCTTGATTGAAAGCCGTGTGGATTTTGGGCAGGTGCGCAACCTCATCATCGCAAGCTCCATGCTGGTCTTAGGACTTGGTGGTGCGGTCTTGGGGATCGGGGCCGTTACGCTTTCAGGAACAGCTCTTAGCGCGATTGTGGGCATTATTCTCAACCTAATCTTGCCGAGAGAATCGCAGAAATAGCCTCATTTTAGTTGACAAAGTCAGCAAAGATTGATAGAATAATGAGGTCCTAGGGACAAGAATTAGCCTTTCTTGGTCACAGGTTGCCAACCTGTTACTCGGATGTGGCTCAAATACAAAGGAGAAATACTCATGGCAATCTCAAAAGAGAAAAAAAATGAAATCATGGCGCAGTATGCTCGTCATGAAGGTGATACTGGTTCAGTTGAAGTACAAGTAGCAGTGCTTACTTGGGAAATCAACCACTTGAACGAGCACATCAAACAGCACAAAAAAGACCACGCAACTTACCGTGGATTAATGAAAAAAATCGGTCGCCGTCGTAACTTGTTGTCTTACTTGCGTAAGACAGACGTTAACCGTTACCGCGAATTGATTCATTCATTAGGACTTCGTCGTTAATTTGGTGAAATCCAACCCCTCCCGATTGGGAGGGATTTTTCTTTTCAAATTTGTTTTTCCTTCTTTTGTTTTTCGGCTAAAATATGATAAAATAAACAAGATACGTGGTTTTGTGCAAAGTTGAGTCTGGGAGTGTCCTAGGTTGAGCTTTGTAGAAAACACGTCATCCTCTTGGAAGTCAAAAGAATCGGGCTGCTAGGTCTACTTTTGATATTCTGGAGAATATTTATCACATTTAGGAGATACAAATGGTCAAGCAAACATTTGAAATGACTTTTGCAGGTCGCCCGCTCGTTGTTGAGGTCGGTCAGGTCGCAAAACAAGCAAACGGTAGCGTTGTTGTCCGCTACGGAGAAAGTACAGTCCTGACAGCGGCTGTCATGTCGAAAAAAATGGCAACAGGGGATTTCTTTCCGCTTCAAGTCAACTACGAAGAAAAGATGTATGCAGCTGGGAAATTCCCGGGTGGTTTTAACAAGCGTGAAGGTCGTCCGTCGACGGATGCAACCTTGACAGCGCGTCTGATTGACCGTCCGATTCGCCCAATGTTTGCCGAAGGCTTCCGCAACGAAGTGCAGGTGATCAACACCGTATTGTCTTATGATGAAAATGCGAGCGCGCCGATGGCAGCTATGTTTGGTAGCTCGCTTGCTCTGTCCATTTCAGATATTCCTTTTAACGGCCCAATTGCTGGTGTCCAAGTCGGTTATGTGGACGGTGACTTTATCATCAATCCAAGTCAAGAACAAGCGGAACATTCCTTGCTTGAATTGACCGTGGCTGGAACTAAAGATGCCATCAATATGGTTGAGTCTGGTGCCAAAGAATTATCAGAAGACATCATGCTTGAAGCCCTCTTGAAAGGGCATGAAGCAGTAAAAGAATTGATTGCCTTTCAAGAAGAAATCGTAGCTCAAGTCGGCAAGGAAAAAGCTGAAGTCGAATTGCTCCATGTGGACGAAGCCTTGCAGGCAGAAATCATTGCAGCCTACAACAGCGATTTGCAAAAAGCGGTTCAGGTAGAAGAAAAATTAGCTCGTGAAGCCGCAACCAATGCAGTTAAAGAACAGGTAACGGCTGTCTACGAAGAAAAGTACGCAGACCATGAAGAGTTTGACCGCATTATGCGCGATGTGGCAGAAATCCTTGAGCAAATGGAGCACGCAGAAGTACGTCGTTTGATTACAGAAGATAAGATCCGTCCTGACGGCCGTCGGGTAGATGAAATCCGTCCGCTCGAAGCAGGTGTGGACTTCTTGCCACGCGTGCATGGGTCAGGTCTCTTTACCCGTGGTCAAACCCAAGCCTTGTCTGTTTTGACCTTGGCACCAATGGGTGAAACACAAATTGTAGACGGTTTGGACCCTGAGTATAAAAAACGCTTCTTGCACCATTACAATTTTCCTCAATATTCAGTTGGGGAAACAGGACGCTACGGTGCTCCAGGTCGTCGTGAAATTGGTCACGGAGCCCTCGGTGAACGTGCTCTTGCCCAAGTCTTGCCAAGTCTGGAAGAGTTTCCGTATGCCATTCGTCTGGTGGCAGAAGTGCTCGAATCCAACGGTTCATCCTCTCAAGCCTCTATCTGTGCGGGGACGCTTGCCTTGATGGCTGGTGGTGTGCCAATTAAAGCGCCGGTAGCAGGGATTGCCATGGGCTTGATTTCAGACGGGACCAACTACACAGTCTTGACGGATATTCAAGGTCTTGAGGACCACTTCGGCGATATGGACTTCAAGGTAGCTGGTACCCGTGATGGCATTACTGCCCTTCAAATGGATATTAAGATTGAGGGAATCACGGCTGAAATTTTGCAAGAAGCCCTTGCCCAAGCTAAGAAAGCTCGCTTTGAAATCTTGGATGTGATCGAAGAAGCCATTCCAGCTGTTCGTCCAGATTTGGCACCGACTGCACCGAAGATTGATACGATCAAGATTGATGTTGATAAGATCAAGATTGTCATCGGTAAGGGTGGCGAGACCATTGATAAGATTATCGCAGAGACAGGTGTGAAGATTGACATTGATGAAGAAGGCAATGTAGCCATCTACTCAAGCGATCGCGATGCCATCAACCGTGCTAAAGAAATCATCGCAGGTTTGGTACGTGAAGCCAAGGTCGATGAAGTCTATCGTGCTAGGGTTGTCCGCATTGAGAAATTCGGTGCCTTTGTCAACCTCTTTGACAAGACCGATGCCCTTGTTCATGTCTCTGAAATGGCATGGACTCGTGTGGACAAGGTCGAAGACTTGGTTCAAATTGGTGATGAAGTGGATGTCAAGGTCATCAAGATTGATGAAAAAGGCCGTGTGGATGCGTCAATGAAAGTGTTGCTTCCTCGTCCTGAAAAAGTAGAGCAAGCTGAACCCAAAGAAAAATCAGCTCGCCCACGTTGTCCAAGAGAAAAGAAAGAAAATAGCAACTTTGGGGAATTTAAGTTCCACAAGGTGGAAAAGTAGAAAGTAGAGTAAGACAAGTTCTTTAGAACTTGTCTTATCCACAATAAAGGAGAAAAAATGGGTTGGTGGAAAGACACCATTGACATTGTAAAAGAAAAAGATCCGGCGGCACGTTCCACGCTGGAGGTAATTTTAACTTATCCAGGGGTCAAGGCCTTGGCTGCGCACCGCTTCTCTCATTTTTTGTGGCGTCATGGCTTTAAATTGCTGGCGCGCATGCACAGCCAATTTTGGCGCTTTTGGACCCAGATTGAGATTCATCCAGGGGCTCAGATTGCAAGTGGGGTCTTTATTGACCACGGAGCAGGCTTGGTCATTGGAGAGACGGCTGAGATTGAGTCAGGCGTCATGCTCTATCATGGGGTCACTCTAGGAGGGACAGGAAAAGATTGTGGCAAACGCCATCCGACTGTTCGCAAAGGAGCCCTCATTTCTGCTCATTCGCAGATTATTGGCCCGATTGAAATTGGAGAAAATGCCAAGGTCGGAGCAGCAGCAGTGGTTCTCTCAGATGTTCCGGCAGATGTGACGGTCGTTGGTATGCCTGCAAAAATTGTCCGCATTCATGGCAAAAAAGACGAACAAGCGATTCGTCCCTTGCAAGAAGCAAGAGAAGCCAGCTATTATTCTGCTAAGTTGTAAGAATGAAGAAAGGGGCAGGAGATGCTTTTAGAAGAATTTGAGCCTGTCAAAGCCGTGATTGAGCCAGGAATGGCAAGGAAAGAAGAAAAAGCTGACATTTGCTCAACCCTTATTTTGACCTTTTCAGGACAAGTGGTGGAGCAGGTTCGGCAGATGGACGGTGTGCATGAGGGCGGTGCTCTCAAGAATCTCAACGGTCGTCATCCTTGGTATATCTATGAAAAGGACGGCTGTAAGGTAGCAGTTGGTCTTGCTCTTGTTGGAGCTCCCATGGCGGTTGGTCAGTTAGAGGAGTATAAAGCTCTTGGTTTTGAAAACTTTATCATTTTTGGAACCTGTGGTGTCTTGGATAAAAACATTGCGGCAGATAAATTGATTTTGCCCAGCGCAGCCCTACGTGATGAGGGGACAAGCTACCACTATGCTCCACCTAGCGATGAAATCAGCTATGAGCCTGCTCTGCTATCTACCATGGAAAAGATTCTAGATAAATACCAGATTCAACATATTAGGACCAAGACGTGGACGACAGATGCTTTTTACCGTGAGACGGCCGCTAAGGTCAAGCGACGGAAGGCAAGTGGTGCTGAGGTTGTCGAGATGGAAGCTGCAAGTATCATGGCTTGGAGTCGTTTTAGAGAAGCGAAGGTCTATCAATTTTTCTATACAGCAGACTATGTGGACCATCATCAAGAAGAGTGGGACCCGCGTAGAGAAGAGCGAAAGCTCAACCCTATGACCTTTTTTGAGATTGCCTTTACGATTGCAAAGGAATTGCAGGTTTCCTAACCTGAATGTTTAGAAAGGAAAAGCGTGGACTAGCCCAACGCTTTAGGATAACGATGATTAAAATTTACGATACCATGACACGAAGTCTCCGTGAGTTTGTGCCTTTGGAGGCAGGCAAGGTCAAGATGTATGTCTGTGGCCCGACAGTTTATAATTATATCCATGTCGGAAATGCCCGATCTGCCGTAGCCTTTGACACCATTCGGCGCTATTTTGAGTACCGTGGGTTTGAGGTGACCTACATTTCCAATTTCACAGATGTGGATGACAAGATTATCAACCGTGCCAAGGAAGAGGGCGTGACACCGCAAGAAATTGCTGAGAAGTACATCACAGCCTTTACGGCTGATGTGGAACAGCTAGGCGTTCAACCTGCTACCCAGCATCCTCGGGTCATGCACTTTATGGCTGAAATTGTCGCCTTTATTGAGGAATTGATTGCTAAAGGATATGCCTACGAGGCAGCAGGGGATGTCTACTTCCGAGTAGAGAAGTCGGAGAACTACGGCGCTTTGGCAAATAAAACCTTGGCAGAATTAGTCTTAGGCGCTAGCGGTCGGACGGATGAAGAAACGAGTCGGAAGGAACATCCTGCTGATTTTGCCCTCTGGAAATCAGCCAAGGCAGGTGAAATTTCGTGGGATAGTCCTTGGGGAGCAGGACGACCGGGCTGGCACATCGAGTGTTCGGTCATGGCGACCGAACTATTAGGCGACACGATTGACATTCATGGGGGTGGTGCGGATTTGGAATTCCCTCACCATACGAATGAAATCGCTCAGTCTGAAGCAAAAACGGGTCAAACCTTTGCCAATTATTGGATGCATAATGGCTTCGTCAATATCGACAATGTCAAGATGTCTAAGTCCTTGGGAAACTTTATCACGGTGCATGATGCCCTTGAAACGGTGGACGGTCAGGTCTTGCGTTTCTTTTTTGCGACCCAGCATTACAGAAAACCGATTAACTTTACGGAGAAAGGGGTGGCAGACGCAGCAGTCAATCTCAAGTATCTGAAAAATACCTACGAGCAGACCTTTACAGAGAATGTAGACTTACATCAGTTAGCCAATTTTGAAAAACTCTTCTGCCAAGCTATGGATGAAGATTTCAACACCGCAAATGGGATTACCGTTGTCTTTGAATTGGCCAAGTGGATTAATTCAGGCAATTACAATCTTGAGATCAAAACGGCACTTGAGAAGATGCTTGCGGTCTTTGGGATTGTCTTTAAAGAAGAGGTGCTAGATAGTGCGATTGAAGCCTTGATTGAACAGCGCCAAGCAGCTCGTTTCGCAAAAGACTTTGCGACTGCTGACCAGATTCGTGACCAGTTAGCGGCACAGGGCATTAAACTCCTTGATACCAAGGACGGAGTGAGGTGGACACGTGATTGATGTGACCCTCATCAACGGCATTGCCCTTGCTTTTGAGGGAGATGCGGTCTATTCCGTGTATATTCGTAGACACTTAATTTTTAAGGGCTTGACCAAGCCCAATCAGTTGCACCGTGAGGCCAATCGCTATGTTTCTGCTAAGGCTCAGGCAGCACTTATCTCCAAGATGTTGGAAGAGGAGTTTCTAAGCGAAAAAGAAGTTGACATCTACAAACGTGGGCGCAATACCAACAGCCACACCAAGGCAAAAAATGCGGATGTTGTGACCTATCGCATGTCTACAGGCTTTGAAGCGGTGCTTGGGTATCTTCACATGACAGAGCAACTCGAACGGCTCGAGGAAGTCATTAACTGGTGTATTGAAAATGGATAGGAGGTCCGTGCAAGTGGAACGATTCCCTTTTGAGAACCAAGAGGTTCAATCGCTAAATGTTCAGCAGGCCTTAATCTTGTTTCCCAATGGAAGGCTAGTGGATACCCCTCTTCACAAGTCTCAGGACCTGCTTTTTCCCTTGACCAATGGGCAATGGTTGCAGGTAGCCAAAAATGAATTAACAGAGCGGGAACGCTATCTGCTCTCTTTTTCGAACGACGATGAAGCAGTCTATGCTCGTCATCCCTGGTACCGCTTTTTGGTCAAAAAAACGGGAGAAATACCTCAAAAAACCAGCACTCTTCAGTGGATTCATGTCCATCATTCCTTGTCGGCTGTCGATGAGAAAGAAGAATTACAGGCTTGGCTGGAGGTTATGCGCTCTTTACTTCCGAACCGTGTGGCTGATTTTCAGGTGACAGCTTATGATACGATTTTTGTCCTAGATCAAAGCACCTTTATTCCAATTCAGGAAGTGCTAGGCGATACCCTATCTGCTATGGAATTTGACTTTGGTTTGAAGCTGACCATGCTGGTCGGTCAGATCTGGTCGCTGGTAGCAGACGAGGCTTGGGCAGGGATTTTCCAAGCGGAGCATCGCCTATTTCTTGCTTGGCAGGAGCGGTTTCAATCCTCCTGCGTGCTTTCCTTTGGTCAGGCCTTTCTTTGGGGACAAAGTCAAGAATTAGCGCTTTATCCCCTACGGCAGCAGCTGGCGCAGATGATTCACCAGCAAGACCAGTTGGCAGAAAGTATTCGTGCCCTGTGGGAGGAGGCAGCAGTAGTGACCAAGGCGGCGCAACGCCTCTACGTGCACCGCAATACCCTCCAATACCGCCTTGAAAAATGGCTCGATGTCAGCGGCTTGCAGCTCCGCAATTTGACAGATTTAGCAGTTTGTTACCAGGCTGTATTGGAGAACGGATGATAGCAACAGAGTTGAAGCTGGGAACCAAAGTCTAAGCTCAAATATAAAAAACGAACAAAACTAGTTTTCTGACATTCAGGATTGTGTCTTGTTCGTTTTTTCATGCCCTCGTATCTTGTGTAACTGAACTCGGGCTAAGCACTGTGTGAAAAAGATAAATTCTCCTAGAAACTAACGTTTCTGCGTCAAATTTCCTATTTTCACTTTGTGCTTTGTACGCCCTCGTATCTTGTGTAACTGAACTCGGGCTAAGCACTGTGTGAAAAAAGATAAATTCTCCTAGAAACTAACGTTTCTGCGTCAAATTTCCTATTTTCACTTTGTGCTTTGTACGCCCTCGTATCTTGTGTAATTGAACACGCCCTAAACTCTGTGAGAAAAAGAGACGCAACTGTTTCAGCTTTAGCTGATTACAGGTGTGGCTGCCTTTAGGTGCAACTACTCCTAGAAGCCTGAGCTTCCTCGTCGTAGTTTCTATTTTGCCGTAGCCGTTGCGAACTGTGTTCGCTTACGGATATGGATACTCTTGAGTGCGCTTTGAGTTTTTAACGGGCTTTGTATCTTTTTAATTGAACTCGGGCTAAGCACTGTGTGAAAAAGATAAATCTTCCTAGAGTTTAGTAACTCTTCGTCAGATTTCCTATTTTCACTTTGTGCTTTTCACGCCCTCGTATCTTGTTGTGCAACTTGTACAAAATGCCTTTTTCTTTTTGTTCACCCTGACAGGGAAAAATAAAACGCTTTCATTTATACTAAAAGAGTAAAAGAAAGCGAGGTTTGAACATGGTTCAATTAAATCTAAAAAATATCTATAAAAAATATCCAAACAGCGAGCATTACTCTGTTGAGGATTTCAACCTAGACATCAAGGACAAGGAATTTATCGTCTTCGTTGGTCCTTCAGGATGTGGTAAATCCACCACGCTTCGTATGATTGCAGGTCTTGAAGATATTACAGAAGGGGAAGCCTACATTGATGATGTCTTGATGAACGATGTGGCACCAAAAGATCGTGATATTGCCATGGTCTTCCAGAACTATGCCCTTTACCCACACATGACCGTATTTGATAATATGGCCTTCGGCTTGAAATTGCGCAAATACAGCAAGGATGAAATCAAAAAACGTGTTGAAGAAGCAGCGGGCATTCTTGGTCTGACAGAGTTTTTGCAACGCAAACCTGCTGACTTGTCAGGTGGACAACGCCAACGTGTTGCCATGGGACGTGCGATTGTCCGTGATGCAAAAGTATTCTTGATGGACGAGCCTTTATCAAACTTGGATGCGAAACTTCGTGTATCCATGCGTACAGAAATTGCGAAAATCCACCGTCGTATCGGGGCAACAACAATCTACGTAACCCACGACCAAACAGAAGCGATGACACTTGCGGACCGTATCGTTATCATGAGTGCTACTAAAAATGAGGCAGGTACAGGTACAATTGGACGGATTGAGCAAATCGGTACACCAGAAGAATTGTACAATGCTCCTGTCAACAAATTTGTCGCAAGCTTTATCGGAAGTCCAGCCATGAACTTCTTTAGTGTAACTCTTAAAGACGGTATTTTGTCTGATGGGGACAACTTCTCTCTTCGCTTGCCAGAAGGTCGTAGAAAACATTTGGAAGAAAAAGGATATGAAGGCAAAACCTTCACTCTCGGTATTCGTCCAGAAGACATCAAAGCGTCTCAATTGGAATTGGAAGCTTATCCTGACAGCATCGTAACATCAGAAGTTGTTGTTTCTGAATTGCTTGGTGCAGAGTCTATGCTGTATAGCCGTGTTGGCTCAACCGAGTTCGTTTCTCGTGTAGATGCGCGCGATTTCCACAAACCAGGTGAAAAAGTGCGTCTAGCCTTCAACTTGAACAAGGCACACTTCTTCGATGATGCGACAAGCAAAGCGATTGTCTAACACGCGTCAAAGTCTAGAAACTTGCTCAAGATGGACGGTTGATAGAGTAAAGATACCCTCTATTCTTTGGAAATGATAACAAAAGAGTCTGAGACAAAATAGTTCTCAGCCACAAAAAAGCTAGGGATTCCCAATGGTGGAACTCTAGCTTTTTAGTTGTGAGCGACTCTCCTGTTGTATTTCAGGAGATTATTAGCCATTTTTCATATTCAGTTTTCATATGCGTACTGCTCATAAAAATCAACCTTTAGCTGGATAAAGGCTTCGATGTCATGGAGGAGTTGAAAGAGGGTTGCCCGTGCTTCAAATTCTTCCCGCGTTTGGGGGAGTGGACGTTCACGGAAGGCCTGGTGAAAGAGTTCAATATCTTCGAGGAGTTCATGACCGGGATTGTGTCTACTCAGCTGGAGAGCTGTTCGGTCAAACAGGTTGGCGAGGATGACTGCTTCCCGACTTTCCAGTGAAAATTTATTGATATTGCGGGCCATAGTACGGAGCATCTTATTTTGCGCCAGTCGCATTTCAAAGTAATGGACTTGATAGTTGGTCTGGTGAAAAACTTGATTGTGGCGATCAAGATAGACAACCTCAAGTGCTTTTTGAAGTGTTTGATCTAGCTGCGTAATCAGCTGGGCTTCATTGCGGCCGTCTCCTGTCAGCAGTAAGTCTTGGAAACGAAGGAGAATAGCTTTTAGCCCTTGCTCTACCTCCTCGTGGTAGGCTTGGATTTGCTTGTCCTGCGAGGGCATGTAGAGGTTGGCAATTAGGGCAATCCCAGCACCAATCAGAAAGAGGGCCAACTCATTTCCTATCAAGGTTAGCGAAGTAGACTGTTCTAAGAATAAATGGGTTACCAGAACCGTACAAGGAGCAATGCCTGCGGTTAGGTTTGCCTTGTAGGCAAGCGGAACATAGAGGCAGAGATAGAGCCCCAAGGTTAGTAAGTGGAATCCAAACAGTGAGAAAGCAAGGCTAGCAATGGCAAGCGCTAAAATCGTTGACCACAGCCTTGCCCATGCCGTTTTGAGTGAAGCACGTCTCGTGTCCAAAAGGCTTAAAATCGCAATAATCCCTGCGGAGGTAGGGGAGGATAAATGGATAAGATTGGCTAAGTTAATCGCAACACAGGTTGCAAGTACCAGCTTAATCGTTCGATGAAGTAAGGGCATGAGGATCTCCTAAGTACAATTTCAATGTCTGCTATTATTGTAGCATACAGATGAGGGAGAGTTGAAGGATTTGCCTGTGCTTTTTCTTGTCTAACCAGAAAGTGCAGTCGGAAGATTCTATTCAAGCTGAGCTGAAAAAGGGGAAGAATTTTAGTTTTTTTATGATATACTAGGAGAAATAGGATAGAGGTGTTGGAAGAGTTATGGCAAGTATTGAAGATGTTGCAAAAAAAGCGAAAGTATCGGTTACAACAGTGTCTCGGATGATGAACAACCATCCCTATGTATCTGAAAAGACCAAAAAACGCATTCGGAAAGCAATGGAGGAACTGAGTTATTTTCCCAACAGCGGTGCTCAACAGTTACGTGGGAAAGGGACAAAGTTGATAGGGGTGATTGTATCTTATATTACAAATCCTTTTTTCTCCTATCTTGTTGCTAGTATCGAGAAAACAGCTACTGAAATGGGCTATCATCTGATTGTCTTACAGACCCTGCAAGATATGAAGCGGGAAGAGTTGTTTATCAACATGCTCAAGAAAAAGCAGCTGGACGGTTTGATTTCAACCTCGTTGGAAACCAATACAGAAGAAGTATTTGAAATGGTTAAAAAGGGGGACATTGTTCTGTGCAATCGGAGCTTGATTCACCAAGGTCTCCCCATTGTGCAGATTGATGAAGCCAAGATTTCAGAAGAAGCAACCCTCCATTTATTTGAACGCGGTTATACCAAGATTGGATTTTGTCTTGGTGGTAGCACGCTTCATCCAACAGACAATCGCTTTAAAGGTTTTATGGCGGCTCATCTCCGTCAAGACCAAGCATTTAATGAGAATTTTTTCTTTAAAAATGTTAAAACAATTCAGCAGGGACGGGAACTTTTTCATACGATTGCTAGTCTGACAGAACGACCAGACGCCCTATTTGCAAATAGTGATGAGGTAGCAGCTGGCTTTATCAATGAAGCAATCTTACATGGCTGGAAGATTCCGCAGGACATGGGGGTTGTGGGCTTTGACGACCAACCGATAGCCAGTTTATTGACCCCTAACTTGACAACGATTCGCCAACCAATTGATGAAATGGGACGTCTTGCGACCCTTGCCCTACTCTCTCATTTAGAAGATAGGGAATTTGAAATGCCTGAACCACTGAGGGCAGAATTGATTATCCGCTCATCGACCTAGTTGTCGGTGGTCGGATTTTTTTAAAAAATTATATGAAAACGATTGACATAATGAAATCGTTATCATATAATGTATTCAAGATAAAACGCTTACAGAGATGCCGTAGAAGATGTGAGAAAATCTTCAACAATGAAAAGGAGTTTAAGATGAATACAAAGAAGAAGTTCTGGCGTGTACTAGCAACCCTTTCTTTGGGAGCTATATTGGGAGCTTGTGGGAATGCAGGTGGCGCAAGCGATAATGATTCTCTTTATATTTTTAATACAAAGAGTGAGATTGGTGAGGATTTGAACAAACTAGCCAAGGACTATGAGGCTGAAACTGGCCAATCCTTAAAAATTTTTTCGCCGGGTTCGGGGTCGGATATTACTGAAACCATGAACACCGAAATGACTTCAAAAAATCCTCCAGCCATTTTTTCAACGAACTCTCTTATTCAATGGGGTCCGAAAGATGGAGATTTTATGTATAACTTAGCAGATTCCTCAAATGAGGAATTAGTGAAGCTGGCGGAGCAGATTCCTGAAAATCAGCGCTTAAAAGTAGAGGATACTGAGAATTTTGGAATCCCTTATACCGTTGAAGGGTATGGCTATGTGATGGACACTCAGTTGCTCAAGGAGCTTTTTGGGCTAGAGGACGCAGCAGAATTAGTGAAAGATTTAAAAGTGGTTGACTATGACGCTTTTCGACAATTTACAGATGTTGTAGATGCCTTCATTCACAATCAGACAGGTCAGACTGTTGAGTTAAATGGTCATCGTTATACTACGGTGACTGAAAAAACGGAGTTAACGAAACAATTAACGGGTGTGTTTGTCGAAGCAGGGGCCGAAAAATGGACTTATTCAGACCACATGATTAATATTCCGATGAATACAGTATATGAAAACTATTCGGATGCTCTTTACTCAGAAGTAGATAAGATGGATACGATTAAATCTGCATTAGTGAAGATGATGGAAGTATTGGAATACAATACAGCACACGCAGCAGGAGAAAATAGCGCTAATACTCGTGGGCCAGAATTTATCAATACTACAACAGGTTCATATGATTACTCGCTTCAATTATTTGCGGATCATAGAGGATTGTTTATCAAACAAGGAAATTGGATCTATCCAAATTTAAAGAAATTAAATGTAGCCATTGTCGCAACGCTTGATATGATTCCTATTAAAATGCCATTTAAAGACAGCGATATTCACTTAAAAAATCGGACAGCAAAAGAGTTTAACACAACCATCCCAACCTTTATTCCAAATTATTGGATTATCAATAAAAATGTCAGTGATAGTCAAAAAGAAGCTGCAGGTAAATTCCTAGTTTGGTTATATACTTCTGAGCGTGGTTTGAAATTCTTGAAAGAAGAGAGTGGTTTTATCATGTATAATGACCCGACTGCTACGGATTCTCCAAATTCTCTAAATAATGCGATTGTTCAATATTTAGAAGGAGACACTCTTTCCAATCCTTTTAATGCCTCCCCAGGTAACTTTTTAGAAGAGGTTGGAAACGAATTAAAAGAGAACTATATGACTCAAAATAAATGGGATGTCAAGACTTATCCTGCTTTTGCCGATAAAGTGATCAAAAGGTGGAAAGAGTTAAAAGACGCCTCTAAATAAAAAATGCTAATCAGAAGGGATAAATGGTACGCAGTAATAGACTGTGTTGCTCTCGTTTCCTATTTTGAGGCTGAGCAGTTTGAATGTCCCAGCCTCTTTTGATTTAGATTCTAGGAGTTGAGTATGAATTCGATTTATAAAAAATGGTTTGTTCCGTTTGTGCTCCCAGCGGTTGTATTATTTGCAATGGTTGTCTTGATTCCTTTTATAGTTGGATTTCTTTATTCATTTTCAGCTTGGAGAGGAGTATATTTTGCTGGTGGTCAGAATGTTTTTGAAGCATGGGTAGGATTTGAAAACTATATCAAATCTTTCCAGAATGAACATTTTCGCAATGCTTTTATATATACCATTCAATTTACTGCTTTAGCAGTTGTGGTTGTGAATTTCATTTCCTTTGCCCAAGCGCTTTTACTGCATGGTTTAGGAAAATGTGTTGGCATATTTAGAGCAACTTTCTTTTTACCAAATTTATTGGGAGGGTTAGCATTAGGCTATATTTGGTTGTTTATCTATGAAAATGTCTTTTCGACAATGCTATTTGGAGAAAAAGGACTACTTCCTTTTGATTTATTGACAAATATGACTCAGAATGCGAATAAAAATTTGCTAGCAATGTTGATGATTGTGACGTGGCAAATGTCGGGCTATATGATGATTATTTATGTGACAGGTCTAGCAACGATTCCAGATGATTTATATGAAGCCGCTGCGATGGACGGTGCTAATTATTGGCAAAAATTACGTCATGTTACCCTTCCAATGTTGATGCCAAGTTTTACCGTTGTCTTTTTTCTGGTATTGTCAGGATGCTTCAAGTTGCTGGACCCAAACGTAGCTCTGACAAATGGAGAATTCAATACGAGAATGCTAGCCTTGCAGATTTTACGAGTACCAAAAGATACCAGTAATAATTATGGTATGGCACAGGCACAAGCCGTTATTTTCTTTATCATCATTGCAGTTGTTTCTTTAACGCAAGTGGTGATGACGAAGAGAAAGGAGATTGAGGCACAATGAAAAAATATGCTAATTCATTTTTGCGTTATCTGATTGTGACGCTCATGGCATTGCTCACCTTATTTCCAATTGTCTTTTTGGTCCTAAATTCTTTTAAATCACAAACAGAGATTGTGAAGCATCCGATGTCTTTGCCAAAGGAGTTTTCACTGGAGTATATTGTTTTAGCAGTGAAAAAGATTCATTTGGGGAGTTCGTTTGTATTAACCCTCTTGATGACGGTATTCTCAGTTGCTTTGATTGTATTGATTTCCTCGTCGGCAGCTTGGATGATGGTGCGTTTCAAATCAAAAATAGCTACGTTTCTATTATTACTATTTACGGCGGCGATGTTGATTCCGTTTCAGGCAATTATGTATCCGTTGATTCATTTTTTTGATAGTATGGGCTTAAAAAATGTACCTGGATTAATCTTGATGTATGGTGGCTTTGGTTTGAGTTTGTCCTTGTTTTTGTATCATGGATTTATTAAAGGAATCCCCATTTCCTTAGAAGAAGCAGCGATTATGGATGGTGCTCATCCCATTCAGGTTTATTTCAGCGTCATTATGCCATTATTAAAACCAACGACAATGACGGTTATTATTTTAAATAGTATGTGGATTTGGAATGACTATTTACTGCCATTTCTTGTGATTGGCAATAGCCGAGTGAAGACGCTGACGTTATCTGTCTATTTTGCAAAACTAGAGTCAGGACAGTACGGTAATTCATGGGATTTGATTTTTCCAGCAGTACTGATTACGATTTTGCCAGTTATTGGCATGTTTTTAGTATTACAAAAGAATATTATAAAAGGAATTGCTGATGGTGCAGTAAAGTAGAGAACACTATACTGCTTTAGTTTATAAATAGTATGTATGAATAAGTAGTTACATATTAAAATAAGACACGAACGAAGCAAGCATTTAAAAGATATTTCCCGATATAGTGGTATCCTAGACAATACTGTTGTTCGTGTCTAGGACGGGATTTTTGAGGCCTTTGGCTCAAAAATGAGGGATGAAACTCCGTAGGAGGTTGAAATAGTTCGGGGAACTATTTCAATCGGGAAATAGCAAAAGATACTAAATGTAAACGAAATGACTATATCGTCTGAGAACTTTCCCACAATGTGAGAATTCTCTTCAGATACTAGGTACAGTGTTTCATTTTTGAGTGATGTGCTGCAATCGCTCCATTTCCTGTTATAATAGGGATAGTATTAAAATAGAGAGAGGATGAATATGGAAAAAGATTGGTGGAAAGGGAAGGTCGCTTATCAGATCTATCCTAAGAGTTTCAATGACAGCAATCATGACGGTATCGGTGATTTAAAGGGGATTACGCAGAAGTTGGACTATCTCAAGGACTTGGGCATTGAGATTTTGTGGCTCTCTCCGGTCTACAAGAGCCCCTTCGTAGATCAGGGGTATGATATTGCGGACTACTATGCGATTGATCCGATTTTTGGAACCATGGAGGATATGGATGAGCTGATTGCTGAGGCCAAGGCACGTGGGATATCTATCATCATGGACTTGGTAGTCAATCACTGCTCAGACCAGCATGAGTGGTTTCAAAAAGCCTTGGCAGATCCCGATGGAGAATACGCTGACTATTTTTACTTTATCGAAAGCGATACGGAGCCGAGCAACTGGCGGAGCTACTTTGGTGGCAGCGTTTGGGAAAAGGTACCCAATTCAACTAAATACTACCTCCATTCCTTCCACAAGGCTCAGCCAGACTTGAATTGGCAAAATCCTCGCCTGCGCCAAGAAATCTACGATATGATCAACTGGTGGTTGGAAAAAGGGATTGCAGGTTTTCGGATTGATGCCATTATCAATATCAAAAAAGACTTGTCCTGGACCTCTCTTCTTGCTGATCAGGAAGATGGTTTGGTGGCGGTTCAGGCAGCCCTTGCTAATGCTCAGCCGATCGAGCCTTTCCTGCGGGAATTAAAAGAGCAGACCTTTGACAAATACAATGCCTTCACAGTTGGGGAAGTATTTGATGAAACAGAGGAGGAGCTGCAGTTCTTCATCGGAGAAAACGGGGTCTTCTCTTCTATCTTTGATTTCAAACAGGCGATTTTAGGGCAAAAAGGCAATGGCTGGCATGATTTTGACGAGCCAACAGCAGAAGAGATAAAAAAGAGCATTTTCCAAGTGCACGAACGAACAGACAAGATTGGTGTGTTATCAACGATTATTGAGAATCACGATGAGGCGCGTGGAGCGTCGCACTTTATTCCTCAAGCTGATGTAGCTACAGCCAGCAAGAAGTGTCTTGCGACCATTTCCCTCTTGCGTAAAGGGATTCCATTCATCTACCAAGGGCAAGAAATTGGCATGGAAAATCAGTATTTTGAGGCGATTGAAGATTATGATGATATTAGTACCATAAACGGTTATCAGGTGGCCTTAAAGGACGGTCTGTCTGAAGAAGAGGCGCTTGCCGTGATTGGAAAATATAGCCGTGACAATGCTAGAACACCGATGCAATGGACCGACGATACCTATCTAGGATTTTCAGATGTCAAGCCTTGGTTGATGAGTAAACAGCCAAAACGCACCATCAATGTTGCAGAGCAGGAAAGGGATTCCCGGTCTGTCTTGCACTACTACCGTGCCCTAACAGGCTTGTATCGCCATGATACCTATGGTAGTAGTCTAAGATGTGGTGCTTTTCATCCGCTATTTGAAGAGGTCGAAAATGTCATTGCCTACGAACGCTGTGGGGAGAGAAGTGTGCAGGTTCTGACCAATTTCCAAGCCAAAGTTCAGAGGCTCCAGCTTTCACAACCAATAGAGGAAGTCCTCTTGAACAATCTAGAAGTGTTGGACTTGGATAAAGATAATTGCCTGACCTTGGCACCCTATCAAGCAGTTGTGATTGCTGTATCATAAGGTTGTAAAAGGCACTCTAGAATATTAAGGTAGAAAAAACGGGCTGTTTCTAGCCCGTTTTATAGTCGTTTTAGTTTACTTTTACTACTCGCTCCAACAGTCTGGGAGACTGTTAGAGGTTGGAAATAAAACGAGTATAACTCGTATCAACAGTAAACGAAACGATTGATAAAGGTCTGAAAGCAACTGATAAAGTTTATTGGCAAATGCCATTGGAACTGTTATAATAAAAGCATGAAACAAGTAGAAGAAAATGATATTGTGTATGGTGTGCATGCGGTGGTGGAGAGTTTGACAGCTAATGTTGGGAACAAGCTCTATCTGCAGGATGATTTGCGCGGAAAAAATGTGGAGAAAATCAAGGCTCTTGCGGCTGAAAAAAAAGTATCGATTTCGTGGACCTCTAAAAAAAGTTTGTCTGAGATGACCTCAGGTGCTGTTCATCAAGGCTTTGTCCTACGAGTATCAGCATTTGCCTATACCGACTTGACGGAGATTTTGGCAAGAGCAGAGCAAGAGGAGAATCCCTTGATTCTGATTTTGGATGGTCTGACGGATCCCCATAATTTTGGTTCGATTTTACGGACAGCCGACGCGACGCAGGTAGCAGGAATCATCATTCCGAAACACCGTGCGGTCGGAGTGACACCTGTTGTCGCAAAGACCTCAACGGGGGCAGTGGCGCATGTTCCCATTGCTCGAGTGACCAATCTCAGCCAGACCTTGGAGACCTTAAAAGCAGCAGGTTTCTGGATTTTTGGAACGGATATGAATGGAACTCCTAGCCATAAATGGAATACGACAGGTAAACTTGCTCTTATCATTGGCAATGAAGGCAAGGGGATTTCTGCTAATATTAAAAAGCAAGTAGATGAGATGATTACGATTCCCATGAAAGGGCACGTACAGAGTTTAAATGCCAGCGTGGCAGCGGCTGTGCTGATGTATGAAGTTTTTCGGAATAAGGTGTGAATGAGCAGTATGGGAGGAGAGATATGACCCAATTTAAAATCGTGACCGATTCCACATCGGATTTGCCAGTTGAATGGTTGGAACGGTATGATGTGACGGTTGTTGGATTGACGGTGGAGCTAGACGGTGTTGTTTTTGAGACAGTTGGTGAGAACCGCTTAACTAGTGATGTCTTGCTTGAAAAAATGCTGGCGGGAGGACAACCGACGACCAGCCAAGTCAATGTCGGACAGTTTGAAGCCTTGTTTAAGGTAGCAGCGGCAATGAATCAAGCCGTCCTGTATCTAGCTTTTTCAGCCGCCTTATCAGGAACCTACCAAAGTGCGGTGATGGCGCGTGACATGGTGCTTGACGACTATCCAGAAGCGGTGATTGAGATTATCAATACCAAGGCAGCCACTCTGGGAGAAGGCTACTTGGTCTTAAAAGCTGCACAGGCGCGGGAGGCGGGCGTGTCATTAGATGAGACAGTGGCGCTCATTGAGGACTTGATTCCCCGTGTGCGGACCTATCTCTTGGTCGATGATTTGCAGCACTTGGTGCGCGGTGGCAGGCTATCTAAGGCAGCCGCCCTTATCGGTGGTCTGGTCAATATCAAACCCTTGATTTCTATCGATCAGGACGGGAAACTCGTCTCTATCGCTAAACTCCGAGGAAAGAAAAAGGGAGTGAAGGAAATGCTATCTTTGACCCTTGAGCAATTGGATGATTCCTGCGTCATGGTTGCCTATACGGGAGATATTGAAGCGGCAGAGCAGTTACGTGCGACCTTGCTAGAAGACCCGCGGGTGGAGCAGGTCATTATGGAGCCTTTAGGGCCCATTATTGCCAGCCATACAGGGACGGGTTCCTTGGCTATTTTATCCATTGGAACAGATAAGCGCTAATCGCCTGGTTTTTCATCAGAAGAAGGAAAATATTTCCTAATAAAAGTAGTGTAGAAATCACGGAGTGAGCTTCGATAGACCGCTGTAGATCTGATTGTTACGGAGTATAAGGAGAAGTCATGGGGTTCTTTGAACGGTTATTTAAAAAAGTTGAGCAAGTCAATACAGGTCAAGCTGCCCCAGAAAGTCTGACTGAGGAGTTGTATATGTTGGAGCTGGAGTAGTGAAAGCGATAGAGGTAAATGAACGAAAAATATACCGTCTGAACGTTCGTTCTATACCGTGTGTAACTCCAGTAAGTGTCTCTATCTTGGATTCCTTTCTAGCTCCTGCTACTAGGTAAAAGCACGCTGAGAATGACCCATGGCAAAACATCATGACAGGAACTCATTTCTAACTCAACCGTCTCAGATTTAATTCCACCATAAAAATTCATTTTAGACTAACTTCCACTTTGGAAAGAGAAGTGGAACTTACTTTGGGAAATTACCAATGGCAAAAAATCAAGAAAAAGAGAGTAGTAAGGCTTGACTTTCTCTCTTTTCTTTTGCTATAATGGTAAACGG
The DNA here is from genome assembly GCF_004570575.1 of Streptococcus cuniculi. GTDB lineage: Bacteria > Bacillota > Bacilli > Lactobacillales > Streptococcaceae > Streptococcus > Streptococcus cuniculi_A. Next base: position 43,806 of record NZ_SPPD01000008.1, read on the forward strand.
TATTGTTTACCCCATTTGAAAGGCCCCGGAACCCTTCAAATAACTTGCGGACTGGAACATCCGCCCTGTAAACAAAAACGATATTCATATAGGAGAAATCATGAACAAAACAACATACATGGCTAAGCCAGGTGAAGTTGAACGCAAATGGTATGTAGTGGACGCTACTGATGTGCCCCTTGGACGCCTTTCAGCAGTTGTAGCAAGCGTTCTTCGTGGAAAAAACAAACCAACATTTACACCACATACTGATACAGGTGACTTTGTGATTGTTATCAACGCTGAGAAAGTAAAATTGACTGGTAAAAAAGCAACCGATAAAGTATACTACACTCACTCAATGTACCCAGGTGGTTTGAAGTCAATCACTGCTGGTGAACTTCGTTCAAAAAATGCAGTTCGCTTGATTGAAAAATCAGTAAAAGGAATGCTTCCACACAACACTCTTGGACGCGCTCAAGGAATGAAGTTGAAAGTATTCGTTGGTTCTGAACACAACCATGCTGCACAACAACCAGAAGTTCTTGATATTTCAGGGCTTATCTAAGGAAAGGAACAGATAAAGTATGTCACAAGCACAATATGCAGGTACTGGACGTCGTAAAAACGCTGTTGCACGCGTTCGCCTTGTTCCAGGAACTGGTAAAATCACTGTTAATAAAAAAGATGTAGAAGAGTACATCCCACACGCTGACCTTCGTTTGGTCATCAACCAACCATTTGCTGTTACCTCAACAGCAGGAAACTATGACGTTTTGGTAAACGTTGTAGGTGGTGGTTATGCAGGTCAAGCAGGAGCTATCCGCCACGGTATCGCTCGTGCCCTTCTTCAAGTAGACCCAGACTTCCGCGACTCTCTAAAACGCGCAGGCCTTCTTACCCGTGACGCTCGTATGGTAGAACGTAAGAAACCAGGTCTTAAGAAAGCTCGTAAAGCTTCACAATTCAGTAAACGTTAATATCTGCTATATATCAACGTTTCAAAGCACTCAAGAGTTTACCTCATGGGTGCTTTTTTGATGATTTTTTGAAAAGTTCACCTTATAGTTTACCTCATTTTCACCTTATTGATTCAGAGATTTTAGTGTAAATTCTCCAACAGTCATAGGAACGACATTAGAAGTATTAACATAAATTTGTGTTGTGGCAGTATCGCTATGAGTTAGAGCCTCTGAAATGGCTTCTAAGCTCATGCCAGCTTGTTTAGCAAGTGTTGCTCCAGTATGGCGTAATTTATGAGGTGTAGCGTGTGCTAGCTCTTTATGACGGTTTCTGACGGTCTTCATTTTATTATTTAAGTAGTCCGAATGTAGACGCGCGTTAACATTACCTTTGGTATCAATATAGGTAAAAACAAACTGTTCAGGATTACTAATAATTCCAAACCTAGCCAGTTCCTGTTTTTGTTGTTCTTTCCATGAGTTGAGAAGTTGAACTAAGTCATTTGAAATTGAAAATATCGTTTTCTTATTTCCTTTGGTTGATTTAACTTCCCCATATCTATCTAGAGCTTGAATCAGTTGGATTTGTGAGGTTGAAAAATCAATGTGTTTCCATTGTAAAGCATAAGTTTCCGATTTCCTATCTCCTAGAAAAAAGGTCAAATAGAAGAGGACATAGTCTTTTAACGAGATTTTATCATCATCCAAATCTTGCTTGAACGCAGTAAACCATGCTTGTAATTGTTCCTGAGTAAGATAGAGGTCTTCATCTTTTCGAGCCTCTGCTAATTGGATTTTCTTTGTTGACTTGATACGGCGTAGCGTTTTTGCGATACGATTAGCTTCAATATATTCAAGTTCTTCTGCCCAGTCGAATATTGAAATAACGTAACTTCTGAGAGTTTTGAAGTTAGCGTATTCATTCGCCTTAGCAGTCATTAAGTTCAGAATAACTTGCTTGTTCTGATTGAGAAATTGAATTGTATAGTTACCTAGCAAAGGTAAAATGTGCTTTTCAAAGCAAGTTTTAGTATTGGCAATAGTTGACCGAGTTGGTGGTTTAGAAGTCGAGGTTGTTTGCCCTGATTTGTAGGGGTTCCACCAAATATTTTCATAGAAATCTTTGAACATTATTTCCCCTTTACCAAGCCCTGTAAACTCGTTATTTTCAATCTGATTTAGTTTGGTTAAAAGTTCTATCTCTGCTTGTCTAGCCTCCTTTCTTGTCTTGAACCGCTTATCAAAGTAGTTGTTATTCACGATGCCGAGTGGCATTCGTGCTTCAATTGGGATATAGACTTTTAGGCGGTAAGTTCCATTTTTTGTCTTAGTGATAGTCATGATATTCTCCTTTATGTCGAACCAGAAAATATCATGACCATTATAAAACAAAAATGTAGATATTTCTAGTTTTGTGAAAGTAGCCAAGTATCTATAGCTTGTTTGTTAAAGCGAATAGACTTACCTATTTTTATGTAAGGAAGTCCTTGCTGAATCCAGCTATCTAATGTGTTATTGGAGATACCGAGATAATTACAAGCTTGTTGTTTGTTTAGATAGGGACTTTCAATACCGTTTCTTGACAACTGCTCTTCAATTTCTCTCTTAATAAGATTTGAAAGTAGAAGTTGAATCTGTTGGATTTGTTCATTTGGTAGGATAACTTGCATATTACTCCTCCTCAGAAATTTGTTTAGAATTATTTAAACGATTAGGGTTGTGCCGTCTAGAGTCAAGGTATTTAGCGAAAAAATAAGTACGTTCAAGTATCAGATTTAATAGCATACTATTTTTGGCTCGTGAGTACCAAACAAGTTCTTCAAATTCGGTAAAATCATTTTCCTCGATAATATCAACAACTTCATTGATGAATTCTGATGAGTTTCTTTCCAATAAGAATTTATCTAAATCAAATCCACAACCAGACTCAATATCGTCAATATTGTAAGGTGATTTTTCTGGATTTTCTGCATGTGTGAAATAGTGATATAGGCCAGTTGGAGACATGACTATTTCTACATGTTCAGGACCGTTTAACTTATTTTTGATAAGTTCTGATACTTGTCTATAACTTTTTAATGAATCAAAGAAGAAAGCTCCGTGTTTGTGAGGTTTCTTGAATTCTCCAGTTTTCCTATCAATATCCTTATCATGCCACGGACTAAGTACGAAAGGGATACAAAGTTCTTCTAATACTTGTTTATAATCTTCTGGAGAGCTTTCCTTATAAATTAGGAAAGTCCAGATTGTTGAGCGCTTTTGTTGTTCTTTTGCCATGCATTATACCTCATTATTTTGATTACTGATTATGGATTGTAATGGGGGTCGTAGTAGCCCCATTACAATCAATTTAATATTTTGCAAAGTCAGGACTTTTAGCTTTCACTTCGTGAGCCAAGTCCTGACTTTGATTTATCGTCTCGCACCTTTGAACCACAGCCTACTTCCCTCACGGATTGAAGAAGAGAAATAATAGTTAGGATTTTGACTGGAGATTTCTTCTTTGATATGTTCTTCCATATCTCGTAACAGTTTTTGGGCTTGCTGGGTCTTTGGATATTTGATAAAGACTGATAAGGAATCTTGTCGAATGTCTACGGTACAACTGGAGATAGCGTAATTGAAGTTTTTTAGAGTCAGATTGAACTTTGTTACAGTTGTCTGATTATCAATAGATGTAATTGATTCTGACATTTCATCTTGTTTTAAAAACTGTCTTAATCGAATTGTTTGGTAGATGGATTTAAAGTAGTTCAAAACAGAATCCTTTGTGATGCGTTGAAATAGTTCTGTGCAAATTGACAGCACCAAAATTGATATTAAAGTTAAGGTTAATGATTGGATAAAATGTGCTACAAAATTTAATTTTTCTTGTACAAAACTTATAGAACTTTTTAGACTTTCTATCTCAATATTTCCAAACTGATTTTCTAGAAATAGAAATGCAAATTTGAGAAGTAGCAAGAGCGAAATTAGGAGGATGAGATTGATATTCAGATTGTAAGTTTTTTGAAAAAAACTCTTTTTCATGTCATAAAATACCTTTCTTGGTGTAGTACGTTGGACACAGTAACGGAAGAACTTGGTAGGGGTGTTCATTGTCAATCACTTGAATCAATCCAGTTCCATGTCCGATTGGAATGACGATACCTTCTGGGTCAAGGTCTGGGAAGAGAAATTGAGTGGTCTTCTTGTTGATGTTGCCTATTTGGATGAGAACGTTTAGTTGTTCACGGACTGAAATCGGAATAGTCGTATGGTCAAAACGCTGGCTGACAAGAAGCAGGTGGATTTTTGTAGCCCGACCAAGAAGGGCGATTTGTGACAAGAGGGAGAAAAAAGATTCTTTAATGGTCTTGTTGACCCCTTCGGATAGGGCTAGTACCTCGTCTATAACAATGGTTAAATGAGTGAACTCATGACGGGGATTGTTGTATAGAATTGCTTGGCGTTGCTGTATTAGATTCAAACACTGACTCAAACACTCATTTACCTCTGATACAAAGTCAGATTTTGAGCGATTTTCCACGGGGTGAATGACTGCAATTTTGTGTTCACGAGCCCAACGACTTGGGCTATCGAATTTGGGGTCTACGATAATCAAATCAGACTGATTTTTGAGGACAGAAAGCAGGTAGGTAAGAGCGTAGCTTTTCCCTGAACCTGAGTTTCCACAGATAGCCATATGGTTGACTTTATCAAGATTGAGCACAAAATTTTTCATAATTGGAATTTGATTTTTTGGAAGGTCTGCTACGTATTTATCGAGATCAGGAATGACTAAGCGTTTTGAGACGCCCGCTTTCCAAGGGAAGAAGAGTCCACGTTCAATATGAATGTCTTCTGTTTTTAGTGGAATAAAGTAGGTGGAATTCTGCTTGAGAAGCGTATAGCGAGGGAATAAAGAGGCGCTTGCAATCAAGAAGATTTTATTGTAAAGTTCATCATCTAGAATATATGCACAAGGAAGCCTAGGAATGAATATGAAGCCGTCATCTTGAATCGTAATGTTGAAGCTATTGGTATAACTTGTTTCACCCTGCATCAAAGTTCCAAGAGCCATGTTTAGGCTCTGGAGCAAGTAGGATTGCAGTACAGTCTCTGCTTTAGTTGCCATTATTTGACCTCCTTCATGCCATCAGCTTTAAAGTACACATTGAATCCGACTTCACAGGCTTGAAGATTTTCAAATTCAATCATCGTCATATAAGCTGGAAGAGTTACATTTGATTCAAATTTGACTTGAAAAGGAGGCAGTCCTTTTTGTGAGAACCAAGCTTTGTGAGCTACGATTTCGTTGGTTGGTTGACCTTCTTCGAATTTTATTTGAGGCTCAAGTTCTGTACTCAAGCAGAAAATAGCCTGTTTTGAGTCAATGTATTCATTTGCAGTATTGCCTGAATAGCCACCTTTGCGATTATTTGTTTTCATAGAATTATACCTACTTTCTAATTTTGTTGTTACTAAGCTCATTTTTAAGTCGTGAGAATGACTGTGTTAGCTAACTACACTTACATTTTAAATTGTTTTATTCAGTTATACTTTCAAGTTTTTTGAAAGTATAAGAGTCAAATTTGTGCTACTAGAGCTACAAATTCAATCATCCATTCTGCTATACTATCAGCAATCTGATAAGAAGTTTCTTCCTCAGGAAAATCAGGGAAGGAATTATATAAAGCAGAAGCCAAGAGTGAAATATGTTGTTGAATGACCTTCTCTCTTGCTTGGATGAGTTCTTTTGTAGAGCTGAAACCATCAGTAAGAAGTAGTTCTGTCAATTGACTAATGAGTAATTCACAGAAATCAATATTAGGAAGGAAGACACTTTTTACATTGGGCAGTCCTAATGTTTCTTGTAGGGCGTCAACAGTGTCTAAGGTGATATTGCGTTTTCCCTGTAAAATTTGGCTAATAGCAGGAGCTGAAATCAGTCGGATGTCATCATCAAAGTAGTAGGCCACTTCATTTTGAGGGATTTCTTGGTTGCTCAATTGTTCCTTGATAGCTTGACCAAGTAACTTACAATAGAGAGTTTTAACTTTAGCTGTTAGCATAAGTTGCCCTTTCCAGTCCTCGGACGGAAAGAAACGTTATGAGCCGTACTGAATACCGATATGTACAAAAAAAGCACATCAAATAAACGGATAAACAGATATATGCAGGACTAGACTGTTATTGTCTGAGTCGTCATATTTGTTTCAATCCGTCCATTTTGATGCGCATCAACTAGGACTATTAATTAGTCAAGATTTCTCTTGCTAATATCATTATAAGTGATTAAAAAAACACCAATTAGGCAAAATTTGACTTGGTGGGATTTTCTGTTTAAAATAGAGTTATGAATAGTGATTTTAATTTATACTTAAAAGTTTTTTTGAGTATCCTAAAAAAGGACTTCAAAATTAACGCAAATCAAATAGCTAAAGAAATTGGTATTTCTAAAAATACGTTAACTAATTGGAAAAATGGCTCTGTACCAGATTTGGAAAAAATAAAAAACTTATTGAAATTTATCAATAAGTTTAACAAAGAGTATGTTATGGATTCAGAGACTAAGTTTGTTATTGTAAAGTTAACTAAAATAATAGAATTCTATATCATTCAGCAAGAGACTAATATTTATCAACGTAAGAATGAAAAAGAACGAAGAAATTTGAAGATAAGAAGGAAGCGGAGATTTACGAAAAATTTTAGTCTTCTCATTGATTTTTTAAATTCCGTAGCTCTTCAAGAAGAGGCAGTTCAGAATGATGGAAACTATATAAATCAGGAAGAGTCAGGAGAAGTATTAGACAATTTATTAAATATAGAATTTATTTCACGTAACGAGAGAAATGGTTCTATTGCGATACAGAAAAATTTAGCCAAAAAGTTACATGTAAGTGAAGCACAAATTTCAAATTGGAAATCAGGAAAGGATTTTCCTAATGAGGATAATCTTTCTAAGCTTCAAAAATTATGCTCTTTTAATGGTAATGGTGCTTTCTTGGATTATGATTTTACAATTCAAATGTTAGAAAATCAGTTTTTAAGAGCTCCGAAATTACATTATAAACTATTGGAATTAGAGAGGAAATATTTCCTTAGGATGAGGAATTTTCTTGAAGAATCACAACTTGAAATTATGTTGTGGGAAAAAATATCCAGAACTCCATCTGAAATTTTAATTGGATATTCAGGAGAAGTTTTAGAAACGATTCAAGAACAATTTTATAGGGATTGTATACTCTTATTGGAAGAGGCATTTCAATTTGTAGATGTTAATTTGACTTTTGAAGAATGGCTTCGTGTGAATATACCTAATCATGGTTTTATTCCAAATTTAGATTCTATTGACGGCTTTAGATTTTATGCAGAAGACATTGACCATGGCTATAGAATTATTAGAGAATTTAAATACTTCAACAAAGATATTGGTATGATAAATAGGTTTATCGTTAGTAATAAAAAACTATTCTATCTGACTAGGCTTCTGATGAATAAATTGGAGGAAACTGGGATAGAGTTTGAAGACTGGCTAGAGGAGCAGTATCAAATTGTAAATGAACCTGGCTATTTTAGAGAACTGAGTATAAATCTTTGTAATTCAATGATTGAGTCTGACTTTAGTGATAATGAAGATTATCTTGATGAATTTTACAGGCAATTTTGGGACTTTGTTATGACTAAGAGTTCGAGAGTAGATATACAAATGCATCCAACAATACAGGTTTATACACAAGATATAAATTCAGAAGAATGGATTTATGACAGAATGGAGAGCAATTATTCATTATTAAAGTCAATTCTAGATATAGAATTGGAGAAAGAGACTCTCTCTGCCGAGGGTAGGTATCTATTAGATGGTCGGGAATCATTTGAGTTGCTTTTTAAGAATCATTCAATGAAAACATTTAGAGAAGCGTCTCAAAATAGAAACTTTGATAATATCAAAGAGCTAGAAAAATTGTATAGAAGAACCGTTAAGTTTCTTAAATAATGTTGCCTGGCTTACTGTCCAAGATTGTAAAGAAAGTATAAGTACCTCTGAAATCAGAGGTACTTATTATTATATTTATTCTCTCTTCAATTTAACGGTTCCGAAGCCACCTCCACTTACAGTTAAAGTATTTCCTGAAAGAGAATATTCAAGTTCTTCTCCTTCTACATTAAATGTTTTGCTTTCTTTGTCCACTGTAAAATCTGTGCTAATATTGTCTACAAATAGTGAGCCTGAGCCATCACCTGCTTCAATACTAAGGGAACCATCTTTGCCATCAATTGTGATTGTCATGCTACTTCCATCTTCTTCGTAAGTATATGTTCCATCTAAACTTTGATTACTAGTGGAACATGCAGTAAGTAACAGTACGGCTGTAAGTGTCAGTAAAAGTGTTTTAATTTTCTTCATCATTTTCTCCTTATCTTATTCTTCATCGTCAGCGCTATCTGAAGTTACTTGAACATTGTTAGGTCTCAAATCGTAGGTGTCATAAATTAGAGTCACATTTTCTCCTTCTCTTTGCTTTGTGACAAACGATGGGAAACCAATATATTTCACATCATCTACTGATTTTGAAGCAAACTGAGAGTAAGCTAGATATGCAGTGAAAGGCTCTTCTTTAATAATATAAGTATAATCAATAACATTATCATAGCTAAGTTTTTTGACAGGAATTGTTAGGGTTTCCTCTAATGTTTCCTCTAAGTCCTCATCAGGTAAAATTTTCAATTGATAATCTGATGCGACCTTTTGGTTATATTGATTTTCAATTTCTATCAATTTGTTTATTTCTGAGGTGGTATCTTTTCCGTCAACCAATTGCCTGAGCGCAAGTGATACTTTTTCAAAAATAACTTGTTTATGGGTGCTAGCCTTTTCAAATGCTTTAGCCTGTTCAATAATTTCATCATCTGATAATGTTGAAATGCTTTGAAGAGTAAGAGTATCTGGAATTGTAACATCAATGATTCCATCTGCATTACCGTCGTCAGTATCATATTTTTTGATAATATCCGTTAGCATTTCTTCAGAAATTTTTTCCGCTGTGTCTGTTCCGTAGAAACTATCAAAGAAGGCTTGGGCATGTTGACCAGTTGAATAAACATTTTTTCCAACATAGTCCGTTTTAAATTGTGAAGAAGAAATTGTTGTTTCGGTGTTTGTCGTGTTTTCGTAAGAAGTATCATAATAAATTACTTGATTATCTTCAAAAATATACACTCCCTTGATAATTTCTTCACCGTCTATTTCATACCAAAGCTGGGGAGATTTTTGGGATTGGTTTATATAGGTTCCGATACTGACTTCTTTTGTTTTTTGAGAAGAAGTTTTCTCTTGAAAGTGAGAAGTAGTTGTGGAAGGTTTGGTGGTATTGGAACAGGCTAAGAGAGTTGTTGTCGAAGCCAAAAGTGCTATACCTATAAATAGATATTTGTTTCGCTTTTTCATTTTGAAAAGTCTCCTTTAGTATTTTAAGTATTGTTATTTCTTAAAACAATACTTAGTTATCTTATATTTTACCACAAAAACAAATCTAGAGTATTGTTTTTTGACAAAAAAATACATCTATAATCTACAAATTATTTCCAATAAGTCATAGTCTTAGTGTATAGAAGCAAAAAAGGAAGTGGTGCTATGTCATTAGGGAAAAGTGTATCTAACAGAATTTATGAATTGAGGATGAAAAAACAACTAACACAAGAGATGTTAGCTGATAAGGCGGGGATGGATGTCAATGCTCTTGGTCGAATTGAAAGAGGACAAAATTCTAATATTAAGTTGGAAACTCTAAATAAGCTAATTGAAGCATTAGAGTTAGACTATCAAACTTTCTTTGCCTTTACTGATAGTGACAATGAGGTGTCTAAACTAATTGCTAAGTTATCATTAGTTGACGATGAAGAAAAGTATCTTGAGATTTTTAATAAGATATTAGATATAGAGTTGAAAATTTAACGGTGCGTTGTTCTGAAAATATTAGAAAGGGGAATTATGGGATATTGTGTTGCGAGAAAGAAACCAAATGATACAGATGTAAAACGTCATTTACGTGAAGTCAATTTTTTATGTCCACTATGCAAAAAAGATTTACAACCAAATGGACAGAAGAAAAGTAATAAACTTTATGAGATTGCTCATATTTATCCGAATAGTCCAACTCCGCAACAGCAAAAGGAGCTTATTAATGTGGAGAAACTTGGAAAAAACTCAGAGTCGTTTGAGAATAAGATAGCTTTGTGTAAAGATTGTCATTCAACCCAAGATTATAATACCACTAAGAAACCTTATCTTCTTTCAAGATTAGAATTTACAGATAATTCAAAGAATGTTATAATAGTCACAAACAAGGGGAGGGAGTAGTAAGATGAGCCAAACGCAGCAACTATCACGAGAGAAGAAAAAGTATTTGCTGGCACGGTTGAAGGAGCAGATACGACCGAAGCTGTATCTGGTCTATCTAGCAGCCTTTTTGTCTTGGATTCCGTTTTTGGTACGGATTCTGAGTTTTTATTGGCTAAGTCGTGCCTTTGCAGCGTATATGACAAAAGAAGCCTTTCATCTCAGTGATTTGGTGTTTCGTTTAGTCATCATCAATCTGGCTGGTTTTGCGGTATCACTGTTTGCTAAACGTCTGCAGGGGATTGGTTCCCAGTTTGCGCGCGATGCACTGAAGAAGTCCTTTTTTGAGGTTTTAATGGCACGTGATGGTCAATTTGAGTCAGCAGCGACAGCGGCAGATGTCTTTACGGTGGCCTCGCAAGGAATCGATAGTTTGGATACCTACTATTCCCATTATCTCAGCATGTCGCTTAGGACCTATTTGAATTGTACGACGGTCTTGCTATTAGTAGCTTGGATATTTCCGATAGGAAGCCTGATTTTTCTTCTGGCACTTCCGTTGATTCCAGTTTCGATTCTCCTCATGCAAAAGCCTTCCCAGCGTATTATGAATCGCTACTGGGCTTCTTATATGGATGTTGGGAATCTTTTTCTGGATGATTTACAGGGGTTAAATACGCTCTATTCTTATCAGGCGGATGCCGTATATGAGAAAATGTTCAATGAGCAAGCAGAAGAGTTTAGAGATGCAACCATGGAACTGCTAGGCTTTCAACTGCAAGCAGTGGGCTATATGGATGCAGTCATGTATCTAGGGATTGGAATATCAGGCTTTGTGGCGATTAGTCAATTGGTCGCGGGACACTTATCCTTGTTTTCGTTTATCTTTTTTATCCTGATTGCGACCGAATTTTTTGCGCCAATCCGAGAGCAGGGCTATGGAATGCACCTCGTCATGATGAATACAAAAATGGCAGACCGTATTTTTCGTTTTTTGGATAGCATAGAGGAGCAAGATGTGGAGATTACGACGACTTTAGGGAGTTTTGATTGGGCTCGCCTAGAAAATATATCCTTTTCTTATGGAGAAAAGGTTGTCTTACAGGAGATTAACTTTGACATGTCAGCCGGTCATCTCTATGGTATCGCAGGAGTATCTGGACAAGGAAAAACGACTGTAGCGCACTTGTTAATGAAACGTCTGATTGCTCAGCAAGGGGAGATTATCTTTGGGGGCACCTCCCTTGAACACTTGTCTCAGGTAGCTCTTAATCGGCAGGTTCTCTATGTATCCAGCCAATCCTATCTTTTAAACCAGTCTATCTATGACAATCTAGCGATGGCTTGCGAATGGACAAAAGAAGACATGTTGGCGTGGATGGATAGACATGGTGTTTTGCAATTCATTCATGATTTGCCAGCCGGTTTAGATACGATTGTAGGAGAAAACGGGCAGCATCTTTCTTCTGGTCAACGCCAACAGCTTATCTGTGCGCGAGCAATTCTAGCCAATCGTTCCTTGTATATCTTTGATGAAATCACTTCTAACGTGGATGCTGATAATGAGACATTCATTTATGACTTGATTCAGCTGGTTGCGGAAACCGCAATCGTTGTCGTCATTACCCATAAGATGAAACAGGTTTATCTAGCAGACAAGGTGCTGTTCTTAGCGGAACATCACAGTTTTGTGGGTTCAGCTGAGGAATTGTATCGGGAGAATCCAGCCTTTCGTCACCTAGTGGATACTCAGGCAGAATTGGAGGGCGCTGTCTATGGATAAAGAACGGTACCCAACACGGATTTTAATTCCGCGTTTATTAAAAACGATGCACCACTTGTTTCCTTTGGTTTCCCTTGCAGTTATCTTTGCGGTCATGGGCTTTATGACGACCCTAGCTATTCCTGTTCTGTTGGTGCAAGTAGCAGGGCAGGCTCTAGCGAGGGGTGAAACACCGTCGTGGCTCGTTCTCCTAGTCTTGATTGTCCTAGCCCTGCTACGTGGTGCGTTCCGATATGGTGAGCATTACTTTGGGCACTACGTGGCCTTTCATAGTCTGGCTACTTTTCGAAAAATGGTGTTTGCTACATTACGGAGGTTGGCACCAGGCAAATTAGACCGTCAGGATAGTGGTGTCCAGCTCAAGATGATTGGCGAGGATATTGAGGCCTTGGAAATCTTTTTTGCCCATACCTTGGCGCCTATTTTAACAGGAATTCTAGTTGCCCTCCTGATGCTAGGCGGTTTTGCAGTATATGGCCTAGAATTGGCTAGTGTAGCACTTGTGACCTATGCCCTGCTTGCTCTTATTTTACCGAATCAATTTGCGAAGCGTCTGACACCGATTTTACGGGAGCAACATCAAGAGCGACAGGTCTATGTCGCTTCCTTCCTCCAGGGATTGAAAGCGGTCAAGGACTTGTTGCAATTCCAGAAAATGGCTACCTACACCCATACTTTGCAGCAACAAAGCCAACGAGTGAATGCCAAAGAAAGACAGGTAGCTCAGACCAACTTTATGCAACAGATTTATAGTTTTGCGGTCATTGGACTCGGTACGACAATCTTTGCTTGGCGAACGCTGGTGTTTACCCAAGCGGAGCAAGTCAGTCCTATTACAGGCTTGTCCTTACTGGTAGCTTTTGTTAGTTCTTTTGCTCCATTTTTGGAGCTCAGTCGTCTGCCATTAGGATTTAAACGGGCGATGAATGCGGGACGCAATCTCTTTGCCCTGCTTGATGAACCTGAGCGAGACAAGGAAGGGGTTCCTTTGCCGGAAAGCATCGATGAGATTGACATCTGTGACCTGCAATTCGCCTATGCAGACGATGACGAAAAGAAGGTATATGACGGGTTGTCTGTTGCTTTTGAAAAAGGAGGAATAATCGGTATTGTTGGCCCGTCAGGTGCGGGGAAATCAACCTTGATGAAACTGGTGATGCGTTGGTATGATTGGCAGGCGGGCCATATTCGCTTGAACAACTGGGATAGTCAGAATTTACATCCTAGCCACCTGCAAGCACGCTTTGCTTATGTTCCCCAGAATCCTCAGATTTTTAAACAGACTATTCGTGAAAATCTAGTCTTAGGTAGAAAGGGGATTTCAGATGAAACCATTCTCTCCTTGGCGGAAAGATGTCAGATGAAGGAGCGTGTGTTAGAGGCAGAGGCAGGTCTTGACACGGTTGTTGATGCTACGAGCTTTTCAGCAGGTGAAGCTCAGCGACTGGAATTGATGCGGGCCTTGTTAAAGCAGGCAGATTGTTATATTTTTGATGAGCCAACCAGTAATCTGGACTCGCTCAATGAAGCCTTGTTTCTTCAACTGGTCAAGCAGGAATGTCACGGTTTCGTTTTTCTATCTCACATCGGATAAGTACTCTTGCCTGTGCGGACGAGGTGTATCGTGTAGACAATGGCCTAGTAACTCCTGTTGAAAGATGACACTGCTGCCTAATCGTGGTATGATAGTATCGTTTAAAACAGGGGCTAGAGCTTCTGTATGGGACTGTTTAGGAAAAGGGGATGTATCCATCCTCGTGGAATAGGGAGAAAATGATGAAAGAATTAAAAGTAAAGGATGTAATGGTGACGGGAGCTTTTGCGGCTCTCTATTTCCTCTGTGTGGGTCTAGGCACCCTCGTGGCTGCCTTATTTGACCGTTCGGGGAATATGATGTATGCTCCAGCCTTTGCGGCTATTTTAGGTGGTCCAGTCTACATGCTCTTGCTTGCGAAAGTCGGAAAATGTGGTGCTATTAGCTTGGTGAGTGCGGTGATGGCCTGTTTCTTTTTTATGTCAGGCTATATGACAGCTGCCTTTTTACCAAGTTTGGTCTTTGGGATTTTTGGGGAGCTGATTGCCAAGCAAGGGCAGTACAAGCAAAAAGGGCTCAATACTGTGAGTTTTGTCGTCTTTTCTTTTGGCAATCTAGGGCCAATCATTCTGATGTGGTTGATGAGAGATGCCTATGAGGCAAGTCTTGTGGCACGCGGAAAATCAGCTGAGTATGTGGCGCGTGTCATGGTGGATTTCATCCCTGCAACTGTGTTGGGTCTGTCTGCGACGATTGTGGTTGGAGCCTTGGTTGGAGCCTTTGTAGGCCAACGAATGCTGGCGAAGTCGTTCAAAAAATCGGGGTTATTAGAATGAGATTGGATGCCAGAAGCAAGATGATATTGGTCATTTTTGCGGCTATCACCTATGGCATGCATGTAACGGCAGGGGAACGTGCCTATTTGCTAATAGGTCTTGCAGTCTGTGCCTGCCTTGTGGGACGCTTTAAAATGGCCCTGGTAACCCTGCTGGGGTATCTTGTAGTGTATCAGATGAGCCGAGTGGAGATGCTTCCCATGTGGCTCTTTCGTTTTACCTTTATGCTTAGCCATATCTGGGTCCCCCTAATGGCTGGGCATTTTCTGCTCCTTACGACTTCAGCCTACGAACTGATTCACGGTCTCAGAAAATGGCATCTGCCAGAGAGTTTTTTGCTGACCTTGGGGGTGATGTTTCGTTTTCTTCCCCTCATCAAAAAAGAGGTCCGGGTGCTTCATGTGTCTTTAAAGACACGGGGGCTGTTTCTGAGGAAACGTGATATTGTGAGGCAGCCTCATCGCTATATGGAGTATATCGTGGTACCTTTGCTGATGTCGCTTTTGCGCTCAGCGCAGGATTTAACCATTGCGACCTTGACCAAGGGGCTTGCGGTGACCAAGCGTCCCAGTGAATTTGTGCAGTCTCGTTGGACATGGCTAGATTGGAGTGTGTGTGTATGGTGTCTCAGTTTTCTTATTCTGAAGTTCCGGTAGAAGCCCATGCTTTACGGCTCAGATATGCTCATGGAGAGAGGCTTGCCTGTCAAGTGGAGGACTTGCGTCTTAAAAAAGGGCAATGTTTGGTCTTGTGTGGTCCTAGTGGGTCTGGGAAATCCTCGCTTTTACACCTCATCAATGGCTTGGTGCCGGGGTATTATCAGGGAGAGATTGAGGGAAGTCTGCGAATTGGGCAGCTCTCCTATCAAGAGGCGAGTGTCGAGTGTTTAGCCAGTCAAGTAGCCTCGGTCTTTCAGAATCCAGCTACTCAATTTTTCCACCAAGAGGTTCTGCAAGAGCTAGTCTTTCCCTGTGAAAACCAAGGGATGACAGCGAGTGACATTGCGGAGCGCTTGGCAGAGGTGACAAAAGCCTTTCAGTTGGAGCCTTTCTTGGAACGCCCTATGGAATCCCTATCAGGTGGGCAAAAGCAGGCTGTAGCTATTGCCAGTGCCACCATGCAGGGAACAGACATCATGGTCTTTGATGAGCCGACGGCTAATTTAGATGCAACAGGTGTAGAGCGAGTGCAGGAAATGCTCCTTGCCTTGAAACAGCAGGGCAAGACCTTGATTATCGCTGAGCATCGCCTCGCCTATCTCAGCGAGATAGCCGATTCCTATGCTTATTTTTATGAGGGGGAGTTAAAAGAGCTGTGGGAAGCGCCTGTCTTTCTAGCCTATTCGGAGAAAAAGCGAGAGGAGTGGGGCTTGCGGACATCTGATGTAGCTTCCTATCAGGCACGTGTCGAGGAACTGGATCGCTCCTTTGTCAATGACCGCTCAGGACTTGAAGTGCAGAATTTTGGTGTCTATCACCAAGGAGGCTACCTCTATCAGCTGGAGCATCTGGTGCTAGCGCCTAGACAGGTGGTTGGGTTGGTCGGTGCCAATGGTTCAGGGAAGACCAGTTTTGCCCGCTCTTTATTGGGCTTAGAGGGGGATAAGACAGGCGTGGTTCGCTGGCAGGGTCAGGTCTTGCAAAAGCGAAAACGTCTGGCTAAAATGGCTTATGTCATGCAAGATGTGCGTCTCCAATTAGTGACAGAGCGGGTTGAGAAAGAGTTGACCTTGGGAAGAGCTTCTACCCAGCTGGATGACGAGGTCTTGAAAGCCTTTCGTCTTTCCCAACTCCTGGGTCGTCACCCCATGAGTCTCTCAATGGGAGAGCAACAGCGCCTCATGATTGCAGCCAGCCTATTAAGTGATAAGGACATCATCATTTTTGATGAACCCTCAAGTGGTCTTGATAGAGGGCAAATGGAGCAACTAGCTACCCAGCTCCAGCTGTTAAAAGCCAAGGGGAAACTGGTGTTGTTGATTTCTCATGACGCGGAATTGCTGGCAAGAGTGTGCGACAAAGTGGTGGATATAGGGAACTTGAAGACATCTTAAATTGACTGTTATAGTCATTTAGTTGCTACAGCTGTAACTCGCTAAAGCGAGAATAGCTGCCTATCCACTAAAGGGATTCTCATCTGTAATCGGCTAAAGCCGAAACAGCTGCCTATCTTTTTCACCCGGTGCTTAGCCTGAGTGTTGACACGAGTTACACTCGTTTTGCTTCCAACTTCCAATAGTCTCTCAGACTATTGGAGAGAGTACTGTAACGTAAACCCAGCGATAACCTACTCTTTGAAATTCCAAAGAGTAGGTTATCATCTTATCCCGATGAACGGAACTTGCCCTAACCCCTGAGGCTAGGGACAAAGGAGCGAGGCGTTAAGAAGTTGGTTAAGATTTCTTTCAGAAAAATTTAAAGATTATTTCAGAAAACAGGGATATACTTTTTCTATGTTGATGGTCTACAGAATGTCTATTCGAGATGTTCGTAGATGATTCATACTCTATAAAAATCAACATCTGACTAGCTCTCACCATTGAGAATTGTGAGAGGCTGGAAATAGAGCTAGCGAGGCTAGCTACTCTGTAACCGCAGATAGAACGTGGAGTTCATCAAGGTGAGGCAACAGCGTCAGAATGTGATGTTTGACGAGTATCAGAATATAGAAATTGAGGAATCTTAACATGAATGTAAAAACAATCTTCGCATCATCCGTCACGCTTTTGAGTATGTCCTTGCTTGCAGCCTGCTCAACGGCTACCGGCCACTCTTCTGCTAGCTCGCAAACAAGTCAGACCCTAACGCCATTAGCCACTCAATCCTCTAGTAGTGTTGATTGGGATAGCTTACCGACCAAGGAAGTAACCTTGGGGAATGAGGGGTTAACCATTACAGAAGCAGGTACCTATGTCTTGACAGGTAGTACCACAGCAGGAGTAAAGGTCAAGACAACTGGAAATGTCCGTCTGGTATTGGCGGGGGTGACCATTTCAAGTTCAGAGACCGCAGCAATCTATGTAGAAGAAGCGGACAATGTCGTGTTGGAATTGGAGGACGGGACGAAGAATACCGTGTCAGATAGCCAGCAACATACAGATAGTAATATCGAGGGGGCTATCCATTCCAAGGCAGATTTAACCATTACCGGTACGGGAAGTTTGACGGTTGAGGGGAGTTTTGAGGACGGGATTGTGTCCTCTGATGACCTCCTGATTGAGGCGGGGAACATTCAGGTCACCGCTGTTGACGACGGTATCCGCGGGAAAGATTCGGTGACGATTACAGGTGGCACTATTGAGGTGAGTGCAGCGGGTGATGGAATTAAGTCTAATAATGATCAGGATACAACCAAGGGAAATGTCCAGATTACAGGTGGGTCCGTCACTGTTCAGGCAGGTGATGATGCGATTAAGGCAGAATCCAGTTTGACCATAGATGACGGTCAAGTGACCGTCACAAAGAGTACCGAGGGGCTGGAAGCTACCAATGTGACCATTAACGGTGGTAGGATTGAGGTGACGTCAACCGATGACGGTATCAATGCCGCAAGTGACGTCATGGGGGCAGACATCTTTATCAAGGTCACAGGCGGTACGACTCGTGTGACGGTGGGGCAGGGTGATACAGATGCCTTTGATTCCAATGGTGATTTGTCTATTTCGGGCGGAACTATCGCTATCACGGCGCCAACCTCAGCCTTTGATTTTGACGGGTCCGTTACCTTTACAGGTGGTGATGTGACGGTTAATGGGCAAAAACAGACTGAAATCGTTGCAACAGGGCCTGGTGGTGGCTTTGGCGGTGACCGCGGAGCGGGCAAGCGTCCGGGTGGTTGGTAATATAGTGAATTGAATAAAGGTTAGGACATCGTTAAGTCGCTTTGATGAACGCCAGTTCTATTTGCAGCTCCTTTCCTTGTCCTATTCCTTTCTCAATCCACTATAGTGATAAGATTGGAAGAAAAAAACGCTGGATTTCAGCGTTTTTTGTTTGGTTTTTCCATATTGGGTAGATTGATGTGGTATTTAATAACGAGTAGGCGGATAAGGAGAAAGAGGAAGAAGAGGCTGATAAAGACAGGGATTCGGGCTAGTTTCCAGTCAAGGACGAGGATGTGGTAGCTCATGCCTGTCAAGAGAGCAAGGACGGCGTAGACATCTTCTTTTAAGACAACAGGTGTTTCATTGACTAGTAAATCACGGACAATACCGCCTCCAACGCCTGTCAGACCTGCCAGAATACCAGTGGTCATAACATTTAGCCCTAGCTCCACGCCAGTACTTGCCCCAATCAAGGCAAAGATGACGAGGCCAATGGCATCAAAGACAAGGTTGATCTTACTTAGAAGTTGATACAGGGTCTTGTCGCGTGGAGATTCATTTTTCTTCATGATGACAAAGAGGTACATGATAATGGATACGAGAATCGAGAGATAGATAGAAGAGGGTTCCACGAGAGCAGCAGGCACTCGGTTCACCATGGTATCGCGAATGACACCCCCGCCAATGGCAGTAATTATCGCAAGCAGGGTGATACCAAAAATATCCAGTTTTTTCTTAAAGCCCTTAATCGTTCCCGAAACGGCAAATGACATGCTGCCGATGTAGTTGCAAATCAATAAAAATAAATCAAAATCCATAGTGCCCTCCACGCTCATCTTATCATAAAAGTCGGGAATATTCAATGGTAGGAAAGTTTGTGAAAAAAGAAACATATCAGCAGAGCATGCGTGCTCTTATTTGTGAAAGAATGCACGAATTCAGGGTTTTTGCAAAATAGAAAACGGTTAAATTATTTGCTATTTGTGAATTTTTTGATTATGATAGAAGGGAAACAGAATAACTTTGGAGGAAATTATGGTATCTATTTCAAAAGAAAAACATTTAGATATGTTTTTAAAAATGCAGCAAATCCGTGATGTGGATATGAAATTGAATAAACTGGTCCGCCGTGGATTTGTACAAGGGATGACCCACTTCTCGGTCGGAGAAGAAGCCGCTTCAGTCGGAGCTATTGCGGACTTGACAGATCAAGATATTATCTTCTCAAATCACCGTGGACATGGGCAGACCATTGCCAAAGGAATTGACATCAATGCCATGATGGCTGAGCTTGCTGGTAAGGCAACTGGCTCCTCAAAAGGGCGTGGTGGTTCCATGCACTTGGCAAATCTTGAAAAAGGAAACTATGGCACTAACGGGATTGTTGGTGGTGGTTATGCTCTTGCAGTTGGTGCGGCACTGAGCCAACAATATCTTGGGACAGATAACATTGTCATTGCTTTTTCAGGAGATTCAGCGACCAATGAGGGGAGTTTCCATGAGTCCATGAACTTGGCTGCTGTTTGGAATTTACCAGTAATCTTCTTCATTATCAACAACCGGTATGGTATTTCAACAGATATTACCTACTCTACTAAAATTCCTCATCTTTACCTACGTGCGGATGCTTATGGTATGCCGGGGCATTACGTGGAAGACGGAAATGATGTGGTAGCTGTTTATGAAAAAATGCACGAAGTGATTGAGTATGTTCGTGCTGGAAATGGTCCTGCCCTTGTGGAGGTTGAATCCTACCGTTGGTTTGGGCATTCAACTGCCGACGCCGGTGTCTACCGTACCAAAGAAGAGGTAGATGCTTGGAAGGCAAAAGATCCTCTGAAGAAATACCGTGCCTACTTGACAGAAAACAAGATCGCAACAGATGAAGAATTAGATGCCATTGCGGCGCAAGTTGCAGAAGAAGTAGAAGCATCTGTGAAGTTTGCCCAAGAAAGCCCAGAACCAGACATTTCGATTGCATACGAAGATGTTTTTGTGGACTAATCCCTCAAACGAGGAAACAGGAGCAAGTGTTCCTCTGTGGAACAAGTAAGATTTGATATTTTCTAGGAGAAAAACATGACTGAAACAAAAGTAATGGCCTTGCGTGAAGCGATTAACTTGGCGCAAAGCGAGGAAATGCGCAAGGATGAACGCGTATTCTTGATGGGAGAGGACGTAGGAATCTACGGTGGAGACTTCGGTACCTCTGTTGGAATGTTGGAAGAATTTGGTGAAAAACGCGTCCGCGATACACCGATTTCAGAAGCAGCGATTGCAGGTTCAGCAGTCGGCGCCGCTCAGACAGGTCTGCGACCAATTGTCGACTTGACTTTCATGGACTTTATCACGATTGCCCTTGATGCGATTGTGAACCAAGCCGCAAAAACCAACTACATGTTTGGTGGTGGCTTGAAAACACCTGTTACCTTCCGTGTGGCGTCAGGTTCAGGGATTGGGTCAGCTGCCCAGCACTCACAATCTCTTGAAGCATGGTTGACCCACATTCCGGGTATCAAGGTGGTTGCGCCAGGTACAGCCAACGATGCAAAAGGCTTGTTGAAATCCTCTATCTTGGATAACAATCCTGTTATCTTCCTAGAGCCAAAGGCGCTCTACGGTAAGAAAGAAGAAGTCAACCTTGATCCAGACTTCTACATTCCACTTGGAAAAGGGGACATCAAGCGCGAGGGTACAGATGTCACGATCGTGTCTTACGGTCGCATGTTGGAGCGCGTCCTTCAAGCAGCGGATGAAGTAGCCGCAGAGGGAATCAGTGTCGAAGTGGTTGACCCACGTACGCTCATCCCTCTGGACAAGGACTTGATTATCAATTCTGTTAAGAAAACTGGAAAGGTGATTCTTGTCAATGATGCGTATAAGACAGGTGGTTTCATCGGTGAGATTGCTTCTATTATCACAGAAAGTGAAGCCTTTGATTACCTCGATGCACCTGTGATTCGTATCGCTTCTGATGATGTTCCAGTTCCTTATGCAAACATTCTTGAAAATGCAGTATTACCAAATGTTGAAAAGATTAAGGCTGCTATTTACAAACAAGTAAATAAAGGGTAAGAGCAAGATAGACGGTTTTGAACTTCAAAGCCGTCGCTCCCTTGTTTTCGTAATTGAAAAAGAATGGAAAGAACAGAAAGGAAGATTACATGGCAATAGAAATTATCATGCCAAAACTCGGTGTGGACATGCAGGAAGGTGAAATCATCGAGTGGAAAAAACAAGAGGGTGATGTTGTCAATGAAGGCGATGTTCTCTTGGAGATGATGTCGGATAAGACCAGCATGGAATTAGAAGCTGAAGATTCAGGTGTCCTTCTTAAAATCGTTCATGGCAATGGTGCAACAGTGCCCGTTACAGAAGTCATTGCCTATCTGGGAGCAGAGGGTGAAAGCGTAGAGGTTGCTGCAAGTTCAGCTCCTGCTCCAGCTACAGAAAGCGCTCCGGCAGAGGCAGCACCAGTGGCTATAGCCGCCGCTCCTGCTCCAGCTACAAAACCCCAAGGTGGTGGCAAGGTTCGTGCGACCCCAGCTGCTCGCAAATTGGCGAGAGACTTGGAGATTGATCTTGGGCTTGTTCCGGGAACAGGGGCAAATGGCCGCGTTCATAAGTCAGATGTGGAAGACTTCAAGGGGGCAGCTCCTAAGGCGACTCCGCTTGCTCGTCGTATCGCAGCTGATAAGGGAATCAATCTTGAGGACGTTCTTGGAACAGGTGTAAATGGGAAGATTCTCAAGGAAGATGTCCTTGCGGTCCTTGCAGCTAGTCAACCAGCAGCAGTTGAACAAGCGCCAGCTAAGGCGGCAGAAAAACCAGCCAAGGAATTGCCAGAGGGCGTTGAAATCATCAAGATGAGCCCAATGCGCAAGGCCATCTCAAAAGGAATGGTCAACTCTTACTTGACTGCGCCGACCTTTACGCTTAACTATGATATTGATATGACCAACCTAATGGCGCTTCGCAAGCAAGTGCTTGAGCCAATCATGAATAAGACGGGCTTGAAAGTAACCTTTACCGACTTGATTGGTCTAGCGGTTACTCGGACCTTGATGAAAGAAGAGCATCGCTACATGAATGCGTCGCTCATCAATGATGCGCAAGAAATTGAGTTGCACAAGTTTGTCAACCTTGGAATTGCTGTTGGTTTGGACGATGGTTTGGTCGTACCGGTTGTTCATGGTGCAGACAAGATGAGCCTATCAGACTTTGTCATAGCCTCAAAAGATGTGATTAAGAAAGCCCAATCAGGGAAGCTGAAAGGGGCAGAGATGTTCGGTTCAACCTTCTCGATTACCAACCTCGGTATGTTTGGAACCAAGACCTTTAATCCGATTATCAACCAACCAAACTCAGCGATTCTTGGAGTTGCCTCAACGGTTCAAACCCCAGTTGTCATTGACGGAGAAATCAAAATCCGCCCTATCATGGCTCTCTGCTTGACCATTGACCACCGCATTATTGACGGTATGAATGGTGCGAAATTCATGGTAGATCTCAAGCACTTGCTGGAAAATCCGTTGGAATTACTGATATAAGGGCGTGAAGAAAGCGAACGAAAAATAGAAGACTGGCGCAGTGTTTGAAGAACACAAGGGGCAGGCTGTCTTTTTTCCGAGCTTTTAGCCCGCATTCAAAGCAACTGATATAAGGGCGTGAAGAAAGCGAACGAAAAATAGAAGACTGACGCAGTGTTTGAAGAACACAAAGGGCAGGCTGTCTTTTTCCGAGCTTTTAGCCCGCATTCAAAGCAACTGATATAAGGGCGTGAAGAAAGCGAATGAAAAATAGAAGACTGACGCAGTGTTTGAAGGACACAAGGGGCAGGCTGTCTTTTTTCCGAGCTTTTAGCCCGCATTCAAAGCAACTTCTTATCTGATAAGAATGTAGATTGTAAACTCAAACTTTTAAAGAAAATAGAGAAAGGAAAAGGGTTCGTACGTGCGTGTAATTGAACCCGAGCTAAATGCTGCGTGAAAAAGATGAATCTTCCTAACTCTAAAGGTATGGTATGCCTTTAGAGATTAGGCTGAAAACCTCCACTGGAGCTTTTCACTCGTCAGATTCCCTATTTTCACTTGGCATTTTAAGCTCTTGGTATCTTAGATATGGCAGTTGAAATTATTATGCCAAAACTTGGCGTTGACATGCAGGAAGGCGAAATCATCGAGTGGAAAAAACAAGAAGGTGATGTGGTCAATGAAGGGGACGTTATCTTAGAGATGATGTCGGATAAGACCAGCATGGAATTGGAAGCAGAAGATTCTGGTATTCTGTTAAAAATCGTCCGTGGAAACGGTGAAACAGTCCCTGTAACCGAAGTTATCGGCTACATCGGTGCAGAAGGGGAAGTGGTGGATGCAGGTGCGGCACCAGCGGCAGCTGTTGCCCAAGCAACTGCTGATTTGAAAGCAGCAGGACTGGAAGTACCGACGGCACCAGCGGCAGCGCCAGCAGCACCAAAAGCCGAACTTGCAGCAGACGAATATGATATGGTTGTTGTCGGTGGAGGACCTGCGGGTTACTATGCAGCTATTCGTGGTGCGCAACTTGGCGGAAAAATTGCGATTGTTGAGAAATCAGAATTTGGTGGAACTTGCTTGAACAAGGGCTGTATCCCAACAAAAACCTATCTCAAAAATGCAGAGATTCTTGACGGCTTGAAGATTGCGGCTGGGCGTGGTATCAACCTTGCTTCCACTAACTACACCATTGATATGGATAAGACAGTAGACTTCAAAAACTCAGTTGTCAAGACCTTGACAGGCGGTGTACAGGGTCTCTTAAAAGCAAATAAGGTAACGATCTTCAATGGTCTTGGTCAAGTAAATCCTGATAAGACGGTTACCATTGGTAGCCAAACCATTAAAGGTCGGAGCATTGTCCTTGCGACAGGTTCAAAAGTATCTCGCATCAACATTCCAGGAATTGATTCTAAACTGGTCTTGACATCAGATGACATCCTTGATCTTCGTGAAATTCCAAAATCTCTCACTGTTATGGGAGGTGGAGTTGTCGGAGTGGAACTAGGGCTTGTCTATGCGTCATACGGTACAGAGGTAACCGTTGTTGAAATGGCAGACCGCATTATTCCGGGTATGGATCGGGAAGTGTCGATCGAACTTCAAAAAGTTCTTTCTAAGAAAGGCATGAAGTTCTTGACTTCGGTTGGTGTCTCTGAAATTATTGAAGCCAACAATCAACTAACCATTAAATTGAACGACGGCTCGGAAATCGTATCTGAAAAGGCCCTCCTTTCTATCGGACGTGTGCCACAATTAGCAGGTCTTGAAAATCTCAATCTTGAAATGGATCGCGGGCGTATCAAGGTCAATGCCTACCAAGAAACCTCCATTCCAGGTATCTATGCACCCGGTGATGTCAACGGTACGAAAATGTTGGCACATGCTGCTTACCGTATGGGGGAAGTGGCAGCCGAAAACGCGATTAAAGGGAACCACCACAAGGCGAAATTGGACTTCACGCCAGCAGCGGTGTACACCCATCCAGAAATTGCCATGGTTGGTCTGACTGAAGATCAAGCACGCGAGCAATATGGTAACGACATCTTGGTTGGTAAATGTAGCTTTACTGGTAATGGTCGTGCCATTGCCTCAAACGAAGCACACGGATTTGTCAAAGTCATTGCGGATAAGAAATACCATGAAATCCTCGGTGTCCACATCATCGGTCCAGTAGCAGCTGAAATGATTAACGAAGCAGCGACTATCATGGAATCCGAATTGACCGTAGATGATGTTGCTGCATCTATCCACGGACACCCAACCTTCTCAGAAGTGATGTATGAAGCCTTCTTGGATGTCTTGGGAGTGGCGATTCACAACCCACCAAAACGCAAATAAGAAATCAGAAAGAGGTCCCATCCTCTCAGATTGAAGAAAATGTCTATCTCGACTCATTTTCTTCAATCTTTTTTCTTTCGCTAAAATAGATAGTGGATTGAGAAAGGAATAGGACAAGGAAAGGAGCCTGGCGTTCATCAAAGCGACTGAACGATGTCCTAACCTTTATACAATTCACTATAAACCTCTTAGAAACACTGCTCTATCATCCTCTTTCGCTTAGAGGATTTGCCTAGGCTCTGAGGGGCTATCCTATTTTTTAGTGGGGAGCCTTCGTATCTATCATGCAGGTACAGTCTACAGAAGTTATGGAAAAATAGGAATGTTGAGAAGAACTACTTAGTTTATAGGAAAGATGAGGAGCAATTACTTGTATTTTGGTAGCGTTTGCCTTATACTAGTTTTGAGATAAAGATGAGGAGTATACGATGCAATACATTGTCAATAATAGTAACGACCCTGCTTACAACATTGCCCTAGAGGCCTATGCTTTCAAGGAATTGACCCAGATTGATGAAATTTTTATCTTGTGGATCAATGAGCCTGCGATTATCATTGGGAAGCATCAAAATGCGATTCAAGAGATCAATAAGGAATATACGGATTCCCATGGAATCCATGTTGTTCGTCGCTTGTCAGGCGGTGGTGCTGTGTACCATGATTTGAACAATTTGAACTATACCATTATCTCCAATAAGGCAGACGAGGGAGCCTTTGATTTTAAGACCTTCTCCAAACCCGTCATTGACACGCTTGCAACCTTGGGGGTTCGGGCTGATTTTACAGGACGCAATGACCTTGAAATTGACGGCAAGAAGATTTGTGGGAATGCCCAAGCCTATGCCAAGGGGCGGATGATGCACCATGGCTGCCTGCTCTTTGATGTCGATATGACGGTTCTAGGAGATGCCTTGAAGGTCAGCAAGGATAAGATTGAATCAAAAGGAGTTAAATCAGTCCGTGCGCGTGTGACCAATATCAACAAGGAATTACCAGAAAAAATGACCGTGTTAGAGTTCAAGGAAGCGATTTTGAACCAAATGAAGCGGGAGTATCCTGATATGGATGAATATGTCCTGTCAGAGGCTGAATTGACCCGAATCCAAGAAATTCGTGATACCCAGTTTGCAACGTGGGATTGGACCTTCGGTCAGACACCAGAGTATACAGTAGAGCGCAGTGTCCGTTATCCTGCTGGGAAAATCACGACCTACGTTAAGGCGGAAAAATCAATCATTGAATCAATAAAGATTTACGGGGATTTCTTTGGAATTGGAGATGTCGCAGATATTGAGGAATTACTCATCGGAACGCGTTATGAATATGCAGATGTGCTGGCAAAACTCCAAACCATCGATACCACTCACTACTTCTCCCGCATGACGACAGAAGAAGTCGCAAAAGCGATTGTTGCCTAATGATACAAAGAGGTTGGAGGACCAACCTCTTTTATTGATTCAATCTAATGGCTCATACTCCATCAAACGTAAGGGGATAGCGTCTTCTTTATACTCAAAGAAAATCAAAAAGCAAACTAGGAAGCAAGCCGAAGGCTGTACTAGCGTACGGCAAGGCGACGCTGACGACGTTTGAATTTGATTTTCAAAGAGTATTAGAAATAAGGAGCAGTGCTACCGCTTCTCGTCTATTGTTGATGTTCGCTAGCTGAGGCTGCCTTCGTTTGAGGTATACAAGTGTCAGAGCATAGAGACGAACTATGACCTATCATAAAGTTTTGGTATTGGTCAAGTTGGTCATTTTTTGGTATGATAGAAGAATCATGTTAGGAATAGGAGAAACTATGTCAAATAACTTACTTGTGTTACAATCGGACTTTGGTTTGGTTGACGGAGCGGTGTCAGCCATGATTGGGGTGGCGCTTCAAGAATCGCGTGATTTGGTGGTTCATCATCTAACCCACGATATTACGCCTTACAATATTTTTGAAGGTTCTTACCGCCTCTTTCAGACTGTAGAGTACTGGCCTGAGGGAACGACCTTTGTATCTGTTGTTGATCCTGGGGTTGGTTCAAAGCGAAAGAGTGTGGTCGCTTTGACAGAGCAGAACCACTATATTGTAACGCCTGATAATGGTACCCTGTCTTTCATCAAGCAACATGTGGGGATTAAGGCGGTGCGTGAGATTTCAGAGGTTGCCAACCGCCGTGCCAATACCGAACATTCCTACACCTTCCATGGTCGGGACGTCTATGCCTATACAGGGGCAAAATTGGCGTCAGGGCATATCGGCTTTGAGGAGGTAGGACCTGAGCTAGAGGTGGCAGATATTGTCGAAATTCCAACCGTTGCAACAGAAGTAGGGGCAGACTTTGTGAAAGGGGCAATCGACATCTTGGATGTCCGCTTTGGTTCGCTGTGGACATCAATTACACGTGAGGAGTTTTATAGTCTTGAGCCAACCTTTGGCGATCGTTTTGAGGTTACCATTTACAACAATGATATGCTGGTCTATCAAAACCAAGTGACCTATGGCAAGTCCTTTGCGGATGTCCGTATCGGTCAGCCTTTGCTGTATATCAATTCCCTCTACCGTGTGGGTCTTGCTATCAACCAAGGTTCCTTTGCCAAGGCCTATAATGTTGGTGTTGGACAAAACTGGCATATTGAAATTAAGAAAATGAGTGTTTAGGAGATAAAAAGGAGAGTATCTATGAAAAATAATTCGATTAAAACAGTTGTAGGAACCGGTATCGGAGCGGCCTTGTTTGTCGTGATTAGCTTGCTGATCAATATCCCAGTGGGGATTCCCAATACCAATGTGCAACTTCAATACGCTGTTCAGTCTTTGTTAGCTGTTCTCTTTGGTCCAATCGTTGGTTTCTTAGTTGGCTTCATCGGTCATGCTCTAAAAGATTCTCTTCAATATGGTCCATGGTGGTCTTGGATTCTTGCTTCAGGAGTCTTTGGCTCGATTGTTGGCATCTTGAAATACCGCTTGCGCATTCACCAAGGTGTGTTTACCGTTCAGGATATGCTCCTGTTCAATGGTGTGCAAATTCTGGCAAATCTCTTGGTATGGGGTGTCCTAGCACCGGTTTTGGACATCTGGGTCTACCATGAGCCTGCCAACAAGGTCTTTACGCAGGGAGTGGTTGCAGGAGGTGTCAATGCGGCTACTGTTGGTGTTGCAGGTACAATCTTGCTAGCAGTATATGCCCAAACCCAGGTGAAAAACAACAGCTTGTCGAAAGATGAGTAAGTCTTATGAAATACAACCTGTTCAGTTCAAGCTGGACGGGTTTTGTTTTGTATTTGCGGGCAAATAAATTGCCTTGAATTGTGTATGCAAAGTATAATGATAATGAATGATAAAATTCAGATAATTTTTAGAAAGAAAAGGGAGAAGAAATCTTATGGCAAAAGATATTCGCGTTTTACTGTATTATAAATACGTTCCGATTGAACATGCGCAAGAATTTGCAGCGGAGCATTTGGCATTTTGTAAATCAATCGGCTTAAAAGGTCGTATCCTTGTGGCAGATGAGGGAATCAACGGGACGGTTTCAGGTGATTATGAAACCACCCAAAAATACATAGACTATGTCCACTCACTTCCGGGTATGGAGGACTTGTGGTTTAAGATTGATGAGGAAGAAGAGCAGGCTTTCAAGAAGATGTTTGTGCGCTACAAGAAAGAGATTGTGCATTTGGGCTTAGAGGATGATGATTTTGATACGGACATCAACCCACTCGAAACGACAGGTGCCTACCTTTCACCACAAGAATTTAAAGAGGCCCTCTTAGATGAAGATACGGTCGTTCTTGACACACGTAATGATTACGAATATGATCTCGGTCACTTCCGCGGTGCCATTCGCCCAGACATTCGCAACTTCCGTGAATTACCACAATGGGTTCGGGATAACAAGGAAAAATTCATGGACAAGCGTGTGGTCGTTTACTGTACAGGTGGTGTCCGCTGTGAGAAATTCTCAGGCTGGATGGTTCGTGAAGGTTACAAGGATGTCGGTCAACTACACGGTGGTATTGCGACCTATGGAAAAGACCCAGAAGTTCGTGGCGAGCTTTGGGACGGGAAAATGTATGTCTTTGATGAGCGAATCGCTGTTGATGTCAACCATGTAGACCCAGTCGTGGTCGGAAAAGATTGGTTTGACGGGACTCCATGTGAACGTTATGTCAACTGTGGCAATCCATTCTGTAACCGTCGGATGTTGACCTCAGAAGCAAATGAGCACAAATACCTCCGTGGTTGCTCACACAAATGCCGTGTCCACCCACGCAATCGCTATGTTGCAGAACACGGCTTGACCCAGAAAGAGGTCGCGGAGCGCTTGGCAGCGATAGGCGAATCCCTCGATGAACTGGTGGCACAATAAAGAGAAAACAGTACCTCAATGCTTAGACCGTTCATCTAGCATTGAGGTGCTTTTTTGAGTATCAAGGAGATAGCATACGAGGGGTTCCCACTGTGTATGTAGGCTAAGGATGAGGCTATAGCGCTTCATATTAAAAAACTATGCGGTTTCAAGGTGATTTTATGATAGAATAGTAGGGTAGGAGTTGTTACATAGTCACTTGAAGGAACCGCTCAAGGGCTAGGAACTATAGAAGAAATGAGATAGGTGCATTGATGAGAAAAGCAATCATTGAGTTTGAAAACTTTAGTTTTAAGTACGATGCTCAACAGGAAGCGACCTTGCAAGAAATTGACTTGACCATTTATCAGGGAGAGAAAGTCTTGATTATAGGACCATCTGGTTCTGGGAAATCAACTCTGGGTCAATGTTTGAATGGAATTATTCCCAATATCTATCAAGGAACAAAGACGGGAAATATACGGATTGATGGGAAAGATGCCTTTGAGTTGTCGATTTATGAAAAATCCCTTTTTGTGAGTACCGTCTTACAGGATACGGATGGGCAATTTATCGGACTCAGTGTAGCAGAGGATTTGGCATTTGCCCTTGAAAATGATGTCACCCCCTTGCATGAGATACGGGAACGGATTGACTTCTGGGCGGAACGTTTGGATTTGCGGGCTTTACTGCACCACAGACCGCAGGATTTATCTGGTGGGCAAAAGCAACGGGTCAGTCTAGCAGGCGTTTTGATTGATGAAAGCCCGATTTTGCTCTTTGATGAGCCGCTTGCTAATCTTGATCCCAAATCGGGTCAAGAGACGATTGAGCTGATTGATCGTCTGCATCAGGAGCAGGGAACGACGACCATTATCATCGAACACCGTTTAGAAGATGTCCTCCACCGTCAGGTGGACCGAATCGTCTTGGTCAATGAGGGACGCATTTTGTACAATGGTGCTCCTGATCCTCTACTTCGTTCGGGCTTGCTAGGGGAAAATGGCATTCGGGAACCCCTTTATCTGACCACTTTGCGCCAGTTGGGCTATGATTTGGAGCAGGAGGCAGCGGTGACGAGTGTGGAGCAGTTGACCTTGGCAGATGTCCAAGTAGAAGCCCTACCTGCGTTTGTTGTGGAAGAAAAGGTCGATTCCCCCTTGGTAGAAGTGAGGAATTTGCGGGTTGCCTATGGCGATAGGGAGGTACTTAAGGATGTTACCCTCTCCATTCGTCGGGGAGAGCGCTTAGCGATTATCGGGAAGAATGGGGCAGGAAAGTCAACCCTTGCCAAGGCCTTGTGCCAGTTTGTCGAGGTATCGGGTGAGATGATGTGGAATGGGCAATCGGTTGCTGCTGATTCTATAAAGGAGCGTGCGGGGCGCATTGGCTATGTCTTACAAAATCCCAACCAGATGATTAGTCAGACCATGATTTTTGACGAGGTAGCTCTGGGGTTGCGCTTGAGACGAGTGGCAGAAGAAGAAGTGACGGAGAAGGTTGAGGCAGTGCTTCGAACCTGTGGTCTATATGCCTTTCGGAAGTGGCCGATTTCGGCACTCTCATTCGGGCAGAAAAAGCGCGTCACGATTGCTTCTATCTTGGTCTTGAATCCAGAGATTATTTTACTAGATGAGCCGACAGCAGGTCAGGACCAGCGAAATTATACAGAAATTATGGATTTCCTTGATGACTTGAACCGCCAAGGGCATACCATTATCATGATTACCCACGATATGCAGTTGATGTTGGACTATTCTGATCGTGCGATTGTCTTAGTGGATGGACAGATCGTAGCGGCCGCTCATCCGGCTCAGATTTTGACCAATCAAGATATTATTGAAGCTGCGAACTTGAAAGAAACCAGTATCTTCCACTTGGCGGAAAAACTAGGTGTCGATGCGCTGGCCTTGACCCAATTTTACATGGAAAGAGAGAGGAAAGAGTAGATGAAAGGTGTGAATATCATTGGCTATCGGGCAGGTCATGGCCTCATTTATGACTTGTCCGCTGTCAGCAAACTTGTCTTTTTCCTTCTCGTCTCGATAGCAGCCATGATTACCTACGACACACGGTTGGTGTTTGCTATCGCGATTTTGTCACTTTGTCTGTTTAAGGCGTCACAGATTCGCATCAAAGATGTATCCTTTGTTCTTATCCTGACAACCATTTTCGCCTTGATGAATGCGGTCATGGTTTACCTGTTTGCTCCAGAATATGGGGTGGACTTGTACGGTGCTAAAACCGTTCTATGGTCGGGAATTGGTACCTATAATATGACCAGTCAAGAGCTATTTTATCTTCTCAATCTGCTGTTAAAGTATTTTTGTACGATTCCCCTTGCGGTTATCTTTTTGATGACCACGCATCCGAGTCAGTTTGCTTCGAGTTTGAATCAGCTGGGCATTTCTTACAAGGTAGCCTATTCCGTCAGCTTGACCATGCGCTATATTCCCGATATTCAGGAAGAATTTTACACCATTCGGATGTCGCAGGAGGCGCGAGGAGTTGAATTATCCAAAAAAGGGAGATTGATAGAGCGTATCAAGGGCAATCTCGCTCTCGTGATTCCGCTGATTTTTAGTTCTCTTTCGCGTATTGATACCATATCAACAGCCATGGAGTTGCGCCGCTTTGGCAGAAATGAAAAACGAACGTGGTATACCTACCAAGCCCTTGGGACAAAGGATTATCTGGTGTTGGTGCTAGCTCTAGCAATCCTGATCCTAACAGGCATCTTATTTGCCGTCAATGGTGGTCGTTTTTACAATCCTTGGAGATAATAAAATAAAAGAAAATGAGATGAGTTGTTCATCTCATTTTCTTTTATAGTGGTCGTTTGTTGGGCATGCCTGCTTTTCGGGGGTATTTATTGGGGGTTTCTTTTTTCTTTTCCACAATGGTTAAGGTTCGAGGGTCTCCATTTGGGAGGAGATAGTCTACCTTTTCGATGACCTTGGCAAAGAGTAGGGTTAGCGCTTGTTTTGCTTGGCTCAGTTCATCTTCGGCATTCGAGGCTTTGAGGGCAATCAGTCTGCCCTTGACCTTGAGAAAGGGAATGGTCAACTCAGCTAGAATCTGCATGCGTGCCACTGCTCGGGCAGTCACAACATCAAATTGCGCTCGGAAGTTCTTGTCTTGGGCAAAATCTTCTGCCCGTCCGTGGTAGAAGTGGACTTGGGTCAGCTGTAATTCTTGAGCCAAATGAGTAAGGAACTGAATGCGTTTGTTGAGGGAATCGATAATCGTAACATCCAGTTCAGGCAAGAGGATTTTCATGGGGAGGCTAGGAAAGCCTGCTCCTGCTCCAATATCAAGAAGGCGAGTTGGCACGGCTGTGAGATGTCCTTGCAGGATAGGGGCAAGCGAATCATAGAAATGCTTGAGGTAGACCCCCTCCTCATCTACAATAGCTGTTAGGTTAATCTTTTCATTCCACTCAGCCAAGCGGGTAAAATAGAGGGCGAATTGCTCTTTTTGTCTATCTGTTAAAGGGAAGCCTTGTGCTTCTAAGGCGGTGTAAAATTCTTCAGGTTTCATAGTTCTATCTTATCATAAATGTGGAAAAAAGAAAAACTCATACTCGCCAGAAATTCTGCAATTTCCTACAGCATTCTTTGTGAAAGGATATCCCAAAATGAACAGGGACAGATGTCGAATCATCGACATCTGTCCCTGTTCATTTTTATTGTGAAGCACTTGGCGTTGGGCTAGAAGAAGGTGGCTGTTCTTGTGTTGTCGTAGCTGAAGTGCTTGTCTGTGGTTGTTCAGTAGTCTGACTAGTTGGTGTCTCTGTGTTGCTCGTGGTTGTAGAGTTTGCATCCGAAGAGCTAGAAGTTGAAGTCGTACTACTTGGAGTTGTGTTAGTGTTTGGAGTATAGGTATATTGAGGAGCACTTCCTTCCAAGTACCAATATCCTCCGTATCGATAGATACCATCTGGAGCTTCCCAATCACTAGCAGTATCAATCGGATTGAGATAGGCCATCATGTTGCGGTAAACATCTGTTGCAATAGGAATACCATTGTCTAAGATTGGCGTTTGTCGATTGGTATACCCTGTCCAAACAGCCATGGCATAACGTGTGGTATAGCCTACAAAATTTTCGTCAGGAACAACGAATGAGCTGTAGTTGGCTGCTTCATTGTTAGCGAGAATCGCCTCCATCTCCGCATCTGTATAATTGGCGGTACCAGTCTTACCTGCTTGAGGAAGGCCTGAGATTGCAGCGTTCAACCCATTTCCGTAAGTCAAGACGCTCTTCATCATATCGGTCATCATATAAGCTGTTTCAGCTGTCATGACCCGGTTGCCTTCGGGAGCAAATTCTTTTGTGCTACCGTCACTAAAGACAATCTTGTTGACGTATTGTGGCTTGTAATAGGTACCACCGTTGGCAAAGGCAGCGTAGGCGGCCGCCATTTTCTCACTACTTGCCCCATACTTAGAGCTGGCATCTGTCGTATTGCTTGAAATGGAGTTTGAATAGAGCAGTTCTGGATAAAAGATACCTAGACTATTTAAAAACTTATGAGCCTTGTCTAAGCCAACGGCTTCTAATGTCTTAACAGCAGGAACATTTCGTGAATATTGAATGGCTGCTTTTAAGGTTAGCGAACCATAGTAGGTCCGATCCCAGTTATAGACAGGTGTGGTAGAAGCGGGGTAATTGTAGGGCGCATCAAGAATGACATCGGCGGTTGATTTATAGATGCCGTATTCAAGAGCAGGCGCATAATCGGTGATAGGTTTCATGGTAGAGCCGAAGTCGCGGTTGGTTTCAACTGCTTGGTTGGTACCAAATGAAACATTGCTAGCTTGGTTTCTGGATCCGAGCTGAGCAACGACGTATCCATTTGAGACATCGACTACGGTAGAGGCGACTTGGAAGTTTTCATCAGGGTAGTTGACATAGTTGCCAGAGTTATAAATATCCCAGAGCTGTCTTTGAGCATCCACATCGACATTCGTATAGACATCCAGTCCTGTAGTGAGTAGATTGTAGCCAGTTTGTGCTTCGACTTCCTCGATGACTTCCTTGAGGTAGTTATCCATGTAAAGTGGGTAAGCGGAAGTATTGGTGAGAGGTTGTAAGCCGTCAGTGATATCTGTTAGGACTGCAGTCTCATACTGTTCTTGGGAAATATATTTTTGCCCGAGCATCTGTTGCAAGACTAGATCCCTACGGTACTTAGCCGCTTCTGGCTGGGTGTAAGGATCATACTGATTGGGTGCTTGAGGCATACCTGCCAAGAGTGCTAACTGTGGAAGAGTGAGCTCTTTTAACTCTTTTCCGTAGTAGGCTTTTGCGGCAGTCTTCATCCCATAGTTGCCATTCGCCATAAAGACCTTATTGATATAGTAGGTCAAAATTTCTTGCTTGGTGTTGCGGCGTTCCAATTGAAGAGCCAACCAGGCTTCTTGGATTTTCCGTTTAATGGTTTGATCCTGAGTTGACGTTGAGAAATAGGTCAGCTTGATGAATTGCTGGTCAAGGGTCGATCCACCTTGGAGTTTCCCTCCCTTTAAGTTGTTGACAAAGGAACCTGCAATCCGAATGACATCGATTCCGCGATGGCTGAAGAAGCGCTGGTCTTCAATAGCCACAATTGCATTGACTAAATCCTTTGGAATTTCAGAAGTTTTGGCATTGGAGCGTTTCTCTGATCCCAAATCGGCAATTAGTTTGTTATCCTTGTCGTAAATTTTACTGGAAACCGTCGCAGTAAGTGCCTCTTCTGTCAATTTTGGAGCCGAGCTCACATAGTAGATGACAATTGCTAGTCCGACTAGAAATACGGTGATAAAGCTAGCCAGGGCAACGTTGGCGAAAATGACCCACATTTTCTTAAGGTTTGTTTTTTTCAAGAGTATCACCACCTAATAAATTTTTTTCAACAACCTCTAAGTAAGGTAAGCTAGGATAACCCCCCATCTCGATTTGAAATCCATGTTTACGAATATAGTCAATAGGCATGGATTTTTTGCCGTTTTCGACCCTGTAAAAATTAATCAGAGCAGAAGCGGGAAGCAGATAGGTTTCTTTCAGTGTTGAAAAGTGAAGGAGTACAAAACAAATTCCTCTTTGTTGTAGGACTTGATCCATATGTTCAATCTGATGCGAGTGAAAATTTTTCATCGGCATGGCTGTTTTCTGTCGTGTTTCCTTGGCCTCAAAGTCGATATAGTGACCTTGGAAGACCCCTGAATAGTCCGTCGTAGATGCTTGGCGGAAATAGGCTTCGACAATCTTAGCCCGACTTCTTTTGGGATAATCGACTTTCACGATTTGAACGGGGGTAGGCTTCTTATGGATAACAGCCTGCCCATGAGCTAGATAGTAGGTGTTACTATCGTTAATAGCGGCTTCAAAGGACATGCCACGGTTGGCAAAGTCCACCTGCTGGCGAGAAAATGTTGAACTGGTTCTACTGATTTTTTTTCTAACCTGATGAGGATAATTGACCATAGAACTCCTTCTTGATAAAATAAAATCATTATATTATACCATAACATAAGAAAAGAGTTCAAGTAATGCACATTGATCGAGTACTGATAGCAGGCTATCGCCACACCGATTTGGGGATTTTTTCAGACAAGGATCCTCGTCTTGCCGTCATCAAAAAAGCCATTCGAATGGATTTGATTCGCTTCTTGGAAGAGGGGGTGGAATGGTTCATCCTGACGGGGAATCTAGGCTTTGAATACTGGTGTTTGGAGGTGTTGCGAGACCTGCGCCAAGAAGACTATGACTTTCAGATAGCAACGCTCTTTTTATTTGAAAATCACGGGGAAAACTGGAACGAGGTCAATCAGATCAAGTTAGCCCATTTTAAGTCGGTTGATTTTGTCAAAATGACTTATCCCCGCTATGAAAATCCGAGTCAATTTCGGATGTATAATCAGTTTTTGCTAGACAATACAGACGGTGCATACCTTTTCTATGATTCTGAAAATGAAACAAACTTGAAATATCTCTATCATCTGATGTTGAAAAAGGAAGAGTATCCTAGAAAAACGCTTACTTTTGAGCGGTTAAATGAGATAGCTGAAAATTTTGAATAAATTGAGTGATATGACTTGATTTTTCCCTATAATTTTTCATATAATAGAGGTAATGACGTTTTAGAAGATAGAGGTGTAGCAATGGCAAGTATTAAATTTACGACTAAGGATATTTTTGAACAAGACTTTAAAATCGGTTTTCGTGGTTATGATCCAGATGAGGTGAACGATTTCCTAGATGAAATCATGAAAGATTACGATGCCTACGATGCAATTATCAAGGAATTGAAAGGTGAGATTGCTCGTTTGAAAGCCCAGTTGGCAAATGTGCCACGTGCAGCTGCAGCGAGTGTAGAAGATTCTGAAACGTTGAGAACAGAACGGGCGTCTTCAGCAAGCAACTTTGATATTTTGCGCCGTTTGAATCGTTTGGAAAAAGAAGTATTCGGTAAGCAAATCGCTCAAGAAGATTAAGAGTAGTAAGATTGTGCAATTTTTGGATAATCGCATGGTAGCTAACTGCCATGAGGAAAGTCCATGCTAGCACCGGCTGTGATGCCGGTAGTGATTGTGCTAGGCGAACCAATAAGCCTAGGGACGTAGCAATGCGTTACGGCGATTGAAACAGCTAAGTCATAAGATAGGCTCGAGTAGGTCTGAAAAGTGCCACAGTGACGGAGTTTTTATGGAAACATAAAAAGTGGAACGCGGTAAACCCCTCAAGCTAGCAACCCAAATTTTGGTCGGGGCATGGGAAAGTCGGAATCAGAACGAACTTTCCTGACTGCGCAAGCAGTAGACAGATGATTATCGAAGGTGGTGGTGCCTAGTACCACTGGAACAAAACATGGCTTATAGAAAATTGCATATAATAGGTAGGCTAGCTGTGCTAGCTTTTATTATCGGAGAATCATGAAAAAAACATTTACATTTATTGCGACAGCAGCTGCTGGATTAGAAGCTGTAGTAGGGCGTGAAGTCCGTGAACTGGGATACGACTGTCAGGTTGAAAATGGTCGCGTGCGGTTTGAAGGTGATGTCACGGCGATGATCAAAACCAATCTCTGGCTCAGATCAGCTGATCGAATCAAGATTGTGGTTGGAAGCTTCAAGGCCAAGACCTTTGAAGAATTGTTTCAGGGCGTTTTTGCCTTGGACTGGGAACATTATTTGCCACTAGGTTGTAAATTCCCCATCTCCAAAGCCAAGTGTGTCAAATCCACCTTGCACAATGAGCCAAGTGTCCAGGCTATTTCCAAAAAAGCGGTTGTTAAGAAATTGCAGAAGCACTTTTCGCGACCAGAAGGGGTGCCCTTACAGGAAGTGGGAGCAGAGTTTAAAATTGAAGTATCGATCTTGAAGGATGTGGCAACGGTCCTCATCGATGCAACAGGCTCTAGTCTCTTTAAACGTGGCTATCGCTCTGAAAAAGGTGGTGCCCCAATTAAGGAAAATATGGCCGCGGCTATCTTGCAGTTGTCAAACTGGTATCCTGACAAGCCCTTGGTCGATCCAACTTGTGGCTCAGGAACCTTTTGTATTGAAGCTGCCATGCTTGCCCGCAATATGGCGCCAGGTCTAGAGCGTTCCTTTGCCTTTGAAGAATGGAACTGGGTAGAAGATGTGCTCGTCGAGCAGGAAAGACAGAATGCTCGTCAGGCGATTCAGAGGGATGTGGTGCTGGATATTTCAGGCTTTGATATTGATACACGCATGATTGAAATTGCAAGGAAAAATGCGATTGCAGCAGGAGTGGACAAAGACATTACCTTTAAGCAAATGCGCTTGCAGGATTTTCGAACGGATAAAATCAACGGTGTTATTATCTCAAATCCGCCTTACGGAGAGCGTTTGCTCGATGACACGGCCATTATGACCCTCTATCGAGAAATGGGGGAAACATTTGCGCCTCTCAAAACCTGGTCCAAATTTATTTTGACCAGCGATGAGCAATTTGAACAACGTTACGGCAGTCAAGCAGATAAAAAACGCAAATTATACAATGGAACATTAAAAGTCGACCTTTATCAATTTTTTGGACAGCGCGTGAAGCGAGTGGTGAAAGAGCAGGAATAGATATGGTAAAGAATACAGAAAAGAACAATGCTCTCCCAAGTGATGGAGAAAAAATCTTAGAGTTTGAAGATGCAAAAAATATGACCGTAGGTCAAGCAGTCAGAAAGCATGAAGAAATCAAGGCAGGTGTGACCGAAGAAGACGGTCTGTTGGATCGCTATATCAAGCAGCACAGAGATGAGATTGAATCTGAAAAGTATGAAACACAGATGAATCTGCCAGTCCTAACAGATGAGGAACTAGAGGAAGTAGCTCCAGTCAATGAAGACAGCGAACCTTCTACTGAGACTGCGATTGAAGAGCAAGTCGAAGCGATGCCGATTCATAAGGTTACCCCAGTAGCTCCCAAGGAAGAAGTATTGCCAGAACCTGAAACGGCAGCATTTAATAATATTGGGGAAGAAGAGAGTTCTTCCCGTAAGACACTGGTGATTTGGACAGCCTTGGCGCTCTTGTTTATCGCAGCTCTGGCTCTAGCCTTTGTTTGGATGAAACAGTCAGAAAAAAACAATGAAACACAAGTTTCGTCCACTTCGACCAGTCAAAGCACTAGTAGTTCAAGTAAGGAAGATGCAGCGGTCACAGCCTTTAATAACCTTTACGCAACTTTCTTTACAGATAAAGAGCAAACCAAACTGAAAAATAGTGAGTTTGGGAAGTTGTCTGAATTAAAGAAGGCCTTGGATAAGATCGATGCGAAGACATCGGCCTATCAAACGGCTAAGAAGAAGTATGAAAGTCTTGAAACAGCTATAAAAGCCGTTCAAGCCTTAAATGCCCAATTTGATAAGCCAATCATTGTGGATGGTGAATTGGATACGACAGCGGCTGTGAAAGATGGCGAAAAACTATCATCCCCTACTGCTACAGGTATGACGGCTGTTGATGCCAAGATTACAGCAGCTATCAATCTTGGGCGTTCCCAACAAACTGCCGCTCAGACAAGCGCTACAGATACGAATGCTCAGGTGGCAGATCCAGCAGCGCCTGTAGAAGCTCCCGCAAGTGCAGATACCACTCCTTCCGTGGTTCAATCAGGTGGCGGTGTAGGGACGGATCTTCTTTACGGTATTGCGATTCCTGCAGGGGTCACTCTTCAGCGGAATCTCAGTCGCGTGCCTTACGATCAAGCCAAGATTGATGACGTCGATAATCCGGCCTGGACCTTTAATCCTGGTGTCTTGGAAACAATTATTGCCGTTTCCCAAGAACGTGGATACGTGTCAGGTTACAATTATATTTTGGAACCTGTGAACATTATCAACGGAAATGGTTATTATAATTTATTCCGTCCAGATGGCACCTACCTTTTTTCGATGAATGCCAAGACAGGTTACTTTGTCGGAAATGGTTCGGGATATGCAGATGATTTGGATTATTAGTTGAAAAAACAGGATGGGGACAACAAGTCTAGCAACTAGGGAGTGAAGAGTCTTTTAGTGCTCGCTCCAATAAGTCTGGGAAGACTGTTGGAGGTTGGAAATAAAACGAGTGTAACTCGTGTCAACGAGATTTTGTATCTTAGTAATTGAAGTCGGACTAAAAGCTCGTAAAAAAGATAGGTAGCTGTTCTAGCTTTAGCTAGTTACAGCTAAGAATCCCCTTGGGGATTAGGCTGAAAACCTCCACAGGAGCTTTTCACTCGTCAGATTTCCTATTTTTCCGTAGCTGTTGCAGGCTATGCCTGCTTTACAGATATGGATACTCTTGAGTGCACTGTGTGCTCTTAACGCTCTCATATCTTATCTTACTAATTGAACACGCCCTAAACTCTGTGCGAAAAAGATAGGTAGCTGTTCTAGCTTTAGCCGATTGCAGCTGTGGCTACCTTTAGGCATAAACGAAATGACGATAAGTCGTTAGACTATGAAAAGAGACTGGAGAATTCCAGCCTCTTTTTAGCTTATTCAACAATGTGGCGTTCAAACGGGTCATCAGAAATCCCTTGTTCTAAAATCAATTTTGCCCATTCTTTGGCAGAAAAGAGGCTATGATCCTTGTAGTTACCACACGATTCAATGGTCGTCCCAGGAACATCTTCCCAAGTAGTAACTTCTGCGATTTCCTCTAAACAAGATTTGATGACTTGGGCGATTTCAGTCGTAGAATGGCTCCCCCACATAATCATGTGGAAACCTGTCCGACAACCAAAGGGAGAGCAGTCAATCAAGCCGTCCATCCGCTTTCTAATTAGGAGCGCCAGCAAGTGCTCAATGGTGTGTAAACCAGCAGTTGGAATGGCATCTTCATTGGGTTGAACGAGCCTTATATCATAGTTGGAAATCATATCGCCTTTCGGGCCTGTTTCTTCTGAAATCATGCGGATATAAGGTGCTTTGACAATGGTGTGGTCTAGCTCAAAACTCTCGACAAGCACTTCTTTGGTCATAAAAAATCCTCCTTTTTGTTAAGATGATTATAACATATTTTTTGACTTTGACATTGTGAAATGGTTTAAAGTATGGTAGAATGAAAGAAGATTTTTGAATCTAAAATAAATAAAAACGAGGTGGAAAAATGATATCAATCTCCATTGGTATTGCTCTTATTTCCGCTCTCATTGGTTTAGTTATTGGTTATCTAGCGATCTCTTTAAAAATGAAAGCTGCAAAAGAAGCTGCAGAACTGACACTTTTAAACGCTGAACAAGAAGCAAGCAATATACGAGGAAAGGCAGAACGCGAAGCCGACCACATCATAGTCGCTGCTGAACGTGACCGTCAGTCCTTGAAAAAAGAATTGCTTCTAGAAGCAAAAGAAGACGCTCGAAAATATCGTGAAGAAATTGCGGAAGAATTTAAGTCAGAGCGACAAGAATTGAAACAAACGGAAGCGCGCCTGACAGAACGTGCAAGTAGCTTGGACCGTAAAGACGATAATTTAACAAATAAAGAAAAAGCTCTGGAGCAAAAGGAACAATCCCTCACAGACAAGTCTAAACACATTGAAGAGCGTGAAGAAGAGGTTGCAAAACTAGAAGAGCAAAAGGCTCTCGAATTGGAACGGGTGGCTTCTCTTACCCAAGAAGAAGCACGTGATTTGATTTTAACAGATACGCGTGATAAGATGACGCATGAAATTGCGACTCATATCAAAGAGGCGGAACGGGAAGTCAAAGAGCGATCGGATAAAATGGCGAAAGATTTGCTAGCCCAAGCTATGCAACGGATTTCGGGTGAATATGTGGCAGAGCAGACGATTACATCGGTTCACCTGCCAGATGACACCATGAAGGGGCGGATTATTGGACGTGAAGGTCGCAATATCCGCACCTTTGAAAGTCTGACAGGAATTGATGTGATTATCGACGACACGCCAGAAGTAGTTGTCTTGTCTGGTTTTGACCCGATCCGTCGGGAAATTGCTCGTATGACAATGGAAGCCTTGTTGCAAGATGGTCGGATTCACCCAGCCCGCATTGAAGAGTTGGTGGAGAAACATCGGGTTGAAATGGATAATCGCATTCGGGAGTATGGTGAGGCAGCGGCCTACGAAATTGGAGCTCCAAACCTTCATCCAGATTTGATTAAGACTATGGGACGCTTGCATTTCCGTACATCGTATGGTCAAAATGTGCTTCGTCATTCGATTGAAGTGGCAAAATTGGCTGGTATACTTGCGGCAGAACTTGGTGAAAATGTCAATATGGCTCGTCGTGCAGGTTTCTTGCATGATATCGGAAAAGCGATTGACCGTGAGGTAGATGGTAGCCACGTTGAGATTGGAACGGAATTAGCTCGTAAATATAAGGAGCATCCAGTAGTGGTCAATGCGATTGCTAGTCACCATGGAGATGTGGAAGCAACCAGCACCATTGCGGTGATTGTTGCAGCAGCAGATGCCTTGAGTGCAGCTCGTCCAGGTTCACGCCGTGAATCCATGGAAGCCTACATAAAACGTCTCCAAGATTTGGAAGAAATTGCCAATAGCTTTAAGGGAATTAAGCAAGCCTATGCTATTCAAGCAGGTCGTGAGGTTCGTATTATCGTACATCCAAATATTGTCAATGATGATAAGATTACGATTTTGGCCCATGATATTCGTGAAAAGATTGAAAACAATCTCGACTATCCAGGCAATATTAAGGTGACGGTTATCCGTGAAACACGGGCGACAGAAGTTGCCA
Organism: Streptococcus cuniculi; assembly: GCF_004570575.1. Lineage (GTDB taxonomy): Bacteria > Bacillota > Bacilli > Lactobacillales > Streptococcaceae > Streptococcus > Streptococcus cuniculi_A. The sequence continues at coordinate 86,468 of NZ_SPPD01000008.1, forward strand.
AATAAGCAACAGAAAGATTGGTTCAGACGAGCTAATCTTTTTCTATTCACTAAAAATCTGAAGTAGAGTAGTAATACTATTTGCTGAAAAAGAATGTGATGCTAAACTTGACAGCCGGAGAATGAGTCAAATTGTTTTTCCTTTCTTAGTTCTTCGATTGATTAGGTTAGGTGAGAGCAAATGTTTCGCAATAGTAGAACTCTTAGTGCTAGCGAAGTCGTTGCTAAGAACGGCGTTTTTGAGAGCTTAGGATCAAAAATGAGCTATGAAATTTAGAAGAAGTTTGCTTGCGTCTGCACTACAAGAAACGATCAAAATAGTAAATGTTCATGTATATCAAATAGTACAACTTTTATTTGATAAGATTATGAAAAGCAGTTGAAAAAGGCTTGTTTTTTTGATACACTAAGTAGAAAGATTGTGAAGGAGATATGATGGCAGATCGTGGCTTGTTAATCGTTTTTTCAGGACCTTCTGGAGTAGGCAAAGGAACGGTTAGACGTGAGATTTTTGAAAGTTCGGAAAATCATTTTCAGTATTCTGTGTCGATGACAACGCGTCCTCAGCGCCCGGGTGAGGTGGACGGGGTGGATTACTTCTTTAGAACCCGTGAAGAGTTTGAAGAGCTAATCCGTCAAGGACAGATGCTCGAATACGCAGAATATGTTGGAAATTACTACGGTACGCCATTGACCTATGTCAACGAGACACTTGACAAGGGCATTGATGTTTTTCTTGAGATTGAAGTCCAAGGGGCTTTACAGGTGAAGAAGAAAGTTCCCGATGCGGTCTTTATCTTTTTGACCCCTCCTGATTTGGAAGAATTGCAGGGGCGACTCGTTGGACGAGGTACAGATAGTGCAGAAGTTATTGCCCAGCGGATTGAAAAGGCAAAAGAAGAAATCGCCCTCATGCGGGAATACGATTATGCTATTGTCAATGATGAGGTGCCTTTAGCAGCTGAGCGAGTGAAGCGGGTGATTGAGGCGGAACATTTCCGTGTGGACCGTGTCATTGGGCATTATCAAGACATGCTACAAGAGATAAAAAATTAGAAATTAGGTAAAGAGCTATGATGTTAAAACCGTCTATTGATACACTATTGGACAAGGTGCCTTCAAAATATTCATTGGTCATCTTAGAAGCAAAACGTGCGCATGAATTGGAGGCAGGAGCAAAGGCAACTCAGGAATTTACTTCTGTCAAATCTACTCTGCGTGCTTTGGAAGAAATTGAATCTGGCAATGTGGTGATTCATCCAGATCCAGATGCAAAACGGGAAGCTGTTCGTCGCCGTGCAGAGGAAGAGCGACTTCGTCAAGAAGAGGAAGAACGGAAGATTAAAGCGCAGATTGCCAAAGAAAAAGAAGACGGCGAAAAGATTTAAGAGCAGAGCTCAGTTGGCATTCCAACTGGGTTTATTTTGATGTTGATTGGGTATCAATTAGTGAAGAGAAGAGATAGAAAGGAGCCAGAATGTTTGCAGAGATTATCGTCGATGTCCCCTTGATGCAGACGGACCAAGCCTATACCTATCATATTCCGGAAGAATTTGAAAACATGTTAGAAGCGGGTATGCGGGTCCATGTTCCCTTTGGGAATGGCAATCGGCTCATTCAAGGAATTGTGGTTGGTTTTTCAGAAAAAACGGATACGGATACGAAAGACATTGTGGAGGTACTGGATTTTTCACCGGTTTTAAATGTGGAACAATTATGGCTAGCGGATGAGTTGCGAAAAACGGTCTTTTCCTATAAGATTTCCCTCTTAAAAGCTATGTTGCCTAACTTGCTCAATTCCTCCTATGACAAGGTGCTTTCTCAAGGGGTGGGCTTATCAGCTGCAGATAGCAAAGACATTTTTGGTGGTCAAGAGAGTGTGCATTTCTCGGATTTGGATATTCAGCAGCAGGCCCGAGTCATGCGACTAACTCAGGCTGGTAAAATTACCGTTGACTATCTGGCCAAGGATAAGAAACAGATTAGGACTGAAAAGTGGTATCAGGTAGAGCTTGACCGATTGCAGAATCTTGTGATTAGCAATCGTGCTAAAAAACGGCAGGCCCTAAAAGAAATCTTGTTGCAGCAAGACGGTCCTGCTCCTCTGGCGGACTTGCGCGAGGATTTTTCACTAGAAAACATTCGCTATTTTGAAGAACAGGGGGCTATTAAAATCTGGGAAGAAGAAGTCAGTCGTACGCAGGCTTATTTTGACGGTGTAAAGAAAGTTCAGGCTTTGCAGCTCAATAGTGAGCAGGCAACAGCGGTCCAAGAAATCATCTCAGAAATTGGTCGGGAAAGTAGAAGCTATCTCCTAGAAGGAGTAACTGGGAGCGGAAAGACCGAGGTTTATCTGCAAGTGATTGATTATGTTGTACAGCAGGGAAAAACAGCTATTATGCTAGTCCCTGAAATTTCTTTGACCCCACAGATGACCAATCGCTTTATCGCTCGTTTTGGCCAGAAAGTGGCGATTCTACATTCGGGTTTATCTGACGGCGAAAAGTACGATGAATGGCGCAAGATTGAACGCGGAGAGGCTCAGGTAGTGGTCGGGGCTCGTTCGGCGATTTTTGCTCCCTTGGCCAATATCGGAGCCATTATCATTGATGAGGAGCATGAGGCGACCTATAAGCAGGATTCAAATCCGCGTTACCATGCGCGGGATGTGGCGAAACTACGAGCGGATTATAATCGGGCGGTCCTAGTACTGGGGTCTGCTACTCCGAGTTTGGAAAGTCGGGCGCGAGCGAGCAAGGGGCTTTATGGCTTTTTGACACTGACCCAACGAGCCAATCCTCAAGCGCAGATTCCCTCAGTAGAGGTGGTGGATTTTCGGGATTACATTGGTCAGCAGGAAGCCAGTACGATTACCCCTGTTTTGCTTGCAAAAATCAAGGAAAAGCTAGCTAAAAATGAACAGGTAGTCTTGATGCTCAATCGGCGTGGTTATTCCTCTTTCGTCATGTGTCGGGATTGTGGCGCAGTGGATGAGTGTCCGAATTGTGACATTTCGTTGACTCTCCACATGGATACTAAGACGATGAATTGCCACTATTGTGGTTTTCAAAAGGATATTCCACGCTTTTGTCCGAATTGCCATAGCTCTGCCATTCGTTATTATGGGACGGGGACCCAGAAGGCTTATGATGAGCTAATGGAGCTCTTGCCTGAAGCACGAATCCTCCGAATGGATGTCGATACGACACGGAAAAAAGGAAGTCATGAGAAAATCTTGACGGCCTTTGGTCGCGGGGAAGCAGACATCCTCCTTGGAACGCAGATGATTGCCAAGGGCTTGGATTTCCCAAATGTAACCTTAGTTGGGGTTTTAAATGCGGATACAGCCCTGAATTTACCTGATTTTCGTTCGGCAGAGCGGACCTTCCAGCTCCTCACGCAGGTGGCGGGTCGAGCAGGCCGGGCTCATAAGGCAGGAGAGGTGGTGATTCAGACCTACAATCCGAATCACTATGCCATTTCCTTTGCCAAGGAGCAGGACTATGAAGGGTTTTACCAGTATGAAATGGGCATGCGCAAGGCCTGGGGCTATCCGCCCTACTATTACACAGTTGGCTTGACCTTGTCGCATAAGTCTGAAGAACTGGTCGCTAAAAAAGCCTTTGAGATCGTGAAATTATTACGGGAGCAACTGAGCGTTCAGGTTCAATTGCTGGGTCCAACGCCAAAACCGATTGCGCGGACCCATAATCTATATCATTATCAAATAATTGTCAAATATCGCAAGGAACCGCATTTGGGTCAGGTCCTGAACCGTGTGCTCGACTGGACTCAGGAAAGGGAAAATCAAGATCTACGTGTTGTGATTGACCATGAACCACAAAATATGATGTGAGGGATTAGCTCCCCTCCTTCTTCTTTTTAAAACTTGCTATCCTCTATCAGGGCTGAGAAGGCTTTCAGACATAGAAATAGGTCAGAAAATGGTATAATAGGATAGATAGTACCTTTGGAAAATGAAGCGAAAAGGAGTATGCGGATGACAAAAGTAATTTTTATGGGGACACCTGATTTTTCAGCAACAGTCCTCAAGGGCTTGTTGAGCGACGGCAATTATAACGTTTTAGCAGTCGTTACCCAGCCAGACCGTGCAGTTGGTCGAAAAAAGGAAATCCGAATGACACCAGTCAAAGAAGTAGCGTTGGCGCATGAATTGCCGATTTATCAGCCGGAAAAGCTATCTGGCAGCAGTGAATTAGAAGAGTTGATGACGCTTGGTGCAGACGGAATCGTCACGGCAGCCTTCGGTCAATTTCTACCAACCAAACTATTAAACAGCGTGTCTTTTGCGGTCAATGTCCATGCGTCACTTCTACCGAAATACCGTGGTGGTGCACCGATTCACTACGCTCTCATCAATGGAGATACTGAGGCTGGTGTGACCCTCATGGAAATGGTCAAGGAAATGGATGCGGGCGATATGATTGCAAAAGCTGCGATTGCCATTACTGATGAAGATAACGTCGGCACATTGTTTGAGAAATTAGCAGTCGTAGGGCGCGATTTACTGTTGGAAAATCTCCCTGCTTATATAGCCGGAGACTTGAAGCCAGAAGCACAAGACCCGAGTCAAGTGACCTTCTCCCCCAATATCAGCCCAGAAGAAGAACGTCTCGATTGGGCGAAGACCAATCGTCAGGTCTTTAACCAAATTCGTGGCATGTATCCGTGGCCAGTGGCTCATACTCTTCTAAGCGGTGAGCGATTTAAGATTTATGAAGCGAATATCGCTGAGGGTTCAGGTCAACCGGGAGAAATTATTGCACTTAGCAAGAAAGAATTGCTCATTGCAACAGGTGAGGGAGCTGTTGCTCTAAAAACCGTTCAGCCAGCAGGCAAGCCGAAAATGGGTATTGCAGACTTTTTAAACGGATTTGGTCGTAAGTTAGCAGTAGGGGATCGCTTTGGTGAATAAAAAAGAAACAGCGCGAGGTCTTGCCTTGGCCGTTTTAGGCCAGGTCTTTGATGAGGGAGCTTACGCCAATCTTGCTCTTAATCAGGCTCTGAAAACTTCTACCTTGTCAGAAAAAGACAAGGGGCTTGTGACCGAGTTGGTCTACGGTACAGTCATGCGGAAAATTACGCTTGAGTGGTATCTAGCGCATGTGATTGAAGACAGGGATAAATTAGATTCCTGGGTCTATTATCTGCTCATGGTGAGCCTTTATCAGATTCTGTATTTGGATAAAATTCCCAATCATGCCATTGTCAATGAAGCGGTGGAATTGGCAAAGAAAAGGCGAGGAACAGATAAGTTTGTTAATGCAATTTTAAGAAAACTAGCAGATAATGACCTACCAGCTATTGAAAGTATAAAACGCAAAAATAAACGCTTGTCCATTCAGTATTCCCTTCCAGTATGGTTGGTGAAAAAGTTGATGGACGAATATGGTGAGGAGCGGGCGATCAAGATTTTTGAGAGTTTGCTGCTTCGCAACAAGGTCAGTGTCCGTGTGACCAATCCTCGGGATGTAGAAATCATCAAAGTGGAAACAGGAGCAGAATCTTCTCTCTTGTCAGAGGTCGGTTTGGTCAAGGCGAGTGGTCATTTTGCAGGAACCGAGAGCTTTAAAGAAGGTCGGTTGACCATTCAGGATGAAAGTAGTCAGCTAGTGGCACCGACACTGGCTCTTCAAGGAGATGAAAATGTGCTGGATGCCTGCGCAGCGCCGGGCGGAAAGACAGCTCACATCGCAAGCTATTTGACGACGGGAACTGTCACAGCTCTCGACCTGTACGATCATAAATTAGCCTTGATTGAGGAAAATGCTGCGCGCCTCGATGTGGCAGATAAAGTCATCACCAAAAAGCTAGATGCTAGAGAAGTTTACCAGGAGTTTGGAGCAGATGCCTTTGACAAGATTCTGGTAGACGCCCCTTGTTCGGGAATTGGTCTCTTACGGCGAAAGCCAGATATCAAGTACAATAAGGAAATAGCGGATTTTAAAGCCTTGCAACAAATTCAACTAGAGATATTGAACAATGTTTGTCAAAGTCTGAGAAAAGGTGGTATAATAACCTATAGCACCTGCACCATTGTGGCAGAAGAGAATTATCAAGTGGTTGAGGCTTTCCTAGCCAAACACCCCAACTTTAAACAAGTAAGATTAGAACATAAGAGAAAAGATATTCTGCAAGACGGCTGTATTCTCATCACCCCCGAATTATATGGGAGTGATGGATTCTTTATCAGTCAATTTCAGCGAATATCGTAAGAGGAGGAAATGGACCAGATGGAAATTTCATTATTAACAGACGTAGGTCAGAAACGTACCAATAACCAAGATTATGTCAATCGTTATACAAACCGCGCAGGTATTGATTTGATTGTATTGGCAGACGGTATGGGTGGTCATCGCGCAGGGCATATTGCGAGTGAGATGGCAGCTACAGATTTGGGGATTTCATGGGTAGATACACAAATTCACACCTTGAATGATGTTCGTGAATGGTTCTCTACTGTCCTTGAAGAAGAAAATCAAAAGATTCATGAGTTGGGACAGACAGAAGAATACCGTGGGATGGGGACAACCTTAGAAGCTGTTGTCATCATTGACCACCAAATGATTTATGCGCATATCGGAGACTCGCGAATTGGTCTGGTGCGCGACGGGGAATACAGCCAGTTGACCAATGATCATTCACTGGTAGGCGCCTTGGTGCGTGCAGGACAATTGACAGAGGAAGAAGCGCAGCACCATCCACAGAAAAATTTCATTACCCAGTCTATCGGACAACAAAATCCTGTTGAAGCAGACATTGCTTTAAAAACGTTAGAGCCAGACGATTACATTTTAATCAACAGTGATGGTTTGACGAATATGGTTTCTAACGAAGATATTCGTGATATTATCCTCAGTGAAGTATCCTTAAACAGTAAGGCAGAAAGTCTCATTCGCTTTGCCAATAATGCCGGTGGTACAGATAACATTACTGTAGCCCTCATCCACATGACTGAGGAGGCTAGGCAATGATTCAGATTGGGAAAATCTTTGCTGATCGTTACCGAATTGTCCGTCAAATCGGGCGTGGCGGAATGGCAGATGTCTATCTGGCAAAAGATTTGATTTTGGACGGCGAAGAAGTTGCTGTTAAGGTTCTTCGAACCAACTATCAAACCGATCAGATAGCCGTGCAACGTTTTCAGCGCGAAGCTAGGGCCATGGCGGATTTGGACCATCCGAATATTGTGCGTATTTCAGACATTGGCGAAGAAGACGGACAACAGTATTTGGCGATGGAATATGTCGATGGCCTCGATTTAAAACGCTATATTAAAGAAAATGCCCCTTTGTCCAATGACGAAGCGGTACGGATCATGGGACAAATCCTTTTGGCGATGAGAATGGCCCATACCCGTGGCATCGTACACCGTGATTTGAAGCCGCAGAATGTTTTGCTAACCAAAGAAGGGTCAGCCAAGGTAACGGATTTCGGGATTGCAGTAGCCTTTGCCGAAACCAGCTTAACCCAGACCAACTCGATGTTAGGCTCTGTTCATTATTTATCACCTGAACAGGCGCGTGGATCAAAAGCAACAGTTCAAAGTGACATTTATGCTATGGGGATCATCCTGTTTGAAATGCTGACAGGTCGAATTCCCTATGATGGAGATAGCGCTGTAACGATTGCGCTTCAGCATTTCCAAAAAGCGCTACCTTCTGTACGAGAAGAGAATCCTAGCGTACCCCAGGCACTTGAAAATGTCGTCTTAAAAGCAACAGCTAAAAAGCTCACCGATCGCTATAAGACGGTGGCTGAGATGTATGCGGATATTGCTTCTTCCTTGTCTAATAATCGCCTGAATGAAAAGAAAGTTGTCTTAGAAGACGGAAAAGTAGATTCTAAAACCCTACCAAAGTTATCGACAATTGCGACTGAGCAACAACCGCCTTCTGCTAAATCGCCTAAGCCTAAGAAAGATGCTTCTTCTAGACCTTCAGAACGTCCAATAGCACCGCCTTTAAAGAATAAACGAAAAATGCGGACACGCTATAAAGTATTGTTTGGAGCAATTTTGCTGATTATTGCTGCAGTTGCTGCTCTGCTTTTGAATACCCCTGCTACCATCAAGGTTCCAGATGTTAGTGGACAGACACTAGAAGTCGCACAGGAGATGATTGAAACTGCGGGTTTGAAAGTTGGTAAGGTGACAGAGGAGCCTTCTTCAGAAGTGGAAGAAGGGAAGGTCATCCGAAGCAATCCAGCGGCGGGCACCTCAAAAATGGAAGGTAGTACGGTTGATATCGTCGTAGCAACGACGGATGCGGTGACCGTTCCAGATGTTGTCGGAAAAGATATTGAGGAGGCAAGGACTGAGCTAGAGGCGGTAGGATTTGTTGTAAAAGAAGAGCAGAGCTACAGCGATAGTGTGGAAGCCAAAAAGGTCATCTCGACAGATCCCAAAGCCAATTCTTCAAAAGCAAAAGGCAGTACTATTACAGTAACTGTATCCAAGGGAGTTGAACAACATCAAGTTCCGAATGTCGTTGGGAAAAGTCTCGAGGCAGCTACGCAAGAACTAAAAGCAGCAGGCTTGAAGGTTGGGACAACAACCGAAGAATATGATTCACACCAGAAAGGCATTGTGATTCGCACCGAACCAGGTGTGGGAGAAGCTCTTGCCAAAGATTCAACGGTTAATCTTGTCATCTCAAAAGGTCCAGCACCAGTGATGCCAGACTTTGGTATATTAAAAGTCAGTTATGCAGATGCGCGAAGACAACTTCAGAACTTAGGAGTCAATGTCACTGTTGAAAAGGTTGAAGATGTTAATTATACTGCTTCGGGCGAGTTGGTAGTAGGACAATATCCTTCTGCTGGTACCACTATTGGCGACAGCGTGACGCTTTATGTATCTGTGCCAGCTACTACATCGTCATCGACAAGTAGCCATGCCGATTCAAGTACCTCTGGAAGTAGTTCAACAACTACTAGTAGCCCAAATAATTAGAAATGGAAAAAAATAACTCACTGTGCGTACTCGCTTTCATATTTTCAAGCTCGTGAAAAAACAGCCCACTGGACTGTTTTTTTACTACCCTAGAAGGAGGTAATTCTGAAGAATTTTGGTACAATAGTAAGGAAAGGAATCACGCGATGAGAAAAGTCCAGTTTTTTTTACTAGTAGAAAGTATTATTTTTACCTTAGCTTGCTTTGATGTGTTAGCAAGTGAAGCAGCTCGGACCATTTTACTAGTTGCTCTGCTTTTGCTGGGAATTTGGTATGTGACAGGTAGAAAGAGTACGAGTGTTTTTCTCTCCAGTGCGATTTTTTTAATTTTTCTAGTCTTTGTCTTGAATCCCTACTTTATCATCGGAGTCATCTTCCTCTTAATCTACATGCTCATCAACTTCTTTTCAAGGTATGAAAAGCGAAATCAATACACCCATCTTCATTTAGAAGATACAGCCCTTGAAGCACATAAACAAAAGACCAAATGGTTTGGCAATCAAGACCATTCGCAGGATTCGTATGGCTTTGAAGATGTCAATATCATTCGGCTGTTCGGAAATGACGTTGTGGATCTTGATGAGACCATCTTAGTAGGACGAGACAATATTGTTGTGGTGCGTAAGACTTTTGGTAAGACAAAAATTATCGTGCCAATTGACGTCGAAGTCTCTCTGTCAGCTTCTAGCATTTATGGACGGGTATACTTCCTTGGCTTATCTTACTGGGACTTGCGCAATGAGAGTTTTTCAATTGCGAGCCCCTATTACAAGGATTCCCATAAGCGGGTAAAGGTTGTGGTCAATTGCCTCTTTGGTGATGTGGAGGTGGTTCGCGTATGATTAAGAAAGCCACCATTGTGTTGCTTGCCTGGTATGCAACCTTGATTGTTTTAGTGGTCTTATCAGCCGTCTTTCCCTTACTTCACCAGTCTCTGCTGGATGTGTCCTTGTGGACATCAACAGAACAGTTTCTTTTTACTGTCTTTCTCTTGATTGTCATTCTGACCTTTTTTCTGGTCGTTTTGGTACAATCCATTGCGATTATAGCAACTCAAGGGATGCGACAGAAAATCCGTGCCATTATTCAAAACAAGAATATCCGCAGCTCATCAGAAGACGACCAGCTCTTGCTTCAATTATCTGAAAAGGTACGGGGCTTGACCCGTCGGGTGCAGCTGATTGACAATCATGACCTAGTTAAAAAAGAAGAGATTGTCGAAAGTGAACGCAGGCGAATTGCCCGTGATTTACACGATACGGTCAGTCAGGAATTATTTGCTAGCAGTATGATTTTATCAGGACTATCGAGCAGTTTGGACACGCTTGAGCCAGATAGCTTGCAGCAACAATTGGGCATTGTCAAAAATATGCTTGAAACGGCCCAGCGAGATTTGCGGATTTTGCTCTTACACCTGCGTCCCAGTGAGTTAGATGGCAAGGATTTGGTCGAAGGATTTGAGGTAATTTTGCGAGAGGTCAGCGATAAGAGCAATATTGAAGTGCATTTTCATCATGAGGTGGAGGAATTACCAACCGCGATTGAGGAGCATTTCTTCCGAATTGGCCAAGAAATTATCAGCAATACCCTACGCCACTCAAAAGCGCACCATCTGGATGTCTATCTTGTACAATCAGAATATGAAGTCCAGTTAAAAATGACCGATGATGGAGTCGGTTTTGTCAAAAATGATGAACAAGAAGTCAGCTACGGCTTGCAAAACATTCAGGAACGGGTTGAAGATATGGCAGGAACCGTGAAAATTCGCACCGCACCGGATAAGGGAGTGGCAATCGACATTCGTGTGCCACTATTGAAAGGAAAAGAACATGAGCAAAATTCGAGTCTTATTGGTGGATGATCATGAGATGGTCCGCCTAGGATTAAAAAGTTTTTTAAATTTACAAGCAGATATTGAGGTCATCGCAGAAGCCAGCGAGGGTCAAGAAGGAGTTGAAAAAGCTCTGGAATTACGTCCAGACATTATCGTCATGGATTTGGTAATGCCCCAGTTGTCTGGAGTGGATGCGACCTTAGAAATTCTCAAAGAATGGAAAGAAGCAGCGGTCTTGATTTTGACCTCCTATCTTGACAATGAAAAGATTTATCCTGTCTTAAAAGCAGGTGCCAAAGGCTACATGTTAAAAACATCGAGTGCCGAAGAAATTGTCCGAGCCATTCGCAAGGTCTCTCAAGGAGAGCTTGCCATTGAAACAGAAGTTGAAAAGAAAATGGAACATCAAAAACGCCACCCTGCTTTGCATGAGGATTTGACAGCGCGTGAAAAGGAAATTTTGGCTCTGCTTGCCAAGGGGTACGATAATCAACGGATTGCCGACGAATCCTTTATTTCATTGAAAACGGTGAAAACCCATGTCTCTAACATCTTGTCCAAATTAGCTGTGAGTGATCGGACGCAAGCAGTTGTGTATGCCTTTCAGCATGGACTGGTAGCGCAAGACCCAGAATCATGATATAATAGGAGGCGAAAAAAGGAGATTTATGGACGTAAAATTAAAATATAAAGCTAAGAAAATAAAAATTATCTTTTTTGATATTGATGATACCTTGCGTGTTAAGGATACGGGCTATGTCCCAGCATCCCTGGCGCATGTCTTTAAATCCTTGAAAGAAAAAGGGATTTTAACTGGGATTGCTTCTGGGCGTGCTATTTACGGTGTAGTACCAGAATTGCAGGTCTTGAAGCCGGACTATTTTGCCATGATTAACGGCAGTTTTGTTGAGGATGCAAAAGGAAATATTATCCGTCAAAAAGCGATTCCGACAGAACTGGTAGAACGGTGTATCGAGTGGACCAAGGTAGAAGGAATTGATTATGGCTTAATGGGAGGCCATAAGGCGACCCTGTCTCATCGCGATGAGCGCATCAGCAAGACTATTGATATTATTTATGAAAATTTGGCAACAGATCCCGATTTTTATAAAGAAAATTCCATTTATCAGATTTGGACTTTTGAGCAAGAAGGTAGAGAGGTCGAACTTCCAGCAGACTTGCAAGAAGAGTTGCGTAGCGTCCGTTGGGAAGCAATTTCATCGGATATTATCCTACAAGACGCATCGAAGGCAGCAGGGATTGCCGCAGTTGTTGAGCATCTTGGTTTAAAACCAGAAAATGTTATGGTCTTTGGCGATGGATTAAATGACTTAGAAGCCTTCGATTATGCAGGAATCAGTGTTGCCATGGGCGTGTCTCATCCTGATTTAGCCGCAAAAGCAGATTATATCACAAAAACAGTAGAAGAAGATGGCATTTTACATGCCTTGGAGGAGTTTGGTTTGGTAGAAAAAGAAAAATATTTCCCACAGTTAGATTTAGAAAATGTCAAGGGACCGCGTGCGACGATTAAGACCAATCATGGTGACCTGCGCTTGCAATTATTCCCTGATATTGCACCCAAAACAGTCGCAAACTTTGTGGCGCTTGCTAAAGATGACTACTATGATGGTGTGATTTTTCACCGTATCATCAAGGATTTCATGATTCAAGGTGGTGATCCGACCGGAACAGGTATGGGTGGTGAGTCCATTTATGGAGCGGCGTTTGAAGACGAATTCTCAATGGAAGTCTTTAATATCCGCGGAGCACTTTCAATGGCTAATGCAGGACCAAATACCAACGGTAGTCAATTTTTCATCGTTCAAAATACGAACCTACCGTATGCTAAAAAGGAATTAGAACGAGGTGGTTGGCCAGCCCCCATTGCAGAAATCTATGCAGAACAAGGTGGAACACCGCATTTAGACCAACGCCATACCGTATTTGGTCAATTGCGAGATGAAGCATCCTACGCTATTTTAGATGCTATTGCTGCAGTTGAAACAGGGGCGATGGATAAGCCAGTCGAAGATGTCATCATTGAAACAATCGAAATTGAGGATTAAGATGAAAATTGGAGAGAAACTACGCGGGACAGTGACCGGCATTCAGCCTTACGGAGCCTTCATAGAACTAGATAATGGAACAACTGGATTGATTCATATTTCAGAAATCAAAACAGGTTATGTTGATAATATCCGAGACCAACTAAAGATTGGACAGGAACTTCTCGTTCAAGTGGTGGATTTCGATGAATACACTCAGAAAGCTAGCCTATCTCTACGAACACTAGAAGAAGAAAAGCAGAAGGTCCCGCGTCCTCACCGCTTTACAAGTGACCGCTACAAAATCGGTTTTGAACCTCTAGCTAATCATCTACCGTATTGGATCAAAGAAGCCAAAACATTCTTAGAAAAGCAAGAAAAGTAAAAGGAATTGGAGTATGTTCCAATTCCTTTTATATAGTTACTTATCCCTCATAAAGGGCAGTCGATAGGTAACGCTCACCGTTGTCAGCAAGGATTGCTAATACTTTTTTACCAGCTCCTAGTTCCTTTGCGACTTCAATCGCAGCGTAAATCGCAGCTCCCGAAGAAATTCCAACAAGGAACCCTTCTTGTCCACCGACCGCACGACCAGTCGCAAGTGCATCATCTGATTTGACGCGGATAATGTGGTCGTAAGCCTTGGTATCCAAGGTATCAGGAATGAATCCTGCTGAAATTCCTTGGATTTTGTGAGGTCCAGGTGTCTCACCTGACAAGATCGCCGATTCATCCGCTTCAACAGCGTAAATACTGATAGCGGGATTTGCTTGTTTGAGAGTATGAGAGACACCTGTAATCGTTCCACCAGTCCCAATTCCAGAGACAAAGGCATCGAGTCCTGTTGCACCAAAGGCTTCTAGAATTTCTTGACCAGTCGTGTCCTCGTGGATTTTTGGATTAGCAGGGTTGGAAAATTGTAGCGGTACCCAACCGTTTTGCTCCTCTGCAATTTCATTGGCTTTAGCGATTGCTCCCTTCATTCCCTCGCTACCAGGAGTGAGAACCAGCTCTGCTCCGTAGGCTTGAATGATTTTACGGCGCTCAATACTCATGGTTTCAGGCATAACAATGATGACCTTGTAGCCTTTTGCAGCTCCGACCCAAGCGAGTCCAATTCCAGTATTTCCGCTGGTCGGCTCGACAATGGTATCTCCAGGTTTGATAATATTATCTTTTTCAGCCTGTTCAATCATGGCCAAAGCAATCCGGTCTTTGACAGATGAGCCAGGATTGAAGGCTTCCAACTTCACATACACATCTGCAGCCCCTTTTGGTACGAGATGGTTTAATTTCACGATGGGAGTATGTCCAACTAATTCAGTAATATTTTGATAAATTGCCATACGGCACCTCCATTTCTTACTGCTATCAGTATACTCCTGTCCCCATCGTTTGTAAAATATAAAAAACCTATCGTAGTGATAGGTGTTATCAATGTACAGGAATTTCAACGATACGGCAATCAGCCTTTTCTACTTGGATTTTTCCATGGTAAAATTCTATCAGACTATTGATGATGTCCTGCGTCTCTTGCTTATCGGTAAAAATCATGGTCCGAATATCCGCTAAAAATTCAGTGTCGTATTCTTCTAAAGCATGTGTCGTCCGCCAATTAGCAAATTCCTGATATTGGGAATAATTCATCGTAATCCCAATACCTCGCTGTTCCTTGACCTCAACAATCCCAAGCTCAGACACGGCATGGGCGACTGCTCCAGCATAAGCCCGGATCAACCCTCCAGCTCCTAGTTTAACCCCACCAAAATAGCGGGTGACAACGGCCACCACATTGGTCAGTTGATTGTTTTCCAAAACGGTCAGCATGGGTACACCAGCAGTTCCAGAGGGCTCGCCGTCGTCTGATGACCGCTTGATTTCCATGTTTTCCCCAAGGATAAAAGCAGAGCAGTTATGGGTGGCGCGGTAATGTTCTTTTTTTACCGCATTGATAAAGTCACGGGCTTCTTCTTCTGAAGTCACCCGTTTTAAATGGCAGATAAAACGCGATTTTTTAATTTCTTCTCCTACTATTCCGTCAGCAGTAATGGTTCGATATTCTTTCATACCATGATTGTACTAAGTTTTTGCACAGATGACAAGTTTTCGGATAAAAATTGCGAATAAATAAGCATGATAGATTTGACAGATTACTACGGACGATTATATACGCATCATCAATTAACAGAAGAAGAACGCCTGCAGGCTGAGGCGCTACCGAGTTATACGGCAGATAAGGCCTGCTTTCGGTGCTCCACCGTATTTGAAGACAGGCACCAATTACCAAATGGCGCTCAGTATTGCAGGGAGTGCATAGTGTTAGGACGTGTCAGGACGGATGAGGAGCTGTACTATTTTCCTCAACAGCCCTTTCCACCACAAAACTCTTTAAAATGGCAAGGACAGTTGACCGCTTGGCAACAAGGGATTTCAGATGCGCTTCGGCAGCAATTTCAAGCTAGAAAAGATACCTTGGTTCATGCCGTGACAGGGGCTGGAAAGACCGAAATGATTTATCAGGTCGTGGCAGATGCGATTAATGTAGGTGGGGCGGTCTGTTTAGCCAGTCCACGGATTGATGTTTGTATCGAGTTGTACGAGCGCCTACAGCATGATTTTACCTGTCCAATTAGTCTGTTACACGGTGCGGCAGATTCCTATTTTCGCACACCTCTTGTGATTGCAACTACACATCAACTGCTGAAATTTTATCAGGCGTTTGACTTAGTCTTGATTGATGAGGTAGATGCCTTTCCCTATGTAGATAATCCCATGCTCTATCGTGCTGTAGACAATGCCGTCAAAGACGATGGTGTCACCATGTTTTTGACAGCTACTTCAACAGACGAATTGGAACGAAAGGTTCGCACAGGAGAACTGCACCGCCTGCGATTGCCACGGCGTTTTCATGGTAATCCACTAGTTGTCCCGCAAAAGGTCTGGCTGGATCACTTTGATAAACATCTCAAGAAGAACAAAATGGTCCCCAAATTAGGCCAAAAAATCGCTGAGCAACGGCAATCAGGCTTCCCGCTTCTTATTTTTCTACCCGAAATTTGTATGGGGCAAGCTTTTGCCCAGTTGCTAGCAGACTATTTTCCAGACCAAGGCATTGGATTCGTGTCCAGCCAGACTGAAAATCGTCTGGAAATCGTTGAACAATTTCGCAAGCAGGAAATTCAGATTTTGGTGACAACAACGATTTTAGAACGCGGTGTTACTTTTCCCTGTGTTGATGTTTTTGTGGTGCAGGCCAATCATTACCTCTATACATCGTCGTCTTTGATTCAGATTGCTGGACGAGTTGGCAGGAGCATGGAGAGACCGACAGGGGAATTGCTTTTCTTTCATAACGGGAGGAACCATGCGATTGAAAAGGCCATCCAGGAAATTCGATTGATGAATCAGGAGGCAGGATATGGCACTGTGTCTACTATGTCAGCAAACTCTTAAAAAGCGGGTCTTGTTTTCAGATATTCTTCTATTAAAGAAAGAGCGGGAAGGGATATGTCTGGATTGCCGGCAGGGGTTCTCACCTATATCAGATATTCATTGTCCGACTTGCTTTAAAGAAGGAGAAAAAAACGTCTGTTCCGACTGTCTCTATTGGGAGAAACAAGGGGCAGCTGTCTCCCATGAAAGCCTTTATCGCTACAATGAGCACATGGCAGACTATTTCAGTCGCTACAAATTTGTAGGTGATTATCTGTTGCGGACGGTATTTGCAACTGAATTACAGACCTATTTCAAAGATAAAAGAGGCTATGCATTTGTACCTATTCCTATTAGCGACAAGAGAATGGCAGAGCGTGGTTTTAACCAAGTCACAGGCTTGCTCAGTAGCGCAGGACTTTCCTTTCAGGAAATTCTTCAAAAAGAAGATACTAAAAAGCAATCAGATAAGACCCGTCAAGAACGGCTAGAACTAAAACAACCCTTTTCTATTGTAGAAAATACAGCTGTTCCCGAAAACATTATCCTAATAGATGATATCTACACAACAGGTTCGACCGTCCAGTTAGCCAAGCAAGTGCTGATGAAAAATGGTGCGAAAATAGTTGCAAGTTTTTCACTTGCTCGTTAGTAAACGTTTGCAAAAAAATCCTAATATGGTATAATGGTAGTGAACAAAAGCGAAAGCTTAGAAAGAGGTATTTACTATGATTAAATTTAGCATTCGTGGAGAGAACATCGAAGTAACAGACGCTCTTCGTAGTTACGTCGAAGAAAAAGTAGCTAAGATTGAAAAATACTTCCATGCAGATCAAGAGTTAAATGCGAAAGTAAATCTAAAAGTATACCGCGATAAACGCTCCAAAGTAGAAGTGACGATCCCATTAGGATCAATTACACTTCGTGCAGAAGACATTTCTCAAGATATGTATGGATCAATCGACTTAGTAGTGGACAAGATTGAACGCCAAATCCGTCGAAATAAAACAAAGATTGAAAAGAAAAATCGTCAAAAAGTATCAACTAGCCAATTGTTTACAGAAGAATTAGTTGAGCAAGCTGAAGAAGAAGTAAAAGTTGTTCGTACCAAACAAGTTGATTTGAAACCAATGGATTTAGAAGAAGCCATTTTACAGCTTGAATTGCTAGGACACGATTTCTTCATCTATACAGATGCGAAAGACTCTACAACAAATGTCATTTACAAACGTGAAGACGGTGGCCTTGGTTTACTAGAAGTCAAAGCTTAAAAAAATATCTGCAGATATCTGCAGATATTTTTTATTCCCCCATGACACACCTAAGTGATTTGTATTAGCTTAAATTAGCAGTAAGATTCCCTCGGTCTTTTCCTTATTGTTAGAGATGTGGAATCGACACACGGAAAAAAACACGAAAAAAAGACACGAAAAAATTAAAAAAAGTAGAAAAAAGATATTGACAAAGGATTGAGAAGGTGATATACTAATATAGTTATCGCTTGAGAGATCGGCATTACAAGACCTTTGAAAATTAAAGAAGACGAACCAAACGTGCAGGGTGGTTTATGGCAACATAAACCGTCAATGAACAAAAAAAGAT
>NZ_SPPD01000090.1 GCF_004570575.1 Streptococcus cuniculi
GACGTGATCGTGGTCGATGGCGGCGGCGACACGAGCCGGGCGCTGGTGGGCGAAATCATGAAGGCGATCGCCGAGAGCCGGGGCGTGGCAGGCTTCGTCATCGACGGCGCTATCCGCGATACCGACGCCTTCGCCGGTTCGGACTTCCCCTGCTACGCCCGCGCCGCCACGCCCCGTGGTCCGTTCAAGACCGGCCCCGGCGTCATCAACGGACCCGTTTCCGTCGGAGGCTGGACGGTGAGCCCAGGAGACGTGGTGGTGGGCGACGCGGACGGCGTCGTGACCTTCCCGCCCGCGCTCGCGCCGCGCCTGATCGAAGCGGTGCGCGCACAATCTGCCCGAGAGGCCGAAGTGCTCGCACTGATTCAAGCCGGCCGATACGACGGCTGATACGCCCAAGAAGCGAAG
>NZ_SPPD01000091.1 GCF_004570575.1 Streptococcus cuniculi
GTCGCGATCACGGGCAATTGCTTGCCGAGCACGCGTTGCGTGATGGCTGCGACCGTGTCGGCGGCGCGGCGGGCGAGCAGGGCGTCGGGCTCGCCGCTGAGATGGATCACGGTATGGGGCATGAAGGGCTCCTGGGTGAGCGAAGGACAGGGGGAAGAATGGGAGGAAGGCAACGGCTGCATTCTTGGGCTTTCGCAGGCTTCGGAAAAGCAGGATGATCTGCACATATCCATCGGAAAAACCGTTGACCTGATACCCCATGCGTCCTTTCTCTCTCGACCAGCTCAGAACCTTCGTGGCCGTGTGCGAGGCCGGCAGCCTGGCGGCCGGGGCGCCGCATGTCTTCCTGTCGCAGTCGGCCGTGAGCGAGCAGCTGCGCAAGCTGGAGCCTGTCTCTTATAAACAACT
>NZ_SPPD01000092.1 GCF_004570575.1 Streptococcus cuniculi
CGGCGGAACCCGGCAGCGCGGTCGCTGCCCCGTGCGGCCATCATCCGCCCGTGTGCGACGTGATGCCCAGGAAATGGTCCAGCATGTGGAAGTGGTCCTCGAAGAACGCCTCTTCCAGCGCGGCCAGCGAAGCGATCGGGACCCACTCCACGTGCGCCGCGTCGTCGTCCGCGCGCACGTCGGGGAAATCGTCGCTCCCCAGGTCGAAATAGTGCGCGTGCGTGATGGTGCGGCCGCGCTGGCTGCGGTCGGGATGATCGAACACGGCCACCTCGCGCAATGCGGCGCGCATGCGGGCCTCGGGAAGCACGCAATGGGTTTCTTCGGCCAACTCGCGCAGGCAGGATTGCCAGACGGTTTCGCGCTGTTCGATGAAGCCGCCCGGCGCCGCCAACTGCCCCTTGCCG
>NZ_SPPD01000093.1 GCF_004570575.1 Streptococcus cuniculi
AGCTGTGTATAAGAGACAGCTGTAAGCCCGCACGGGCGCCGACGCCCGCACGGGCGGCCGGTCACGAAGCAACGGATCCGCGGCGGGGTGAGAGCCCCGCCGTTTCCATGAGCGGAGGCAGGATGCGGCGCGCCTGCCGGGGCCTGAGGCGAGCGGCGCACGGAGGGATCGGGAAGAACGGTCAAACAGGCTTTTGGGCGCTGACCGACTCACATCCACTCCGGGCGGACGCCCCCAAGCACCAGAGGCCGCCACCCTCCGCGTTATCGCGTCGCGAACTTGAGGCTGAGCGCCGCCTTGGCGACCAGGCCCGGGCTCGCCAGGGCGTCGAGATATTGCCGGTAGCGCTTGTCGAAGGCGTTCTGGACGATGAACTCGGCCTTCACGCGATCGTCGAGATCGTAGGA
>NZ_SPPD01000094.1 GCF_004570575.1 Streptococcus cuniculi
GGTCAATTAAGCGACCAAGCCTTCCTCGACCGCGTCTGCGAGATGGGCAACCTCTGCAGCGGCGCCATCAACCGCGACCTGGGCGGCTTCCAGGCGTTCCTGGGCCTCTCCACCCCGCAGATCCTGGACGCGCGCTGCGCGCCGTACTTCACGCGCGCCGGCTTCGAGCACGTGCGGCATTTTCGCATGGATGTGCGGCCGGACCTGTCCCTGCACGCCTCGCTCTGCGCGCGCGCCTATGCGCCCCTGGACTTCCACTGGGCCGGCCCCGAGCCGGAAGCGGTGGAGTCCGGCGAACTCGAAATGTTCTAAGCGAAGAAAGACCATCCCATGAACACCCGCGACCCTTCCGAAGCCACCGCGCCGGCCGCCCTGGAAAGCAAGGTGCTGGTCATAGAGACCGAC
>NZ_SPPD01000095.1 GCF_004570575.1 Streptococcus cuniculi
GGTCAGCTGGTCGTAGACCTGCGTGAATTCCGTGCCACCTGCGCCGGCGGAGGCTTGCATCGGCGCCAGTGCCGCGGCGATCGTCAGCGCGAGGAGGACGGGTACGGCCAGGCTCTTGAGCTGCTTGGCTTGTTCCGCCTGGGCCAGACGGGGTTGGATGTGAGAGAAAAACGTCATGGAAAGCTCCTTGGTGGTTGGAAAAGGGATCAGCGGGGGATGAAGGCAGGCGCCATCCCTTGGTGGCGCACTTCCTGTTCGCCGAACGCCCAGCGTTTCGGCGTGATCTCGGTGAAGACGTAGCTCGACCAGTTCAGGTTGTCCTGGGCGTCCGCCCATGGCGAGATCCAGATGCGCATGACCTGCGCGGCCTCGCGCAGCGGCCGTGCGGCGGGCTCGCCCGGCAC
>NZ_SPPD01000096.1 GCF_004570575.1 Streptococcus cuniculi
GACGCGAACATGGCCGAATTGGCCAGCGCCACGGCGCGCGCCGACAAGGTCGGTTCGCACAGCAGCAGCCGGCTGATGTCGGCCGAGTGGCAATCGGGGTTGGCCAGTTCCTTTTGCAGCAGCAGGGCCGTGTTGATGCTGGTGGGAAATGCCAGGGTTTCCGTTTCGGCACTGGCCAGGAGTTGTGCCAGGCTGCTGAGCGTGTTGACGTGCATGGATAGGGTAGCGAGAAGTAGCAATGCCCCCATATTATCAGGCAATCCGGCCCGCATGGCGTCCGGCAGCCTTTTCATCCATGCGCCTGTCAGGGCAGCAGCAATGCATGCTGGCTGGCCGTGTGAAAATCGCGCCACACGCGGTTGATGGTGCTGTCTTCGCGGGCCGCGTACAGGCCGCAGTATGG
>NZ_SPPD01000097.1 GCF_004570575.1 Streptococcus cuniculi
CTTGTATTCATGAATAAATGTTCAAAAGATACGCCTAAGGTACATAAACTATTTGAAAATCATTATTCTACTAAAGGTCGTAAGCGTGGTATTGGGTTAACTACGTTGAAAGAAATCACTGAGAAGACAGACCATGTTTTCTTAGATACTTTTATTAATAATCAATACTTTATTCAAAAGCTTGAAATTTTAAATGATAGCAATGAGGAAGTGATTCAATGAAAATCATCATTTGTGAAGATGACCCTAAACAATTAGAGCGCATGCAGACGATTATCAATAATTATATTATGATTGAAGAAAAAGAAATGTCTATTGAACTTGCAACACGTGATCCATATGAATTATTGGATCACGTTAAATCTTCAAATGATATAGGTTGTTACTTTTTAGATATTCAAT
>NZ_SPPD01000098.1 GCF_004570575.1 Streptococcus cuniculi
ATGCGGCGCGCGGCTTGCCTGCCTGCGTATCTTGCCATGGTGCGGCCGGCAACTCGACCATCACGGTCAACCCGAAGCTGGCCGGCCAGCACGAAAGCTATATCTACAAGCAACTGGTCGATTTCACCACGCCGGAGCGCAGCCAGCCCGTCATGACGACGTACGCGAAGATGCTCAGTGATGCTGACAAGAAGAATATCGCCGCCTACCTGGGCGCGCAGGTCTCCAAGCCGGGCGCCGCGAAAAACAAGGATACGATTGACCTGGGCAAGAAAATCTACCGTGGTGGTATTGCTTCCAAGCAAGTTGCTGCCTGCGCCAGCTGTCATGGCGCGACGGGCAATGGCATTCCCGTCCAGTATCCGCGCATCGCCGGCCAGCACCAGGACTACACGGTGGCCC
>NZ_SPPD01000099.1 GCF_004570575.1 Streptococcus cuniculi
AGACCTGGCGCAGGATCGGCTCCTTGGTGCGCACGGTGGGCGACATCGGCATGTCGACGTTCACCGGCACGTCGCGCCAGCCGAGCAGCACCTGGCCTTCGGCCTTGATGGCGCGCTCCATCTCCTGCTCGCAGGCGAGGCGGGATGCGTGCTCCTTGGGCAGGAAGATCATGCCGACGCCGTATTCGCCGGCGGGCGGCAGCGTGACGCCCTGGCGGGCCATCTCCTCGCGGTAGAGCGCGTCCGGGATCTGGATCAGGATGCCGGCGCCGTCGCCCATCAGCTTGTCGGCACCCACGGCGCCGCGGTGGTCGATGTTCTCGAGGATCTTCAGCGCCTGGGTGACGATGTCATGGCGCTTCTCGCCCTTGATGTGGGCTACGAAGCCGAGGCCGCACGCAT
>NZ_SPPD01000009.1 GCF_004570575.1 Streptococcus cuniculi
TCATGAAGCCCTCCTTTACATCAATCATTATAGCAAAACGGGAGTTCATTTGTAAATAGGATTCCGTTTATCTTGTTGGGAAAGTAGATCCAAATATTGAAACCAAATAGAAAGAAATTTCCTACCTAAAAGGGATAAAAATAGGACTTTCAGAGAAACACTAACACCTAGACAGTGTCTTAATAAGATATCAGCCCTGTGCCTAACCTCAAAGACTATTATGACACTTCTCTTTCACCTGCAAGAGAATAATTCTGAGCTATTCTTTGGGTTAATACACGACGCTCTACCTCAATCACACACCTTCAAAAACACTTGTAACACCTTTATACGCTACAAAACGTACATCACCAATGCCATGGAACTTCCTTATTCTAACGCAAAGCTTGAAGCTACCAACAAACTCATTAAAGACATCAAACAAAAAGCTTTTGGCTACAGGAGCTTTGATAACTTTAAAAATCGCATTTTCCTCGCTTTGAACATCAAAAAAGAGAAGGCGAAAATCGTCGCCTCTCGTGTTTAGTTATAAGTCACCCACTACAGTTGACAAAGGGCCGAAAAAACAGTCCACTGGAACTTACTCGCTTTCCTATTTCTAGGCTCGTGAAAAAACAGTCCACTGGACTGTTTTTTTACTCTTTATTCTCTAACGCGCGTAACATTTGATCAATCTTGTTCCCGTATTCAATCGATTGGTCTTTTTCAAAGACCAAATCTGGGATTTTATACAGGGTGAGTTTGCGGCCAAGTTCCCGTTTGATGGTTCCTTTGGCCTTTTCAAGTCCTGTCTGGGCTTTTTGATTGTCAGAAGCCAAGTCACTCATGATGGAGTAATATACTTTAGCTACCGATAAATCGCCCAGCATTTGAACATCTGTAATCGTTACGCCTTGAACCCGTGGATCACGGACTTTCTTTTGCAAAATCTCATTGACTTCACGCTTGATTTCCATGCCCACACGATCTGTACGAAAATGGTTCGCCATGTTCTTCCCTCCTAATTTAAAGGATTTTCTGATTGAAAATCAACACAAAACGCTACAAATTATCATCTAATGGATTGAGGTGACGGGGTATTGTTTATTTAATACTAGTATAGCCTAAAAAGTGTAGCACAATTAGCTAGTGATAGATGAAAGTCGAATTACTTGTATTCATCAGACGCTTCCAAAGCCCCTATTTGCCATAGCCATTACGAGCTTGCTCGTGATACGGATACGGAAGAAACGCTCCAGTGGAGGGTTTCTTCAAACAAAGTACACTTTGTGCTTCAACAGTCTAGGAATAGACTGTTGAAGGTTGGAAATAGAACGAGCATCGCTCGTGTCAAACGCTCTCACTACTTCGTTTTAATCTCTTCCATGATATAGGCTTCGATAACGTCGTCGACTTTGAGGTCGTTGTAGTTTTCAATCATGAGTCCGCCCTCGCGGCCGTTGGTGATTTCTTTCACATCATCTTTGAAGTGTTTTAAGCTGGCAAGTTTGCCGTCAAAGATAACAACTCCGTCACGGATAACACGGACACTTGAATCACGGGTAACTTTTCCGTTAATCACCATAAATCCACCGATGGTTCCCACTTTTGAAACCTTGAAGGTTTCGCGGATAAGAGCTTCACCAATGACTTTTTCTTGGTATTCAGGGTCAAGCATGCCCTTCATGGCGTCTTCCATTTCTTCAATCACCTTATAGATGATACTGTGGAGACGGATTTCGACATCATCAGTTTCTGCCTGCTGGCGTGCTTGTGGTGTCGGACGGACGCTAAATCCGATAATGAAAGCATTTGATGCTTCTGCCAGGGTCACGTCAGATTCGTTGATTGCACCGACCGCTGAATGGACGATATTGACACGAACACCTTCTACTTCAATCTTTTGAAGAGAGGAAGCAAGGGCCTCAACCGAACCTTGTACATCGGCCTTGATAATGACATTCACGGACTTGACTTCACCTGCTTTAAGGGTATCAAAGAGGTTTTCAAGACTGACACGTTGGGTAACTTGACGTTGTTTCAAGAGGGCACGTTTGGCACGCTCTTCACCTGCTGCACGGGCTGATTTTTCATCTTCGTAGACGGCAAAATGGTCACCCGCCATTGGTGCTTCGTTCAGACCAGTAATCGAAACTGGTGTAGATGGTCCAGCTACTTTGACACGGCGTCCTAGGTCATTGGTCATGGCACGAACACGTCCGAAGGTATTTCCGACAACGATTGGATCTTGGACATTCAAGGTACCTTGTTGAACAAGAAGCGTTGCAACCGCACCTTTTCCTTTATCCAAATGCGCTTCAATAACTGTACCGATTGCTCGAACTGTTGGATCAGCTTTCAACTCTTGGATTTCCGCAACAAGGAGAACCGTTTCCAACAATTCATCGATGTTTTGATTGAATTTGGCTGAGATTTCTACAAATTCACTGTCTCCCCCCCAGGCTGTTGAAATGACACCATGCTCTGCCAATTCACCGATGACACGCTCTGGATTTGCACCTGGCTTATCAATCTTGTTAATGGCTACGATGATTGGAACATTCGCAGCTTTTGAGTGGTTGATCGCTTCAATGGTCTGTGGCATTACACCGTCATCTGCGGCAACGACCAAAATAGTCAAGTCAGTGACAGATGCTCCACGCGCACGCATACTCGTAAAGGCTGCGTGTCCAGGTGTGTCAAGGAAGGTGATTTTCTTACCACTTTCTTCGATCTGGTAGGCACCGATATGCTGCGTGATTCCTCCTGCCTCACCTGTTGCAACGCGTGAATTGCGAAGGGTATCAAGAAGGGTGGTTTTCCCGTGGTCAACGTGTCCCATGATTGTCACAACTGGTGGACGTTCTACCATTTCTTCTGGATTGAGGTAGCCTTCTTCAACGAAGAAACGCTCAATATCGGCATTATCGACTTCCACTTTTTCTTTAGCTTCAATGCCATAATCCACCATGAGCAATTCAATCGTATCGCCATCAAGGGATTGATTTTGAGTCGCCATCACACCCATCATAAAGAGTTTCTTCACGATTTCAGCTGGTTCGCGTTTGATGCGTTTTGCGATTTCAGCAACCGTCATACCCGCTGTATATTCAAACTCTGTCGGCAATTCGTGGAACTTGCGTTCTGTGATAGGCTTGGCTGCTTGTTGTTTGCCGTTTTTCTTTTTCTTGTTTGGATTCCAGTTACTATTTCTTTGATTTCTCACTTGATTTTGACTATTTCGATTCTTTTGTTGTTTTCTTGGACCATCTTCTTCGTGATCAAAATCATCACGACGTTTGTCTGGTCGAGCTTGTTTTTTCCGACGTTTATCTGTAGCAGGTGTTGCTTCAACTGCCGCTGGTACAACATTCGGCTTTGTTTCTACTACAGGCTCTTCAAATTTGATTTCTTTTGGCTTTTGAGGCTGCTTCTTGGCCTCTTGGGCTTGGCGGAAGCGTTCTTCACTGGTACGTGCATATTCTTGCAGTTGCTCTGCTTTTAGAGCAGCTGCACGAGCCTTGAAATCAATTTTAGTACGGGTTTCTTCCATTCTTGGGCGTTGGTCACCACGATTTGGACGCTGACCTCCTTGAGCAGATCGCTTATCAAATCCTGGATTGCGATTTCCTCTACGGTCTTGGTCTCTGTGGTCACGACGCGGTTTTTGTTGGCCATTTGAACGGTTGTCCCGCGGACGTCCTTGACCTTTTCCTTGATTACGCTTCGCCGCTTGCTCTTTGGCACGCGCTTCACGCTCCGCCTTAAAATTACGACTTTTTGGACGATTCACCGCAGCTTGAGGAGCAGGAGTTGCAGGTTTTTCTTCTACAGTTTTTGGCTCAGCTTGTTCAGGTTTACGTGGTGCTTTTTCCACCTTCGCTACTGCTTCAACCTTTTCCACTACCTTCTCCACTGTCTTTTTCGCTCCAGAGAATCCTTCGATAATTTTACTTGCAATCTCTGCTTCGACACTTGAGGAGTGGCTTTTGACCTCAATTCCTAATTCTTGCGCCTTGGCGACAACTTCTTTACTTTCCTTGCCCAATTCCTTGGCAATCTCGTACAATCTCTTCTTAGACAATATCTTGTCCTCCTGTTCTATTCCATAATAGACCTCATTTTCTTAGTAAATCCAGCATCTGTCACAGCCAGCACCTTACGTGGCTTGCCGACTGCCGAGCTTAATTCCAGCGTTGAAAACGCGGTAACAACTTCTACCTGATAGGTACGACTTTTATCTGTGATTTTCTTACTTAGGTTGGGAGCCGCATCCTGTGCTAAAAAGACAAGTTTAGCCTTTTGCTTTTGGATACTCTCAACAACTAATTCTTCTCCTGAAATTAGGCGACCAGCACGTTGAGCCAAGCCAAGTAAATTTAATATTCTTTGCTGGTTATTCAAGACCCAGTTCTCTCCTTTTGACCTTGTGATCAACATAGGCAATCAATTCGTCATAGAATTCTGCGGCTACTTCCATACTAAAGGCACGGTCAAAGACACGCTTTTTCTTGGCCTGAGCTGCTTCTGCATTATCCAGCTTGATATAGGCTCCGCGACCATTTGCTTTCCCAGTCGGGTCAATAAAGACTTGGCCTTCCTTATTTTTCACAATGCGCAATAAATCACGCTTGTCAATAATCTCTCCCGAAACAACCGATTTTCGTAAGGGGATTTTTCTAGCCTTTGCCATACACACCTCCAAACAAGCTTATTCGCCTGCTTCGACAGCGTCTACAGCCTCTGCTTCACCATAAAGTTCCGCTTCAATTGCTTCGTATTCTGATGCAGATTTGATGTCAATACGGAAGCCAGTTAAATGAGCTGCCAAACGCACGTTTTGTCCACGACGACCAATGGCAAGAGACAGTTTGTCATCTGGTACAACAACAGTCGCATGCTTGCCATCTTCCGTATCAAAGATAACTTGGTCAACTTCTGCTGGGGCAATGGCATTGTAGATGAATTCTGCTTCATCTGGAACCCACTCGATGACATCGATATTTTCCTCTATTGGAATCATGCGGTCCAATTTAGCATCATAGCGTGCTGGGTGGAACTTGCCTGTAATCTTCTTGATGTTTGAACCACCGCGACCGACGATTGTTCCGATAGCGTCCACGTTTGGATTGTGGCTGCGCACCGCAACCTTGGTCCGGTCACCTGCCTCACGAGCAACGCTCATGATTTCTACTGTACCGTCATAGACTTCTGGAATTTCTTGCTCCATTAAACGCTTAATCATCTCAGGGTGGCTACGACTCACAAAAACATTGACACCACGCGCATTGTCTTCAACCTTATACACATAGACTTCGATGCGGTCATGCGATTGGAAGACTTCGCCAGGAATCTGGTCTTGTTTGGATAACTGTGCTTCAATATTGCCCAAATTGACATAGATGAAGCGGTTATCAAAGCGTTCAACTGTTCCAGACATGATCTCTTTTTCATGCGCCTTATAGGTATTATAGGTAATCGCACGCGTTTGCTTACGCATCTTTTCCATAATAGTCTGTTTAGCAGATTGAGCTGCTACACGACCAAATTCTGCTGGTGATTCTTCAAACTTAATCTTATCCCCTAATTCATAAGCAGAAGAAATCGCCAAGGCATCTTTCAAGCTAATTTCAAGACGACTATCAAAGACTTCATCTACGACCTCGCGAACAGTATAGACGCGAAAATCTCCTTTTTTCTCGTCGAACTCAATCGCAGCAGATTCCGATTGACCATAGCGGCGTTTGTAGGCTGAGCGAAGCGACTCCATGACCGCCTCAATGATGTCTTCTTTTTTTATCCCCTTGTCTTCCTCTAAAATACGGAAGGCTTCTAGCATTTCTTTACTCATCTTATTTTCCTTTTTCTCAAAAGGTCCTTTCTGTTAAATTTTGACAGCCAGACGTGCTTTTGCGACTGTCTGATAGGGAATGGTGACTTGTTTTTTTCTCGTTTTATCCATGTATTCCATCAACAATTCCTGATTTTCAAAGGAGAGGAGCGTTCCTTCAAAAATCTTATTTTTATTAATTGCTTGATAAAGTTTGACATGGATATACTGACCAACGGCTTTCGCAACCGCTTCAGCATTTTTTAATGGCCGCTCAAGACCAGGACTGGTAACTTCCAGCATATATTGGTTTGGAAAGGGATCTGGCTGAATCTGATCCAAAAGTGGGCTGATTATTTCTGATAACTCAGCCGTATCATTGAGGGAAATCCCTCCCTCCTTATCTACAAAGATAGATAGGACATCATCGCCACCCATCTTGCCATACGCCACATCCACCAGCTCATAGGGAGCAGTAATGTGCGGAGCAATCGCCTGCGTGACAATCTCTACAATCGTTGCCATCGGAAAACCTCCTTCTAGATACACATCAAAGGGCTGGTACAAGACCAACCCTCCTTTTCTCTATTTTTAGTTAGTATAACACACTTTCAAGACTTTGTAAAGGAATATGTTTTTTAGCCATGGCAAACGCATGAAACACCTATTTCCGAATTATAGTCTGAATAAACATGCTTTCTTTTTAAATTTTTCTATAATAAAAACGCGAACCTCTGTTCAATACTTGATAAAATCCGAACAATGAGATGCAGAAAACTTTATTTTCTTGCTAAAAATCTTTCATGTGGTTATCGTGGTTTTGGAGCCTACACCCATGTTTCTTGTTACCCATAATCATTTCTTGAGTAGGGCACTATCCCCGCTCCCTACCCCACAAATCGTAGGAGGGAAAAGAGGATAGAAAGGGTCACGAGAAGGACAATGATGAGGTAAAACAAGGACTGCTTGGGTGCTTCCTTTTCCCCTCGCTCATACCGCACCTCCTCAATCCGCTCCTTGATGTCGGCTTCCAATAATTCATTCCGCTTGGACATACTGCCCCTCCTCTCCTAATAAGGCTTGATAGGCCGCCTCGGTAGCTTCCTCGCTCTCTAGGCGTTGACGTGAAACACGCGATTGAATCTCCTCCCCTCGCAACCATGCTGCTAAATGAGAGGCAGCATCTGGGGAAAAGAGGGCTTCGTCTAAGACAAAACGCTGGTCATGAACCGTATTCTCAAAACCTGCAATCAAGAGGTTATGCTCAAAGGCTTGACGGGTTCCTGACAAGATCTCACTGCCATGATTGATGTCAAGATAGATCGAACACTTCTCAAACAAGTCCGCTACCTGACGCGGAGCGATATTGGGGTAAAGGGTCACATGGGCCTCCTCCTCATAAGCCTTCAAACGCGGAGACATCTCAGTCAAGGCGGCGATATGGAACTGGTAATCGGACAATTCCTTCACCAAGACAGCCATGCCCTCCAACTGATCCGAATTGGTCAAGATAAGGATTTCCTTGGTCTGTGCGTTCTCCGAATGACGTGGATAAAGGTAGCCTAGATAAGAAATCATCGAAGCCTCTTCGTCTGAGACAAGTTGAAGGAGTTTCTCATAGCTCTCCTTATCCTGCACGACGATCTTCTTGGTCCGCTTGGCTGAACCAGATAAAATCAAGCGCATATTCCCCGGTATCTCCTGACCAATCTTCTCCTGCCAAAAGAGAACATCCTGCCCGTCTCCTCCTAAGTAATAGGACAAGACAAAGGGACTGGACAGGGATGTATACCAAATGGCAGAAAGATCTACCTGAGCCTCCCTCAGGTAAAAGAGATAAAAATCCGTTCGTTTCGCAAAGGGATAGACCTTCCCCCTCCAATTCAGGAGATGATAGCCTGTCTGGAGGTTCTCCACCAAGACCTCCTCCCCACTGGCTTGGTAATAGTGTTTAGAGACAGCCTGACCCTCTGCGTTAAAATAGGTCCGCGCAAACATCCAACCATACTGGTTGTAATGATCCTGCCGGTACACCTCTTGAGACGGGGTAAGCCACTCCACTGTCTGAACCAAGCGGAGGTGTTTGGGCTCGTGGTAATGAATGGTCGCCTGCTTGGTGCTGTCGTTATAAATAGCCCCTTGGGTATTGGTTCCTGTTATCTGCCAAAAGGCTGGTAGGGGAACCTCATTGAAATAAAGGGGCTCCCCCTCTCCCTCTTCCATCCCACAAAAGAAGGCATAGGGAGACGTGACACCTGCTGGTAAGCCGCCGTCCTCTTCTAAGACAATGCTACTGCTACCTAAAAGACCACTAGCCTCTAACGAGTAATAGAGGTCTCTTGCTGCGGCATTGAAACGATCAAATAGCGTAATCATCGGTCATGTCCTCCACAAAGTTTTTCCAGGTGTCAGCCAAGCGCTCATCTAAAAAGTCGGTCGCTTTTTGATAAGAGACGCTCTGAGCCTGCGCTTGATCTAGCTCTTGGTAATACCGGCAAATCGCCTGCGCAAAGGAGCGAGCCATTTGGCGGCGGTCATCCGGTTCATGACGGGCAAGTAGATAGCCATTTTGCCCATCCTCCACAAAGGTCTGATTCCCATACGGTACATCTAGTCCAATCAGGGGGAGACCTGAACCGACTGCCTCCATTAAGGTCAAGCCAAAGCCTTCACTGGTCGAAGCAGTGAGATAGACCTCATAGGCTTGATAGAGTTCCGTCAGGTGTTGGTGCCCCTTTAGGTGAATGTAAGCGCCAGCCTGGTGTTCTTCGATCAGCTGGGTCAGTTTCCCCCGCTCCCCACCTTCACCATAGATGTCAAAGGTCAAGTCTGGAAGCGTCTGACGTGCCTCCACAACCGCTAAAACCAGCCAGTCAATATGCTTTTCGCTGGCTAGGCGGGAACCCGTCACCAGTGAATACGGTTTGCGCGCCCTCGTGGGATAACGAAGCCTGTCCAGACTCCCAACCGGAATGGCATAAATCTTGGGACGATGTGAGGTGTAGGTCTGAAACTGGGCTTCTAAGACCTCTTTTTGCTTATTGGTAGAGGTGATAAAGGCATCAATCTTGTCCGCATTGGTAAACTGATATTCATAATAATTATTCCAAAGGATATGGTGCTCATCTGTTCCTTTGGCATTAAAATGTTCCGCATGCACCACAACAGCTAGCTTGGCTGCACCCCGATGCTGTAAAACAGCTTGACCGACACCAGTCGCGCGGTCTAACAGGATTACATCCTGAGAGCTCAAGCCCAAACCTTCCAAGAGATAGGCAATCAAGTCGGACTTGGAAAAGCAGATGCGGTCCTGAAAGGTAAAGATACTGGACTCTCCTCTAATCTGTTCCGTATAGGCAACACTGCCGTCCTCATTGAAAAAGAAACGGTGAGAGAGCGTGGGTTTCCCGTCTTTAGGGACATAGTATTCGCTAAAGACTTTACTGTAGCTGTAGTAATCCTTACGCATCAACTGACCGTTTGCGACATACTCCACCCGCTGCACACAGCGCCCCTCCTTGCCACACACTGCCGCATTGACATACAGGTCTTGGCCTTCAAAATAATAGCGGACCAACTTGTTGCCTGTCTCAATCTTACGAATGGGCAGGCTGAAGCTCGCTTCTAGTTGCTCCCGCGTATACGTCGTAGGGGCGACAACCATATCGGTAAAAAATCCATATAACCAGATAATCTCCTCATCCCGAAAGCCGATATTGGCGGTGAGATGCTGAAGATTTTCAGATTGAAAGAAATCCATAAAGATAAACTTAGCGGGAATCTTCAAACGCCGCAACACTTGGGCACGGTAGGCTTGGGCATATTCAACGCCGCTGCTCGCCCAACCGATCCCTAAATTGATATTATAAACTGTCATAACCCCTCTGCCTATACAAAATAAATCGAATGACCGTCCGTAGGGTTCCCTTCCACACGGCTTAACATCACATGGCGCACAATGCCCCGTTTGACCTGCTGGCTCATCTGCTCGTAAGACAACAGGGATTCGCGATAATACTCTGTAATCGAATCCCGCTGCCCAATCTGGCGCATGGTCACAAAACTTTTTAACTGCTGGAGATTGTCCACCTGCTCAACCCAGCATTCATCAATCGCCCGCAAGACAGCTAGACGCAAAAAGTGAGCGTACTGGTCTCCTAATTCGCTGGCTTTTTTCTTCAACTCACCTTGGTACAACTGCCACAGATAGGCTCTGACCGAAGAAGAGCTCGAAACATCGACCTTTCCCGAAAAGTTCTGAAGCTGATAGCTATAATGTTCCAAGATATACCGGCGGAGTGCCTCTTCTGTCAAGGGCTGAGCCTGCCTAACATAGTCAGAAATCACCTCGTGAAACACGCGGTCAATCTGCTCCTCCAATGCTCTCTCTTCTTCAATCAATTCGTTCCGAAGGGCATAGATTTTCGTACGCTGCACCCGCAAGCTCTCATCAAAGCGAATCGTAGAGGAGCGAGCAGCCACTGCCTTGTCTTCACTGATTGATTGAGCCCGACCAATGAACCGTTGGTAACGCCGCCCCTTTAAGGGGTGGCCATAGTTGGCACGGTTTGTATGGTTATGGGCATCGAAATAGCGCTGGACGCTCTTGCCACCGTATTGCTGAAGCAATTCATCTTCTAAGGAAACAAAGAACTGACTCAAACCGGGGTCCCCTTGGCGACCCGCACGCCCCCTGAGCTGCCAGTCAATCCGGCTATTGGGCATCCGTTCTGTTCCCACAACCGCTAAGCCACCTAGCGCTGCGACACCCTCACCTAGCTTAATATCCGTTCCCCGTCCAGCTAAAGAGGTCGCTACCGTCACTGTGCCTTTGCGTCCTGCTTCCTGAATAATCAGGGCTTCTTTCGCCGTATTCTTTGCCGTCAAAACGCTGTGCGGAATGCCTTCTTGCAACAACATCCGCGAATAAATCTCGGCGATGTCCACCGTTCCTGAAATCAATAAGACCGGCTGCCCTTTTTCATGCAAGGTCTTGACATAGCGTAAGGTCGCCTGTAATTTTTCTGGTAGCGTGACATAGACTTGATCGGGGTAGTCAATCCGTCGAATGGGGGTATTGGTCGGAATCACCACGACAGAAAGCTGATAGGTCGCAATCAACTCATCTTCTGCTAACTTGCCCGTCCCTGTCATGCCAGCCAACCTCGGAAACATGTTAAAGAGACTCTGATAAGTGACAGAGGCGATAGACCGAGAATTCTTGGTCTTTTTGACCCCTTCTTTAGTCTCAATCGCTTGGTGAATCCCCGATTGCAGGCGGGTACCTTCTAAGATGCGCCCCGTCCGATTGTCCAACAGCTGCACCTCATCGTTCATCACCACATAATCAACATCCCTTTGATAGAGATGATGAGCGCGTAGAGCTAGATTGATGTGACGGTTGAGCTCAAAGGCAGATTCCGCATAGAGATCTGGGACGTCAAAAAAGGATTCTGCGTATTGACTTCCCTTCTCCGTCAGATAGACCGTCTTTTCTTCTTGGTTAAAAT
Source organism: Streptococcus cuniculi (assembly GCF_004570575.1). Lineage (GTDB taxonomy): Bacteria > Bacillota > Bacilli > Lactobacillales > Streptococcaceae > Streptococcus > Streptococcus cuniculi_A. The sequence continues at coordinate 11,320 of NZ_SPPD01000009.1, forward strand.
GATACTCCTCTTCTGCCTCCAGTGTCAAGACAAATTGGTTGGAGACATCATACAGGTTGGATTGAACACGGGGAGAGCCTGAAATAATCAAGGGAGTTTGCGCGCTATCCAGTAATACGGCATCCGCCTCGTCGACAATGGCATAGTGAAAGGGACGCATAAACTTGTCCTTTCGATCCCCTGCTAAATTTTCCGCAAGGTAGTCAAAGCCTAGAGCGGTACTCGTCGTATAGGTCACATCTGCCGCATAAACCGCACGCCTGTCCTCTATGTCAACCTCCTCCCCCTCCTCAAAGGCACCAATCCCAACGCTCAAGCCCATAAAGCGATACAGCGGTCCCATCTCTTTGGCATCACGCCGGGCGAGGTATTCATTGGTCGTGATTAACAGGACGCCTTTACCAGTTAGGGCATTAAGATAGAGGGGAAGAGTAGCAGTCAGGGTCTTTCCCTCCCCTGTTTTCATCTCAGCTATATGGCCTTGATGAAGGGCGAGAGCACCCAAAACCTGCACGTCAAAGGGATACAGGCCAAGCACCCGCCTTGCGGCTTCACGGACAGCCGCAAAAGCCTCTACCGTCACATTATCCAGGGTCTCCCCCTGGGCTAAGCGCAGGCGAAATTCATCTGTCTTAGCGCGTAAGGCCTCGTCTGATAACTGGCGCATCGCTGGCGCCAGGGCATTGATTTTCTCTAATATTCGTCTTAATTCTCGTAATTTCATTCGATTGATGAATGAAGGTCTTTCTTTTAGTGACACAGTAAATTCCTTATCATAGTAGTTGAATAAACGGTTTGATCAGATTCAATTCCTCAGGGAGTTGGTTTTCTGTATAGCGCTTGGCTAAGGGGCGCGCGACTGCCACCTCTTTTAGCTCCCCTTCATGGTAGAGGCGCATTTCCTCAAAGTGGACCCTCTGGCAACCTGCGCTCAAAACAGTAATAGTATAAAAGGCGACGCCTGCAGGACAGGTAAAGACCTCTTTCCCTTTTCGTAAAATCTCAAAGCTGATTTTTTCATTCTGCCGATTGTAATAGTCAATCTGGATAAAGACACGATCAGCTGGCTCTGATACAATCTGCCGCTCTAAACGATACCTGTGGTGGGCGATAAGCAAGGGAAGATTGGGGCTACGCCGCTCCCCTTGATAATTCGTCCGCGAGGTAAAGCGAACAATGGGCTTTCCAGAAGCGAGACGGGGATTGTAAAAGGTCACGTTGTCCTCTGAAAAATCCACCAACGACCCGTAGAGATAGGCCGAGCCACTATAGACTTCCCGCCAACGAATCGTGGTTAATAAGTGCTTGGTCATGAGTACTTCCTTCCATAGCCTTCTTCTAGTAAATCCTTATACTGGCGCATAAACCACTTGTTAATGGCGCGACTGTTATCATTGTGCCGTCCTTCATAGCCCTTGGTATAAATATGAGCCCCTTTGCTAGACAGGTGGGCAATCAGGCGCTGAGCCGCCTGTCCGTCATAGTCATCATTTTCCATATAAGCAATCGCAAAGCGGGTGTGCGGGAAGGACGACTGGGAGAATTGATCCCAGAAGGTGTGATTGAGTTGCTCAATGGCATCGACCTCCACCCCACCTGTCAAGTTCAAGAGGACATCAGCGCTGGTCTCAAATTCATCTGGACGTTTGAGCTTCATCCCAGCAGCTGTATCCCCAAGATTGGTAAAGGGCTTCCCAACTACAACACCGTAGGGTTCGAGCTGGGAGGCATAGTAGAGCGCCCCAAAGGTCCCCATGGACAGCCCAGACAATATCAAGTCTGATGAAGAAAAGCCCAGATAAGCTAGAGACTCTTGAATCACACGGACCAGCGCTTCTTCTAAGGGCTTGGTGCCACCATAAAAACTTCCTCCCTCTAAGCGAGGATCGCCAATTAACATAAAGGGGGCCTTGAGCGATTTCATGATCCCAAAGCCCTCAAAGCCTTCAGCTGAGCGAAAACCAGAGAAATAGACATTGAGGGGTGGTTTCATATCACCTGGATTGAAATAGTAGATGAACTCTTGACGCTTGGCATCGCTATAGCGTTCTCCACCCAAGACAAACCGGCCCAAGCCCATACGAGAATACCGCCAATGAAGCGGTCCAAAGCTCAACTTGCCCTCACCCTTGGCATAGACGGTCACGGCATAAAAACCTACTTCCTCATCTGGCTCTAAGATATAAGGGCTAGAAAGGTTCTCTTCTCTTAAGAGTAAGGGGGCTTTCATATCATACAGACTCCCGCGGTACATGGGAACCAGTTCGAGGCAAATCTTAGTCTCGCCAGCTACCTTGATGTACTCCAACCATAATTCCAAAGCGATAGGAAAGCTACTTAAATTATACCGAAAGGTAAAGAGGGGTTCAAACTCCTCGCCAAATGAACCCTCAAAGCTAGCAGAGACATGACCTTCATAGGTCACCTTCCCTCTAAACAAGGGATTGACGTCGATTTCAGGAATCTTTAACTTGGCACCATACTGACTGCTAAAGAGGGTCAGGTGAAGAAAGTGAACCAATTCATCCTTACTGGAAAAGGGAGGCAGCTCACGCAGGACCTTCCGGCGGAAGATCCCCTGTGGCTCCTCACTGGCCAGCCCCAAATCAGGCAGGCAAAAGAGCCCATAGGCCTCAATGGTCGGCATTAGCTGTGTGAGAGCCGATTCCTTAACGGAATCCGTCACGAGAATGGCATCAAAATGAAGGCGGATTTTCAAGGGTTCCTCTCCCTCTTTGGAAGGAGGGAGCTGGGCAAGCGCCCGCTTGGTTTCTTCCTCTAAGAAAGAGTCAATCGCCTCAGGACGGCTAAACAACCACTCCAGATCCTCTGGCAGAGTTCCCAACTCCTCTAACCAGTTGAGTTGTCCTATTTGTAAAATCTTCATGCTAGCTCTCCTGTTCTAGTAGGTCTTTCCACTGGGAAAGGATGCGACCACTGGTATAGTCAGCCATCTTCTGAACGGCATAGACCAAGGCAGCGTTCCAATTCGCAAGACCGTCCAGGTAATAATGAAGTGCTTCAAGGAGTGAGCCTCCCTCCCCCAAGACCCAACCGTTCTTGAGGTGGGTCACATACTCCGTCTCGACACGATGAATCTGGGGGATGCCTGCACTGATACTGGCAATCTGCGTATAAAGGTCTGGCTCTGGTCCCAAATCAAGCACTAAGCGGGCAGTATCCAAGGCTTCAATCACCTGGCTCTCATTGGAAAAGCAGTCAAAGCGGATGCGGGTCAACTCCAGTTCCTCCTCCTCTTCCAACTCATTTTCGCCTGTCCCTTCTACGACTTGAAAGAAATGAGCCAACTCAAACGAACGGGAAATCTCCTGCTCTACCCACTCCTTAAGCCCAGCGAGGGGATACTGGTGCTGGAAAGTCACGAGGCGCAGCTCAACCAGCGCCTCCTGATCCATTAAGATCAAGAGGTCTGACAAGATTGCTTTCACCTCTTCCTCAAGCAGACCGTCAATATGGAAATACAGAATCAGTTCTTTGACCATTTGGCTGTGACCGAGTCGCAAGCGGGTATCAAAGGGGGAAATGCGACTCACTGGATGAGATGAACTCCCTAATTCCTCTAAGCTCGTAAGCAACTGGTGCTCCTGTTGCTTGGTATCCACCACCAAAAGAGTGGCAGCTTGGGCAAGTGGAGCCAGTAGATCACAACGGGTCGTATCATAGCGATCCGCAAAAAAGGAAACCACCTTCTGTTGTTCGGGAAAACTCTCTAATAAGAGATCGTTATGGTGCGCATGACTCGCCAAGACCAAGACATCTTCTGCCGTTATGACCTCCCTCTTTAAGACCCCTAAACGCTCTTGAAGCAATTCCTCCCAAGTGACATACCAGCGTTTGTCAAAGCGACCATCCGCATAGCCATTCACCTCAATCCCCCTCTTCTCTACGCCTAGGTGTTCTCTGACCTGCCAGACGCCATTGGGATTGAGATAGTCTTGGTAAAGGGGCTGCCCCATGTCATTGTGATAGAGGATGCTGGAGATAAAGCCGCGATCATCAAAGACATACTGTTTGTCCAGATGCCCTTCTTTTTGCCAATCAATCGTGAACAGATTCCCATTCTCCGCAAAATGAATGGTGGCCAAGGTCTCATCCCCCTTTTGAGCCACAACCGCAAACGGACTGTAAAGAAACCGCGTGCCACGGGGCCAATTCAACTCCTTGAACGAAAGGGGATGAGTGGACACTCGCGATACCGTCTGGATGTCATCAAAGAAGGACCAATAAGGGGTATCGAGCAAGTCCTGCTTATGCAGGAAATAGCGCAGCTGTGGTTGGTAATTCAGCAGTACCAGACAAGAAGCTTCTGCCGCATTCTGAAACATCTTGAGCTGATTGACCGTATCATCAAAGGACATGCGCTCAAAGACGCGAAACCAAGGGGCGGTACCGTCATACCATGGTCGTTCCTTGGGATACCAAGCTGGAATGAAATAAAACATGCTTCCTCCTAGATGAGATTCTGATAGTTTTTCCAATTTTGTAATAGTTGAACCTGTTCCTTCATGCCGAGCAAGAGACTGGCTATGATAAAGGCATTGCTTATGAGCAGGGCCAGACTGACGTTTTCAGCGTTTCCATTTTGAAGTACGATGACCAAAAGCGGAAGCCCTCCCATTAAGAGGACGAAAAACGCGCCAAACTGGGCTAAGACAGTGATTTTCCCTTGAATATACCGCCTAGTCTCCTCTCCCGGACGAACACTTGCGATGTAATCCCCGTTTTGACGCATATTTTTAGCGATGTTGTAGGCATCGTAATTATAGTAGGAAAAGCCAATGGCAAGGATATACAACAAGATGAGGTAGAGTATCACCCCAGGTAGTTGGGAAATGCCAATATGGGTTGCCAAAAACAAGAGAGTGGGCTGGTCAGGGAAAAAGGAGAGGAGAATCTGGATAAGATAAGGCGGTAAGAGCATCAAGGTCATCCCGTACATAAAGGGCATAGCTCCTGCGGGGGTGACCCGAATCGGCAGGTAGCTGTCCTTATGGTAGGCGTTTTGAATCCCAATCCGTTTAATGGGAATCCGGTATTCGGCGTGATAAAGGAGTACGGTCACAAAGACGAGGACACAAAAGCCAAGGAGAAAGAGAAGCAAATTCTGCCAGATGGTCTGGGTTAGACCATTTTCAATGTATCTTCCGATATTTTGGACAAAGGAGAGGATCATATTGGTCAGGATAATAATCGTCATGCCCCCCAAGCCTTTTTGGGAATTGACCCCACCGAGCCAAGTCAGGACAAAGGAGCCTGAGACTAGGATGAGGATGGTCACGAGGCGCGCCCATACGATGCCCTGTGCTCCCTGATCTTGAAAGAGGGAAAACGGGGTGTTGAGTGTTAAGCCATAGGCTTGGATGCCTGCAATCAAGAGCGACAGAAGGGTGCGGTACCAATGCAGTTGCAGGTTGGTGAGATCCTTGAAAATCCCAAAGACGGTGAAAAAGCGCCAGAGGATCATGGAGGTCATCCAAGGGCTAAGACCGAGTGAGAATAGGTTAATCGTGCCAAAGCTAGCTCCTGTCACCGCGGCTAGGTTGTTTAGGAGGTCAAGGTTGGCGATTTGCTTCAGACTTTCTTGACTGCTTACCAGTGTGGTGACGGGGAGTTTCCTACCAAGGAGATAAATGAGGGCAATCAAGAGGGTCCAGACAATCTTAGGGACAATCAAGCCTCTGCGCCAGCGTTTGGTTAGTTCGACGAACAAGATGAAGTAGATCCTTTCATAAGATACGAGGGCGTGAAAAAAGCGACTGAAAATTAGGAAACATGACGAGTGAAAAGCTCCTGTGGAGGTTTTCAGCCCATTCCTTAAAGCTAGCCACAGCTGTAACTAAAGTTAGAATAGCTGCCTATCTATTTTCCGAGCTTTTAGCCCGAGTTCAGTTTCATAAGATGTGAGAGCGTTTGACATGAGCAACGCTCATTTTATTTCCAACCTTCAACAGTCTATTCCTAGACGGTTGAAGCACAAAGTGTACCCTGTTTGAAGAAACAATCCACTGGATTATTTCTTCCGTATCTGTAAAGCAGGCATAGCCTGCAACAGCTACGGCAATATAGGAAATCTGACGAGTGAAAAGCTCCAGTGGAGCTTTTCAGCCTATTCCCTAAAGAGCTATAACTTGCTAAGATTTTACATTTGTTTGAGCATTCAGTGGTTCACGGAAGTAAACATGGGAATGAGGTTGGGACAATGAAATCCCAACCTCAACCCTTTGAGTGTCGTTCACAGTGCGAGAGGGAAAGGCTGCTTAGTCCTTATCCTCTGCTTTTTTCTTTTTCTTCTTGGCAAGGAGAGCTCCGAACAGAATACCTGCACCAAGGAGACCAGCCTGTGAGGAGCTATTCTCACCAGTATTTGGTAGGCGACGCGTACTACGCTCTTCCATTGTTTCCGATGAAAGCTCACTCATGGATTCAGACACTGATTCACTTACCGATTCTGAAATGGATTCAGATACAGATTCGCTTACGGATTCGGAAATGGATTCAGACACAGACTCGCTCACTGACTCGGAGATGGATTCGGAAATAGACTCTGAGACAGACTCACTTACCGATTCTGAGATGGATTCTGATACTGACTCGCTGACGGATTCGGAAATGGATTCTGAGACAGATTCACTTACGGATTCGGAAATAGACTCTGAATCAGATTCACTCACTGACTCGGAGATGGATTCAGACACTGATTCACTCACTGATTCAGAGATGGACTCGGATACAGATTCGCTGACCGATTCTGAGATGGATTCCGATACTGACTCGCTAACTGATTCCGAAATGGACTCAGACACAGACTCGCTTACTGATTCAGAGATGGATTCCGATACTGACTCGCTTACTGATTCAGAGATGGATTCTGATACGGACTCGCTGACTGATTCCGAAATAGACTCAGATACAGATTCACTGATTGATTCAGAAATAGATTCTGACACAGACTCGCTAACTGATTCTGAAATGGACTCTGAGACTGACTCACTTACGGATTCGGAGATGGATTCTGATACAGATTCGCTGACCGATTCGGAGATTGATTCCGATACTGACTCGCTAACTGATTCCGAAATGGACTCTGAGATGGATTCACTTACCGATTCAGAGATCGACTCTGAGACAGATTCACTCACTGATTCTGAAATAGATTCTGAGACTGACTCACTTACCGATTCCGAAATGGACTCAGATACTGACTCGCTTACTGATTCTGAGATGGATTCGCTCACTGATTCGGAAATAGACTCTGAAACGGATTCGCTTACTGATTCTGAAATGGATTCTGACACAGACTCGCTGACTGACTCGGAGATGGATTCTGAAATAGACTCTGAGACTGACTCACTTACCGATTCGGAGATGGATTCTGATACAGACTCGCTCACTGATTCGGAGATGGACTCTGATACGGACTCGCTCACTGACTCGGAAATGGACTCTGAGACGGATTCGCTGACCGATTCTGAGATCGACTCTGATACTGATTCACTCACTGACTCGGAGATGGATTCAGACACAGACTCGCTGACTGACTCTGAGATTGATTCTGATACTGATTCACTCACTGATTCAGAAATGGATTCGGAAACGGATTCACTTACCGATTCTGAAATAGATTCTGACACAGATTCACTCACTGACTCTGAAATGGACTCGGAGATGGATTCAGATACTGACTCGCTTACTGATTCAGAGATGGACTCTGAGACGGACTCACTTACTGACTCAGAGATCGATTCTGACACAGACTCACTTACCGATTCAGAGATAGACTCAGACACTGATTCGCTAACTGATTCCGAAATAGACTCAGATACAGATTCACTGATTGATTCAGAAATAGATTCTGACACAGACTCACTCACCGATTCCGAAATGGACTCGGAGACAGATTCGCTGACCGATTCGGAGATGGATTCAGATACGGACTCGCTAACTGATTCCGAAATGGACTCTGACACAGATTCACTCACTGACTCGGAAATCGATTCTGACACAGATTCGCTTACTGACTCGGAGACGGATTCTGATACTGATTCACTTACCGATTCTGAGATGGACTCGGAGACAGATTCGCTCACTGATTCGGAGATGGACTCGGAGACGGATTCACTTACCGATTCTGAGATAGATTCTGATACAGATTCACTTACTGACTCAGAGATTGACTCGGAGACGGATTCGCTGACCGATTCGGAGATGGATTCAGACACAGATTCACTTACTGATTCTGAAATGGACTCGGAGACTGACTCACTCACTGATTCGGAGATGGACTCTGATACGGACTCGCTGACTGATTCCGAAATAGACTCAGATACAGATTCACTGATTGATTCAGAAATAGATTCTGACACAGACTCACTCACTGATTCTGAAATAGATTCTGAGACTGACTCACTTACCGATTCCGAAATGGACTCAGATACTGACTCGCTGACTGATTCTGAGATGGATTCTGAAATGGATTCGCTCACTGATTCGGAAATAGACTCTGAAACGGATTCGCTGACTGATTCTGAAATGGATTCTGACACAGATTCACTCACTGACTCGGAAATCGATTCTGACACAGATTCACTTACTGATTCTGAAATGGACTCGGAGACTGACTCACTTACTGATTCAGAAATTGACTCGGAGACTGACTCACTTACCGATTCCGAAATGGATTCTGATACAGATTCACTCACTGATTCTGAAATAGATTCTGATACGGATTCGCTGACCGATTCCGAAATAGACTCAGATACAGATTCGCTTACGGATTCCGAAATAGACTCAGATACAGATTCGCTTACGGATTCGGAAATTGACTCAGATACAGATTCACTTACCGATTCAGAGATGGATTCTGATACAGATTCACTTACCGATTCTGAAATTGATTCGGAAACGGATTCACTTATCGATTCTGAAATTGACTCAGATACAGATTCGCTTACTGACTCGGAAATGGACTCAGACACTGATTCGCTTACTGATTCAGAGATGGACTCTGATACTGACTCACTTACGGATTCAGAGATGGACTCAGAGACAGATTCGCTGACCGATTCGGAGATTGATTCCGATACTGACTCGCTGACTGACTCAGAAATAGATTCTGACACAGATTCACTTACCGATTCGGAGATGGATTCTGATACAGACTCGCTAACTGATTCAGAGATTGATTCAGATACTGATTCGCTTACTGACTCGGAAATGGACTCAGACACGGATTCACTTACCGATTCAGAGATGGATTCTGATACTGATTCGCTAACCGATTCTGAAATGGATTCTGATACGGACTCGCTGACTGATTCCGAAATAGACTCAGATACAGATTCACTGATTGATTCAGAAATAGATTCTGACACAGACTCACTCACCGATTCCGAAATGGACTCGGAGACAGATTCGCTGACCGATTCGGAGATGGATTCAGACACAGATTCACTTACTGATTCTGAAATGGACTCGGAGACAGACTCACTCACTGATTCTGAGATGGACTCTGATACGGACTCGCTAACTGATTCTGAGATGGATTCAGATACAGACTCACTCACTGATTCGGAGATGGACTCTGATACGGACTCGCTAACTGATTCTGAGATGGATTCTGAGACGGACTCACTTACCGATTCTGAGATCGACTCTGATACAGATTCGCTGACGGACTCGGAAATCGATTCTGAAACAGATTCACTTACTGATTCTGAAATGGACTCGGAGACAGACTCACTCACTGATTCTGAGATGGACTCTGATACGGACTCGCTAACTGATTCTGAGATGGATTCTGATACAGACTCACTCACTGATTCGGAAATAGATTCTGAGACGGATTCACTTACCGATTCTGAGATGGATTCTGATACTGATTCACTTACTGATTCAGAAATAGACTCTGATACTGATTCGCTGACCGATTCTGAAATAGATTCAGACACTGATTCACTTACCGATTCTGAAATAGACTCGGAGACGGATTCACTAACTGATTCTGAGATGGATTCTGACACAGATTCACTCACTGATTCTGAAATAGATTCTGATACAGATTCGCTAACCGATTCGGAAATTGATTCCGATACGGACTCGCTAACTGATTCTGAGATGGATTCACTGACCGATTCAGAGATCGACTCTGAGACAGATTCGCTTACTGACTCGGAGATGGATTCTGATACAGATTCACTCACTGATTCTGAAATAGATTCTGAGACTGACTCACTTACCGATTCCGAAATGGACTCAGATACTGACTCGCTAACTGATTCTGAGATGGATTCTGAAATGGATTCGCTCACTGATTCGGAAATAGACTCAGAAACGGATTCGCTAACTGATTCTGAAATAGATTCTGAGACTGACTCACTTACCGATTCCGAAATGGACTCAGATACTGACTCGCTAACTGATTCTGAGATGGATTCTGAAATGGATTCGCTCACTGATTCGGAAATAGACTCAGAAACGGATTCGCTAACTGATTCTGAAATAGATTCTGAGACTGACTCACTTACCGATTCCGAAATGGACTCAGATACTGACTCGCTAACTGATTCTGAGATGGATTCTGAAATGGATTCGCTCACTGATTCGGAAATAGACTCAGAAACGGATTCGCTAACTGATTCTGAAATGGATTCTGACACAGATTCACTCACTGACTCGGAAATCGATTCTGATACAGATTCACTTACTGATTCTGAAATGGACTCACTGACCGATTCTGAGACAGATTCGCTTACGGATTCGGAAATGGATTCAGACACAGACTCGCTGACTGACTCGGAGATGGATTCTGAAATAGACTCTGAGACAGACTCACTGACCGATTCTGAGATGGACTCTGATACAGACTCACTTACCGATTCGGAGATGGATTCCGATACGGACTCGCTCACTGATTCAGAGATGGATTCTGATACAGATTCGCTTACGGATTCGGAAATGGATTCAGACACAGACTCACTGACCGATTCAGAGATGGACTCTGAGACAGATTCACTCACCGATTCTGAAATGGATTCTGATACAGATTCGCTTACGGATTCGGAGATTGACTCGGATACTGACTCACTCACCGATTCTGAAATGGATTCTGAAACAGATTCGCTCACTGACTCGGAGATTGACTCTGAGACGGATTCACTTACCGATTCTGAAATGGACTCGGATACTGACTCACTTACCGATTCCGAAATTGATTCTGATACTGATTCACTCACTGATTCTGAAATTGACTCGGATACAGATTCGCTCACCGATTCAGAAATTGACTCGGATACTGACTCACTCACCGATTCAGAAATGGATTCTGATACTGACTCACTTACCGATTCGGAGATGGACTCTGATACTGATTCACTTACGGATTCCGAAATTGATTCTGAAACTGACTCGATCACCGATTCTGAGATGGATTCTGATACAGATTCACTTACCGATTCTGAAATTGACTCTGAGATGGATTCACTTACCGATTCTGAAATGGATTCAGATACAGATTCGCTTACGGATTCGGAAATGGACTCACTCACTGAAGTCGAAATCGATTCAGACACAGATTCACTCATAGATAGGGAAACAGACTCAAAAACTGAGTTAGAAGTTGATTCACTTACCGATTCTGAACGAGAGGTTGACTCAGAGCGTGATGTAGATTCGCTGATTGACTCCGCAACCGAATCATAAATTCCCGCATCCACATTCGCCACATTCGCATTCGTAATCACAACATGAGCACGCGCAACGTTTGTTCCTGCTGGTTGGGTGAAATCGGAGTCGATACTATCATCATTTCCAGCATCGGTAATTGTCACAACATGTCCATTTGGCAAGGTGAACTGCACTAAATACTGACCACTAGGTAATCCGGTAAAAGTATAATTACCATTGGCATCAGTGGTGGTTGTATAGTTAACGCTACCTGTTTCATCCGTTGCTGTAACGGTAATGCCTGCTTTACCTACTTCACCATTGCTACGAATCCCATTCTTATCCCCATCCGTCCAAATCTTACCAGTGATTTGATAAGTTGGATCTTTTGGAACAGACTTGGCATTGACACCATTGATGTCATAACCAGAGGCAGCCGTTGAAGAATCCCCTGCCACAATATAGGTCTTACCATAACGACCATTGTATTGGTCCGCTCCCGATTCATACATGTTAGCACTCTTAGAGGTCGCACCGATAATACTAATTCTCAAATTGGCTAAATCACTCGGTCGTCCAGTATAGGCCGTGGTAAAGGTAAAGGTATGCGGTCCGACCCCAGCAGTACTGCGCGACACATACTGAGTTCCCGTTTTCCTTGCACGTGTTGAACTAGCTGTTCCTGCATTGTGTGCTTGCTGATAGGTAACTTTGTTAGTTGCCTGTCCATCAATCTTAACATTCGTTGGTTCCCCTAGGTTAGGGTCATTCGTTGTATCGATGTATAAACCTGTATACCCTCCCTTATTTTTCCAATCAGCTTGGGTTAATACAGAACTAGCATCATATTTGACCGTCCATGTGATTTGCTTCGTTGCTGAATCATATACTGCTGTAATTCCTGTAATAGTGTTGGTATATCGCCTATTCCCACCACTCCAGATATACGAATGACTCTTGTCTGAAAAATCACCAATACTAAAGGTCGTCTTTGTTCCACTTGTCGTAGCTCGTGACACACGGACACGTGCACGGACTGGTGTTTCTTCTGTTGCAGATTTAGAGGCAATGGTTTGTTTTAAGGACTTGTCCATTGCAGCCATTGCAGCCTGCAATTGATTGGCTTGGGTCACATCAAACGTGCCACCTGATAGTAACCCCTGTGCCTCAAGAATCAAGCGATAAGCTAAGCCAGCTTCTGCAATATTCTTGCTCACTGCATCTTTGTAGGTTTTATTCAGCGTATCTAAGGCCGCCCTAAGCTCAGCCTCGGCTTGCTCATCTTGCGAAACTGCACTACGAGTTCCTTCGTCTTTTCTATCCGTCGCCTGGCTCTCAGAATGACTTACACTCTCTGGCGCTGAGCCGGATTCACTCTCCGATTCAGACAAAGAAATAGACTCACTAGCGGACTCGCTGACGGATTCAGATATGGATTCACTGACTGACTCTGAGAACGAAACAGAGACACTTTCAGATACGGATGTGCTTTCAGAACCTTCAGAGACGATGATGGAAGCACTCTCTTCTACAATCGTCTCTGTTTCGTTTTCATCAACTGGCGCTACTGTACCTGACTCCGTATCTTTTGGTAAGGCTACTTCATCTGTTCCAATTACTGTATTAACAGGTGTCTCTGTTGCTACGACGGTATCATCCGCGTAAACACCCGTCATCTCTAGCGCACCAGCACCAGCCAGTGCTCCCAGAGCAGCCGCTCCTTTGAGGATGGTACTTGCAGAAATCGTCGCTGGAGTAAGGTCATCTACTCGTACGGTTTTCTCAGCTTCCCCACCACGTATCAAACGGATTAGTCCGATTTGTGACATAATCGTTCTAACCCAATGCTTTCCAGATTTGTGCATTTTCACCCGCGTTTTACGCGAGGACTCGCTATAGCCATGTTTATTCAGTTTATTACTCATTGTAGCCTTTCCACTTAATATTATGATTTATACGAAAAAGTATATACCGTACTATTATACCCCCCCCCCCCGATTTTTGCAAGTATTTTCTCTTGTTTCATGTACTTTTTTTGTGTTTTTCTGAAATATTTTCCTCTGTCTTACATGTTATCAATCTTTTAAGGCTATTTTTATATTCCCCAATAAAAATCAAAATCTGATTAGGCAACGAAGCCGCAGATAGTTGAAATAGTTGAGAACTATTTCAAGTTGGAAATAAAAAAAGGACCTACTTTTCTCAACAGTTCAGCAAGGCGAGTATAACGACATCAGAGTTTGATTTTTGACGAGTATTAGGCATAGAAAAAGAGTAGATGATCATCCACTCCCTATCTAGTCACATAAACTATAAACTTCTACATCAACCTACTCATTTGCACCACTTCTCCAGAATATTGAGTTTTTGGAGGCATTTTTGATAGGCCTGTACCTCGCCAGCTTCTAAAAAATACGATTTGTGTTTCTCTAAACGCCAGCGATAAGCACGCAACTCAGCAGCAACATCAAAACCAATCAATGACAGCAGGGTCACGCGCTCCTCAATGCTCTTTAAGGGAAAGACCGACCCCATATCCACCGTCTTGGTCACGCTGGTCTCACGCTTACGGTGGTAGTATAGACCCATGTGACGATAGACAATCCGATCCGCCATCAGATAAAGCTTCCATGTCGTGTAGTCATCCTCAACCTTTTCGTCTTCTGGATAGACAATATTTTCAAACAGGCTAGCCTTATACAATTTACACCACGGCACTGTGAAGCATTGACTAAAGGCAAATTTCCCTTCATACTGCATCTCAAACCATTCATTGGGAGTATAGACTTTCTGAAAATAGTCCTCCTCCGTCACATGAAAGCGAAATACACTCGTCTCATCTATAAACTCCGTAAAATTCGCAATTGCAATATCACTGCCTGTCTCCGTCAACGCTTGATATAAGCGTTCAATGTGATCCAACTCCAGCCAGTCATCATTGTCAACAAACAAGACATAGTCTCCTGTAATAAGTGGCAGGGCAGTATTGCGCGCCGCACCGACACCACTACCGCCTAGCTTTTTATGTACCAACCGCACTCGCTGATCTCTTTGGCGATACTGCTCACAAATGACTGCTGACCCATCCGTTGACCCGTCATTGATGAGAAGAATCTCAAGATTCCGATACGTCTGACGCACGATACTCTCCAAGCACGGCTCCAAATAGGGACCTGCATTGAAAATGGGGACAATAACCGTTACCTTTTCCACACTTACTCCCCCTTTTGATAATGCTCAATCAGATCTAGCTTCGTGGACAATTGACGATACAAGCCAATCTGCCCTGCCCTCAAACTATCTGCCTGACATTTTTTCAAACGCTTGATATAGGAATCTCGATGCTCTGTCACATCATACCCCAAGGTCGCAAGAAGTGCAAGCCGCTCCTCCGCATTGCTGATCATTGATGCAATGTCCTCTAGCATACCACTCCGGGACAGCCCCTCGCTCCGCTGTGAATAGTAGTAGGAGCCCTGATTGATAAAGGCAATCTTTGAAGCCTTTAAATAGAGCTTATAAATCGTCGCATCATCTTCACGCAAGCGTCCCACTGGGAAATAAACACCGTCAAATAATTCGCGTTTGAACAACTTCAACGGCGAGAAGGTAAAGGTCAAATAAAGGTTGTATCTCGCTGTATTTTCTTGATTGAGCCACTCTTCTACCGTATAGGTCTTTTCAAAATACATCTCAGAAGTGATGGAGAATAGAAAACTCTGGCGTTCCTCATTGAAAGAATTAAAGTTACAAATCGAAATATCTGCTTTATTTTCCACCAAAGCTCTATGAAGCTCATACAGATAATAGTCCTCTACAAAATCATCGGAGTCTACAAAGGTAATATAACGCCCTCTTGTCTGCTCTACTCCATGATTGCGGGCAGCAGAGGGACCTGCATTTTCTTGATGGAAGACACGAATCCGCACATCCTTTCTCGCATACTCCTCGCAGATTTCCGCACTCCTATCTGTCGAACCATCATTGACAAGCACCAATTCAAAATCCGTGTAGGTCTGTTTTAACAATGAATCCAGACACCGTCTCAGATAGGATTCCACATTATAGACAGGCACAATCACACTAATCATCTCTGACTGACTCACCAGTTCCTCCTCTTTTTTCTCCCATTCAATCCCGACGGTCGCAACGACCTGACGGTTATAGTCTGCATCATCTTGCAGCACAATTTGTTCATCATAGTTGTGCTCTGCCGTATGCTTATGGGCTAACTTCACCTTATGAGATGCTTTCATCTGATACCACTCATACTCTGAATCGATGTGTCCTAGATCAATCGCCTGATACCCTCGCTTCATCAAATCATAAGCCAACACCTTAGCCGTCGGCCCCAGCATGAGAATAACGAGTTTTCCTTCCACATGTTCCAGTAGCCGCTCCATGATTTCATCATAGTTCGCAAAGGCATTGTGAGAAGGACAGACAATCCGTGAAACAGACTGCGCGCCAGCAAATAAATCATTTCCCACACCCGAGCGTGATGTTTCTCCCTCAACAATCAAAATATCTCGTCCCTGCCACAATCCTTTAATTGCCGAAAAATACACATCAGACAAGGACTTGTCCTGCAAATCAATATAAGGGCGTGACAAGAAGGTCGAACCGTACCATTCTGACTGACACTCTTTTTCATAGAAATCCCGATACCGCTCAAAATGAGAGGCCCAAAAGACCTGAGCATTCCGATTGTAGCGCTCTAAATGCTGAAAAACATCTGGCAAACAGACCACTAACTCCTCACTACTTGGCACCTGCAAGATGAGCTTCAACGCCCGCGCCAGTTGCTCATCATGGTCCTGATAAGGAATGCCTCGTCCATTGATTAAATCAATCTCCCCATCTCCAAAGCGAACAACCGATGCTCCGTGTTCCTGAATATAGTGCAGACTATCCAAAATAGGACGAACTTTTATGTCTGATAACGATCTTTTCTTAGTCACACAACACCTCAAATACTGCATTTGTCAATAATCTACGCGTAAAATACCCCTCACGCAATAAGGGATTAAACTGCCGAACCCGCTCCACCATTTCCTGATAGGTCGCTTCCGTCATTCCTTGAATGACTTCTACGACCTCCTCCAGACTCTCTACAACAAAACCTAGCTGATTGTTCTCAATAATCGCTTGATTGGCAATTCCTTTTTGCACAAAGACTGGAATCCCCGCTGCAAGAAAACTCCCTAACTTATGGGGGCAATATAGCTTCTGATACCCCTTATCACGATCATCCATCCAGACTAGCCCAAAACCACCCTTAGATAACTCTAAAAGCAACTGCTCATCTGGCAGGTAAGAAACATGTCGCACCTGCTCAGGTAACTGTTCTGCCCGTCTGGAGTAGAGTTGCAACGGTACCTCGTAATTCCATGACTTCACAAAGCTAAATCGCTCTGGATCTCCCGGAAAATGAATCTCTCTCTTCAAAGTTGCAGGATAGGAGGTCACTGTCGTTGGATGATCCCACATCCCTTGAATCAAGGTCTTTTCAACCGTCAAACCATAGCCACGCAAGGCGTCTATCATCTCTTGACTCGGCGCAACAATCAAGTCAGCCTTGTTATAATAGGCAATCGTCCGATCCATAAGATAGAAATTCCCCGCAAACATCAGAGGGACGACATCATGGATAAAAATGACAATCTTAATCCGATACTGTCTTAGCTTATCCATTACTTTCTCATCAAATGCGGTCGTATTCCAGGTCGGCGTCTGAAAAATGACTACATCCCCATGATGAAGCCCTGCGACAATGCCATCCAAGCGCTTGCTCAATTCCGCTGGACTATCTGCAGCCATTTGGTAGCAGTAGATTCCCAATTCACGAAAACCTAGCCTCGTCGCAATATCTGTCACCATATTTTGCGCCATGGAGGCTGTCCCTGCCAATCCGTTTATATTTGTAATGTATACTTTCATTCTATCTCTCTTTTTTGCTGCTATACTTCTCCAACAGTTTCATCCGAAATTCCAACTCCTTGTATTTCGTAACATCACCACTGCGTAGCGCCGCATCTCGGTTCAACTGTAAACGCCATTTATATGCAGCTACCTCTCTTGAAATATCCCAGCCCAGCAAACTCAACACTTCCAAACGTTCCGCGACTGGAGTAGCAGAAAAAATCGTTGCCTGATCTGCAACCTGTGTCATACTCCCTTCATTGACACGATAGAGGTAACTGGAACGATGCATATAAGCAATCTTATCCGCCATGAGATACAGCTTCCATGTTGTAAAATCATCGTCAGCCCATGTATCCGTCGGGTATAAAACCGTTTCAAACAAGTCTTTCTTATACATCTTCCCCCACGGAACCGTAAAGCACAAGCTAAGATTATGCCCATGACCATACTGGAAGGCAAACCATTCCTCTGGTGTATAGACTGCTTCATAGTAGTCTTGCTCTGTAATATGAAGATTGTAGCGTCCTGTCCCTTCATCGTATTGCGTGAAATTCGCGACCGCTACGTCACTACCTGTGCGCTGCAACAAGCCATACAAATCCTCGATATGATTCGGGTCAATCCAGTCATCACTATCTACAAAGACCAGATAGTCTCCTGTCGCCATAGCAAGCGCACTATTTCTTGCCGCACCAATTCCGCCATTTTCTTTCTTGTGAAGAACCCGAATCCGCGAATCTTTTACACGGAGTTGCTCCACAATCAGCGCAGTCCTGTCTGTTGAACCGTCGTTGATCAGCAGAATCTCTATCTCCTGATAAGTCTGCTTCAAGATGCTCTCCACACAATTTGCCACATACTTTTCCCCGTTATAAACGGGGACAATCACACTAATCGTTGCCATACTCTTTTTTACCCTACCTCTATTTTGTCATTTTCTGCTCAAAGAAAACGGATTTTACTACTTACAGCTCTACTATTAAGTAAGCCCACTTCTTTCGACCCTCTTCCCATGTCAAACACCAACAAAATGATTCTGTTAATAGTTGCTACTGATAAACTATCATATACAATTATGAATCATAACACACACCTTTCGATTTTTCAAACAATTTCACAAGGCTTACTAGAAAAATAGAGGAACAAGTCTCCAAATGAACTCATATACCCACATAACAAAAACGCTAACATCGGGCTAGAACCTCGCTGTTAGCGTTTTTCATTTGAATGAATCTATTGACCAAAGAAAGCACAACAGCACCATGAGAGATGACAAGCTACGCTCAATGGCTCCTCATTTGCCATTTAAAACACCGCTTCTACTCGGTAAATAACTTGCCCCTTATTGGAGAACTTTTCTTCGTACTCGGTCATGATATTTCCCTCCATATCGCTAGCATGTAAGTCTAGCCAGACACCGTTTAGGGTCATGCCATACTGAGAAAAGCTAACAAGGCTGTATTCAAATAATCCACGATTGTCGGTCTTGAAATGAATTTCGCCCTTTTCTGGCAAGATTTCTTTGTAGGTATCCAAAAAGCGCTTGTAGGTCAAGCGACGTTTCTCATGGCGTTTTTTGGGCCAAGGATCTGAGAAATTCAGATAAAGACGATCAATTTCTGCTGGTGCAAAATAATTGGTCAGACTAGATCCGTCTACTTGCAAGAGCTTGATATTGGGTAGCCCTATCTCGACCACACGATCCAAGGCATAGCTCAAGACTGTCATCTGGATGTCAATCCCGATATAGTTGATGTCAGGATTTTGAGCCGCCATTCCTGTAATGAATCGTCCCTTTCCAGAACCCACTTCGATATGAATGGGATGATTATTTCCAAAAATGCTGGCCCACTTGCCTTTACACTCCTCAGGAGTCAAGATGACATACTGAGGATATGCTGCTAGCATATCGCTAGCTCCTTTACGATTTCTTACTCTCATACTTCCTTGTAATAGCTCTTACGGAAATACCGCAAGGCGTAAATTTCTTTATTCGCTGCTTCCATGTCATAGCTTTCGACATGCTTTGCAATCTGGTTGAGATAGCCTAGCTGCCCATACCAGTAAATCTTGTTTAACACAGTTTGGTTGTATTTATACCCATAGCTTCGCAGCCATTCTTCCCAAGATTGTCTTGAAATGTAGTGGGTCAAGAGATAAGCCACATCAAGCATCCGATCTGTTACACAAGCTGTCTCCCAGTCTGTCAGATAAATCAAGCCACTGGTCGTCTCGACCCAGTTGGTATGGTGTAAATCACCGTGGACAAAGGTCGCCACATCCTTACGGAAAGTTGGCAAATGATTCAACAAGTCACTACAAACCGACTGAAGATAGCTGTTTTTAGCAAGGCGAGCTGGGGCTTCTTGCTGCCACTTGCGAACCAAATCTTGGGGCTCTTGATAGGTATAATTGAGCTGCAAGGCTTGGTTGAGCAACATTTTCGAATAGTGCATCCGCACCAAAATCTGCTGCACCTGCTTGCCCCCCATCTCAGAGCGGGTCAGGGTATGACCATTCAACCATTCCTGCTCAACACGTTGACCGACCCCCACCTCGCGATTGGCTGCTAAGACTGGAGGGGTAATCTGTTCATGCGCCAAGGCTGACACAATCGGCGGCATTTCATATTTGACAAAAACAGGCGTTCCGTCTGTTCGCATGCCCTTAAATGCTTTCCCACTATTTCCTGCGATCGATTGCAGACGAAGTCCGCTTGTATCAAATTGCATGCCAGTTCTCCTTTGAAAAATTCCTTACTATTTTACTAGTTTTCATCCCATTAGTCAATCAATTTTTTTGATTTCAGACTGAGATAGAGATGGGCCAAAAAAATCCCCGCTCCCACTAGCAAGGCAAGGTATACCTTATCTTGTAAAGCCAGCAACCCCACCAGCAATTGGGAAGTAAGAACAAAATAGATGATGATTTGTACTACGCGCTTAAAACTGACTACTTTATCCCGCTGACTTAGAGGATACAGACGAGTTAGGTACTGGTAATCATAGGCATGGTAGAGGGACAGTAACTGAAAGAGCAAGAGGTAGTCAAACAAGACTGCTAGGCCTACTCCAAGCCAAGATTCCGCAATTAGGAGAAGACTTGCCACACTCAAAGCCAGTAAGCGAAGAATAAGGCCAAAAAGATCCCCCGAACGGAGAAAGCTGCGGAGAAATAAATAGTCCCAAGTCCTCTCCTGCCTTTTTTTGACAAAGTTCAACACAAAATCCAGATACTTGCGGCGCTTGACATCACTGCTGATGCCCTCTACATGGGTAAAGAGCGAGTAAAACCTCAAGATTCCTTGCTGACGCTTGGCTTCATACTGCACCGCCCTGTCCCAGTCCAGCTTTCCTTGGATGACAAAGCGGGTCTGAAAGACGAGCCAAGCATACTTTCCCATAGATAAGACCACGAGATAGACTCCAAAAACGAGAAGTGACCAGCCTAGTTTCAGATAGAGGGGGAATAACAAGACCTGCACCACCAGCTGCACGATTCCCCAGAGCAAAATCGCACGCAGGCGAGCTGCCTGAACCAATCCAAGAACCTCAGCCTCTTTCGGCAGGAGAAAGACACGGTCTGCTGCTTCCAGATAAGTGGCTATCCGTCCAGTAAACAATATCAAGACCGTCACAACTACCAATAATAGGTAGACAATCCAAGGATTTGCTGGAAAATGCTCCAAGAGCTGGCGATATTGTAGGGCTAAAAAACCGAGCAGAACCATTAAAACAAGGACAAAATGGTCATTTAACACATAGCGGAGATACTTGAGACAGCGCTGGGTAAAGGCTAGCCTACGCTCCTGAAACAGTCCTGTCATTCCTTTACTCCTTCTTTGGTCAGAGAAAGGTAGAGTTCATTCAAGCTAGCCTGTTTACGACCAAACACTGCCTGTAATTCTGCTAAGTTGCCCTCAGCCCGTACTTGACCTTGATGTAAGATGACAAAGCGGTCACACATTTTTTCAGCCGAGTCCAGAACATGGGTCGACATCAAGATTGATGTTCCCTTTTCTTTTTCTTCCTCCAACAAACGAATCAAATCATCAATTGCTACTGGATCTAGCCCCAAAAAGGGCTCATCGACAATCAGCAAACTCGGATTGACCATAAAGGCACAAATAATCATGACTTTCTGTTTCATCCCTTTTGAAAAATGCACGGGAAACCAGTCCAATTTCTCGTCCAAACGGAAAATCTTGAGCAACTTTTCTGCTCGGACAAAAGCCTGTTCCCAGTCCAAGTCATAGGCCATGGCTACCACCTCTAAATGCTCTTTTAAGGTCAATTCTTCATAGAGGATCGGCGTCTCAGGAATAAAGCCGATTTTTTTGCGATAGCCCTGCGGATTGGTCTGCAAACTTTCTCCGTCAATTAAAATCTGTCCCTGATACGGCGACAACAAGCCAATGATTTCTTTAATCGTTGTTGATTTTCCTGCACCATTTAATCCAATCAAGCCGACCAATTCACCGTCTGCTACTTGAAAGGAAACATCTTTCAAAACAGGGATATGGACATAGCCACCTGTGACATTTTTTACTTCTAACATACATTTTTCCCTACAATTTGATATACTTATTATAACAGAATTTTAAAAAAGAGGTTTGCTTTATGTCAGATTGTATTTTTTGTAGCATTGTTGCTGGAGATATTCCCTCATCTATCGTCTACGAAGATGATCAGATTCTTGCTTTTTTAGATATCACTCAGGTCACAAAGGGGCATACCCTAGTCGTTCCCAAAGAACACTTCCGAAACCTTCTGGAAATGAATGAGGTGGCAAGCGCAGCACTATTTGCCAAAATCCCCGTCATCGCTCAGCACTTAAAAGAGCAGCTCGGAGCAAGCGGGGTCAATCTAATCAGCAACATGGAAGCAAGCGCAGGACAGACCGTTTTTCACACCCATGTCCACCTCTTACCCCGCTTTGACGACAAAGACGGACTACACATTTCCTTTGATGCCAACGAGCCTGATTTCCCAGCCTTGGCGCAACTTGCAGACCAATTACGGATGGAGACAAAATGAAACTATCACACCTCATCGCAGCTGGAACAGCTGCCACAATCGCCTACCTAGCCGTTAAAAACCGTGACAAAATCGTGACAGAAACGACTGAAACCATGGACATCATCCACCGCATGCAGGATAGCTATCAGAATATCCAAGACCAGCTTGCCTTTATCCAAGGCTACCAAGCGCCACTCCAAGAAATGGCTGACGACCTCCAACGCAAACTACGGGTCTACCAGCAATCAATTGCTGGCAACTTGAATGAAATTCAAAAGATACAAGCGAAATACCAAGAAAACTAAAAACCAAGCCCAGTGGGCTTGGTTTTTATTGCGGAGCATCAAATCCAGCTCCAGCAGTCGAATTTGCTTCCCCTACTGAGCTAGTAATGCCCGGTAGTCCTGTATAGGCGTTAATCACCGAAATCGGTGTAGCACCACTAGATACTCTCACATTGGTTTTCAACTCTGTCGCGATTGGTAAACCAAGGGAGTTTTTGATGACGTTTTGGATTTCAAGCAATTCTTCACTAGTCGGAATCTGGTAATATAGTCCATCCACCATCTGGCCCTCACCAACCAATTGGTGGGTTTCAATTGTCTTCAAGGAATCTTTATAGCCTAGAAGGGCAGGGAAAGAAGCCGGCGTAATCGACACGTTCGTGCGCATATTATTTGAAATGGCATCTAAAATCGGTTTATACTGCGTAATTCCATCCAGCTGAAGTAGTTTTTTAACCATGGCTTGAATGACTTCACGCTGACGCTTTTGACGGCCAATATCTCCTTCTGGATCATCGTAGCGCATCCGAGAATAGACCAAGGCTTGATTTCCATTGACGTGTTGCTCTCCGGGGTCAACAACTGCTGTATAGGCTGGCTCATACTCGCTGATGGAAATCGGAAAACCGAGGGTATTATTCACAGTAATTCCACCAATCGCATCAACCAATTCAATCAACCCGTCCATGTTGATTTCGACATAGCGATTGATATTGATGTCTAACATCTTCTCGACCGTTGCAATTGCCATCGGAGCCTGACCGTAACTGTAGGAATGGTTGAGCTTTTCAACCGTACCGCTGGACGTTCCATCTGCGTTTGCAACTTCAACCATAATATCACGCGTTAAACTAACCATGGTCGTTTTTTGGGTCTTGGGATTGACCGTCACCAAAATCATGGAGTCGCTCCGTCCCTCTTCCCAGTTTCCACCTCGGCTGGCCTGGTCCATATCAACCCCCATCAAGAGGACTGTCAGAGGTTCTGTTGCTTCAATCACACGGTCCTCCTCTTGTCCTTCAATCGACTTATAGGTTTTGGAAAAACTGTCTGTTGAATAGTTCAATACCGTTGTAGCGTATAGTGCTCCAGCTCCAACTGTTAAGCCAACAATGGCTAAAGCCATGAGAAAAATCTTCTTACCAATACTCATTTATCATCTATCAGCCTGCCCATATAGTAGAGGTCAAGCCATTCTCCTTCATCTGTTCTTGCACCTCGTGTTTGAGTGCCTTCAATTGCAAACCCTAGTTTCTGATACAAGGCAACCGCACGGTCATTACGTACCTGAACCGTCAACTCCAGCCGCTTGATTAAGCCGGTTTCCCTTGCCCACTCAATCACTTCTTCTAACAAAATCCGTCCGATGCCATGACCCCAATAGTCTTTTCGTACCGCGATAAAGACATTGCCAATATGGCTAATACGGTACTGCCTAGACGCACGAACGGTGACAGCTCCAATCACTTCTTCCCCACATAAGGCAAGGAGATGAAGTTGGTTTGAACTGCCAAGACTCTGTTCAAAAATAGAGGCTAGTTGTTCCGCTGTAAACTGAAACCCCGTTTCATCCATGACGAGAAAGTCGGTCTCTTTTGCTACCTGATTCATAAACTTAATGAAAGCAGCTGCGTGAGAGCCTTCTGCTTCTTCAAAGAAAATCTCTTTTTCAACCTGCGCCATGACCAATCTCCTCTACCAAGGCCTGACTGCGTTTTCCTTGTGGCTCAAGGATTAGCTTACGACCATCCTCTACTTTTTCAATGACAATTCGTAGAAAATCATCTAAAAGTGAGGCATCCAGAAGCTCTCCCCATTCAATCACCGTCACACCATCGCCATAGAGAAAGTCATCCAAATCAATCGAATCAAGGTCTTCCCCAATGCGATAAACATCTAAATGGTAGAGAGACAAGCGCCCCTCATACTCACGTACAATCGTATAGGTCGGGCTTTTAATCATCTGCTTAATCTCAAGACCTTGGGCAATTCCCTTGGTCAGAGTGGTCTTTCCAGCTCCTAAGTCACCTGTCAATACCAGCACATCACCTGCTCGTAGCTTACAGCCAATCGCCTGCCCCAGCGCAATCAATTCTTCTTCATTATGACTATACATGCTTTTCATTATACCACAGTGATAGGGCTTTGTCATTCTATACTCGTTAAAAATCAACTGCTCCTTTCATTTACTCCCCTTGCTAAACTTTAGTGCTACCTGCACTTTCATTGTCTAGTGAAACGTTGACTTACTAACATATGGATACAAACAGATGGGGTTGGATCTTTTTGACCCAACCCCATCTGTTTTAGAAAGTACCTAATAATTAAAGAATTGCCAAGATGATAAAGTTCAGAATGAACAAGGCTGTTGCACCCCAGAGAATTGGGTGAATGTCTTTTGCCTTGCCCGTTGAGACTTTGACCAAGCAATAGAAAATGAAGGCTGCTGCAATTCCGTATGAGATAGAGAAACATAGTGCCATGAAGAAGGCTGCAAAGAAAGCTGGGAGCGCATCTTCAAAGTTACTCCAATCCACATCAAGGAAAGAAGACACCATCATCACCCCAACAATGATAAGGGCTGGAGCAGTTGCCGCTGCAGGTACAATACCGACAAATGGCAAGATGAGGATAGACAAGAGGAACAAGACAGCTGTCGTTACAGCAGTCAAACCAGTCCGTCCACCTGCTGAAATTCCTGCGGCAGACTCGACATAAGTCGTTGTATTGGAAGTTCCAAAAATCGCACCGATTGACGTACCAATCGCATCAGCAAAGAGAGCTTTGTCCATTTTTGAATTAAAGCCTTTGCCATTTTCAAGGGCCGCTTCATCTTCTGCCGAGAAAATGCCTGTCTTACGACCTGTACCGATGAAGGTTCCAAGTGTATCAAACGTATCAGACAAGCTGAAAGCAAAGATTGTCATCAAGACCAACGGCAAACGCTCTGTATTGCTAAAGAGTGAGGCCATGCCACCAAAGGCTGCAAGGAAAGTTGTCCCTAATTCTGCAAAAGCACTTCCGATATGATTTTCTGCAAAATTAATAGAAGAAATGTCCACCACACCCGCTGGAATTCCTGCAAGGGTTGTTACCACAATCCCAATCAAGATACCACCACGTACATTTTTAATAACTAAGATAGCTGTCAAAATCAAGCCGAAGACGGTCAAGAGGACACTTGGGTCTGTAAAGGTTGAAATAGCTGGAACAACGCCACCACCTGCTAGGACTGAAAAGACGCCATTTGAGAAGGTATCTGCTGTTGCATCCGCAGGAGCCACGCCATTGACCGTGATAATGTCCGAACCAGATGTCAAGAAGGTAATCAAGTTTGCATTTTTAAAACCAAGATAGGCCACAAACACCCCGATACCGCCACCGATAGCATGTTGCAAACTAACCGGAATCGCCTTTATGATACTCTTACGCACCTTTGTAACGGTAATAAAAATATTAAACAAACCGCAAAGGAAAACCATTGCCAAAGCTTCCTGCCAAGTAAAGCCTAGCCCGATAACAACTGTATAGGTAAAGAAAGCATTCAAGCCCATTCCTGGTGCTAAGGCATAGGGAACATTAGCAAACAATCCCATGATAAGAGTAGAGACGGTACTAGCAATAATCGTTGCTAAGAATACCGCCTGCGAAGGCATACCAGCCACACTCAATACGCTTGGGTTTACAAACAAAATGTATGACATGGCAAAAAATGTCGTCAATCCTGCCATGATTTCTGTCGAAACTGTCGTTCCATGTTCTTTCAGACCAAAAAACTTGTCCATTTTCCATTTTCTCCTTTATTTACGAACGATAAACACATTATAAACCAAAAACATTCCTTTTTCAAGTGTAATATTCGCGAAATCGTTTTCTTTTTTGCAAAAAACAGCTTTGTCAACCGAATAATGTTTGGATTTTACAATTTTCAAGCTACATGCATAAAAGCGAATCCATTGACTATGTTTTGCCAGATGGGCTTTATTTTGCTATACTGAGACATATTAGCTCTCAGAAAGGAGTTCCCTGTATGAAGAAAAAAATGATTGCCCTTGACTTAGATGGCACATTATTAAATAGGAATAGCCAATTGAGTGCCTTTACAATTGAGACCATTCGCAAGGTCCAAGAAGCTGGCCACACCGTGATTATTGCGACGGGTCGTCCCTATCGCATGGCCCGCCATTATTATAGAGAACTAGGACTCACAACGCCGATGATCAACTTCAACGGCTCTCTTATCCACATTCCAGACCAACGATGGGAATGGGAGCAAAATATCCGCATTGATAAACAGTATCTACTCGACTTCCTCAAAGAAGAAGAACGGTTTGAAGCAGATTTTATCGCAGGGGAGTACAAGCATAAGTTTTTCATCACCCAAAATTATTTGTACAAGGTGGATCCTGCCCTCTTGGGCGTTGACCAAATCACCCCAGACACCCTCATCAAGCCTGAGCGGATTACCTCTGACCCGCACTCTATTTTGATGCAGACCCGCGCCACAGACAAGTACGCTCTGGCAGATGACATCAATCGCTATTTCAATGATGAACTGGAACTCAACACTTGGGGTGGCCCTCTCAATATCCTTGAAGCCTGTGCCAAAGGGGTGACAAAAGCCTCTGCCCTCACCTATCTGCTCGACCACTACCGTATGGAGGCCAAGGACTTGATTGCCTTTGGCGACGAACACAACGATATTCAAATGCTGTCTCTAGCGGGAACAGGCTATGCCATGAAAAATGCCAGCGACACGCTCATCCCTTATGCTGACTGCTTGACAAGCTACACCAATGATGAAGACGGTGTCGCAAGAGAACTGCAAGCCCTATTTTTAGACTAAGCCTGTCAGCTTCTCTCTGAGGAGTTAAGCAGATTGACAGAAAAGTTCTTTTGCGATACTTTTCTGAGGTGGTGCGGACGGTAGCGACTTCTTGTGGAGTAAAATAATCCAACGGATTATTTTAGCCCGAGCCCAGAAACTAAAAAGCGAGGATAATCGATTTCAACGAAATCACAATTTCTGGCACGCTCCCACGCTCCCACGCTCCCACTTTTACCACAGCGAAAAGTAGCTGACGTGGCTCGATCCGCTCGCAAAAATCGAAAAATCAAATCTTACGTTAGCAGAGCTTTTGAACTTGTTTAAATAGACAAACCCTCGTAAGTGATAGAAAAATAGCCAATTCAAAGTGTGAACTTCATCTTGAAGCAACTCTTAAAAATACTGATATAGTGTTTTTAAGAGTTTTTATAGTTTTTAAACCAAAATCAGATGTCACATTTTTCTGTCATCTTTTTTCTGGTGTTTTGGAGTATGAAAATCCTTTATCTGTCAATCTTTTTTTTGCAAACAAATCTGTAAATCTATAGACCGATTTCAGAAATTTTCTACAAAGTTTACGTACAAATAGCACATATTTACTTGACAGAAACTTTGAAACCGTTTTATAATAAGACAGTTCAAAAATGTCGTCTCAATTGACCGTAACATGGAGAACTTTAGCCAGATGAAAGGAACGAGGAAATACAGTGTCTTAGATAGGCAGGCACTGGGGAGATGAAATGTCCTTTTACTGGCTAACAAAATTTTTAGGAGGAAACATAATGAGTATCGGAATCATTATTGCAAGCCATGGTGAATTTGCCGCTGGTATTCATCAATCTGGTTCAATGATCTTTGGCGAACAAGAAAAAGTTCAAGTTGTAACCTTTATGCCAAATGAGGGGCCAGATGATTTATACGCAAAATTCAACAATGCCGTGGCTACTTTTGATGCGGATGACGAGGTCTTGGTCCTAGCCGACTTGTGGAGTGGTTCACCATTCAACCAAGCAAGCCGTGTCATGGGAGAAAACCCAGACCGTACCTTCGCTATCATCACCGGCTTGAATCTACCAATGTTAATTCAAGCCTATACAGAACGAATGATGGACGCAAACGCTGGCGTTGCCGCTGTTGCTGCAAATATCATTAAAGAATCAAAAGACGGAATCAAAGCCCTTCCAGAGGAACTAAACCCTGTAGAAGAAACAGCTGCTACTAAAACTGAGGTGGCTCAAGCTGCTATCCCTGAGGGAACAGTCATCGGGGACGGGAAATTAAAAATCAACCTTGCTCGTATCGATACACGTCTCTTGCACGGTCAAGTAGCAACTGCTTGGACACCTGATTCAAAAGCAGACCGTATCATCGTTGCATCTGATTCAGTAGCTGCTGATGCCCTTCGTAAAGAATTGATCAAGCAGGCTGCACCAGGAAACGTGAAAGCAAATGTCGTACCGATCCAGAAATTGATTGACGTGGCAAAAGATCCTCGCTTTGGAAATACACATGCCCTCATCCTATTTGAAACACCTCAAGATGCCCTTCGTGCAGTTGAAGGTGGTGTGCCAATCAAGACCTTGAATGTTGGCTCAATGGCTCACTCAACAGGTAAAACAATGGTCAACAATGTCCTTTCTATGGATAAAGAAGATGTCGCTACCTTTGAAAAATTGCGCGACCTCGGCGTTGAATTTGATGTTCGTAAAGTACCAAATGACGCGAAAAAAGACTTGTTTGACTTAATCAACAAAGCAAATGTCCCTCACTAATGCTCCTCACCTCTCAAACTCTAACAGCACTCCTAGACCCGCTGAACTCTGTTCTACCTACGGTTATAAATGAAGAACAGTTTGCGCATTCTTGCTCGTAATAAGCTCGTTAGACTATGATTGTGAGAAGAAAAGCATTCGCATAAGAAACGGCGGTTGATGCTTCATCAGGTACACGACTTGAGCGGTTGCCTATCACACTCACCCCCTCACCTAGTGAGTAATCATCTGCCCATACAAAGAGAAGGAACCAAGAGTTTTCACTCTGTTCTATCCATAAGTTATGAAAAGAAAGGATCTATCATGTCATTACTTTCAATGATCTTGGTCGTTGTAGTCGCATTCCTTGCTGGTATGGAAGGAATCCTCGACCAATTCCAATTTCACCAACCAATCGTTGCTTGTACCCTTATCGGTCTTGTAACAGGTAACCTTGCAGCAGGCGTTGCTCTCGGTGGCGCCCTTCAACTGGTAGCTCTTGGTTGGGCAAACATCGGGGCTGCTGTTGCCCCAGACGCTGCGCTTGCATCTGTTGCTGCAGCGATTATCCTCGTAAAAGGTGGCGACTTCTCTCAAGGTGCCATCAGTGTCGCTCAAGGGATTGCGATTCCTCTTGCGATTGCTGGACTTTTCCTTACTATGCTCGTCCGTACAGCTTCTGTCGCTCTTGTGCACGGGGCTGATGCCGCTGCTGAAAAAGGAAACTTCGCAGCTCTTGAACGCTACCACTTAATCGCTCTTTCCCTCCAAGGACTTCGTATCGCTGTACCTGCGGCTCTTCTGCTTGCGATTCCTGCTGAATCTGTACAAGCTATGCTTAACCTCATGCCTGAATGGCTTAAAGGTGGTATGCAAGTCGGTGGTGGTATGGTGGTAGCCGTTGGTTTTGCTATGGTTATCAACATGATGGCAACGCGCGAAGTATGGCCATTCTTTGCGATTGGTTTCGTACTTGCAGCGGTCACTCAAATCACCTTGATCGGTTTTGGTGCTCTTGGTGTTGCAATTGCCCTTATCTATCTTCACCTTTCAAAAACAGGTGGAAATGGCGGCGGAGGTGCTACCTCTAACGACCCAATCGGCGATATCTTAGAAGACTACTAAGAAGGGAGATTTACAATGTCAGAAAAATTACAACTTTCCGTAAACGACCGTAAAAAAGTATGGTGGCGTTCACAATTCCTTCAGGCTTCTTGGAACTACGAGCGTATGCAAAACTTGGGTTGGGCTTACTCTTTAGTACCAGCTCTTAAGAAACTCTACACAAATAAAGAAGAACAAGCAGCAGCCCTCAAACGCCACATGGAATTCTTCAATACTCACCCATACGTGGCAGCTCCTATCCTTGGAGTAACACTTGCCCTTGAAGAAGAACGTGCAAACGGTGCTGAAATCGATGACGCGGCTATCCAAGGGGTGAAAATCGGTATGATGGGACCTCTTGCGGGTATCGGTGACCCAGTCTTCTGGTTTACCGTTCGTCCAATACTCGGTTCCCTCGGAGCTTCTCTTGCCCTTTCAGGAAATGTTATTGGACCAATCATCTTCTTTGTTGCATGGAACCTTATCCGCATGTCCTTCTTGTGGTACACACAAGAAATCGGCTACAAGGCTGGTTCTGAAATCACCAAAGACATGTCAGGTGGTATCCTCCAAGACATCACCAAAGGCGCGTCCATCCTTGGTATGTTTATCCTTGCAGTCCTTGCACAACGTTGGGTATCTATCAACTTTACCTTCAATGTATCAGAAGTACCGCTTGCAGACAAAGCCTATATCCACTGGGATCAATTACCAGCTGGTAGCGAAGGAATTCGTCAAGCCTTTGAACAAGTCGGTCAAGGACTGTCACAAACTCCTACGAAGATCACAACCTTCCAAGATAACTTGAACGGTTTGATTCCAGGGTTTATGAACTTGCTTCTTACCTTCCTATGCATGTGGTTGTTGAAGAAAAAAGTTTCTCCAATCGCCATCATCATTGGACTCTTTATCGTTGGTATCCTTGCTCGTGTAGCTCATATCATGTAATACTCGTCAAAAATCAAACTCTGATGTCGTTAACTCGCCTTGCTGAACGGTTGAGAAAAGTAGCACTTTTCTTATTTCCAACTTGAAATAGTTCTCAACTATTTCAACTACCTGCGACTTCGTTGCCTAATCAGATTTTGATTTTTATAGAGTGTAAGAACCTGTACGCACAGTTTCATAAAAAGAAGGTTTCGACCTTCTTTTTATGATATAATCAAGTAGAACAACAATAAAGGATCAATTATGGTACAATCACAAAATAAGGTCGTTGACTTACAAACCACCGGGGTTTCCTACCTAGGGGTGGGAGGCAAGGTCGGGAAATTTCTCATCGGCGACAAGGCCTTGGAATTTTATGCCGATGCCAACGTCGAAGACTACATCCAAATCCCCTGGGAAAATGTCCAACAGATTGGCGCCAACGTCTCTGGTAAAACAGTGAGTCGGCATTTCCAAGTCTTTACAGACAGTGGAAAATTCCTCTTTGCTTCCAAGGATTCAGGCAAGATATTAAAAGAAGCGAGAGGACATCTCGGCGACGAAAAAGTCGTGAAATTACCGACACTTTTGCAAACTATCGGGCAATTTTTTAAAAATCTATTTGCCAAAAAATAAAAAATCAAGTATAATAGTCGCAACGGATAAGTAGTATCGTGCGCTTTTCAGAAAGTCTGCGGTCGCTGTGAGCAGATAGGCAAGGGATATGAAATTCTACCGTTTATCCCATTTTTATCATAGAACAAAGTGCACTCATGTGAAGTTGGATGGAACCGTGGCTCTCGTCACTCCAACGCTTCCGTGAGTGCATTTTTTATAGGAGGAAAACCATGTTAGATATCAAACGCATACGAGCAGATTTTGACGGAGTGGCTGCAAAACTCGCCACTCGTGGTGTAGACACCGAAACCCTTGCAACGATTAAGGAATTAGATGCAAAACGCCGTGAAGTCTTGGTCAAGGTGGAAGAGTTAAAGGCAGAACGCAACACCGTCTCAGCTGAAATCGCCCAAGCCAAACGCAATAAGGAAAATGCAGACGACAAGATTGCAGCCATGCAAGCACTCTCTGCCACCATTAAAGGATTGGATGCGGAACTCCTTACCATCGATGAGGAATTACAGGCAATCCTCGTCATCTTGCCAAATACACCACATGACAGCGTACCAGTCGGGGCAGACGAAGAAGAAAACGTAGAAGTACGCCGTTGGGGTACACCGCGAGCATTTGACTTTGAACCAAAGGCCCATTGGGACCTCGGTGAAGACTTGGGGATTCTCGACTGGGAACGTGGTGCCAAAGTAACTGGCGCTCGCTTCCTCTTCTACAAAAACCTCGGCGCTCGCTTGGAACGTGCCCTCTACAACTTCATGCTAGATGAACATATCGCAGAAGGCTACCAAGAAGTCATCACCCCTTACATGGTCAACCATGATTCTATGTTTGGTACAGGCCAATATCCAAAATTCAAGGAAGACACCTTTGAGCTAGATGGCACCAACTTCGTTATGATTCCGACAGCTGAGGTGCCATTGACCAACTACTACCGTGATGAAATTGTAGATGGCAAAGACTTGCCAATTTACTTCACTGCCATGAGCCCATCTTTCCGTTCAGAAGCTGGCTCTGCTGGTCGTGATACCCGTGGCTTGATTCGTCTCCACCAATTCCACAAGGTTGAAATGGTCAAATTTGCCAAACCAGAAGAATCCTACGAAGAACTCGAGAAAATGACGGCTAACGCAGAAAATATTCTTCAAAAGTTAGGACTCCCTTACCGCGTTCTCGCTCTCTGCACAGGCGATATGGGCTTCTCTGCAGCTAAAACCTACGACTTGGAAGTCTGGATTCCAGCTCAAAACGCCTATCGTGAAATCTCTAGTTGTTCTAATACGGAGGATTTCCAGGCACGCCGTGCCCAAATCCGCTATCGTGATGAGGCGGACGGCAAGGTCAAACTCCTACACACCTTGAACGGTTCAGGACTTGCCGTAGGCCGTACCGTTGCAGCCATCCTCGAAAACTACCAAAACGCAGATGGCTCTGTCACCATCCCAGAAGTTCTTCGTCCATACATGGGCGGGGCTGAGGTGATCGCACCCAGATAAGACAATTTGAATCGTTTAAAATAGGTTGAGCAAGACTCGACCTATTTTGATTTGTACTAAAATACCTACCAGCAAGGGATTAGCCATTTGTTTTTACTCATCAACCAGAAAAAGATAGGAGGCATCTTTCCTGAATGGCGAATAATGATTTATCCAAGCATCATCGCTTAATTACTGTTTGTGAATTTGATATACTAAAAATAAATATAGGTACAAAAGAGCATTTGTTAATTACAAACATGAATGAAGTTCAGACATTGCAAGCAGCAGGATGGAAAAATGAGGGATTTGTTTTTCAAAGTGGCACTAAGGTAGATGTTTTTAGATTATATAGTCAAGTAACAAAAGAGCATTTCTACACAGCAAGTATCAATGAAAAAAATACCCTAGTCAATTCTGGAGGGAAATACGAAGGTGTCACATTTAAGGCAAACTAGAGGGGGAAGCCTACAAATCGAGCGGCAATACCCCAGTTTATCGTCTCTACCACGCAGGTATAAAAAAAGCACCTCTACACACGAGATGCCAATGAGAAGAACGTCCTCTCGACCCGCGGTTGGAAATACGAGGGTGTCGCTTGGAATGTGGAGTAAAAAATAAACAAGAGGAGTAAAGACAATCGATTCTTTCGAAATCACGATTGTCTTTACTCCTTTTATACTGGATTCTATAAAAATCGAATTCTGACTAGCTTCCACAATTGATTTTTGACGAGTATTAGTATTTCCGAAAGCGCTCGTAACGCTTCGCGACGAGTTGTTCCGCTGGAAGAGCACTCAAATGCTGAAAGGTCACAATCAGCTCTTGTTTTAGGCGCTCTACCAGTTCTTGCTGGCTCCCCTGCTCTGACATCACCCGATCGATCACTCCCATTTCTAAGAGTTCATAGGAGGTGATTTTCATAAGACAGGCAGCCTCCATAGCGCGGCTCGCATCCTTCCACAAAATCGATGCAAACCCTTCTGGACTAAGCACTGCATAGATGGTATTTTCTAACATCCAAACCTGATCCGCTACTGCGAGGGCGAGCGCTCCGCCAGACCCACCCTCACCGATAATAAGGGCGATAATCGGAACCTTTAGGTCACTCATCTCCATCAGATTTCGGGCAATAGCCTCACCCTGTCCCCGCTCTTCTGCGCCAATTCCCGGATAGGCTCCCGCTGTGTTAATCAGAGTAAGAATGGGCCTGCCAAATTTTTCCGCCTGTTTCATCAAGCGGAGTGCCTTGCGGTAGCCTTCTGGATGTGGCTGGCCAAAATTCCGCTTGAGATTATCCTGCAAGCTCTTGCCTTTTTGAATGCCCACTACCGTGATAGGCTGACCACCTAAGAATCCGACACCACCAATCACCGCACCGTCATCGCGAAACTGACGATCACCATGCAATTCCATGAAATCATCTAAGAGTAGACGAGCGTAGTCCAGACTGGTCAACCGTGCCTGATCTCGCGCCTGTCGAATGATTTTTGCAATCTCCGTCATCTATTTCCTCCGTGCAATCGTACTAGGTAACCAATGGTCTCCCGCAATTCCTGACGCTTGACAATGGCGTCCACAAAACCATGTTCTTGCAGAAATTCAGCCTTTTGAAAGTCATCTGGCAGCTGCTCCCGAACGGTTGTTTCAATGACACGGCGACCTGCAAAGCCCACCAAGGCCTGCGGTTCCGCCAAAATAATATCGCCCTCCATGGCAAAGGAGGCGGTCACCCCACCTGTTGTCGGATCTGTCAGCACAGTCAGGTAAAACAACCCTGCATTGGAATGGCGTTTGACAGCCGTTGAAATCTTCGCCATCTGCATGAGGCTCATAATCCCCTCCTGCATACGGGCACCACCAGAAGCGGTAAAGAGGACAACTGGAAAACCCTGCTCTGTCGCAAGCTCGAACAGGCGGGTAATCTTTTCACCGACAACCGTTCCCATACTGGCCATGATAAAGGACGCATCCATGATGCCGAGCGCCACCTCCTGTCCCACAATCCGTGCCCTTCCTGTCATGACAGCTTCATCCAGCCCAGTCTTTTTGCGGACTGCAGCTAATTTTTCCAAATAATTAGGAAAATCCAGAGGATTGTCAGTTTCTATTCCTGTAAACCACTCTTCAAACGAGCCTTCATCGACCGTCAAGTTCAAGCGCTCAAAGGCACTGATCCGAAAGGTGTAGGAACAATGCTGGCACATCTTTTCCTGTCCCAGCTCCTTCTGATAAATCAGGCGCTTGCAGGCTGGACATTTTGAAAATAAGGCATCGGGTACTTCTGGCTTTTTCTGAGCGGTCTCGTTCAGGAGCGACCGATTGGGATTGATGCGAATGTATTTATCCTTTTTTCCAAATAGAGCCATGAACTCCTCCTTTTCTAGTGATGACTGCTAGAGCTTATTCTACCCCTCCTTGATAGCGGGGCAAAAACTCTTCCATCAGATAAGCCGTGTCATAATCCCCAGCTACAACTCGCTTATCCGCAATCAAGTCCAACTGAAAATCCGTATTGGTCACAAGACCGTCAATTTCCAACTCATAAAGGGCCCGCTGCATTTTCATCAGAGCCTCAAAACGGTTGGCACCATGGACAATGACCTTGGCAATCATGCTGTCATAGTAAGGGGGAATGGTATAGCCCGGATAAACAGCCGAGTCCACGCGCACTCCGACACCGCCACTCGGTAGGTAGAGATTGGAAATTTTCCCTGGGCTCGGCGCAAAGTGAGAGGCTGGATTTTCAGCGTTAATTCGGCATTCAATAGCATGTCCTTGAATCTCGATATCTTCCTGCCTTACACTTAATTCCTGCCCTGCAGCAATACGAATTTGCTCCTTAACAATATCGACCCCTGTCACAAACTCGGTCACAGGATGCTCGACCTGCACGCGGGTATTCATTTCCATGAAGTAGAATTGGCCACTTGCTTCATCTAAGAGAAATTCAATCGTTCCTGCATTTTCATAGCCAACCGCTACTGCTGCCCGTACCGCTGCTTGCCCAATCTGCTCCCGCAAGGTTTGTCCAATAGCAATAGATGGGGCTTCTTCCAACACCTTTTGATTGTTGCGCTGGAGCGAGCAATCCCGCTCCCCTAGATGCACAACATGGCCGTATCGGTCTGCCAAAATCTGCACCTCAATGTGTCTGGCTGGATAGATGACCCGCTCCAGATACATCGCACCATTGCCAAAAGCAGCCTTGGCTTCACTTGATGCCGATTCAAAGGCCGATACGAGGTCCTCAGCTTTTCCGACCTTGCGAATCCCTTTTCCGCCGCCACCAGCTGAAGCCTTGAGCATGACAGGATAGCCAATGGCTTCTGCCACAGAAAGCGCCTCATCTGCTGTCATGATTTCACCATCAGATCCTGGAATCACTGGTACATCGGCCGCAATCATCTGGGCGCGAGCGTTGATTTTATCTCCCATCATGTCCATGACATCGCCAGATGGTCCGATAAATTGAATACCCACTTCTGCACAAAGGGTCGCAAAGATTGAATTTTCACTTAAAAAGCCAAAGCCCGGGTGAATCGCCTCTGCCCCCGTTACAACGGCTGCAGAAATAATGGCATTCATGTTCAAATAAGAGTCCCGCGAACGAGCCGGCCCAATGCAAATCGCTTCATCAGCCAGCATGGTGTGGAGAGCTTCCTTGTCAGCCGTTGAATAGACAGCCACCGTTGCAATCCCCAATTCACGCGCCGCTCGAATGATTCGCACCGCAATTTCACCACGATTTGCTATGAGTATTTTCCGAAACATGGCTCTCCTCCTTTCTCTTAACTCCCTATGGCAAACGTCAACGTCCCACTCGCCGCTAGTTTTCCATCTACTTCTGCCTTAGCTTCTACGACTGCAATCGTGCCGCGGCGTTTGACAAAGCGGGCAGTCATGATGAGCTGGTCACCTGGCACGACTTGTTTTTTAAATTTGACCTTGTCCATGCCTGCGTAAAAGACCAATTTCCCCTTGTTTTCTTCCTTGGATAATTCCAAGACACCTGCTGTCTGGGCTAGAGCTTCCATGATGAGAACCCCCGGCATAACTGGATAGTCTGGAAAATGCCCGTTAAAGAAAGGCTCATTAATGGTCACATTTTTTAAGGCGACAATCTCATCTTCCGTCACCTCAAGTACCCGATCGACCAAAAGCATGGGATAGCGATGAGGTAGGGCTTCTTTAATTGCTTGAATATCGATCATACAATCCTCACCAATCCTTGTCCAAATTCAATCACCTCTTCATTTGCAACCAAGACCTCTGCCACTACACCATCACACGGTGCAGGAATTTCATTCATGACCTTCATGGCTTCGATAATCATCACCGTCTGCCCTTGTTTCACTGTATCTCCTACAGATACAAAGGCTGGCTTGTCTGGCGCTGGTGAGAGATAGGCCACTCCTACGAGCGGACTTTCTACTACCGTCCCTTCACTAGTGGCATCAAGTATCGCTCCTGTAGTTGGTGCTGGCGTCGTATTCACTTGAGGAGCAACCACCGTTTCTGATACAGCCACTGAGGCTCCAACTGGAACTGTCGGTTCAAGTTTGTGCTCATTTTTACTAAAGACAAGCTGCACCCCTTCATTTGTATAGGAAAACTCACGTAGACTTGACTGGTCAAACTGATCCATCAAGTCTTTAATCTCTGTATTGTTCACTTAATCCTCCCAACGTTTAAAGGCAACGACAGCATTGTGCCCCCCAAAACCAAAGGTATTGGAAATGGCGTGGCGAATCTCCATGTCGCGTCCCTCTCCGTAAATGACATCTGCTTCAATGTCCTCTGATAAGGCTTGGGTGCCTGCTGTTTTTGGAGCGTGCGAATGGCGCATAGCTTCCACCACCGCAACCGCCTCAATGGCTCCTGCAGCTCCCAATAAATGCCCTGTATAGGACTTGGTAGAAGAAACAGGTGTGTCGGTTCCAAATACGGTCACAATCGCTTGGCTTTCTCCTTTTTCATTAGCCGGCGTTGATGTTCCATGCGCATTAATGTAATCAATATCCTCTGGTGCAAGACCTGCTTCCGTAAGCGCTAGTTTCATCGCCTTGACGGCACCGAGCCCTTCTGGATGAGGAGAGGTCATATGGTGGGCATCACAGGTATTGCCGTAGCCTACAATTTCCGCTAGGATAGTAGCTCCACGCTTCTCAGCATGCTCGAGACTTTCTAAGACCAGAACCGCTGCTCCTTCTCCCATGACGAAGCCATTGCGGTCCTTATCAAAAGGAATAGAAGCTCTCAGGGGATCTTCAGTAGTGGAGAGGGCTGTTAAGGCCTGGAAACCACCGATAGCAAACGGGGTAATCGCTGCTTCTGCTCCGCCTGCTAGGATAACATCTTGGAAACCAAATTTGATTTCCCGAAAGGCTTCGCCAATGGCATCATTTGAGGACGCACAGGCAGTGATAACGCATTTGCAAATACCGTTTGCACCTACCTGCATGGCGATATTTCCCGCAGCCATATTCGGAAGCGCCTTAGGAAGAGCCATCGGCCGAATGCGCTTCGCCCCTTTGGTATTCATCTTTTCAACCTGCTCTTCGATTTCCTTAATCCCACCGATACCAGTAGATAAGATGACCCCGAAGCGGTCACGATCAAGGCTTTCCGTTTCTAAATTCGCATTCGCAACTGCTTCATGAGCCGCATACATGGCATAAAGCGAGTACAAGTCATAACGATTTGTATCTTTTTTAACGAAATATTTATCAAATGGAAAATCGGTGACCTCTGCTGCATTGTGAACATTGTAGCTACTCGTATCAAACTTGGTAATTGGACCAATCCCGACTTTTCCAGTCTTTAAACTGCGCCAAAACTCTTCAGGTGTATTGCCAATCGGTGAGGTTAAACCGTATCCTGTTACTACTACGCGATGTGTTGTCATATCTTACTCCTTTATTGCATGGTTAGGCCACCGTCAATGGCGATGACTTGTCCGGTGAGGTATTCTTGGCGAGCGAGGAAAACAGCGACCTCTGCCACTTCTTGTGCTAAGCCAAAGCGCTTCATCGGAATTTGCCCGAGCATGGCTTCTTTGATCTTATCTGCTAAGACCGCTGTCATATCCGACTCGATAAAGCCCGGAGCAATCGCATTGACACGAACATTGCGCCCTGCCACTTCACGGGCAATGGACTTGGTCAATCCAATCACACCTGCCTTAGATGCGGCATAGTTGGCCTGACCAGCATTTCCTATCAATCCAACGACGCTGGAGACATTGATAATGGCACCACTCCTTGCCTTGGTCATTGGCTTTAATACAGCCTGCGTCATGTGGAAAGTCCCTGTAAGGTTGACCTTGAGCACCGCTTCAAAATCATCTTCTGTCATCTTGAGCGCAAGCCCATCTTTGGTAATCCCCGCATTGTTGACCAAGATATCCACAGACCCTGCCAAATCAATGGCTTCAGCCACCATACGCTTGGCATCTGCCTGCTCTCCGACATCACCCAGCACCACATGAACCTTGACACCATAACCAGAGAAGCTCTCTAAGACCTCTTCTGAAATGCTGCTTCGTCCATTTAAGATAACATTGGCACCTTGCTTGGTAAATTCCTGGGCAATCGCTAGGCCAACTCCACGACTAGACCCTGTAATCAATACATTTTTTCCACTTACTTCCATTTGTTAGTCCTCTGTTGTAAACGCTGTGAGTGTCGCCAGATTTTCCACCTGCTGAACACGTGCCGAACGGTCGATTTTTTTCAAAAAGCCTGACAAGACTGTTCCCGGACCAATTTCGACAAATTCTGTCACCCCTGCTGCTTGCATGCAGGCAATCCCATCATAAAATCGCACAGGCTCCATCACCTGACGGGTCAAAAGTGGCACAATCTCCTCCTTGGTCATGACCCGAGCAAGGGTATTTCCAACCAAGGGAATCTCAAAATCCCCAAAGGAAATGCTTGCCAAATCCTCGGCCAAGCGCCTTGAAGCGGGTTGCAATAAGGCGGTATGAAAGGGACCTGATACATTGAGCAGGATCATTCGCTTCACGCCAGCTTCTTTTAACAAGGCAACCGCTGCATCAACCGCGGCTACTTCACCGCCAATGACGATTTGAGCTGGGGTATTGTAATTGGCAGGCGCTACAATGCCATGAATCGATGCAGCCTGACAGGCACTCTCAATGGTGTCCAAGTCCGCATGTAGTACCGCTACCATTTTACCGTTCCCTGCTGGCGCAGCCGTTTCCATATATTCACCGCGCTTTGCCACCAAGGCAACCGCCTCCTTAAAGTCCAGAGCACCTGATGCTACCAAGGCGCTGTACTCTCCCAGAGATAGACCTGCTACCATGTCTGCTCTTGCTCCTTTTTCCTTGAGCAAGCGCCAAATCGCAACCGAAGTCGTTAAAATAGCGGGCTGAGTATAGCGGGTCTGGTTGAGCTTTTCTTCATCGGTATCAATCAAGTCTCGCACATCATAACCAAGGACGCTTGCCGCCTCATCAAAGGTCTGTCTCACAATGTCATACTGGTCATACAAGTCCCGTCCCATTCCTAGATATTGGGCTCCTTGACCAGCAAATAGATAGGCTGTTTTTATCATCTTATGCTCCATTTCCTGCCCAACGTGCTGCTTGTTCCTTGATAACTTGGGCTGCTCCCTCATAAATATCTTGCACAATCTCGGCACAAGACTCTTCCTTGGTAATCAATCCAGCAATCTGACCAGCCATGACAGAACCGTATTCCACATCACCATCTACTACTGCATGTTTCAAGGCACCTGCCCCTAGCTCTTCAATGTCTTTGCTGTCTTTCAAGCCACGAAGGAAGTCTTTTTCTGCACTCGCATAGGCTGTCGAGAGCTTGTTTTTAATCGCCCGTACAGGATGGCCAACCACTTGAGCAGAAATGGTGGTATCAATATCTTTTGCCTTGAGAATCTTAGCCTTGAAGTTGGGATGGGCATTGGACTCTTTTGCGACCACAAAACGGGTCCCGACCTGAACGGCTTCTGCTCCCAGCATAAAGGCTGCCGCAGCCCCATGACCGTCTGCGATTCCACCCGCT
This sequence comes from Streptococcus cuniculi, assembly GCF_004570575.1. GTDB lineage: Bacteria > Bacillota > Bacilli > Lactobacillales > Streptococcaceae > Streptococcus > Streptococcus cuniculi_A. The sequence continues at coordinate 52,992 of NZ_SPPD01000009.1, forward strand.
GCAATCACAGGAATCGAAACCGCTTCTGCCACCTGCCGCACCAAGGTCATGGTCGTCAATTTACCGATGTGTCCCCCTGCTTCCATGCCTTCTGCAATGACCGCATCCACACCTAGCTTTTCCATCCGCTTCGCTAGTGCAACACTTGGAACGACCGGAATGACGGTAATACCCGCCGCATGGAACCGCTCCATATATTTTCCTGGATTGCCAGCACCAGTTGTCACGACTTTTACGCCCTCTTCAATGACCAAGTCCACAATATCATCGACAAAGGGTGAAAGGAGCATGATATTGACACCAAAGGACTTATTTGTCAGCGCCTTAACCTTGTCGATATTGGCTTTAACGACTTCTTTCGGAGCATTTCCTCCACCGATAATCCCTAGACCACCAGCATTTGATACTGCTCCAGCTAGGTCTCCATCTGCAACCCAAGCCATGCCACCTTGAAAAATCGGATACTCAATCTCAAGTAGTTCTGTAATCTTTGTTTGCATCATGTCCCCTTTTCAATTCTTCATTTGCTTAGTTAATCATTTGAACATCAAACAATTAACTAAACAAGGAAGCGGGGTGCTTGTCCCCACTACCTATTTAAAATACTTTGATGGTTCAACGTTTTGATAATCAAAGTATTTACTCCAGTAAAAATGCTAGATACTAGCATTTTTATTCTTTATTGTTCTTCTGTCTTATTTTGTTTGTTCTTCCACGTAAGCGACCAAATCCGCTACGGTATTCAAACCATCTTCTGATTCGATTTGAATATCAAATTCGTCTTCAATTTCTGAGATGACTTGGAAAAGATCCAATGAATCTGCATCTAAATCTTCAAATGTTGTTGTAAGGGTTACTTCTTCTGCGTCCTTACCAAGTTCTTCCACTATAATTGCTTGTACTTTTTCAAATACTGCCATGATGTTTCTCCTTTAAGAAAATAATAAAATTTTTAATAACTGTAAAAACAGTTCATTAACTAAAGTGTTAAAAGAATGGCTCCCCAGGTGAGGCCTCCACCAAAACCGCTTAAGACAAGGGTTTGGCTGCCATCAAGGAAAATTTTTCCTTGCTCGACACACTCCGATAGTAGAATCGGAATACTTGCCGCACTGGTATTGCCATACTCCGCCATATTGGCTGGAAATTTACGGATGTCGCTGCGCAACTTCTTGGCCATTTTTTCCAAAATCCGCCGGTTGGCCTGATGGAGTAGGTAATAATCCACATCCTCATCCGTCAAGCCCTGACTAGCTAACAAGTCGTCCAAGGTCTTGGTCACATCTCGAACCGCAAATTCAAAGATGGAGCGCCCCTCCATTTTCAGATAGGGAGCATCTTCTCCTGCTTCTGAAAATGGAGATGAAAGTCCTAGGACACCCGACTGCAAATCCGTGCCCCTGCTGCCATCTGTCCGATGAATTTCTCCTAAGAAATGCGGCTGATCGGTCGCTTCTAACAAGACACCACCCGCCCCATCTCCAAAGAGAACCGCTGTGCTTCTGTCTGACCAGTCAAGGGCTTTTGATAGGATCTCTGCCCCAATCACTAGACCCTTTTGGTAGCGCCCTGAAGCAATGAGTTTTTCAGCAGTAGATAAGGCAAAGACGAAACCTGAACAGGCTGCGACCAAGTCATAGGCGAAGGCCTGCGTTGCCCCAATCTTAGCTTGAACTCGCGCTGCTGTTGAAGGCATAGCTGAATCGGGCGTAATCGTTGCAACGATGATAAAATCAATCGTTTCTGGAGCAGTGCCACTTTTTTGTAAGAGTTGCGTAGCTACCTGCGCGGCTAAATCGCTGGTCTCTTCATCTTTTGTGATATGGCGCCTGCGAATGCCTGTCCGCGAAGCAATCCATTCATCACTCGTGTCCATCAGCTGCGCTAAATCATCATTTTCAATGACCTGCGCTGGCACATAGTGAGCCACCTGACTGATTTTTGCAAAGGTTGTCATTTTAAGTCCTCCAAGAAATGATAGAGTTTCAAGAGACCCTTTTTCATGACCTTAAATTCGGCTTCATCCATATCTGATGTAATCTGGCGCACCATTTCATTGTGAAATCGTTGGTGCAAACGATAGACCAATCTTCCTTTTTTGGTCAAATGAAGATGAATCACACGACGATCCTTGGTCGATCGAATCCGTTCAATATAGCCTTTTCGTTCCAAATTATTCAGACTGGTGGTCACCGTACCTAGTGTCACCATCAAAGTACGGGCAACATCGCTCGGAGTTACACCGGCTTTGTCACCAATGACATCGATCGTGTGCATCTCCTTGATTGAAATATCCTTGAAGCGGCTCCCCCGCAGACTGGTCTCCTCAATAATGAGCACATTATTAAAAATCGCAGTCAGATATTCATTGATCTTTGCATCTTCCACAATCGAATGCCTCCTTACATACTTTGACTATCAAAGTATACGACAAATTAGTTTGATTGTCAAATATTTTTTGTCACACCGGAAAAAAACAAGATACGAGGACGTGAAACAACTCCTAGACAAAATAGGAAATACGACGAGTGAAAAGCTCCAGTGGAGGTTTTCAGCCTAATATTCCCAGCTGTAATCAATTAAAGCTGAAACAGCTACGTCCACCTAAAGGCATTCGTAACTGTAACTAGCTAAAGCCAAAACAGCTACCTATCCACTAAAGGGATTCTCAGCTGTAACTCGCTAAAGCGAGAACAGCTGCCTATCTTTTTTTACACAGCTCTTAGTCCGTGTTCAATTAAACAAATGAAATGTAGTGAATATCCAGCTAGCTACCGCCAACATGAAACTATAACTTAACAAGTTGCGCTAGCTTTTTCAAATGGACCTCGATTCTCAGCTGTAATCGGCTAAAGCCAAAACAGCTAACTATCTTTTTCGCACAGAGTTTAGGGCGAGTTCAATTACTCAAAATACGAGTGCGTTTTCCTACTGTCCTGCAAACCGTGGTCTACGGCGTTCAAAATGAGCTCGGACTCCTTCTTTAAAATCTTCTTTAAAAGCTAGTTCGCGTTGCAAATCAAGTTCTAGCCCTGCATATTCTTCCCATGTTTCAAATTCACTCTTCCACATCAATTCTTTGATGGCACGGTAGGAATTTGGCGAATTTCTTAAAAGGCGTTTGACCAACTGCTGGCAGGTCTTGACTAATTTTTCCTGCTCGACTACTTTGTACACCAGTCCATATTCCAAGGCTTTTTCTGCGCTTAGACTTTCGCCTGTCATAGCAAGTTGACTGGCACGGGTTGCGCCGATACTACGACTGAGCAAGAACAAGCCACCCGCATCAGGTGCTAGACCAACACCAACAAAGGCCTGAATAAACTTGGTCTTATCAGAGGCAAGGACAAAATCTGCTGCAACAGCCATATTGGCTGCCGCCCCTGCCACCGCACCGTCGGTCACCATGATGACGGGCTTGGGCAATTTCTTAAGAGCAAAGGAAATCTGGTTGACCAGCTCTGCGATTTTGACCAAGGACGCAATATCATCCTCATCTACAGCCCGTTTCATTTCGACCAAATCACCGCCGACTGAAAAAACAGTTCCCTCTGCTTGGATAATGAGAAGCGCTACCTCATCTGAATCAGCTTGCCCAATTGCATCTAGCATTTCTTCGCACATGGGAATATTAAAGCCATTTGATACTTCGGGACGGCACAAGGTCAGCCTCGCAATACGCTCTTCTACTTCATACCGAATCGTTTCATAGGTCATCTTTGTCCTCCTTTTATGGTTATAGACTGTCAACTTTTAGTTGCTAGCATCGTTTCCTTTTGATGAGTGAACCATATCATCAATCAAAGCGAAACGACGATCATTTGATGCCTCAAAGAAAGAGGTTTTACGTGTTGGAGCTATTCTATCACATATTTTTCAGAAAACAAGGAGTTCTGGTGTGACAGCCGATGCGATTTCGTCTTAGAAATAACAAAAAAGGAGTCAAGGCTCCTTACATTTACAACTTATCCAGCAAATCTCCCAGTCGATCTAAAAAATCATCTGCCTGCGACTGATCTAAGCCCAATTCTTGATCTCGAATGGCCCAGACAGTTAGACCCGCGGCTTTTCCTGCTTCGATTCCTTTCGGGCTATCTTCGATGACCAGAGTTTCGGATTTGGCAAAGCCTAGCGCGCTCCAGACTTTTTCGTAGACTTCAGGGTCAGGCTTACAGGCTTTACATTCTGTCCCAGAAAAGACATGGGAGAAATAAGAACGAATCCCCGCTTCGGTCAAGGCACGCTCAATCTCGCTGCGATCTGTATTAGAAGCCAGTGCAAGTTCAATCCCCTTTTCCTTTAGACTAGCCAAAACCCTTGGCACATCTAGGAAGAGACAATCCTTGTAGGGCGTTTGTCGACCTTCCTTGTACTCTTTGTATTCTGCTTCTAGGGCTGGGATATCCCAGTTGTCATAATCGTCCTGCAGGACGAGCTTCCACACTTGTTTGGCCCGACCTCCAACAAAAATAGCTGGATTTAGGTGAGCGACCGACAAACCCTTGGTCGCTAGAAAATCTGCCCGTCGCTGATAATAGAAATGTTCCGTCTGGAACAAGACACCGTCCATATCAAAAATAATCCCTTTATAGGCCATCTACTACTCCTTTTTTGATGTTTTTTATATCATTATAGCATAAATCGAAACATTCCTAAACTTTCATACTAAGCCTACTGACAAGCGTAGTAGTTTTTGCTATAATGTTGAAAAGCATAAAAGGAGATTGAAAATTGTTATGAAAGTGACAAAATTTGGTGGTAGCTCCCTTGCTTCAGCTGCCCAACTTGAAAAAGTATTCAACATTGTTCAAGCAGATCCAGAACGTCGATTTGTCGTCGTATCCGCCCCTGGTAAACGCGATAGCAAGGATACCAAGGTGACCGATGCCCTCATCAAATACTACAAAGAATATATCGATGGCAAAGATGTTTCTGCTAGTCAAGAGTGGATTATCAACCGCTACCAAGCCATGGTGGACGAGTTAGGTTTTCCTGGCAAGTGTATGAAGAAGATTGCAGAAAGCATTCTTACCTTGGCAACTCTTCCAATTGACGACAATGAATTTCTCTACGATGCCTTTTTGGCGGCCGGAGAAGACAACAATGCCAAATTAGTCGCTGAATATTTCACCTATAAAGGCGTTCCAGCCCGCTATATCCATCCTAAAAAGGCAGGCATCATTGTCAGCTCCGAACCTGGAAATGCTCGCATTTTGCCGTCTAGTTATGACAAGATTGAAGCCTTAAAAGAGGCAGATGAAGTCCTCATCATTCCGGGATTTTTCGGAGTAACCGTTGACAATCAAATCTGTACTTTCTCTCGCGGCGGTTCAGACATTACCGGTTCTATCGTAGCAGCTGGTGTCAAGGCGGAGCTCTATGAAAACTTTACCGATGTGGACGGGATTTTTGCGGCCCACCCCGGTATCATTCACAATCCCCACTCCATCAAGGAATTAACCTACCGTGAAATGCGGGAGTTGGCCTACGCTGGCTTTTCAGTGCTTCATGACGAAGCCCTTCTTCCTGCCTATCGTGGTCGGATTCCTCTCGTCATTAAAAATACCAACAATCCTGATCACCCTGGTACACGAATTGTCCTCAAGCATACCGACCACACCCTGCCAGTTGTCGGTATCGCAGCAGACGATGGCTTTGTCAGCATCAATATGTCCAAATACCTGATGAACCGCGAGGTCGGTTTTGGACGCAAGGTCTTGAATATCCTTGAAGATCTCAATATCCGTTGGGAACACATGCCGACTGGTATCGATGACCTTTCTCTGGTCTTGCGTAGCCGTGAATTGACACCAATCAAGGAAGAAGAAATCCTCCGCCAACTCAATTCAAAACTAGAAGTGGACAAGGCAGAAATCGAGCACGGTCTGTCTATTATCATGATCGTCGGTGAAAACATGAAGAGCCATGTCGGGGTTACTGCAACTGCAACCGCAGCTCTTTCAAAAGAAAATGTCAACTTGGCCATGATTTCCCAAGGTGCAAGCGAAGTTTCTATCCTCTTCGCCATTAAAACCGAAGAAAAAGAAAAAGCCCTAAAAGCCTTGTATCAAGCCTTTTTCGGGTAACACAAGATACGAGCCCGTTAAAAACTCAAAGCGAAAATAGGAAATACGACGAAGAAGCGGAGCTTCTAGGAGTATTTATCTTTTTCGCACAGAGTTTAGGGCGTGTTCAGTTAAGATGTGAAGCCGTTAAAAAACCGACTGAAAATTAGGAAACATGACGAAGAAGCGTAGCTTCTAGGAATGTTTATCTATTTTCCGAGCTTTTAGCCCGTGTTCAATTGCCCAAGATACGAGGGCGTTTGACACGAGTTTTACTCGTTTTATCTCCAACCCTCCCCATACTCAATAGAAAGCAAAAAACAATTTCTTATAAAAATCCAACTCTTGATACAGAGTTGGATTTTTGCATATTATTTTACTTCTACTTTATCGAGCCAAGAACTTGCAGTTGTTGCAAGAACACCGTTCAATTCTTCCATGTTTTTGCGACCTTGGTCTGCCAACCAAGCCTTGGCTGCTGCTTCACCTTCTTTTGCAAAGACGGCAACTGCGTCTTTCCAAGTAGCCCGACCGCAAAGCACACCATTAAAGCTAGAGCCTGCTTCTTTAGCTACCACCAATGTTTCTTGGAAGAGTTTCGCAGATACACCTGCACTCAAGAAAATAAATGGTAGATGGGTTGCTTCTGCTTGCTCCTTAAAGTAAGATTTAGCTTCCTCTAAGCTGTAGACTGGCTCTTGAACAGTGTAGCCTTCCACAAAGTTCATGTTAACAGGCACTTCTACCTTCAAGACATCTGCATTGTAACGTGGCTTGCTAAACTCCCGCATAGCGCCGTTCACCTTATGAGGTTTCAAAGCTGCATATTCACGTGACGTCACATCCATATCGCTCGCATCGTAGGTCAAGATTTCCACGAAGTATGGAATATCCTCAGCAATACACTCACTACCGATTCGTTCCACCCAAGCATGCTTAATGTCATTGATTTCTGGCTTATCATCTACATCGTAGTAGAGCAAGATTTTCACAGCATCTGCACCCAATTCCTTAATCCGTTTGGCAGACCAATGTGGTAGCAAGTCAGGCAAGCGACCTGGCGTTGAAGCATCATACCCTGTTTTTTCATAAGCGGCAATAAAGCCACAATCTGGATGACGCAATCCTGCTGCTGGTACACCGTACTCGGCATCCAACAAGATGGAGCTTGCATACTGAGTTAGATCACTTGAGATGACTTTTTTGAAATCCACCAAGATGTCATCTCCAAAGTCAGCATCTGCTGCCGCTGACAAGAGGCGCTTCAAGGCACCACGTTGGTCAATCGCAAGAGCTGCAATCACTTTTTCATCATTTGATAGGCGAACTAAATGATTGAACTTTTCCTGTGAAAGTTGTAATTTTTCCATTATCTTCCTCCTCGTAAAGTAGAATATAAGCAATAATAACTGGCCTTTCGCCAATAAACTATCCGTTGTTAGGGCTATTTACTAAAACGTTTGACACCGTCCAAGTAAGTAGCCTGCAAATGCCCCTTGTCATCAACCACAATGAAATCTGCTGCGCGACCTGCTGCAATTTGTCCACAGACATGATCGATGTTGACAGATTTTGCTGGCGCAAGTGAAGCCATCCGAACAGCATCTGGTAGGCTTGCTAAGCCCCATTCTACGATGTGTTCGACCGCTTGAATCAATTCTAAGATTGACCCTGCTAGGCTGCCATTGTGTTTCAAACGAGCTGTTCCGTCTTTGACCACCACTTCAAATTCACCGAGACGAGAATCGCCTTCTCCTTGACCACCAGCCCGCATACAGTCCGTAATGAGGACAGTTTCATCTGCACCACGCGCCTTCAGAACAATCTCAACAGCTGCAGGATGCACATGATGTCCGTCACAAATCACTTCCGCAAAGACATTCTTCAAATCAAGTGCTGCACCAACCATGCCTGGCTCTCGGTGATGAAGTCCGCTCATACCATTGTAGACATGGACAAAGATATTCGCTCCTGCTTCCACTGCTTTCTTAGCTTGATCATAGGTCGCATCGCTATGGGCAAGGGCGGTACGAATGTGCTTGCTATTGGCAAAATCGATAAAGGCTTCTATACCCTCCCGTTCTGGAGCAATGGCAATCTTGTTGACCAAGCCCTCAGACAAGCGGTGCCAGTTGTCCAATTTTTCCACCGAGGGGTCACTCATGTACTTAGGATTTTGCGCTCCCTTATATTTCTCAGTGAAAAATGGTCCTTCAAGGAAAATCCCTTGAATCTTGGCACCGGTTTCCTCACCTGCATGGCGACCAATCGTTTCGCAGACTGCATCCAGATTTTCTGTAGAGTCCGTAAGAGTAGTGGGCAACCAAGACGTCACACCGCAGGACAAGAGCCCTTCTGAAATCACCTTGATTCCTTCAAAATCATTATCCATGACATCATGCGACGCATAGCCGTGGATGTGGGTATCAACGAGACCTGGTCCAATGTGATAATCTCCATAATCCACGATATCACCATCTGGTTTTTCCGTTACAATCGCACCAAATTGACCATCATCTGTAATCTCAAGATAGGCATTTTCTAGCTCCCTATCTGATAAAATAATGGACTTAGCAAAAATATAATGTGACATATCGTCTCCTTTCATTAAGACTCGATTCTACTTGATTTAACATATTAACCCGAAACTGGTTATAACCTCTCCTATTATTGTACTCACCTTTTGCCCAATTGTCAAGTTATTTTTGGTTTCCCAGCGCCAAAAATACGCTCAAAAATAAAGCACCAAGTAACAAGTCACGATCAACTGCAAACCGACTAAAAAGCTACAAGCCAAAGAGGAATAATAAGAACGAAAATGGAATACTCGTTAAAAATCAAAACCTGACGTCGTTTACTCACCTTGCTTCAACAGTCCTGTGGACTGTTGAAGGTTGAAATAGTGCGGGGAACTATTTCAATCGGGAAATATGGCAAAGTGTAGCTTTACTTTCTTCTCGGTGCAGGGGGGTGTTGGAACTACTGCGTCAAGCGGTTCAAAATGATAAAACTACGGAGGTTAGTACTTTTGTCCTAGTCTCTTACGGATACTCTTGAGTGCGCTTTGAGTTTTTAACGCACCAAAGATACAGTGTATCTTTGGTGTACAACAGACGATGAAAACATGCGTAGCAAGTTCACTCCTGTCGTATCTTGTGCAAGGCTCCGAGTTGGAGGAAGAAGGTTTAGCTACAAGGACTTGCCCAAACCAGAAAAAGACCATTTGGAGCAACAAATGATCTTTATATTACTTATAATACCTTGGAATGCGGTCAGACAGGGTGCAGACCACTTCATAGTTAATAGTCTCTAGGTAATCTGCCCAGTCCTGCACGGAAATCGTACCGTTTCCACTTTGACCAATCAGAGTCACAGGTGTCCCTAAAGCATACTTTTTCGGTAGGCGGATGGTAATCTGATCCATGGAAACCCGACCGACAACAGGACAGACTTCACCCTCGACTAAGAGCGCAAAGCCCTGCATTGCACGCAAAAAACCATCCGCATAGCCAATCGGAACAGTGCCGATATATTCCGCTTCTTCACTATGGTAGGTCGCACCATAGCCGATACTGCTTCCCGCTTCGACTTCTTTGACATGGATTAATTCAGAGGTCAACTGCAAAGCTGGCTGAACGGGATAGAGTAAGTCTAGCTCATGCCCACTCGGATTGAGACCGTATAGGACATTGCCCAGACGAACCATGCTAAAGACAGTATCTGCATGCCAGATACTGGTTGCTGAGTTGCTAGCATGAATGCAGGTAGGCAGTTGGTCTAGTGCCGCAAGCAGTTCTTTAAAGCGAGCAAGTTGAGTCTGAAACTGACTGTCGTCTTTTTCATCTGCTGTTGCAAAGTGGGTAAAAATGCCTTCGACTTGCACGGCCTCATCTCTCAAGTCATTTATAGCCTGATTGAGAGACTGGCAATCCCGAAAACCAAGTCTGCCCATCCCTGTATCCACTTTGATATGGACAGTCAACCCCTTTAAGGAAATGCCACACTCAAAGAGCTGTTCCAGCCACTCTAGGCTTGTAACTGTCAGCGTAATCTTCTCAGAAATAGCAAGTGGTACAACCTCTACTGGAACTACTCCAAGAATTAAAATTTGTCGAGAAATGCCCGCCTGGCGCAATTCCAAGGCTTCATCTAGGTTGGAGACACAAAAACCATCGACTTGACTTTCTAGGTGACGCGCTACCGCAACCGCCCCGTGTCCATAAGCATTGGCCTTGACCACCGCAAAAGCCTTGGTCTCTTCCGGCAAGTGGCGCTTAACCTGCTCTACATTGTATGAGATAGCTGACAAGTTGACCTGAATCCTTGTGGGTCTATGAGTGCTTGCTTTCATCTACTTCCTCCAAAATCACACTGGCCTGCACGAAACCAGCAGAGTGACTAATACTGAGCCAAGACTTAGCTCGAACAGGAGACTTGGCGACATAGGGTGCTCCCTTGTCATCTGTCAAAATTTCAATATCTTGAAATCCAACCTTGCCAATTCCCGTTCCTAGTGCCTTAGCAAAGGCTTCTTTAGCAGACCATCGACCGGCTAAGTATTCCAGCTTTCGACGACCTTTCAACTGTTCAAATCGCTCTCGTTCATTTTCCGTCAAGACTTTCTCGACAAAGCGATCGTGCTTGTTCATGGCTGCCTCAACAGCAGCGATTTCTTGTAAATCTATTCCGTGTCCTACAATCATTTTTCAAAAAAGGAGTGAGGAATCCGTATTCGATTGAATACTAGATCCCTCACTCCTCCCTCATATTTTCTTACTATACATGTTTGCGTCCATGACAGTTCTTGAATTTTTTACCTGACTGACATGGGCATGGGGCGTTACGATCCACTCCTTCAAAGCTGACTTGCTCACTCGTAGCTACTTGGGCAGGGACGATATTCTTAACAGCCGTTGTACGTGCTTCATGACTTGTACGCTCCCGTTCAATATTGTCATGAATTTGGGCTTTCATCATGAGACGTGTTACATCGAACTCAATCGCAGCAATCATATCATTAAAGGTCGCAAAAGCTTCTGACTGATACTCTACAACTGGATTGTTTTGTGCATATCCACGTAGGCTGACTGCATTGCGCAATTGATCCATCATATCGATATGGTCTGTCCAACGATTGTCCACTACGCGAAGAATCAAGACTTTTTGGAACTCACGTACACGATCTTCGTCGCGTAACTTGGCTACTTGACTGTCGTACACTTCCAAGGCACGATTGTACAAATCAGCCACAATCTCTTGATCTGATTTCCCTTCTAAATCCGCTAGGCTAATAGACTCTTCTGGGACAAGATTGATGTGAGCAAAGTGTAGAATCGCTTGCAAGGCCTCATCGCGCTTGCCTGCCTTATGATCTGCCACTTGGCGTTCAATCGTCCGCTTGATCATCGCCTTGATTTCTGGTGCTAAATCACGATCCGCAGTAATCACATCTTGACGTTGACGGTAGATGATTTCGCGTTGCTCACGCATGACATCGTCATATTGAAGAACTTGTTTACGTGAATCGTAGTTGTTTCCTTCTACACGTTTCTGAGCCCCTTCCACTTGACGCGTCAACATCTTAGATTTGATGACAGACTCTTCCTCGGTCAGATTCATGCGTTCCATGAAGGCTTTAATCCGCTCAGGGCCAAAGCGTTTCATCAAATCATCTTCTAGTGAGAGGTAGAATTGAGATTCACCTGGGTCTCCTTGACGACCTGAACGTCCACGGAGCTGATTGTCAATCCGACGACTTTCATGGCGCTCTGTACCGATGACACAGAGTCCACCGAGTTCACGCACACCGGGGCCTAATTTGATATCTGTTCCACGTCCAGCCATGTTGGTTGCAATGGTAACTGCACCGCGTTGACCGGCATTCATAATGATTTGAGCTTCACGATAGTGGTTCTTAGCATTCAAGACTTCGTGGGGAACACCTGCTGCCACCAAACGTTTTGATAGATAATCAGAAGTCTCTACCGCAACGGTACCGACTAGGACAGGCTGACCTTTTTCATAACGCGCCTTGACATCTGCGACAACCGCATTAAACTTATACTCCAAACTTGGGTACAATAGGTCTTCGTGGTCAATACGAGCAATCGGACGGTTGGTTGGGATTGGAACCACACGAATGTTGTAGATTTCTCTGAATTCTTCTTCCTCAGTCTTACCTGTACCTGTCATACCCGCTAATTTGCGATACATACGGAAGAGGTTTTGATAGGTAATAGAAGCACTGGTTTTTGATTCATTCTGGACTGGCACACCTTCTTTAGCTTCAATTGCTTGGTGCAAACCATCCGAATAACGACGACCTTCCATGGTCCGACCCGTAAAGGGGTCGATAATCATGACCTCTTGCTCCTCATTTACGAGGTAGTCAATATCGTAGGTCATGATATAATTGGCACGAAGGGCATTATCAATAAAGTGGGTCAGTGCTACATTTTCAATGTCATATAGATTCTTCAGTTTGAAGAAGCTCTCTGCCTTGTCAATTCCAGCGTCAGACAAACTGATGGTTTTTGATGGAACATCGATGATGTAATCATCCTCTTCCAATGATTTGACCAAGTTGTCTGCTAAGAAATAGAGTTGGTTGGTCTCAGAAGATGTTTGACCAGATACAATAAGCGGTGTCCGCGCCTCGTCGATCAAAATCGAGTCTACCTCATCGACCAAGGCAAAATTCAAGGGACGTTGTACCATGTCTTCCGCACGGACTACCATGTTATCACGAAGGTAATCAAAGCCGATTTCTGAGTTGGTTGAGTAAGTAATATCGCAATTGTAGGCTTCGCGTTTTTCAAGAGAAGATTTAGCTGCTAAGTTAATTCCTACAGACAAACCGAGCCATGAATATACTTCACCCATTTCTGTCGCGTCACGGCTCGCCAAATACTCATTGACCGTGACAACGTGCACACCCTTACCAGCCAAGGCATTGAGGTAAACGGGCATGGTTGCTGTTAGGGTTTTTCCTTCCCCAGTACGCATCTCTGGTACATCGCCATGGTGAAGAACAATCCCCCCCATAATCTGAACAGGATACGGATAGAGACCAAGTACCCGTTTAGCCGCTTCACGGACAACTGCAAAGGCTTCGTATAGAAGGTCATCAAGAGTTTCCCCCTTGTTGTAGCGTTCTTTAAATTCTACTGTTTTGGCCTGCAATTCCTCATCGGACAAGGCAGCCATTTCATCTGCATAGGAAATGACCTTGTCGGCCATTTTTTCTAATTTTCGTAATTCACCCTTATCATTTTCGATAATCGTTTTTAAAATATTTGCCATTTTATTCCTTACTTGTATCGATTCTTTTTTGTGTTCTTTTCATTATAGCACGTTTCCCCTCTACTTTCAAGAATGAGCGATAGATTAAACCGATGAAACACCTGCTTCATCGGCTCTGTTTAAAATCCATTTTTCATCCTTACGGGTGGCTACTAATCATTTCCAAGCCTTGCCCTTTAAAGGTCCAATCCTTGACATCGTTTGGCAGGATAAAATGATCCCCCTTAGCGATTGGATAACTTTGACCCGCCACACCAAGTTCTCCTTGACCAGCCAAAACACTGACCAAATAATAATCAGCAGTTTGCTTCACGCGGACTTCCCCTGTCACTTCCCATTTATAGACACTGAAAAAATCGTTGGCAACTAGCAAGGTTGAGCGCAAATCGTCCACGTGAAGCGTGGCTGGTCTGCTATTTGCAGGCTCACCGATTGTGGTGACATCAATCGATTTTTCCAAATGCAATTCCCTGAGATTGCCCGCATCGTCCTTACGGTCAAAATCATAAACACGATAGGTCGTGTCGCTTGACTGCTGCGTTTCTAAAATCATGATGCCCTTTCCAATGGCATGAATGGTCCCACTTGGCACATAGAAAAAATCTCCCGCCTTGACAGGAACTTGCTGCAACAGACCGTCCCAGTCTTTTTTCTCAATCTTCTCACGGAGTTCTTCTTTGGAGAGAGCCTTGTGACCGTAGATAATTTCCGCGCCCTCATCGGCTGCTAGAACATACCAGCATTCCGTTTTACCAAGTTCGCCTTCGTGTGCCAGTCCGTAAGCATCATCAGGATGAACCTGCACACTCAGCCAATCATCGGCATCTAAAATCTTGGTTAATAGCGGAAAGACTTCTTCTGAACGATTGGCAAAGAGTTCGCGGTGTTCACGGTACAAGTCATCCAATTTCCAGCCTGTATAGGCACCGTTTTTAACAGTTGACACGCCATTGGGATGTGCTGAAATCGCCCAGTATTCTCCGACATGGTCGCTCGAACTGTCGTAGCCAAACTCTTCCCGAAGCCTGGTACCACCCCAGATTTTTTCCTGCATCACAGATTTCAAAAATAATGGTTCTGCCATAATGATTCCTCGTTTCTCTATTCTTCTTTTATAATAGCAAAAAGAAGCAAGAAAAGCCAATGCCGTTAGAATATTCGGCAAAAAAGCAAAGAAAAAGACATTACGTTAGAGAAACCTGCCAACATTGGCTTTGAGTGTACTCCCCCTATACACCTGAGATGAAGTCAATTGAACAAGTCTGGGCTGAGATTCGCAAGAGAGACTTTAAGAATAAAACATTTAAAACACTTACTGATGTGGTGAACAGGCTGCAAGAAGTGATACAAGCTAAGTAAGCAACCAATAAATAGTAAAGACTATCTATTCCTAGTCGCCAAAAAACAAAACATTCCAAGGTCAGGATAGACCTCGGAATGTTTCAATATTGTCTGTAGGCTGTACGGATACTAGATTAGACAAATCTCACAATCATTCATCTAACAGACTTCGATAGCCATGACAGAGGAGGATTACTCTTCCTCTTTTTTAGCTTTACCGAGAGACAAGAGGCCTGCTAAACCGAGAGCCACAAGACCATATACCCCCATATGAGACGCTTCTGTTCCTGTTTTCGGAAGCACTGTTTTTGCAGCAGTTTTCGCAGGAGTAGCACTTGGCTTGCTATTTGGATCTTTCGGATCGGTACCTGCTGTCTTTTTTTGATCATCAGTGTAACCGTCGTTATCGTCATCTGGGTCTGTGACATCTGGCTGTTTGTCACCGTCTGTGTCACGTTGAACCTTGATGGTGAAATCTTTCTCAGCTACGGTTTTCCCGTTTTCATCTTTGACAACAACCTTCACTGGGAAGTCGCGTTCTTCTTCTGTTTTTACCCCAGTCTGAAACGGTTGGCGTTCCGCTAATTTTACCTGTTGTTGGATCATAAGTCAAGCCGCTTGGCAGACCTGTCACTTCATCTGTACCATTGTTTGGTTTGTTTTCTACTGGGACATCAATTGGATCAATGGCTTGTTTTTCAGTAACGGTTTTATTATCGATGTTCCCAACAGATGGTTGTGCGGCTGGTTCTGCAACAATAACCGTAACTGTTGCTTCTTCACTTGACCCATCTGGATAGGTAATCACTACAGGAACTTTAAACGCACCAGCAGTATTTCCGTCTGGAACTGTTGCTCCTGCTTTAGCAGCTACTTTAGAGGCTGCAGGTATTTTTTTAACAGCATTTCTCAAATCACCTGCTGTCGTTGCTTCACCAAACGGCTTGTTGATTACCTCTGTTTCAGGATCGTAAATGTCCTTATCTTGAAGCTCAACATCTGTTGCCAATAATCCTGAATTTCCAAGTGTTGTCGGTAATACGCCGTTATCTCCTGTTGTGAAGTAACCAGTAATTGGTAAAATATCGGAATCCGCTGGTACTTTAAACACTGGGAAGCCATCCTGCGAACCTGTCAACAACTCAGCAATTGGTTTCTTTAGTTTTAATACAGTACGGACGTAAGCTGGATTTTGAGCACCATTTGCATTGATGTAGACAGACTTGTTAGAAGAATTTCCCATACTTACTGCTTTGTCACTAATTGTAAAGGTTGCATGCCCCTCCTTATCTCTCCGATACTTGTTTTGCCAAGGCAAAGTTGCCGAGGGTCGCTGAACCATTTTCAGGGACCGCTGGTGTCACGATGTACTCTGTCACATCAGGGGTTGGTACATAGCCATTCATCAAGGCTGTGAATTTATCCCGCACACGCTTGAGCATGTGTTCTTGTCCCATAACACCGCCACCAAAAACGATGACTTGTGGGCGATACATCAAGGTTGCTTGGACTGCCGCTTGAGCGATATAGTAGGCTTGAACATCCCATACATCAGCGTTTTGCTCGATCAATTCACCACGCGTTCCTGTGCGAGCTTCCAAAGACGGTCCTGCCGCCAAGCCCTCTAAACAACCCTTATGGAAAGGACAGACACCTGTAAATTCCTTGGCTACATCTTGCGGATGAAGCGCAACGTAGGTATGACCTGCTTCTGTATGGCCTACGCCTCCGATAAATTCGCCATTTTGAATCGCACCCGCTCCGATTCCTGTTCCAATCGTGTAATAAACGAGACTGTTCACGCCTTTACGAACGAGGGCTTCTCCAAATGCAGAAGAGTTTACATCCGTCGTAAAGTAAAATGGAATCTTAAATTCTTTTGCAATCAAGCCTAGCAAATCGACATTTGCCCAGTAAGGTTTTGGAGTTGTCGTAATGTAGCCATAGGTTGCTGAATTTTGATCAATATCAATAGGACCGAACGAGCCAATCGCAATCCCCGCTAGACGGTCCTCATAACGCTTGAAAAATTCGACTGTCCGCTCAATCGTTTCATACGGCGTTGTCGTTGGAAATTGTGTCTTTTCAATCACTTGGAAATTTTCATCTCCAACTGCACAGACAAATTTTGTCCCGCCAGCTTCCAAACTTCCATACAATTTTGTCATCGTGTTTCTCCCTTTTGAAATCGTTTTATTCCACTTTATTATATCATAGTTTAAAGCGTAAGAAAAAGGCGAACCGCCTTTTTCTCTAGATTATTTTGCAACTTTGATAAAGGCATCTCCATGAGCAACTGTTGCACTTGCGAGTGCTTCAACTGCTGCGAAGTCTGCTGTGTTTGTCACAATGACCATAGTGGTATCATCAAGACCTGCGGCTACAATTTTGCTTGCATCAAACTTCGCAATCGGTGTACCAGCGGTTACTCTATCGCCTGCGACCACCAATTTTTCAAATCCATCACCTTCCATTGATACCGTATCAATACCGATGTGGATAAGAATTTCAGCACCGCTTGCTGTCTTCAAGCCATAAGCGTGGCCTGTTTCAAAAGCAATCGTAACTTCCGCATCTGCTGGTGCATACACTACACCCTCAGACGGTTTAACAGCTAGTCCTTTCCCCATAGCTCCTGATGAAAAGACGGGGTCATTCACATTTTCAAGGGCAACTACTTCACCTGAAAGCGGTGATACAAGTGTTTCTTCAACAGATTCTGACATAACGACTTCTGATTCTTGAACTGGTGTTTCTGCTACTGGTGTAACAGGCTCAGCTTCTGCCGCAAAGACAGCTGCCGCTTTTGTTTTACCGTAGGTAAAGGTCAAGGCAAAGGCAACTGCAAAAGCAATCAACTCACAGACGATATACATTGGAATAGAAGAAGCGTTGATAGATAGGAAACCAAGGAAACCTGCTGCTCCAAGAGACACTGCAATAACATGGGTCAAACCTGCTACAGCCGCTCCAACTGCTGAACCTGCTAGGGCACAGAAGAATGGGAAACGATATTTCAAATTGACACCAAACAAGGCTGGCTCTGTAATTCCCAAAAAGGCTGATACTGCTGCTGAAGAAGTCAAACCTTTGGTTTTAGAGTCTTTGGTTAAGAACCAAACGGCAAGCGTCGCTGCACCTTGGGCAACGTTTGCCATTGAGGCAACGACAAAAATGAAGTCTCCGTAACCAGCTCCGTTTTCGTTGAAAGCTGTCAACAATTGGGTTTCAATCGCTGGAAACGATTGGTGGAGTCCTGTCATAACAATCAAGGAGTAAGTTCCACCAAAGACTGTCATACCAAGGAATCCAGTTGTGTTATACAACCATACAATACCGTTTGTGATTCCATTTGATACCAACAACATCACCGGACCAATGACTGTGAAGGTTAGGAAACCTGTAATCATGACAGATAGTAATGGTGTAAAGGTAAAGTCAACCGCTGCTGGCAAGTGTTTGTGGAAGAATTTCTCCAAGATAGACAAGACCCATACAGCAGCCAAGACTGGAATAACTTGATAGATGTAGCTTGTCTGAGCAACTTGCAGTCCAAAAATATCCCAGAAGACCTCTCCGCCACCAAGAGCTGGAGTCGTCATAATCATACCGATTGAAGCTCCTAGGAATTGGTTGGCACCAAAACGTTTTGCTGCTGAAATTCCGACAAGGATTGGCAAGAACATGAATGGCGCAGCTGACATGAGTTGAATCATTTCAGAAACACCTTGGATTGCTGGGAAAGTTTGCTCGATCGATTGAGGACCAAATAGACCTTCTGAGGTCAAGAAATTACGCAATGCCATCAACAAACCACCCGCTACAAGGGCTGGAATAATTGGGACAAAAATATCGGACAACAATTTAATCAAAGCCATGATTGGATTGAACTTCTGATCGCTAGCAGCAATCTGTTTCAAATCATCTGTCGAAACTTCTTTCAAGCCTGTTTCTTTAATTAACTCTGCGTAGACAAAGTTCACATCACCAGGACCGATAATGACTTGATACTGCCCTGATGCCTTAAACGTTCCCTTGACATCCTCGTGCTGATCCAAAGCGACTTGGTCAACTTTTGAGTCATCTTTAAGAACCAAGCGTAGACGAGTTGCACAGTGCGCCACCGCAACGAGATTGTCTCTTCCAACCGCTGCAATGACGTCCTTGGCTACTTTATTATAATCCATAAAGTAAATCTCCTTTAATTCCCATTTTTGTTTTGAAAGCATTTTCACACTTTCTCTGTTTTTTATTATATCATTTTTGAGAAATATGTCAAACGCTTGACATAATTTTTGCTGTTTTTTTATATTTTGGCATTAAAACCTTGCTTTTTGACAAGCAAACGTTTACTATATTACTATAACTATAGAAGAAATACGTACAACAGAATAAAAGGAGACGACATGGCCTTCACCACTGAAGAACGCTACCGTGCCTATGCGGACTGGTCAGCAGACTACATTGATACGATTAGAAACAACACCCAAAGCTCACCTTGGAGGACCAACTTCCATATCGAAACACCTCACGGGCTCTTAAATGACCCCAATGGTTTTTCCTACTTCAATGGAAAATGGACCCTCTTCTATCAGTATTTCCCATTCGGTGCAGCTCACGGCTTGAAATCATGGGTTCATACCGAATCAACAGACCTGGTCCACTTTGAACCAACGGGTAGCATGCTCTATCCCGACACACCATTCGATAGCCACGGCGCCTATTCTGGCTCTGCCATGCAGTTTGACGGTAAGCTCTTTCTATTTTATACGGGAAATGTGCGCGATGAAAACTGGATTCGCCACCCCTACCAAATCGGTGCTTTGATGGACACAGAAGGGCGGATTCAAAAAATCGATCAGGTTTTGATTGAACAGCCAACCGACACAACCGACCACTTCCGCGACCCACAGATTTTCAACTTTAAAGGGAACTACTATACCATTGTCGGTGGGCAAAATCTGGAGCAAAAGGGCATCATCAAACTCTACAAGGCAGTAGACAACGACTACCTCAACTGGGAGTATGTGGGGGATTTGAATTTTGACAATGACCAGACTGCCTACATGATGGAATGTCCAAATTTGGTCTTTATCGAAGATAAACCTGTCCTTCTCTATTGTCCACAAGGGCTAGACAAGGCTATCCTTGATTATGACAACATCTATCCAAACCTCTATAAAATCGGGCAAGCCTTCGATGCTGATACAGCGGCCATGGTCAATCCAGGTCCACTTGAACAATTGGATTACGGATTTGAGTGCTATGCAACCCAAGCCTTTAATGCACCTGACGGACGCGCTCTTGCTGTCAGCTGGCTCGCTCTTCCAGACGTCGAGTATCCGACAGATCGCTATGACTACCAAGGTTGCCTGTCTATCGTCAAGGAATTGACCATTAAAGACGGCAAGCTCTACCAAACTCCAGTAGAAGCCATTACCAGTCTTCGCACGGATGCACAAGTCTTTGCAGAAAAAACGGAAACCAACAATGTCTACGAGTTAGACTTAACCGTGGAAGCTGATAGTAGCTTAGGCTTGGTCCTCTTTGCAGATGCTGAAGGACATGGTCTCAAGCTCACCATTGCTCCTGCAAACAAGCGTATTGTGCTTGACCGCAAGGACTGCGGAGAGGCTTTCGCCTTGGATTTTGGTACCGAACGTCAGTGCCAAATTGACAATCAAGCAACAACTGCCAACATCTTCATCGACAAATCCGTCTTTGAAATTTTCATCAATAAAGGAGAAAAAGTATTTTCTGGACGTGTCTTCCCACGACAAGATCAAACTGGCATTAAGGTTCTATCAGGTCAGGCAACTGGAAATTACTACTCATTAGATTATGGTCGCAAAACTAACTGATGTCGCAAAGCTAGCTGGAGTCAGCCCCACAACTGTCTCCCGTGTCATTAATAAAAAAGGCTATCTTTCCGAAAAAACCGTCCGCAAGGTGACCCAGGCCATGCGGGAATTGGGCTACAAACCCAACAACCTTGCTCGGGGTTTGCAGGGCAAATCTGCCAAGCTGGTCGGGCTCATCTTCCCCACCATTAGCAATATTTTCTACGCAGAACTGATTGAGCATTTGGAAAAGGAATTGTTCAATCGTGGCTACAAGGCCATTGTCTGCAACAGCCAACATGATTCCGCAAAAGAGCGGGAATACTTAGAAATGCTGACAGCCAATCAGGTGGACGGCATCATCTCAGGCAGTCATAACCTCGGTATCAAGGACTACGACCGCGTATCTGCGCCAATCATCGCCTTTGACCGCAATTTATCCCCTTCCACTCCCATTGTCTCCTCTGACAACTACGGCGGCGGGCTGCTCGCAGCCCAAACCCTGCAAAAAGCAGGCTGTAAGCAACCGATGATGATTACGGGAAATGATGATTCCAATTCCCCCACCGGTCTTCGTCAAACAGGCTTTTCCAGCGTCTTTCCACAGGCTGATATCTACCACATTTCAAGCGACTTCTCACCTGTGCGCAAGGAAATGGAAATCAGAAATATCCTCCAAACCAGCCGCGCAGATGGAATCTTCATCTCAGGAGATTTGACAGCTATGCTGGTCTGGAATATCGCTCAATCCTTGGGAATATCCATTCCAAAAGACTTGAAACTGATCGGTTATGACGGAACTTACTTTATCGAGACCCATTATCCGCAATTAACTACGATCAAACAACCACTAGCAGACATTGCTAGGCTCATGGTTGATCTCCTCATTCAGAAAATCAACGGAAAAATCCTCCAGCAACACTATTCACTCCCAATCACCCTCTTAGCGGGTCGGAGTGTGTGATATAGTGCATTATCGTCATTTCGTTTATACCTAAAGGTAGCCACATCGTTTAGGGCGTGTTCAATTAGTAAAATATGAGAGCGTTAAAAAAGTCCTAATAAAAATAGGAGCTTTGATGAACGCCAGTTCTATCTGCGATTGCGTTTCCTTGTCTATTTTAGTTAAAAAAGAAGCCTTACAGATTTCCGTAAAGGAAAGGGCTGTAAGGCTTTTTGCTATTGGTTACATGACTTGATTCGGTGACGAAGATGATAGAGATAATAGACGATTACTAGAATGATGTAGCTGATCATCAAGAAACTCCATATCAGAGCCCAGAAAACAGGAATGGTTTCTATTCTGTCTAGGAAACCATACACGACCAAACATAGATTTCCTCCAAAGACCAGAGCGGAAAAGAGTTGCAGCATTTTCTTCATCTTCATCATTTCTACCTCAAACAGAAGTCGCTTAGACTTCTTCTCTGATAAACTGACTCAAGACACCGTTAATGAATTTGGCAGACGCAGGATCTGAAAATTCTTTGGCTAGCTCGATTGCCTCATTGACAGCCACGCGGTCAGGTGTTTCTTCAAAATACAAGATTTCAAAGAGTCCCAAACGCATAATATTCTTATCAATCAAGGTCAAGCGCTCCAAGGTCCAACCCGCTTTCAAGCGTGTTGCCAATTGGGCATCAATCTCATCTTGCACATCTGCAACTCCTGTCACAAGATTGAGCAAAAAGAGAGGGATTTCCACTTCTTGCTCTTCGTCATAATCATAGAGATAGGCAAATTGGGCTGCTTGAACAGGCTCTTGACCGAATTCTAGGGACACAATCGCCTGGAGAGCACATTGGCGCAAATAATGCCGTGATTCGTGTTGCTTACTCTTCATCTAAGAAGTCCTCACCAAACAAATCCTTTAGGTCTGGTTTTGGTGTCTTGTCTGGCACGATGCCATCCACGTGAATGTTCACAGTTTTCACCGTCACATCGGCATAGTTCGCAACAGCTGTTTTGACCGCACGCTGAATGTTCATCGATACTGTCGGAACGTTGACACCATACTCTAGATACACATAGATATCCGCTGTCACATCACCTGCTTCGTCCGTTTGGAGATAAACACCGCGGTTTAGAGCCGTTTTTGATAAGCCATCTCTTACTTTTTTATTATGGAGCGAATGAACGCCATCTACCTTCGCAGAAGCAATCCCTGTAATCACCTCCAACACACGAGGTGCAATAACGATTTCGCCTACATTTTCTTTTGTCATGAGAAATCCTTTCTAAGAGGAATGCCATTAAGCACGTGACACGTATGTTCCCTCTGCTGTATTGATGACCAATTTTTGACCTGCTTCGATGAAGTCTGGTACGTTGACCACAAGTCCTGTTTCCAGTGTAGCCGGTTTACCTGAACCAGTCACCGTTGCTCCCTTGATAGACGGCTGTGTTTCCGCAACCACCAATTCAACGGTTGTTGGAACGGTCACACCAATCACTTCTGTTCCGTAGAATTGAATTTTAACTTCTGAATTTTCAAGAATGTAGAGCAATTCTTCCTTGACACTTGCCACTGGAATTTCGTATTGGTCAAAGGATTCTGTATCCATGAAGTAGGCTGTCTCATCCATTTGGTAAAGATAGGTTGCTACGCGGGTTTCGATAATAGCTTGTTCAAATTTTTCATCTGGACGGTAAGTCGTATCAAAGGTTGAACCTGTACGCACATCACGCAATTTCATGCGCATGATTGTATTTCCTTTACCTGGTTTGTGGTGGCTTGCATCCAATACGCGGAGAAGTTTTCCGTCCGGAGCAATAAAGGTCATACCGGCTCTTAATTTACTTGCATCAATCATGTCTATGATTACCTCTTCATTATTTTATTATTCGTTTTATTCTATCACAAATTGTCTGATTTCTCAAATCACAATCAACTCTTTTGGTGCCAAGGTCAAGATTTTACAACCTGTCTCTGTAATCAAGAGATCATCTTCAATCCGCACTCCGTACTTGCCCTCCAGATAGATACCCGGCTCATCGGTCAAGACCATGCCCGCCTGAATAGTCGCAGTCGCGGCTTGACTAAAATAGGGAACCTCATGGACATCCAGTCCCATACCGTGGCCGATTCCATGCGTAAAGTAAGGACCATAGCCCGCTGCTTCAATGACACGACGCGGAACACCGTCAAATTCACGGTATTCCATACCCGCCTTAGCTGCCGCAATCAAAGCTTGGTTGGCTGCTAAAACCGTCTGGTAAATCTCTGCCTCTTCATCGCTGACAGAACCAATATAAATGGTCCGCGTCATATCGCTTACATAGTGGTTGTAGATACAGCCAAAATCCAAGGTCAGGGCATCGCCTGCTTCAATGACCTTGTCGGAGGCCCGTCCGTGTGGCATAGCAGAGCGGTAACCTGATGCTGCAATCGTATCAAATGACACTGCCTCAGAACCCATTTTCCGCATGCGAAAATCAATGAAATTAGCCACTTCCAACTCGGTTTTCCCCACTTTGATAAAGTCTAAGGCATCTAAAAAGGCTTGATCCGAAATCTGGCAGGCGCGCTGAATGGTCGCAATCTCCGTCTCGTCTTTCACCATGCGCAAGCCCATAACCACATCTGTCGTAGGCACCAAGTGTACTCCCTCAAAAACAGCTTGCATGGCTTGGTAGTAGGCAACAGACACCTCATCTTCAAAGGCAAGTTCTCTCAAGTTGCTATCTTTCAGCACCTGCGCCACAACCGAAAGCGCATCACGATTTGAGACGATTTCAAAGTCTTTGACAACCGACTGGGCATAGGTAATGTAGCGGTCATCCGTAATCAAAATCTGACGCTCCGCTGTGACCAACACCGTTCCAGCCGTCCCCCAAAAACCTGTCAAATAGTAAATGTTTTTAAGATTGGTAATGAGAAGGGTGGAATAGTTCCCCTCTGCCATTTGCTGCCGTAATTTCGTTAATCGTTGGTTCATCATATGTCCTCCTTGGTTATCATCTAGTATCATTGTACCATAAATAGGGAAATAGGACGAAGGCGGAAGTCTTTCCTTCATCTACTACTTACTAAAGAGCTAAAAGAAAACAACTGACACCCTTTTAAAATCCAAAAAAGCTGGAAATCATGATTCCCAACTCTTCTGCATTACAGCGTGCGCTCCTTGTACAAAATAGTCCTACTACTTAGTTGCCGAATCAAGCCACTACAAGCTACTCTTCTACTACATAGGAGGTACTTGCTATATGATAGTACAATCTATATTTCAATAATTTCATCAATTTTAGAACGTAATTTACTTAAATCCTCGTTATCTAATTGGTAAACCTTTGCATATTTACGATAATATAGTTACTTCCCGCCTTTATCTAAAATAGTATTCCCATTATCACCACATTTTAATTTACGTTCACTTGAAATTCTACGTTTATCTACTTCCTGAATTTTACGAGCATAAACAAAAGAACTATCATAAGAAGGATTAGTCTGATATTTAAAGTTATCTAACGTTATACCACCACGATATTTTCGTCCTTTCTTTTTACCTGTTACTGGAGCAATCAAAAGAGTCTTGTCGTCACCTGACACCTTAGATAAAATAACTCCGTAATGTTTTCCATAAAATTCATTCATGCCACGATTAGGAAACCGCACTACATAAACACCGCCGATATCTAAACCCATTTTATAGTCTCAAAAAAAATTGAGACGTATTATGAAATACGCCCCACGTGTATCCTTGACGAACAAGGCTTTTGACTATCTATAGTATAGCAAAATATATGGAAATAGCAACACTTTTATCACTGTTTTTCAAATCTACTACTCACTAAAAACCGAAAAGCAGACAAATTAAATATAAACTAGCAAAAAGTCGCCTAAATCAAGGACTGAAAATCCCGATTTAAAGCGACTACTATCTTCTATATCATTTCAAGTTCAAGACTCACCCTTATTTTTTCAACTTCCCTTTCAGATACTGTCCTGTATAGCTGGCTTCATTTACCGCGACCTCTTCAGGCGTTCCTGTTGCGATAATCATACCGCCACCGACACCGCCCTCTGGTCCGAGGTCGATGATATGGTCTGCGGTTTTAATCACATCTAGGTTATGCTCAATGACGAGCACTGTATTTCCGTCATCGACAAAGCGCGCCAAAACCTTCAACAACTGGGCAATGTCTTCTGTATGAAGCCCTGTCGTCGGTTCATCTAAGATATACAAGGATTTCCCCGTTGAACGCTTGTGGAGTTCACTCGCCAGCTTCATCCGCTGCGCCTCTCCTCCTGAGAGGGTCGTAGCGGGTTGTCCCAGCGTGACATAGCCTAAGCCGACATCTTGAATGGTCCGCAACTTCCGCTCAATTTTGGGAATGTGTTTGAAGAACTCAACTGCATCGTTGACTGTCATATCCAGAATTTCTGCGATATTTTTTTCCTTGTAATGGACTTCGAGGGTTTCAGAATTATACCTACGCCCATGGCAGACCTCACAAGGCACAAATACATCTGGTAGGAAGTGCATCTCAATCTTGATAATTCCGTCTCCCGAGCAGGCCTCGCAACGACCGCCTTTGACATTAAAGGAAAAACGCCCTTTCTTATAACCGCGAATCTTGGCTTCGTTGGTCTGGGCAAACAAATCCCGAATATCATCAAATACCCCCGTATAGGTAGCAGGATTGGAACGTGGGGTGCGTCCTATCGGGCTTTGATCAATATCGATCAAACGATCGAGATGCTCAATTCCTGAAATGGATTTGAATTTTCCTGGTTTTTCCGAATTGCGATTGAGCTTTTGGGCAATGGCTTTCTTCAAAATCGAGTTGACCAAGGTTGACTTCCCAGAACCCGATACCCCCGTGACAGCGACGAACTTGCCGAGCGGAATCCGAGCCGTCACGTTTTGCAAATTATTCTCACGCGCCCCAGTCACTTCAACAAAGCGACCATTGCCAATACGACGTTCCAGAGGAACGGGGATTTCCCTCTTGCCTGAGAGGTATTGACCAGTGATGGATTTTTTATTTTTTGCAACCTGTACAGGTGTTCCAAAGGCCACAATCTCACCTCCAAAAACACCCGCACCTGGTCCGATATCAATCAGATAGTCTGCCTCTCGCATCGTATCTTCATCATGTTCCACCACAATCAAGGTATTGCCCAAATCCCTCATTTTCTTAAGACTAGCAATCAAGCGGTCATTATCCCGCTGATGAAGACCGATAGAGGGTTCGTCTAGAATATACAAGACCCCGCTTAGGTTGGAACCAATCTGGGTCGCCAAACGAATCCGCTGGCTCTCTCCCCCTGACAAGGTGCCTGCCGAACGGGACAGGGTCAAATAATTGAGACCTACATTATTCAAGAAGGTCAAGCGGTCCTTGATTTCTTTGACAATCGGAGTCGCAATCGTCGCTTCGTTGGCTGAGAGCTGCAGGTGGGACACAAGCTCCAAGTGATCCGCTACTGATAAGTCAGAGAGTTCCCCAATGTGCAGACCATTTTCACCGCCCACACGAACAGACAAGGCTTGGTCGTTCAAGCGGTAGCCGTGGCAGGTCACACAGGTCAGCTCATTCATGTAAGCCCGCATAACTTGACGGGTATAGTCACTATTGGTCTCACGGTAACGGCGGCTGATATTGCTCATCAAGCCCTCAAAAGGAATATCAATATCACGCACACCTCCAAATTCATTCTCATAATGAAAATGAAATTCTCTGCCATCTGAACCGTGAAAAATCAGTTCCTTTTCCTCGGTTGACAAGTCCTCAAAGGGCTTATCCATATCAATCCCAAACTGGGTCATGGCCTGCTCCAACATCTGCGGATAGTAGTTGGACGAAATGGGATTCCAAGGTGCCAAAGCCCCCTCACGCAAGGTCTTTTGGGAATCCGGCACAATCAAATCTTCATCGACTTCCAGTTTCATCCCCAAACCATCGCAGTCGCTACAAGACCCAAAAGGGGCATTGAAGGAAAAAAGTCGCGGCTCTAACTCTGGCACTGTAAAGCCACAAACAGGACAAGCATAATATTCAGAAAAGAGCATCTCCTGCCCGTCCATGGTATCAATGATGACATAACCTTCAGCAAGGCGCAAAGCCGCTTCAATCGAGTCAAACAAACGTGAACGGAGCCCATCTTTTATCACAATTCGATCCACTACTACCTCAATATTATGCTGCTTGCTCTTTGATAGCTCCGGTACTTCTGTCACATCATAGATGTCTCCGTCCACACGGACACGGACATAACCGTCCTTTTGAATCTTCTCAAAAATGACCTTGTGTTGTCCTTTTTTCTTCCGTACAATCGGCGCTAGAATTTGCAGGCGTTGACGCTCTGGCAATTCCAAGACCTCATCGACAATCTGCTCTACAGACGAGGCAGCAATCGCCCCATGACCATTGATACAATAAGGTGTCCCTACTCGAGCATACAGGAGGCGGAGGTAATCATTGATTTCTGTTACCGTTCCGACTGTCGAACGTGGGTTTTTGGAGGTGGTCTTTTGGTCGATGGAAATCGCTGGACTTAGCCCTTCAATCGAATCTACATCAGGCTTGTCCATATTGCCTAAAAACTGGCGGGCATAGGCGGACAAGCTCTCCACATAGCGTCGTTGCCCTTCTGCATACAAGGTGTCAAAGGCTAGACTTGACTTCCCAGACCCAGATAGTCCCGTGACCACAACCAGCTTCTCACGCGGAATCGTTACATCAATATTTTTCAAATTGTGGGCACGCGCCCCATGAATTACAATCTTATCGTTCATTTCTTCTTCCTTCTAAAAATACCTCAATTATAGCACATCTAAATAAAACAACCAAATCAGAAAGTATCAAATTAGGACAAACGCATGAAGAAAATATAGTTTTCAGATAACCGTTTCATAAACTAGGTGTGAATCCTCTGCTATACTAGAGATAGTGGAGGATTTTGTCATGAACGAGATACTAGAATTCTTGATAAATGTTCGCGATGATAGAGAGTATTGGAAAATCAAGCACACCTTGTCAAATTGTGCTTTCATCAACAGACATACGTTATCATTTCAAAAAGCAAAATACAGAAAGATATTTCTTGTACTTAAAAAGAGCAACCCGTTTTTTCTTGTTACCCTTTTTCACTGCTAAGAAACACTCCTTTGAAACTCAGTTGTCAGTTGTAGTTGCGCAGGAAGTTTATTGAAACAACTTCTCAGCTACCACACAAAATGATCGGATGGTGAGATGATACTTATTATACAAGGCTATACGACACACAAAGTGCCCGAAGATATAATAGTTGCAATCAAACAAGCAGAAAAGGCGATTTATAGAAGAACTAGCCGATACTGCTTTTTTTGAAATTCTAAAGCAGAGCTATCCGAACATTGCCCTTGGCTTTTATAGTAGATTGAAAAAGGAGTAGGACAAGGCAGGCAAGAAGCGGCAGATAGAACC
Source organism: Streptococcus cuniculi (assembly GCF_004570575.1). Taxonomy (GTDB): domain Bacteria; phylum Bacillota; class Bacilli; order Lactobacillales; family Streptococcaceae; genus Streptococcus; species Streptococcus cuniculi_A. The sequence goes on from NZ_SPPD01000009.1 coordinate 81,952, forward strand.
GGCGTTCATCAAAGCGACTGAACAAGCACTTAAAGACGATAAAAACGCTCACTTTGGCATGATTTTTCAAATTAAAATCCCTTATAACGGAAATAGTCGCCTAAAAAGACTAGAAACTCAATTCTAGTCTTTTATAGTCATCATTCTACATTCCAAGCGACACCTTCATATTTCCAACCGCGGGTCGAGAGGACGTTCTTCTCGTTGGCATCTCGTGTATAGAGGTGCTTTTTAATGCCTGCGTGGTAGAGACGATAAACTGGGGTGCTGCCGCTTGATTTGTAGGCTTCCCCCTCTTGCTTCCAGCCACGGGTCGCAAGGACCTTGTACTCATTTGTATCCATGGTATAGAGATGAACCTTTAAGCCTGGGTGATAGAGACGGTAGACAGGAGTACCAGAAGCATTATTACTAGTCCAAGCTTGACCTTCCTGTTTCCAGCCACGTGTTCCAAGAACACGATATTCATTGTCGTCCATGGTATAGAGATGGACTTTTAAGTCTGGTTGGTAAAGGCGGTAGACGGGGCTATTTGCTGGCACAACTTCCACAGAGAATTGACGCTGTATTGGTATTGTAGGCCTATCAGGAATTGTACCAGGGTCATGCTTATAGGTGATATCATGCTGGTTTATATAATCAAAAAATGGTTGTGTGGAATCATTTAGATAGAGGACAAGTGTTGCTTTTCCAACATTGACTGCTTTCCAGTTTCCTATTTCATCTACCTCTAAAACATTAGCGGGTGAACTCTCCATCAAATCATAACCATAGGCGTATTGGAAGTCTTTCAAGGGTCCATCCTGTAAGGGACGGATTTGTCCAGATTGCCCAACCACAACTTTTCCTTGCGGTACTGTTGATTCATCTAAATAAAATTCCCCATGTTTTATATATGTTGTTGCTTCTACATGTACAGTAAGAGTAAAACATATTAGAAGCATTGACGATATTGCCATTATATAAGTAAGATATTTTTTCATGTTACAGCTCCTTTTATTCCACATTCCAAGCAATGCCTTCATACTTCCAACCTGATTTAGAAAGAGTATCTTTTTCATTTGCATCAGTTGTATAAAGATGAACTTTTAAACCTGAATGGTAGAGGCGATAGACATTTCGACTTCCTGACGAATACCACGCTATACCTTCATACTTCCAACCTGACTTAGAAAGAACATTTTTTTCATTTGTATCGGTAGTATATACGTGCTTTTTAATTCCCTGATGATATAGACGGTAAACTGGCTTGCCTTGTGCATCTGTTCTCCAAGCAACACCTTCATACCTCCAACCATGACTAGAGAGAGTTCCCATCTCGTTTTTATCATTGGTATACAAATGGTACCTTAATCCAGCATGATATAACCTGTAAGTCGGAATTGACTTGCGTATTCCAGTTCCAATAACTTTATTTTGCAATGCAGAGTTAACTAAATTTACAGCATCTTGATCAATCACCCTTCCTGTATTATTTCCATATTCCTGCCAATATGCATCTGTATACGGTTCTTCAATCTTCGGCTCTGCCACATTAATCGCTACAATGCGATTTTGCTTGTCTAAAACAGGTCCACCGCTATTTCCTGGTAATGTATCATTTCGATATCGGATAAGTTTACTCGCAATCTTCTCTACCTTTCCTGAAGAAATATACATATGTTTGTTTTTATCCCATGGATAGCCAACAACATCAACAGGTTGACCAACAGTTACACTCTTCGTAACAGAAAGTTGTCCTACTGATTTAAAAGACGAATCTAGGGTAACAACTGCCATATCCTCACTCATCTTATTAAAATTATAACCAGCTGAATAATCGTTTATGTAGTTAGTGAAAAAGTAATAAGTACTACCTTGAATTCTCCCGTAGGGTGCTGTTGTTCCTGAATTAGCTGGAACAGCTATCACTTTCTCGTATGTCTCATTAGTTTCAGGATTTCTAATAACATGAGCAGCCGTCAATACTTTATTAGGAGCTATTAAGACACCGCTCCCATTCCACCGAATCTGCCCCTTATGGACTATAAATAATGCTACGACCTGCCTGTATGGAGAGGCTTTGACATTCTTTACAGCTACTCGATCATCCTTCCCAAAAATCATGGTTGGATCATCACTTGCCTCTCTTGCAGCCCTATCTTCCATGGTAGAAGCATCTATAGTTGTAGTAGCCTCGCTAGAACTACTACTTGAAGGCTCGGTTGCGCTACTATCAACCACCTCAGAAGTTGAAGAGGCCGAGGAGCTGTCTGTTTGGGAAGCACTACTTGACGAAGGTTCTGTCAGACTTGTATCTGTAGAACTACTCGATACGTCTGAAGCCAGAGAACTAGAATCCGCGGTCGCAACAGTCGCACTGGGTTCACTGGCTGTTGTTGAAGTTGCCGTCTCCTCTGCATGAATAGGAATAGCAGAGAGAAGCAACACAGATAATAGTAAACTAGATACTACTCTGTTTCTATGAAACATCAGATTTCCTCCTTTTTATTTTTATTATAGCATGTTTTATAATAAATATCTACCTTTTTTGTAAGCGCATTCAAACTATATTTGCTAGATGTTACACAAAATAAAAAAGCATAAGTAGAGTGGGGTTTTTCTACTTATGCCAGGATTATGATTGAAACAGAGTTTCTTAGAAAGCAAAACTGACTAAGGAGACCTTCTCTGTTTCTCATATGATTATATTCATTTTAGAGTTTTTTGACAAGTATTTTAATAATTTAGTTTGCTTAGTTAGAATGAATTAAAAGAATTTTAATTTAATATGCGAGACCAAATTTAACATCATATGAACTCCGATAGGCACTTTAATACTTTTAGTGTAATTATACGCTAATCCAAGAATAATACCAGGAATACCATAATACCAATACGCAGTCCAATCCACAGACGGGTGAGCTAAAGTAAACAAAATACTGGAAACTAAAATACCTAACATAGGTCTATCAGTAAAAACATACTTCAGTAACAAACCTCTAAAAAGAACCTCTTCAAATATAGGACCTGAGACAACAGCGATGATAAATTCGACAAAAAAAGTAGCAACCCGCTCATCAAAAGGCAAAGAACCTAATGGAGGACTCGGTATAGCATATTGAAAAATAAAATCACTAATCGAAATAAGAGTAAATGCGATGGCAGCAACAACAATGAGTGTTTTTAGCCCTTTTTGAGGAACTTTATCCGATAAATCAAAACCTCGTTTTCTCATTACATATAACAATAACAGAAGGGTTAAAATATCAATAATCGTTATTACGAGATCACTGATATATGGTAACGAAATCCGATCTATAATAGGATTTACCGACAAATATTGAATTAACAAAAAATGAAGAGCATAGAACCCTGCAAATAAACCGAGGGCTTCTATCGGACGCTTCTTGGTGCTCATTTTCCAAGAAAAAAGCGAAGTGTTCATAATCGTTTCTCCTGATATATTCATTAGAGTATTCTCTATTTATTTTTTTCAATAAAGTCTCTTATTTTAGAGTCAAATAAAAAACCAAAACTCATTGGATTATTGATATCATCCGTTGACGCATTAGAGAGCCCAATTAATTGATTGTCCTCGTTAAATAAAGGTGATCCAGAAGAACCTCCTGCAATTGGTGCCGTAAACTTTAAGAAATTTCCATCCTTTTCTAAGATAGTTCCTTGACTATTCCATAGACTTCCATAATCCTTATCACCAGGGTATCCTACAGTTCGAATAGACTGATTCGCTTTCACCTTATCTATTATTTTATTATCAGCAAGTACAAAAGGCTTGATGTTCTTTAGATCTGAACTAGAAGTAATAGGAGACTGTAACTTTACAATTCCAACATCCATACTCTCATCGTTTGGGATCGCAAACGATTTGACAGGTAGGTCAACAAATTGATTGTTTTCATCTACAACTCGAATAACCGCATCTTCTGCATTTTCAATGGCTGTTAAAACATGTCGATTTGTAATAAGCGTATCTGATGAAATAAAGCTCCCTGTTCCAAAACCATCTGGGTAGCTCTTCGATTGAATAATTGCAATACCTCTATACTGACTAGCAGCAATATCCACGATCTGCGTACGGCTTCCCTTATTTTTCACTGTAGCACTTGCTGACTGCGAAGATACCGCATTCTGTTCTTTTTCAGGAGAACAAGCCATTAAAGTTAGACCGGCAACAAATAATATTACACCAGCGGAAAGAGGTCGAAAATAAGTTTTTCGTCTCATGATACACTCCTCATATATTTATTGTTTTAAATAACTATTCTGACCTTTACTATCATTCTTCTCACAAAATGATATTAAAAATTTCAAACCATATGTAAAACGCTTACTTTTACAAAAAGTCTATATTTCATTCCTTAACCCTATCTTAAAGAAAGAACTCAAGATATACAAATTATCTACCAAACATATAATAACTATCTGTACTAGTTAATCTTACAATACAAGAAAATTGACTCGATGCTGTAAACGTCTAAATACAAAATAACAATCACTATTTGCATAATGATCTTTATTTTATATTCAAAGTCAATAACCTGTTTGGTTAGTTTTTCTAAATAACTAATTTTATGACAAATCCTGGATAACCAGAACTTTCAAGACAAATAAATTATGGTTCGTTATAACAAAAATAATGATGAAAAAGCAGAAGTAAAATAGGTTTTTCTACTTCTGCCAGGATTGTGATTGAAACAGAGTTTCTTAGAAAGCAACGTTGAAAAAAGTAGTACTTTTCTTATTTCCAACTGGAAATAGTTCTCAACTACCTGAGGCTTCGTTGCTTAATCAGATTTTAAGTTTTATAGAGCCCAATTACATAAAAAGGGTCCGTGGTAAACATTCATAAAGAGACGAACCTTCTTAACAAGAAAGCGAATAGTAGCTGTTGGTTTGCTATACCTTCTCACAAAACGCAACATCCATGATAGCTCTACTCTACCCTATCCGCTCATTCATTATTTTCACTTATTCAAACTTACTTGGAGTTGTACTTGGTTCCATTTTTGAGGTTTCAATACTCGGTAAGTCGATCATTTTTACTTTTGGTGGAATAGCAGACAATGTTTGCGTTAGTACAATCATCAGAGCAAGACATCCTAGACTATAGGCTCCTAATTGGCAAAACATAAAATGAGAAGATAATAAACCTTTTCTAGAAGGATACGTCTTTAATTCTGGTTGCTCTAATTCAAGATAGGCTTTTCTATGAAATGGTGGAATAAACATTTTCAGCCCCAGTGTCAGATAAACAGCCATCCCAATAGATGTATATAGGTGAGCTCGTCCTCCCTGTAATACTAAATAAACCCCTCCTATGATAAAAAGAACGGTATATATACAAAATAGAAGAGTAGCTACCCTTGCTTCACTACGAATGCGCAAATACTCATCAAGTGTTAGGCTTTTATCTCGTTTCTTCCTCATTTCAGCTCTCCTTTTTTGGTATCTCTGTATCCCTTTTATTGCTATAAGCATCCAAAAAGAGAGAACCTAATTGATTCTCTCCTGAGTCATTATAGATTTCACCCACTACAATTGACAGTACACAAGCCACTCAAAAGCTAGATAATCCATCCACTATTACCGATAAGATAAAGTAAGGAGCTGCTGTTTTAAACACCAGTTTTAAACATTCTCTCCGTGCAGAAGGTGGAAACTCTTCAATATTTTCCCAATTAAAAAATCTTTTCTTCTGACACTGTTCACAAAACATTCTATGCTCTTCAGCAATCCGATCAGACATTGACACACCAAAACCCAAAAAATGAATCCCTCGTCTAGTGAATTTTCGTTTAACAAATCCAAATTTTGAAAAAGCATCGTAAGTCATCACACGTTGATTTCCGCATTTAGTACACGTTGCTTTGACAATAATGTTTAATTCTGATAGATATTTTCTGGCTAGACGGTATCCCATTAATAAACCATAAAACATTATCAACTTAGCGCCAAATTTATTACAAAACAACAAAATGTCGTAAACCATTTTCTACCCCCACTATATGTTTACCATAATCAAAAGCACTATCTTTTTCAATACCACTTATCGATTCCTACTTGATTTTAAATACAAAACAAAAATATCCTTTTACAACACAACAATAATCTTTATTTTATAGTTAAAGTTCATCATACCTGCTTGGTTCGTTTTTATATAAACATTCATTTTATCTATGAAAAAGCATCGGCACAAGCCTTATCCAAAAATATTTAAGTTGTTGTTCAATTATACCATATTTTTGAAAAACTTTTCCTTTAGAGAGCTTTTTTTGGTATAATGAAGGGGTGCACTTAAACGCAATAAAAAACTGAGGAGGATTTGAGTATGAAGCAAATGTTTCGTTCTACATTAACTGATTTAGAAGAAATCCAAACCTTTGAACCAGGCTCTTGGATTAACTTGGTTAACCCCTCCCAGGAAGAATCGGTCAAACTAGCTGAACAGTTCGACATTGACATCACGGACCTTCGGGCCCCCCTCGATGTGGAAGAATCATCTCGTATCACTGTAGAAGATAACTACACCTTGATTATCGTAGACGTCCCAACCTACGAGGAGCGTAACAACAAGAGCTACCACATCACCCTGCCGCTCGGAATTATTGTCACCAAGGATGTCGTGATTACCACCTGCGTGCAGCCCTTGACCCTCTTTGAGCACTTCTTCAATAAGCGGATTAAGAATTTCTATACCTTTATGAAGACGCGCTTTGTCTTCCAGTTGCTCTATCGCAACGCTGAACTCTTCATCACCGCCCTGCGTTCAATCGATCGACAGACAGACCGTATCAGCGCCCATATTGACCGCGCCACTAAAAATGAGCAAGTTATTGATATGATGGAGTTGGAAAAATCCATCGTCTACCTAAAAGCCTCCCTCAAACTCAACGAGCGTGTGGTGAAAAAACTCGCTGTCCGAAATAGTACCCTAAAAAAATACGAAGAAGATGAGGATTTATTGGAAGATACCTTGATTGAAACCCAGCAGGCACTTGAAATGGCGGATATCTATGGCAATGTCTTATATGCCATGACCGAAACATCTGCGGCGATTATTTCCAACAATCAAAACACGATTATGAAAACCTTAGCCCTCATGACCATGGCACTTGACATTCCAACGGTTATTTTCTCAGCTTACGGAATGAATGTCCCCGAATCGGGCATGCCTTTTGGAGGACAAACAAATTCCTTCTGGGTCATCGCCTTTATCTCAGCCTGCCTCAGCGCAGTTGTCGTCATTAACTTTTTACGAAAAAAATGGTTCTAACCACAAAAGGAGATTATGATGTCATTTACAGAATTGAACGAATTAACTAAGAAAAATCAAGAATTTATCCATATCGCAACCAACCAACTCATCAAAGCTGGTAAGACCAATGCAGAAATCAAAGAATTGCTCGAAGAAATCCTTCCCGTCATTTTAGAAAATCAAAAAGCAGGTGTCACCGCCCGCAACCTCTATGGAGCACCAAGTGACTGGGTAGCAAGTAAAACTACTCGTTCTGAAGAAGCAGACAAGCCAGAACTCAACGAAAATCCTTGGCTCATGTGGCTTGACTCTAGCCTCTTGCTCCTTGCGATTATCGGTGTAGTCAACGGTGCGATGAACTCATTTGGAGCTGGTGTCAATTACGGCCTCATTACCATGTTGCTTATTGGTTTTGGTGTCGGGGCTGGTATGTATATGATGTACCACTTTGTTTACCGTGATCAAGTGAAAACTGGTAAACGCCCTAGCTTTGTCAAAGCAATTGGCTTCCTCGTTCTTGCGACACTTGCTTGGAGTCTTGTTTTCTTGCTCGCAGCGCTTATTCCAAGCGCAATCAATCCCGTTGTATCACCATTCTTTGCCATTCTAATCGGGGCGGCAGCATTTGGTATTCGCTATCTTCTCAAGAAAAAATACAACATCCGCAATGCGATGCAACCAATGCCATAACGGTCAGGTCAAGAGACTGGGACAATCGCTCAGCCTCTTCTTTTTTACCACTCTGTTTACTACTTGGAGGTCTCTATGAAAAAAAACTACTCTTGGCAAGTCATCCTTATTTTATTTGCTCTCTATCTCATCCTTGTCGCCTTTTTCCCCGAGCTCAATATCATCTTTGACTACTTCCGCCTCACCCTGCTCTTGGCTCTTGGTTTCCTGTGGTTGGGAGTGGAGCGTAAGAATACCATTTTATTTTTCATCGGGCTTAGTTTCTCCTCCCTCTACATGCGGGAGATTATCCCCTATACCTATACTCCATTTAACGTCGGCCCCCTCTTTTTCGGGATTCTCGTGCTAGGAGTTGCCGTCCACAGTATCAATAAGAAGAGGCAACAACACAAGTTCCTCCAATTTGACGCTACATCTACTACCACCCTTCACTCAACTGACAGCAATTATCTGAATATCGAAGCCAATTTCACCGACAAATACGCCTACTCCATTGCACCTGCCCTACAGGCTATCTCGATTAAGGCATTCTGTGCCAATGTGCAACTAGATATAAGCCAAGCACAGTTTGAAAAAGACTTGACCCACCTTGTCGTAAAAAATACCCTTTCCAACTGTCGGATTCGGATTTCAAAAGATGTCAAGGTCGTCAGCACCCTCAAATCAAGCTTAGGGGAACTCTACCTACCACCCACAAGCCCTCAAGAAGCCACTCATCAACTCTACCTGACAGGAACAAATACCGCAGGAACCATCACCATCCAATACGCAGATTAAGACAAAAAGAACCCTAAGGTAGTTTGATGCACACCTACCTTAAGGTTCTTTTTCTACTCTGCAACAATCACACCCTGACGCACTCCCTATCGAACGGCTGAGAGAAGGTAACACTTCTGTTGAAAGAAAGGGCTCGGTTCGTCTTATACTCATTTAGTTTATACCTACAGGCAGCCACAGCTGCAACTCGCTTCCTCGTTTCTTGGCTCGTGAAAAAATAGCCCTTAATGGGCTATTTTTTAATCTTCATTTACAAATGGTAGTAAAGCCATTACGCGAGCACGTTTGATTGCTGTTGTTACTTTACGTTGGTTTTTAGCAGATGTTCCAGTCACACGACGTGGTAAGATTTTTCCACGTTCTGAAATGAAACGGCTAAGAAGCTCAGTATCTTTGTAATCAACATATTCAATTTTGTTCGCTGCGATATAATCAACTTTTTTACGGCGTTTGAATCCGCCACGACGTTGTTGAGCCATGTTTTTCTCCTTTATTATTTTTATCTGTCCTTACCTAGAATGGTAAATCATCATCTGAAATGTCCATTGGATTGGTTGTTCCAAATGGGCTTTCTTCGCGTGCAAAGTTCGGTGTAGATTGTGCAGGCGCTTGATAAGGTGAATTGTAATCATTACCACCAGCAAACGAATTGCCAGCTTGATAACCACCACCTTGTCCTTCACGTGCAGTACGGCTTTCCAACAATTGGAAATTATCTGCAACAACTTCTGTCACGTAAACGCGTTGCCCTTGCTGGTTTTCATAATTACGCGTCTGAATCCGACCAGTAATTCCCACCAAGGCACCTTTTTTAGCCCAGTTTGCCAAGTTCTCAGCCTGCTGGCGCCAAATGACTACGTTAATAAAATCCGCTTCCCGCTCACCATTTTGATTTTTAAAATTGCGGTTCACTGCAAGTGTAAACGTCGCAACAGCTTGGTTAGACGGTGTGTAACGAAGTTCTGCATCTCGGGTCATACGCCCCACTAGTACTACATTATTAATCATAAGCTACCTTCTTACGCGTCTAATTTCACAATCATGTGACGAAGAATATCGCCGTTGATTTTTGAAAGACGGTCAAACTCTTTAAGAGCTACGTCATCATTTGCTTCAACGTTCACGATGTGGTAAAGTCCTTCACGGAAATCTTTGATTTCGTATGCAAGACGACGTTTTTCCCATGCTTTTGATTCAACAACAGTTGCACCGTTGTCAGTCAAGATAGAGTCAAAGCGTGCTACCAAAGCATTTTTAGCTTCTTCTTCAATGTTTGGACGAATAATATAAAGAATTTCGTATTTAGCCATTGATATGTTCCTCCTTTTGGTCTAATGACTCATGGTCTCGCCATGAGTAAGTGAGGGCTGCTCACAAGGTATTATTATACCGCACTTTCTAAGAAATAGCAAGGAAAATAACAGGATTTCTACGACAAACATATAAAGAGAAAATTACCCTATTTTTTCTGAAAAGAGGGAGTATGCTCTGAAAAATAGAAAATACTCGTTGTTTTTCTAGAAAACGTAACTTCCCAAATATTTCTTTTTTATAAAAAAGAGATTTTTTACAGTTTGGTCTCAGGAAAAAGAGTTGAACGGTGAGACACGGATAACAATTTGCGATGGTCATTGTTTTTTCAACGAATGATGTTCTTCATGCGGTTGTCCTGCAATTTTCCCTTCTTAAATGAAAAAAGGGGAAGAGGACTTGCTCCCTCCACCCTATTGTGTAGCCAAATGACGCTCCCCTGATAAGAAATAGGTACTAGTCAAACTATCCTGACCGCCATTGACAAAAAGTTCAAGGCTGTTCGTATCAAGCACAACCACCACCTCTGGTGCTTCTGCCTGAACAGCGCGGCGTTCGGTAGACCAGCTTTCTTCTCCTCGAATGGCTTGTTTTAGATGACTGCGGTCGATATAGACTTCTTTTGCCACCACGTCATAGCCAAATTCGATGTAATCATCTTCATCTCCCAAGCGGAAGACCTTGCCATTTGTCCAATCTCCCTGAAAAGTCCCAACTGTCACCACTCCTTGTTGAAGGAGCGGTGACAGTTGATCGGAAAGACTTTCAGGAAGTTCTTGAACAAGGGCACCATCTTTCAACTGCAACTTTCTTGGTAATGTCATAGCACAGGTCCACTTATGGTCGAGCTGGTCTGTGATATTGGTCCGCCCCCAAGTCTGCATCCAGGCAATCATGATTCGCTCGCCAGCAGCATTTTCCATGGTCTGCGGTGCATAGAAATCATGACCGTGGTCAATCTCTTTCACCGTATCAAGCTGAAAGATTTTCTGATCCCAGTCTACACGCCCTGTCATGATGACGGACGAGTTGATATTGACATAGTCTAGACCATCTTTTTGATAACGCATTGGTGATAGAACCAAGCAAGAGATACCATCTAGCTCGAAGTAATCAGGACATTCCCACATGAAACCTTGGTGCTTTTCTCCCTTGAGGAAAATGGAGACAAATTCCCAAGTCATCAAATCAGGTGACTCAAGCAGAACAATCGTTCCAATCTCATCTCGATGTTTGGCCGCAACCACCGCGTAATAGGTCCCGTCTTTTTCAAACAATTTTGGATCGCGGAAGTCACTCGCCACCAACTCTTCTGGCAAAATCTCGCCTGTCGCGACAGGATTAGAAGCCAGTTTTTCAAAATGAATGCCATCTGTCGAGTAGGCCATATTTTGCACCTGACGAACGCTACCATCTGGATCCACAATATGTCCTGTATACATCAACCACAGCTTGTCATCTTTGACAATCGCACTCCCTGAGAAACAGCCGTCCTTATCATAATCTTGGTCTGGAGCAAGAGCGACTGGAAGATGCTCCCAATGTAATAAATCCTTGCTCTTGGCATGCCCCCAGTGCATCGGCCCCCAATGCGTTCCGTAAGGGTAATGCTGATAAAACAAATGGTATTCACCCCTAAAGTACACAAAACCATTCGGGTCATTGATCCAGCCTATTGGAGCTGAAAAATGAAGCTCTGGCTTGTAATGAAGATTGACCTCTCCCTGATGTTGCACAATAAATTCATTTGCTTTACTGATACTCCACACGTCTCCCATATTCACTCACTCTCGGTTTCTATTTTTGATTTTCTATATATTTATCATAGTATTTCTGCTTGATTGCTAACCAGTCTGACAGCCCGTATTTATCAAGTTCTTTGATATAGTCATCCCACTCCTTGTCGATATTGCCATTGACAATCCACTCTGCGCGTTTGCGGTAGATGTAGTCATTCATATCGGCTTCGATTTGTGCCAATTTATCCAAATCCTCTTCTTCCATGAAGACACGTGGGTAAATGGCGTCATTATTCATATATGGAACATAGGTTTTCTTCAAAATATCCAAGCGCCATGCAGCATCATCTGGCATCGTTGTCACCTTACCGTAGTAGCTATCCAAGATAGCAAGCGGACCACCGACTTCTGTCTTCTGACGAAGTTCGCCTGGTGCGGTTCCTTCAAGCGGTAAGTGTTTCAAGCTATTGTTTGCCTTGTCAAATTCAAAGATATTTTGTTGGCTATCATCGCCATAAGTTCCCCAGTTGTTTTGAACAGATTGCAATGGCGCATATTGCGCATCAATCCATTTTGCAGTCAATTCAAGGTTTTTATTGGCACTAGTAATGACCATGCGGTCACGTGAGAAGCCCATTCCATTGGTACGAGCAACGTGTTTTTTACCACTTGGTCCTGCAAGAACTGGTAAAACATCATAACTGTCGTTGAAGCCTGAAACGTTAGCCTTATCCCATGTGAAGTAAACACCGTATTGGTGTTCGCCACCTTTGGCAATGTATGTATTCCAATCTTGCTCAAAGGCTTCTGGGTCTAGCAAGCCCTTTTCTTGTAGCTGGCGGATGAATTTTACTCCTTCTTTGTACTCGGGATTGTCTGCTGTGAAATCTACCACGCCGTCATTCCCAACGACCAAGTGGTCATCATTGTCACCGATACCAAAGGCAGCAAACAAGAGTTTAAAGTCCTCATTTCCACCTGCATTGATAAAGGACATTGGAATTTCATCTGCCTTCCCGTTCCCATTTGGATCTTGTGTCTTAAAGGCTTCCAAAACAGTCACCAACTCATCTGTTGTAGTTGGCATATCGAGGTTTAACTTTTTCAACCAATCCGTGTTAATCCAAGCCATATCGTTCACGGAGTGAATGGATTCTTTGCCCTCACCCAATTCTTCAATCCAAGGGAAGGAATAGATATGACCGTCTGGCGCTGTTATCAAGGCACGGTATTCTGGCTTTTCATCCAAAATCTTCTTCAAATTTGGCATGTATTGGTCAATCAAGTCCTCAACTGGGATAATCACCCCTTGTTTTGCCCATTTCACCAATTCAACGTCCGATGCAGCGGCATTGTGAATCGCATCTGGCAAATCACCCGATGAAATGTCCAAGTTACGCTTTTCTGCAAAATCAGAAGAATAGTTGGTCCAGTCAATATGAACACCTGTTTCCTCTTCCAAGCGTTGATAAATCAATTTATCATTCGGATCTTTTGGTGCAAGCGGTGAACTACCTGTAATAAATTTTAGGGTCACTTTATCTTTCAGTGGGAAAGAAACATTTTCCAGCTTGTAATCTGGGCTAGAGGCAGCATTTTTATTGCCACAAGCAGTCAGGACCAAAGCAGAGGTTGCCAATAGAGTCGCACTGAGACTCATCCATGTTTTCATTTTCATGAGAAAACTCCTTTTTATATTAATACACATTTTATGATATTTCCTAACAGCTATGTTCTAGGAAGTATTACCCCTTCAACGATCCAGCCATAATCCCCTTGTCAAAGTATTTCTGGAAGAATGGGTACATGACAATGAGCGGTAAGCTGGAAATCACAATCGTTGCATACTTAATCATTTCTGCAATTCGTTTTAGTTCATTCATGGCGGCTTGCGCACCAATCATATCTTTACCAGGCTCACTTTGAATCAAGATTTTGCGCAAGACGAGCTGAAGCGGTTCTAGGTTTGGATCCTTGATATAAATCATGGCATCAAAGTAAGAATTCCATTGTCCTACAAAGGCGTATAAGAAGAGGACAAACATGATTGGTTTGGCAAGCGGTAGCATAATCTTGACAAAGATTTCCAAATCATTGGCTCCGTCAATATAAGCAGCTTCGAGCAACTCATCTGGGATTCCTTGGAAATAAGTCCGCGCCAAGATAATGTTCCAAACATTGATGGCACCAGGTACGATAATGGCCCAAACGGTGTTTAACATGCCTAAGTCTTTAACAAGGAGATAGGTCGGCACCAAGCCACCACCAAAGAACATGGTGAAGATGAGAAAGGCATTGAACCATTTTTTCCCAACCAAATCCTTTTTCGATAAAGGATAAGCAGTCAATACAGATAAGAAAACGGTAAGAGCTGCAAAACTAAAGGAATAAAAAAGCGAGTTGAAAAATCCACGAATGATAGACTTGTCGCTGAATACCCGCTGGTAGCCCTCAATCGTCCAATCAGCAGGGTCAAAGCTAATCCCCTTACTCACGAGAGCTTGCGGATCCATAAAGGACGCTACCAGAATATAGAGCATGGGAACCAGCGTAATCAACACTAGAAATGCAATGATAATTTTATTGACCACAAGCATACGCTTGTCGAATGTTGTATAAATTTGTGTATTCATTCCATTCTCCTTATAATCCTTGACCGTTGTTCATCCGTTTAACGATTTGATTCACCGCAATCAATAAGATAACATTGATGACTGCGTTGAAAAGTCCAACGGCCGTTGAATAAGAATAGTCACCTGATACAAGACCGACCTTATAAACATAGGTTGAGATGATTTCTGAGCTGGTCAAGTTAAGCGATGTTTGCATCAAGAAGGCTTTTTCATAGCCGACATTCATGATATTTCCAGCTGCTAGGACAAACTGAATGACCATGACAGGTCGCAAAGCTGGCAAATCAATATGCCAAATGCGTTGGAAGATATTCGCACCGTCCATTTTCGCTGCTTCAATCAAGGACGTATCCACATTGACCAGAGTCGCTGTGTAGAGCGTTGATGCCCACCCCATTCCTTGCCAAATACCACTAAGAATATAGAGCGGTCTAAAGGCATCTGGATCCGTCAAAAAGTTTGCTTTAATACCAAAGAGCGAGAGGATACTATTGATGGGTCCACCGACAGAGAAGAAGAGAAAAATCATTCCGACGATGACCACGACTGAAATAAAGTTTGGCGCATAAAGAATGAGCTGGATGCGCTTTTTCGCCTTATCACTCAACAACTGATTGAGCATAATAGCTAGAATAATCGGTGGCAAGAAGCCGAGCAACAAGCCATAAATACTAAGCTTGAGCGTATTTCCTAGCAAGATACCGAAGTTAGGAGAAGAAAGGAACTTGGTAAACTCTTGAAATCCAATCCACTCACTTCCCATGACACCTTTCAAAGGATTGTAATCTTTAAAGGCAATCAAGACCCCATACATCGGAATGTACTTAAAGATAAAGGTCAACAACAGCCCTGGAAGCAACATCAGCAACAATACTTTTTGTTTCTTGATTCTACTCCAGACAGAGTATTCCTTTCCTATATTCATAACTCCTCCTTTTTGAAACGTTTCAATTTTGATTAAAATGAGAAAACTCATTATTCTAAATAGAGCTTTCTTTATTTTTGAAACGTTTCATATTTTTTGTAAAAAATAAATTTCGTACCTATAGTGTACCATTGGTAGCGTTTTCTGTCAATAGATTTTTTGAATTTTTTGTTGTTTTTCCTTCAATGTACGAAATGGGCAGCACACTTTGTCGCTGATAGTTCTTCTGATGGATAATCGCCAACAAGATATTAACTGCTTCTTCTGCCATTTGCTCAAGTGGCTGCTTGATAGTAGATAGAACATATTCATGCTCTTTTGCAAAACGAATCCCGTCGTAACCAATCACCTGCACATCGTCTGGCACACGCTTGCCCTGCTTCTCCAGAATCTGCATCGTCTCTAAGGCCACAAAATCATTGATGGCAAAGATTCCGTCAATTTGCGGATGCGCTACTAAGAATTTTTCTAGTTCTCCAAGAAAATCATCCACCGGCTCTGGAATATCAAAAACAAGACATTCTTTCCCTGTCTGGCGTACGGTCTTTTCAAAAAATTGGCGGCGTTTTTTGGTCTCATTGAAAGTATCATTGTGACTGCCGACAAAAGCGAGGTGCTGACAGCCTTTTTCGAGTAACATCTGCGCCGCAAGCTCTCCGCCCTTTTGGTTGTCAGACGTCACACAGGCGATTTCCTTATCCCTGTAAGTTCTATCGATACTGACAAAGGGAATATTAGATGCCAAATAATCTTCAATCGGACTGTAGGTAATGGCGATAATACCGTCCACCTTATTCTGCCGCAACATCATGAGGTACTCAATCTCTTTTTTAACCCCATCTGTGTTACACAACAATAATTTATAGTTTTTCTTACTGAGGGCTTCTTCAACAAAAAAGGCAAACTCGCTGAAAAATGGGTGCCAAATAGTCGGCAAGATCAAAGCAACCGTCTCTGTCCGATTGGTTTTCATTCCCCGCGCATAGACATCTGGGATATAGGCCAAGTCCTCAATCGCCTGCTGTACCTTTTGCAAGGTCGTTTTCTTAATTCCTTGTTCATGATTGATGACCCGTGACACCGTTCCCACGCTCACACCAGCCCGCTGGGCAACATCTTTCATGGTAACTGATTTTTTCTGCACTTCTTTCATCGTTTCACCTACTTCTGTTCTTCATTATAACACTTTTTGAAATCGTTTTCCACGCTTTTTTCAAGAATATATCATGAAAGCATGAAAAAGGGAGTAAGAAAGCATTCTACGAATTGCTCGTCCTCACTCCCTCGTTTCTAGGATTGGGCTCAACTACTGACTTATTTTACCTCACCTCCGCATACCAACCGAGACCTTTGGCGATTGAGTAAGCGCTACTGATGTCTCATGTAAAGGTCTGGTTCAAGCGAAAAGGCAAACGAAACAGCCATTCAACCACTGCTTTGAAATATCAACGTGAAGTCCCAAAAGTGGTGCGTTTCGCTTCCCTTGGTACTCGCTCCAACGGTCTAGGAGACGGTTGGAGGCTAGGGATAAAACGCGTGTAACTCGTGTCAACACCCTCGTATCTTATGGAACTGAACTCGGGCTAAAAGCTTGGAAAATAGATAAACACTCCTAGAAGCTACGCTTCATCGTCGTGTTTCCTAATTTTCAGTCGCTTTTTTTACGCCCTCGTATCTTATTCAACACTAAACAGATATGGATAGACTGGCTGACCGCCTTGGTGGATTTCCACTTCAACATCTTCATATTTTTCTTCCAAGTCTTGGGCAAGGCTTTCAGCCAAGGCCTTGTCACCTTCTTCACCCACGTAAATGGTTACAATTTCACTATCTTCATCCAACATCTTGTCAAAGGTTGTAACGAGGGTCTCCACCATGTCTGGATTAGACACTACGATTTTCCCATCAACCATTCCAAGATTATCCTTTTCGTGGATTTCAAGCCCGTCAATCGTCGTATCACGCACAGCTGTCGTCACACTTCCGCTCTTGACATCTGCAAGAGAAGCCGTCATGGCTTCAAAGTTAGCCTCAATATCATGGCTTGGGTCGAAAGCTAGAAGACTCGTAAATCCTTGTGGAATCGTACGTGTTTCTACCACTTTGACTGCCACTTCTGCCACTTCTGCCGCTGATTGAGCTGCCATTAAGATGTTCTTGTTGTTGGGCAACAAGATGACATTGCGGGCATTGACCAATTCAATAGCCTTAACAAAGTCTTCTGTAGACGGGTTCATGGTTTGACCACCAGAAATCACGTAGTCGACACCTTGTGATTTGAAGATTTCTGTCAATCCTTCACCTGCTGCAACGGCAATGACTGCATATTCTGTTTGCTCAGCTGGCTTTTGGAAACTTTCTTCTTTTTCAACTTGCGCTTCGTGTTGCTCACGCATATTGTCCACTTTGACCTTAACCAAGCTACCGTATTGGAGACCAGCCTGCATGACAAGTCCTGGATCTTCTGTATGGACATGGACTTTCACGATTTCATCATCATTCACCACAAGAAGAGAATCTCCTA
This sequence comes from Streptococcus cuniculi, assembly GCF_004570575.1. GTDB lineage: Bacteria > Bacillota > Bacilli > Lactobacillales > Streptococcaceae > Streptococcus > Streptococcus cuniculi_A. Next base: position 99,809 of record NZ_SPPD01000009.1, read on the forward strand.
AGTCATTCAAATAAGCTCGAAATTCTTCGTAGTCAAATTCTTTCACATAGGTTGGACCTTGACGGAGTGCCACCATGATTTCCGTACAGTAGCCAAAAGTGATGTCTTCTGTCGCGACATGTCCTGCAACTGATTTGTGATGTTCTGCATTAATCATACCAGACATGACCGCTGGTGTTGCTTCAAAATCCTCAGAAGCAATGTACTCACCTGTAAGAGCAGCAAGGAAGCCTTCATAAATGTAAACCAAGCCTTGACCACCAGAGTCCACGACACCTACTTCTTTCAATACTGGAAGCATCTCTGGGGTTTTCTTCAAGGCACGCTTGGCACCTTCCAAGGTTGCACGCATCACTTCAATAGCATCATCGGTCTGTTCTGCTTTTTTCAAGGCAGCTGTCGCTGCTCCACGGGATACCGTCAAGATTGTTCCTTCAACCGGCTTCATCACCGCTTTGTAGGCTACTTCTACTCCGTGTTGGAAGGCTTGTGCCAAGTCTTTTCCTGTCAACTCTTCTTTGCCTTTGACTGATTGACCAAAACCGCGGAATAATTGGGAAGTGATAACACCTGAGTTCCCACGCGCACCCATCAAGAGGCCTTTTGACAAAATCTGAGCAGCTTCACCAACTGTGCTAGCAGGCTTATCAGATACCTCTTTAGCACCATTGGTAATGGTCATTCCCATATTTGTACCTGTGTCCCCATCTGGAACAGGAAAGACATTTAATGAATTCACATATTCTGCTTGTTTATTCAGGCGAGTAGATGCAGCCTGCACCATTTCTTGAAATGAACTCGTTGTAATTTTAGACACCATTATTCTCCTACGACCTTGATATTTTGAATATAGACATTGACTGTATCTGCTGCGATACCCAATTGATTTTCCAAATTAAACTTCACACGTTCTTGAATATTCCGTGAAACTTCACTGATTTTGACACCGTAGCTCATCACAGTATAGACATCGACTGCAATATGCCCTTCTTCGGTCGTTTTAATCACGACACCCTTGGCGTAATTTTCCTTTCCAAGAAGCGCTTGAAAGTTATCCTTAATCGCAGATTTACTTGCCATACCAACAACGCCGAAAATCTCCGTTGTAGCACCACCAACAACTGTCGCAATGACATCATCTGTTAGTTCAATCTGGCCATCTTTTGTATTGATTTTAACCGTCATTTTTCGTACCTCAAATCATTTTATCACTCTATTTTACCATAAATTCTCATAGCTGTAAAAAACTAGGCTGTGACAACAGATAAGAAGTCAGCATTCAGTTTAAAAACAAAATGAAAAAGAGGTCCACTGGACCTCTAAACTCGCTCTCTCATTTTCTGGCTCGTGAAAAAGAGGTCCACTGGACCTCTTTTTTCTAAAAAATTAAACGCGTTCAACTTTACCTGATTTAAGTGCACGAGCTGAAGCCCAAACTTTTTTAGGTTTTCCATCAATCAAAACAGTTACTTTTTGAAGATTTGGTTTTACCGCACGTTTTGTTTGGTTCATCGCATGTGAACGGTTGTTTCCTGATACAGTTTTACGACCTGTAAAATAACATACTTTAGCCATGTGTATTCCTCCTCATTTGATCAAATATTACGGATGTGCTAGCACCACATACTTGACTATTCTACCAAAAAATACCACTCATTGCAAGAAGAACTTTCAACTTTGTGTGTGTCTATCTTTTTGGGAACGTTCGGATATTCCTTATATATAGCCAAGAAAACTGATAAAACTAGTATTCTTATCAAAAAAGACTGAGACAAATTATTTTTTCTTTGCCTCAGTCTTGACGAT